>CALRZN010000013.1:0-149416 GCA_943372645.1 Chitinophaga pinensis | reverse complement strand
AAGAGTATTCTGACCACTACCCGGTGAGTTGTGTTTTGCGTAAAAAAAACACACGCTAATCCCAATCAAAAACAATCGGGGCGTTCTGCATTTCGTAGCGGTGATTGAGTACTGCCGCGTTGATGAAACGTACCCCATCTGTTTCCGATTCGCCATACGCTTCATGAATGTGTCCGAAGATGTGGATTTTCGGTTTCACCTCCCACACTTTTTTGGTGAGTTCTTCGCAGCCCACGGCTACACCCGTTATGAGGCGATCGTGAAAACCAAAGGGCGGCCCGTGCGTAATGAGGATATCGGTTGCGGGCGGAATGAGGTCCCAGTGTTTGCGGATCTCCGGCCCGCGCTGCCGGTTAAACGCCCAGTCGCAGAACCAGGGCTGAATGGGTGAACCCCAGATGCGGATGCCGTTGAGTTCAATGCCGCTGTCGTTGAGGTAAATGACGTTGGACGGAATAATGGCATCGATTTCCGCCTGCGGTTTTTGCTCGAAAAAATAATCGTGATTCCCGGCGACAAAAATTTTATGCGGATGCGGTTGTGCGGCAAACCAATCTACAAACGATTTTATTTCACGCGTATACCCGCGTTTGGATACATCACCGCCATGAATAAGTACATCGCCGGGAGGCAATTCCAGGCGATCATGCAGGCCGTGTGTATCGGAAATGACTACAAATTTCATCGTTTTGTAAAAATACAAGAGTTTTTGCAATTTCATTCATCAAGCTGATTTACAGACATATAATCCATTTTCAAACGATTACAATTGTTTGCAATCTCTTATAAACGAAAACAAGCATTTAAGAACCGGATCGCCGGAAAAGAGCGCCACACCTTTGCACCGTCATTCGAATTGAACGCTGGTCTGATCAACCGGCAACAGGAAAAGAAAGTGTATGTACGCTTAGAAAAACAAGTTTAATTATTAATCCTTTAATCTATTTTATTTATGAACACGATGCGAAACAAAGTACAGCTGGTAGGTAACCTCGGAGGAGCCCCTGAAATGCGTGAATTCCCGAACGGACGTAAAGTGGCCCGTTTCTCGATCGCCACACACGATTTTTATAAAAATGCATCCGGAGAGCGTGTGCAGCAGACCCACTGGTTTATGGTGGTTGCCTGGAACAATGTGGCCGAGCATGCAGAGCGTATGCTGCAGCAGAAAGGCGTGCAGGTTGCCATCGAAGGCAAACTGATTACCCGGACCTGGACAGATGATAACGGGGCAAAGCGCTCGATTATTGAGGTGCTGGCAAATGAGCTGTTGCTGATTGAGCGCATGCCCTCCAAAAAAGCGGTGAACGAATAATCGTTTGCTGTTTTCTTAGCCGGGACGGGAGCCTTCGGGTTCCCGTTCTTTTTTAATACACGCCTGTAATAGTATATACAATACAAAAATTGTAAAGCATGGAAAAGAACATACATCCGTGGGCTTGTCCCTCGGCCACGCGGCTCGACTTCCTGGTGGATAAACTGACCCGTTCGGTTGAGCACAGCAGAAACGGCGAAAGCTATGAAACACTGGTTGTTCCGGCGGAGCAAACCGACCGGCGATTGTTTTTCAAAAACAAGGGCTGGCTCTTCGACTGGAAAAACGAAATGAAACGGAAAGAACGCACAGTTTACAAGCTGGTACTGCAGGCTTACCCGACGCATGTGATGGGACTTGTTTCGCTTGAAAAACGGGAGGGGCATATCTTTATGCACCTGCTGGAAAGTGCTGCAATTAACCGGGGAGCAGACAAAGTTTTTCTTGGTGTTGCGGGTAACCTGGTGGCGTTTGCCTGTAAGGAATCATTGGAGTTAAAAATGGAGGGGTATGTTGCATTTTACGCGAAAAATTCGTTACTTTTGCATTATGAGAAAACACTGGGGGCAAGCCGTAAAGGTGCCCAGTTAATGGTCATAGAACCACCTGCTGCCATACGTTTAGTTAACCACTATTTTAAAAATTTTACCTTATGAAAACACCCATCAAAAACAACCAGCCCGATCTCTTTATTGGTCCGTCCATTATCACCGAAAAAGAACTCCTTAAAGTAGATTCCCTTATCCGCTCCCTCAAAAAATCAAACCGCAGTTCGGCTTCGCCCAGGGCGTAGCGGCGTTGCGTGTTTTTTTTATTATGCCGGGGTGTTGAGCTTTGACAGATAAAGGTCAATGTTCCGGAGAAAGTATTTCAGGCCTTTTTCAGGAGGGCTTGTAATCAGGAAGTCGTGCAGTTCTGCGTCGTCTTCCTGCCAGCGGCCTACTTTGAAATGGGAAACCGATTGCGCCACGAGGTACCTGAGCGGAAGGATATCATTCATATTCAGATCAAGAAGAATATCGAATGGTTCATTTACAAAATTTGCAAGTAACGGATCAGCTGGCTTACCGAGCCAGCTGAACTGTTTTTTACTGAAAAAATCAAACTCGAGTTTGGAATAACTGAACTGCGGCAACTCCTTCGTAAGGTAAACGCCAACGGCTTTTACCTTCTTTTTCATATCGCGCAGGTACTGCACGTATTTTTTCAGCAGCTCAAATTCTTCTTCGTCTTTGTACTGGAACACAATGCCGATGCTGTTCGCCTGTTCCATACTGGAAGCAATTTTCTGCCGTTGAACAGCAGCCATTTCGCGGCGCAATGCGATATTTCCGAAATAGGATTTCATCGTGTGTGTTTTAACTATTTATTCTCCTGCAGCAATCAGTTGAAGCAGGTCTTCTTCGGAAATAATTTTTACCCCCAGTTTTTCGGCCTTGGCCCGTTTTTCAGGGCCCATGTTTTCACCGGCCACGAGGTACGCTGTTTTCCCGGAAACCGATCCGCTGCTTTTGCCGCCGTTCTGTTCGATCAGGTTTTTCATTTCATCGCGCGAACGGTTGAACACACCTGATACCACAAACGTAAGGCCTTTCAGTTTCTCTGTTTTGGATGTGAGCTGTTCTTCCGAAAGTTCCATCTGCAGTCCGGCCGCTTTCAGCCGGTCAACCAGCAGGATGTTTTCCGGGCTGGCAAAAAACGCGATGATGCTGTCGGCGATAATCTCCCCTACTTCCGGTACCTCCAGCAATTCTTCGCGGGTGGCGGTGCGGATGCGCTCCATGGTATGCAGGCCCTGCGCCAGTTTTTTTGCCGTTGTTTCGCCGATGTGGCGGATACCGATTGCAAAAAGTACACGCTCGAACGGAATCTTTACCGAGCCCGCAATACCATCAATAATATTCTGTGCCGATTTTTCCGCCATGCGTTCGAGCGGTAGCAGCTGTTCTTTTTTCAGATCGTACAGGTCAGCATAATTGCGGATAAGCCCGTTTCGGAAAAACTGTTCAATCGTTTCTTCCCCCAGGCTTTCGATGTTCATTGCGCGGCGGCCAACGAAGTGTGCTATTTTTCCAACCAGCTGGGGCGGACATCCGGCATCGTTGGGGCAGTAATGCAGTGCCTCGCCTTCTTTGCGCTCGAGGGCTGTTCCACATTCCGGACAAACAGCCGTGTACAAAAGTTTTGCGCTTCCCGCTGTGCGTTTTGGCAAATCAACCCCGATAATTTTCGGAATAATTTCGCCGCCTTTTTCCACGAACACATAATCGCCTTCGTGCAGATCGAGTTTTTCGATAATGTCTGCATTGTGCAGCGACGCCCGTTTTACCGTTGTGCCGGCAAGCAATACCGGTGTAAGATTGGCAACCGGTGTGATGGCCCCGGTACGTCCGACCTGGTAGGTAATCTCATTCAGCTTCGTAGAAACGCGTTCGGCTTTAAATTTATACGCAATGGCCCAGCGCGGCGATTTTGCGGTGAAGCCGAGCGTTTGCTGCTGTGCGTAACTGTTTACTTTTATCACAACGCCATCGGTATCAAAATCGAGGTTGCGGCGTTCCACATCCCATTTGGCGATGAATGCTTTCACCCCGTCCAGACCGGAAACGAGTTCGGTAAAATCGGGCACCTTAAACCCCCAGCTGCGCGCGGCCTCCAGGCTTTCGAAATGTGTTTTATACGGCAGGTTTTCACCGAGTACAAAATAAAGAAAGCAGTCGAGCTGGCGGGAAGCCACCACAGCCGAATCCTGCATTTTTAATGTACCGGCAGTGGAGTTGCGCGGGTTGGCCAGCAACGCTTCACCGGCTGCGGCCTTTTCCTGGTTGATGCGGTTAAACGATTTGTGCGGCATATACACTTCGCCGCGTATTTCAAAATCGGCGGGAAACGGAATTGCGTTTTTACCCGAGTTGAGTCGCAACGGAATGCTGCGGATGGTTTTGGCGTTGGTGGTAATATCATCGCCCTGCACACCGTCGCCGCGGGTGAGTGCCTGCTGCAGCAGCCCGTCCTTATAATGGAGTCCAATAGCTACTCCATCGTATTTCAGTTCGCATACATATTCAAAGGGTTCATCACCGAGCAGTTTACGTACACGGGCATCAAACTCTTCAAGTTCCTCTTCGTTATAAGTATTGGAAAGGGAAAGCATCGGGTAACGGTGCTTCACCGTTTGAAATTCTTTGGTTATGCCACCGCCCACACGCAGCGTAGGCGAATCGGGCAGCCGCAGTTCAGGATGTTCTTTTTCGAGTGTTTCGAGTTCTTTCAGCAGCGCATCAAATTCGAAATCACTGATTACAGGTGCCGCTTCAATATAATAAAGCCGATTGTGTTCATCCAGTTCGCGTGAAAGCTGGCTTATACGGGCAGCCGCCTGTTCTTTGGTCAATGTATTCATGCCCAAATTTACATATTCCGGTTTATCCGGCCGGGGATGAATTCAAAACATTTGTTATTTCAGGTGACTATGCCCTGCAGGCTTTTACCATACGCTGTTTGCCGCTGAGGTCATTGCGCAGTTCAATGGCTTTGTATCCCGACTGCTCAAACAGTTTCACCACCGGTTCTCCCAGTGCTTCATTAATTTCAACATACAATACGCCTCCCGGTTTCAACACGTTTTTGCCGAGCTGTGCAAGTGCCTTATAAAAAAGGAGTGCATCCTCATCCGGAACAAATAGTGCGAGGTGCGGCTCGTATGCTGTTACATGTTCATCCATAGCTGCAGCCTCCGAACGGCGGATGTACGGCGGATTACTCACCAGTACATCGCATTGCGGAATAACAGCCCATGTTGTTTCATCCAGCATATCCGCGCTGAAAAACTGAACTACTGTATTTGCCGTCATTGCATTGTGTGCAGCAACCTGCAGCGCACCGGCTGAAACATCAAATGCGGAAACTTTTGCCCGTGGCAGTTTACGTGCAAGCGCAATGGGAATACAGCCGCTGCCGGTACCTGCATCTACAATTGCAATGGGATCGTTAACGTGCCGGTAATCATCAGCAATCCACTGCACCAGTTCTTCCGTTTCCGGGCGGGGAATAAGTACGTGTTCATTCACCATCAGTGTAAGGTCGAAAAACCAGGCTTTACCAATGACGTATTGTACCGGCTTTCCGTTTTTCAGGTCTTTCACCGCAAAATTGTAACGCAGCAGGTCCGATTCGTTTACGGTTTCGTCCACGCGTTTCAGCAGTTCGGTCCGGGTATAGCCGTGATAAGCTTCAAAAACCATTTCCACCAGGCGATTGATTTCGGAACGGCTGTAACGGTGCTGCAGTTCACTGTAAAAAAATGAAATGATGGATCGGATGTGATTGCTGGAAATACGCATGTGCAAAAATACGTTTGATTTAATTACCCCGCTTCCCGCAGCGCGTGTTTATTTGGTTTTCGTGGTTACCTTTGCGCGATGAATACCGATGAACACTACATGCAGCATTGCCTCCGGATTGCGGCTTCCGGCAGTGGTTTTGTTGCGCCCAACCCGCTGGTGGGTGCGGTGATCGTGTACAACAACGAAGTCATCGGTGAAGGATTTCACGCACGTTATGGCGGTCCGCATGCGGAAGTAAATGCCATTGCGTCGGTGAACGATAAAAGCCTGCTTGAAGCATCAACCGTTTATGTTAACCTGGAGCCTTGCTCCCACTTCGGTAAAACACCGCCCTGTGCCGATCTGCTGATTAAGCACCAGGTGAAACGCGTGGTAGTGGGCTGCCCCGATCCCAATCCGCTGGTGGCAGGCAAAGGCATTCAAAAACTGCGCGACGCCGGTATTGCAGTAACCGCCGGTGTGCTCGAACAGGAATGCCGCGAACTGAACCGGAAATTTATTACCGCATTTGAAAAAAAACGCCCGTTCATTACCCTCAAATGGGCCGAAACCGGCGACGGTTTCATCGACCGCAAACGCAAATCACCGGAACAGCAGCCGGAAAAAATTACCGGCGAAAAAGAACAGCATTTTGTTCATCAGTTGCGTGCAGCATCACAGGCTATTGTTGCAGGCACCGATACCCTGCTGCTGGATAACCCGCAACTGAATGTCCGTTTTGCAGCAGGCAATCAACCGCTGCGTGTTATCATTGACCGCACAAACCGCCTGCCCCGTTCGCTGCAGGTGTTTGACGGAACAGTGCCTGCGCTTGTTTTTACTACTGCTGCGTTTCCAGAATCGGAAAATGGTGCTGTTGTTATTTTGCAGCTCGGCGAGCCGGAATTGCCGCAGGTGCTCAATGCACTTTACGGGCGTTCCATTCATTCCCTGTTTGTGGAAGGCGGCAGCAAAATGCTCCGGGCATTCATCACCGCCGGGTTGTGGGACGAAGCATACGTTTTTAAAAACAATGCCCTGCATTTTGGTGAAGGCGTTTCCGCACCGGCATGGAATACTTTAAATAAACCCGGTATCAAACAGCAAACCGATTTTCAGTCGGAATTGTATTATTTTCGGAACGTATGATCTACCTGGTACTTGCTGTTATCTGCAATTCATTGCTCTTCCTGATCCTGAAAAGTTTTGACCGCTTCCGTATCAATACGCTGCAGGGCATTGTGGTGAACTACGCGGTGGCCGGTTCACTGGGCCTTTTGCTTTCGCCGGTTCATTTTTCGTTTGCTGCACTTGAAACCAAAACCTGGTTGTGGATTCCGCCCATCATGGGGCTGCTGTTTATCAGCATATTCCTGCTCATTGCACGTACGGCACAAACCATCGGCGTTTCCGTTGCTTCGGTTGCGAATAAAATGTCGGTGATTATTCCTGTTATTGTAGCTATCCTGCTTTACAATGACTCAACCGGGTTTATGAAAGTGGCCGGTATTGTTCTTGCGTTGGTTGCGGTTTATTTCACTTCGAAAAAAAACGATGGTTCTTCACTCGGACTCCGGCAGTTGTTTCTGCCATTAGTTGTTTTTCTCGGCAGCGGCATCATTGATGCACTTGTTAATTTTGCACAGCAGCAATCCGTTTCTACTGCTGATTCGCCATTGTTTATCGCCTGCTGTTTCCTCATGGCATTTACCGGCGGTGTGCTTATGGTTTCGTACCAGCTGCTCCGCAAACAAACCACACTGCAGCCACGCGCTTTAATTGCCGGCATTGTGCTCGGTGTTCCGAATTATTTTTCCATCTGGTGCATCATCGAAGCGCTTGAAAGCAATTTAATGGAAAGTTCCATGCTTTACCCGGTGGCCAATATGGGCATTGTAGTGGTTTCCACACTGGCTGCATTTTTTATTTTCCGCGAAAAACTTTCACCGATGAATTTACTCGGCATTGGTATTTCCATCGTGGCCACGTTACTCATCATGTTTTCCTGACCGGTATGCTGTTTGACGATACCTATCGCACCATAGCCGCACCAGCCGCGGGACAGTTCAAAGACCGGGGAAGTAAGTTCCTTGCGTTTGTATACCCGGTGAAAACGGAAGCCGAAGTAAAAGAACAGCTTGCGCAACTGCGGAAAACCCATTTTGATGCAGTGCATCATTGTTATGCATTTCGCCTCGGAGCAGATAAACTGCATTTCCGTTCGAGCGACGACGGCGAACCTTCGGGAACTGCAGGGCGACCGATTATGGGGCAGATCCAGTCGCACGACCTCACCAACATTCTTGTTGTAGTGGTTCGTTATTTCGGCGGCACGTTACTCGGTGTGCCGGGACTCATCAACGCCTACCGCGAAGCAACCGCCGATGCGCTTAAACAGGCCACGCAGGTTGAAATGACGATCAACGAAATTTATGAAGTCCACTTTCCGTATGCAGCCATGAATGCCGTGATGAAAATCATGAAAGATTCGGGCGCACTACTCAGCGGGCAGGTGTTTGAACTGGAATGCCGCCTGCTTTTCGAAATCCGGAAAGATGCAGCCGACCGCGTGTGTGAAGCATTGCGGAAAAACGAAGGCGTTGTTGTTACTTATAAGGAAACAACCTGATTACTGCCCCATGTACGGTTTAAGTGCAGCCGCAAACCCGGCCGGAATGCCGCAGGGGCGTTTGGTTTCGGCACTTACAAAAACGAGCGTGGTTTCGCCTTCGTTCAGCAGTTCTCCTTTTTCGTTATAACACTCATAATCGAAGCGGATGCGTGCCCGGGGCATTTCGCGGATGGTGGTTTTGATGGTGAGCAGGTCATCGTAAAAAGCCGGTTTGTGGTACTTGATGCTGAATGTGTGCACCGGCAGCAGTATGCCGCTGTCTTCCATGTCTTTGTAATTCCAGCCGAGTTCGCGCAATGCTTCTACACGTCCAACTTCATAAAACTCAGCATAGTTACCATAATACACATACCCCATACGATCGGTTTCACCATAACGTACACGGAACGAAACTTCGGCTGTAAACATGATTAAAAGCAGTTTTTTGGAACCCTGTAAAATTACATTGCGCCTGCGATAATACAAGAAAAAAATAATATAAAAAAAGCGCCGGAACCCGCGAAAATACGTACCTTGCAGCTACCCGCAAGAACAGAAAATATGCGTCACCGTTTACTTTACCTGCTGCTCATTCCGGCAGTAATTTCGCCGGGCTGTCACCAGCCGGGTCATGTTACCCAGATTGAATCGGTATCTATTCCGCTTGACTATACCACCAGCGACACCGCGGTATCGCGTATTATTGCTCCTTATAAGAAGGAACACGATGCGCAGATGATGGAAATACTCGGGCAGACCGACGTTGCGATGGTGAAGGAAAAAGACCAGCCCGAACACCTGCTCGGAAATTTTGTGGCCGATGTTGTTTATAACGCATCGCTGAAAGCCGGGATAAAAACAGACCTCTGCCTGCTGAACAACGGCGGGCTGCGCACCTCGCTCCCCAAAGGCGATATTACACGCGGTAAAATTTTTGAACTGATGCCGTTCGACAACGAAATTGTTGTTGTTGAAATTACCGGCGATAAAATGCGCGACCTGCTGAGTTACATCGTTGCTTCAGGCGGGTTGCCGGTTGCAGGTCTGAAAATGGGCATCAAAGGCCAGGTGCCGGTAAATGTTACTTTTAACGGGCAGCCGTTTGACAAAACAAAAAATTATTTCGTTGCCACATCCGATTATTTATCCGGTGGCGGTGATAAGATGTCTTTCTTTGCGAATCCCGTTTCAGTTAAAACCACGGGTATCCGCATACGCGACGCACTTATTGATCATTGCCGCAACGAAAACGCAAAAGGAAAAAAAATTACAGCAGCACTCGACGGTCGTATTTATTATGAATCAAAATAGACGCACTTTTCTGAAAGTACTTTCCGGTGCAGGCGCATTGCTTGCGCTTGGGTTTACGCGCAAAGCGTCGCCGAACAAAAAAGGCCCGGTTAAAATTGTGATCCTGCACACCAACGATGTGCACAGCCATATTGAACCGTTCCCGGACAACGATCCGAAATACCCCGGCCTGGGTGGTGTTGAACGCCGCGCTTCGCTCATTCAGAAAATCAGGCAGGAAGAAGAACATGTACTGCTGCTCGATGCCGGTGATATTTTCCAGGGCACACCTTACTTTAATATGTATAGTGGTGAACTCGAAATGAAACTGATGAGCAAAATGGGGTATGATGCATCAACTGTCGGCAACCACGATTTTGATGCCGGGCTCGATAATCTTTCAAAACAAATGCAGCATGCCACCTTCCCGCTCATCAACTGCAATTATGATTTTACAGGAACTGCGATGGAAGGTAAAACCGTGCCATATAAAATTTTTGAAAAAGGCGGGGTACACATCGGTGTGTTCGGACTCGGAATCGAACTGAGCGGACTGGTCGATAAAAAGCTGTATGGAAAAACACAGTATATCGACCCTATTGAAAAAGCGGCCGAGATGGTGAAGCTGCTGAAAGATCAGAAAAAGTGCGACGTAGTGATCTGTCTTTCGCACCTCGGATATAAATACGACAACATGCCCGATAAAATAAGTGACATCGTTCTTGCACGAAAATCACGCGGAATTGACCTGATTATCGGCGGACATACACACTCTTTTCTCGATAAAACGGTCATAATGCAGAACCGGGAGTCGAAAGAAGTACATATTGCACAGGCGGGGTGGGCAGGAATACGGCTGGGTAAAATAACCATTTATGTGGATAAAAAAAGAAAAAAAACAAGCGTGAACGGCCACACTGTAAGAGTGAGCAAAAAGTCAAGCGTTTGAGAAAATATTTTTAATATTTTTTTTGTTGAAAAGGTGAGCCACCTAAAAGGGAATTGATATTTTTGGGACTCGAAGAAATTACCGAACAACACACACAATATATAGATCACAGGAGTAACAACCGAATGGATAAGAACCACGAGAAAGTCTGGGAAAATTGTCTGAGTATCATCAGGGATAATGTACCATCGCAAAGTTTTAAAACATGGTTTGAGCCGATTAAGCCGGTAAAACTTGCAGGTAACATTCTCACGATCCAGGTTCCCAGTCAGTTCTTTTATGAATGGCTTGAAGAACATTACATCGTACTGCTTAAGAAAACCATCAAAAAAGAACTGGGCGCGGAAGGTAAACTGGAGTATTCCATTATCATGGAGAATGCATACAGCAATACAAAACCATACACCGTAAAAATTCCGACCACCAACAAACGCGATGTAAAAAATCCGTCGGTTTCCATGCCGATTGATCTGAATAAAAACACCATACGGAATCCGTTCATTATTCCCGGCCTGAAAAAGGTGAATGTGGAATCGCAACTGAATCCGAATTATTCCTTCGAGAATTTCGTAGAAGGTGATTGCAACCGCCTTGCACGCTCTGCAGGTTATGCAGTAGCGAACAAGCCGGGTGGAACTGCTTTCAATCCGCTCCTTATATATGGTGGTGTCGGTCTCGGCAAAACACACCTTGCCCACGCCATCGGACTGGAAATTAAACGGAACTACCCGGGGAAAACGGTATTGTATGTTTCGTCTGAAAAATTCACACACCAGTTTATTGATGCGGTAAAAAACAATAACCAGAACGACTTCGTTCATTTTTACCAGATGATCGATGTGCTGATTATTGACGATGTGCAGTTCTTTGCAGGCAAAGACAAAACACAGGATGTGTTTTTCCACATCTTCAATCACCTGCACCAGACCGGCAAACAGCTGGTACTTACCGCTGACAAACCGCCGGTAGAAATGCAGGGCATGGAACAGCGCCTGCTCTCCCGTTTCAAATGGGGACTTTCAGCTGATCTGCAGACACCGGGACTGGAAACCCGCATTGCTATTCTTGAAAAGAAATTATACATCGACGGTATCGAACTGCCGCGCGAAGTAATTGAATACCTGGCCTACAGCATCACCACCAACGTGCGTGAACTCGAAGGCGCATACATTTCACTGCTTGCGCAGGCTTCACTGAACAAAAAATCAATCACGCTTGATCTTGCCAAGCAGATGATTGACAAGTTTGTGAAAAACACCGCGCGCGAAGTTTCCATTGACTACATCCAGAAAGTGGTTTGTGATTACTTCGACCTGCCGATTGAACTGCTCAAATCAAAAACACGCAAACGCGAAGTGGTGCAGGCCCGCCAGATTGCCATGTTCTTTGCTAAAAACATGACCAAATCATCACTGGCAACCATTGGTATGCACTGCGGCGGTAAAGACCACGCCACTGTGCTCCACGCCTGCCGCACGGTAAACAACCTGATGGATACCGACAAACGTTTCAAAGCCTATATTGACGAGCTGGAGAAAAAGCTCAGCATTCAGTAAGACCCAAAACAACAGTACAACTAAAAAGTCCCGTTACAACTCTCGTGTAGCGGGACTTTTTAGTTTATGCCTCTTACGGTATAAAGGAAATACTACTCCGACGCATTTTTGAATACGAGTACCCAGCGCGTACCGTCGGCCGGTTCGAGCACGATGCGGCCGTCCACCTGTTCGGCCAGCAGGTGGATGAGCTGCAGTCCGAGTGTTTTTGCCGATTTCACATCCATGTTATGCGGCATACCTACCCCGTTGTCGGAAATGGTGAGTTCGAAAAAGAAATTGGATGTTTTGCGCAGTGAAATAAACAGCGTTCCTTCCGCTCTTCCGGCGAATGCATATTTCATGGCGTTCGAAATCGTTTCGCTGAGAATGAGCCCGATCGGTACCAGCGTGTCGATACTGAACGCATGATCTTCTATTTCGGTGCGGAGTTTTATTTTCTTATCCAGGTCATACACATCAATCAGCGAAGTAATCAGGTCGCTGATGTATTCGCGCACATTGATGTTTACGAGGTTTTTGCTCTGGTACATTTTCTCGTGTATGAGCGCCATGGAACTGATGCGGTGACGGCATTCGTCGAACAGGTTGAGCACTTTCGGATCTTCGATGGATTCCGATTGCAGGTTGAGCAGGCTCGAAATAATCTGCAGGTTGTTTTTTACGCGGTGATGAATCTCTTTCAGCATTACCGTTTTCTCTTCGTTCTGTTTCGAGATTTCCTGCGTACGTTTCTGCACCAGTGTTTCCAGTTCTTCCTTCTGAATGCGGATGCGCCGTGTGCGAACGGTGATCAGCAGGTAAACGGCGCCCACTGCAATAACAAAAAGCAGCAGGATAAACCAGTTGCTTGAATAAAACGGAACCGGGGCAGCGAGAATGCGGACCGAACACGATGATGCAGGAACGTCATTCCAAATTCCATCGTTGGTAACTGATTTCACCAGGAATCTATAAACGCCCGGTGGCAGGTTGGCATACGTAATGTCGTTTTTCTGAACCAGCGGCGACCAGGAGGAATCGAAACCGCTGAGCATGAATTTATAACTTACGTTTTTCGGGCTGGCAAGATCAACGCCGCGGAAATAAAACGTGAGGTGATTCTGATCGTGCGGCAGGCTGATGCTGTCCGGTAAATGAAACCAGCCTGTTTCGCGTACGCCTTTCCACAGCCAGTTGGTGGGTTCCAGGAAAAGGCGGATATCTGTTATATGCACAACCGATTCGCTTTTGCTGGCCTTGTCTTTTTCTTTGTTGTAACGGATTGCTCCTTCCACCGTACCAAACCAGAGCCGGCCGGTATGGTCGCACATGGCCGCGCGTGAATTGCATTCGATGCCCCGGAAACCTTCATTCAGGCCATAATTTTTGATTGCCACGATGCGTCCCTTGCTGTCGGTTTTCAGGCGGTCAACACCTTTGTTTGTTCCAACCCAGAGATCACCATCCTGGTCAAACTGGATGAGGTAAATGGTGTTTGAACGCAGCCCGTCTTTCTGATCGTATGATGTGAAAACCTTGCCGTCATAACGCATCACGCATTTATCGGTATTGAACCAGATTGCGCCGTAACGGTCTTCGGTGATGGAACCGACATACGTGTTGCACAGTTCTTTATTATAAGTAACAAAAGTATTGCCATCGTAGCGGGTAAGGCCGCTCCCGGTTCCGATCCAGATAATTCCCTTGCTGTCTTCTTTAATCGCATGCACGTAATTCATCGGCAGGCCATCCGCCGTTGTGAAATTACGGAGCGTGGTACCATCATATTTGTAAAGGCCTTTTTCCCAGGTACCGATCCAGATGTTTCCTTTGCGGTCTTCGGTAACCCAGCGTACCCGGATGCCGTCGAGAAAACGTTGGGTAATGGAAGTACCGTTGGCCGACAGTGCAAGTCCCTGGCCGTGCGCGATCCAGAGGCGCTTCTTTTTATCATACAGCAGGCAGGTAACCCGGTCGAGGTTGGTAAATAACGGGCGTGCGGTAATACCATCGTAACAGAACACGCCTTCGCGCGCAGTTGCTATATAAATTTTGCCTGAACCATCTTCTGCAAAATGATAAATATCGTTGCGCTGCAGGCCCAGCTGATCGGGAAAATAATTGAAGGCTTCGCTTCGGAATTTGATGAGGCCCGATGTTTTCGTTCCGAACCATACCAGCCCGCTGTTATCGCGGAGCAATGCGGTTACGTGGTAATCGTCAGTGGCGGTGTGCGGCGTATAGTCCGTTACAGTACCGTCTGTTTTATACTTCAGCAATTTTTCTTCTTTCAGCGAAACCCAGATATCGCCGTCGGCAGATGACATAACGCAGTGTACATCTTTACCGGCCAGCTGATCGGTAACCGCTGTAGTTACATTTGCACCGGCAGAAATATTCCAGGTAAACAGCCCTTCCGAAGTTGCAATGTACAGCAGTCCTTTGCCGTCGTCTGCAATCGCATTGATGACCCGTGAACTGGCGGTAAAAGGCAGATCGAGCTGAACCGGAATTTTTTCGGTCATGCGGTACACCTTGCCTTCGCTGCCGGCCCACACCGTGTTGTTGCCCGCATGCAATGCCGATATATTATAGGGCATTGATTTAATACGGGTCATTTTTTCGGTGGCGGTATTCCAGGTTATAAGCCCGCGCTCGGTACCGATCCACACTTCGTTTTTAAATGATGCGAGTGATTGCACGCCGTTGGAAGGCAGTCCCTGGCTGCCATCAAAGCGCGTTGCATTTTTTCCGTCAAGCCGTGTGATGCCGCCGAACGTTGTACCCACCCAGATGTTTCCGAGGTTGTCTTCTGCAAGGCATTGCACAATGTTTCCGCCGAGGCCGTGGCTTTCATCAAATTCTTCAAAATCGATTCCGTCAAATTTACATACGCCGCCGCCCGCTGTACCTACCCACAAATAACCGCGGCTGTCCTGGATGAGGGCAGTAACTTCGGTTTGTGATAGTCCTTCTTTCAGTCCGTAAGTAACATAATCGAAATTTTGCGCCTGTGTATTGCTGAAAAGAAACAGCATACTGCCTAAAACAAAGCACATCCGGATAACGAACAGGTATTTATTCCTGCTTTGATTGAAGGCAGATCGGTCAGGCATAAGGTCAGGTTACGGTTTTGTAAAAATAGAAAGATTTTGATCTGTTATACGGAGGTACCTAAAGAAACCGCTCACGGACCGGCGATTATTTACAAAGCGGTTTTCAACAGGAATACCTATTTTTGAAGCTGCTATGAAACAACGCGTACTGATGGTTTGCCTCGGCAATATCTGCCGCTCTCCGCTTGCCGAAGGGTTACTTCGTCATCACCTGCAGCTGCAGGGTAAAAATCACATCGAAGTAGATTCGGCCGGCACCTCCGACTATCATGTGGGTGAACAGCCGGATGAACGCACCATAAAAAATGCAGGCGCACACGCCGTTGACCTTACCATGCTGCGCGCGAGGCAGTTCAAACCTGCTGATTTCGAGGCTTTTGATCGTATCTATATTATGGATGCATCCAACTACCAGCATGTAACGGTGCAAACGGATAACGCGGCACACCTGGCGAAAGTGGACTTCCTGCTGAATAATTTATGGCCCAATGAAAACCGGGCAGTACCCGATCCGTACTTCGGCGGACCAGATGGTTTCGAAAATGTATTTCAGCTGGTAAACAAAGCATGTGAAGTGCTTGCAGCAAAACTCTGAATAGTATGAGCGGCATTTTATACCTCATTCCGGTTACACTCGGAGAAGAACTTCCACCGGAAGCGGTTATACCGCGTGCAGTTATCGACATTATCCACTCACTTAATTATTTCATTGCCGAAGAAGAACGGTCGGCGCGGCGTTAC
This sequence comes from Chitinophaga pinensis, assembly GCA_943372645.1. Classification (GTDB taxonomy): domain Bacteria; phylum Bacteroidota; class Bacteroidia; order Palsa-965; family Palsa-965; genus VBWE01. Next base: position 133,531 of record CALRZN010000013.1, on the reverse strand, counting down.
CTCCGCAAAACGGGTTTTCCGAAACCCATCCAGGAACTCGATATCCGCCCGATGGGCAAACACAGTGAACCGGCAACATACGCCGCTTACCTCGAGCGTGTGGTGCAGGGTGAAAATGCCGGACTGCTTTCGGAAGCCGGTTGCCCCGGTGTGGCCGATCCCGGTGCTGATATTGTGCGGATTGCACATGAGAAAAACATACGCGTGGTGCCGCTTACCGGCCCGTCTTCCCTCCTGCTCGCATTAATGGCTTCGGGACTCAACGGACAGAGTTTTGTTTTTCACGGTTACCTGCCCATTGACAAACAAGAGCGCACACAGAAAATAAAAAGCATGGAGCGCGATGCGCAGCAGAAAAATCAAACACAGTTGTTTATCGAAACGCCGTTCCGCAACGGCCAGTTACTCGAAGACCTGCTGAAAACCTGCGATAACCAGACCCGCCTGTGTATTGCCTGTGATATTACCGCACCGGAAGAATACATCCGCACACAAACCATCGCACGCTGGAAAAAAGAAACCGTGCAGCTGCACAAACGGCCGGCTGTTTTTTTGTTACTGTGAAAAAAGGATTTACCGTCAGTTCGTCAGTCGAGAACAGGTTTATACGATCTTACATCACTGTTCTCGACTGACGCTCGAACTGACGTATGTCTTCAATATCACCTGGGGATTTACAAAGATCTTATTACCGCAACACCACATCATCAATCACCGAGGCGCCCACCGCTTCATTCAGCATCTTCACAATTTTGGAACGGCCGTAGCTGAGTTCTTCGCGCAGCGGGGCGGAAGACAGTTCAACATACAATACCCGTGAATTGATATAGAGGTTACGCGTATATTTCTGAATGGCCGGTCCCATAATCTGTTCCCAGCTGTTCATGAGTTTTACTTCATTCAGTTTGCCGTCCAGTTTGTAGGTCTGCAGCAACTGATCAATGGCTTCTTTCAGCGTAAACTCATTGCCTTTGCTCATGGTAACGCCTATTTCTTTTTATGAAAATCGCTGATGTTGGTGGCCAGCGTAAACGTATTGGTACCACCGGCCATGTGATAGGACGAGCGTGCGTAGCTGAAATGGAATTTGTAAATGCGCAGGCCCACACCGAATGAAAAACCGAGCATGCCGGGGCGGGTATCTATCAGCAGTTCTTTACGGCGCATGTAATTGTAACCGATACGCAGGTTGAAGTTTTTGGTGAGCAGCAGTTCGCCGCCCAGCACCGCGTGCCGCATCAGTTTATCACCAAATGTTTTGAATTTGCTCACCTTGATGGAATCGCCGGTTAACGGATCGACCAATTGCACCGGGTTGTTCGGGTCGCTGTAGGTAAGGTCCCACTGCTGCAGGTGCTGTAACGTAAGTGTGAAACGGAACGGCATGTGTTTGGGTTTGTAACTCATGCCCGCTTCAATTTCAAACGGCAGTTTTTCCTTGTGTCCGTAAAACGTACGCATCATCCGGCCCATGTTGCGGAGCACAACCGATGCCGAAAAGTTTTTGCTGGGTTTGTTGTAATTCGCTGCCAGGTCGAATGCAATTCCGCTGGCGTTGTAGCGGTAATAATTGGCAAATATCAGTTTGGTTGTTGCACCGATGGTAAACAGGCTGTCAATAGCGCGGGAATAACCGACATTAAAAATGTTTTCGGAAGCGGTAAACTCGCCAATCACATCGCCGGTATAATCGGTTTCTTTAAACTTGCCGTAATCCACACGGGTAACAAATGCGGAGAACGTTCCCACTTTCGGACTGACATGATAAGCATAACCGGCATAACCGTATTTCAGATCGGCGAGGTAATCCACAAAACTGAGGGCAAGCTGGTTGCTCGTGTTCTGATTCAGCAGCGAGGGATTCCAGAACGCGAGGTTGATATCATTATCCGCTACGCTCACTACTTTTCCGCCGAGCGAAGCCACGCGCGCCGAAAGCGGCAGGTCGAGTGATGCAAAAACAGCCGAGCCCCCGATCTGTGCGCTGAGCGCCGCGGGCAGCAGCAATGAAAATCCGATACTTAGAAAGCGTTTTTTACTCCGATTCATCCTTACAAATTTAGTGTTTTGCCACACATAAACGGCTGCCTGCCCTGTTTATTGCATTTCAACCTGTTTCTATGGCGATAAATCGGAAACATCCTATATTTGAGCCGCTTACTTATGACGATCCGCTTTTTATTTCTGACTTTATTCCTGCCCTTCGCCACAGCGGCTTTCGGACAGTCCGATTCAGCTACTGTTGCAGCCGACAGCCTTCCCCGCATCCGCCGCAGCATGTTATCGCTTCCCATAGGCGGACAGATGACCGCAGCATTGCAATACGACTGTCGTTTTTCGCCCAAAAATATCCGCTGGTTTTCGGCAGATATCAACCTCGGGTTTGGCGGGTCTGACGACGGCACCGGTTTTTACTGGGGCGGCACAGCGCTGTTTTTCCCGAAACGGTTCAAACTAACGGCAGGCGGTGGTCTTGCCTTTGCACAAACCAATGAGTGGGGATACTGGCAGATAGGCTCCCGCTATGAAGGAAAAAAAGGACTCATGGCCGGATTAAATTTCAGCAGTATAATTGATAACCAGCCGATAGGCAAAAAAGGCGGCGTCCAGTTGCAATTGGGCTGGCGGTTTTAAACGATGCAGCACAACGCAGCAGATCCGCTTGCCGGTTGCAGCATCCGTATTATGGAGCAGCGCGACAGCAGGGCGTTTCTGCAGCTCATCACCGGTAACCGCGAACGCCTGCAGCCGTATTTCCCCATGATGTGCCGCACACTTACCGGTCCGTTTAAAACCTGGCTTTTTGTGTACCGCAAACGTGCTGAATTTTTCAGGCGCCGGTATTTTCCGTTTGTTATTGAAAGGAATGCAACAGGCGAACTGCTTGGTTATATCAGCATACGCACCATTGACGATTCTGTACCGAAAGGCGAACTGGCTTATTTTATTGATGCAGCATCGGAAGGCAAAGGCATTATTACTGCGGCGCTGCGCGAAGTGGCCGGCAGCTGTTTTAAAGAACTCGGTTTTAATAAACTCATCATCCGCGTAAATGCATCGAACCCCGGAAGCCGCGCGGTGGCTGTTAAAGCCGGGTTTACCAGCGAAGGCATACAGCAAAGTGATTTTCGTAATCACGAAGGACAACTGATCGCATCCGAATACCTCGGTAAAAGCAAGTCATAAAAAAAACGCTTCCCGTTTCCGGAAAGCGTTTCTGCAATTTTTTTTCTGTCGGTTAGCGGCGGCCGCCTTTTCCGCCTCCTTTGCCTCCGCCGCCGCGCGGGCCAGCTGCCGGTTTATTTTTGCCGCCATTCTGTTTGGCTTTGGCATTATTCGGCTGTTTGCCATGCTGCTGGTGTTGTGCTTTGCCGTCGTGTGCACGGCCGTTGTTGGGTTGGCGTCCGTTATAGTGTGCCGGGGCGCGTCCCTGGCGATACGGACCTGCCACATGGTGGCGGTGATATACACGGTGTGCAACATGAACACGGTGAACATGAACGCGATGGCAATGTGCGCGGTAACGCACCACACGGGCATGATGCACGCGCCATGCTACCGGGTGCCACGGATGCCAGTAAGTCGGGTAATAGGCCCAGCGCCACGGCGAAACCCATACCACGTAACGCGGTCCGTAGATGTAACGCACCGGCGCCCAGCCCCACACGTTTACAATAATGATTTTGCTGCGCGACATGTTGTCAAACGCATACGGATCTTCATCACGCAAATCGTTGGTACTTGTTTTTTCATCTTTCGGTTCTACGATGTAATCCGTACCGTAAATGTCTTCATCACCTACAATCTGCAGATGTGCTTCATTGTCGCCGGTTTTCTCAATTTCGATGGCGGCCACATCCTGTGTTTCGGTAGCACTTACCGGCACCTGCAGTGTGATGGCGTGCGCGCCGCTGTCGGTCTGGTCAATTACGCGGATGTAATCAATATCGCCGTCGCCATTCAGATCGAGGTTATTTACCTGGCTGTTTTCTTCGTTCAGCGCTTTTTCAAATGCTTCGATGCTTTCCGCATTTTTGAATAATTCGAGCACCCCGTATAAATCGAGGTTATCGCCCGGCAACCCGAGTGAGTCGGATTCCGCTTTGGAATCGCTCTGCGCAAACGCGGGCATCATCCCGGCGAGGCAGATACTTATTGAAAGGACTATTTTTTTCATGATTGGTTGGTTTTGCTGATTGGACTTCCGTGTTTTGAAATGGTTTAAAATGCCTGTCAGAAATTATCATCCCGGCTTTTCAAAAAGTATTCCATCTTTCCGCTAAGTACGGGTAAAATCCGATCCGGGTTCACTTATAACGACGTTCGTCCCGGAATGTCGGGACGAACGGGCAATGTTTATCTGCAAGTTGTTTACATGCCGGCCATTAATACGAGCAGCAAAATGAGTAAGAGCACCCCGAGAAGGCATAAACTTATAATTGCGCAGATGCGTCCGCTATTTACTTTTGAAAGTGAAGAAGCGGTGTAGCGTCCGGGATTGGAAGCATATTCCTGTTTTGAAGTGGAGGCCATATTAAGTGCGATAATAGAAAGAACCAGCCCTATGATTCCCGCACAAAACACAATGGAAATGATACCAAGCACCAGCACTGTTGTTGCATTCGGCAGATCAACCTGCATGTTGTAGCCTTGCTGGAATTGCTGTTGCGGATTGCCCTGCCCGTAGTGTTGTCCCGGGTTCGGGTTATTGTAATTTCCCTGTTCCATTGTCGTGTGTTGTTTGGTTAGTGTAACGAAATATAATATTTATTTAGAAATTAAACGGCTCCCATTCCACCTGGAGCACATAAATCATTACAGCCATAACAGCCATTACGAGCAGCGAGATAATCAGCCCGAGCGTGGCCAGCACGCGTCCGGTAACAATGAGCCGCCACGAACCGGCGGTGTAACTGTCGGGCGACTGGCGGCGGAGGCGTTTACCGGCGCGGGAAAGCACCAGGGCTATTACGCCACAGAGAAATCCCGGAACACCATAAACAACACTGAGCAGGAGCGAAAAAAGGCCCAGCAGTAAAACAGCGAACGCATTCGGCAAAGGCCTGCGCGTATTGGAAGCGGATTCCCCCATGAGTTAAGGAAGGTGCTGAAAATGGATGATCATTTTGATGAAAAAATTCCCGAAAACAAGAACGGCTGTGGTGATAAACGACACACGTACGTAGTACGCCCCTTTTTTGAATTTAAAAATGAGGTGTGCGATCAGCAGCAGCCAGGTAAACAGGAACGGAATAAGTGCCGGAAAAAGTTGCAGGCTGTGCAGCAGCTCGCCACGCAGAAGTGCAATTCCTGATCGCTGGAATCCGCATCCGGGACAATCCATCCCGGTGAATTCTTTTATCGGACAGGAATACAGGTGCGTTTCAAGCTGCTGCAGCCATGAACTCATCTGAACAGTGATTATTGGTTAATACCAATGGCTGCTGCCCATACCGATAATTGAACCCACTGCAATGATATAAATGATCAGGAACACAAAGTACAGGATCGAAAGAATGGTTCCGATGATCCCGCAGATGCGGCCCGCTTTCGCGTTGTTGAACGACGAAGTGGTGTACATGTTCGGATTGGCTTCGTATTCGCGCATGGCTTTGCCACCCATGATGAGCGCAATGATACCGCAGATCAGACCGGGAATACCATAGCAGAAACAACCTACAATGGAACAGATACCGAGTACCAGGATGGCTGTGGCATTGGGCAGGTCCATTTGTCCGCCAAACGGCGACTGCGGAGGCATCTGCCCGCCGTAAGGCGGATTGGTATAGTTCTGCTGCCCGTAATTGGGCTGCTGCTGCTGCTGGTAATTGGGCTGCTGCTGCTGCGGATTGTTCGGATTATTCGGATCGTAAAAAGGCGGTTGATTTTCCATGATAATGTTAAGTTGATTGATTACGGCAGCCAAGATATTAAAACCGCAGGAATTTAGTTGCATCCGGATGTATTTAGTTTTTTCTACATTTACAAAAAACGATATACTATGCAACAACAACCAAACTATCAGCAAGGGCCGCCGCCGCAACAGCCGCCGGCCGACAACGGAAAATTAATCGCCATCCTGAGTTACTGTACACTCATCGGTTTTATTGTTGCCATTGTGATGCACAGCAGCAACAAAACCCGGCTCGGTGCATATCACCTGCGCCAGGCGCTCGGTATGCTTATTTTCGGTTTTGCAGGTGGTATCAGCATTATGATTCTTGCGCTGATAATATGGCCGCTTGCTTTCCTGGCTCCGCTGTTCTGGATTTTTATGCTGATCCTGTTGATTATGGGAATTGTTAATGCAGCCAATGAAAAAGAAACACCGGTACTACTTGTTGGTAAGCTGTTTGAAAAAATGCTCGCATCTGTTTTTAACTGACAGCGCTGCAATAAACGAAATGATGAGGCCGGTTTATTCATTTAAACCGGCCTTATTGTTTATACTGATGTTCGATTATCTGAGGTTGTCCAGCACAGTCAGCACCTGCGGCAGCAGCAGTTGCTGCTCATCGTTATGAATAACAAACGTGGCGCGTTTTATTTTTTCGGCTTCGGGCCACTGGGCGGCCATGCGTTTCTGCACATCGGCGGCGGCAATGTTATCGCGTTCCATTACCCGGCGTATGCGTAAATCTTCGGGAGCTGTAACTACGATTACCGCATCCAGTCCTTCGTTTGTTCCGCTTTCAAATAATATGGCGGCTTCTTTCAGGATGAAGGGCACGTTGTGCTGTGCATTGATCCAGTTGCGGAAATCGGTTTTCACAGCCGGATGCACCAATGCATTTAATTGTTTCATTTTCTCCGCATCGGCAAACACCTGCGCGCCGATGGCTTTGCTGTTCAGTTTCCCGTTTTCGAGATAGGCTTCGGAACCGAAGAGGTTTTTCATGGCCGCAATCAAATGCACATCGTATTCCTGCAGGCGGCGCGCAGCCGAATCGGCTTCGTATACGGGAATGCCCAGTTCACGGAACAGTTTTGCAACATAACTTTTGCCGCAACCGATACCGCCGGTAAGACCGATCTGTTTCATGGGGTAAAGATACGGAAGATTGATTGTGGATTTGTATGCTTTTTCTTTAACCGCAGAGTCGCGCAAAGTTATGCGCAGAGTAACGCAGAGTCGCTATTACTTCATTAATATGAAAACTTTTTCTCAATTGTTTCAACGGTGCTATATTGCCCGTTTTTTCCTTGTTCAATTGCTGCTTTTAACTCCTTATTATATTGTTTCCTGCTAATGTGTTTCCCTTCCGCTGTATCCCCGCCACGCAAGATACTATATACAAGTTCCAGCAACTCCTGGCTTTCTGTTTTCTGGATTGCAAGTTCGATCTGTGCTTTCAGAGCAGCTTTTGTCATGAGGTGGTATTTAATACGCTAAAGTTACATCTCTTTTTTATTTTATGAAAGCGGGTAAGACCGATCTGTTTCATGATGCGAAGATACGGAAGATTGCTTGTGGAACTAAGTTACTTTACTTTAACCACAAAGTCCTCCCCACATTCCAACCCACCCACAAAGTGCGGTACAAAGGCCACAAAGGGAGCATGAAACACATGGTGGTCTTTGTGCATCCCATTGTGACCGTTGTGGTTAAAATTTTCCAATGATCGCTTCAGCGATTTAACATGTTCATTCATTGCCATACTACATCCAACTCACTTCCTGAAAAAATCCGGCTCCCCGGCCAGCGGTTCACGCACTGAAAGCGGCACCGCGGGCGGTTCAGGCGTGGTGAGGCTGTCGGTATAATAACGGTAATACAATTTGCCGAGAAACGGAAACTCTTCATAAATATGCGGCTTCAGGAATGTAAACTGCTTTTGCACGGTCAGGCTGTCTAAGTTCCGTTCGCTGCTTAAACGCAGCAGCGATGGTTCCATAAAACCGATGTACAGCAGTTCGCTTTTCGTGTGTTCCTGGGTGCGTGTAAAATCAATTTCCGATTGTACTGTTTTGCGGTACGCATCCAGTTGCTGCTGCGCGTTTTTACGTTTGGTTTCAAATTCCGCGTTGGTAAGCATGCCCGGCACTTCCCGGTTTTCAAAAAACAGGGGCGAAATGGCAATCTCGTGGCACCACAGGCATTTGGAGGGTTTGCCCGCCTTGCCGAATTTCGCCGGACTGCCTGCCAGCAGTTTCGCATCGCGGTCGTACACGGCAAAACGCAGCTGCCCGTTCGGCATAAAATCCATCACTTCAAACGCTTCTGTTTTAAATGTGGAATCCAGGAGCGAACCCTCCCCTTCCACGGCGATGAATGCGGTTTTCAGGATGTTGCCGGTTTCGTTCATCCGGATGATGCGGTGATGTGATGCCACACACGAGTTGGTTACCCCAAACTCCTGCGCTTTCGTCATGTCATACGTTTTCATAAACGCATGCAGATCAGGTGCTGCACCGGTAATGCGGTAATAATGCCACGATGAATGTAAGGTCAGCACCAGGAAACGCGAAAGGTCAACATGTCCGTTCACACTGTAACTTTCGGTGCGTTTGATGCTGTCGCAGATGGTTTGCAAGGCTTCGAGGGCCTGCGGTGAAAAACCGAGTCCGCCGAGATGCAACTCAACGGTTGTGCTGTCGGTGCGTTTGAAACTGCTGTCGGATGCGCCGGGCGGCAGTGCGGCACCTAGAAACGAAAACGACCAGCGCATGCCTGTTTTTACATCGCTCCAGGTTTCGCCGGGATAGGCTTTGTGCCACTTGAGCGTGATGCGGTCACGGGGTTGTTCGGGTGTGCAACTGCATTGAAATACAACCAGCAGCAATACGAAAAACAAACGCGCGCAAATTACTGCACGGCATTTAACCACAAAGATCACAAAGGCATGCACGAAGGACACCATGCTGCGAACTTGTTTTGCGACCGCCGGATAAACGTTTACGGGTGCGATATTCATTGCAGTTATTTCAATCACGGTCTTTGTTATCGTTCAGTAACGCATCAAATGCATTTTCCGGCATACAAAATACGTTATACAATCCAACCCCGCGTTTGTAATCGCTCAGAAAAATCACCTGCCCGTTCATGCGGATGCAGTTGCGCACCTGCCAGTGCCCGGGCAGTTCCTGCAGGTCGTTGGTGCGTTTGTCCCAGGTGTACGGCACTTCGGGAATAACAATGCTGCCCGTATTTTTCCCGGCGTAGCCCCAAAACGTATAATTCAGTTTTCCCGGCGTGATGTTATAATCGAGGACAAAATGCTCCGGCAGTTGTGCTGCGTTATAATACGTAACCGGTAAGGGATTACGTTGTTGCAAAACCTGCATCAGCCCGGCAAGCAGGAACAGCGCCGGCAGCACGATATTTATTCCCGCGAAGCGGAACGTTTTATCGCGGCCCGGTAACTGCAACAGCAGCACACCCAAAAACAAAATCAGTTTGTAATGTGCCAGTAACGCAAACTGATTTTCAAATAAACGCGGGGGCAGCACCATAGCCAGCGCCAGCAGCACCAACGCCGCTTTGTCTTTCCACGTAACGGGCGCGGGCAGAAACGGCAAAAATAACAGCAACGCATAACTGGAATTGTACCCCGAACACAAATTGGTAAACAGCAGCAGCAGGAAAAACGCGCGGCCCGTTTGTCCCGCTTCGCGGCGGAACTGCATGAGGCAGCACACGAGCACCACGAGTGTAAACACACTATTCAGCAACGTTATCCACGCATCGCTGAGTGCGGCTGCGGGCGCGGGGTTGAGCACGGCATCAAACGAAAACAGTTTGCGCAGCAGTACGATAAAACCATGAAACGATTCGGAATACGGATCGCTCACATACCCCTGCAGCATCCGCGGCAGGATTTCATTATAATAGTGTGCAAGCGTATCCGCCCCGGTAAACGGCACCGTCAGACCAAGCAGCAGCACTGAAAACAAAACCGTTGCGCCCGCAAACCGGAAATCTTTTTTCCAGAGCAAATAAACGAGCAGCACTACCGGTGTAATTTTAAACGCAATAACCATCGCAAGTAATCCCGCAGCAGCAAGCCAACGTTGTTTTTCGTAAAGCAACACCGTGAAAACAAGCAGCGCACCCAGCAGCAGGTACGTTTGTCCGAATAAAACATTGTAATAAAACGGCACCAGTGCGGGAATCAACATCACAAAAAACACGCTGCGTTTTATCAGTCCCGAACGCAGCAAACGCCAGCAGGCAAAGGCAAACAGCAGTGTACCGAAAATATTAAACACGAGTTTGGCGGTGTACGGATCAGCAAACAGTTGCAAGGGATAAAACAGCAGGATGCTTTGGGGCGGAACGGACGTATGGTCGAGAAACAGTTGCGGTTCATTAATCCAGGAATTAAACGCATACACATCATACACCTTTTCCCACACCTGCCCGGTGAAGGCCATTTTGCCGGAGAAATAATAATTGCCGAAATCACCGAGCGGTTTGTGCTGCACGTAAAAACTTAACACGATTCCGGTAAGTGCAAGCAGCAGCACAAACAACAGGTCGTTGCGGCGGGTGTTGCGGTTCAGGAAAAGTTCAAATCGGTTCAGCATCGTGGGCAAATGTAAAGTTTGTTAAAAGAACCGTAAAATCGGATTTTTACTAACTTTGAGTGGCAATAAATATGGAACTTGTAAGTTGATCTGTACGCCCTGCTGAATTTATGACGTTAGTCCGCCGTATCCGTTATTATTCCGACTTTCTTGTAATCCGCTGGCAGCTGGTGCTACTGATTGGGTTTGCAATGGCGAGCTGGTATGTGATCCGCACCGACAATTACACCAAAGGAAATATCAGTCGTTTTGACGAACGCATTTCTGCATACGAGTTTTTACTGCGCCACTGGGGCATTGTATTACTTGCATTTGGCATTCTGCTGGTTGCCTTCAGCATAATGACTGCACTTTTTACCTGGATCTGGTTTCTTATCCAGGCCCGCCGCGTTATGGAGGAAATGGACATGCAATTCGGGAAAGGCAAACAGGCGGTGGCCGGCAATGTGGCCGCTACAGTAACTGTACCGGTGCTGTTCCGTCCCCTGCTCGGACTCATCCGTGTACGCATGAAATTCAGTGATGGTACGGTTACTGCCGATATTCCGCTTACCGATAACGTGCGCGAGAAAAACAAATTCTGGCGCCGCGCCATTTCCGGTTCGCGTTTTCTTGCCTTGCGCGACCGGCGCGAATACCACATTACCGAAGTGCAGTTTTTTTTCCAGGACATGTTCCGCCTCGTGGCCTTCCCGGGATTTATTCCGACCGAACGCAGCATGTACGTGGTGCCGCCCGAAAAACCGCTGCTCGATTTAAAAGCCGATCCGAACAAAACCGAAGAACAGGAAATCCGCATTCCCACACCCAAACGTGTGGAAGGCGAAATCATCAATTACAAAGACTTTGAACCGGGCGACGATGTGCGCCGCATAGTCTGGAAAATATACGCCCGCACCCGGCAGCTCGTGGTGCGCATACCGGAAACAACCGATCCGTATGCTTCGCACATTTACCTCTACGCCAGTTTTTACCACGGTTTCCCGGAGGGACGCAAAGCAAAATTCGACAGCGAGTTGCTGAACCTTTATAAAGACCACGTGCGCAACCTGTACGAATCGCTGCTCGTTACCGGGCTCGATGTGCGTTTTATTCCCGACCAGGAAACATCCACCAATTTCAGTGTAGACGAAAAAGAGGTGCCGGTGTATCACATCAGTACCGCGCACTGGCAGACGAACCGCGACCTGCGGAGTTACGTGGTAAAAAAGGATGCGGGACTTGTTGCGGTTTCCTCGCTCATTCCGGTGGCCGATGTGGAACAACTGCTGCAGGATTTACCGGCCAATGTTACGCTGGTACTCGTTAAAGTTTCGGACGTGTTCCGCCACCACCGCATTTTTAAATTCAAAGACCTGTTTTTCCAGCATACCAATGAATCGCTTGACCGTGTAAAACGCAGCTGGCTGCTTTCGGGCTTCCGCCGCCGCCTGCTGAAAAACGAAAAAGCCATTGAACAGTTGCTGAAAAAGTCGAATGTAAACGCCATGCACGTATGAGTATCGAGGTAGCGCAAAAACGAACCTTTCCCCTGCTGCTGCTGCACCTGCTGTTCCTGGTGCTGCCCACGGTGGCGCTGATGTATGTGTTCATCGGTTTTTTCAACGAATCGCGTTCGCTCATCACAGCCGGCAGTTTCTGGCAGAAAGCCAGCTTCGGACTGGGCATGACCGCCTCCTACATTCTTTATTATTACCGTGCACGCTTTCTCATCACCTACCCGATTCTGCTCATTGTACTCTGGATCATTTACGAGGGCCTTAAACTGATTCCCGGCGAGTTCGATATGTTTTTTGTTGTAGTGCGGTACAAACTGTTTGCGGTTACGCTTGCATTTGCCGTACTCATCGGTTTTTTACTGGCGCGCTGGAAACGGTTCCCCATTGTATTTGCCGTGGTGCTGCTTGCCATTACCATTGTTATACGCGCTGACAATACCGACTATTTTACAACGGTAGATGCTTTCCAGCTGCTGATGTACCGCATGATTATGCCTGTGCTGCTGTACCTGCTGTACATGGTTTTTATGGCCGAATCGTTGCGCGACCTGCTGGAACTGAAAGCGCGGCGCATTTTCGGAATGCTCGGCAGGCTGGCACTGTTCCTTATCCTTATCAGTGCCGGTTTTTACGCCACGGGCGAATACCTCCGTCCGTCATTACGGCTGGTGCAGGAAAAGTTCGGTGGCGCCAAAGGTGATTCAGCGGGTGGCGGTGTGGATACGAACGGCATGCTGAAAAAAAATCCGAACGACGGCAAACACAGCATGCGCGATTATGCGCAGATGAAAAACAACCAGGGCAGCGGCGGCAAAAAACTGCTGTTCTGCGCGTACCTGCCCAACTTCATCGGACCGGATTCGTTTCCGAACCCGATTTATTTTACAAGTTATCACCTCACCTATTACGATACCGCACACGAACGTTTTGAACGCGATTCATTAGTGCCGATGGACGATGTGTTTGATCCGAAACCGAACCGTATTCCGCTGTTTAAAACACTTACCGACACGTCGGTGATCCGCAAAGGCATGGGCAACAAGCTGCGGCGTTCGGTTACCTGCGACATTTATTACAAGGAAATGTCAACGGAAGATTTTACGTCGCCTTCTACCGCCTATTCCTGCCAGCCGATTACCGTGGAGGAAGAATTCCGCAAAGAGTTTCCGTTTGCCATGAAAACCAAATCATGGATTTCGGAACTGAACAGCGCGTACTTCGTTTATAATACAGACAACAAAGACATCCGTAAATTCCAGGAACAGCGTTTCGAGGTGCTGCGGGAGGTGAAGAACTACAACAGGTTCGATAAGAAACTGCTCGATTATTACACCACGAATCCGAAAGGGCCGCTGTTCGATTCCATTGCCGACCTGGCGAAGGAAATTGCGAAAGACGCCAAAACGCCGATTGATAAAATTATTGCGGTGCGCGATTACTTTTTGTCGAAAGACGAATTCGGGGAACCGAACTTTGTGTATTCGCTGAACGTGGGCAAAAAAGACGATCCGAACATTGCCAACGCCCGCATGCTGCGCACCTTCCTGTTCAAGGAAAAACGCGGCTACTGCACCTACTATGCCGGCGCCTCGCTGTTTATGCTGCGTGCGCTGGGCGTACCGACGCGTTTCACCGTTGGTTTCTTAACGGAAGACCGCGCCGACAAAAACAAAGGCTGGTACTGGTTTTACAGCAACCAGGGCCACGCGTGGATACAGGTGTATTTCCCGGAATACGGCTGGCTCGATTTCGACATGACGGTAAGCAATACCGACAGCCGCGAAAGTCCGGCGCCCGACGGCACTCCGCCGCTGCAGCCGCCCAAAGCGTGGCTCATGGCCGAAGGTGTGGCCGCTGCCGATGCCGATACGGTGAAAAAATCGCTGCAGGTGAAATTCAAAAAAGGCATTTTCTACGACCGCGATTTTAACCTCGAAAACGAACAGCAGTTTGAATTCGATGTGGTGAACGCGAAAGTGAGCGACGAAAAAGGACCACGCAAGCTGAAGGAAATTCATGCCGGCGATTCGGTGATGATAATTTCATACGCCGACGGTTCGAAAAACGTGCCGCGCCCGGTGCGGGAGATGAGTGCCGAAGCACAGGTGATGCGGGCCATTCAGCCGGTGATTGGTGATGAGGTGCGCATCAAAGCCATCCCGGAAAAGAAAAAACCGGAAAAAGAACAGCAGAAAAAAATCACGGACACCTTCTCGTGGTGGACGCTGCTGTGGGGCATCGGCGGGTTTGCGGTACTGCTCGTGTTTATTTTCTTCCTGTTCCCGACACTGTGTTACCTCTGGTATAAACGCAAAGCCGCTCATGCGAAAACACCGAAAGACCGTGCGTACTGGGTGTACCGTTTCTCGATGTTTACGTACAACCAGCTCGGGCTGGTGCGTGATGAAAACGAAACGGCACTGGAATATGCGCGCGACAAAGTGGATAAAAACTACGCATCCGGGTTCGAAGACTTCATGCGCATTTACCTGAAAATAAAATACACGAACATGCCGCCCGATACGCAGGAGCTGGAGGCCATCAGCCGCTACTCACCGGCGTTTACGGCCAAAGCATTTGCAAGATATCCGCTGCACAAACGCATTGCCAAATTCCTGAACACTGCACTCACCAACCGGTTCCTGAAACGGCCGGCAGATGAAAAGAAAACTGTTTAACTGATTAAAAACCGATCCGAATTCAAATACATCACGTGATATGATTAACGAAACAACGCCTTCCGCTGCCACCGGCACTGCACCGATCAACAAACTGGCTTTGCTTACCGACAACATCGGTAAAATCATCAAGGGCAAACACCTCGAAGTTCAGTATGTAATTACCGCACTGCTGGCCAAAGGTCACATCCTGCTCGAAGACAATCCCGGCTCGGGCAAAACCACCATGGCCAAGGCTCTTGCGCAGTCCATCGCGGGCGGCATGCATGGCGGTACACATATCAACTTCAAACGCATCCAGTTTACGCCCGACCTGCTGCCGATGGACCTGATCGGTTCGCACATTTTTGACGACATCAAAAAAGATTTTGTGTTCAAAAAAGGACCGCTGTTCACCAACATCCTGCTGGCTGACGAAATCAACCGTGCCTCGCCGAAAGTGCAGAGCGCGCTGCTGGAGTGTATGGCGGAGAACCAGATTTCGATCGGAGAAAAAACCTACCAGCTCGACAAACTGTTTTTCACCATTGCCACGCAGAACCCGATTGAGATGGAAGGCACCTATCCCCTGCCCGCTGCGCAGCTCGACCGTTTCTTTATGAAGATAACGTTCGGTTACGTTTCGGAAGAAGCGGAGATGGACATTTACACGAATTACAATACGATCAATTCGATTGATAAAACCATCAGCCAGGTGCTTACCTACGAAGACATCACGGGTATGCAGGCCGAAGCAGAAAACGTATTTATCCACGAAGAAATCATCCGCGGCGTTAAAAACATTGTGTGGGGCACGCGCCGCCACCCGGATATCCAGCTCGGTGCGTCCACGCGTTCGGGTATTATTTTCCTGAAGTGCCTGCGCGCATTTGCGCTGGTGAACCGCCGCAATTACGTGGTGGAAGACGATATCAAACACCTCGTGCACGTGGTGCTGCATCACCGCCTGATTTTCAAAAACAAGGAAGCCGCCAAAACGGCCCTCGGGCAGATTGCCGAACGTGAACTCGACCGTTTAATTAAACTCCGCATCGCCGGTTAACTATGAAACGCCTGCTGCCGTTCGTATTGTTTGTATTGCTCCTGCCTGTTGCTGCCGGGGCACAGGAAACCATGCGCGACCGCATGCTCCGTGAAAAGCAGGGCATTGATTTCCAGAGCGAAAAAGCGCGGGAGAAAGCAAAGGAATTTATCCGCCTCGACAGCAATTTTTACGCCGGGCACATGCTCGAAGGGGCGTACATGTATTTCCGCGCTTCCGACCGCAACGGTTATGCACGTGCCATTGCTCCGCTTGAAAAAGCGATGAACAAAATTGAGAAGGATTACAAATGGCCGCTGCGCACACGCACCTCCGACCTGTTCCAGTTTTTCCAGGTGTATCAGTACCAGCAGGATTACGGTTTTATCGCGTACTTTCTTGAACAGGCGTACCAGAACAACGAACAGGCCGACAAAGCCATGGACGTGCTGCGCCGCGTGCGCGAGAAAAACATGCAGATGGAGTTTGCGGTGGAAACCTACAACACCATGGCCTGGCTGTATCACCGCAACCGCGTGTATGATTCAGGCCGTTTTGCATTTCTCAAAAACTCGGTGAAAGCAAACAACGAAGCAGCCCTGCGCTGCCTCGATTCGGCGGCGATGAAATACCGGCAGGATTATTACCTGAACACGCGCATTTTTCTCCCCAACTTTGTGGAACAGCAGCGTTTCGGCATTTACCACTACAAAGCCATCCTGTTTGCATACGACTTCCAGGTGGATTCGGCCCAGCATTATTATGAGCTGATGCAGGACTGGAATGGTTTCTCCAACAACAACTTCGCAAACTTCAAATACGTGTGCGGCGATTTTAAAACCGCCGAAGAATTTTATGGCATTGCCGAGCAGCGTGAAGACTTTACGGAAAAACGCACCCGCGAATTTAATTACATGCGGGGCATGATTAATATTTACAAAGGCGAACCGGCGAAAGCCGATACGTTGCTGGATAAAGTGATTGCCGCACAGGGTTCTACGCCCGGTTTCGGCTGGCACAGCATCGGGCTGGCGCGCGCGCAGCATTACGAAGGGCTGACGGCCGAAAGCCAGGACCGCCTGAACAAAGCCGACGAGTTTGCCGAAATGCACATCGGTACCACCTGGGGCGAAGAACAATACAACACCGCCATCGGCCTGTATCATTACCTGAACAAACTGCACGAAGAACGCGAACTGCTGTTTGAGAAAAACGGGTTCTGGACGTGGATGAATCCGTTCAACTGGCTTGCCAAACTGCGGCTGGATTATACCATTTACCTGCTGAAAGTGAACATCGCCTCGCTGCTGGCCAACAACCCGGAACGTGCCGATGTGATTTATACACTGTTCTCGTCAGAGAACCTGTTGTCGTTTGACGAAGTGTGGTTTGCCATCAGCGGTTTCAGCAACGAATACTTTATTACGTATTACAAAAAACGCCTCGAAACCGACAAACGGCCGAAGGTGCAGAAATATTTCCGCTACATGATTGCCAAACTGCTGGTGCAGGAAGGCGATGAGGAAGAAGCGCTGAAGTATTTCCACGAAGTACTGAGCGACAAGGAACTGGATAAGGACTACGAAAAACTGCTGATTGCGCGCTGTTACGAAGGCCTGGCGATGGCACACGACGAACTGGACCACAGCGACAGCGCCACGTATTACGGACGTGAACTGTACCGCCTGTACCCGCAGCTGCTGCCCTACTCGGAAGTGGAAGTGGAATTCCGCGTCAAATTCAGCGGCGACATGACCGACCCGCAGTTCAAAACCATCAGCGAAGATTTTGAAGCGTGCGACATCGAAATGACCGAAGATGCAACCGCTCCGCTGATTGAAATCGAATTCAAAACAAACGGCAAGAACAAAGAAATTCACTACCGTGTTTCAGATGCCAGCAACGAAGCCATCATCAGCGATGCGATGGTAATTAAACAGACGGAAAACACCGGCGCCCTGCTCGCCTACCGCATTTTCGGCATCAAAAAGAAAGAGATTGGCAAAAAAATAAATACGCCAATGATTAAGAAAGACAAAGCCGGGAAAGATTCGTTAAAAGACTCAACCGCGGTGGTGAAACAGCCGGTTTAACTGACCGGATTTTTTCACACCACCCGGCAACCGGTGCAACCACGCACAAATCGTTTTTGCAATGAATTTAGGTTAATTGGGGTCTGTTGAAAAAGTCTCCGCTGAAATACAATCACGTTCTTGAGGAAGAAATGACACTGAAAAGGCACCATTAATTTTGTAATCTGTTTTGTTGATTTGCGGGTCGTCAGTTCGAGTGTTTCTTACTGATTTTTCATCAGTAAGAAATGTATCGAGAACGTGCGCCGGGAAGCCTGCACACGTTCTCGATACACCTGCCATTGCACTTTCCCGCGCACACGGCACTCGAACTGACAGCCCGCTTATTTCAATTCAAAAGCATATTTTGGAGCACTTAATATTCGGAATAAACGCTAATATATAAAATCGAACAACAGGTCATTTTTTCTGTTTTTTTTTTTGAAAAGCAGAACCGTATCGCTCAAGAGCAAATGTTCGGTTTTTGAATATCTGTTGCAAAAAAGCGTGCACGTTATTCACAAAATAGCTTTCGTAACCCTTGTTAATGCTCATGTTTTTACTTTTTCAGCAGGCCCTGATTGTACAACAGCGATGCATCGCAGATAAACACAGCACACCGCTACAAAAAAAACGGGAGCTTTTCGCTCCCGTTTTTGCACCTATAACTGTGTTTCAGATGTTACTTTATGTTCACCTTAATTACCTCAACCCCACGCTCCGTCTGCACCTGCAACATATACAATCCCCGGGCGTAGCCTGTTACGCTTACCGGCACCACTGTACCAGCCTGCACGTTATTCAGCTGCTGGTTCATCAGCACTTTGCCCTGCAGGGTAAACAGTTTAATTGATACAGCTCCAGTGCTGCTGTTTTTTAACAGCACGTTAAACTGATCTGCTGCCGGGTTCGGATACACGCTGATGCCGCTTGTTGTATTGGCTTCTGCAATGCCGTCGGCAAGCACCACCTGTGTAATGGTATCGCTGCCGCAGCCGTTGGTTACAATCAGCGTTACGGTGTAGGTTCCCGGTGTGCTGTAGGTTACCGTCGGGTTTTGGGTGGTGGCGGTTTGCGAATCACCAAAATCCCACGCCCAGGTAGTTGCACCGGTAGACGCATCGGTAAACGTAAATGTATTCGGACCGCTCACCGTAAAGTTAAACGCCGCTGCGGGTGCAACCGTGCTTACGATAACCGTTGCCGTGGCTGTACCCACCGATCCGCAGCCGTCTGTTGCAGTTACGGTATAGGCTGTGGTATTCGCCGGTGTAACCGAAACGGAATCATTTGTGCCGAGGCCGTTGCTCCACACATACGTGGCAGTGCCATCGCCGCCGGTAAAGCCGGCAACCAGTATGGTGGAATCACCTGCGCACAGCGTGGTATCACCGGTAATAAACGGCACAATGGCACCTGCTATGTTAATGGTGGTGCTGAACGTTGCCGAACAACCGGTAACAGTATCGGTTACAAGTACATTGTACTGTGTGGTTACCGTCGGTGCAACAAATGCAGAGTCGCCGGTGGCGGTAAAGCCGCTCGGTACCGAGGTCCAGGAATAGGTGTACGGACCAGGCGTTACAATCTGCCAGTTGTAGAAGAAATAGTAGAACCCGTTTCCGGCCGTGCTGGTGGTAATATCAATTACACCCGGCAGGGTGTACGGATAGTTTACACCCACGTTGTTACGCCACAGCTGTACCGAAGCCGCGTTGCGCACCAGCTGCATACCGGTGGCCGGTGTGAGCGGGAAATTAAGCGCCACATACGTGCGGTTGTTTACATCGGCAGCAGTAGCCACATACGTCATGGTGTTAATCACCGCGTTCGTGTTGTCCTGCAGTTCAATAATTACGTTGCCTGCTGCTGCCGGGTAAATGTACACACCGGCCAGCGTGCAGTTGGCAAGCACATCAAAAATGAGGTTGTTCGCCGAGCCCGACATGTTACCGCCGGCCGAGTTATCAAACAATCCAACCGACTGCACATTGCTGATGGTAAGTGTATCCGCTGTTCCGGAACAGATCACCGAATCGGTACTTACCGGTGTAAATACCGGGATCACATTTACAACAACAGTAATACTGTCAACTGCATTGCAGCCTGATGAAACATCACCGGCATTTACGGTGTAGGTGGTTGTTGCTGCAGGCGTAGCCGTTACGTTTGTGCCGCTGCTCGTATTCAGTGAACCGGCCGGCGACCAGGTGTACGTGTAATTGCTGTTGCTGCTGCTCACGCCCAGGTTGCTCGTGCTTCCGCCGCAAATGGTATCGGCTGATGCCGTTAATGTGATTGCGGGGGGAGCAGTTACTGTAACTGTTACCGGAACCGTCGCGCTTTCGCAGCCGTAACCGATCTGCCAGTCGTAAAAGAAATAATAAAATCCGTTACCGGCAGTGCTGGTCGTGAGATCAATAATTCCGGGAATGGTGTACGGATAATTCACGCCCACGTTGTTGCGCCACAGGTTTACCGAAGCCGCATTGCGTACAAGGGTCATGCCTGTTCCCGGGGTCAGCGAAAAGCCGAGCGGAACATAGGTGCGCTGGTTAATATCACTTGCTGATACTACAACGGTTACCGAGTTCAATACGTTGTTTGCGTTGTCAACAAGGTCTATAATAACGTTTCCGGCTGCGCCGGGATAAACATACACCGCGTTCAGCGTGCAGTTGGCCAGCACATCAAAAACAATGCTGTTGTTCGAACCGGATTGACCGCCGCCTGCGCTGTTGTCAAACAGACCAACACCCTGCGTTACACTGCCGGTGGTGTTGCTCACATAAAACGTGGTGGTAGTGGTTACGTTCGGTGTGTAGGTGTTGCCGGTAGCCAGCGAAACACCGCCGGTGGCTACGGCATACCAGTTAATGGTGCCGCTGCCGGTTGCATTCAGTGTGGCAATGCCCGGACCGCATATCGTGTCATCAGCAGCAGTGGGTGATGTAAGTGTAAGCGATGTTACGCTTACGGTGTTCGAAACAAGTACTCCGCAGAACAACACCTGGTACATCGTGTTGCCCGAAGGAATCACGCTATAAAATGTGCTGTCAAAACCGGTTCCGGTTTCATTCACCCAGGTGTTGCCGCCGTCGGTGCTGCCCTGCCACTGGATGGTTCCGCCGGCAGAAGCACCGGTAAGTGTAAGGTTCACGGATGAACCTGCACACACGGTAGTGGATGATATAACTGCAGTTCCGGTCGTGTAATCAATATTTACCGTGGTCATCGCATCGTTCACCGGGTTGCCGTCGCCGCTCAGTGTGCTGTGCGCGTCAAAGGTGTATGTACCAATCGTGGTCATGTTAATGGTTCCCACCGGTACATCCAGTGAACTGCCCGATGCGAGCGGTGTATTGCCGTTCAGCACGTTTGTGTTTATCACCACATTCAGGTTCTGCGTAAGTACGCCGGTAATGTTAACCGTAACCGTTACCGGATCTGTTGTAAAATCAAGCGGAACCGATGCGAAATTTTTGATGCGCACAACTACCTGTTCGCCATTGGTATGGCAGCCGGTTGTTGCCGGTGCAACCAATGTGATGGTGGCCACATCCAGCAGCAGGGGCGTAAATTCATCCGCACCGATGTCAGGCGTGCCGCCGCGTACCTGTGTGTCAATATCACCGCTTACCCAGGTAATGCCGGTCATGTTGCCAGCACCGTTTAAACCCACACCCGATACGTGCAGATCGGTTGCGGTAAAGTAACCCGGATCAGTAACCACGCTGTTTGCATCCTGCGTCATCGCGGTTTGCCATGCAGCCAGCGTGTTGTAAGTCGTTGCCTGGCCGATGCCGGTAAAACCGTTGGTGGTGTCGTTTACAAAAAGATCGTTGTAGTCAGAAACCGAACCGGTGTTACCGATCTGCGTCGTGTTCGGCGTAGCCATGGCAAAGTGGCGCGCGTTACCGGTTTGTGCACCGGTAAAATTTGCAAACACGTTGTTGCGTACATTAATCGCCGGACCGTTCACCACGCCGCTTTCAAAACAGGTGCCCGACAGGTTCGGGGAAGCGCTGTTATCCAAACGCACGTTGTTAAAATCAACATTAATTGTGCTCGTATTGTTTCCGCCTGCGGTCTGCACCACAATGCCTTTAACGGCACGCGTGGCTGTTGCCGCACCGCTGTAGGTGGAACCGATGTTATATACAAAGTTGTTATACACACGGCCTTCGTTGGTGCCGGCCGCAGCCAGGTTAACGCGTATGCCGCTGATGTTTTGTGTGGAGTTGGCGCCGGTAAAATACACATCGTGCACTTTATTCATATACACACTGCACAGGCCAACGCCGGCGTCAATCACAATGCCTTCTACCGTGGTGGTACCGCTGTGCGCCAGGTTGCGTACTTCGTTGTTGAATATTGAAACACCGCTTTGATTGTTTGCACGAATACCGTACGTAGCCGTGTTGCCGGTTCCGCCGCCGATGTCGCCGGGCGAACCTGCGCCAATCGTGTTAAAGAAGTTCGGCGAGGAAGTGCCCACACTGCAACCCAGATCAGGGAAGTTGGCATTGCCATTGAGGTAAATGCCGGTGTATACATTTGCAATGGTCAGATCGCTGTACATGTTGTTCGAATTGCTGCCCGAAACCGCCGAAGGATTCGTAATGGCCTGCTGGCTGATGCCGTAACAACCTACGTTGGCGCGGTTGAGCGACACGCTGATGTTTTTAAACACGTTGTTCTGCGCACCCGCCGTAGCCGATGAATTGATCACCTGCAGCCCGCGATCCACCACACCGGTATTGGAACATACGAGCGACAGGTTCTGCACGCGCACATACTGCACACCAACGAATGAAAGAATCGGTTCGTTGGCATTTGAAATTACGTTGTTGGCCGCCGCGTTGCCGCAGTTGCCGTTCTGCGTGCCTTCCGAGGTAATGGTGGCAGTGCCCGAAGCCGGTGTAATAAGAATCGTATCGGTTGCCGAAACGCCTGCAACCGGACCGAGCAGCATCGGGAAAAAGTTGTCGCCGTTGGCCGGTGTTACATCATAGTTTGCATCCAGCAGCGAAAGCGTTACCGGCCCTGCCACGCCGCGGTGATTCAGGTCCGCAATGGCTTCGCTCAGGCTGTAATAATTTCCTGCAACGCCTACCGTGTAGGTTCCTGCGGCGATGGCTGTGGGTGCGCCCGGTGTAAACCGGAAGTTGTGCGCGGGCCATTGTGTGGCGGCATTCAGCATGCCGTTGCTCGTAAAGGCCGAACCGGTTACCGCGTCCAGGTAATCTCCTGCCCCGCCGGTTGCACCTTCTATACCAATGGATGCTGATTCGTTTGCAGCAGCAACACCGCTGACAAACGGACCATAAGAAAACTCAATCACGTTGGTGCCTTCGTACAGTATCACCTGGAAGTTCAGCAGCTGCGTTGACGTATTAAAGTACGACAGCGAATTGGTCCACTGTATGGTAAACGTCTGGCTTCCCGGTGCGCCCTGCAGCTGATACAGGATCGTATCCGAAATCAGGTTGTCCCACCACGGTGCCAGCGACAGGTTGGGCGCGTTGGCGGCAAACAGGTTGTTGTTGGTTCCCGAAGCCGACATGGTGGCATCAAACGAAGCCACGCCGTTCGTATTTACACCGATGGTGGTGTAATTTGTTCCCAGGTAATCAAATGTAAAACCGATAGGAATGGCACTCTGCGCAACGTCATCGCCGGTGGCGGTTGAAAGTGTAGCCGCGGGCAGCGCAATGGGTGTGTACGTGCCCGTAAACGTGCTGCGTGTCATGGCCAGCTGTGCAAACGAAGTTGCAGCCGACAGCACAAACGCCAAAGCGAGTAAACGTTTTCTCATGTAAGTTGGATTTTTTTATAGGAAATCAAATGTAGGTATTCGGCCTGTACCAAAACCGGCGGTGGATAAGTTGTTCAAATTACTTGACAGGTGCGGTTAATTGACCGATTTCTGCGGTGAAATTCCGGGGCGAAAAGCCATTTGTGCAAGGTTGCAGTCGGTTTGTGCAAGCGGCGCGTTGGATGATCGATTCCTTTTGGGTTTACCTGCTTTGATTGCCGATTACCGGCACAAAACAAGAGACCAACCAAAAAATAAATTCCTAACCATTACATTTGTGAAACAAACCCAAAAACAAAACTCAATTCAAACGAAAGCGCTGATTCCCGTAATGAACATCCTCACAACATTCCGTCCACTTCTTTTACTCCTGTTGCCTTTGCTCTTTTTGTGCCCGGGCTGTCATTTCAACTCAACATTCCGCAACCGCGAAAAAGACAAAAATGATGCGGAAAAAGTAACAACCGCTTTTTATGTACTGATCAAACAAAAAAATTACAAGGGAACATACCCGTTTTTTTCAGATAAGTTTTTCACAGTCACCGACACGTCTGAACTGAATAAGATACTCCGGCTTTCGGCAGAAAAACTCGGTCCGATTGAAAGCATAAAGCTTACGACCTGGGAAACCGTGGTTGTAAGTGGTACAGATGACCGGGGAGAGTATGCTTTACGATATGCTGTAAAACATGAGCACTATGAAGCAACTGAAATTTTCTCGTTAATTAAAGAAAAGGGGCAGATTAAAATCCAGCGTTACAAGATCAATTCGGAAGGCTTCCTGGAATCCGGAAATGATAAAAAGTAATAATGCTTCATACTCCCGGGGGGGCAGTGCACATTTTTAATGCATGTGATAAAACGTGTATTTAAACAACACGGATAATTTCTTCTTATCCAGGGGTTTTACACGTAAACCGGAACCATCACCGCCACCGGACAATCGGCCCCGTGGTTTCTACAAGCCCGGCAATTACGCATGCATTACTGTTTCCATTTTTCAGCAGTGGCACGGCGCATTTCATCGCATCACCTGTCCCGTCATCGCTGCATGGCCAGGCGCACGGCAACTGCTTCCGGGGGGAAGATGGTTTTTGTCGTGGCTGCAGGCGTTGCATTCGCGGGAAAAAGTATTGCAGACGAGGATACAAGCATTGCTTCCGTAGGAAAAAGGATTGCAGATGCGGATGCAGGCGTTGCATTCGTGGGAAAAAGGATTGCAGACGTGGATGCAGGCGTTGCATTCGCGGGAAAAAGGATTGAAGACATGGATCCAGGCGTTTCATCCGTGGGAAAAAGGATTGCAGACGCGGATGGAGTCGTTTCATTCGCGGGAAAAAGGATTGAAGACGCGGATTCAGGCGCTTCATCCGCGGGAAACGGGATCGCTCCTGCGGGAAACGATGTCACTCCCGCGGGAAGTGTTGTCGTTCCCGCGGGACACGTGTTAACTCCCGCGGGAGATACCGTTGCTCCCGGGTATTTTGTTGTTGTTCCCGCGGGAGATGCGGTTGCTCCCGGGTATTTTGTTTTTGCTCCCGCGGGAGATGCCGTTGCTTCCGGGTATTTTGTCGTCGTTCCTGCGGGAGAAGCTGTTGCTCCCGGGTATTTTGTCGTTGTTCCCGCGGGAGATGCGGTTGCTTCCGGGTATTTTGAAACGTGCGGGAAGTATTTCAAACTGCTCCGCGGGTATTTCGAAACGTGCGGGAGGTATTTCAACTTGCGTCCCGGGTATTTTGTCGTTGTTCCCGCGGGAGATGGGGTTGCTTCCGGGTATTTTGTTGTTGCTCCCAGGTATTTTGAATTGTGCGGGAGGTATTTCAGGTTGCGCGGGACAGAAATAAACTTGGAAGGGAACTATTTCAGGATGCCTCGGAGGTATTTCAAACTGTAAGGGAACTATTTCAGGTTGCTTCGGAGGTATTTTAAGTTGGAAGGGAGGTATTTCAGATTGCCACGGAGGTATTTCAAACTGCGCGGGAGGTATTTCAGGATGCTTCGGAGGTATTTCAAACTGCGCGGGAGGTATTTCAGGATGCTTCGGAGGTATTTTGAGTTGTGCGGGAGGTATTTCAGATTGCCCCGGAGGTATTTTGAATTGTGCGGGAGGTATTTCAACTCGCTTTGCGGGTATTTTGAGTTGTGCGGGAGGTATTTCAACTTGCTTCGCGGGTATTTTGAAACGTGCGGGAGGTATTTCAGATTGCTCCAGAGGTATTTTGAATTGTGCGGGAGGTATTTCAACTTGCTTCGCAGGTATTTTGCCTGCCAAGCCAGCGGCATGGAAACGTGCGGGAGGTATTTTGTGCTGCGCCACAGGTATTTTGCTCCGTTTACCCCGGATTTCGTTGTTTTTCCCCTGTGCGAAAGGTGTGTTCCCGGTTTTATCAGCTCTTTTTACGGGTATTGCAGGGAGGATTCCCGGTATGCGGTTTATTCTGATGCGGGAAATGCGGACGGTGGGCGTTTTTTTAAGGTTACTTATAGTCCGTTGACTTGTTTTTGCGTACCGCTTTACTTTGCTCTTGCAATGTATAAACCAAATGCCAAAGGCTATTTTTCCGGATGCGGTGGCATGGAAATCGGCTTGATGCAAGCGGGTATTGAATTTATCCAATCGCTTGATTTGGATCCGGAAGCTACTTCTTGTTTGATAAAAAATAAACCGTACTTCGCGCATGCAATTCTAAATGCGGATATCCAATCGAAAACCGTACGCGATCAACCGCAATCAGACATCATCGTTGGCACTTTTCCATGCACGAAATACGCCGCAATTGCCGATCTGCATGGCACTCGCACAGGCGATGATTTGTTCCTGCATTTTTTCCGGCACATCGCCCTTGAGCGTCCAGCCGTTTTCATTGTAGAGAATGTACCTGGCATGTTTAAGTTTAAAGTAGTGATGGAAGCCTTAACGCAATTGCCGGGATATTATTCCCATGTATTTTGCCCGGTTGATGCTGCCAATTGGTTACCACAACGGCGTAAACGGTTAATTCTTTTGGGCACACAAAAACCGTTTGCATTTCGTGCTCCAGTTCCTTTAACAAAACGCCCATTGCTTAAGTCCGTTTTAGAAACCGCTCCCGAATTCCAATTGCCCGAATATGTGCTGCGCCGAATAAATGGTTCTTATCGCGATCGCCCCATCATCGTAGATCCCGAAGACGCGAATGCCATTGCACCAACCTGCGTTGCACATTACGCCAAAGATTTAAGCACACGCCTGCTCCGCGACAAAACAGTAAAACACGGACTTCGTCCATTTACCATTCGCGAATACGCACGCCTACAAGGTTTCCCTGATGATTTTCAATTCGAAAATAAACGAAGTGCCTACCGGCTTATTGGCAACGCGGTGCCGGTTGATATGGGGAGATGGATTGGTAGGGAGGTGATGCGGTATTTTAATTGATGTATTAACGTTTAATCCCTCACCCCCTAAACCGCTCCTCCAAATGATACCGCAAAAAACCTACATCCGGTAAAAACCGCGAGGGCATGTTTATTTGCTTGCCTTCGTAGGTGAGGAAATAATCCTTTACGGCGGCGTTTTTAATTTGTTTTTTTAATTCGGAAGAAACCCGGATGGTGCAATCGGTGTCAATGCTAATCAACCCCGTTTCATACGCTTTGTCGTGCAGCCCATTCATCAAAAGTCCGTTACTCGGATTCATGCGGTTATGCTCATCGCTGGCCCACGGTTTAATATGGCCTGCAATTAATAACTCCGGTTGTTTGATGCCGGTGATGCAACAGGTTCCGTTATAGGATGCAAGAATGGCTTTCCGGAAAAACGATTGGTTCACACGGGCTTTAATGATTTGCTCGCGCACTTTTCCTGCTTTGGGTAAATCGGATTCCGGGATGGCGTTTATTTTTTCGACCGTTGAGTTTTCAAAACGCGCACGCAGCTTTTCACTTTCGTAGGGCATATCGTCCCAATTGGAATAAAATTCATTCCAGATTTCCCGATCCAACTTACTCGCATTTACAGCTCCTTTTATACCGCGCGCTTTTAACGTCGGATCAAGACTTGCAAAATTGTTCAGTTTATACGCAAGCGAATTGGCCGAGCGACCAATAATTTTCGCAAGTCTTATAATGTCGCTATTGCGGCTATGCAATTTCCCAAACGTTAAATTGCAATACAAATTAATCGCCAGTATCAATTCGTCGCGTGTCCAGGCGCGTTGTCCTTCTTTCATATTAATAATTTAAAGAATTAACGAGCTACGCATTTTTAAGTTGTTTTATCTCCCACTTCAAAAAAATAATTGATTATGGCTTATTTGATGTAAACAAACCGAAAACATTCACCTATGCAACGATCCTTCGGTAAGCCCTCGGGGGTATATTGGTACATTTCTTTAAAAGTAAGCTCCGTCTTTTTCACAGGATCACAATTAATCATTTCATATTCCGAAGAAACTAATTTACCGGCAGCATTATAAGTATATTTAAATATTTCCCCGTAAGCCACAGCTTCAGCAATACCCGGGCATTCGCGTTCTAAACGAATTAATTGCCGTTTTGCATTGTATGTATAACGTTCCGAATCCCCGTTATCTTTCAAAATCCGGGTTAACTGCCCATTGGCATCATATTCATAATTATATACTTTTTGAACCTCCGCACGAGTATAGGTTTCTTTTACAACCAACCCGTTCATATACGTGTAGGTTGCCGTTATTATAAAATCCTTTATGTACTTCGTATGAAAGCGGTGCGATATACACGCTCCCTTATCATCATACGTATATTGATCTGTTAACGTATCCTGATCCGCAATGGTAATTCTGCTGATTAGCCGGTCATTCGTGTCAAAAACAAAGGTTATATCCGATGCATCTTTTCCTTGTCCGTTTAATTTCAATTCTTTGACCTGGATCCGTTTTTCAGTTTTTTGTATTTCATAAGTCATGGTTTGAGACAACACCAACCGATAAACGTTATCAAAACCAACAGCGAACGAATCAAACGCACAAAGAAATCCTTCACTGTTGTAGGTTTTAACACTTAAGGTATCCTTCTTTTTATTTTCAATATTATCAAAGAAATAAATTACTTTTTTGACTTTGTTTTTCGCAAAATCACTACGTTGATAATCGCCGAAAGTGGCCGGCTTCAGATGGTATGCCTTTAGGAATAACGGGTTTACTACCAGGAGCAGCAAAAGAAATTGTGCGCATATACAGCGAACAAAATTGCGTGATTTAGGATGAGATAATACCATAACGTGTTGTTTATAATTAAAAACTAAGGTAATTGTTTTAGTTCTTATAATAAACGAGTTCCCTCGCCCCTTCTCCAAAAATACCCCCCGCCGCCAGCAAACACTAATAAAAACCGCCCCACCAAAAAATCCGTAATTTTACAGGAAGTCGGAAACAAAATACACGCTGAACAATCGGCGTTCCATTTTGTTCTATACCGGTTACACCCGTTTTATGCGTCAAGGATTCGTTTTCAAAAAATATACACCGCCCGAGCAAACGCCGTTTGATCGCCTGTTCGAAATTTTTACGGAGCTGATTACGCATACCTCCGGCGATTTCGACGAGGCCATTGACTGGCTGCGCACGCTGGATAAAGAATACAAACTCACCACGCCCGATTACACGATAAACGATTTTATTGAAGACCTGCTGAAAAAACGCTACATCCGCGAAGCAGGCGATAAAGACGGCACAGGAGGCGGCACATCCATTACCGAAAAAATGGAACGCGTGATCCGCCAGGCGGCGCTGGAACAGATTTTCGGCGACCTGAAACGCAGCGGCGCCGGCAACCACCGCACCAAACACAGCGGCAGCGGCGATGAACATACCGGCGAGTTCAGGCAGTATAATTTCGGCGATGCGCTCGAACGCATTTCCATGACCGAAACATTGCGCAACGCGCAGGTGAACAACGGCGTGGACGATTTCCAGCTGCAGGAACGCGACCTGGTGGTGGAAGACAGTTATTTCAAGGCGCAGATGAGTACCGTGCTGATGATTGACATCAGCCACAGCATGATCCTGTACGGCGAAGACCGCATCACGCCCGCGAAAAAAGTGGCGATGGCGTTGGCCGAACTCATTAAAACGCGGTATCCGAAAGACACGCTCGACATTCTCGTGTTCGGTGATGATGCCTGGCCGATTGAACTGAAAGACCTGCCCTACCTGCAGGTTGGTCCGTACCACACGAACACCGTGGCCGGCCTGGAACTCGCCATGGATTTATTGCGCCGCAAGCGGAATACGAACAAACAGATTTTTATGATTACGGACGGTAAGCCGAGTTGCCTCATCCAGCCGGACGGTACGTATTATTACAACTCGTTCGGCCTCGATCCGTACATCGTTGAAAAATGTTACGCCACCGCGCGCCAGGCCCGCAAGCTGCATATTCCGATTACCACGTTTATGATTGCACAGGACGAATACCTGAAACGCTTTGTGGAAGATTTTACCGAAGCCAACCAGGGCAAAGCATTTTACACCGGGATTAAAGGACTGGGACAAATGATTTTTGAAGACTACCAGCGAAATCGAAAGAAAAACATTAAAGGATAAAATGAACTCCGGTTTACGCGTCAGTTCGAGCGTCAGTCGAGAACAGCGTAAACGGTTTTTAAAATCATACATCGCGAAACATTGCGCAAAACGTGGCGATACGTTGCGGTTAAAATTTTTGAACCTGAAACTATGAAACCAACTATAACTACCCTCGGAGAACTGAAAAAATCAGGCTACACTCCGAAATCCATTAAAGACGAACTGCGCGCCAACCTGGTGGCCAACCTGAAAAACGGTGTGGCCGCATTTGAAGGCATACACGGCTATGAAGATTCGGTAATACCGGAACTGGAGCGTGCTATTCTTTCGAAACACAACATCAACCTGCTCGGTTTGCGCGGGCAGGCCAAAACGCGTCTCGCGCGCCTCATGGTGAATCTGCTGGATGAGTGGATGCCGGTTGTTGCCGGCTCAGAAGTAAACGATGATCCGCTGGCGCCCCTCTCCCGCTTTGCGCGCGACCTGGTGGCTGCTGAAAAAGACAATACACCCATTGCGTGGGTACACCGCAACGACCGCTTCGCTGAAAAACTGGCGACGCCGGATGTTACTGTTGCTGACCTCATCGGTGATGTGGATCCGATTAAAGCGGCGAATTTAAAACTGCCGTATTCCGACGAACGGGTGATTCACTTCGGCATGATTCCGCGTGCCAACCGTTGCATTTTTGTGATCAACGAGCTGCCCGATCTGCAGGCGCGCATCCAGGTGGCGCTGTTCAACATGCTGCAGGAAGGCGACATCCAGATCCGCGGATTCCAGCTGCGTTTTCCGCTCGACATCCAGTTTGTATTCACCGCCAACCCGGAAGATTACACCAACCGCGGCAGCATTGTTACGCCGCTGAAAGACCGCATCGGTTCGCAGATACTGACGCACTACCCGAAAAGCATCGCCATCGCCAAACGCATCACCGCACAGGAAGCGCGCAGCGACAAACGGCAGCTCGACCGCATCTACGTGCCTGCACTGGCGCACGACCTCATTGAACAGATTGGTTTTGAAGCACGCGAAAGCGAATACGTGGATCCGAAAAGCGGTATCAGCGCACGTATGAGTATTTCGGCGTTTGAAAATTTAATGAGCACGGCCGAACTGCGCGCACTGAAAACAGGTGCTGACAAAACAAAAGTACGCCTCAGCGACTTCACCGGCATTGTTCCTGCCCTTACGGGAAAAATGGAACTGGTGTATGAAGGCGAACAGGAAGGCGCACGTTTTGTGGCCGAACAGCTCATCGGTGCTGCCGTGCGTTCCATCTTCGAATCGCTTTTCCCGAAAGTGGAAAAATTAGAGAAAAAAGGCGGCGGCGGTCCGTACCAGGACATCGTGGAATGGTTTATCGCCAACGATGAGTTTCACCTCGGCGATCACCTCAGCGACGCTGAATTTGAGGAACGCCTCAACGCCATTGAACCGCTCGAAAAACTGATCCGCAAATACCAGCCCAGCGCCGGCGAAACCGACCGGTATTTCCTGAAAGAAATTGTGCTGTGGGGTTTGGTGGAAAGCAAAAAACTGAGCAAAGCCCGCACCGGTGATGATACGCTGTTCAGCGACCCGTACGGGGATTATCTGAAAAACGTGCAATAGGTTTTGATGCTATGCAGCAATGGAATGTGAATCGGGAAGATTTATTTTCCGTCTGCGATTGTATTTCCTGATGCGTTTGACGATCATGTCACCCCTTCGGGGTTCTTTTTGCATTTTCCTTTTTGTTTTATAATCATGCCATCCCTTCGGGATTTCATGGTGGAAGGAGCTGGATTTAGTTCCTCAATTTAGTCTGTCAACAGACAATCCCTGCGGGATTTATCGGTAACTTCATCTGATAACGGAAAACGGCCGATGAATCCGGAGGATTCAAATGTTTATGGAATCTATCATTGTGGTTCAATGCGCCCCCGATGGGGTCGAATATCACGTGGCTCGTTTTCCTATAAACATGCAATCCCTCCGGGATTGAATTGTTTCGCGTTATTTTTTACCAATTGCAATCCCTTCGGGATTGTTTTGAGCGATAACTTACTGCGCATCCGTTAAGCCTTTCCAAAAGTCCCGCCCGTCGGAGAAGTCCCGATAAATACCACGCGCAGTAATACAGGCTGACACCCTCCTCTTTTACCCAACGGCTCCCGCACCAAAAAACACTATTTTTAACCCATGAAAAAACGCGAATGCCCTTCGTGTGCCATGGAGGTTGCTGCTGACAGCACCGAGTGCCCGGTGTGCGGGTATGAGTTTCCGCGCTATAAACCGGTAGCGCGTTGGGTGTATGTGCTTTTTGTGCTGGTGCTGCTGGTGGTAGTTTATATGCGGCTCCGTCCGCACCGGTAAACATCGGTTAATTTTTCCTACTTTTCGCGGATGAATAAACAGCGTTACGTGCTGCTGCTGTGCCTGCTTTTTTCGGGCATAACGGCTTTCGGACAGAACAAACGGTTGCTCGATTCGCTGCAACGTGTTTACGACCACAAAACAACCGATACCGGGCGCTTTGATGCACTGACTGACCTGATTGCGCAATACCGGCTGGGCAATGCCGGAAAAGCAATGGAGTTGTGCAGACAGCAGGTTGAACTTGCTGAAAAAATCGGGCAGCCGGGATTCACCGGCAAAGCCTTGTTTAACCTGGCCATTCAGCAGCGCAAAGGCGGTAACTACGAGGAAGCCGTGCGCACCTACATGGATGCGCTGAAAAACTTTGAATCCATCGGCGATGAATTAAATGCCGGCAATGTGTACGGCAGCCTCGGCATTACCTACTGGCAGCAGGGCAACCTCGATTTCGCCATACAGTACCTGCGGAAATCGCTGGTTATTACACGCAAACACAACAAGAAGTACAATACGCTTTCGAACCTGAACAACATCGGGGGCATTTTTTTCGAACAGAAAAAATACGACTCCGCACTCGTTTACCTGCAGCAGTCCATCCACCCCACCGAAGAACTGAAAGACACCGCCGGCCTCGGCGATATTTATGTAAACCTCGGTGCCACGTACCTGCTCCAGGACAAACTGCCCGAAGCCATTGAAATGAGCCGCAAAGGAATTTATTATGCGCGGATTTCCGGCAATGAATATGCACTGCAAACCGGTTACAGCACGCTCGGCGGTACAAGTGCAGCTCAGTTCAGGTATCCCGATGCCGTGGCCTATTATGATTCGTCAAACACCATCTGCGTAAAACTGGATGCACGCGAAGGACTCAAATCGAATTACAAAGCGCTGGCCGATATTTATGTAGATGTGGGAAATTTTGAGAAAGCGTATTTCTTCCAGAAACAATATGCCGACATCAAAGATTCGCTGCTGAGTGAAGCGAACCTGAAACAGATTAATGAGATGGACGCGAAATACCAGTCGAGCCAGAAAGACAAAGCGCTGCTTGAAGAACAAAACGAATCGGATAAAAAAACGATCATTATTTATGCCGCTGCTGCAGGGCTTGTGCTGTTGCTCGTGCTGCTGTTTTTTATTTACCGCAGTTTCCGGATCAAACAAAAATCGGAAGCCGAAATCACCAAACAGAAAGCCATTATTGAAGAGCAGAACAAAGAAATTCTCGACTCCATTCATTATGCCGAACGCATCCAGCAGTCGCTGCTGCCGCCCGAACCGCTGCGCCTGCGCCTGCTGCCTTCCAGTTTTGTGTATTACCAGCCCCGCTCCATTGTGGCCGGCGATTTTTACTGGATGAATGAACAGCAGGAGCATCTTATTTTTGCGGTGGCCGATTGTACCGGCCATGGTGTACCCGGCGCACTTATGAGCGTGGTGTGCGGCAATGCGCTGAACCGCACCGTGAATGAATACGGCATTACCGAACCGGGAAAAATTCTCGACAAAGTGCGCGAACTGGTCATCGCCAGTTTCGGAACCGGTACGCATGAAGTTAACGACGGCATGGACATTTCGCTCTGCTGCTGGCATGCGGCTTCACGCACCATGCAATGGGCCGGTGCAAATAACCCGATGTGGTACATCCGCAACAAGGAAATGCACGAACTGAAAGGCGACAAACAACCCGTGGGGCGTTTTGCACACAGTAAACCGTTTACAACGCACGAACTGCATGTGGAACCGGGCGACCAGTTTTACCTGTTTTCAGACGGCTATGCGGACCAGTTCGGTGGCGGCGACGGTAAAAAATTCAAATACCGGCAGCTGAAAGAACTGCTGCTTGCGGGCGCCTCCCTTTCCCCGGAAAAACAGGCCGAACTGCTTCGCAATACGTTTGAACAATGGAAGGGGCAGCTGGAACAGATTGATGATGTTTGCATCATGGGCGTCCGCATTGTTTAATCTACAAACACCATCAGTTACCGGGGCATATTCATTGGATTTTAATTTTTTTTATATATTTCAGTCGCTAACCTGAAATAAAGACCCATCATGAAAAAACAGTACACGCCCCGGATTGCAGTCACACTGCTTTTCCTTACAGCAATTTTTGCCTTTGCAGCACCCGCCCGCGCCTGCCACGGAATTGCCCTGGTCAACTTTACGATCAATAACACCGGTTCGGGACTTGACATCAATGCGAGCTCCGATCCGGCCTCCTGCGGATGCGGTCCCTACTATCTTGAAGTGCAGGTAAATTCCGCAGCATTTCCGTTTACCACTACCGTACCGGCTTCCAACAGCAGCGCCTGGGGCCAGCTCCCCTGGTTTCATTCCCTGCTGAATGTCCCTAATTACAATCAGCAGAACGGCTGGCCCGACAACTGCGTTCTTGAACCCTATACGCAACTGTCCATCAATTTCGGTTCGCTTTGTTCGGGAACGGCCTATACGTTGCGGGCCCGTGAATTCCCGATAAACGGTACACCGGGACCATGGACAAGCCCCTACTCTTTTACCACACCCGGTATTCCACCTGTGCTGATGGCTACCATTTCGGTAAACAATACATCACCCTGCGTGAACAGCACCGTAAGCATGTCAGGCATCGTTACCGGAAGCTGTGCGGGATACACCTTCAACTGGTCGCCCACCACCAACCTGAGTAACCCGAACAGTTTAACCACAAACGCACTTATTACCGGTCCGATAACTTACGTATTAACAGTAACCGATCCGACAGCAAATCAGACTGTACAGGCCACCATGACCTTTAACCCGCTTTCACTGCCGCAGCTGAACGGCGTAACCATGATTGAAACCACGTGCAACGGCGCAACGGGTACATTTACACCGGCAGTTTCGGGCAACGGTCCGTTTACTTACAACTGGATGCCATCGAACCAGAATACGATGCAGGCGAATAACCTTGCCATCGGTACTTATACACTTACCGTAACTGATGCCAACGGATGCACGAATACTGCAAGTTATGTGATGCAGGATTCCTGCGACTTCGTATGGCCCGGTGATGCAAACGATGATGCTGTGGCAGATATGAATGATATGCTTGCCATCGGCATCGGTAACGGCACAAACGGAACCGTGCGTGCAAATGCTTCGCTCAACTGGATCGGTCAGCCTTCGGCGCCGTGGGGACCGACGCTGCTCAACGGCACCGATTACAAGTGGATTGACTGCGACGGCAACGGCAGCATTAACCTGAACGACACGGCTGCAGTAATCCAGAACTTTGCATTAACACACAACAACCGCTGGGGCATGCCGCCTTATGCATTAACCAATCCCAACCTGCGCCTCGAATTCAGCAACGATACACTGGCCGCAGGAAGTACCGGTACCATTAATGTTTATCTCGGCGATGTTACCGTGCCGGGGATAAACATCTACGGACTTGCTGCCACACTCGATTTTGATTACCAGCAATTGCCCGCACAAAATATGGCCATTGATGTGAGCACCACCTGGCTCGGTGTTAACGGCACTGATCTGTTTGCAATAAAACACGCAGTACCGAATTCGGGACAGCTGGATTTTGCAGTAACGCGTTACGACCAGACCGCGGTTGGCGGTTACGGACTTATTGCACGCATTCCGTTTACCGCAGGCACAACACTGCTCGGCAGCGGAACAGCGGTACAGGTTCCGCTTTCGTTCAGCTATCTCAACATTATTGACGCGAACGAAACACCGGTTCCGGTAAACATCATTTACGACACACTCACCGTTTATGATCCGGGTCCGCTGCTGGCCGATGCGCAAACTGCTGCTGCAAATCAGCTCACCGTTTCGCCCAACCCCGCAAATGATCTGGTAACCCTGCGCTGGAACACCGGCAGTAACTACACCCTGCAGGTATTTGATCCGGCCGGCCGACTGGTACAGCAGGTGAAAAACATTACAGGCAGCAACTACACGTTGCAAACCACTAACCTGCCCGCCGGCATGTACATGATGCAACTGCAGAATGAAAAACAAATTCTGCGTGCGCGTGTGGTGATTGCAAAATAAAAAACGTTTTTTTTTTCGATTACGTCCCTTTCTTTCCCGGCAGAGCCGGGAAAGAAAGGGACGTTTTTTATTCCAATTGCAAAAAGGAAGTCCAGTTAAAACCCGTTCGCTGCCACTTGTAAATACCTGCTTTTTATGCTGCTTCAAAAAAACGATATTCGCAGCACCTCCCCTATTATTAAAACCTGCACAATACTATTTTTATGAAACTGCACGTCTTTCTCCTGCCCGTATTGTTTACTGCCGCATCACGCCTGCTGCCTGCGCAGCCGCATGAAACCCATACACTTAATTTCCGGCCATTTGGGTTTAACTATATGCCGTCGGTTGTGCTTCCTGATAAATCTATTTTTTGCGCCGCCAAAGGGAATTACAACACTACAAATTGGGGAAGCATATTAGTTAACTATAAACCGTTTGGCGACCTGAACTGGCAACGGCAACTGGTTAATCCGAATAATAACACGTATGCTTATGCTATTCCGGCAATTAATGCAACATGCATCGGGAGCAACCGCATTATTGTTTGCGGAGAAGTAATTAATGGGACAAATACGGAAGGTTTTGTTGCCGGATTGGATTTTCTGGGCAATGCGCAATGGTCGTTTAAGTTTGGCGATACCGTTCCTTCAACGTGGGGCAATGCATATGCAGAACGCACCAGTGATGTAATCAGCAACCAGAACGGATCATTTACCATGCCGTGCGTTGCTCGTCCTTTTTCTATGTACGGAAACTATGATGCATTTCACACACTGGTTTGTTTTGACACACTCGGGGGAATACTCTGGTCGCGTTCTTTGCCGGTTTCTGATAATGAACTTGAGCCTTCTGTCATCGAATCAGATGGAACGTCTTTGTATGTGTTATTCAGCGATACGATCCATTCCTACCTGATGAAAACTGATCTTATAGGTGTAACACAATGGACGCGCTTATTACCCCGGAAATATAACCACCTTGAAAAAACAATAACCGGTGATATTCTGGTTGCGGCAAAACAAATTGACCTTTCGGGTATTAATACCGTTTACCTGGCTAAACTTACAGCATCGGGAAACATCGTATGGTCAAAAAGCTTTATTGATCCGGCCGGGCAGCGTTTCCTTAATAACCGGGTATCGGACCTGGTCAGCCTTTCAGACAATACAATTATGCTTGCCATCCATGGAGCTTCAGCGCACATTGTACACCTTGATATGAATGGTGCTGTAAAAAACGTTATTTCCCACCAGGGAACAGGAGGCAACCAATGCCATTCTATCCTGGAATACGAACCCGGCAATTTATTTATCGGAGGTACGGATGATTACGATACAACAACTTTTGCCCTTAACCTGCA
This sequence comes from Chitinophaga pinensis, assembly GCA_943372645.1. Classification (GTDB taxonomy): domain Bacteria; phylum Bacteroidota; class Bacteroidia; order Palsa-965; family Palsa-965; genus VBWE01. The sequence continues at coordinate 95,627 of CALRZN010000013.1, read as the reverse complement.
GGTTGTATTTACAGACACTTCACTCAATTCCATGTTATGCCAGTTCACCCCTGGCAGTATTACAGCGCAGATACTGAACGATACCGCCATCGCAATTACAATGAGTGCATCCCCCTGCTCCTTCATTAAAACAACGACCAATCACATCAGCGTTGTACGCAACTTACAGGAAACCACTAGCTGCATAACAGCTATGGAAGAACAACCGGGGCAGGAAAATGAATCGCTGTCTCTTTTCCCGAATCCTGCCAGCAATATCGTAAATCTCAACTGGAACACCGGCAGTAACTACACCCTGGAGGTATTTGATCCGGCCGGCCGACCGGTACAGCAGGTGAAAAACATTACAGGCAGCAACTACACGTTGCAAACCACTAACCTGCCCGCCGGCATGTACATGATGCAACTGCAGAATGAAAAACAAATTCTGCGTGCGCGTGTGGTGATTGCAAAATAAAAAACGTTTTTTTCAGATAGCGCCCCGCAGCAGATTTGTTACGGGGCGCTTTTGTTAAACCGCACTGTGGGACTTTTCCGACAGGCGGGACATCGCTACGATGTAAACGCTTTTCCTTTTACAAATAAAATATTCATCACCGCAGGTGCAGGTAAACATGTCCCACCTGTCATAAAAGTCCCAGTTGCCAGTACCATAAAAAATTCCCAAAAACAGAAACACGTACTTTTACCTGTGCAGCATTATTTTTTTATTAACTATTTCCACATTCTGTTTTCAGCGTCTGTTAATAACTCAACAAAGTCCACTTTACTAACATTTTTGAAATCCTGTTGATAAGTAATTCCATTGAAATACGGGTAATCGTTTTTGGTTGGGTGAATTTTTCTCGACGTTTGTGACGCACACTACACGACTATGCCCGCCGATGAACTTTTTAAAATTATAGAGCGCCGCAACGAACAGGACCTGTACCGGATGAGCATACGCATGGTTACCACCACGCAGGCAGAGCTCATGGAACAGCTGGAGGCGAACCGCAAAGCACTGCTGCGGCGGCAGATTGCGCTGGAAGTGGTGTGGTTTTTCGCATCGGTTATTATCGGGTTTCTGCTGGGATATATTTTCACCGAAACAATCATCCATGCGTTTCCGAAATATTACGAATCGCTGCTGGTGCTGGTTGACAAGAAACCGCTGTATGTTTTTTACCTGCTGTCGGCCATCAACTTTGCCGGGGTATATGTTACACGCATCACAATATGGGCGCTGAAACGCCTCTGAACGCATGATTGACGTTGCATTAGTGAGTGTGGTAAATGAACTGAATGAATTTCTGCGGATGAAGTTCCGCATGAAAAACGATCGTGCGGTAATAACCAACGTGGTGGGCCAGGATGGTTCGATGGCGATCAAAGAGGAAAACAAAATCCTGGTTTCGCTCATCAACATCGAGGAAGAGAAAAAAGTCCCGCCGCGGCAGCAGTTCCCGGCAGGCAGCACCAACAAACCGGTATACCTTAACCTGTTTGTGTTGTTTTCAGCGGCTTTCAACCCCACGCTGAATATTGAGGCACTGAAATTTATTTCTGCCGTTGTTGCGTTTTTCCAGAGCAAACCGGTGTTCGACGGGCAGAACACACCCGCGCTCGACAGCGGCATTGAAAAACTGATTTTCGAAATACAGAACCTTTCGCTGCATGAACAGAGCAACCTCTGGGCATCTGTCGGCGCCAAATGTATGCCGGCCATTTTGTACCGTGTGCGCTTAGTGGCCATCAGCGAAGCCGTGATGAAATACGAGGCCACCGAAATTACCGGCGCCGACCGCGATATGTCGAACCCGGGTTAATAACACACAGCAGCCATGAACCGCTACCGCACACTGATTGACCTGAAGCTGGAGCATGCGTTTTACAGCGACGGCCGAATGCCCGGTGTGCGTATTGTGGCCCTGCCCGAAACCGCGCAGCGCATGCGCAACCACCGCCTGCTGCTGAAGCCGTACACCGACGGGGTGCGTATTCTGCAGGAATGCCGCGATGCGGAAGGGAAAGAAGAACCGCTGGTAAAACCCGACGCGCCGCTCGAACTGCTGTTCGGTTTTCAGTGCAACGATGCGCTGCTGCAGGTGCGCACCGCTTCCGATTTTTTCAGCAGCAACAAAAAGAAATTTGTGTTTGATATGCGCGGCGTTACCGGCACACAAACACCGGAAGTACTGCCGGTGTGCCGTGGTGTGTTTGCCGTTCAGACAGGCGGCGCAACCGGCACATTTCACATCCGCAACGGAGCCGGTGATTCGGTTGCTGCACTGCCTGCAAAAGCCGGTGATGAAGAACTTGTTTTTGCTTTAAACGACGAAACCGAAAACAGGTACACATTTGATTCCGGGGGCGAGTCCACTACACCGTTTATGTTATTGCACAGCGATGGCAATTACGACGGCATCATCATCCTGAAAAGCAGTGATGAAACACAAAACCTGACCGCGTTTTTTCCCGCGCGTTCCATTTTCTGGGAATACACGGTTGTACCAAAATACAATGCCTGCACACAACCGGAACTGCTCGAAGAATCGGAACGCATCCGCTTTGAACGTGCCGCACATCCTGCCATTCCCGACGCCTGGCTGTTTACCTCCGGCGAACCGGTGCTGCTGCAGGAACGGTATAATTATGTATTGCAGATTGAAGACCAGGGACGTATTATGCGCAAACAGATCCCGTTCGGAGATATGAACAGTACGGGGAACTGTTTAATAAATGTTCATAACTTCTGTTTGAAAAATTACGTCATGGTTTAGCATTAGAACTATGTTTACCATGTAATAATATCTACACACTTTTTAATTCATTAACTATGGCTGATTATAAAACACCCGGGGTGTACGTTGAGGAAATCACCACACTCCCACCATCTGTCGGACAGGTACCAACTGCGATTCCGGCATTCATCGGTTACACCGAAAAAGCAGAACGCGCCGGCAAAAGTTTACATAATACGCCGCGCCACATCTCTTCCCTGCTGGAGTACCATGAGATGTTCGGCAAATCACCGAACTACGGGCAGATTACAGTAACCTACGACAAAGGCCGGGTTACCAACGTAAAGTTCAACCGGATGTTTTACATCTATGATACCGTGCGCATGTTCTTCGCCAACGGTGGCGGAGAATGTTACATCGTATCTACCGGTCTGTACAAAAAAGACGACGGCAGCGACAACAGCGCAACCATGGATGCACTCGAAGCCGGTATCAATGCCTGCGAAAAAGAAGATGCACCCACCATGCTCGTTTGTCCGGACGCCATGCTGCTGGAGAAAAAAGACCAGGCCTACAGCCTGCAACAGCTCATGCTGAAACAATGCGCCATGTTGCAGGACCGCGTTGCGATTCTCGACGTGTTCGACGGTTTTGTTGACCGTGCCGATGCCGATGTTATTCTTGACTTCCGCAACGGTGTTGGTATCAACTACCTGAAATACGGCACTTCCTACTACCCGTGGATTCAGACCACGCTTTCGAATTCATTCGGATTCGAAGACATCAAACTCGTGGATAAAGATGCAAATGATCTTGTTTTCGAAGACATGATCACCGATCCGACCGCGATCAAAAACCTGAAGTCGGCGCTGGCCGATTACAAAATCGTAAACACGTTTGTTACCAAACCATTTGAAGACGCATCGCTCAACGATAAGTTCTTCAAAGTTGCTGCTGACATTGCGCCGGCAGAAGAGATGAAACACTATGCCAAAATTATTAAAGAGCTGGTGGACAAAATCATCGCGCTTGCGCAGAACACGGAACTGAAGAACCCGCTTGTGCTGAACGAACTCCGCCTGAAAACCAATTCCACTTCGGCACTCGCTACCATTGTACGCGGCCTGAACTCGGTGGACAAAGGCGCCGGCATCGGTGTTGTTCCGGATACCGACTATGCTGATTTCGAACTGGCATCGGTAGCTGCATCCAAACTGTTCAAAGACATTACAGAGGACGGCGATAAAGTGAAAAAAGCACGCGGTCCGCTGAAGTCGCTTTTTGAATCGGTGGTGGATATTCTCGTGGCCATTAAAAACGACACACACACCATTAAAGAAAACCTGGACAAGGTGGTGTACGACACCAACATCCTTTACCAGAGCATTGTAAACGAAGTGAAGAAAAACGCCAACCTGCTTCCGCCGAGCGGTGCCATTGCCGGTGTGTTTGCTCAGGTTGATACTTCGCGCGGGGTGTGGAAAGCACCGGCCAACGTGAGCCTCGCTTCGGTTGTAGGTCCGTGGGTAAAAATTGACAACAAACAGCAGGAAGACCTGAACGTAGATGTGAACTCCGGCAAATCGGTGAACGCCATCCGCGCATTTACAGGCAAAGGCACGCTGGTATGGGGAGCACGCACACTTGCCGGAAACGACAACGAGTGGCGTTACATCTCGGTGCGCCGTTTCTTCAACATGGTGGAGAAAAGCGTACGCCTCAGCACCAACTGGGCTGTGTTTGAACCGAACGATACGAACACCTGGATCCGTGTGAAAGCGATGATCGAAAACTTCCTGACCAACCTCTGGAAACAGGGCGCACTGGCAGGTTCGACACCAGGAGCGGCTTACTTTGTAAACGTAGGTCTCGGTACAACGATGTCGCAGGTGGATATCCTGGAAGGACGGATGAATATTGAAATCGGTATGGCAGTAGTTCGCCCGGCTGAATTTATCATCCTCAAATTCTCACACAAACTCCAGGAAGCGTAAACATTCCTTAAAACGCTTCGGATTTCTTCGTTGGAAGCCCGGCTGAAAATGCTCATTTACACGAGTAAACTCCGCTTTTCAGCCGGACTTCCGCCTCGAACTCCTTGGTTTTAAGAAATGTTTACTTCGTGTAAGGTTCTTACATTACCTGTAACTCCGGCGGGCCGGAATTACAGCCAACTAAAAGCAACTACACACCAATACGTTCTTATTCTTGTTTTACCGCGGGCGGTAAAACACTTACAACAAACAACAACTACACACTAAAACGATAATAACATGGCTGATCCGAATTATCCGCTGCCCAGTTTTCACTTTACCGTTGATCTCGGCGGCACAATCATAAACTGTTCTGAAGTATCGGGACTTGATATTGAAGTGGATGTGATTGAGTACCGCAACGGCGCGAGTCCGGCACCTTATACCAAACAGAAAATGTCGGGACTGCGTAAGTCGAGCGACGTTTCGGTGAAGAAAGGGGTATTTGCCAGCGACAAGCAGTTCTATACGTGGTTCAACGCGGTGAAAATGAACACGCCCGAGCGCAAAGATGTAACCATCAGCCTGCTCGACGAAGAGAACAGCCCGGTAATGACCTGGAAGCTGCTCAATGCGTGGCCGAAAAAAATCACCAGTCCGAACCTGAAGTCGGACAGCAGCGAAGTAGCGGTAGAATCAATCGACATCGCACACGAAGGCCTTTCCATCGAATAACAGGCGTTAACTGCGCTGCGCCGGCTGCTGCCGTGCTGCATGCGCTGCTACTGGTTCCCGGAAGATACAGGCCCCGGTCTGCATTTTCCGGGAATTGGTGTCGCCATTACTGAACACCGCTCATGAGCAATCCTGCACCGCTTCCCGGTTATTCGTTTCGTGTGGATTTCGGCATTCCCGGATACTTCACGAAAGACATCGGCTTCAAGTCGGTTTCGGGAATTGACTTTGCCATGAAACTGAAAGATGTGAAAGTGGGCGGCATCGACGGCGGCATTGTGCAGGTGCCTGACGGATACACACACGGCGATCTCGTGCTCGAACGCGGGATGATTGAAGGTTCGTTTCTCATCAACTGGCTCGAAGCGCAGATTTTCGCGCAGCGTAAAATTCCGATCCCGGTTATCGTAACACTGCTCGATGGCGACGGTTTACCCGTGTATTGCTGGTTCTTTATAAATGCGTATCCCATCAAATGGGAAACGTCCGGCTTCAATGCCGAATCGAGCGGGCTGATTATTGAAAAAATTACGTTCAAATATTTGTTTTACAAACAGGTGAATATGACGTACCTCACGGCCGCTTTTAATGCCGTGATGGGACTTGTTTAACCGCTGCCAGATACCAGAAGCCATGCCGATAGAAATACGCGAACTGTTGATACGCACCACGATTGAAAGCAGCGATCCGACCAAAAAACCGGAAGCGGAAAGCGGCGAAAAAAAGGCAGCATCGGAACCGCCTGCAATGCCGAAAAACAACAAGATAAAAGAGCAGCTGGTGAAAGAATGCATCAATGCCATTATGGATAATTTTTCAGCGTTTAACAAAGAACGGTAAGCGGCATGTCATTCAGTTCCCTCCTTTCCGGTCTTCTTCCTACAGACAGCGCAACGCCGACGATCATCATTTTCGACGCGTACAGCGACAAGGAATTTAATTCGAAAGTGGGCACCTGGAAAGGACGTTTCAACCCGTCGAGCATGCAGTACGAATCGAAGGTGGAATACTTTGAAGATGTACCCATCGGTGCCATTTCATCGGAAGTGCGTTTTAAACGGACGCCCCCGTCAAAACTGGCGTTCAGCATCATGCTCGACAATTTTGAAATAGACGGCGTAAATGCAGTGATGGCCCTGATGGGCGCTTCCTCCGTAAGTTCAAACGACCCGGTGATTACGCAAACCACCAAACTGAAGAACCTCATTTACAATACGAACAGCACCACGCACGAACCGAATTACGTGCGCATCCAGTTTGGCGACAACACCTTTTACGGGCGTGCCGCCAAGTTTGATGTGAAGTACACGGAATTCAAAACGAACGGTGAAGCCACCCGCGCCAACATCGACATGGCGTTTACCGGCACCAAGTCGGCCAAACTCACCGCGTCGGAACTGCAGCTCAACTCACCCGACATGACGCATGCGTATGTGATTAAAGAAGGCGATACGCTGACCATGCTGGCAACAAAATATTACAACAACCCGAACCTTTTTTATGAGCTTGCCCGGATAAACAAACTGCACGGTCTCCGCAAACTTGTGCCCGGTACTGTTATACTTATTCCCCCGCTTCAAAAAATCTGATGTATGGCTGACGGACCGATCACAATAAAAGTAAAACTCGACGGGACAGAACTTGCCTCGCCTTCCATTGTTTCGGTCAGCGTGCATTACGAAATGGGCCGCATTCCCTTTGCCGTGCTTGTACTTATTGACGGTAACCCGGCCGACGGCACATTTGCAGTAAGTTCACTGGCCGGCACTGCACCGGGAAAAACCATCAGCGTTAGCATGGGTTATGATCTCAATCCGCCGGAAGTATTCAGCGGGGTCATCATCAAACATGCACTCAAAGTACGGGGCGGCTCGTCGGTGGTGGTGCTCGAATGCCGCAACAGTGCCATCAAAATGACACTCGGCCGTAACAACAAGGTAACAGAAGAAACGGCCAGCGCCGTTACCGAAGACACCATCATCAAAGCGCTCTTTTCCAGCTACGGGGTTTCGGTGGCGGCCAACGGCACCTACATTGAACACAAAGGTTTTCTGCAATACAACATCAGCGACTGGGACCTGATGATGGCACGCGCCGAAGTAAACGGCAAGGTGGTGTATTACAGCACCAAACAATCGAAGTTTATTCTTGACGATCCGCCAGCCACTGCTCCGGCCGGTTCAGTAACACTGACGTATGGCAAAGACATTTACGAACTGGAAACGGAATTCGACGGACGCACACAATACAAATCGGTGCAGGCCGTGGCCTGGGATGCCGACGCACAGGCACTTGCCGAAGGAACAGCAGCCACAAGCGCGCTGTTCAAACAGCTGGAAAATACCGGTGTAAAATCAACCGACATGACCACCGCCTTTTCGCCTGCCACCACAAAACTGTATCACAGCGGTATGGTTTCAACCAGCGAACTGAACAGCTGGGGCAAAGCGCGGCAGGTGAAAGCAGGTTTTGCAAAAATACGCGGCCGTGTAAAAGTAGATGGCATTGCAACCGTTGATCTCGGCGACTCGGTTACACTGGCCGGGCTCGGTGATAAATTCAGCGGCGATGTGTATGTAACCGGCATACGGCATGAACTGGACGACGCAGGCTGGTTTACACACCTCCAGTTCGGCCTGCCCGATGAATGGTTTACCGAAAAATACGATGCCTTTGTTCCGCCTGCTGCGGGCATTGTGGCTCCCGCAAACGGACTGCATTACGGCAAGGTGCTGAAAATTGATGCCGATCCCGCTGGCCAGAACCGCGTGCAGGTGAAACTGCCCCTGGTAGATGCCGAAGGAAAAATATGGGCGCGCATGCTGATGGATGATGCCGGCAAAAACCGCGGCCATTGTTTCTGGCCCGAAGTGGACGACGAAGTGGTGGTTGGTTTTATGAACGACGATCCGCGTTACCCGGTTATTCTCGGTTTGCTTTACAACAAAAAAAATACACCGCCCATTACGGCCGACAACAAAAACAACACCAAGGGCATTTATACCCGCGGCGGAATTAAAGTGGTGTTTAATGACGAAGACAGCAAACAGAGCATTGAGCTGGTAACACCCGGCGGCAATTCCATAATGATTGACGACAGTGCCAAAGGCATTACGCTGAAAGACCAGAACGGGAATAAAATTGTGATGAACAACAGCGGCATTGAAATCAACTCGGCCAGCGAAGTAAAAATTACCGCTGCACAAAACCTCACCGCCAAATCATCGGGCGGCGATGTTGCAGTAAACGGTATCAACATTAAAAACACGGCGCAGGCCCAGTTTTCTGCAAACGGTAACGCAGGAGCTGAACTGAAAACAAGCGCCATAGCAGTCATTAAAGGTTCACTTGTACAGATAAACTAAACGAACATGCCTCCAGCCGCACGCATCACCGACATGCACACCTGCCCGATGCAGACACCGGGTGTTCCGCCCATACCGCACGTGGGCGGGCCGATACTTCCGCCGGGTTGTCCCACGGTACTTATCGGCGGATTACCTGCTGCTGTTCTTGGATCACAATGTGTGTGTGTGGGTCCGCCCGATGCCATTGTAAAAGGATCGGCCACGGTGCTCATCGGCGGGCAGCCGGCCGCGCGCATGGGCGACACCACTTCGCACGGCGGATCGATAGTGGCCGGATTACCAACTGTAATGATCGGCGGATAGTATGGAAAACATCATCAACAAATCGGGATTTCTTGGCACCGGCTGGTCGTTTCCGCCGGAGTTCAACAAGTCGGAAGGCAAACTGCGCATGGCGTCGGGAGCGGAAGACATTCACGAAAGCCTGCAGATTTTACTTTCCACCATCCAGGGCGAACGCATTTTTGAAATTCATTACGGCTGTGATTTAACGCCCCTGCTGTATGAATCGCTTACGCTGAGTTCGCGCAAAGCCATGGCGGAAAAAATTGAACAGGCCATTTTGCTCCATGAGCCGCGCATCAAAACCGAGCACATTGATTTTGAAGGCGACATCAACGGCGGGCTGATTTATATTCACATCACCTACATCATCCGCAGCACCAATACGCGGACGAATATGGTGTATCCGTATTACCTGAAAGAAGGAACCGAATTATAATTACGGAATGAGAACGCGCAACAACAGGAACACCAATACCGGGATGAAGGCGGCCAGCCAGGCCGACCGTTTTCCCGCGGCCCTGCATGAAGCGTATTTTAAAGCAGATGAACGCAGCACCGCCGACCTGGTACACTTTGCGTCGAAGTATGCAGAATTTATAACATACTACAACATCCAGAACCGTGCAGACGGCGACTGGAAGCCGTTTTTTGAAAAAGAACCGGCGGTGATCCTGCACCTCATCAAAGCATATAAAGTGGACGGGCTGAAAAAAAGGTACGGGATTAATTTCCGACGGCTCAACCACGCGGGCAATGCGGATTACCGGCAGGAACTGCTGTGGCGCATGGTAAACGAAACCATCCCGGTGCTGGAAGATATTGCCATGTATGCCGAAGGCGTGCAAAGCCTTACTGCATTTTCAGTTTTTTTCAGCGGGCTCATCACGCTGCGGCTTTCCAAAGTGCTGCAGACGTTTATTCATATTGAAGACAAACTGGTTCCGCCGGGGAAAACACACCGCAGCCGTTCGCAGTACGAAAAACAATTCAGCGCCGACTGGTTTGCCTATGCATTTGAAACTCCTGTGCTGCAATCCGGCGATCGCCGCGAGGAACTGAACAGCTACACGCGGCGCATGGATGAGCAGATGCACAGCCTGTTTCATTCGCTGGAAGAATTGCAGGCCGAAGCTGCTTCAGGTTACAAACAGTACATTGAAAACTCCGGGAACATTGAGCCACACATCGGGCTGCTGCTTACTTTTTTAGAATTGCTGCAGTTTGCGCAGGAACGCATCAACAACATTACGCCGCGTCACCTCGAATATTATTACAGCGAACAGCTGGGCATGCACAAGCTGCCGGCGGTTTTCGGGGAATCGTTTGCCGTATTCAAATTGTCAGACGGTATGCCGCCCCAGGAAATGAAACAGGGTACGCTGCTGCTTGCCGAAGGCGGAACCGGTGAAGAACCATTGCACTACGCGGTAAAATATCCGTTCATTGTAAACGGGGGCGCAATCAATACACTCATCGGCATCGAATGCAACCATTCGCTGCCGGAAACGAGCCGCCTGTTTGATAAAAATGTGCCGGTAAAACACTACTACCAGGCCGGACCGGGGTTGCTTCCGCCCTACCCGAAATCCATACAGACGCAGGCCATCGGCCTTGGTTTCGCCATCAGCGACCGCCTGCTACTGCAGCCCGAAGGCGACCGGCGGTTTTCGGTGCTGCTCACGTTTACACCATATTCGTTTGCGGCGTTCCGCGAAGCCTGCATCACCGAAATCATGCGCCTGCGTTTTGAAGGCACGGTGGAATACCTGGACGATGAACCGGAAGATCACCTGGAACAATTGCTGCGCGGCAATTTTGAAATCAGTTGTTCCGTGGAAGAAGGCTGGTACACCGCCGATCCGCAAAAAACATTTGTAACATTTTCAGCGAAGCAGAAAAACACGTTACAGTTTGATGTGCTGCTCGAAAGCACCGAGCCCGCCATAACTGCCGTCATCGATCCGCAATACGCCGCCGCACTCGAACAGCAGCTGCCCGTGTTCCGTTTCGGACTGCGTAACACAAACGCCGTTGCCTATACGCTGTTCCGCCACCTCATTATAGAAACCATTACTGTTGACCTCGCTGTAACCGGCGCACGGCAACTGAAAATGCGGAACGATTACGGCCCCGTGAGCAACGATTCGCCATTTGATATTTTCGGGCCGCTGCCGGGACTGCGTTCCGGGTTTTACCTCGGCCACGAAGCCCTCGCACTGCCGCTGTATGACCTGTGTGTAACCATCGAATGGATGAACCACGCCAGTCATGAAAACGGTTTCGCCAGTTATTACAAGGGTTACGAATATGTGCGCGACAACAGCACCTACAAAGTGGCGCTGAGTGCGCTGCATACGCGGCGCTGGCTGCCTACAGAAAACAAACAGGTGTTTGCTCTTTTCCAGAATGTGCCCGAAGGCACCGGGAAACCGGAAGCCGTTTCGCGCATTACGCGGTTCAACAATTTCGATCTTGTAAACCTCGGACTGAATCAGAAACGCGAACTCATCCGCGACATGGGTCCGTTTCCGGAAGCAGCCACCGCAGGATTTATCCGTCTTGAATTATGCTACCCGCCTACAGGTTTCGGGCATTCCGAATATCCGCAGCTTGTAAATAAAGTAACGCAGGAAATGGTGCTGCGCAAAAACAAAATGCCGGTGCTGCCCTCGGAGCCTTACACACCCAGTGTAAAGCAGGTGCTGCTTGATTTTAAAACACGCCAGCAGCTCGATTTCCGCCGCGACGATTGTTTGTTTTACGAAATCAATCCGTACAATGCCGAACAGCACGATGATCCGGGTGATGAGCTGCGCCCCGTTCCGTGGTATGTGGACGGAAGCACGCTGCTGCTCGGACTCACCGGAATCGGTGAACACGAAACACTTTCGCTGCTGGTCAAACTGAACGATGTGGTTTCGGCCGGAACGATTAATTACCCGGAAATGCGCTGGAGCATCATGCGGCATAACCGCTGGGTTCCGCTTGCGCACGACATGATTATTGCCGATGAAACAGAAAATTTCTGCCGCACCGGCATCATCCGTTTCGGATTCGGGGAACTTACACCCTCTGCGTTGCCGTTTTACAGCGGCTGCCCGTTGTGGCTGCGCCTCGAAAGTGCAAACGGTTTTCCGTTTATCGCGTTGTTTGAAGACCTGCATACGCAGGCTGCAGCCATATATCTGCACAGCGGCATTCCGCTGAAAGGCATGCTGCCCGCGGGAAGCCTCAAGGCTTTGGTGCAGCACAATGCCGCCATTGAATCGGTGATACAGCCGTATCCTTCGCACGGCGACAAACCGGCCGAAGACCACGATGCCTGGATTACGCGCATCAGCGAACGCCTGCGCCACCGCCACCGCGCGCTGTCGCTGTGGGACTTTGAACACCTCGTGCTGCAGCAGTTCCCGGAAGTGCACATGGTGAAATGCATTGCGCACCAGGACAAATACCACAACCTTGCCCCCGGCGAAGTGTTGCTTGCAGTGCTGCCCGCCATTGAAGGCGCTGATGACCTGAGCCGCAAAGGCCGGTTCACGCAGGAAAAACTAGACATCATCCGCGGCTGGCTGCAGCCACTTACTTCGGAACACGTTACCATTAACGTGGTAAACCCGGTGTACGAAAAACTGAAAGTAAAACTGCGCGTGCGTTTCAACAAAGGGTATGATGAAACGTATTACCTGCGTAAACTGAACAGCGACATCCGTGAATTTCTCGACCCCTGGCGGCCGGGAAGCGGCATTGAAGCCCGGTTCGGCGTTTCGGTAAACGGGTTTATTATTCTCGACTTCGTGGAGAAACTGCCGTACGTGGATTACATTACAAACTTCAATGTGTTGCAGGTAATTGACGGCAGCGTGGCCAACCTGCAGCAGCTGGCAAACGACGATCCGGAAATTATTCCGACCACCGCTATATCCATTCTTGTTTCTGACAATGATCATATCATTCGCCCGGTTGATGAAACGTCGAGCGACAAAGACGGCATCAACGAACTGATTGTGGGTACCGACTTTGTAATTGATTCGCGGCAGCAATTGCGCACAGGCACCGGTATAAACTACAGCCGGGTAGGCAAAACATTTGTGGTGGGTGGAACAGAACTGGCTTCGGAAAAAGTAACCGACGAGCTTGTTACTACAGTATTAAAAATGAAAATATCCTGACCAGATGGCAAAAAAACGCAGAGCTGACCTGAAAAAAGCTTTTTACAAAGGAAACGTTCCAAAGGACGAAGACTTTTACAGCCTGATTGACTCCTCGCTTAACGCTGATGACGATGGCATCACGCGCGAAGAAGGCAAAGGGATTTCCATCAAAGCCGAAGGAAAAAACCTGGAAGTGCTTTCGTTTTATCAGAAGCTGGGCGATGAATCGTCGGGCTGGTTTATCACGCTGAAAAGCGAAGACCAGCACGCCAACCCGGGACTCAGCATCGGCAAACCGAACAGCGGCAGCCTGCTGTTTATTGAAAACACCGGCAACGTAGGCATCGGCATGACCCGTCCCGATCACAAATTAGATGTGGACGGCATGGTGGGCATGAAAGGGCGCGTGGGCTATTATGCTTCCAGCGAAGTTCCTGCCGACGGCAAATGGCATGATGTACTCAGCAACCTGAACGAGTACCAGGCCTTTGAAGTGCTTGCAACCGTTGGTACAAAAGGCGCACACGCCGTAATGCATGCCATTGCGGTATCTGCTTACGGCCAGTCGAAAGGCGCTATAAACGCCACCTGCGGCTACTTCGGGCGGAGCCGGAATAAATTGGAAATGCGCTGGACCGGTACCTATTTCAGCTACCAGCTGCAGATCAGGAGCAAACGGAATTACGGTTCCAATGTGCTGATCCGTTACAACATCGCAAAACTGTTTTGCCATACACGGGAAGAGAGTCCTGAAAAAAAATAAGATTAATTATTACCGTCAGTTCGAGCGACAGTCGAGAACAGGTTTAAAAAGATCTTACATCACTGTTCTCGACTGCCGCTCGAACTGACGTATGTAATCTATATGAAGGTGAATTTAATTGATCGCATAATAATAACAGTCGCAAATGAACCAATAAAAAAATGGCTGAATCAAAAAAACAGATTACGCTGCAACTCGATCTCCAGGAAGTAAACACCATCCTGAAAGCACTGGGTGCGATGCCGTTCATGGAAGTTTACCGCATCATTGAAAAAATTCATGTGCAGGCTTCAGAGCCGGCAGCACTCCCGGCAAAACCCGCGCCGCGCAAAACACCGAAACGGAAGAACTGAGTAACTCGTCCTTATGGCTGAAGCATTAACCATACCCGATCGTCCCGACACACATGATGTGTACGATATCCGTTTCCTCCGGGAAACCGGGTTGAAATTGCTGCAGCAGTATTCGGGCAACATCTGGACGGATTACAACACACATGATCCCGGAGTTACGCTGCTCGAAACGTTTTGCCTCGCACTGGCCGAACTGGGATACCGCGCCGATTACAGCGTTACCGAAATTATCGGTACCGATATGCTCGGCAGTTCCGACACACCGTTCCCGGCCGCATATAAAGTATTTCCGAGCAGCCCGGTTACATTCAACGACCTGCGCCGCCTCGTGTTTGATGTAAAAGGCATACGTAACTCGCATATCCGCCGCAGCACACGTTACCCCGAATGCAAAGGCATTTTTGAAATTGACCTGTACCTGAGCGAAGATGCAGATGACGAAAAAAACCGGGAAGAAATACGCAGCGCGGTGGAAAACCTGGTTGCCGTTAACCGCAAACCCGGCGAGGATTGTGTAGCCATCAACTTTCTTGAACCGGTAGATGTTGGTTTTGAACTCGATCTCGAAATCAGCCGCCATGTTGACCCCGCACTTTTTTATCACCGCATCATTGCGCTGATTGAAGAATACCTTTCGCCGTTTCTGAATATCCATTCGTATGAAGACCTGAAAGCTGCAGGATATGATAACGCAGCCATTTTTGAAGGCCCGATGATACGCAACGGTTTTGTAACGAATGAAGGCATGGAAGACCGGCAGTTCCTCAAAGTCATTCACACCTCCGACATCATCCCGTTGCTCATGGACGAGCCGGATGTGAAAGCAGTGCGTAAGATTAAAATACGCGACAGCCACAACCAGAAACCGCGATGGGAATACATTATACCGGCGAATTCGGTGCCCCGTATCAGTACGGCAAATACAAAAATCACACTGTGGTACAAAGGCGCCGTAGTACACAGCCTCAGCCTCGAAAATACACGCATTGACCGCAACCTGCAGAGCCTGCCCAAACCGTATGACCTGCGCGAAGCCAACCGTTACACGGAAACCACGGCGACTGAACGGCTGATGGATTACACCCCGCTGCAGAACGACCTGCCGCAAACCTATGGTGTAGGAGAATTCGGCCTGGGCAATACCGCAACAGCAAAGCGTGAAGCACAGGCCCGGCAGTTGCGCGGCTACCTGCGCATTTTTGACCAGCTGCTGTTTAATTCGTTTCATCAGCTTGCACACATCAAACACCTGTTGTCGCCGGAATCCATTACGGCCAGTTATGCTTCTGCATTTGTGCGTGGCGGAACCGATGAGGCGTTGCTGTTTAAACCCTTCACCGATACCTACCAGCCGCAGCTGGCGCATGAAAATGATCCGTACGGCCTTGCGCGCAGCTGGAAAAAATACCTTGAAGAAGAAACAGGTCCGGCAGATAAACGGCTGCGGGTAATTACGGAAAGTGAAATGCTTTTCAGCGACCGCCGCAACCGCGCACTCAATCACCTGCTGGCACGTTTCGGGTACGACCTGTCGTACTTTGAATTCGTGAGCGGGCTGAGCGAGGCTGAACTGATTACGTATAAGGAAAACCTGTTCCGCCAGCTGCACCGCATCGACCGGTACCGCTGTTTTATGCCGGCACCGGCAGGCAATTACATCAGCGGCAAAACGGAACTGTACCGCGGCTTTGAACACCGCCTGGCTGCACTCACCGGCATCCGAAGCAAAGCCCGCACGTCGCTCACCGCACCTGTCCGCGATTTTTTTGAAACAGGCGAAACCACAGGAAATAGTTTTTCGCTGGTAATCGAAAGTTACAAGAGCGAAGATCCCTTCCGCATACTGTTTGAATCGGGCTGCCACCGGGAAATGTATACGATTGATTTTGAAAACGGGCAGACCCGCGTTTCATTGTACAATGCCGCACACCGCCGCATTGCATACATGGATACTGAAAACGAGCAGGAAGCTGCCATACGCATTGACAAACTTGCCGCAAAAATGGCGGAACTGGATGTGGCAACGGAAGGATTTCACCTGGTGGATCACCTCCTGCTCCGCCCCGGCGATGCCGCATCATGTTATGGTTTTGATGTGCTGGTGGATCATGAAATGCTGTTTGAATGTCCCGCCATATATACCCGCAGCGAACGCGACCGTTTGCTCGAAGCCTTTGCTGAAGCGGCCCGCAACAAGGACACCTATACGGTAACAGAAGCCGGTTACAAACAATACATCGTGGTATTCCGCAGCGGTGAACTGGAAGTACGCAGCTGTATTTTTTATCCCGATGCGTATGGTGCAGCCGAAGCGGTGGCGGAATATGTGCGCAAATTCAGCCTCGAAAACCGGACACAGATCCGTCCGACCACCGTGTTCCGCGATGCGTATATTGATACGGAAGATCCGTTTTCGAATATGCTTACGGTAGTGCTGCCCGACTGGCCTTCGCGGTTCAGCAATGAAGCGTACCGCAAATACATTGAAGAAACATTTGCCCGCGAAACACCGGCACACCTTGTGGTGAATATCCGCTGGCTCACGTTTGATGCGATGAGCCGTTTTGAAGAAACCTGGGGCAACTGGCTCACGGCGCGCTATGAAACACCCGGCGATACAGCAGCACAAACCGAAACGCTGCACCGCCTGTTTGATGTACTCACCTCCTGATGGAACAGGGCACGGCATATATCAAACGGGCAGTGCTCGATATAATAATCCGCACTGCTGATGCAGCGGCAACACACCATACCTACGAAGACATCATCAGCAATGCATTGCAGCAGGAACTCGGAACGTTTATTGAAAATGAAATACAACGCCTGATTCCCGACGACCGGCGGATTGTGATAGATACGCTTTCCATTGATCTCGGTACCATCGCACCCGGCGAAACCCGCAGCGAATTTGTTTCGCGTTTCCGCAATGCGTTTCCCGCCGCACTGCTGAAAGCCCTCCCGGAAACACCGGCGGAGCCGGAAGAAGCAGAACTCGTGCGTTATTTTCTGCAGCACGGATTTTATCCCTGGTGGGCATCCCATGCCGCTTCGCATAACCTGCAGGAACTCTTCAGCCGTCTTTCTGCTCCTGCATTCACAAAACTTATAGCATGGATTCTTGAACAGCGGCAACATGCCGGCCTGCTGAAACGGCTGTTTACACAATTGGATAAACCGGCACTGCAAAAACTAACAGATGCACTTACGGGGGGCGCATTACCCGCACTGGAACAGGCATTCCGGCAGTACGATGCTGTTTTCACACCGGGTAAAAAGGAAGGCGATTACCTGCACTGGATCGGTGAACAACTGCAGGAGCGCAGCACCGTTCCGGTAACGCCGGAAGACTGGGAACGTTTGTACATCGGATACAAACGCCTGGACATGCCCGGGGCCATTACGGAAACAACACTTGCTGTGCTGCTGAAAAAAGCGGGAGAAGAAAAATCAGCGAATGCCCTTCCGGAAACACGCGTTGCGCTGCTGCGCGAAATCCTGCAACAGGAAGCAGTTGTTTCCGCAGAAAAAACGACAAGCGGAACGGATGCATTACCCGAAACGTTCCGGTATTTTTTCAGGGAAGGTTCGTTGCCGCCTGGAATGGCTGCGCATGAGCAGGAAACGTTTATTGCATCATTGCTGAAAACAGTACCGCTGAAACGTCCGCTGTACCTGCGCATACTGAACGAAGGCCGGACGGAGCCGGAACTGCTGCTGCGCTTTTTTTACCAGGCTGGAACGCCGTTTCGTGCAATGCTGTATGCCGCATTTTTTCCGGCAGCACCTGCAACAGAAACAGCAGAACTGTTCCGTGTACTGCACGCAGGCGGTATGATGCAGGCAGATGAATCAATGCACGAAGCCCGTGTACTGGCAGCTGCCGCATTTGCACAGTTAAGACAGCTGCCGCAAAATAACGGGCTGGTATTTGCACAAAACATCCGGCCATTTCTGCCGGCCCCGCTTCCGCCCCGCGCGGCATTGATTCCTGCGCTTGAAAATCCGGCACTTGCTGAACATATAAAAAACGCCATCACGGCATTGCTGCGTTTGCAGGAAAAAGAACCTGCAATTACATTTTTTACCGGTGACACGTTGTTTCTGCAACTGCCGGCCGACCTGCAACGGGAAGTCGCTGCACATTATGAGGGTCATTCGTCTCCAATGACCCGCGAAGTTTTTTTCAGCAGTGAACGGTTTCGAAGCCTGCCGCAGGAAACGCAGCAAAAGCTCGTCATTCATTTTACGGCTGATGTGATAACTCCTGCTGCAGTTTACCATTCGCCTGTTTTTCTTGCGCTGCCCGCGGAACTGCAGGCTGCGGTGAAAACAAAACTGGGTGTGGTACCCGACGAAGCAGCGTTACAAGAGCTGGCTGTTGCCGGTTATCTTGAATCGTTTCCGGAGGCGGTCCGGCAGCAGGTGCGTGAACTTGCAGCGCAGGTGCAATACGGCACAAATGCATTTTACAGTTCACCAGCATTTAATGCGTTGCCAGAGGCCGTGCGCTGGGAGCTTCGCGCGTTGCCCGGTGCTGCGGCATCACCGCAAACAGTGCTGCAACAACTGGATGCTGCATTTATCAGCCGCTTTCCCGCTGCAGTGCAGGAACAACTGGAACAACTCGTTCTGTTTACACCGGGAAAACCAAATGCATTTTTCAGCACTGCGTTTTTCGGGAAACTGCCCGAACAAAAACAACGCGCCATTCGCACGGCGTTCAGCAGTTACCAGGAGCCGGTTTCAGCCACCGCCTTCCTCGCATCGCCTGCTTTCACCCGGCTTGAAGCTTCACTGCAAAACGAATTGATACACGCGCTGCAGCAGCAACGGTTGCAACTGCCTGAAGGAAATTACAGCGAAACGAAAATCGCGGAAACAGAAGCGGCAACAAAAACGGCATTTGCAATTACAGCTGCATTTCTCAGCGATCTGTTGCAGCATTATATATTAAATGAAGCGCTGCCCTGGTGGACTGCGCCATTGCACCATCACGCTGTTTTCCGCAAACTGTTTGCGGGCGGTATAGCCACTGATCAGCCTGCTGTTTTTTCTGCGGCACTGCATCACTTTGCGCGGTATTTCCCGGTGGCTTTTGCAGACTGGAGTAAAACAGCCATTGCGCTGCCGCAGTTGCGGGAGTTTATTTTTGCACGGCTTTCACAACCTGATTTTGAACGGGTAAGTGCGGTGCTGTTCCCGGCTGTATGGCCCGATGTGCCACAAACGGTAAAATTGCTGTTCCCGTTTTTTGCAGGAAGCGAAACGCCATCCGTTTCAGAAACGGGGCTGCGTGATGTGGTTGCGGCCCTGCTGCCTTTTTCCGGACAGCCTGCAAAAACGGTTATGGTGCAGTTGCTGCGTGTGCTTGGTACACATTTCGGGAAAAGCGCAGAAGAAATACGTTCGCTGTTGCATAAACACGAAACGCTTCCTGCAATACTCCAGCAGGCCGCTGATGAATGGTTTGCAATGCCGGAAAACGATAACGGTGGCGAAGAAAAAACACAAGCCGATGTAAACGATCAGCTTCGTTTTCAGCATGCGGCTGTTGCATTGCCCTTAACCGCCCTGCTGCGCGGAGATACAATACTGCCGGCACCCACAACTCCGGCCGCAACAGCAGATGCACTGCTGCATGAGCTTGATGAAAAACCGGAATTGCTTCCGGAAATGGTGCAGGCCCTGCGCAGGCAACCGGAACTCATCAGCTGGATTACAACCGTTCTCCCCGCAGCTGCAACTGCCCGGTTTACGCAAAAGCTGCTTGCATCTGAAAACATGCAGGTGCTGCAGACCACAGCAGCGGGTACACCGGCAGCAATGCAGCTGTCCTGGATGCACATCATGAACGAGGTCATCGCAACAACCAATGCAGCAGCTGCTACGGCAAAACAACATGCACACGCGCACCTGCTGCGGGAATTTCTGGCCGGGCAGGAGTTACAGCAACCTGTACCGGAAGAATTAATACGACGTATCGCAACAGTATTGCAGCAGACTTTAGCTGTATTTGAGTTGCGTAGTGCAGAAAAAATGCTGCAGGTAATTTCTGAATCCAAAACACATCCGGCCGCTGCGCAGTTGCTTCCTGTGCTGGGTACTCCAGCTGCTGCATTAACTGAACAAAGCATTGCCCGCTGGAAAGCTGAAATCACAGCATTGCTTCAGCCATTTCTTGCATTCCATCCCGAACTAGCAACACCAGTTGCCGGAATGATTGCAAACGAAGCGGGGCAACTGGAAAATGCAATGCAGCAGCAGCCTTCAGCGGAAGAACAGACAAAACTGTTGCAGCAACATACACGCACCGTGCTGCAATTTGTACAGGTGCAAATTTCCGGTATCAGCGTGCGTACAGAAACAGCGGCCGTTACAACCGGGTTACAACAGCCACAAACGGATTCGGTTATTGCTGCCGGTACGCTGCAACAGGATCAGGAAAAGGAACAGCAGCGCAAAGTGGAGCCGGACAAAAACACCGTTCTGCAAAACGAAAAAGAACCGGTTTCAGCAGCCAACGAACTACCGGGAATAAAAATTCCGGAAAATATTCCGGCTGAAAACCAACTACCGGAAATACAAAAACAGGAAACCGTATTACCGCAACAGCTCTCCGAGAATGCTGCTGAAACGCCAGCCCCGCCGGGCCGGGATGCTTTACTGCGGAACCCCGTTTTTTTCATCAACAGCCTGCTTTATTTTTTCACCTGGAAAAAACTGCCCTGGTGGTCACCGTACAAATCGGCCGACGAGCTGAATGCGTATGCTGCTGGCGTGGTGCGGGAACGGCAGGGGCAGCTCATACAGCAGTTGCAGGTGCTGCTCGAAAACCCGGCAACACAGCACGAACTGGTGGTGTTTCTCGCTGAACGGTTGCAGGAAACGGATTTCGGATCAGCCACACTGGTCAACACACGCCTGCGTTTCGGGCTGCTGCTGCAGGTAGCGCGCAAAACGGACAACGCACTGGCAGCATTTGCAGAAACGAGTCAGAACCTGTTGCAACTGCCGCTCTTTAATGAACCGGAAACCGGGAAACCGCTTGCAGAAAAACTGTACGCATTGCTGCTTGCAAAACTGCAGCAGCAACACACAAACGCACAGCAGTTGCTTTCAATCACCGCAAGTGAACGCGAAGCAATACTGCAGTTTGCCGGTTATCCTGCAACAGCGGATACAGCGGAAGAAGAACTTACGGAGGCCTTCGCTGCACTGGAGCAACAGCTGCAGGAGCTGCCTGATGCAGCTGTGCCCGTTTCCGATGGTGCAAAAAACAACGCAGCCAACGAAACGCTTACGCGCCCGCTGCTGGAACAAATGCAGCCGGTGATTCCGGGGCACATTTTGCAGCAACTGCCGGCTTCGTTTCTGCAGCAGCTTTCGCGTTACCCGCAGCAGGAGCGGCGCACGGCGTGGCTGGCGGCGGTGTTTACCTTTTTTGCACTGCATACCGGCCGCAGCCTGCGCGATGTGCTGAACCCGGCCATACGCCTCACTGAAAAACAACCCGGCGAACTGCACCAGGAATTGCTTACGCTGCGGCAGCGCCCGGGTTTTCCTTATCCCGACCTGCTGCTTGAAGCGGAACTGCAGGCGCTCGCATTGCAAACCAATCCCGGAGATCCGCTTCCATTTGCCACGTGGCACGAAGCCGTTAACACATTGAGCAGCGACAGCGAAACACAACGGCTGCTGCTGCTCACCTTTGCCGTTACCGAAACGGCGCGTATGCGTGGCGAAACAGCGGAACAGGTTGCGGCACGTTTCAGTGAGCAGCTGCATCATACCGGCCCTGAACAGGAACAGTTGCTGCACACCCCCGCCCTGCTGCGCCGCCTCCGCGAGCACCTCTACCTGCTTGATCCCGAAAACCGGAATGTATATACCGATACCATCCTGCAACTCAAAAACCGGCAGGCCGAAGCACGCAGCGAACAACCGGCACCCGTTGCGGCCCGCGTGGCTGCGGCATTGCTGCAGCAACTGGTGCGCGACAAACACCTGCTGCAGGCGCTCGGGGAACAGGAAACAAAAAAATACAGCGACCCGCGTACACCAAAAAAAGCAGACGAGCCGATTGAATACGTTACTGAAAAACCGGCCGAAGGCGACCCGATTTATGTATTCAACGCCGGGCTGGTTTTACTGTGGCCGTTTATCGGCGGGCTTTTCCGGCGGCTCGGGTATGTAAGCGGCAAAACATTTGTGAGCCAGGAAAAACGCGAACGGGCGATACTGCTGTTGCAATTTGTGATTGATGAACAGCACACCCACCCGCCCGAACACCTGCTGCCGCTGAACAAATTGCTGTGCGGCATGCACCCCACCGATCCGATTGAACACATGGCTGACCTGGAGGATGCCGAAAAACAGGAGGCGGTTGCGTTTCTTGCTGCCGTGAAAGCGCAATGGGAACAAATGAAAAACACTTCGGTGGATACCTTCCGCCGTACGTTTCTCAAACGCGAGGGCGCATTGGTTTATAAAAACGACAACTGGGAACTGCAGGTGCAGCATGTTGCAGTAGATGTTTTGCTGAAAAAATTACCGTGGGGCGTTTCAACAGTTAAATTTGCATGGACGCCCACCATACTTTTTGTGAAATGGAAAATATAAAAAACAATGCTGCTGCGCTGGAGCGCGAACTGGAATGGTTTTACAATGTGCTGAAGGCGCGGATGAATGCCTATTTCAGCAACGGCGAGCCCGTAAGCTTCAGCACGCTGCCCCCGCCCGACCTCGACGGCGATACATCGATGTATGGAAAGTTTGTGGTGCATTACAAATTTGCACCGGCCGAACGTCTGCTGCTGATGCTGTGCGCGGCCCCGCACCTGCGCCCGCAACTGCTCGACCTGTTTTATGCGCGCAACAGTGACTACGACCGCGGCTTCACCGAATTCGGCGGAACCAAAGGCACCAATCATGGCGGATTTATTCCTACGGGTGAAACGGCTTCGTTCCTGCTCGGCGGCCTGTCGCTCGTAACACGCATCCAGCTCAGCGAACTGCTCGGCTCATCACACCCGTTTGCCAAACACCTCATCCTGCGCCTGAATGCTTCACCCGAAGGCGAACCGCCGCTGGCCGGCACACTGGAACTGAGTGAGGAATTCTTGCAACTGTTCACTTTAGGCAAATACAGCAAACCCACGTTCAGCAACAAGTTCCCGGCCCGTTTAGTGAATACCACGCTCGGTTGGGAAGACCTGATTCTTGATGTGCATGTGCGCGAAGAAGTAAACGATATTGTTTCCTGGATTTCGCACCAGGATATGATTATGAACGAATGGAAGCTTGAAAAATTTGTAAAACCCGGCTACCGCGCACTGTTTTACGGTCCGCCCGGAACCGGCAAAACACTTACCGCAAGCCTCATCGGTAAACAGTGCGGACGCGATGTGTATAAAATAGATGCTTCGATGGTGGTGAGCAAATGGGTGGGCGAAACTGAAAAAAACCTGGCGCGGGTGTTTGACATGGCAGAAAACAAAGACTGGATTTTGTTTTTCGATGAAGCCGATGCACTCTTCGGAAAACGTTCGGAAACATCGTCGTCGCAGGACCGGTACTCCAACCAGGAAGTGAGTTACCTGCTGCAGCGCACGGAAGAATATCCCGGCGTAGTGATACTGGCGACTAACTTAAAAACGAACATTGACGATGCGTTCACGCGCCGTTTCCAGAGCATGATTCATTTTTCGATGCCCAACATCACCGAGCGGGAAATTTTATGGCGCAAAATTTTCGGAAACGGCATGCAGTTGCATCCGGGCATTGATTTTAAAAAATTAGCGCGGCAATATGAAATCTCCGGCGGCAGCATCATCAACGTGCTGAAGTTCTGCGCCATCAAAGCTTCGCAGCGCAACGAACCATTAGTGATGCCGGAAGATATTGAGGCGGGAATGCGGAAGGAACTTTTGAAGGAGGGGAAGACGGGATAACACATAATTTGATGTTTGCAAAAGGATCACGTGCTGCTGTTCCCCTTTATTTATACAGGCTCAGGTTTCCCGGATTATGTATAAAATGCTGATGACCGGTGTGATAAATATGCAGAGCAGGATTTATGCCCACAATTGTTTCGTTTGGTGTAAATGAATTTGTACGGTAATGCACAACAATCCGGTTATTAATTCCAAGTGCGTTGCGAATTACGCCGATATTGTGTGGGCTGGCAACCATCATCTGGCCGACATTTCCAAGATTAAAGCGTATGGTCAGCAATTCCATCATCGTGGCATTACGGCCATGTGCGGCCTGGCAAATGGCGTTAATAAGGCAATTGTTTTCCCAAAGTGCATCCTCATTTTCCAGTTCAGTCTCCACCCTTATTTTCTCCCGTTGCTGGGATGATCCTTCTTTTCTTGCCGGATAAAAAAGCGAATCGCTTTTATCTCCGAACATTTCACGGAAACCGATATTCCCGGATTCGCGTTCACGCAGCAGGCTGAAAAAGTCGTTTTCTGTTCGTGTGGTGTCAAATTGTGTCCGCAACGGATCAGAGATCAGGCCAACCGAAAAAAGTCCGCCCATCGAAATTTTTCCACGTTCAGACATATCATCAAAATCATCATCGCCATTTCCATCCAGATAATTTATCATCCTGGTAGCCCGTTCCTGTTTTTCATCTTCGTCTTCGCTATCGTCCGATAACTCCATCGCCCACTTATCGTAATCTTTGCCTATTTTTTTTCCATGCTTTTCGTAATCTTTCCCCCGGTAACTTACCATCGCCTGGGGTTGCTTTGTTGTTTCTTCCGGCGTATCAAATGCCTGGTTACCCTTGGCAATTGTTTTTGATCCGAACGGGTAATGAACACGGATTGTCCGGGGAGCTTCGCGGAAACTATTCCGGATGCCCATCATTACTTCTTTCACAGTCATATCATTTTCCTGTGCCTCCTCTGCTATATCAAACTCATTTTTATCCGTATCAAAAGCAAAGTCATTATAATAGTCACCGTTATCATTATCACTTTCATCTGACTCGCTACTGCTTTCATCCATAACTTCTGAAAGAATATTGTCTTTGCCCCGGACTGTTTCGTTATTGCCGTGTACGCTGAAGGTGTACCAGCCACTGCCATTAATCGCTACAAGTGATCCAACTGCATGGTTTCCGTTTCTGTACAGAATTATATTAAACACATTTCCGATATCATCACCTGTTACGTCCATCAATTGAAAAACGCCCGCCGGCAGTGTTACGGGTTTCGACATAAAAGGCAGGTTTCTGAACTGTGCGGGAGGCATAAATGACAACCCGTTTTTGCCACTGCCTGAAGCTGCTGAACTTGCACCTGTTTTCAAAAAAGATTGACTTTGTTTCATTTGCTCAACACTTTTTAATTGGCCACCAGTTTACCGATAATCATATTGACATTATTCATACTCGACAGAAACGCAGCTGGTGAATCGTACGCATTCAGCAGCCAGCTTTTATCCACATAAATATTATCACCGGTGGTTGAACCCGCATTCCGTTCCACAACAATCACCTGGCCGGTTTTGGTATTAACCCCCACCACAACCACCGCATGCAGCGAAGCGGTCGGGTTACCCGGATCGATTACCAGCATGCCATCATTAAGATTAAGCGGGGCTTTCGAAAAATCGAAACTGGTGTATTTTTTATAATCAACTGTTGAAACGTCGTCTTTACTTATATCTGCAACGCCTTCGTTGGTACTGTTTTTAATATTCTGAAAACCCAGGCCAACCGATTTTTTCGACTTATCGGGATAGTCCGGGATATTCATACTGTTTTTGGTATGATGCATAATGTGTTCTGTTGACTCGATACAACTCACCGGCAAGGCAAAGCCCTGGACAGCGCCGAGTTTTGTATTGGAAAAGCCCCACTTCAATACATGCGGATTAATAATCCAGTCGGTATATTTTTCACCACTCACGGTATCGAGGTCAAAAACAGTTGCGCCGGTTTCCCATGTTTTGCCTGCCTGGACACTGTTGTAAGATGATCCTTTCTGCGGAATAAGATCACGTTCATCATTTCTAAGGTGATCAACATGAATATTCTTATGATTATTTTTCTCTACTTCTTTGTAAATATTATCGAGTGCATTGCCCGGTTTCACGCGCTGAACGGGTGAAGCAGGAACTTTAAAAACAGGAGTTGCACGATGTTCCTGTAATGGGAACATTTCGCCGTCCTCTTCCCCTGCCCTGCGTTGCAGTGTCACCGCGGCGTATGACTGCCGTGCTCCTGCAGAAACTGAATCTGCAATGGATTTTGTTTTTTGACCGGTATCGGTGGATTGTTTCTGCATTAGTTACAGCACGAACTACCCCGCAAGCGGATGATCATAGTGAATACGAACGATATCGCGCAGGAAGGTGCGTTTGCGGCCTTCCACCCGGTTTATGGTGGGGCGGCCACCCTGCGCCTGGTGGTGATAATGATTGCCGAGCCGCTGCAGTTCGCCGCGGAACGCCACACCCACTTCGCCCGCTGTTCCGCCCAGCGCGGTCCACATGGCGGTACGCGCACCTTCCAGCGAATCGGCGCGGAACGCGGTGTTATTATCAACGGCGTGCTGGATGGCCACATCCCAGGGGCGGATCGAATTGTCAACGGCCTCATCAATATCACCGGCATGAACCAGTTCATGCTGCCGCACCAGGCCTGCAAACGTATCATCATCCGGCTGGCCTTTTACATACAGCAACACTTCGCGGCCCGGTTTGGTCCCGAGAAAGTCATCGTCTGTAATCGGCTGTCCGCGCATCATGCCAATTCGTCCGCTGAGGTTATTCAACGCAATGCCGGCTTCCCACTCCGGTGCGGTGGGCAGTGCCATACGGCAGCCGATATGATTGACCGGTGCGGCCGTAACGCGGGCCGTATATTCGTTATCGCCGGTCTGAACCACTGTATACTGCGGCTCAATAACGGCATTCACAAAACCCGCATTGCCCGGAAGTTCCGTTCCGTTCAGCCGCACGTATGTTGTTCCGAAATCGGTGAAGGCGGTAACTGTGCTTGTTAAGTTAATGATGCGTTGTTCATCTGTTGCATCGCGCACAACCTGGCGCTGCACGGGTAATGTATTTCCGGAAGTTGCTGCAAAAGGATGCTGTTTCGGATACGCAATTTTTCCACCCTGTTTTTTCGGGATGCTGTCCGGCACTTTCGCTTTCTGCTGGTGGATGGAAATCAAAGGGGCAGGAATTAAAAACGTTTACTTCATTTGTTCATCCGGCGGCCCGGCAAATTTGGCCTGCATAATTGCCGCACCGTTTTTATCGGCAGCATCTTCGAGGTGTTTTTCATCATTAACGGGCGTGCCGTTAATTTCGGTTGTTGGTTTTACTTCGCCCATTTCCTGCTGGGCGAGGTGCCATATTTCGTGTCCGCGGTCGCGGCTGTCGCCCACCATGGCCTGCCCCTGCACCGCCATGGAACGCGCGCCCACACTTTGCAGGCGCGAATCGCTGGACGTGGTGTTTTCTACTTTTGCACCACTTTCGTGCAGGTCCACTTTTCCGCCGGAGAGTTCTTTCACGGCGTGGTTTTCGGAAACCGTTATGCCATTGATGGAATCGTTTGCGTTTAACTGGGTGGTTTCTGCAATCAGGTTGTTTTCACTTGACGGATTATTAAAAAGCTGTGCAGCGCCGAATGCAACCTGTGACTGGTTGTGCTGCGAAGCATTCGCATTCGTTCCCGACGTTTTGTGTTCTGGTGTCTGCTTCATGTTTTTTCCATCCGTTATAATAAAACGAAATCAATTTGCGGCGCAGCAATGCTGCACAGCGAAAGGTATTGTTTCACACGGCCTTTTCCCGGCCCCGATAGTTATCAGACGAGCTCCTCGTCATCTTTCAGTTGCGCAGCCGGATCCGCCTTGAGCGATTTCACCATTTCATCATCCGGTTTCAGTTGCGCGGTAGGGTCAACTGCAGCAAATGCTTTTGCCGCATTGTTTCCGCTTCCCTGTTCGGCGGCGGAACGCAGCTGCTTTGCGCTGTTGTTATCCGGTTGTTTGTCGTGTGCTGTAATTCCCATGAGTTGTTGTTTTTAACTTATTGATTTTTCGGGCAACAGGAGTTAATGGCGTCAAACGCTTCCAGCACGCCCAGCATGCCGGCTGTTTTAAAATCGAAGCAGGCATCATCCAGGTTGCCGAGGTCGTAAAGAATGAGACCGCGCTGGTAAATGGCCGGGCCATATTCCGGGTCGAGTTTCAGGCAGGCTTTCAGATCAATGAGTGCATCACCGGGCGCATTTCCGCTGCGGGAACGGCTGGCACGGGCCACATACGCTTCTTTGAGGTAATTCTGTTCGTTCATGTCGGCCTTTTTATCCATGGCCAAGAGGTAGTTGTTGATTGCATCGGTGTACAGTTCGAGTTTATACTGCACATTGCCCAGCCAGATGTAATGCATGCCCGAATCGGGCGAAAGTTTTACTGCTTCCTGCAGGTCGCCAAGCGCTTTGGTATATTCACTGGTATAGGTACGTGCCCGTCCGCGCATGGCATACATCGGTCCGTCGGCCTCGGCCAGCAGTTCCAGTTTGTTATAGTCGGAAATAGCAGCCGGGTATTTTTTCATACAGAAATTGCAGTACGCCCGTTGCCGGAACAGGTACGCCGAACCACCCGTATTATTATAATAGTTATCGTAATTGCGCACCGCCTGGTCGTGGTTTTTTAACATGCGCTGGCAGTCGCCCCGGGTAAGCCATGCGGGATAAAATCCGGAATCCACTTTCAGTGCGTAGGAAAAATCGGCAATGGCTTCGCGGTATTTTTCCATACGGTAATAAAAAATGCCCCTGTTATAATAGACCCGTGGTTCCTTCGGAAGTTCAGCAGCCAGTTTGGAGTAATAAACAACCGAATCGCTATCGGAAACAGGCGGGGTGCCGGCCGAAGCCATACTGCAGCCCTGCCCGGTGAGCACAATGCCCGCCAGAATCAGCGGCAGCGCGAAGAGTTTCCACGCCGGGCGGAACAAATTGGGATGCGGTTGAAAACGCATGATCTATTTTTTGATAAAAATAGATTATTTCGCCTATTTTTAACCACTTTTGTTTCTCTACTTGTTAACACGTATGTTGAAAAAATCAGCGGCTGCTATTCACCTCTTCCTGATCATGCTGCTGCTGCCCGCCGTTCCCGCCTATTCACAGGCAGGCAAAGGTGATACGGGCAGTAAGAAAGAAGACGCGGGCAAAAAGGGCGAAAAGAAAAAAACCAAAGTACCGGAGACCATGAAAAATGGCGGCTGGCTCGAGAAAGCCAGCAAATCAGGCATGTACCGCCAACCCTTTAATGTGGTTTACGATACGTTGCGCAACCGGCTCGCACTCGAAATTATTCCCGAGCTGATGCGCCCGCCCGCTCCCGGTGTGCACCAGGTGGAAGAAAAAAAATATACCGATATGCTCCGCGACCCGAAGTTTGCGGAACCGGGTAAAGGCGGCACCAAAGACAACGAATTTTATTTTTCAGAAATGTACTGGGCACGCCTGCAGAACCTGGGCGGCCGGTCGGTACAAACCGTAAAACACAAACTGAAAGCCGAAAATGTGGTTTACGGTTTTCACCCGTTCTGGATGGGTAATGCGTATCTCGGTTATGATTTTACATTGCTTTCGCGGGTGGGTTATTTTTCCTATTCCGTAAATCCGGCTACCGGCCGCAGCCGCTCCCCGTTCAAGGCACACAGCTGGCGCAGCACGTTACTGCAGCAGCGCGCACACGAAGCAGGCTGCAGTGTTGACATCGTGGTTACCCTTTACGGGGAAGACAACACCAAACAGTTACTCGAAGGCAAAGGACTCGCTGCGCGGCAAACCTTGTTTGCTGAACTCACCGGGTTGCTAAACCTGCGTTATGAAAGCGGCGGCGACAGCATCCGGCGGGGCGACGGGATTACCGTTGACTTCCAGGGCTTTCCGAAAGCACTGAAAACAAAAGGCGAACTGACCAACTTTATCCGTGAACTGCGCCAGGCATTGGATGCAGCCGAACGCGGAAACCAGCACCTGGCACTGAACATGGTGCTGCCCGTGTGGGATCCTTATAAGGTATATGACATGGAAGCGTTGCGAAATCATGTTGACCTGTTTATTGTTTCCGGCTACGATTACAGTATGGATGCACGCAGCGCCGCCGGACCGGTATCGATGCTGCTGCCCGACACGGCCACCAATCTTTTTTCACTCGATCACAGTATCAATTATTACCTCGACCAGGGCATGCCCCGCGAAAAAACAGTGCTTGCTTTACCGTGGTATGGGAAAGAGGTGCGCACACAAAATGAAAAACCGGATTCGCGCACGCGCATGACCTTTGATTTTGAAGGCGTATCCATTCGCACCTACGGGCAACTGCACACCACGTATGGTTCATGGAAAAATTTTGTGGCCGACAAAACCAAGAACGCTGTAACCAGCGCATTCCGTGATTACTCGGGCTGGACGCAGGTGTGGACAGAAGACACACTGAGCCTCGGACAGAAATACGAATACGTGCGCAAAAAAGGAATTGCAGGTGCGGGTATCTGGGCACTCGGATATGAAAACGGACATCCGTACCTGTGGAAACAGCTCATGAAAGAGTTCGGCGATACCACGGGGCAGCCGAAACCGGCAGTAACACCAGTGGTAAAACCAGATAAACCAACAATTATAGATACGATTATTGCAGGAAATGAATCGGTGCTTGATTATGAGAAACGCGTATTTGCAGCAAAAGATCCGTACCTCACCATCCTGATGCCCGGATCGCAGATACCTGCACCGCTTCCGATTGTAATACCATCGCACAACTACAACCCGCTGATCACACTCTGTCTTATCGTACTGCTTGTGTTTGCACTTACCGGGTTCATCATTTCACTCTTCTACGAATCCATCCGCGAAGTGATTTTCAGCCGCGAGTATTTTGCGTACATCGCATTGCTGGTGGTGGTGATCTGCCTGGTTTTACTGCAGGACCTGATTTTCCCGAACGGCGGAGCAAAACTGAACAGCATTTTCATCGGCGGCGCAATTGCCGGAAGTATCATCATATACATCCTCCTGAAACTGCTCCGACGCAAAGAAAACGATGGGCCCACCCCCTGAGTTTTCCACGTTTACGATTTTTAAACACACCTGCACATGCCTCCTCCTATTCCACACGACGATACCACCGGGCTTGTTGATTCGCTGAAAGAAGTATTTGAAAATATCAACGACTCAACAGCAATGCAGCTCGACAGCCTGATGCACCAGATCAATCACCTGCAGCAGGGCGCGGGTTTTCCGCAGGATACCATTGACAACGGTTTTTTAAATGAAATCGGCGACGGCGACGTGGATCAATCGGACCTGCTGCTGATTGACGGGATGTTTTTGCTCATTATTTTCGGGCTGATCGCATTCGTACTTTACCGGATTATCCGCAGCAACTGGCCACGCATCCGCGGAAAATATTTTTACCGCGATTATGTCATTCTCATCGGGTTTACACGCATCACCTCCCGTATTGCAGGCGATATGTGTGCGAAGGGACGGAAAGTGGTGGTAGTGGTAAAAGGCTCTGCACGCGCCGAGGCCGACATCCTGAAAAAACGGGGCGCCATTGTTATGTCGTCGGAAGAAATTGACACCCGCATACTTACCCACGCCGGCATACGCAATGCAAGTACCTGTATTGTGAGCACGGGAAGCGATTCGGAAAACCTGGCCATTGTTGACCTGCTGAAAGAAATCAAACACCATGTGTTTCAGTCCACGAAGCTTCGCATACTCGTTCACCTGGAGAATACGAAGTCGAAAGCCATTATGCTCGACTTTATGCCGCCCGGAAACAAACAGGGCAGTGCCGAAGTAGTGGCATTCAATGAAAAAATACAGGCGGCGCAACTCATGTACGATCAGTATCCGCCGTTCCGATACCTGAAAGGCGAAACCCGTCCGGATAAAAAAGAATACATCTGCATTGTTGGATATAATCAGGTAACGTTGTTTTTCCTGCGCGAGCTGAGTGTACTGCATCAGCAGGACGATATGAAACGGCTGTGTATTTTCCTCGTTGCGCGCAATGTGAAAGCGGTGATGGACGAGTTGCGATACACCTACCCGTTTCATGAGCAGATTATCAACATTATTCCTGTTGAATTAACCAACAGCCTGTTTCTTGAAGAAGGCGTAACGTGGGATAACGGCTTTATGAATGCCATCCCCGCGATTGATGCGATGTATTGTTTCGGCGATGATGATTCGGACGTGTTTCTGACGGCACAGCATTTTCACCAGCTGCTCTGGAATAAAACAGGCCGTGTGCAGCGGGTGCCTGTTACGATCTGCCTGCCGGAGGAAACGCGCCTCAACTCAATGATGAGTTCCGACGATGTGCATGGAAAATTAACCTTCCCGGCAGAAGATATCCATTTTCATTTTGTGCGCATGGTAACCGATACGTGTACCGTAAAAAACCTGATAGAAAACAGTGCACAGTCGAACCAGCTGGCCATGGTGGTCAATTATTTCGAATCCATACACACCGTGTTTGCTGAAGTGATGAAAGAGCGTTTCCGCCAGAACCTGACGCTGCCGATGCTCCAGGAAATAGAAAGCGCGTTTATCCGTTTCCGCCCGAAAACAAACGACCCGATCAGGGAACTGGAAAGCACCATACTCGGAATCATACTCGGAAAAACCACGGTATCGGAACACCATGCCCGCACGTACCTCGGCATCAGCGAGCTGTGGGAATCACTTACCGAACGCCGCAAACAATCGTGCCGTTACCTCGTCCGCCACATTGATCAGAAACTGGATTACCTCGGCAAAAAAGTAGTTATAAACGGGGTGGAAGAATCGCAGGCGCATAAAACCGCGCGCCTGCTGCCGCTGGAACATAACCGCTGGCTGAATGAAAAACGCTGTACCGGTTTCCGTTTCGGTCAGCTGCCCGACGATGAAAAGCCGCTGCGCAACCTGCTCATTTACACCATGAAAATTGACAACAACATGGTTGCCTTCGATCAGCTCAGTACCGCGGGCAAAAAACGGGTGGAAGACATGTTCCAGGTATTGCCTCCCCTGCTCGCCATACGCGATACCATGAACCGGCAGCCGTAACGGGCGTGTAACCGGATGCGGAATTCCGCACATTTATACTTCGCATTACGGGAAGTTGTTTTACTGTTATTTTATCATCTTAATTTACTGTTTTTCTGCTTGTTATATGCAATATGAAATTGCATTAAGTTACAGATGCATTTGTTCATAAATTATATCCCGGAAAACGGAAACCAGCCCGCATACGTTTCGTAAATTTGAAACAGTAAAACCCCTGGAAGGTGTTCTGCAGCCGAACTCCATTTGCGCAGAAATCCCTTTTCAGTTGCATTAAAACGCCTGCCGCAGAACTGCATTGCTTCTGCCCGGCCGGCATACCTGT
The DNA here is from genome assembly GCA_943372645.1 of Chitinophaga pinensis. Lineage (GTDB taxonomy): Bacteria > Bacteroidota > Bacteroidia > Palsa-965 > Palsa-965 > VBWE01. The sequence goes on along the minus strand of CALRZN010000013.1, from coordinate 61,840 downwards.
TAACCTCAATGTTTGGCCGATGGCACGTATCAATTTCAAATTTGCAGATGGTTTTGACGACAGCTATAAACAGCGTCAGCAGCAACAGGAAGACGACCTGCTTGCGTTTCAGTATTATGTATCCTTCATTTCCGGCGAAGCCCGCAGCGTGTATGACCTGCACCCGCTCTACCTGGCGCAGTACGGGCACCGCATGCCCTGGGAAGTGTGGCCGGAAAAATTCGGGCACCGCAAACCGAAAACAAACACCAGCCTCACCAACGAACAGGAAGCAGACAAACTGGCATCGCAGGTGGTAAACGGCGAAACGGTTGATCCGATTGTAGCCAACAAAAACAACGCATCAGCGGAACAAAAAACACCTCCCGGAACCGATAGCTATCGGTTCGAAAACAAAGTACAGAACCAAAAAAGCAGCGGCGAAAACCTGCCCGATCAGTTACGCGAAGAAATGGAAACCAAACTGGGCGCGGATTTCAGCGGCGTAAAAATCCACAACACCACAAACGACCACGCATTGGCGGCGGAGGCGGGCGCGCAGGCACTGACCCACGGGCAGGACATCCTTTTCGGGAAGGGGAAATATGATCCGGATAGTACGAAGGGGAAGGAATTGCTTGCGCATGAGTTGGTGCATGCGGGGGGGGATTTGAAGGTGGTGCAACGAAAGGATTTTGATCTGACACCGTCTTGGGTCAAAAAAGCAAATACCGTTAATAAAAAACGCCTGGCAGCATTTATCGGGCCGCAGTGGGAAGAACTTTGTGACCGACTTTTATGGACTTCAAATGATGAAGCACATCACAAAGCCGCAAGAGAAAAAGGGATAGGTGACGATTTCGCATACCTCGTTGCAGCAGCACAAAAGATTCTTTTTCCCGAATCGGGCGCTAGCAGCCAGGAAATGGGATACGGTAATTATGACGGCATTCTTGGTGAAATGACTTACAGGTTCCTGCTTGACTTTGTATATAATCGGAAAAAACTCCAAAACGTACCAAGTTTTTTATACGACACACCAGTACCGGAGGTATTCAGCGAACAGTTTATTAAAGGTGTTGCAAATAATATCTTTTTTCATGAACAGTCAAATTGGAGCACTGGTGCGAGAAGGGTTTATTCAAAAATGCGGGGAACTGATTTATGGCAACAAGTTGCATTTGCGAATGACTGGGATATGCGTTTTGCTATGGCTGTTTACGATGCGCAGATTAAAATGTGGGGTATAGGAAATGTTGATAATCCGGGCGAACTGGATGATGAAACGTTACTGGCAATTGCTGCCCCCGAACAGGACAAAAATACGCAAAACATTCCTCTGCTTCCGGAACTGCCTGTAATCGGGAATGATTACATGGCATCTGTTTCTGATTATAATAAACGGCAGTCAGAAATGCAGATAAACAGAGAAAAACTGGGACAGCAGATTGCCATTGAAGCGCGTACCGAAGCAATCCGGAAAGAGGGTGTACGAAATGAATTAAATACGCTGGTAAAGAAAAACATACTCGAAGTCATGATGTATCATATCCGGCGGGATGAATACAATGATCTTCAGATGGTCAGGGATCACTCTTCTGATGTTACAGATAAAAGCAAGTTTGACCAGGCAGAAACGCTAATACGATCGAATCAATGGATTTTGATGGAATACCAGGAAAAAGAAATACATGACGATGTGGTCAACTACCTTAACTCTCAGCCCGGTAATCATGAAGCAAATTATTTCATGTATGAAGATTATGTTGAGCAGGTACAGGAAAACCGCGAAAAAAGAGCACTGGCGTTTATCGAACGCACTCAGAATCATATCAATTATAAGCTGGAAGAAGATAAAAAAAACCTCCTGAGCAGGTTGCGTAAAGAACAGCAGGCCAAGCTGGATGCCTATATCAACCAGGAACTTCCGGGAGTTCGGGCTGAACTTCGTAATGCGGATCGTGTTGAAGGCGACGAAGAAATGAATCGTTTTATACACTACTTTGTTGATCTGCAAAAACCAACCGACACCTTAACGCCCAAACAGAAAGTAATTATGGATGCGTTTATTGCACGGGTGCAGGACTATTCCGATGAACTTGACCGTGTTTATAATGATATTTATGCAACAGAGAGTGCTGTGCTTTTTACGAAGGCACAGTTGGAATTTGAAGAAACCAAAAACAATTACGTAAACAGTAAATACAGCGAACCCTATTATATTCCAAAACACCTGCTCGAAGATGCGCTGGCTGATGTAAAAAATGCAGGTTTCCGAGATAAGGATGTGGACGGCAAGGAAAAACGGATTCAGGACAACTGGGAAAAGATAAAACCGCAACTCAACTGGGCAGGTAACGTTTTTAATAATATTTATGCGGATGTGGAAGGCTATCGGAAGTTCACCAGTTACCACAAAAACAAAACAGAAACGATGAACCTGGCGCGGGCGGAGTATTACGAATATGTAATGAGCCGCCTGTATTTTCCGGTTGATAAAACAGGCAAGTCTTATGGCGTAAGTACATTTATGCTTCGTTCATGGGCTAACAGTTACAAGGATTACCTCCAGATGAAAGTGGATTACTGGCAAAAAGCGGCATCCCCGAAATCGGTATTTGAGGGATGGCAGCAATGCTGGGGTTATATTTCTTACGACAGGATAAATGCAATGGGCATGCTGGAAATATATAATTCAGCACTGGATAATGTAGAAAAAATGCTTGATCTACCTGATGAAGAAAGCGGTTTCTGGGAAAATTTTGCTTCCGGATTTACATCCGTACGCGGAGATGAAATGATTCCGTTTATCGGTTCATTAGTTGGCATCAGCCGGAATTACCAGCTTAAAAACATTGCGGAAAAAGCAAAAACCGGATCGCTGTCTGAAGAAGAGTTTGTACTGATCGAAACTTATGCCGCCTTTCAGCAGTTAAAAAACATGACACCCGACTCGGTTGGTTATATGGTCGGATCAGGTGTTGCCCAGGCAATTCCATTCCTGATTGAGTTTGTGCTTACTGTAGGTGCTTTTTCAGCCGGGAAAACAGCTGTTACCGCTGGTGTTGCACGCGTACTCGGAAACGAAATGGCAGCATCGGTGACCGGGAAAATAATTGCCAAAACCGCTGGATATCTTGCCGGTGCATTTACACAAACACTCGTAAACCCTCAGCAGGTATTTAAAAACGCTACTTCTGAAATGTTGCCGCAGAGTTATACAATAGCTGGCGATGGCACAATGAGTTTCAGGTTGAAAGAGTCGGAAATCGGATTCGGAGAAGCAATAGCAAAAGGATTTCTGACAACAGCTTCTTCGTTTCTTACCGAAAGCCTCGGCGAAGTGCTGGTGAGTTTACCCCGAAATATGGCGGTAAGTTTTATGATCAAAAACCCGCAGTTTAAGAACGCATTATTTTTCCGCTGGCTGCTTGGGAAGAAAGTAGTTACCATGGACGAACTGCTGCACATGAAAGCTACCAGCAGTTATGCTGCACTTACGGCTAACAGTACACTTATGGAATCGTTCAGGCAAACATTCGGAATCAGCGGCGCATTTACCGAATATGTGGAGGAAGCACTCGACAACCGTTTCGCGGATCTGATTCATGGCGAAAACCCGCTCCATTTCGAATGGAAAGATGAATTTGCAACATTCCTTACCGGAGCCTTTATCAGCGGGCCGTTTCAACTGGTGAGTGTAACCAATCAGCTTACTTCAAAAACGACGATCATCCAATCTGTTAATGCAGAAACCGGACTGACTGAACATTTTGAGTTTGACCGGAAACTGCTAAATGAAGTAAATGGGCTGGCAAATCGATCAGATGGAACATTCGACATTGACGCGCTCCGCAAAATAATCAGCGACTGGAATGAAACCCATCCGGAGAACAAAATAGAAAACGACAAACAGCAGGTGCTCGAAATGTATTACGGGCAGGGCGCACAGGAAGCCGGGGTAGCACGGTGGGCATCAGAACTCACCAGCAAAGACGGGAATATCGAAGGCTATAAAGCACTCATCAGTCTCTATCTTGGTCGTACACCTGATGCGCAGACAATTGTATCGCTCACTAAAATGGGTGGTGCTTATGCTTCTATTGCTGCTTCGCTAAGTGCCATGCAGCAGGCCGGGGTGCCGCCACTAAGTATGGGAAGCATCGCCGGATATATCGGGCAGGCAGGCCTTTCAGAAACGGAACGTACAACCCTTGCAGATTTTTTCAAAAACCTGTCCGAACAACACGGCAAAAATTTAACCTCACAAAATGTAACCGACGAATATTTTGTATTTATTACCCGTGAAGGATTGTCAGCTGATGCACAGGCGCAGTTCGACAGTTTCCGCATTGCCGGTGAAAATACCGCCGCTTTCCGCAACCGCATAGAAACAGTAACTGCGAAAGGAAGTCTTTCTGACTATTTGGAAAACCGTGAAAAATTAAATGCGGTTGAAACATCACGCCCCGATGCCGGCACAGCCACGTCAGTGGGTGAGTTTACCACACAAAGTACCACATACCAGAACAGCATAAACGCCTCTCCCCTGCTCCAGGGAACCGGTGCCGGGAGTATGGCTGCCATGAGTCTCCGCGGCGACCTGCAGGCGCTCATCGTGGCTCAACTGCTTGCGGGGTACGACGGACAGGGTCGCGCAGGGCTTTCAGGCAAAAAAGAAAAAGTGCAGGAACGTTTTGATAAACGCAGCGACCGGTTTTTCGAAATCCTCAGCGATCCCGATATGTCCATCGCTGATAAAAAGAAATTGCTTACCCGAAAAGCCAAACAGATGCAGCGGTTTATGAACCGCCACGATGTTACAGCCATTGATTTCAAATCCATTTTTGCGCAGATTGATGCTATATCGGAAAGCAATTTCGGAAGCAGATACCTGTATAACCCGGAAACCGGTATGGTGCAGGTGGACGGAAAAGAAGTTACACTGGATGCATTGAAAGCGCAGCTGGAAGCGGTAAACAACGAATACATGTTCCATAATATCGCCCGCAGTTACCGCATCGAAATAAGGCAGCACGGCAAAGGCAAACATACCCGCAGCGAGGTAATTATACACGCCGACAAACAGGCCGTGCCAGCCCCGCTGAGTGAAGAAGCGCAGCTGCGCCGCGCCATGCCGGGAGTAACCACGATTGAGGAAAACAACACGCAGAAAGGTTACGCAGGCATGCTTGATAACCGCATGTACGTGTTTATGAACCGGGCACTGGGCGCCAATGCACGCACCCTGCTCGAAGAGTTTTCGCACATCTGGCTCCAGGTATGCGATGTGGCTGATCCGAAACTGATTGACGGGGTTATTGCTGAAGTAAAAAAATCAAAAGCGTACCAGCAACTCGCCAGCGATCCGAATTACAAAAAAGCAGCCGAAAGCTCATCCGATGCCACGCGCTACCTCGTTAAAGAACTCCTGGCCAAAGCCGCCAGCGGCGAACAACTTGATTTTTCGGCGGTGGAAAGCAACACCCCGGAAACCAATCCCTCGTGGTTAAAAACGTTCCTGGATAACCTCTGGGAAGCCCTCAAAAACGCGTTGCGCAAACTGGGCCTGCCGGTTAAAGCCGAAACACCAGCAACCATTACCGCCGCTGAATTTGCACAGCAGATACGCGCCGAACTCACACAAAACGATGTGGTGTTTAACGCCACATCGCAGCAACTGCTCGACTTTATTGAAGGGCGCAGCAGCAAATTAGACATTCAGAATTCCATGCTGGCGGGGAAGGATGCAAAGGGGAGTATTGTGGCGGAGAATTGGTATTCCAATCCGCTTTCGCCCGAAGCCAAACAAGAACTCATACAGCATTGCAAAGCGATTTTGCAGCAGCGTAATATTGTAAACTCCTCTTCTTTTGATCCGGTGTTTGAACAGTATCCGGAGGAGTCGTTGTTTTTTATGAAACGGATGTATTTTGCAAATGGAAAAGCGTTACAATATCATATTGAACGCAGAAGTATGAACGTTACTGATTCTGAGCAGATTTTTAACAGTATCGTTCCTTTCCCGGATTGGGAACCCACATGGGGGACAAAACCGATTGGAGAAACAGATTTGTTCGATAAAAAGAAAAGAGTTGCAGACTACGAAGTTGAACAACGAAACTGGAATACAGGAAAAACAAATACAGGTGTATTTACACAAGAGTACAATGTGAAAGATCGCGTACTAACCCTTACTGATGCATTTTTGCAATCGCCAAACTATAAAACCGAACCTGTTGATAAAAACATAGAACATGCTGGAACAACACTTGATAAAGAAAATGGAACCACTCCTACATTTGCTTATATAACTATTATGCAAATGAAAGATATGGGTATCAACTACGGAAGCCTGAGAAGATATGAAATTGCAGAAGTTGTTAACTTCCGTACTTTATGTCAGCTTGCTAAAATCAGTGAAATGAACAACGGAAATTTATCGAAAAGCAATGAGGCTTACCGCGAGCTAGATATTGTTCAACCTGCTGATACACAGTTGCAGATTTCAGGGCATCAAATCAACAACGTTGAAATCGATTTCAGCAATAGTTCTAAAATATCATTCAAAAATCTGATTGAAGTAATGGGTAAATACTATTCGTTGTCAAAAGCTGATTGTGAATCTATTATGCAGGAAAACGGCCTTGATCCGGGAAAACAAGATGAGTTGTTTGTAAATTGGAAATTCAAACTTGTTATTAACTTAGCCAAAACAAAATACAATGAAACGAATTGAGATTCCACAGATAAGAAAAGGAGACAGGCTAAAGATAAACAGTTCTGGTGCTCGGCTATTTGAAATGATTAAAATTGCTTTACCTTCCCGAAGTTACGAGTTTGATACAGAGACGAGTATTCCTTCATTGCTTTTTGTCAGATATGACCATCGTTCGGCGATAAAAATGGAACTTTCTCAATTTCCTGCGCTTGCAAAACAACTCGTTTTTTCACGTGAGGGCCATGGCGACATGAGAGAGATTAATGATAATTTCGATGTTCCGCTAAGCATATCAACGGGAGGGGAAGTAATGATAACCAAGTTATTAGACTTTCCAAATTTGAAATTTATTGAACGTGGCTATGCAGTCGGTATGGATTTTCAATCAGAACAACGTTATCAAACAATTAAGCAATTCCTCGAAAAATACATCACCAGTGTACCCGAAATAATCCGCGACATAGAAACTACCAGTTACCAGTTTCGTTTTCCGGGAGTTCAAAAATCAATGATACTGGAAATGCTTGCCGGCAAAGACACCTTTGCCACATGGATACAAACAATAACCGGAAAAGTAGAAAAACAGTTGTGTGAAAAATTTAATGCGCCTGTTACACTAAAAGTTGCACTGCACGAACAGGTATTAACGTTTGATACTGCCGAAAAACTGAAAACGGATGCAGAATTTACAAACGTAATTAATAGCAATCAGCCATTTGCTTTACACGCTATCGTTTATGGGAATTCCAATCCGTTAAACTGGTTTCGTATTACTATACTTCCACGGCCGCAACAGCAGCTTTTTAAACCGGAATCGGAATACCCGCTGCTGATTGTGGACTATTCGCCCAATGCAACTGATCCTGATTTTAATGCTACGGCTGAATCCTTTACGCGGGAATTGGAAATGATTTTCAATCTCGCATCGTTCGATGAAAAAGCAATTTTTCCGCAGTTTACAGAAGAGGATGTTATGTAAATATCCGCCAGCGGCGAACAACTTGATTTTTCGGCGGTGGAAAGCAACACCCCGGAAACCAATCCCTCGTGGTTAAAAACGTTCCTGGATAACCTCTGGGAAGCCCTCAAAAATGCGTTGCGCAAACTGGGTCTGCCTGTAAAAGCCGAAACGCCTGCAACCATCACCGCCACCGAATTTGCAAAGCAGATACGCGCAGAACTTACGCAAGGTGAAGTAGTATTTAACGCCACCTCGCAGCAACTGCTCGATTTTATTGAAGGGCGCAGCAGCAAGCTGGATATCCAGAACTCCATGCTGGCGGGGAAGGATGCAAAGGGGAGTATTGTGGCGGAAGCGTATTACAGCTACGCAACTCCGGAAGCAATGGTGGAACACCTTTTGGGTATGGACGTGTTTCAGCAATTGCAGCAAAGCGAAATCAGTACACTGGTGCAGTATGATGAAAACGCGATAGCCGGTTTGCGGCAAACACTTTCTGGCAAAGAAACGGTCACGGAACAACTTGATTTGTTGCGTGCGTTTTTAGGCGTGATGGCAGCTTATGATGCTGCACGGGTGAATTTGTTTCTCGGTTTCAAAATTTATAATTCGCCGGAAAGCCTGAAAACCGATTTGCAGAAAGATGCTGAGCGCGACCGTGCGTACGATCCTAAATATTACAATGGAAAAAATGCGGTTTCGTTGCCGAAAGGAGTTAATACCAACGAAAAGGGAAGCGATTATGGTTCCGGACTCGCAGAAATGATTGCTACGTTCGGTTCAGGCGAAGGCCGTTACCGGAAAACGTATGATAAACGGAACAAGAAAAAAGGAGGTAAGCTGATACTGCAGCACGAAAGCCGATCGAACAACCCGGCCAAAGGTGAACTGCCCAAAAGTATTCCGGGCAGCCCAACTTTACCCGGTGGCAAAACGGAAATGTCAACCAATACTTTAATGGGTTTGTACCAGATGCAGGAGTTGGGTATTGAACCGGGAAGTTTAAGCAGCGCCAAACTTGAGAATGTTTTACATCCAGAAACGGTATATCAAGTTTCGGCTTTAATGAAACGGTATAATAACAACTTAGCACTAGTTAATAAATATTTGCTTCTAACATCTTCGGTTTTAGGAAACGAGACCAGTTTGATTCTTTCCGGGCATCAATTGAATGGAGCTACATTGGAATTTCCAGAAAACTATTTATTAAATTCGCAAATAGAGTTTAGCAAGTACTATAAAGAAACCTTCCCTGCTGAAGCTGACGTAGACCTTGCTTCTCTTAGAACAAAATACGGGCTAACTGAAACAGATAATTTATATTGGGGTTTTAACATTAACATCAAACTAGGTAAAAATGAAAGTAAATAAAATTCACATATTCGCAGAATTGCCCGATCAGGAAAGCATTGACACAAACTATTTAGACGATGAGCGTCGTTACTTTTTTATTTTTATCAAAGCATTGGGAAGACTACTTAATGCGAATTATTCCTTTTTTAAAGATCAGATAAACTATTCCGAAAATGGGCTATTTATATTGAAAGAGTCTTTTGGACGATTACGAGTCGACTTAAATAAAATAGCTGAGGAACAACAAAAAAAAATTGCTCCGGTAGCTGTCAACAGAGTAGACTCTTTTAAATATTTAAATGAGTATTCTCTAATTCTGTGTGGCGATTTTAATTTTTATGACAGCGTAAGTTATTTTTTTGGAAGACCTGAAATTGCAAAAAAAATGAAAGGCAGTTTTTCCGAATATCCAAAAACAAAAAGTGTAGTTAGGATCAGGCACGATGGCGAATACAAAAACTACGCCGAATTCTTCGCTGCCTACATAAAAATATACAGCGAAGAAAACCCCGGCCTGCTTACACGGGAAATGGATTATTCCAGCTACGTGTATAATATACCAGGACTTTCAGCAGCAGACATCATCCGTTTATTCAAAAACAAAAATGACGCACATGTTTTTCTCCAAAAGAAAGTAAGCACAGCTTTGACATTCCTTGCAGGACATACTACACTGGGTACAGTAGTTGTACTAAATGACAAACCGCGAGAACTGGAAAACAAAGCAGCAGACAATGCAGGTTTTATTGACGAAGTCAACCAATACATCGAAACCCAGGAAAACATCGAACTTATACAGATCGGGCTATACAGCAGTGATCAGCAGGAACTGCTGGCAGAAGTAAAGATGCATTTCGATCTCCATAAACTGACTGAAGAAACAATAAATCAGTTGGAGTATGAATGGTGCGTGTATAACGATTTCGAAAAATGGACACCTATAAAAGCAGCGTTTGCCAAAGAAATGATGGCGAAAGAAGTGGATTTGTAAAACATGGCAACAGGCGACAAACAAATTTTCCGAATAAAAGAAGAACTGGAAACGTCAATAAGTCCATTAACTGCAATATGGAGCAAAGGAGGGTACTATATCCGCCTATGGCACGATCAATGGGAAACACTAACTGCTTTTGCAAAAAAAGGTTTCCCGAAAAGGAGATGCTGCTGCGTTTAATTGAGGAAAACAAAGACGATGACCAGGAAACAGAAATACATCTTTCTGATACGCAAACAGCACAGGTATTGGAATTTCTCACCCTGCTCGAAGCGAATATCCGAAAAAGCCCCATTCAGTTACATGATCAATTTGCAGAAATGACCGAACTCGAATTTGACAATGAACAATATGCCGATATGGTAAATTGTGTGAGCTACGTTATCCGTGAATCCGCCAAACACCAACAGCCATTTGAAGCATGGAAGGAAATTAAATGGCGGTTGGATTAAATACCATGAATAACAAAACCATTTATCACCTCCAAATGAAACGCGGATCAGCTGCCAAAGGCAATAATCCGAATTATGAAATAAATCTTTCTGCTGATTTCAGTTATACCTGGCAAGGAATTGCCGGGGTAAAAAAGGCAGACGGCCAGATTTTTCAGCTTTCGGAAGCAGCAATTGAGGAGTTAACCACACTGGCAAACAACCTGTTAAATAATCATACAATTTGCAATTACCGGGTAGATGAAACAGACCGCTCATGGGTTACGCTTCGTATAGCATTTGAAAATGGTTTACTCTTCGAAAGTTTTGAAAATCATGGCGAATACCTGCCTCACACACAAAACCCTCCATTTGAGAACTGGGTTGATGAAGACATCCGGGTTCACGGGACAGATGCAAAACAAAAAGAGCAGATAATTAAATTGCTGCAATTCGAAATGGAGCTTGATCGTATTTTTAATGCAGCAGAATTTATTTCATAATAAGGCAGTATCCTGATTAAAGAAAAATAGTGCCGTCTTAAATACAAACCCTGTCTTTAGATTAATGGAACAATTCGGCATACCTGCAGATGCCAAACTATTTTGGGGGTTTGACATCAACTTAAAACTAGGTAAAAATGAAAGTAAATAAATTTCACATATTCGCAGAATTGCCCGATCAGGAAAGCATTGACACAAACTATTTAGACGATGAGCGTCGTTACTTTTTTATTTTTATCAAAGTGCATTGATGAAACAGCATGGTGGCGACGCAATAGCAGTTAATTCGTTTTTAACAGGGCAACCTGCTTTTTTGAACGAAGCTCTTTCCAGGATAACCGGAAAAAAGAACCTGGCCCGTGTACAGTTGGATTTTCAAAATGGAGCAACAGGAAACTTTACCGAATTCAAGGAAGCTTACACCGCATTATTTGATTATTCAAAAAAAGTGGAGCATAATTTTCAAAAACAAAACCTGGACAAAGAAAATGATGTCTTCTACTGGAATTTTACAATTTATTATACGACGGAATAGTTAAATCAATATCGGCTCCCCCCCTTGCAAATCACCCAAAAAAACCGTAATATTGACTAACAATTCAAAAAGCAATTAACCTTAAAATAACCCAATAAAATAACCCGTTCCCTATTGCAACAGCTATAACCGGCAATACCCGGTCATTTTATATTGTTTAACCCATCCGGTACCAGCCGGATCTTAACACCCAAAACCCATGGAAGAAAACCTCATGCCTTCTGCTGTGCGCCTGCCGATGTTGCGCGGCGATGAAAAAAACAACCTGTTAACCGATGCGGAATTACAGGCTAACAGTGCTTTAATTGAAAACGATATGCGTGTGCTGGCCGAACTGCTGCGCCTGCGTATGGACGAACACCGCGAACCGGCCGGTGAACTGGTTACCTGGAGCGATACTGCTGCCGATGTGCCGTATGCGCAACTGGTGCGCGAATTTGCGGCCGATGATTTTAACCGCATCCTGCTGCTCGTTACGCTGGAACAGCAGCTGAACTTCGGCGTGTTCCGCAACGCATTTTGCCGCGACAATACAACGGTTTACAACGCACCGCATGCTGCAGGCGGATATATCGATCTGCGCCATAACGGCTATAAGCCCGATCTGCAGACGGTAATGTACCTCTGCGGCGGTTACAGCATTTTTACCGTGAGCCGTTTGCTGGCACAGTCGCTGCTGACGAGCCGTTTGCTGCGTGAACAGCTCGTGGTGTTGAAAAATCCCGGGCAGCATACGAGCGATCTGAAACTGATTCCGGAGCTGGCTGCGGAATACCAGCATCACCTGTTGTTCGGGCGCGAAGTGCAGCCGGATTTTGGCGATGATTTCCCGGCGAAAAAAATTACAACCACGTTTGAGTTCGACAAACAGATTTTCCTGCTGCCCCACGCACGCACCGAAATGTTTGTGCTGGCCGAAAAAATAAAAAGCCAGCAGAAGCTGCGTTCACGCAACGAAAAACTGGCACAGGGCATTCCCGTTTTATTTTACGGCGAACCCGGAACCGGTAAAACGCTTTCGGCTGCGGCCATCGGCAATCTGACGGACATGCCGGTGTTTCGTATTGATCTTGCAACCATCATCAGCAAGTACGTGGGCGAAACGGAGAAAAAACTGGCGCGTGTGTTTGACCGTGCCGAAGGAAAAAACTGGATCCTGTTTTTTGATGAAGCCGATGTGCTGTTCGGAAACCGCACGGGTGTTGCCGACGCGCAGGACCGTTACGCGAACCTGCTCACGGCCTACCTGCTGCAGCGCATCGAAGAATTTGAAGGCGTATGCATTTTGTCAACCAATTTCAAAAGCAATATTGATGTGGCCATGCAACGGCGTTTTACGCAGGTGGTGCGTTTTACCAAACCCGGCCACAGCGAACGGCTGAACATCTGGGAAAACGGCCTCGCTGCGGGATTCAGTTACCAGCCCGGGCTCAACCTGCGCACACTGGCCCAGTTTGAATTTACCGGCGCGCAGATTGCCATGATCCTGAAAAACGCCACCATACGTGCGGTTGCGCAGGACAGCAATTTTGTGCAGGCCAACGACCTCAAGTTTTTCGGCAGCCACGAATATTCGAAGGCCGGCATTACTTCGGTTATTCAACCCTGGCCCGGCGAACAGGTGCTTGGCTTTGCACCAGCCGTGGCCATGGAAAACCCGATGCAGCCCAACCGCTTTTACGATGTGCGCGAACGGTACAGCATTTCGAATGTAAACCTGCTCGTTTAAAAGAACCCATTGCTTGCAGTTGAATAACGCCGGGCTATTTGTCCGGCGCGCTGTAACGTGCATGAACAGCAAAAAAACGTAATTTTGAACACACCGTATTGTGTTTATGCTGCCCCGTTTGCTCCTGCTTTTATGTTTTTGCGTTCCTGCCCTGCTCCCGGCGCAGCAGCCCACTGATCCGATCAATGTAAATGCAATCAATTACAAGCTGATTGATCAGCTCTTCAGCAAAAAACTGGATGAACTCCGCAAAAGCAAAAACCTGGGTCCGCTTGTTCACGATGCCATCCTGGCGAAAGCTGCTGATGACCAGGCCGCCTACATGCAGGTGAATGACACAGTAACCCATCAGCAGAAAACGCCGAAAAAAGTACAGCCGGTTGATCGTGTCGTATTCTATAAAGGAACGCATGATGGCGTGGGCGAAAACTGCCTGTTCAGTTACATTCAGAAACGATACCTCAAAAACGGCAAAAACAAAAAAGATACGTCCACGGCAATCATCATTACTTATGAGCAGGCTGCAGAAGGTATTTTCCAGCAATGGAAAAACTCGCCGGGGCATTACAAAAACATGATTGATCCGCGCTACGAGGTGCAGGGACTCGGGCTGGTGTATAATCCTGTAAACCATAAACTGTTTGCGGCGCAGGTATTCGGCATCAAACCCTACAACTACCCGAAGGAATTGCTTCCACTGCTGAACGACTACGGCATAAAACCGAAAAACGCGGCCATTTGTGCGGCACTGGAAAAAGAGAAACTCAGCAATTATAATTTCGGCGGGCGGCTTTTTGTTTTCGGAAACGATGTGTATTATTTCGAACACGATCCGAAAGAGGTGTACAAAACATTTACCCACCCGCTTGATAAGATTGCAGTTGACATTGTATTCCGCGATCAGTTTCCGTGTGGTGAGGCCAATCGTTTTAACGGTGCACCCCATTTTGACGGCCTGTTGTTGCCCCCGGTAACTTTTAAAGAATTGTTTGAACGGAACATGTACAAAAACGGGAGCCTGTATTCCTGGGTATGCTCCTTTCCGCCCGAGCTCAAAGGCAGAAATTATGCAATAAGTGCTGTAATCATTAAAAACAATTGTTTCTGTTCATACAGCGTTCCTGTTTCTGTTGAGGCAAAGGAATACGACCTGATCAACCTGCAGCCCTTCTGGGACACGATTCCTTCGGCACTGGCTACCGATTCGTTTCATCTCACCATCAAACAGAAAATCCGTTTTCAGCGGGGCAAGGCCGATGTAAATCCGCACGACCTGTCAACCACCATTTCGAAACTGCAGAACCTCGGCGTATTTGTAAAATCCGTTAAACTGAACGCCTTCAGTTCGGTGGAAGGTGACGCCGCGGTAAACAAACGCCTTGCCGAACAACGCGCGCGGGTGATTCTCACCAAACTGCAGCCGTATCTGCCGAAAAATGTTTCTGCAAAGGTGGTAGCCGAAGAAAACTGGAATCTGTTTTACAGGCAGATCCGGAGTACGCCCTACGCCTACCTGAAAAACTGGAATGCACTCGCCATCAAAAATGCGCTCCGCGATTCGCTGAAAAAACCCCTTGCCGCACAACTGGATGAAGAACGTTATACCGAATTTGAAATCGAAGTAAACGGGTATTACGATAATTTTTCGAACGGTGATGTGATCAGTGCAGGGATAAACAAATGGATAAAGGCCAACGATTTCCAGAAAGCGCACCAGTTGCAGTCGCGCCTCATCCGCAAATACATCGCCGGTGAGGTAACGCTTGAAACCATCAGCGAATACGATTTCGGCGACGATACGCTGGTGATTCCGTTTTACATCAACCTGCTGGCCGCCAAATGCCTTAACCCGGAAAACGAAGAATTCCAGGACAAAAAACGGATGCAGCAGTTGTTCAAGCGCTTTTCGGAATCACAAAAGGCGCAATATAATTTTTGTGTATATGCCATCCGCTATTTTGCAGCAACCGGCGACACCCTGGTTGGATTTGACAAACTGGGCGAACAGGTAAAAAGCTGCGCAGCACTTGCACCTCCACGGGCTGTAAATTCCCTTACGCTGAATTATCACCTGGTTGCGATGAAACATTATACGCGCATCAATGACAGCGGTAAAATGAACGAACACCTGTATGCCATTTACAATCTTTTTAAAGATGTAAGGCTCGACGACAACAGTGCATACAAACTGGCCCTGTACTTTTCGTATTATGGGATGATGCATTGGGTTGTTGAACTGCTTGAACCCTATCTCGAAAAAAACAAACAGGAACGGTTTAACCACCTGTACCTGGCAGCAGGTGTAATTCATTACGGCACACCATTCCCCGAAAAGTACCGGAACACGCTGACGCGTTACATCCAGTTGTACCCGGATGATTTTATCAACTGGATAGAAGCCGATTTCCAGCTGATGCGGTACCCGGAATTTAAAGACCCGTTTTGTAAACTGACGATGAAATGAAAAACGTTTTTTTACTGCTACTGCCCCTGCTTATATTGCAATCCTGCGCTACCACGCGCGATCTGCAAAGGCAGGCGGAATCCTACCTCGACCAGAAAGCATATCACAAGGCGCTCGATGCGTATGAACAGTTAATCCGCCGGGATCCGATGAATCCTGCTTATTATTACAACTGCGCAGTGGCTACGTTTAATACCAAACGGTACGTGGAAGCCGAAAAGTATGCCGCGCAATGTATTGCTGTGGCGCCGCAGCAGGCAGAAGGGTATGCACTGCATGGCCGCTGCCTGTATATGCTGAAAAAATACAATGCCGCACTGGCCGAACAGAACCGCGCGCTTGAACTGAATCCGGAATTCGGAAAATTTCACCTGGAGCGGGGCTTCACAAACATGGCCTTAAAAGATTGCCGGGGTGCTATAAAAGACATGAACAATGCACTGCGGTTTCACGCCGATTCTGCTTCCACAATATATAACCGGGGAGCTGCATACAACCAATGTGAGTTGTATAACCTGGCGCTGGATGACATGAACACAACCCTCAAATTCTGGCCCGACAGTCATTTTATAATGCATACCCGTGCGCTTTCGTATATGCAACTCGGAAATTATGAAAAAGCGATTGCGGACTACCTTTTCAGTACAGCACACGCAGTAGATGAAGATACCGGGCGTGCCAACCTTGCTATCTGTTACCTGAAGACCGGGGACACCATGCGCTGCATAGAGCAACTTAACCGCACAATTGAAATTAACCCCCGTTTTGAAAATGCGCTGGCCATGCGTGCTGAAATTTATTACGACCTCCGGCAGTATGAACGCTCACTGGCGGATGCAGCAGAAGCACTCCGGCTGAATGACACCTGTTTTCATGCGCTTGAAATGAGTGCATTGGCCTATTCCCAGGTCGGGGAAACCACAAAAGCCGAAAACATGCGTGAACGGATGCGCAAAATGCGGCCCAATGATCCGGTTGTGTATTTTAACCTGTTTCGTAATTATTTGTTTTTCCAGCAACCTGACGAAGCACTTGAATCAATCGAGCACTGCATACAACTGGCGCCGGAAAACTACCAGTACTACAATGGCAAAATCCAGTTGCTCTTTGAACTCCAACAATACGAACCTGCGCTCCATGCAATTAATGAAGCAGAAAAATTAAAGGCGATTGATGACACATTGCTGGTCTCCAAAGGTGCTGTGTATTTTAAACTCGACAGTATTGCATTGTCCGTGGTTTGTATGAAAAAAGCAACAGTTATCAATCCTGAAAACACACAAGCCTGGAAATCACTGGTCGTACTGTATGGTTTACAGCATAAGGAAAAAGAGGCCGGCATCATCATAGACAAGCAACTGGAAATACATCCGCTCGACACGTTTTTTCTGCAATCGCGAATTTTCTATGCAAAACGTAACGGCAAAAACAACATCGCTTTGCAAGACATGGCCACACTGCTGACCATTCGTCCTGATTTCGACATTTATATCAGCCGGGCGCATATACTCCGTGGTATGGGACAGTACGCCGCAGCAGCCGCAGATTACGGCAAAGCCGCCGAACTGAATCCCGGCGATAGCAGCGCCTGGCTTTACCGCGGCGATTGTTACGACCTGCTCGGCAAAAAAACATTAGCCTGCGCCGACTGGAAAAAAGCATGCAGCCTTGGAAACCGGGAAGGCTGCAACCACGTTGCGTCCGAATGCCGGTAAAGCCGGGTGATACAATCCTCTATTCAGACTTTGGGGTACTCCCCGCTCCTGCATGCCGTATTAAATGCGGCCGGCCCGGCTGCATTGCTGCAACCAGGCCGTGTACCACATTCCCGGGGAAGAGTAGGAACCGGGCTCCTGTTTTTTGCCGGTCCGGTATGAGCGGTTGCCGGCGGGGTCCTCAGTATAGTTTCATCATGCCGGGTAATGCATGCTGAATGTGTTATTACTGAAGTCTGTTAATTCAGGCGGGCAGTGTTTTCTTCTTTTTTAAACTACGGCGATTTAATCCACTTGCAGCCGTTTGGCATTTTGCAGTATCCGACACCTGCCGGATGCGCTGCTGCAGTTGGGTAATCACCTGGCCTGTCGGAAAACTGCCTAACATCTTTTTTGTTTTTTTTCAGCTGACCGGCGATGATTATATATTCAAAATAATCAGTCGTTCAACGGTCAAATCAAAGATGAAGCATTTGCCAATGTCGTGTAAGGGTATTATTACGCAAAATCTAAACAGGTATTTTTACGGGGTTGCCCCATCCTTTTTTTTGCGGCTTAAAGCTTCGCGGAAAATCCATACTCCGAATATAATGGTGAACAGCCCCGGCACGCTCCGGCACAGGCAAATACGCATGGTTACAGCGGCAGCAGAAAACCGGTTGCAGCGTAATGCATTGGCGCACATACATGGTTTCGCTGCCGATACTTCGTAAAAACACGCTTCCCGGTTTTATAGTAGGATTTCTATTAACCGTCTGATTTTTATTTTACTTTTAAATCCGTTATCCGATGCCGTCCTGTATCCGGCATTCGGATAACCATGAGCCAATTCTTTTTTATTTAATCATCAAAAAAAACAACAGTATGAGCGAAGTATCAAAAACAGAGACACCCGGAACACAGATCCCTCTCGCAACAGCACAGGACCGCGCACGCCGCTTCCGTGAAACCATTCTCGGCCTCCCGGACTACCCGGACAACACGAGCAAAACCAAAGCATGCCTTATTTACAAAGACGACATTGAGGGCCTGATCAGTGAAGGACCGTTTGACGGCATCCGCTGTTACCTCGGCCTGCGTTTTGACAATGAACTGAATGAACAGGTAATCAGCCTGATGATGGTACGTACCGAACTGCAGGCTGACGGCACCTACAAGGATATTATTAACGAAACCGATCCGACCAACAGCGGCATTTTCGATTTTACTGCTCCGTGTCCGAACACCTGTTCGCCCACCAGTCCGTTGAACATTATTTAAACTGACTTCCGTTGCTGATCCGGGCACTTTTTCACCTCGTACCTGTTTCCGTGTTTGTGCTGTGTGTGCTGGCCGTGGTCAGCCGCCGGCAGATGCGGGGCGAACTGGCGGTGTTTTTCTGGTACATCCTCGTTTCGGGCGTGCTTACGGCACTTTCGTACGGACTGTGGCTGACCCAGCAGAACAACCTGCTTGTGATCAATCTCAATTCGCTTCTTGAATTGGTTTTGCTTACGTGCATGTACGTCATGGCGCTCGAAAAACCGGCGCGCTGGGTGGTACTGGTAACCGGATCAGCAGCTTTTATTTTTGGTGTTCTAAACCTGGGCATCCAGGGCATGGAACAGTTCAACTCGCATACCAAGGCCGTGGAATCGGTGATCATTTTTATTTTCACTGTTTTCTATTTCCGCAAACTGCTGATGCTGCCGGATAAAAAACCGCTGCGTACGATTCCCATGTTCTGGATCAATTCGGGCCTGCTCATTTATTTCGCGGCGGGTCTTTTCCTGTTTGCGCTCGGCAACAGTGTTATTAATTTACCCAACGCCGTAAGCCGCTTCATCTGGGGCATGGATATGCTTATCGCCGTATTTGCTTATGCTTTTATATTTATCGGGATATGGAAAACCAGGACAACCAGACCATCTACCTCCTCCTGATCATCGGCACGGAGGCCATGCTGCTGATTGCCATCGGCATCATTTTGTTTGCAGTGGTCTATCAGAAACGAATGATCGGTGTGAACGAGGAAAAACAGAAACTGGTTTTAAAACACCAGCGCAACCTGAATGAAAGTATGATCCGCACCACCGAACAGGAACGCCGCCGCATTGCTGCCGACCTGCACGATGAAGTGGGGCATGCATTGCTTACACTGCGCCTGCAACTGTACCAGGATACGCAACCCGAAAAACACCGCCAGCTGATTGATGAAACGCTGCAGACCGTTCGCCGCATTTCGTACGACCTGTATCCGCCGGGACTGGAAACGCTCGGGCTGGAAAATGTGCTGGCCGATATTTTTGATACAGTGCGGAAAAACATCCACGTAGAAACCGATATCCGCCCGTTCCCGACCCGTCATCCGCCGGAAACGGAAGTGGCTGTTTTCCGTATTACAAAGGAACTCATCAGCAACTCAGTGCGTTACAGCGGGGCCGATACAATTACATTTGCACTGTACCCGGAAAACAATGATCTTGTGCTTGAATTTACCGATAACGGCTCCGGCTTTGATGCGGAAAACGTGCAGAAAGGCGCAGGCCTGCTCAGTATCGAAAACCGTGTGCAGGCTCAGGGCGGTGTTTCTGAATTTAAAAGCACTGCAGGAAACGGATTTTATTTCCGCGCCCGGATTCCGTTTACAGCACCGGTAACAGTACAAACAAAAATGGCATAAAAAGAAGGCGTGATGAAAGAACGGATACGTGTGGCAATGGTTGACGATCACCTGCTTTTCCGGAAAGGGATTGAAGCAATACTTACCGCTTCCGAAAGCATCAGCGTGGTGCTGAGCGTGCCCTCCGCAGGAGAACTGCTGGAATGGCTGGGAACAGTTCCGCAGAAACCCGATGTGGTGATGCTGGATATTGAAATGCCCGGCATGAACGGCATACAACTCACCGAACAACTGCACCGCCTCTACCCTGCCCTGCGCCTCATCGTTCTATCCATGCACTTCCGCGAAAACCTGATTGCAGGACTCGTGGAAAAAGGCGTACACAGTTTTCTTCCAAAAAACTCAGAGCCGGACGAATTGCTCGTGGCCATTGAAACCGTGCACCGCAACGGATTTTATTTTAATGAGGCCGTGCTGAAAACCATGCAGCGCAACATGACGGGCGTTAAAAAACGCGCGCCGGATGTTACACTGGGTTATGGCATCACGCCCCGCGAAAAAGAAGTGCTCGAACTCATCTGCCGCGAACTGTCAACCGCCGAAATAGCGGAAAAACTGTTCCTCAGCGCACGCACGGTTGACGGCCACCGCAACAACCTGCTGCAGAAAACCGGCGCCGCCAATACCGCAGGACTGGTGCTGTTTGCGGTACGCAACGGTATAGTTGATCCCTGGTTTTAAAAACAATCAGGCCATCACCACATTTTCAAGTGTAAACACGTAGGGTTGCGCTGCCGGGCCGTGTCCTCCGCCGGTCATTACAATATCGGCGCTCAGTATCCCCGGCAAAGGTATTTCGAAATGCGTTTCGGAAAGTGTTAACGCATCAAGTACTTCACCCACTTCAATTACTTCTGAAGAAACACCAATCCAGAGTGCATCCTTAAACTTAAAACTTGCTTTCTGTCCGGGCACAATATCCGTTACACCGGCAAGTTTTGCGTCGCCGTTGTAAATCCATGCATTAATTGCCCCGGTATGAAGGTTGTTTTGTACATCCACCGTTTCCGGTGAAAAAGCAACTCCTGCAGGTTGCAACATCATACCGGAATCCGTCTGTACCATTTCGAATGCTTTGCCGGGACTGGCCAGGAGCAGCGACGTATAATTTCCCCAGCTATCGGTGCACGATACTTTCAAGTCAAGGGCATACCTGAACGCATGGGTTTCTCCCGGCTTGCTTTGTGGGATTACTTTCCAGGCAACAATTGCCTCGTTATGGTATTTTACCTGGTTTTTCTGATACAGGATAACCTCAACGGCACTGTTGCCGCCATTGGATCTGTTTATGAAATTTAATTTAACTCCTGATGACATGTTGTGTTTTATTGAACTGTATTGCCCCTACTCATTTCAAAAGGCTTTTCGGGTATCGCCTTGCCTGTAAGCTCAAAAGGTAAAACGGGTTATACCTTTTATAAATAAATGCCCCGCACGCACTGCTGCGTAAAGCGGATTTCTTTTTTAATTGTGCTGCCTTCAGGCCATCACCACATTAGCCAGGGTGAACGTAAACGGTTGTGCTGTAATTCCAATCCCTCCGCCGGTCATTACGATGTCGGCACCGGCAATTCCGGCAAGTGAAATTTCGGTATTGATCTGCGAAAGCATGGCCGCATTCAGCACCTGTCCTTCATTTACCTGCGAAACCACGCCGATCCAGATCGTCGGAATGAAAGCGAACGATGCCATCTGCCCGGGTACAACGTTGAGCAGCTCGGCAAGTTTGCTTCCGCCTTTGTAAATCCGGGCATCAATTGCGCCCATGGCCAAGTCATTCTGTATATCAATTTCAGTATCTGTTGCCTCATTGCCGTTGGGTACCAGCTGCACACCGGACGTTGTCCGGATTACACGGAACACATCGCCGGGCTTTGCTTTCTGTTTCGGGGTAAAGTTTCCCCAGCTGTCGCCAATGGCAACATAAGAAGCGGCCGGGTATTCAAACGGATGATTGCTGCCCCGCGCGCAGTTTGTAATAACTTTCCAGGCAATAACTGTATCGCCATAAGCTGTTACCTTGTTTTTCTGAAAAACAACCACCTGCGAATTAAGCGCGTCGTTCGACTGGTTGATGAAATTGAGTTTTATGGTTGATGCTGACATGGTATTGTATATTGAGATCGGACCCTACTCTGTTATATGAAGGCTTTTCGGGAAACGCCTGCTGTGGCGGTACTCAGGCCATCTGCACATTTTGCAGGGAGAACGAATACGGAACTGCCTGCACGCCTGCACCACCGCCGGTCATTACAATATCCGCACTGCGGATGCCGAGCAGCGAAATTTCGGTATTCACCTGCGAAACAATGCCTTTACGGACCGTTTCACCGGCAACGAGGTTTGATCCGACACCGATAAAAATGATTGGTTTAAACATAAACAGCGCAACCTGACCGGGTGCTATATTTTTTTTGCTGACCACTACCGAACCGCCGCGATACACAAACGCATTCGTGTTGCCTGACAAAAGCTGATTGCTGATTTTGATTGCCTGCGGCGCATTGCTTTGCCCCACTTCCCGGAGCTGATTACCGGAAGCGTCACGATACACTTCAAATGCATCACCGCTTTCAGCGGGCAGTTGCGGCGAATGGTTACCGAACGCATCGCTTACAGCAACCGTTGTTCCCAGGGTGTAGCGGATGGTATGGCTCCAGCCCCTGCCGCAGTTACGGATTACTTTCCATGCGAGGGGCAATTCATTCAGACCGGGAATTTCATTTTTCTGAAAAATCAGGATGTCCGAATTATTCCGGTCGTTGGACATGTTGATGAACCTCAGTTCAATCGAATCTGCAGCGAAAGACATGCGTGTTGTGTAGTTTTAGGTGGAATTTGTTTGATTCAATACACCCGGCAATAGATATCCTGGAGAGTCGCCGGATTAATTGTATTCAAGTATAGGTACAAAACACGTTTTTCACGCCATGTTAAACCGGAATAGTTTTCAACAGACGTTGCCCTGCGGGATGCAGCAGCAAAAGAAATTCAGGATACCGATGTATCGTTCCGACAGGCATCGTTCACACCGGTAAAGACTTCAACTACAAAATCAAATCCTTCGTCTGTAGAAAAAAATGCAGGCCGATCCGATTATCGTTTATTTTTGCAGCCCGTTTTTTTATGCGAAGCATTATTGTAGAAAGCCGCCGTAAAAGTAAAGCCACGCTTGAAAAAGCCTGGCCCGGCGCACGCATTGTGGATGTAACTTCGAAAGCCACCGATGTGTTTGTACAGTTCAGCCCGTTTTATCCGCACGGCGATATTCCCATTCCGTTTTCAGGTGACACAACGGCCATGTCGGCAGAAGGCATCTGGCAGGGACTGAAAGTGTTTGCAAACAGCGATGTGTGTTTTAATTCGTTTGAAAACCGGACGATGAAAAACATCAAACGCACGGTAAAACGGTTCGGGCCGCCGCTCGGGCACCGCAAAGGCATTACAGGAACGGAATTACTGAATTATGCCGAAGCGCGGCGCGAAATTTACCTGCCCGTTTACCGCTGGGTACTGCATCACAAAACGGCCACGCTGCTCACGCTGCTGCGCGAAACACCGGGTGACCTGGTGCTGCTGGATTATGAAACCAACTGTGATGTAAACAACCTGCGCAAACCGCTCTCACACGCAGGGCTGATTAAAGCATACCTGGAAGACAAGTACCCGGGCTGCTGATCCCTTTTCAAAAAATCAGTCCACCGTCATCGTCATGTTTTCCCAGCCGCTCGATGCAATCTGCCGGTTGTTGCTGTCGAAAATGGCCACAAAAAACTTGAGGTCGTGCACGCCCGATTCGAGGTAAAAAGCATCGTACGGCACATTGATATAGAGGTCGCTGTAATAACCGCTGTTAAAAATAGTGGAGGTATAAGCCGGTTTGAATGTTTCGCAGTAAGCCATTTTGCTTGTGCCATCGGATTTGTAAAGCGGTGTGCCATCCTGGAAATAAAAGTAAACACAGGCTTTGCAGTTCATCAGCTGTGCATTTTCAATGGTAAAACGGGGCATCACCACCATGCGGTTGTTTTCATTATCAAAACTGTGCAGCAGCTCCACTTCTTCACAAATGGCACCTTTGCTGAATTCGAAAAAATAGGCGCCGCTTTTGTACACATTTTTCAGTTTGTCATCCCACACACACGAAATAAACTTCACCTTGGTTTTGCCATTGCCGAGGTGCAATTCATCGTACGGAATAAAAACTTCGAGGTCGGTAAAATCCGTATTCTCATACAGGGGCGTAAAATCGGTATAACTGGCCACCTCACCGTTGCTTGATTTGTACACGCCGTTCTGGTCTTTCAGCGGGGTACCATCCTGCAGCATAAAGAAACTGCCGATTTTGCATTTTCTTCCTTTTGCATTTTGGATGTTGAACGACCCTTTCACCGTCATGCCTTTTACCCCGCCCTCCGTTACATTGTGCGCCACCTTTATCGTCATGCCGGTACAGATTACCGGTTTCACAACCGGCGTACTGGTGTTTGTATTCGTGTTGGTATTAATGACAACAACGGAATTATCGCGCGGATACATTTCACCCACCAGTTTGATATCGCCTGCGGAAATACTCGTATTCCAGCCCACCGAATACCCGTCAAGCGTGAGTTTCGGATCAATCGGGTAATGCATTACCGATTTCGGATCGTATTTCTGGTTGGAAAGATCCACGCTGTAGCGGCTGATCACCTGGTCGTTTATTTCGTTGATCGACCAGCCCATCGCCTGGTAATGGTTATACACCACCGGTATATTCCATTTGATTTTGCTCAGCGGGTTTTTGTGTTCGTGCAGCAGGCCGATGGCGTGGCCGAATTCGTGGATGGTGGTGCGTTTAAAATCTTCTTCCGATGTATTGTCGTTAAACCAGCCAAAGTTCATGGATGTTTCGCCGCGCTGCGCGTAGATCCTGGAATCGGTGCCCACATAACTCCACGAACCGCCTGAACTGTTTACAGAAATAAGGATATCGGGCGTTCCGCTTTCGATAAAAACAAAATCCACATTCGCGTATTTCTCCCATTCCTGTGCATAGGATTTAATTTTGCTGCGCACATAGGCCGAGCCGCCGTTTTTGAATTTTACGTTGATGCGTGATCCGTTCGACCATTGTTTGTTGTAGTCGAACACGCCGCCTTCGCTTCCGGAAGCAACGTGGCGTTCGCCCACCATATCCATACAGGTGTGAATCTGCGCCTGCGCGGCAGCAACGAGTAAAACAAACAAAAAGGTGAGTCTGAATTTCATGGTAGCGGTGTTGGTTTTCAAAAATAGGCAATTCAGTGAAGAGGTAAAAACCAATTTCCGTGCCGGTTTGTTATTTTGCTTTCAGCCACACCTCCATGTGCAGCAGCCCCAGGAGTTCAACGCGGCGCGGTTCCAGTTCTTTTTCTGTATTTCCGGAAGCGACAACAACGTAATTCATTTCACCGGCCTGTTTTATAACGGCGGTTACGCCCTGTTTCTTATAGTTTTTTACGGCACGTTTTGCATTGTCAGCCGATTTGAATGCGCCGGCAATGAGGTAGTATGCATCCTGCAGATCAGGCGTTGCTCCAGTTGCTGTAACAGGTGCAGCAACTGCAACCGGTTCCGGAACCGGAACCACCGGTGTAACCGGTTTTGTAACTACAACAGCTGTGTCGGTCACACGCACGGGCGGCGGATCGCGGTGCACAACGGGGAAATGCCAGGGATACGGTTCCGCTTTTTGCTGCACCGTTGCAACAGCATCGTTTTGCGCTGCACTTACTGCACCTTTCGCCGCATATACCGCTGCATTTTTTTCCACCACGGGCAAATGCCATGCGTAGGTCGCCACCGGCTGCGGTGTTTTACGTACAGCAACTTCCGGTTTTGCCTGCGGCTGTTGTTTTACGAGCAGCGGTACCGTTTCTTCCTGCGATCCGAAACAATACAGGTACCCGTCGCGCGAAGCAATGTAAATGCGTCCGCCGCAGGCTACCGGGCTCGATTCAAAACCACCGCCCTGCATCACCAGCCTGGTAAACTGCGCGGCAGAATCGTAACCAAACAAATTAATGCCTGCATATCCCGCAGCCACCAGCCTGCTGCCGGAAAAAACCGGCGTAGAAATGGACGGCCCGATGTGTTGGCGAAAAACAACATGCGGTTTCGGGTATTTTGTTTTTCCGTCGGGACCAGTACTCAGTGTATCAGAAACAATACGATCGTGCTGCACCACTGTCAGCCACCCATCAATGCCGGTAAAGGCCGCCAGCTGAGGCATTCCGGGTTTTGCGTAAAAATCATTTACGGCTGCGCTGCCGATTACACCGCCCAGCCACGACGAAAATTTATAGTCTGCAGTTTCGTAATACCACACCACGGCTTTTTCAGGGGGCAATGCGGGATTGAGTTTCATTACTCCGCCATGTCCCGCGATGTATTGTTTTTCAATGGTTACCAGCAGGCAACTGTCGGCAGTTACCACGGGCGAACCGTCCATATCCGAACCAGTTACAAAATCCCAGTCAATGGTTTTTGTATCCAGGTTAAAACCGTACACATGGCCCGAACCGGAAGCGAGGTAAATGTGATTGCCGAGGCGCGCAGGCGATGCTTCGGTTACCAGGTTGCCGCCGTGTTTGGCACGATCGGTTTCGGCATACAGCGGCAGTTCGTAATGAATGCGGGGCCGGAAACCGGAATCGTTTGGTTCCGCCTGCACGGCATGCGCCGGATCAAACGCAACGAACGATGCGTTCTCCAGCCCGATGTAAGCAGTATCATGAATTACGAGCGCAGATGCATCCACATCGCGGCTGTAACTCGGGCCGCGTTTTACATTCATACGCCACAGTTCTTTGCCGGTTAAATACGACACCGCGCGGTAACTGAAAATTTCGGGATCGTTGCTGCCTTTGCCATACCCGTAACGGCTGCCCTGCAGAATTACAAACCGGTTTGAAGGATCGGCTGCGTGTGTATTTTTCCAGATGGTGCCAGTGCCTTTCAGGATATCATCGTACGTGTATTGCCACACCACTTCGCCGGTATGCGCATCAATTTTTTTAAGGTGATGATCATAACAACCTTGAATGAGAAACAGGCGGTTGTTTTCGCGCACTACGAGTGGCTGCCCGGTCCACCCGGCACCGAACCATTCTTCGGTTCCTTTTTCTTTGGTAACAATGGTTTTGCCTCCGCCAAGTAACGTACGCCACACCAGGTTCAGTGAATCGCCGATGGAATCGCCGTAATAGTTGCGTTTTTCATTACCGAGAAAGGTGCCGGATAAAACAGTAACAGAATCCGTATCAGCTGGTGGTACAGCTGCAAGGCCCGACTGGTGTGCAATGGCCGGCATACGTAAACCGCTGTGGCCGTAAAATGTAACAGCCAGTTCTGCCGCAACCAGGAAGCAGAGCATTACAAACGCACGGAAACTGTACCGCAAAACGGTGAACATGTCCATTACAGGCTGAAAAGGGAACCGAAGATAAAACATTTCAGCAAATACAGGCTGTGCGGGCGGACAGGTGATGTGTTTTTTTGAGCAGGTGGTTTGCTAAAGCAATTACATTAAAAAAGCTCGTGGAATTAGTGGCAGTGGCAGTTGGCAGTGGCAGTCGTGTTTTCGTAAGGAACAGATTCATCTTCTGAAATACCAGCCGACTTCCACTGCTACCTGCCACTGCCGATTACCTGTAAGATGTTTGATATAAATGATCGTTTAATTTATACAGTACCTGGAACTGTACTATCGCTTCGCTAACCGCAAAGTCCTAGCGCACATGCCATACCCACCGCAAAGTATCCCGCAAAGTAACGCAAAGTACATTGCGATACTTTGCGCAAAAC
This sequence comes from Chitinophaga pinensis, assembly GCA_943372645.1. Taxonomy (GTDB): domain Bacteria; phylum Bacteroidota; class Bacteroidia; order Palsa-965; family Palsa-965; genus VBWE01. The sequence continues at coordinate 33,966 of CALRZN010000013.1, read as the reverse complement.
TTGGCGCGACTTTGCGGTTAATGTTGAAAGTACAGTTCCTCAAATCCGCTTGTTGAAATTAAACGATCCTTATTCCCCGGATAACTTCTTCGCTTCGTCGGTGCTTATTTTTTTACCGTTCATAAAGGCAGGAATGAACAGCTATGCCGGATCCGGTTCAGCATTCGTTCACCGTTTTCCGTATATCTTTTTTACGGTGTCTTTAAATGCCTGAAGAATATCCGGATCTTTTATTTCATACATGGCTATCATATCAACACGAACCATATCCTTAAAATGCCTGAATAAATGCAGTTTGCCTGGGGTTTCATAGTTATTGTAAACGAATTTGTATGTATCTGCATTACCTTTATCCATGTAGGTCCACGAGTTATCCGGCAAAGTGAACAGGCTGATTTCAGTTGAATCTGTAAAGGAGTTAAAACGCAAATCTTCTATTGTAATCTTTTTATCAATTACTGTATATGATTGTACATTATAATCATTGACTGCAATAAGCCAATTTTTAAGTTCCGGCTCCCGGGGAAATGAAAGGGTCAGGCGATTTCCGGAAATCGTGTAGTACATAACGGAATCATGAACAACAGCATCATATTCGATATATTTTGCCAGTTCTTTGTTTATTTCATCCGCCGAAGGGCCACAGGATGAAAAAACAATTGTAATCAATAATGCTATTAGCGTGCGCATTTTTATTCTCTAGGAAAAGGACTTGGTGCTTACTGTCTTTCTTACTCCCCGCTTAGTTTCTTCGCTTCGTCAGTACTTATTTTTTTGCCATTCATAAATGCCACGATAAACGCATCAGCTACGCCTTTTTCAACCACTTCCGCTTTCAGCTTCACAATGTCGGCATACGTGGTGGTGCGTCCGGCGATGTAAATCGTCAGCCCGCTGTTGGTGTCTTTGAAGTTGCGCACACCCTGCGGGGCCAGCTGCAGAAATTTGTTGACCATGCTCACCGGTACTTCCTGGCTGAACGCGCCGAGCTGCACACAATACACCAGTCCCGTTCCGATGATTGCCGGGTCGCCTGAAATGGTTGGTGCCGGTGGTGTGGCCGTTCCTGCATTTGTTGCAGGCGTGGTGTTCCCGTTATTCGCAGGCGGTGTTGTATTGCCGCCATTGGTTGCCGGTGCGGTGTTGCTGTCATCTCCTTCGCCACTGAGCTGACGCGCTTCGGCCAGTGTAATGCGTTTGCCGTCTTTATACGCGGTGATAAATGCATCACGTATTCCACGGCCCACAATGCGTCCTTTGGCACCGGTGGCATCGCGGAAGGTGTTATACGAACCGGCGAAGTAACGGGTATTGCCGTTCGGCAGGGGCTCGCTGAATATATCGTCGAGGTTGTAAAGCTGCGCGGCACTCACCGGGCGGGAATACACCCCAACCTGCACGGTGTAGAAAAGTCCGCGCACCTGCGATACCTGTGTGCTGGCCACACCTGCTGCATTGTTATCGGGCGGCGTGTTGGTTGATACCGTGTTGTTGCCGCCATTGTTGCCGCCGTTATTGGTAACCGGCGTGTTGCCGTTGGTTGTGCTTCCTCCATTGTTGCTGGTTGTTGAGCCGCCATTATTTCCGCCATTGCTGGTATTCACTGCAACCGTATTGTTGTTTCCGGTTTCGCCCCGCGCCTCTTCTATTGAAATGCGTTTGCCGTTGCGGAACGCCACCACAAATGCATCGCGGAAACCGAGGCTGCGTATTTCTTCTTTCGCGGCATCGGCGGTGTTAAATGCGGTAAACTGGCCAGCCGTGTAACGCGTAATGCCCTGCGGCGTGGTTTCACCGGTTATGGGTGTAATGCCTTTGAAAATATCCTGCGGAATGGGATTACGGAAAGCACCGATCTGTACTTTGTAAATGATGCCTGACGGTACTTCGGTATTTACCGGGATGCGGTTGTCGTTATTATAAACCGGACTTGTTCCTACTGCATACCGTTCGTTCTGCCCGAGGCGCGGCGAAATGGCCGATGTGTTTGTACCGTTAACAGCAACCGGCGGTGTATTAACCGTGCTGGTTGTTCCGCCGTTGTTGGTATTTGATGCACCACCATTGTTGGTGTTCGTTGTGCCGCCGTTGTTGGTATTTGTTGTACCGCCGTTGGTATTGGATGCAGTGACTCCGTTATTGGCGGGATCAGTTGTATTGGTATTTGAAGCAAGGGCAGTGGTTCCTGCATTCACAGCAGGATCAGTTGTTGCTGCGGCTTTTACCTGCTCATACGTAACGCGATCGAGGTCATTTAAAAACTGATCGGCTTCCACCTGTTTCGAACGTGCATCTGCCAAGGTATTATCGGCAATAGAACGAACGGAATCGGAACGGTTTTTATCAGCAAGCGCCAGTACGTTTTCGTTACCGGCCTGCTCCACCGCTTTCGCTTTTTCCTGCGGATCGGTTGCTGCTGCGGCTTTTTCAGCCCACTCCTGCGAGAGGCGGATGTGGTTCTGCGATTTCTTTTTGTAATCGTCGGCCAGCGTAGCCTGTGTGGTTCCGCGTTCTGCTGTTTGGTTTGCTTCCTGCTGCAGGTCGCTGTAATTTTTATACGAAGTTGAATTTTTTACCGCTGCCAGTTCATCATTCGTAAACGGTTTGCCGGTAGTCGGATTTAACGGATTAGAGGTATTACTGCCATTGTTCGTTACCGGATTGGTGCCGCCGTTGTTCGTTACCGGATTGGTGCCGCCATTATTCGTTACCGGGTTGGTGCCGCCATTATTTGTTACCGGATCAGTTCCACCGTTATTCGTTACTGGGTTGGTGCCGCCGTTATTGGTTACCGGATCAGTTCCACCGTTATTCGTTACGGGATTGGTGCCGCCGTTATTCGTTACGGGATTGGTGCCGCCGTTGTTCGTTACCGGATTGGTTCCACCGTTATTCGTTACCGGATTGGTTCCACCATTGTTAGTTACCGGGTTGGTGCCGCCGTTGTTCGTTACCGGATTTGTTCCACCATTGTTCGTTACCGGATTGGTGCCGGCATTGTTTGTAGCAATTGCTGCTTCCAGTTTCTGCGCTTCTTCTTCGCGTGCCGTTGCCTGTTCTTCGAGCACAGAAATCTGTTGTTCCAGTTTAATGCGTTTTGTTTTATCGCGGGTGGCATCGCGTTCTTTTTTCTTGTTATCGGCTTCGGCCTGCAGGGCATCGCTCCAGTTTTTCAGCACAGTTACTTTTTCGGTATCTGTATTTCCTTGTGCTGATTTATCCTTCAGCTCATTTTCAAACCGGTTGTTGATTGCCAGTTCCGGATGTTCGGCAGCCTGTTTCTCCTGTTCCTTTTTCGCATTGTTCAGTGCTACCGCACTCGCCTGCTGTTCGCGTTTTACTTCGGCCAGTTTGTTTTCAATGGTTTTTATTTCTGCTTTTAAGCTGTCTTTTTTCGTTTTTTCGGTTTCCGTTTTCAGTGCGTTACGTGTTTCCGCCAGATCGTTGTTCAGTGCTACCACCCAATCCTGGTGGAGGCTGTTGCGTTTTTTTGCTTTTTCATACGGATCGGCAATGGTATCGGCAGCGGCTACATCTGCTGTAAACTGCTGATTGTAATCAACAGCAGCTGTGTTTGTGTTCGATCCGTTATTCGTTGAAGGATCGGTGCCGCCGTTTGTAGCTGCGACACCCGATTTGATTTCTTCCGCACGTTTCTCCGCCTGTTGCGCAAGCGCCTGTTTTTCTTTTTTCTCCTGCTCCAGCGCTGCAATATTGGCGTTGATCTCTTGTTTTTTCTTCAGCTCATTTTCGTTTGCGGCGGCTTCTTTCTGCTGCGCGATGGCGGCATCAATGGCCTGCACCCAATCGTTGTACACTTCCGCTTTTGCTGTTTCAGTCGCTAACGGATCAGTAGAAGCACTCGCTTTGGCAAGCGGTTCATCAAATTTGGATTGTATACCCGAAACGGTGTTCGGTGTATTATCGTTCGTAGTTCCGCCATTGGTCGTAGCCACGCCCGATTTAATTTCTTCCGCACGTTGCTTCGCCTGTTGCGCAAGCGCCTGTTTTTCTTTTTTCTCCTGCTCCAGCGCAGCAATGTTGGTGTTGATCTCCTGTTTTTTCTTCCGGTCTTTTTCGTTTGCGGCGGCTTCTTTCTGCTGCGCGATGGCGGCATCAATGGCCTGCACCCAATCGTTGTACACTTCTGCTTTCGAAGTTTCTGCCGCTAACGGATCTGTTGATTCATTGGCTTTGGCAAGCGGTTCATCAAATTTGGATTGTATACCCGAAACGGTGTTCGGTGTATTATCGTTCGTAGTTCCGCCATTGGTCGTAGCCACGCCCGATTTAATTTCTTTCGCACGTTTCTCCGCCTGCTGCGCAAGCGCGTGTTTTTCTTTTTTCTCCTGCTCCAGCGCTGCAATGTTGGTGTTGATCTCCTGCTTTTTCTTGCGGTCTTTTTCGTTTGTGGCGGCTTCTTTCTGCTGCGCGATGGCGGCATCAATGGCCTGCACCCAATCGTTGTACACTTCTGCTTTCGAAGTTTCTGCCGCTAACGGATCAGTTGATTCATTGGCTTTGGCAAGCGGTTCATCGAATTTCGACTGAATGCCCGAAACGGTGTTGGGTGTGTTGTCGTTTGTTGTACCGCCATTGGTCGTAGCCACGCCCGATTTAATTTCTTCCGCACGTTTCTCTGCCTGTTGCGCGAGGGCCTGTTTTTCTTTTTTCTCCTGCTCCAGCGCCGCAATGTTGGTGTTGATTTCCTGTTTTTTCTTGCGGTCCTTTTCGTTTGCGGCAGCTTCTTTCTGCTGCGCGATGGCGGCATCAATGGCCTGCACCCAATCGTTGTATACTTCCGCTTTCGAAGTTTCTGCTGCTAACGGATCAGTTGATCCATTGGCTTTGGCAAGCGGTTCATCAAATTTGGATTGAATGCCCGAAACCGTGTTCGATGTGTTGTCGTTCGTTGTGCCTCCGTTGTTCGTTACCGGATCGGTGCCTCCGTTGGTTCCTCCATTGTTCGTTGCAACAGGATCGGTACCGCCATTGGTGCCCCCGTTATTCGTGCCATTGGTTGTGCCGTTGTTCGTGTTCGTTCCGGCATACAGCGGCCGAGTGCCGTTCGATTCCACCACTTCGCGTTCGTAGTTTTTGGCATCGTTCTGCAGTTGCTGTTTGTCTGCCGCGGCCAACTGTTCGGCCGGACCGGTACCATTTTTCACCTGCTCCATGGCCTGGTCAATCATGGCCAGTTGTTCGCCGGCATTGCGGGCTTCATTGTCCAGCTGTGCATTGCGTTTTTCCGCTTTTACGAGGTCGCGGTTTTTGGAGTCGCGTTCTTCTTTGAGATCGCCGAGCTGGGCCAGGATGCCTTCTTTCAGTTGGGGATCTTTTTCCTTATCGGCTTCGGCCTGTTGTTGTGCAATCTGCGTATTGTATTCATTCAACTCATCACGCAGCTCCGACACTTTTTCTGCAGCTTTCTTCGCTTCTGCTGTTTTTCTGTCGGCTTCTTCTTTGAGTCCGTTGCGTGTGGACTGGTTTTCAGGCGTTGTTTTTGAAAACAGTTCCAGCTGGTTTTTCTGCGCGTTCAGCTGATCAAGCTGCGCTTTGTCGTTTTTCTTTACGGCCGCATCAAACTTTTTGGCATAATCGGCGGCCAGGTCGGCTTCTTTCTTTTTCTGCGTGGCATCGCGTTCCAGTGCCTGCGCCAGGTTGAGGGCGGCAACGGTATTGTTTTCCGCCACGTTGGCCTGTGCACGCAAATCAGCGGCCCGCTGCTGCGCCTGTTTTTTCGTTTCCGGATCGGTGGCAGCATCCGCTTCACGCTGCGCTTCGTCGGCCTGTTTGTTTTTCGAAATGGCGTCCCGGTTTTTCTGTGCGGCAATGGCGTAGGCCTGCGCAGCCTGGCTGTTCAGGTCTTTACTTTCTTTGTCCGCTTCACTGGCGTTGGTGTACGCCTGTTTCACTTCTTCCGAACGGTCGGTGTTTTTTACCACCGGTGTACTGCCGCCATTGTTCGTATTGCTGTTATCGGGCGGATCGGTGCCGCCGTTGTTTGTATTGGAGCCGTTGTTGGTTACCGGGTCTTTGCCTGCATTCAGGTCAATGGTTTCGCGTGAGGCCAAAGGCTCCGACGTGCTTAAATTGAGTTTGGCGCGTTCTTTCAGGAAGTCGGCCGACAGCCCGGCGGTATCAATATCAAACAGTGTATTCAGGTACAGTTTTTTGTTCGCATCGTACCCCAGTTCCTGCCGGATGGCTTTAATTTCATACTGCGGCGGAATAAACATTGATGCCGTTTGCGTCACCTTCCCGTTCTTCTCTACCGTTACCTCAAACTTGCCGCCGTTAGGCAGGTTCAGCAGGTAGTCGCCCGTTTTTTCATTGCTCTGAAATATGCCTTCAATGTTATCCGTCTCCTTGTTTTTTACAATAATGCGCGCCTTCAGGTTTTCGTCGCCTTCCGATGGTTTGTACACGCCTTTGATGAGGCAGATTTCAGCCGGGCGGCGCTCCACGCGCACGCGGTAAACCGTCATCTGCCCCGTCGGACTCGAACGCGACGATGAAAAATACGCCGTGGTACCTTCGTAATCGGTAATGTACAGTATGTCGTCGTCAGGCGTATTAATCGCAAAGTCAAGGTTCACCGGTTTGGTCCACGTATTGGTTTCCTCGTTCAGCGTCGATTTGAAAATATCATAACCGCCCATGCTGTTGTGGCCCTTGGAACAGAAGTACAGGATTTTACCGTTGGGATGCAGAAACGGGTAATCTTCGTCATACTCCGTGTTAATCGGGTAACCCACATTCATCGGTTTGCTCCACTCGCCGTTGGGCAGGCGGCGCACGATGTAAATGTCTTTGCCGTTTTCTTCATCGTTGCCGTAACTGGAAAAATAGATTTCGGTTTTTTCCGTCGGCAGAAAAATCACGGACTTTTCTTTTTTCTTTTTGTCTAACGCGGTTTTAAAATCATCCGGTTTCACCAGCAGTTTGCCGTTGTAGTCGCGCAGGTCGTACGAACTGTAAAAGTTGGAAGCCGAAAGTTCTTTTTTCTCCAGCACCGTAAGATCGGTAATGGATTTCAGCAGTTTTTTCCCGGTGCGGCACGATGCGATCTGGTTGTCCACCTGCAGTTTTTCTGCCTGTTTTGGACCGGCTTCTTTTTTGAACCGTTCATAAGCGCGTATGGCATCATCAAAGCGGTAATTGAGGTGGTACGCCCGGCCGAGGTAGAAAAACACATCTTTTTCTGCGCCGGGATCTTTGGATGCTTTTTCGAGAAATGTAAGTGCTTCTTCCTTGTCGGCCTGCGAAAACAGTTTGCACACACCGAAACGGTAATTGTAATTCGGATCTTTGGGATACGTAGCCAGCAACTGGGAATAGAGCTTGTAAGCCTGCGCATATTCGCCATCATCAAACAGCGATGCTGCCGCCTTTTTCACTTCTTCTTCCGAACCAAGTCCGGTTTGAGCGAAACTGACAGCAGGCACGATGCCTGAAACCGCGCATACAATCAACACCAGACGAACCAGCCAAAGGCGCATGTTCATAGATCACATCTCGTGGGCAGCCGAACCGACGGGTATCGGAACAGGCACACTTCCCCTGTCTAACAAAGTTAATAAATTGTTGGTAAGATGCAGGGGGCGGGGGAATTCCATAGAATTTGGGGTAAAGCACAGCCTCCTTCGACTCCGCCCGCCATCCTCCGCACGAAACGCTGCGCGTTATGGCAGGCAGGCTCAGGATGACTGTGCGGTTTTTTAAAAACATGCCCCGTACAATCGTCCCCACTATTAACAATGAACCAACAGCCCATCCGGCTACTTTCCCAATTTCCCTATCTTCGCCGCATACCTAAAAAAATCACATTTCATGGCCCAATTTAAAATCATTCACTTCCAGGAAGTAAACAACAAAATTCAATACGTTTTCGAAAACTGTCATGCCGAACAAATTGCCAATGCGGTTGGCGGATTTATGCACCAGCAGGGCTATCGCCTCGAAGAAGGTAACCCGATGAACGGCGTTTACGGTATCGGAAACAAAGTGATGCGCATCCTCTTCGGGGCGTTTGTAAAACGGTTTGCGTTCCAGGTGTACATTACGCAGAACGGACCGAACGCACAGATGGAATTCGGCAAAGGCATGTCGGGTTTTTCGGGCGGGGTTATCGGAATCGCGAAACTGAATACGGAATTCAAACGGCTGGCGGCTTTGTTTCACCAGCTTTAGCGGGTTGTCCGCTTTTCTTCCAATGAGGCTTTGCTACCGTCAGTGTTTTATTCCTGTCGGGTTTATTCGATCGTATAAAATTTCATCGCTGGCGCGCTGTAATAAATCGTATTCCAGTCATTAGTCATTAGGCAGTAGGAAAAAGGATTCCCTACTGCCTAATGCCTGATGACTAATGACTGAACGAAGAACTTTTTTATAAAAAACAGAATTTTGGAAAACGGATTACTTAATACGATCCTTTAAATTAAACATCCCGTCCGATTCCTCAACGGAACGATACGGGATGTCCTTACAGGTGTGTAGGTAATGTAAGCCTTTGGCGTAAACTAGTCGATAAGCTGCGACAGTTTGTAGTCTTTGCCGTTCATGTCTGAAGTAACTTTGAACCACAGTTTGCCTTTGCCATTGTCGTAATAATAAAACTCGGCACCTGCATCTTCGTTGTAGCGGTTGGTTACCCCGTGGTTGATATAGTTTTTACCGCCACGCAGGTAAAACGGAAAATCGTTGCTGGTGTCGTTGTAAATCGAGAACGAAATGCTGCCTTTGGTTTCCACCTTGTCGGCTGCGGGTTTCCAGGCACTGATGCTGATTCCGGTAGTAGTAATACCGGCTAAAAGGGCTAAAAAGAGCAGTGTTTTTTTCATGGTTCGGATCGTTTTTCTGTTTATATTCTTTATGTAAGGTTCAAAACAAATCCCGGATACACAAGCGATTTTATCCCGGCCGGTTAAAAGAACCGACAAATGTGTTTTATTACCCGATCAATGCTACTTTTGCAGTCCAACAACGGAATTATGGCCAAATCAGTAACAAAAATTGTCCTGCGCTCGGGTAAAGACCAGTCGCTGCGCCGCTTTCACCCCTGGGTGTTTTCGGGTGCCCTCAAAAAAATGTACGGTACTGCTGCCGACGGCGATGTGGTGGAAGTCTATTCGAACCAGGATGAATACCTCGGAACCGGGCATTACCAGGACGGCTCCATTATGGTGCGCATTTTTTCGTTCGAACAGATGGAACCAGATGCGGCGTTCTGGGCCATGAAAATTAAAAAAGCATGGGATTTCCGCACCGCCACCGGCATTTCCACCAACCCCGATACGAATGTGTTCCGCCTCATTTTTGCAGAAGGCGACGGCCTGCCCGGACTCATTATTGATTATTACGACGGCACCGCCGTGCTGCAGGCCCACTCCATCGGCATGCACATGATGCGCCACGAAATAACCGAAGCACTTAAAACCACGCTCGGCGACCGTCTCCAGGCGGTGTACGACAAAAGCGGCGAAACACTTCCCTCGCGCGCAGCCGAACAGATGAGCAACAGCTACCTCTTTGGTGAACGCCGCGATACGGTGGTGAAAGAAAACGGTCACCAGTTTCACATTGACTGGGAAACCGGCCAGAAAACAGGCTTTTTTATTGACCAGCGCGACAACCGCCAGCTGCTGGCGCATTACAGCAAAGGCAAAAGTGTACTCAATACATTCTGTTACACCGGCGGTTTCTCTGTTTATGCCGGTAAAGCCGGGGCAACCGAAGTACACAGCGTGGACAGTTCGAAAAAAGCCATTGAACTCACCGACCGCAACATGGAACTGAACGGACTGAGCGGCATTCACCAGTCGTTTGCCATGGACACGTTTGAGTTTCTGAAAGACAAAGACAACCGCTACGATGTGATCGTGCTCGATCCGCCGGCATTTGCCAAACACGTTTCGGTAAAACACAACGCCGTGATGGGGTACAAACGCCTCAATGCAGAAGCATTTCAGAAAATAAAACCGGGCGGCATCCTGTTCACGTTTTCGTGTTCGCAGGTGGTAGAACGACACCTGTTCTTTAACACGGTAATGTCAGCCGCTATTGTGGCCAAACGCAACGTGCGCGTGCTGCACCACCTCACCCAGCCTGCCGATCACGCCATCAGCATTTATCACCCGGAAGGCGAATACCTGAAAGGGATGGTGTTGTTTGTGGAGTAATTGCAGCTGTAAAATAGTCTTTACAACAAATCCCGGATTTTATAAAATAGGGTGTTGAATCAGTTTGCAATTTGCAGTTTGCAGTTTTGCTCGTCAAATAGAACAAGTCCGTTTTCCTTAAATAAAATTCAAAAGCGTTTCGCCCCGGCGAAGCGCTTTTTTATTTGATCTGCGTAAGGAAAACGAGCTGCTTCCGGAAAAAAAACAAAAACTGCAAACTGCAAATTGCCAACTGCAAACTGGTGCAGTATCTGTTTTACAGGCACATCCTTTGTAATCCGGCTACTTTATACAATTCAGGATACCGCTTCTTCCTGCGATGCAGGAGCACTCCGTTTCACCAGCCTGATTTTGGATTCTTTGCGGTGGATGAGGCGTTCGATGTTTTTCTGGTGTGTGATTACCACCAGCACGGCCACGAGTACCGAGAACAGCACCATGGGCGGAAACGCCGTTTGCGGAAAAAAGAAAGCGATGATAAACGGCAGGGAAATACCGGCCGACATGGAGCCCAGTGATACATAATTGGTAAGCAGGAACACCGCGATGAAAACCCCGGCCGCGCCCAGGCAGGCTGCGGGATGCACCGCCATGATAACCCCGAACAGCGTGGAAATGCCTTTGCCCCCGCGGAAACCTACATACACCGGGAAAATGTGACCGATAACGGCCGCCACGCCTAAGGCCAGCTGCATTTCAATAAAATCGTTCGTATTGGGACGGTAGTCGCCGGCAAACCAAACTAAGTTTACGGCTGCAAAGCCCTTGAGGATGTCAATAAGCAGCACCGGTATGCCGGCTTTTTTGCCGAGCGTACGGAAGGTATTGGTTGCACCTGCGTTACCGCTGCCGTGCTCACGCACATCAATGCCGTAAAACAGCTTTCCGATCCAAACGGCGCTTGGAATTGCACCGAGCAGGTAGGCGGCCACCAGGGCCAATGCTGATCCAGTTGATATCAATGGTATAGCGTTTAATTCAACTCCAACTTACTCTTCGGAACCGGCGTTTGCCCTGTCCCACTTCTTCAGGAACATCCCTTTGTCCTGGGGATTCCCGATCGTATAACGGTAGGGTTTTCCGCCCTTTTCTGCTTCCACTTTCTTCTTCTCGTCCTTCAGCTCTTTGATCGCATTGTTGAAGGCGTCGTTCGAAGAAATGGCAATCATCAGCCCGTTTACGTACTTGAAGTAGTACCAGTTTCCACCATCCAGTTCGAAGTAAATATGGAGCACATCGCCCCCTCTTTTCCGTTCGAGCTGGATCTTTCCTTCCACAAATTTATTAATTTGATTCTTATTTACGTTACCCAGGCCCAATTTACCTACTGACATGTACGAGCGGGCTTTCTGGTTCCACTTCATTTTCACGTCGTTAAACAGCAGGGCGTACTTCAGTTCGTCCGGGAATTTTTTGAACGATCCGTACAGGTTCAGCTGGGTAATATATTTGTCAGCCTTCTCTTTTCCAACGAGTTCCGTGAGCGCACGCTGGAAAGTCGGGCTCGAAAAGTCGGTGGGTGCCAGGCCGGAATTGGCGTTAATCATGTCTGCCATTTTGTCCATAATACCGTCGTCGAAGAAGAAATCAACAATCAGCATCAGGTCGAAAATAGTGCTGTCGGTAAGGCTGAAATTGGTCGAATTACCGATCGGAACCAGTTTTACCTGCCCAAGGTCGGTGCCGAGGTTCATTTTTCCTTCGCCGGTTACGGAACAACTACGTGTTGAAAAAGCGATGTAATTTCCCGGCAGCGAACGTTCCACCAGTTTCTCTTTGTTGGCTACGCGGTATTCCTGCGAAGGTTTGTCAAATACAAGGAACCCGTCAGACGTAATTACCCGCACGTCGCTCTTGCCCTCCTGGGGCGAAAGGAATCCGGAATAGATACGCGCCGAATCCACCAGCGTACTCATAATGCCCAGCCCGATCGGAACGTTTTCGTGATCCACCGGCTTGTCGGAAACCGGGATCATGATCTGCAGCGGGTTGATTTCGCTCTTGAATTTCATACGGGCCTTGCCGATGGAACAATCGTGTGTAAGGCGGGTGGAACCGTTAAATTCCAGGAACTGGTTGTTCGCCGCCATCACCACCTTGCCGCGGAAATCAAAGGCCGGACTGAGTGTAAATTTCGATGAGTCAGAAATAGCACCTTCAGCGTACGACTGCCCGCTCGTATCGGGCGCAATCTTGGCGAAGTGAATAATCTGTTCCTGCTTCAGTTCGTCCACGTACGCGTAATCGCCGTAGGCTTCGTAACTCTTGCGGGCATACACATTCACCGTGGAGTTAAACACTTTGTGGTAACGGGTAACGGCGTTGGCAATGATTTCGGCGTTCTCGAGGGTCTGCATCTTTGCATTTTTCTCGATTACCACATCGCCTTTGTGCGGGATGATTTCCGCGTCGGCCACGTTGATCTTTTTCACTTCGCGTGCCGAGATGATGTAGTTTTTCAGATCGTATTTCGCTTTCGGTGCATTGAAGCGGAGCGAATCCTGTTTCGGGTGAATGGAAATAAATTCAGGCCCTTCGATGTTGATATCGGTTTGTCCCGATTTCGGTTTGTCAGGCGTGCCCATTTCAATTTCGCTCTTGTCCATGAACCACTTGAACTGCTCCATGTAACAGATGTACTGGTTCACCGGGAAGGTAACGATTGAGCCTTTGCCGTTTGCCTTAAACTCGCCCTCGCGTTTATCGAAATCGAGGTGCGCATTCATGTTTTTGGTATCAAACGCCAGGCCGGCCAGTTCCAATGCTTTCAGGCGGAAGTCGGACGTATCGGCATCCACAATATGTTGTTTGAATACCATTTTCTTCGAATCCATTTCAGCAGCCGAAAACTCGAGGCGGCCGTTGCCCGAAAGTTCTTTCGGCGTAAGCGTAAGTGTTCCGCCGAACTCCGAACTCGCATTGTACATGCTGAATTTTTTGTCCTGGCTGGTCAGTTTCATCTTGTCCTTTTTCGGGGCCCAACCCACTTTCACATTCTCGCCTTTGGCTTCCGGGTACTCGATTTTCCCTTTTTGTTCGCGCATCACAAATGTTTGCGCAATGCCGCTTACCGAATCGGGGAAGAACAGGAAATCGTCTGACTGGATGTTCGAGGTCTGGTAATCAATAGAACCGTTACCGTGCAGGCCCTGGTTGCTGAGGCGGAAGGTCTGATTAAATTTCGCCTTCGTGCCGTAGTTGCTCAAACCGCCGGGGGGCGAACGGCGCAGAAAGCCGAGGGAATAGTCGGGCTGCAGCGTAAGCGTGTCGCGCATTTCCGGGAAAATACCGGCCGATTTAAACGTACCGAGGAATTTTAAACCTTCGTTCGAAAAGTTATCGAGCGAGTCAATGGTAAACGGATCGAGTTTGAAATAAAAATCATCGCGTTTGTAAACGCCTTTGTGAATCGAAGGTTTGTCGTAATACACAAACGATTCTTTCGACGAGGTAAATACCGGGTATTTCGGATACGGTTTAATGCCTGATTTGTTCGCCGGCAAATCAATGAGCAGTTCCCCGTTCAGGTTTTCGATTACGCTCGTTACCTTAATCTGGATCGGGCGGCCACGCGGATCCTGCGGGTCGGGTTTGTCGCCGTCAACCCAGATACGAACCGAGTCCACGTTGTTCAGGTTCAGCTTAAACGCATCGTAATCAAACGCGAACTGTTTGCCGTAATAGTCGAAACGGCCCGCCATGATGGAGCCCTGGAAGGTAAAGTTCCTGTTCTTTTTCAGAATCACTACACCTTCTTTGGGGAATACGGTTACGTTCTGCGAATCACTCAGCGCCACTTCTTCCACACCCAGTACCGTAAGGTCGTTGTTCAGCAGGTTGATAGACGCGTTGGGTGTTCCGGGCTGCACCTTCGACTGGAAGTCAAGCACATCGTAATCGATCTGCTTGGCGCGGGCCAGTACGTAGGTGAACAGTTTGTCTTTTGCGGTGATCTGATCGGCCCTTACATCATAAATAATAAAGCCGGCGTTGGAAAGCGGCAAAAGTGTTGGCCGCAGGTTTTCGGGCGAAATTTTCCAGTAACTGGCCAGTTGTGTAACGGTGAAATCGCGGATGCTGTCGTTTTTCTTGTACACAAAATCGCGGATGCGCACCAGCGGGTGGATGCTTTCCATGCCCAGGATTTTATCGTAGATGTACTGGCGGAAATAGGAACTTGAAATGAAATCGGCCTCACCGAGTGAACTGCCGGGAAGCGTGCGCAGCACTATGCGGGGCTCATCGGTTTTCCACACAATCTGTTCCGCATCAATATCAACTTTGTGGTACGAATCGTAGTACGGTGTGGCCGTTATACCGTCGCCGCTGCGGTACAACACCACCTTGTTGCTGTCGATAAAATATTTGAAATCGAGGTTCGGGTGTACAATCGAATCTTTGTCGATCATAAACCGCACACCGGCATCGGCGCAGGTCAGGCGTTCTTTGGTGATTACAAAGCTCTGCCCGTTTACCCGTAAAAAATCCTTGCTGTTGCGTTTGAACACCACGTAAGCCGGCTCTGTTTTAGTTCCCGACCCGATGATGCGTGCACCTACCTGCGTGAAACCACCTTCAAAGTCAACGTTCGGAAACAGCGACTTAATCTGGTAACGCTGCGAATACGACTGGAACTTGGGGAAACTGGCGTTTTTGTCTGTGGCATCGGCAACAATTTTTTCAGACAGTTTGCCCTGGATGGGTTTGCCCTGGAAATAACTTTTGTTGAAATACGTAACCGTATCGGCATCGTAGCCGCCGCTTTTCAATGTGATCTTATAATTGCGCAGTTCGGCATACACTTCACTTTCGGGAATGCCTACACGGCGCCAGTTTACTTTTCCGCCTTTGCCAACCCACTCCCCTTTTACCGGGTTAAAAACGCCGGACGTATTGTAAATGGAAGAACTGTCGCCTTTTGAATAACATTTGAGGTTGAGCGACGTAAATTTAATCAGCGGCACCGAATCGCATACGATCTGCCAGTTGCGGTTATCCGCTTTCCAGGTGGTGGTAACGGATTTGTAGAACGTGTTATCTGCAAACAGGTTTTCGCTCATTTCAATGTAACTGGCAAAGTTGATGTTCGATTTGCCGGCAGCCATTTTATCAAAACACACCTGCCAGTCGCTCCAGGCAGTTGCAGGCAGATTGTTGTCCACAAACGCTTTCACCGCGTTCAGGTAATTGGTAAACTCGGGCGTGGGTTTGAAACGCCGCTTGAGCATCTGGTTGCAGTTTTTGTAAACCGCCTGTTTTTTGGAATCGTCTACTTTGTTGGTGATCCAGTACAGTTTGGTGAACTCCTCCACGTATTCGCGGCCGGCCTTTTTGTCGGTGGCTTCAAAATACGTTTCGAGCTCGGCAATAAATTTCACCGGATCTTCACTGAAACTCTTGATCTGGGGCTGGGCCACCAAACCCTGCAGGCTGAACAAACAGCCGATCATCACAATCCACTTCCTCATCAGTTCGTTATGTTTTGATAAAATGTAACAGGCTCCAGTTGTTTTTTGATGCATTCCCTGCAAATGTGAGTCCGCAGGTTGCAGCGCGTTCCTTCAGTTCGTTTTCGTCGGTTACAAAAAAGCCGCTGAGCAGCAGTTCACCGCCGGGCAGCAGCGCATCCGTATAGGCGGGCAGGCTGTGCTTCAGCACGTTCTTATTGATATTCGCTAAGATAAGCTGAAAGCGGGTGCCCGGCAGTAACCGTTCGTCACCTTTTTCAACAGTCATGGCCGGGCTGCCATCCGCGCGGGGCGGCAGGTTGCGGTTCACATTTTCGCGGGCGTTTTCCACCGCGTTGTCTTCGGTGTCAATGCCGCTCACGGGTGAGGCTCCGCGCATTGCGGCCAGTATGCCCAGCACACCGGTACCACAGCCCATGTCCATTATCGACACGCCCGCCAGCTGCATTGTTAATAACTTTTCGACCATTAACGCCGTTGTTTCGTGGTGCCCGGTGCCAAAAGACATCTGCGGAGCAATCACCAGTTCATATTCCATTTCCGGAACCGGATCGTGAAAAGGTGCGCGGATACTGCATATTCCGGCAATCACTACGGGCTGAAAATTACTTTCCCAGGCACTGTTCCAGTTCTGACCCGGTATAATGCGTTGGGTAAACAAAAGTTGCGCAATGGCCTGATCCCAGTTTGTGAGCGGGGCCAGTGCAGCTTCGTTATGCACATCGGCTGGTATCCAGGCTTTGAAACCCGAAGGCGTGTCTTCAAAACTTTCAAAACCCGTTTCAGCCAGTTCAGTAACCAGCAGGTCGGCCGCAGGCATGCGGGGCTTTAATTCAATGGTGTATTCGTAGTAGTCCACGTGATTGTTTATGACGCGCAAATCAACGATTTGTTACGCAAAAAACAGGCCGTAGACGGGTTTAATTTTCCACAATCGGCAGAAATGCCCGCGCCGCGCAACCCGCAGATAATGTTAAATTTGCAGGTATGGAACTGGAACTCGACAGCAACTACTGGAATAACCGTTACCTGGCCGACGATTCGGGATGGAATATCGGCACCATTTCGCCGCCCCTGCAGGCGTATTTTGACCAGCTGACGGACAAGAACCTGTTCATCCTCATTCCCGGCGCCGGCCATGGCTGGGAACCGGAATACCTGTGGAAAAACGGATTCCGGAACACCTACATCGTGGATATTGCCCCGGCCGCACTGCAACTGTTCAGCGAACGTGTGCCGGACTTTCCGAAAAACCAGCTGCTCTGCGGCGACTTTTTCAACGACCAAAGCTTTCCCGCCATGGGTATGTTTGACCGCATAATTGAACAGACTTTTTTTTGCGCCATCAACCCCGAACTGCGGAAACAATATGTTGTACAGGCCAGCCGTTTGCTTAAACCGGGCGGGCAACTTGCAGGCCTGCTTTTCGATGATGCGCTGAATACGGACAAGCCACCGTTCGGGGGAAACGCCGGGGAATACCTCGCCGCCTTTGAACCGTATTTTGACATTAAAACATTTGAGCGGGCGCACAATTCCATCGGTCCAAGGGCCGGCCGGGAGCTGTTTATCAACCTCATTAACAAAATTAAATAAACAACACTAAATACTGATAATCATTGTTTTGTAAAATAAAAATACTTGCAATAAGCGCATTTTTCACCGGGACGGTTTACGCCCAGGGTTCGGCCGATTCGCTGGCAGCTGTTCACAAAAACGACAGCCTGCTGCGGGTATATTACAATGGTTTCGGGCTGAACTTTGACTCGGCTGCCACCCCGCTGCTGTACCGGGAAGTAAAAAGCTGGATCGGCACGCGGTACCGGTATGCCGGGCATACCAAACAGGGCATTGATTGTTCCGGGTTTGTGGCGGCCATGTACCGTTCTGTTTACGGCAAAACGCTACTCGGAGGTTCCCGCGATCTCTATCCGCAGGTTGATACTGTTGCGCGCAGGGAACTGCGCGAGGGCGACATCCTGTTTTTTAAAATCCGCCGCGGACAGGTTTCGCACGTGGGCATTTACTTAGGCAATGATAAGTTTGCCCATGCTTCGGTACATTCCGGGGTGATAATAAGCGATCTGAAAGAGGAGTATTACCGGAAGTATTATTTTACCGGGGGAAGGCTGAAGAAGAAGTAGGTTACTTTAAGCCTGTGCCTGCGGGACTATTAGTTTGCGCCTCTGGGAC
The DNA here is from genome assembly GCA_943372645.1 of Chitinophaga pinensis. GTDB lineage: Bacteria > Bacteroidota > Bacteroidia > Palsa-965 > Palsa-965 > VBWE01. Next base: position 16,124 of record CALRZN010000013.1, on the reverse strand, counting down.
TTTAGGGACTCTTGGGGCATGTCCCTCAAGTCCCAAAAGTCCCAGAAAGCCATACTTAAAGCAATACCAACAAACTTCCCCCGGCACCAGTTATAAAAAACAAAGCCCGCTCCTTTTCAGAAGCGGGCCTTATTATTTTTTAAAGCGGGCAGATGCCTACTTCATGTGTTTCAGGTTCAGACCGTAGAGTACAACGAACACGATCGGAATGATCAGGCCGAGTACTGCCATAGCGCCTGCCATTGCAGTGCTGCCGAGCAGAACGATAGCCAGGATCGGAGCAACGAGCTCACCTACTACGTAAACGTAGAAGCCCATTTTCTTAAGCTGCCACATCATAACTGCACCAACGATACAAAGTAATGCGCAGGCAATACCGATGTACATGTAAGTGTCGTAGTTAGATACTGCACTGTTCATATCTTCCATTGCTTTGCTTAATTCAGGGCTTGAACCTGCTGCACCTTCGGCCATGTTCGACATTCCTTCTGCCATACCTGATGCCATTGAAACTGCGGCTTTACCGAGGAAGAGGCTGATAATTGCCCATACGCTTCCTACCCATGTTAAAATACAGAGAACGGTAAGAAAAGTCGGTCTCTTCGGTGCTGTGTTAGTTTGTTCCATAATGTTTCTTTTTAGTTATTTTGGTTTGGTTGATTACAAATACGAAGCAAAAACATTTTGCCGTTTTTTCAAACAGAATAAGCGTGGAATTATTAACAAATCAGCAAACGGCTGATTTTCATTATATTAAAACGTCGTTCCCGCTCGTTTTCCACACCATTTATCACGCGCAAACTGCTGCTCAGGGGTTATTTCTGCCGATTTATCGGTTTTATACTGCCCGTAAAACGTTTTTTTGCCCGCTTCAAGCGTTACAATTTTTGTGCGGCCTCCTGACGAAACAAGCAGTTCCAGCGGCACTTTTCCGAAATAACGCATCCATTCGTTCAGGTCGTTTTTAACAGGCATGGTATTCACCGCAATCACATCATCCTGCGGAGCAAGTCCGGCAAGCTCGGCCGGTGAACCCGGATACACGGCTGCCACTTTGGTAACACCTGCTGTTTCCAGTGTTTTAAAACCGTAAAGATGCTCGTTTATGCGTGCGGATGGAAAGATGACCAGTTTATAGCCGATATACTCCAGCGCTTCCGTAAGAATGGGCGTATAATCGGCTGCAGTGTAAAAATACTGCTTAAACAGGTTGTCAAATGAAACACCCGCCACGCGTTCTACCAGCGCCTGGTAATCGGCTTCGGTGTAGCCTTTGCCCTGCTGCGCATATTCGGTGTACAGCAGGCGCATCACATCATCCAGTGAACAGTCGTTGTTTGTTGATTTGCGGATGAGTATATCGGTAACAAAAGCAAGCAGGCAGCCTTCGTCGTAAATGGATGTTTTGCGGCCCGGAATGCCCGGCACATACCCGTCGAGCCACGTTTCAAACGAACTGTCGGCCACCGAAAGGCTGAACCGGCCCGGGTTGTCAAAATGTTTCTGCATGCGCTCCGCAAACGTTTGCCAGTACTCGGCTTCGCTGTAAACGGTAGAGCGGTACAGCAAATAATCGCCGTAATACGTCGTTACGCCTTCGCATACGTACCCGAGGCGCGAGTAGTTTTCTTTCGTGAAATCGTACGGGTACATTTCTGCCGGGCGGATGGCCTTGATGTTCCAGGCATGAAACAGTTCGTGCGAACTCACACCAAGAAAATCGTGATACACGTCGCTCATCAGTTTGTACGATGGTCCCAGCACAATCACCGTTGAATCGAGGTGTTCCACCCCGTGATAAAAACGCATGGGCAGAATCTGGAAGAAGAAATGATACTCCCCGGCCGGGAAGGTTTTCATCATCATCATCTGCTCGTTTACGAAAATGAAAAAGTCGGAAATGATTTTCGGCCAGTCGGGTTTGCATTCGCCCTGGAACCAGAGGTGAAAACCCACCCCGTCAAGCACAAAATGCTGGTGTTTGAGCGTGGCACTGGCAATAAACGGGCTATCGGCCAGGCGGTCGAAACTTTCCGCAAGCAGTTCATTTTTTGCGGACTGCGGCAGTGCGCAGGCAATTTTGTAATCAGCTGGCAGATCCAGAACTAAGCGATGTTCGTCGTGCATGCGGTCGGGCACGTACATGCAGCAGTTCACCGGGTTCATGTACAGCTGGCTGTCGTCAAGAAACGTGGAGCCGGCATTCAGATCAGCAGCGTAATATTCGTAATGCACATGCACCGTTGCTGCTCCGGCGGCCGAAACCACCCAATGGTCCTTGCCTGTTTTTGTAAACGCAAGTGCATTGCCCGACGCATCTGTTACGCGTAAATTGCGGACGTTTTTTGCAAAGTTTCCCAGCTCGTAACGGCCGGGACGCCACGCGGGCTGCTGAATGTGGAGTTCGGGAGTGGCGACATTTTCAATGATACATTCAAACGTGATGAAATGCTGCTGCGGATTAACCCAGGATATGTTGTAGCGCATAGTTGATAGTGGCAGTAATGCTACTGCGAATATAGGGCTTAAACGATTCCGGGGAAGAAGGGTTACTTTAATTGCTCTTTTAAAATAGACAGCATAAAAACGTCGGCTTTTATAAAATAGCTCGTATGCTGAGTTGGCAGTGGCAGGGGGCAGTGGCAGTCATCTATTTGTAAGGAGCAGATTCTGGTTCTGAAAAATAAACCGACTGCCACTGCCCCCTGCTACTGCCACTTATTTCAGGATTTATTTTACTGAAACCGCACAGCAAGTACTGCTATTTTAAATGATCGTAAAAATCAGCTGATTTTAACCACCCAGCCGTGTTTGTCTTCAGCGCGGCCGCGGCGGATATCATCGAGGGCTTTGTTTACTTTGTTGGAGAACTTGCGTTCGGCAACGGGAGGCAGCGTGTAATCAATACCGGCATGGCCGATTACCGAAATCTGCGCGATGGTGGCCGCAGTGCCGGTGCCGAAAGCTTCCTGCAGTACGCCGCGGTTAAACGCATCCATAATTTCGTCAATAGCAATGCGGCGTTCCTGCACTTTCATGCCCCAGTCGCGGGCAAGGGTGAGTACGCTGTCGCGGGTAATGCCGGCCAGGATGGTATCGCCCAGCGGCGGTGTGATGAGTACATCATCAATCACAAACATCAGGTTCATGGTGCCCGATTCTTCCACGTAACGGTGTTCGCGTGAATCGGTCCAGATGAGCTGATCGTAGCCTTTCTGTTTGGCAAGCTGTGTGGGATAATGCGAACGGCCGTAGTTGCCCGAAACTTTCGTAGCTCCTACCCCGCCCTGCACGGCCCGGAAGTATTGTGTTTCAATCATCACGCGCAGCGGCTCGGAATAATAATGGCCAACCGGCGAAGTGATGATCATAAATTTGTAGTTGTCAGATGCTTTTACGCCGATGTATTCATCCGTAGCCATGTGAAAGGGGCGGATGTAGAGCGAACGGCCTTCGCCGTCGGGAATCCAGTTTTTATCCAGCAGCAGCAGTTCGCGGAGGCCTTCCATAAATACTTCTTCCGGAACATCGGGCATCGCCATGCGGTGCGCCGAACGGTTAAGGCGTTTGTGGTTGTCGAGCGGACGGAACAGCAGAATCTCGCCCGAATCGGAGCGGTATGCTTTCATGCCTTCGAAAATGGACTGGCCGTAGTGAATCACCGAACTGGCCGGACTCATGGGCAGATCGGCATACGGAACGATGCGGTTTTCTGTCCAGTGCCCTTCGGTATAATCGGAGATAAACATGTGATCGGAAAAAACGCGGCCAAACACGAGGTTATTCACGTCAAGACCCGGAAGGCGGGAAACTTTTACCTTCTCCACAGCTATTTGCATAGTCGCTGTACTCATACACTTATAAATGTTATTTGAACCGCTATTCACGGGCTGCTCTATCAGCCTTTCACAAAGATCAAAGTTATTTTTTGAAATACCTACCATTTTAGCCCTGATTTCGACGGGACAGCCTTTCACCATGACCAATGAAGTGTTATCTTTGAAGATGCGACTGCTCCGTACCTTTGCGTTCCTGCTTGTATTCACCACGTTTTTCAGCGCCTGCGGCCAGAAACACGGCACGGGTCGAAGAGCGCGTAAACCGGTGCCTTGTGACTGTACCAAGTTCAATTGAGTTTGTGGTTTTAAGCACGATCTGGCCTGAAAATGCTCAATTTTCAATGTTCAATACGCAATTTTCAACTTTACTTATTTGTCCATTTTTTACTTGAGCATTGAACATTGTGAGTTGAAAATTGAGCATTTAAAAAAATCATAAATAGCCAACGATCATTAAAGCCGGAAAACCAACATCTTTCAAATCCGTTATATTTGCGCCCATGATTGAGGCGCAACGCATTACCAAATCGTACGGCAAACTACAGGTTTTAAAAGGCATTGATCTTTCCATTGCGAAAGGCGAAGTGGTTTCCATTGTCGGTTCGTCCGGTGCGGGAAAAACTACGTTGCTTACGATTCTCGGTACGCTCGATCAGCCCGATGGCGGTTCACTTTCCATCAACGGGCAGGAAGTACAGCAACTGCGGCAGCGCGAACTTTCGGCGTTCCGTAACAAACACATTGGTTTTGTGTTCCAGTTTCACCACCTGCTGCCTGAATTTACCGCGCTCGAAAATGTGTGCATTCCCGCATTCATCGCACGCGGCGGAAAAAAGGAAGCAGAAACCCGCGCCATGAAACTGCTCGACATGCTGGGCGTTGGTCCGCGTGCCACGCACAAACCGGCCGAGCTTTCGGGCGGCGAACAGCAGCGTGTGGCCGTTGCCCGCGCACTGATGAACGAACCGGCCGTGATCCTGGCCGATGAACCTTCCGGCAACCTCGATTCGGAAAATGCAAAGTTATTGCACAACCTCTTTTTCCAACTGCGCGATGAACTGAAACAAACCTTCGTTATTGTTACCCACAATGATGAGCTGGCGAATATGGCCGATCGTAAGTTGATTATGCGCGACGGGCTGATTGTTTGAGGAAAACGCTGCGCGTAGTACGCGCTCCGCATTTTTGATTTTTGATTTCATCAATAATACCCCACGTCAGTCTGAGCCTGTCTTCCGGGGCGCAGATCGTGCGAAGGCCGGAAGACGGCGTGTGATGAAACCAATCAAAAATCGAAATTCAAAAATCGAAAAATCCCCAATCAGTTTGCTGTAAACTGCCCTTTATTCACCACCCCTATCACCTTCCCTTTTAATGCCAATCCTAAGGCCGGTGTGTTGCGCGAGAGCGAGCGGATGCTGCTGTACGTCCATGCTGCATCGGGATCAAAAACGGTGAGGTTGGCGGCGTTGCCTTTTTCAATTGTGGCGGTTTCAAGCCCGAGCAGCTGGCGCGGGTTGGCGGAAAATGCGGCCACTAATTTTTCTACCGGCAGTTGCGGCGCGGCGGTGCGTGCGAGTGCGAAAGCGGTTTCCGTTCCGATCATGCCGAAGGCGGCCTGGTCAAATTCAACCACTTTCGATTCTACATCTTCCGGTGTGTGATCGCTTACGATGATGTCAATCGTTCCGTCAGCTATACCGGCAATCAGTGCATCCACATCGGCGCGGGTGCGCAGGGGCGGATTTACTTTATAGTTGGTTTCAAATTCGTCGAGCGCTTCGTCGGTCCAGTACAGGTTTGCAGCATTTACCGAAGCGGTGATCTGCAGGCCGCGTTTTTTGCCTTCGCGTATCAGTTCCACCGAACGTGCGGTGCTTATGCCCTGCAGGTGCAGCGGTGCTTCCGCGTATTCGGCCAGGGCCATGTTGCGTGCTACCATCAGCTCTTCGGCCATGGCGGGAATGCCTTTTAATCCGAGCGCGGTGCTTACCACGCCTTCGTTCATTTTACCGTCGGCCGAAATGCTTTTTTCATCGCAGCGCGTGAGTATTTTTCCGTTAAAGTTTTTTGCATACAGCAACGTTCGCACCAGCATACCGGCATTGCTTATCGGTTTTGCACCGTCGGTAAACGCGCGTGCGCCGGCCTGGTGCATGTCGTACAGTTCGGCCATGTCTTTGCCTTCGAGGCCGTGCGTGATGGCACCTGCGGGATAAACATCCACAAGCGAACCTGCGGCTTTGCGAATCACGTACTCCACTTCCGATTTGGAATGTACCGGCGGATGCGTGCCGGGCATAAGCAGTACGCCTGTAAATCCGCCGGCCGCTGCCGCTGCCGCACCGGTGGCGATGGTTTCTTTGTGTTCGTTGCCCGGATCGCAGAAATCAACCTGCATATCGAACCAGCCGGGCGACACACACAGGTTGCCGCTTTCAATTACCGTATCACCGCTGAGGTTTTCACCCGTTGCGGCAATCATTCCGTTTTCAATTAAAATATCGGTGCGTTTTCCGTTCAGCGGCGAACGGGGATCAATTACAAGCGCTGCTTTTAAAACAACCTTCATACGGCAGTAGCGTTACTGGTTTTTGGTTTGATGTCTGTTTTCCAGAAACGGAGCAGCAGCACTTCTGCCAGTAAAAACAGCAGCGCAAGCCAGATGCACCATTTCCAGAGTTTAATGCCTTCGTTTATTTCAGTGAGTGCCGCAGTCAGTCCTTTGTCGCCTGCTTCGAGCAGGAAAAAATTCGACAGCCCCGCATCTGCGTATTGCTTTTTGATTTCTTCGGGCGTGAGAACACCGAGATCCGATTCTTTGCGGTCGTAGTTAAACGCCACCGCGGTAACGTGCTGCCCTGAGGCATCCACAAAATAGTTGCCCGGTTCGCGCACCTGCTGCTGTGCATCAATCACAATGCCGGTTTCGTTTACCATTACGGATGGAATAATATCAAAACTGCGTTCCGGCGCGGTGAGGTGAAATACATTCTCCGTTCCTGAAAACGAGGCAGGCAGGTACACCGTTTCATCCTGGCCAATGGTGCGAAATAGTTTCGACTGGGGCTGGCTGAACAGCGCGGCCTGGTACATCGAAGGCACAAACACGGCGTGCTGTGCAAAGTTGCTGTATGCCGGATCGAGCGGCGAAGTGCAGGTATATACTTTCCCTTTTCCGAACGGCGTGGCTGCCAGGAACACATCGCCGTTGCGCAGGCGCAGCAGATCGTCCTGCGTGGTGCGCACCGCCCGCGACATGCGGTAGTGGCCTTTCGTTACCGGCAGGTCAATGTTGCCCGAACGGCGTTCGAAAACGCCCTGGTACAACGGGTGTTCGTAATTGATGCGGTCAACCGGCATGCGCGTGGTGTCAAACGTTTCATACACGTTGCACGACAGGCTGCTCAGAAAATCGCGGTAACTGTTGGGTTCAAGCTGCGGGGCCGGGAATACAAAAATACTTCCGCCGTTCTGCACAAACTTTTTCAGTTCCTGCCCCAGCCCGCTCGAAACGCTGCGCAGCTGGTTGAGCACGATAAACCGGAATCCCGAAAGGGATGCGTAATCAATTTTGTTTTCGTCTGTTTTTGTGTACCGGAAGGTGGAATCATTGCCGAACAGCGTATTCAGGTACGGACTTTCCCCGTCCGCCTGTCCGTTGAGCGCAAGTCCCGAAGGCGACGCCGGGTTAATGGCCAGCACCGGGATGTATTGCAACACATCAAACGCGAAGAAAAACTTATCGTCAAACGTTACCGGGTAATCGTTTATTTCAATGCGGCCCTGCTGTAAACCGGGTTCGCGGATGGTGAAATAAATAACGGTATCGGTGGTGCTGTTGGGCGCGATGTTAAAGCTGGCGGGTGTTTTGGCCTGGCCGTTGATGAACAGGCGCATGGGCACGTTTTCCATTTCCTGATCCGAACGGCTGCGCAGGCGCACGTGCAGCGCTTCCTGCTGATTGAGGCGGCGCACCGGCGATTCGAACCAGCAGGTATCTATAAAAATGTTGTTACGGTTCTGCGCAAGCACGGGCACCAGCTGGAAACGGATGCTGGTATCGGTTTTAATTTTACTGAAATCGGAAGTCGTGCGCTGGAAATCGGAAATGAGGAATGCGTTTTTTTCCTGCGACTGCACTTCGTCCGCATTCGAAAGCAGGTCCCGCTGCCGTGCGGCTACTTCGGCCAGCGTGCGCACGGTGGGCGATGGCTGCACTTCATCGAGCAGCTCGAGAAACTCTTCGCGGTTTACAAATCGCTGGTGGCGGCCTTCGAAATCGTTGGTGAGCAGTTGGAACCGGTCAGACGGGGCGAATGCGGCAGCAATTTCAGCGGCATTGTCGCGGGCTTCTTTCAGCAGTGTGGTGTTGCTTTTGTTCACCGCATCCATGCTGAAGGAATTGTCAATATAAATGCTCACCGCTTTTACACCGGTGGTAACGTTGCGTTCACTCACCGGCAGAAATGGCTGTGCAAAGGCCAGCACGAGGAACGAAAGCGCCAGGCAGCGGCAAAGCAGCACCAGTAAATGTTTGAGGCGGTTGCGCGACTGTGTTTCCTGTTTTACTTCGCGCAGAAAACGCACGTTGGTAAAATAAACGCGTTTGAAGCGGCGGAAATTAAATAAATGAATGATGATCGGAACAGCCAGTGCGGTCAGCGCAAAAAGGAAGTACGGGTTGGCAAATTTCATCAAGAGCCAAAGATACGGTTTTTCGGTTTGCGATACAGGTGCTTTTTTGCCCTGCCGGAAACGGTTCGTTAAAAAATGCGAAACGGGATTGCTAACCATTAAAAACCGGATGTTGCCTGAACAAAAACAAAGCGTAATTTTAACCCGTCAAAAACAAAACCCGTATGCGCATTACGTTTTTAGGCACCGGTACTTCCATGGGCATCCCGATTGTGGCCTGCTCGTGCCCGGTATGTGTGTCGGAAGATACACACGACAAACGCCTGCGCACCTCGGTGATGATTGAAACCGGAGGCAAGTGTTTTGTGATTGACACCGGCCCTGATTTCCGGCAACAGATGTTGCGCGAACAGGTGAAAAATGTGGATGCCGTGGTGTTTACCCACGAACACAAAGATCACCTTGCGGGGCTGGACGAAGTACGGGCATTTAATTTCATCACCAAACGCGCCATGCCCGTATTTGCCACCGCCCGCGTGCAGGAAGCGATACGCCGCGAGTTCAGTTATATTTTCGGCGACAACGATTACCCGGGCATTCCCAAAATTGAGTTGCACACTATTCACGGCGAACATGCGTTTGAAGTGGAAGGCATTTCATTTCAGCCGGTCGGTGTAATGCACCACCAGCTGCCTGTACTCGGTTTCCGCATCGGCAGGTTCGCTTATATTACCGACGCCAATTTTATTTCGCCTTCGGAAAAAGAAAAACTGAAAGGAGCCGATGTGCTGGTGCTGAACGCCTTGCGCCGCGAAACCCATATTTCGCATTTTACGCTGGAAGAAGCCGTTGCCCTGATGCACGAACTGCAGCCGAAACGCGGCTATTTTACACACATCAGCCACCAGATGGGCCTGCATGCCGAGGTGCAGCGCGAGCTGCCTGATTTTATTCAGCTCGCGTATGACGGTTTGCAAGTAGAGATTTTGTAAATTCGCACAACTTTAGTTTATACCAGATAATAAGAAAGTACCATGGGACGAGTTTTTGAGAAGCGCAAACACAAGATGTTTAAGCGTTACGACAAAATGGCGAAAGCCTTTACCAAAATCGGAAAAGAAATTGCCATTGCTGTAAAACAGGGCGGTGCCGATCCGACCACCAACGCACGCCTGCGTCTCGTTATTCAGAACGCCAAGGCGGTAAACATGCCGAAAGACCGGGTTGACGGTGCCATCAAACGCGCTGCCGGCAAAGACGAAAAAGGATTTGAAGAAGTGGTATATGAAGGATACGGTCCGCACGGCATTGCCGTAGTGGTGGAAACCGCTACCGACAACCCCACCCGCACGGTGGCCAACATCCGCATGCACTTTAACCGATGCGACGGCGAAATGGGCAAAAGCGGTTCGGTTGAATTTATGTTCGAACGCAAAGCCATTTTCCGCATTGCGGCTGCGGGTAAAAACGCAGAAGACCTGGAACTCGAACTCATTGATTTCGGACTCGAATCGCTGGAAGCCGGCGACGAAAACGAAATGATCCTCTACTGCCCGTTCACCGAATTCGGTAATCTGCAGAAAGGCATCGAAGCGCTGAAACTCGAAGTAATTGAATCATCGATCGAACGCCTGCCCACCACCACCACCAAACTGAGCGCCGAACAGCAGGAAGAAGTAATGAAGCTGATTGACCGCCTGGAAGAAGATGATGATGTGCAGAATGTGTATCATAACATGGATGACGAGGAGTAGTAGGAGCTTTTAAAATAGTGCTTCATCCAAAACGTTGCAATTATAAAATAGTTCCTGCATTAGTGGCAGTGGCAGTTGGCAGCGGCAGGAAATACATTACGATAACACACAAAGGCCTTTACAGCTTTGCTGTAAAGGCCTTTGTGTTAGTTATGGAATATGATCGTATTCCTTTCCGCGAGCCGACTGCCACTTGCCGGCTGCCACTGCCACTTTTCCGTGCACAACAAAACAGCGGCAGAAAAAGCCGCTGTTTTGTTGTAAAAGATCATAAAAAAAGCAGGCCTGTAAGCCGGGTTCTGTCCGTCATACCTTGTGGTATAACTGGTCCATCATTTCTCTGGGACGGTTGTCGCCAACCGCCTCAAGCAACCTACCCGCTGTGATTCATCACACCTTGCGGCATGAATCCGGCGACGGGTCGCCGCCCTTTACCGGCGCGCGGTAAAATCACAGCCTATTTGGTTTTTCAACACCTGGGGTTTACCCGGCGCTGCATTGCTGCAGATCGCCCGTGCGCTCTTACCGCACGATTTCACCCTTACCACACCGAAGCATGGCGGTATGTTTCTGTTGCACTTTCCGTAAACCACGCGTTGCCTTGTGGCCTCCTTCCCGTTAGGAAGCAGATTACCCTGTGTTGCCCGGACTTTCCTCCATCGGTTTAACCCGACAGCGATGAACCGGCCTGCGGGGCAAAGGTAGCAAAAGAACGTATGTCAGCGCTTCGCGCGGGTCTGTTGAATCAGTTGGCAGTTTATCCGTTTGCAATTTGCAGTTCTGATCCATTTTCAGATGCAGGATCGTGTTCCGTAAAAAAACAAAACTGCAAACTGCCAAACTGCAAACTGGATCCCAATGGAACCAGTTACATTAAAGTGAACCAAATAACTTTAGGAAATACTTAAAGAATTACAACCTCCGTTGCACCCGCGCCATACTTGCTGTACGAAGCATCGTGAAAACGGATGCCGCGATACGTTTTCAGTACACGCACCACTTCCTGTTTGAGTCGTCCGTTGCCTACGCCGTGAATGAAAATGATTTTATGCAGGTGTGCGGCAATGGCTTCGTCCAGTTCCTGCTGCATGCGGCGCAGTTGTACGTCGAGCAACTGGGCGTTACTCATCCCGTTCCAGTTATCAAGCAATTCTTCGATGTGCAGGTCCACTTCTTTTTCCAGCACCAGGTTTTTATGATGCGGTTTTGAAATGTTCTGATTCGTTGTGTTGCGTTCTTTTTCGCGCAGCATGCGCTGCAGATCGTCGTTGGTGAGCACGGTACCGGTTGCAACCGAAACGGCTTCGAGCGGCGCGATTTCAAACACACAGGCTTTGCGGCCGATGAGCAGGTGATCGGTGTAGGTGCTGTCTTTGAACAGTTTTACGCCGCGGAAACGCACGGTTTCCGAAACAGGTGCTTTGTGTTCGTAAGTTTCTTCGCTGAAAAAAAGCAGGTCGCATTTCAGCGTGGCCCAGTTGTCCACCTCCTGCGGCGTTAACGCATCCACTTCCGCCTGTTCGCGCACACCGAGATGACCGGCCTGCACACAGGTGTAGGTGCTGTTTTCTTTTAATGAAAGCGTATAATAAACCTCGTAGTCGCTGTGGTTAATCAGCAGCAGGTCGAGCATACCGGCCGAGGGAATGTGCTGGTTCTGCGGCACCAGCAGCAGGTACACGCCGTCGGGCTGACGCGGGTTGAGGTTTCTCGGTTTCTCTTTCTGGATGGTTGCGGCAGGCTTCGCGGCTTCCGGTTTCGGGAGGCGGGGGCTGCCTTCGATGGGCTGCGCCGGCACAAGCTGCGATACCGGAAACGGAAACTCAAAGCCGTCCTCTACCTCCACCATCACCTGGCTGCTGCCAAGTATGCGGGTAACGGTGCCTTCGCCCTTCTCGTTCAGAAAACGAACTTTATCGCCCTTGTGAAAATTCATGGTGCAAAGGTAACAAAAGAACGTGGTTCAGCCGCGGAGCGGCTTTGTTCGTGCTTCAGTCATCAGGCATTCAGGCATTAGGCATGGGGTTATTGCCCAAATTCCTAATGCCTAATGCCTGATGACTGCGATCAAAATAAAACTACAATCCAAAAATAAAAAACACGAACAAATTCGTAAAACCAAAAAGATCGTATATTTGTGCCGGGTAAGTCTTATACGACCAGCTCCTGCTGAATCCCCCAGGACCGGAAGGTAGCAAGGGTAGGTGGTTGAGCGGTGCGATGTAAGTAGCTTACCCATTTTTTATTTATAACTGACCCGAAAAACGGCGAATTTCTTCCTGGCCGGCACATCTGTTTTTCTTTAAAAACGTTAAGAACGCCTCCCCGCTTCCGCCATCTCCTGAAAAACTTATCTTTGTGCGGAATTAATACGCTATACGATGAACAACAGCCGTTTCATGCACTCCATGGTGTTTTCGCTCATTGCTGCGATACCGGTAATGCTACTTGCACTTATAATACAGATGACCTCAGATAATCCGCAGAGTGCGTTGAATTATCTTTCCTACCTGTTTATGTTTGGCGCACTGTTGTTTGGCCAGATGCAGTGGCGTGATAAAGGCATGGGCGGATTTATGACCTTTGGCCAGGGTTTTAAATATGCACTCCTGTTTTCTTTATGGTATGGAATCATTATGGCCATATGGACCCTCGTGTTTTTTATGGTTATTGCACCTGACCTGATTGATCGTATTCTTGAAATTTCGAGACAGCAAATGGAGAGCCAGGGCATGCCGGAGGATCAGATTGAAGTGGGAATAGAAATGACCCGCAAATTCACGAGCCCGGCTATGATGGCCATTTTCGGACTCATCGGCAATTTTATAGTTGGTATTATTATCGGCCTTATCACATCAGCCATTGCCAAAAAAGACAAACCGGTACAGCCGTTTCAACCCCTCCAGTAGCCTGATATAAACGTATGCAGCTTTCCATCGTCATCCCGCTTTTAAACGAAGAAGAATCACTGCCCGAACTGCACGACTGGATTGTGCGGGTGATGGTGCAGCACAACTATTCGTACGAAATCATTTTTATTGACGACGGCAGCAAAGACAAATCCTGGAAAATCATCTCCGGCCTCTGCGAAACGAATAAAAATGTAAAAGGCATTAAGTTCCGCCGCAACTACGGCAAATCGGCCGGCCTCAATGTGGGTTTTGACGCGGCGCAGGGCGATGTAGTAATTACCATGGATGCCGATCTGCAGGACAGTCCCGAAGAAATTCCGGAGCTGTACGACATGATTACCAAAGGCGAATACGATCTTGTTTCGGGTTGGAAAAAGAAACGGTACGACAACGCGTTTACCAAAAACCTGCCCTCGAAACTGTACAACGCCACCACGCGCTGGCTGAGCGGCGTAAAGCTGCACGACATGAACTGCGGCCTGAAAGCATACCGCAGCGACGTGATCAAAAGCATTGAAGTATATGGCGAAATGCACCGCTACATCCCGGTAATCGCATCCCGCGCCGGGTTTTCACGCATCGGCGAAAAAGTGGTACAACACCAGGCCCGCAAATACGGCGAATCGAAATTCGGTGCCAGCCGTTTCATCCGCGGCCCGCTCGACCTGCTTTCCATCACCTTCGTTTCCAAATTCGGGAAACGGCCCATGCACTTTTTCGGCGTACTGGGTGCGCTCATGTTTATTATCGGTTTTATCGCTGCGGTGTGGCTGGGCGTCAGCAAAGCCTATTACCTGTGGTGGGCCGAAGAACGTGCCCCGCTCATCACCGACCGGCCGCAGTTTTACATTGCGCTTACCTGCATGATTATGGGTACGCAGCTTTTCCTCGCCGGTTTCCTGGCCGAGATGATTGCACGCACTTCGCCTGACCGCAACAATTACCAGGTGGATAAACGCATCGGCATCACGGAATAAAAATTTCCTGCTTTTTTTATTCGGCGCAAAATATTTTAACGGCTGCCGCGTTAAACATGCTGAATCCTCCCGGCGTTTTTCACGTCCCTCCTGCCGGTTTATTATCCAACTTTCAGTATGTTTAACATACGCATTACGCGTATCAAAACCGAACGGGTTATGGTGAACAACAGTACCATGAAAACCGAAAAGACCATCGGTGTACTGCATCTTGTTTTGGGATGTTTTGTACTCTGGGCATCAATCGCAACATTAAATACGATCTGGAATCACGGTGTGCAACACAACGGACTGAACTGGGAAACGGTTTCATTCGGCAAAGTGTTCAAAATGTTCCATTTTCAATGGCTTACCGGGGCGCTTACGCTGGTTTCCGGCCTGCTCCTGCTCTTTCACAAACGGGCGGGCTGGGTTACCGCCGTACTGGCCGCGTTTTTTAATGGTGTGCGCGCGGTGGTGTTTATATTCGCCACCGATTACCCGAACAGCCGCTCGGTGATGCTGATGATGGGCATAGGCATGCTGGCCGCGCTCTGTTTCCTCATCTGTTTTATGCTGCTGGGCATGGATTACCGCGAAAAATACCGGCCCACGTCCAATACCTGGATGTTCATGGGTGTTATTACCATCGCGTTGCTGCTCGATCTGCTGGTTGTAAGCCTGGTGTGAACATTCAGCAGAAAATCGCAGGGAGCCGGGTTACTTTTCAGCCGTTAACGGATTATCTGATTGGTCTGATTTTTGAAACACAGACTTACGGGCATCTATAAAAGCCACAAGATTGAGGCGGACGAAACTTTCGAAAAGCGGAGTTTACTGGTGTAAATGAGCATTTTCGAAATGAGTCCAACGAAGAGGTTGGGGTTTTTAGAGATGTCCGTACCGATAAATTTGTATTTTCGTTGATGCCTATGAAAATCATCCGCCTTCTTGCACTGCCGCTCTTTATCAGCAGCATTTCCTTTGCACAAACCGCTGCATCGCCCGACTCTGTAAAAACGGCGAACAAACTCGACGAAAAAGGCCGCCGCCAGGGCGAATGGAAACGTGTGGACCAGCAGGGAAAAACTATTTTTATCGGTACGTTTAAAGACGACAAGCCGATCGGTATTTTTAAATATTACGATACCGATTCGCGGCTGATGACCGTTTCCAATTTTGCGGCCGACAGCAAAAGCTGCCGCTCGAAACATTACACGCCATCCGGAAAAAAAGAAGCAGAAGGCAAATACGTAAACACGACACCCGGCAAATGGGTGAAAGACAGCATCTGGCGTTTTTACAACGGCGGCGAAATACTGGTATCTGAAGATACGTATGTGAAAGGTGTACTCGAAGGCGTTTCAAAAACCTATTACCCCGAAAGCGGCAAAGTGCTCCGCGAACGCATGTACAAAGGCGGAAAAGCAAACGGCACCAGCATCGAATATTTTATGGACGGCACCAAAAAATCGGAAGCCACGTATGTGAACGATAAAATGGAAGGCAAAGCCATTTTTTACAATGCCGGCGGCGGAATGAGCGTACTCGGTCTTTATAAGAACGATTTTAAAGAAGGCGTCTGGATTTATTACAACAGCAACGGCACCGAAAAAATGCGCCAGACCTACATCAACGGCAAACTGCAGGGTGCCGAACCACTTATTACGCCCGAAGAAATGCAGAAGCAAAAACAAGAACACGACCAGAACCAGCAGGATAATCCCGATAACGGCGGTGGCGGCGGGTTTGGTCCGGGCGGCGGGGGCGGAAATTAATCCTACTCAAAAAAAATGCTCAATTTTCAATGTTCAATTTTCAATGCTCAACAACAAATGACTTGAGCATTGAACATTGATTATTGAAAATTGAATCCTTTGTCTCGTCCTGAAAATGGTTGACAGATTAATTGATGATGTGACTTTTTCTTTTTGCTACTTTTTTCTTTTGTTAATATCTGTTTATTTGTTCATAACGTTCAAAAGTGCACGGAGGCAGGCGTCTGCATGTTCAGGCAGGAGTGAT
>CALRZN010000012.1:0-149655 GCA_943372645.1 Chitinophaga pinensis | reverse complement strand
CTGCCGCTCGAACTGACGTAAGGTTCTTTCAAAAAACAGAAACAGTACTGCCGCTCGAACTGACGTAAGGTTCTTTCAAAAAACAGAAACAGTACTGCCGCTCGAACTGACGTAAGGTTCTTTCAAAAAACAGAAACAGTACTGCCGCTCGAACTGACGTAAGTAATTTATCTCACTAAGGATTTGAATAATTAACCAAACGCGCTCCGGAAACGGGGCGCTTTTTTTTGTTCATTAAAAAGCAGGCACAAACCGGCATACATTGCGTATCTTGGAAACGAATCACGCAACCAACATGACACCAACCGCATTACGCCGCAAAATAAACCAGTGTATTGACAAGATAGACGAACGCTACCTGCCCATTGTGTATGCGTACCTCAAAGACTTTGCCCCGGAAGAAAAAAAGACCTACAACAAAGAACTGCAGCTCCTCGAAAAACGGATTGTTGCGTACAAGGAAAGCAAAAGCAGGAAGAAGTAAAATTCTGATTGTATAAAATTTCACCGCTGGCACGCTGATATGAATTGTATTCCAGTCATTAGTCAATAGGCATCAGGAATATAGATTGCCTGATGTCTATTGACTAATGACTGGAGCATAAGCTGTTTTAAAAGATCAGCTTTTCGGAAAACGGTTTACTTTATACGATCCTTTTTTACAATTTTTCTTCTCGAAGAATTTACAGGATCACTACCGGATCAACGTCAAAAACCCGGTGAGTTTATACACCGCATCATCCACACCCAGGCCGTTTATCACATAATAATACGTACCATCGGTGCAGGGTTTTCCATTTTTGTTTTTGCCGTCCCAGCCCGTTGCGGGATCGTTGCTTTCAAATACAAGCACGCCCCAGCGGTCGTAAATCTGCCAGTTGATTTTTGCAATGCCGTATTGGGTAAGCAGGAACAGGTCGTTGTTCTGATCGCTGTTCGGTGAAAACACATTCGGTACCGTAAGCCCGCTGAGCGGTGGCGGCAGCGGCGGTTCGTTGAGTGTAATCACTGTTGTGTCCGTACATCCCTGAGCATCCGTAATAAGCACGGTATATGTTCCGGCACCAAGACCGGAAACGTTTTGCGTGGTGTAACCACCCGGCGTCCACAGGTACGTATACGGACCTGTTCCGCCCACCGGTGTGGCGCTTGCTGTTCCGTCGGTGCAGCCGTTACAGGTCGGGTCAGTTCCTGCGGCGGTTACCGTAACACTGCCCTGTGTTCCGCCAACCACAACCGTTACGGTATCCTGCAGGCCAGTGTTTACAGCAGTTACAATACAGGTGTATGTTCCCGGGCATAATCCGGAAACCGAATCGGTAGTCTGGTTTATTTGCAGCCAGTTATATGTTAACGGTCCGGGATTGGAACAGAGTGTATCGTTGCTCACTGTTGCTGTTCCCACACAGTTACAGCCGTTGGAAGGTTGCGACGTGGTACTGAGAATAAAATTACCGCCCGTACAATTCATGTTGGCTGTAACAGATGCCACGAAACCGTTGCCGGTAACCAGCAGTTCATTGGGACTGCTGCCGATGGCCACATCATACACATCGCCTGTCATGGGCAGCGTGGTGAGTAAATTCAGGTTCCCGTCGTATTGGATTACCGCGTTAGCTGTACCGATATATACATTGCCACACGGATCGAGACAGATACCGCCGAGGTTGTAGGGATTGCCGTTCGGAGTAACCACGCTGTCCATGTACGTACCGTTCGATTTGTCCCACTTGATTACTTTGCGCCCGTCGTACGTGTACAGGTAACAACCCACGGCCATGCCGTTGAAACCGGAGTAATCGGTTGACGTGTACGAAGCCTGCGTTTCGCGCAGGTTGTAATTACTCATCATATCATACAACGTAACGTGTGAGGAGTTGACCACCCAGATGCGGTTATCCTGCGACGAGTTGGAAGATGCAACACCACTCATGGACATGGTATAAACATTGCCGTTGCTTTCCATGGCCATGGCGCGCAGTTCACTGGAATAGGTTGCGTTAAGATAAACGTGGTTGGACTGGTTTCCGGTTGCAGGATCTACTTCGTAAATGAGTGAAACTGTTCCGGGATTAAGTTCCATGCCGGCCACTACAATTTTGTTTGTTACAGGACTGTACTCCACGCGATACGTTTCGCGGCCGCTGCCTAAGGGTGAACCCACCATGTACACCTGTGTTCCGGCTGCAGTTACTTTAATCATGTTGTCGCCCCAGGGTCCGTACACAATGTAAATTTCGCCGGTGGGCGCTATGCAGAAGTCGCCGTAATACATCGACATCACGTTGTAGGTAAATGTCCAGATGAGCACACCGGCCGAAGTAAATTTTTTCAGTTCAAACGGGGCACCGCCGCCGGACGCATACACGTTGCCGGATGCATCATGGCGGATATCGAACCCTTTGTTATCCGATCCGCCGAAGGCCGGGTTGATCTGCCACGGATCAATGATGATGGTTTTGGTGTGGTCATACTCACCGGTTACAAAAGCAACTTCATTTTTATTCAGGATGCGGTATGCCGAACTGATTCCTTTTTTCGTTTGTGGTTGCTCATCATAAAACGAAAGCGGTGCATGGTCGAGCACAGTTCCTGCGCCCATGGTAATCAACAGGTTTCCGTCGGCATCGGTTTCGAGCGCGCTGTGCCCGTCGTAACGCATACGGATGAGTGCAGCATTGGCGCCGGGATGAACCACAAAATGGTATTTAATGCCTTGTTTCGGATGAAAACGGTAAACGAGATCAATGCCAGGATAGAGGTTTTTATACGTCAGTTTTTCAAAGGCCGATGCGCGAATACTTTCCTGCCCGTTTTTTGAAACGCCGTAGGTATAATAGTCGGGCGTTTGTGCTTCGGCAATAAGTTCAGGATGTTTGTTTGCGCCTTCCCATTCCATCCGCATTTCGTGCACCGTGGTTTTAAACTCTTCGCCGGTGTTGCGGCTTTTGCCGAAAAAGCGCCGCTTGTGTTCTGCTTCTCCTTTTTCAGAAAATGCATAACGCCACGATACCCCGGAAGGTGTAAAAAACAAATATCCGCCCTGCAGCTTCACTGCGTAGCGGATATCGGAATAGGCTTTGCCTTTGAGTTCGTTAAACTGGCCGCGGTTTTCTACAAAAGAACGCGCTTCAAATGCGTTTACCTGCCAGTTTGTTTTTACCTGCTGTGCCTGTATTCCGGTTGTGAGCAATACGAGGAGCAGAACAATAAAAGATCGGATGAATACCATGTTGCAGTCGGTTTCAATAATTTGCCAGAGAAAAGATAAGGCAATTTTCTGAAACTAACTACGTGCGCAGCGAAATAAAGGTTGGGTGATAAACGGAATCAGTTCTGCGTCGTGGCACCGTGCATAAGGTCGGCCTTCAGCGAAAACACGTTGTTACCGGTCGGTTTCCAGATGGTAACATTGTAAATGCCCTGGCACGAAGCCGCGTTGCCTTTTACCGTCATGGCTTCAGCCGGATTAAACACCATCTGCTCGCATTCACCGGCCAGCACCTTGAATATTTCGCTGCCTTCAATTACTTTGAATCCACCGGGAGGCGTAATCGAAAACACATGTTTGTGACCGGGCGGAATCATGATGTTGTCGCTGTACAGCGAGAACCGCATGCCTTCCGCATTTTCAACCGTGAGCGTAAGCGCCACGATGTAATTGGTTTTCAGGATGCCGTCTTCCGGTGACACATTCTGCACCGTGTACTGCTTCTGCTGGGCGTTCAGAAGCGAAAAAGAGCCGGCAAAGAGAAACAATAAGAACCATTGTTTCAGCGACCAGTTGTTTGATTTTTTCGACCAATTCATACCACAAAAATAACGCACTCCGCAGGTATGTTTCCAGTACCCCCTGTTCATACTTTTCAACGGGAAATTGTTAATACAGGTACTTACATCCCTAATTACCAGCTATTTACTATTAACATTTTGTGTTTTCAGAACCGATTTAGATGTGTTCATAACCCCACAACGAAGTGTTTATTTTTTGGAATTGAATGATTTTTTCCCGGAAATGTGTTTTCACCCGTTCAACTCAGCGGATGAGTGTAACGAAACCCGTGCGCGTATAAATCTTATCATCCACCCCAAGAATGCGGATGGCATAGTAGTAAGTTCCTGCGCTGCAAGGTTTATCATCGCTCGTGTTTCCGTACCACACATGATTGGGGTTATCGGTTTCAAAAACCAGGCTGCCCCAGCGGTCATAAACCTGCCAGCTGATGTTTACGATGCCGTAATGATCGAGTTTGAAAACATCGTTCATGTGATCGTTATTCGGTGTAAACACATTCGGAATGATAACACCAACCGGGTCTTTCGGTTCGGTTAATGTAACCTGCGCGGTATCGGTGCAGCCCTGCGCATCGGTAATCAACACGGTGAAGGTGCCTGCGCCCGCATTGCTGATCTGCGGTGTGGTATTTCCGCCCGGCAACCAGAGGTACGTAAACGGTGGTGTTCCGCCCGCAGGCGTGGCAAGCAGGCTTCCGTCATTACAACCCGGGCAGGTGGGCGACGATCCGATGGCCGAAACGGTAACACTGTTCGGTGTAACACCAACCGTAACTGCGATGGTATCCTGTATGCCGCTGTTCACTGCAGTTACCACACAGGTGTATGTTCCGGGGCACAGCCCGGTAACCGAATTACTGAACTGGTTCAGCTGCAGCCACTGATACATCAGCGGCCCGGCCACGTTGCACGGATCGGTATTGGTAACACTTGCCGTACCGTTGCAGGTACAGGAACTTGCAGCCAATCCCGATGAAACAAGCGGCAACGCACCGCTGCTGCAGTTCAGGGTGATGGTGACAGAGGCGATATACCCGTCGCCGGCAACCAGCAGTTCATTGTTCGTATTGCCAGGCTGAATATCATACACATCGCCGCTCATGGAAATCGTCTGCAGCGGATTCAGGTCTGCATCAAACTGCAGAATTTCGTTCACCGATCCGATATACACATTGCCGCATTTATCGAGGCAGATGCCCGACTGCATGGTGGCTGTTCCGCCGGGAACAATCACACTGTCCATCATTGCCCCGGAAGTTTTGTTCATGCGGGTCAGTTTGCGACCGTCCCAGGTGTACACGTAACAGCCGAGCGCAATCGCATTGATGCCGCAGTAATTTCCAATCATCATGCCGCTGTAATAATTGTAATAGGGCTGGTTTGCTGTGATGTCATAACCACTCGGCATATTGTACACCGGCGCGTGGGCTGCAGTGTAACAAAACAGGCGGTTGCTTTGCTGGCTGGTGTTCTGCGGATCGCAATTTACCCCGAGCGTATAAATTTTTCCGTCGGCCGTATCAATCTGCATAGCGCAATATCCCACGCGCGGCGTTCCCGAAAAATACACATCATTCGATTGTACACCGGTGGCCGGGTTCACTTCATACAGCACCGCCTGCGATGTTGGCATCCACGGGCTGAAAATAACCTGGTAACCAGCTACAACCAGCTTTCCGGTGATGCTGTTGTACGCAATGCGGTGCACGTAACGGCCCTGCTCCTGCGCGTTCTGCGGTGGCAGCTGAAAAATCGTGGTGCCGGCCGGCGAAACTTTTACCAGTTCATTGCTGTTCGATCCCATGGTGAGCAGGTATGCGTTTCCTGCCGGATCGAGACAGAAGTCGCCGTAATAGGCCAGCCCGGTGTTGGTGTACGTCCACAGCGGTGTACCGGCTGCTGTAAATTTTTTCAGCTGAAATGGTGCGGCACCACCATACGCAAATACATTGCCTGCAGCATCGTGCGTGATGTCAAATGCTTTATTCAGGTACAGAAACGACGGGCTCACCTGCCACGGATCAATAATCAGCGTGCGCGCGTGATCGTAACTGCCGAGTGTAAACGAAACTTCGTTTCCTTTGATACGAAACGCCGACGGAATTTTGTTTCTGCGGGAAGCTGCATCGCTGTAAAATGAAACCGGTGCATGATCGGTTACAGTTCCCGCATCCATGCGGATGCGCAGGTTTCCTTTGCTGTCCAGTTGCAATTCAGAACTGCCGGCGTAACGCATACGGATCTGCGACGCATCAGCACCGGGATGAACCCGCAGCTCGTATTTGATTCCTTCTTCCGGGTGAATGCGGTAAACGAGATCAATTCCGGGATACAGGTTTTTATAGGTCAGCATCGAAAAACCGGCAGCACGTATGGTTTCCCCTTTTGTGCCGGGTTTTGCGTAGGTGTAATATTCAATTCCCTCGATTGATCCAATCAGTTCGGTCTTCGGGTTAGCACCGACCCAAATCATATCAAGCGCAGCGGTGATTACACGCATCGGCTGCTGTGCAGTTCGCGGCTCCTGCTGTTGTTCATCGGGTTTTGCGTAACGCCATGCCAACCCGTTCGGAGTAAAAAACAATTCACCACCGTTGAGGCGATAGGAAAAGCGGGCATCGGCGGGAACATCGGTTCCTGCAAACTGGCCTTTGTTTTCTACAAATGCCGTTGTGCGGAAAGCGTTCACCTGCCAGTTAAAAGCGGACTGCTGTGCAGGAAGGAAAGTGGATAATAAAAACAATATCCCCGTGAGAAGTCTGTAAAATCGCATAAACAGATTTTTGAACAGAAGGGGATTTTCTGCGTTTGCGTAAAGATAAAAACTTTGCCGCATTGAAAAACCAGGGCTGGATTATTTTTCAGTGTTAAAAATAATACTTCCACTGGAGCTGCATGACTATGAAAATATGCAGGCGGTTTTAGTTTTAATGATCGTTTGAATTCGGCAAGTGAGTTTAAGGAACTGTACTATCAAATTAACCACAAAGAGCCTTGCCCACATTCTGCCGCACCCACAGCGGATTGCACTAAGGCCACAAAGAATTATTATTTCATTGTGGCCTCTTTGTGCATACCATTGTGCACATTGTGGTTAAATTCAGCATAGTACAGCTATAAGAACTGTATAAATTATACGATCATCAAACCCCTTCACTCAACTCCAGCCAGCGCATGCCTTTTTCATCCAGCTGTTTTTCAATTTCGGCAAAACGGCTGGCTAATTTGCTGAGTTCGCTGTGATCGCTTACATCGTTCATTTTCAATGCGAGTTCCGCTTTCTCTTTTTCGAGTTGCGGAATTTCTTTTTCGAGCTGATCGAATTCGGTTTTTTCTTTGAACGACAGTTTGCGTTTTACGCCCTCTGCAACAACTGCAGGCTGTTTTTGCTGTTCCGGCTCGGGTGCAGCGGCAACGGGTTTTACCTGTTTTTCAGCTGCGCCTTTGGCGGGTTCGCTTAATCGCTTATCGCGCCACTGCGTATAGTTTCCGGGGAAATCTTTGATCACGCCATCGCCTTCAAACACAAACAGGTGATCCACCAGCTTGTCCATAAAATAACGGTCGTGCGTAACGATGAGCACACAGCCCGGAAAATCTTCAAGAAACTCTTCGAGAATACCGAGCGTTAAAATATCAAGGTCGTTGGTCGGTTCATCGAGGATGAGAAAATTCGGATTCTTCATCAGCACGGTGAGCAGGAACAGGCGGCGTTTTTCGCCCCCGCTCAGTTTCGACACGTAGCTGTAATGCGTATGCGGTGCAAACAGGAAACGCTGCAACATCTGCGAAGCCGACAGGTTTTTACCATCGGCCAGCGGAAATACTTCGGCAATGTCTTTCACCACTTCAATCACGCGTTTGTCTTCATTCAGAATCATGCCCTGCTGCGCGTAGTAACCAAACACCACGGTTTCGCCGGTCTGAATTTTCCCGCTGTCGGCCGGTTCAATACCGAGAATAACGTTGAGCAGGGTACTTTTGCCGATGCCGTTCGGGCCCACGATGCCGATTTTTTCACCGCGTTTAAAAACGTAATCGAAACGACTGAGTATTTTTTTATCGCCGTAACTTTTGTTGATGTGAATGAGTTCGAGAATTTTTCCGCCGAGGCGCGACATTTTCACCTGCAGCAGCAACGCTTCTTCTTTCGGTTTGCCTTTGGCTTCCTGCTCCACATCTTTAAACGCATCCACCCGCGATTTGGCCTTGGTACCACGTGCGCGGGGCATTTTGCGCACCCATTCGAGTTCGCGTTTATACAGGTTCCGTGCTTTTTCGAGCGAAGCCTGTTCCGCTACTTCTATTTCTGCTTTGCGTTCAATGTAGTAGGAAAAATTACCATTGTAATGCTGAATTTTTCCGTCTTCCAGTTCAATGATACTGTCGCAAACGCGGTCGAGAAAATAACGGTCGTGTGTAACCAGCAGCAACGTGATATCCGAACCGGTGAGGTGATTTTCCAGCCACTCAATCATGTCCACATCAAGGTGGTTGGTCGGTTCGTCAAGAATGAGCAGGTCCGGTTCGGCCAGCAGCACCTGCGCGAGGGCGAGGCGTTTGCGTTGTCCGCCCGAAAGTGTGGCGGTGGTTTGTGTTAAATCATGCAACCCGAGTTTACCGAGCATCTGCTGTACTTTCGATTCGGTATCCCACGCGGCCAGCTCATCCATTTTTTCCAGCGCGGCATTAAACCGTTTTTCGTAATCGGGCGCGTTGCCGTCTTCCAGCAGCAGCAGTTCGTATTCGCGAACGGCGGCCAGCATGGGCGTATCGCCCGAGAGGGCTATTTCAAGAATGTTTTTGTCGCCCTCAAACTGCGGGTCCTGGAACAGGAACGCAACGGTGATTTCGCGGCGCAGTGTTACGTTTCCCCGGTCGGGCGTATCTCTGCCTGCAAGGATGTTCATCAGCGTGGTTTTGCCTGCGCCGTTACGCGCCACCAGCGCCACCTTGTCGCCTTTCGATAGTCCGAAACTGATATCGGCAAACAGCTTGCGCTCACCGAAGGACTTCGCAATATTTTCTACGGATAAATAATTCACGGGGGCAAAAGTACGGGGAATAATCGGGTTTATGTGATGGAGCCGGATCGTATTCTTTGATCGTATGGCTCTGTTCTTATTACGCCGTTCTTATTTCCCTGATCCTATTTCTGATCCTATTCCTGATCTTATTCCTGATCCGCGATGCGTCGCGGATCAACGGTTCAATCTTAACGATCATAACTAAAATAACTTTTGAAATTCCAATTCTGCTTTACTTAAAAAGATCATCAAACGGATCACGCGGCTTTTCTGCTTTTCCGGAATCGGGCGTTTCGGGAAATTGTGCGCCGGGATCGAGGAAGGGATCGGGCGTGCCGCTGCTGACTGAAGCATCGTTTTTGGGTTTGTACTCGTAATTGATTTGCGGTTGCGGCGGTTGCGGGCTCAGTGCTTCGCGCTGTTTGCGCAGCCATTCGTCATCGTTCGGATCATCGGGCTCTGTTTCGTGTTCGAACTTTTTCTGCGGTGTTACCGATTTGCGATACACATACGCCAGCATGGCCCCGCTGAGTGCGCCGAACAAATGGCCTTCCCACGAAATGCGTTCTTCAATGGGCAGCACATACCACACCATGCCGCCGTACATAAACGCCACGAGCAGCGAAATGACCATCAGTTTAAGCTGCCGCGTAAACACGCCGCCGAAAAACAGGAACGCCGCCAGGCCATAAATGAGTCCGCTGGCCCCGATGTGATACGAGTTGCCACGCGCAAACGCCCATGTGAGTGCACCGGTGAGCAGGAACATGATGAAAAAAACTTCGTGCGCAATTTTACGGTAGAAATAAAAAAACAGCAATCCCATCACCAGCAGCGGCGCCGTATTGGAACCCAGGTGTTCGAAATCAGCATGTAAAAATGGCATGGTAAAAATACCGAGGATGCCTTCTTTGGTGCGCGGCAGCAGCCCGTAATTCGCCCAGCTCGTTTGCAGGAAGGCCTGCAGCAGGTGGATAATCCAGAGGATTACGACAAACGTAAACGGCAGAAACTCCTTGTACAATACGCCGTCGCGGAAAAGTTTTTTAAACATGGTAACCGGTTGCTTCAATTCATGTACCGTTATCGGTTTGGCTAAAATACACTGCCAGAACGACAGTTTGATCGATTAATCCTTATTTTTGTGAAACGCTCATGAATAAAAAGACGGCCATCCTGTTTTTGCTTACGCTGTTTGTGCTGAACTGCGCAGGCATTCACCTGCTGTTTTTATTTCAGCGCGGCGAGGCGCAGGCCAGCGCAAAGGCACACAAACATGCAGGTCCGGAAATAACGCTGCTTATTCCGTTAAGCGAAACGTCCTACGACAGCCGCACCTTCCGCCGCCTCGACAAACATGAAATCGTTTACCGCGGTCACCGGTACGATATTGAAAAAGAAAACATCCAGGGCGACAACCTTGTACTTAAAGGTTTTCGCGACGATAAAGAAGACAAGGCATTCCGCGTAATTGAAAAGCACCAGGATAATACCGGCCGTACGCCTGCAAAAACAAAACCGTCGCCCAAAACGCCGGTTTATGACCTGCCGCCACAAACAGAAACACTGGCTGCAGACACGCAGGTAAAATCGGATTTTTTTATCATTCCTTTTAACCCGGTACTTTCCCCGTTTTTTGCAGTAACTCCACCCCCGCCGGAGTTTTCATAACGTACTTCCTTTAAGTTATTCGTTCTCCTGCCCTGCAACCGGTTCAGTTCGGTTATGCTGTGCAGTTCCAACACATTAAATAAAACGTTATGAAAAATATACTCACGATTGTATGCGTGTGTATGACCTTCTTTGCAGAAGCGCAGGTGGTAACTGTTACCGACCAGAATACGCGCGAAGCCATCAGCGAAGCGGTTATATACACACGCAATGGAAATACCAATGTAATTACCGACAGCAAAGGAAAAGCAGACATTACGCCGCTTGGCAATCCGGACACGTTACTTGTACGACATACGTCGTATGGTATCAGTGTTGTTCCGATGAGCATGGTGCGTGCTGACAAAAACCAGGTTAAAATCGGTGTGCGGCTTATCCAGTTAAACGAAGTTGTTTTTGTGGCCAGCAAATCGGCCGATCTGCGTTCGAATGTGGCCTCGCAGGTGGAATCCATTTCAGCGCGGCAGATTGAGGCATTAAATCCGCAGACATCGGCCGATATGCTTACACAGTCAGGCGTTGTATTCGCGCAGAAAAGCCAGATGGGTGGCGGCAGTCCCGTTTTACGCGGATTTGAAGCCAACAAGGTATTGCTGGTGGTTGACGGTGTACGTAT
Organism: Chitinophaga pinensis; assembly: GCA_943372645.1. Taxonomy (GTDB): domain Bacteria; phylum Bacteroidota; class Bacteroidia; order Palsa-965; family Palsa-965; genus VBWE01. The sequence goes on along the minus strand of CALRZN010000012.1, from coordinate 138,546 downwards.
GAACAATGCGATTTACCGGGGCGGCCATTTGCAGGATATTATCACGATTGATCCGAATATGCTTGAGCGCACCGAGGTGCTGTTCGGACCGGCTTCTGTAATTTACGGCAGCGATGCGCTGGGCGGTACCATGGCTTTTTACACCCGCCGTCCGCAGCTTGCCACTTCCGGAGACAAGCTGGATGTAACCGGTAATTTTATGACGCGTTATTCCAACGCCAACAATGAAAAAACCGGGCACTTCGACATCAACCTCGGGTGGCGCAAACTGGCTTCGCTCACCAGCTTTACCTTCAGCGATTTCGGTGACCTGCGCGCCGGTAACCTTCGTAATCCGTACGACACTGCATTTGGCAAACGGTATTATTATGCCGAACGGATAAACGGTGTTGACAGTATGATGCGCAACAGCGATCCGAATGTGCAGGCCGGTACCGCGTATAAACAATACGACATCAACCAGAAATTTTATTTTGCACAAAGCAGTTCGTTCCAGCATCTGCTTAATTTCCAGTTGTCGCGTTCATCCGATATCCCGCGTTACGACCGCCTGAGCGAATTCAGCGGAAACGGCAACCTTAAATTTGCGGAATGGAAATACGGGCCGCAGAAACGACTGATGACCTCATACCAGTTGAAACACTTCAGCAGAAATGGGTTCATTTATAACCGTGGTGTGTTTATCGCTGCCTTCCAGGATATTGACCAGCAACGCATCAGCCGCCGGTTCAGAAATAATTTCCGAACCGATCAACTCGAAAATGTAAAAGTACTTTCGCTGAATGCTGATTTCGACAAACGGCTGAACGGAAAACACGTGCTGCGTTACGGTGCTGAATTAACCTACAACAGGGTGAATTCAACCGCAACATTAACCAACATTGCGGAAGACACCACCGGCAAAGCAGGAACACGTTACCCGGATGCAGGCAGTTCGATGAACTCGGCTGCTGTTTATATCACGCATACCTTCAATATCAATGATAAACTGACGCTCAACGAAGGTATTCGCCTGAGCCTGGTGAACCTGCATGCAAAGTGGGACGATACCACCTTTTTCCCGTTCCCCTACAAGGAAGTAAACCAGCAGAACATGGCGCCGAGCGGCAGCATCGGGCTTACGTGGCGGCCGGCAAACCAGTGGCGCCTGCATGTGCTCGGTTCATCCGGTTTCCGTGCAGCAAATATTGACGATATCGGAAAAGTTTTTGATTCGTCACCGGGCACACTCATCGTTCCAAACCCGGACCTGAAACCGGAATATGCATGGAGCGGTGAAATCGGCATGTCGAAAACCATCAGCAGCGTGGCGCGTATTGATGTAATTTATTTCAACACCTTACTCACCAATGCAATGGTCATAAAACCGTTCCAGCTCAACGGGCAGGACAGTGTAATTTACAGCGGTACACCGAGCCAGGTGATGGCGCTGCAGAATGCAGACAAAGCTGTTGTCCAGGGTGTTTCTGCCATTTTCACTGCCGATTTCAATGCAAATTTTTCATTCCGCAGTACCTTCAACTTTACGCAGGGCCGTTATACCGATACAGATAACGACACCATCATCCCGCTCGATCACATCCCGCCGATTTATGGCCGCACCGGGCTGGTGTATAAAAACAAAGGACTGGAAATGGAAACCTGGTGTGCCTATAACGGTGCAAAACGCCTGAAAGATTACAGCCCGAGTGGCGAAGACAACCTGCAGTACGCAACAGTTGTTGGTATGCCTGCCTGGTACACGCTGAATGTGCGGGCCGGTTACCAGTTCGGAAAATATGTACACCTGAACGTGGCCCTCGAAAACATTATGGATCAGCACTACCGCTATTTTGCTTCAGGGGTTAGCGCTCCGGGCCGTAACTTAGTGACCAGCCTGCGTGTGAAGTTTTAATTACGCATGGTTTGACTTTTCACATCCCCGATTACAATCAAAGCGCGGTTTTCCCGAACGGAGACCGCGCTTTTTTTTAACGTTCCATGCGCCGGCGGAAAGCCTCCTGGTAGGTGCGCCCGATGGGTACGGTGGCTTTGCCGATTTCCACCTCCTGTGCATTGTAGGCGCTGAGGTGCTGGAGGTTAACGATAAACGATTTGTGGATACGTACAAAGTCGGAACTGCGCAGCAGCTGTTCCAGTTCACTGATCTGGATTTTGGTCACGATGCTGTTTGTCGCCGTGTGAATTTTCACGTAATCTTTTATGCTTTCGATATAACAGATATCCGGCTCGGCCACCCGGATGCGTTTTTTATCGGCAACAAAAAAATGCACCACGGGTGCTGCTTCCTGATGAACAGTACCCGGCTGCACGGCAAGCACTTTGTTTACGGCCTGCATAAAACGGGGAAATGAAATGGGTTTGAGCAGGTAATCCACCACATCAAGGCTGTACGCTTCGAGTGCAAATTCGTGATGTGCTGTTGTTAAAATAACCGGGCAGCTGAGCCGCGAACTGCGCAGGAATTCAATCCCGTTCAGTTTCGGAAGATTAATATCGAGGAAAACGAGATCGGGCTTTTTGGTGCGCAGCAGTTCCGTTGCTGAAAGCGCATCGCCGCAGCATCCGGCCAGTGCCAGACCCGGTGTTTGCAAAACATAATCTTTGATGACATCCGCAGCCAGCGGTTCATCTTCAATGATCAAACAGTTCAGCAGCGGCATACGATTGCAGATTAAGTTCAAGACGCACTTCAAACAGGTTTCCTGACCTGCCGTAAATAAACGAATAATCGGTATACAGCAGTTCGAGCTGCCGCCTGATGTTGGCCAGCCCGATGCCTTCTGTTTTTAATTCTTCCGCGGGCTGCACATCGTACGGATTGGTAATGTGCAGCACCAGCCTGCTGCCCGTTGCGGTGAGCTGGATGCGGATCAGTACGTCGCCGTTAATATTGCCTGCACCGTGTTTGAATGCGTTTTCGATCAGCGGCAGCAGCAGCAGCGGCGCAACCTGCCGCGAATCATCTTCTACATTCAACGTTGTTTCCACACACAGGCGTTCACCGAAACGCAGCTGCTGCAGGGCGATGTAATCGCTGATGATTTTCAGTTCCGCAGCAACAGAAGTCGTTTTCTTTCCCGATTCGTAAAGCATGTAGCGGAGTATTTCCGAAAGCTGGAGTACCACATCCGCCGTTTTTTCCGAACGCGTCCGCGCCAGCGAAAAAACACTGTTGAGTGCATTGAACAAAAAATGCGGATTCACCTGTGCTTTTAAATGACGGATTTCGGAAGTGAGTTTTTCCTGCACAATTGCTTTTTCACGTGCAGCAGCAGCCATGCGCATGCGGAAAAGTTTGATGGTGGCCGCAATACCTGCAACCTGCATAATCTCCAGCATTGTAAAAATGCAACGCGCCATGAAACTGAGCAGGCTTACCTGCGGATGCGGTTCTGTACCGTAAACATAAACCCACACCACCTGCTGCACCAGGAAACGGTTCAGCAATACCGTCAGCAGCAGTAATACAAGCCCTTCGGCCGCCAGCCGCAACCGGTTTCGCGTTGTATTCCAGCGCGGGATAAAAATGTAAAGGATGTAATAAACAAAAAGTATCCGCGCCGGCATCAGTATAAGCTGCGAGAGCAATACCCGGTTAAAATATCCCCACGACGGATCATCAATAAAAGCAGACGGGAGGAACAGTTCGTAAAAAAGAACAGTCCCGAAATAAAAAAACCAGAAAAGGATGTGCCGCAAAAGGCGCCTGTTTTTCATCGTGGTGTAAAGATGCACCATCTGCCGTAATTAAAAAACCGTACCGCCGAAATGCAGCAATCTGCCAACGAAATGCAGCCTGCTCCGTTCCAACAGCGTCTGGCAGAGCCGTTGCGCTGTTGTGGCTCATTACATGAATGTTGGGCAGGTGCACAAAATCAAGAACGGCTTTTGATGTAGTATCGCTCAAAAAAAAAGGCCCATGCGCAATTTATTACTTTGTGGCATCCTGCTTCCGGGAAGCGTTCTTACCGCCCAGCAGTTTACCCGCATCACAGCAGGTCCGTTTGTGAATACCCCCGGCGATTCACGCAGCGTGAACTGGATTGATGTGAACAACGACGGATTACCGGACTGCCAGGTTACCAACGGCCCTACCGGCGGTCAAAACAATGCACTCTACATTAACACCGGCAACGGAAATTTTACTGCGCTGGTGAATGATACCATTGTACGCGACAACAAACCGTCAGACGGTGCCACGTGGGCCGACGCCGATAACGATGGCAACCGCGATGCGTTTGTGGTAAACTGGTACAACGTGAACAACATGTTGTACATGGGTTCGGGCAGCGCAACGTTTACACAGGTGAGCACCGGCGACCCGGTGAACAATGCCGGGTATTCCGAAACAGCAGCATGGGGCGATTACGATACCGACGGGTTCGTGGATTTATATGTAACCAACAGCGCGGGCAACAAAAAAAACTTTTTGTATCACAATAATGGCAATGGTACATACACCCGCATATTAACCGGCGCCGTGGTGAATGATGCGAATGAATCACGCTGTGTAAACTGGACCGACCTGGATTACGACGGCGACCTGGATATTTTTGTAACCAACGAAAGCGGGCAGAACGAAAACCTGTACCGCAACGATGGTGGCGGAACATTCGTGTCGGTTACTGCCGGCGCGCTGCTCACCGACGGGAGCAACACCATGAGCAGCAGCTGGGCCGATTACGATAACGACGGCGACCTGGATGTGTTTCTCGCAAACGACCTCGGAAACGATGCGCTGTTCCGTAACGACGGCAATTTTGTGTTTACGAAAATGGTAAACGATACCGTTTCGAAATGCGGAGGCAATTCGTTCAGTTCGGCCTGGTCGGATGTGGACAACGACGGCGACCTCGATCTCTATGTAACCAATGCGTTCTGGGCAAACACGAAGCTGGTTAATTTTTTCTTCCTCAATAATGGTAACGGAACTTTTACGCGCAACAGCAGCAGCACGGTTGTTGCTGATTCGGCCTGGTCGTACGGCTGCGCGTTTGCAGATTACGACAACGACGGTTTTGAAGACCTGGCGGTGGCAACGGTGCGTTACAACAATGTGGATGAACCGGACCTGCTGTATCACAATGATGGCAACAGCAACAACTGGATAACGATCACACTGCAGGGAACTATGACCAACCGCGCCGCTATTGGTACCAAAATACGTTTGCGGGCTATTATAAATGGAAACCCCGTGTGGCAGCTGCGCGAAATTTCGGCGCAGAACGCGTACTGCAGTCAGAACGACTGGCGGGCACATTTCGGCCTCGGAAACGCCACCACTGTTGACACGGTAATTGTAGAATGGCTGGGAACCAATCCGGAAATTTATACCGGTCTTTCGGTAAATGAATTCATCACCATTACCGAAGGCAGCGGCATCAGCGGGATTAAAAACAACAGGGCGTTACCTGTCTTCCGCATGGATCCGAATCCGTCAACCGGTTATTTCACATTGCATGCAGGCGAAAACGGATCCGATAGCTATCCGTTTGGCAAAAACGATCTGCTGCGCATCAGCGATACCAGCGGCAAAGTGGTAAAAGAACTGCACCTTCAGCCTGCGCAAAACAACACGGTGATTGACCTGCACCAATTGCCGGCCGGTGTGTATTTTGTTACACTGCTCACGCCCGCAGGAAGCAGTACGCGGAAAATTATCATTCATTAAAAAACACCGTGTGCAGAAATTGTAGTCCATGGTAACAATTCAGCAACAAAACCGGTATAGCTTTGAATCATCCAATAAGCCGGACATTATTCGTTTGTGATGTTAAACAATTTTGGGCAGGCACGGAATATGAACGCTGTTCGGAGTGTTCTTTTTGCAGCAGATAAGGGGATGTATTTGTTGCAATACTGTGCCTGCTTTTTTTATGAAACCTTAATACGTATTCATGCTGCCTTCACATTGACGTAATACTGCTGCCGTTACTTTGCAGCAAAACAATACGCAATGATTGCACAACTTACAGCAGGAGCCGGCGAACTGGCTCACATTTACCTGAAAAACGGGGAACAACGCACCGGCATTTTGCTGAACGACATCAATAACCCCGAATCGTTTGAGGGCGGAATCCGTTTAATCGCACACCAGCATATTGCCTCTTTTCTTGAACACCGCGACGAAACGCTCGTAGAAACCTTCGATCCGGAACAATTAGACGGCGTTGACGTTTACCTCAAATAACCCTGATTTCCAACCCTTTCCGCTATTTCTGTTCATAACTGCCCCTAAAAAATAAAGGGGCGTTTTGGCTTTATTGTGAAATCCATGCCATATTTACCTGCGTATATGTTGCGTATTCGCACCTGAGCATGGCCATTCTTCTCTTTTTCCTTTGTCACTGGTTCCTGTCGTTATTCTGCCAGACCTTTTTCCTGCACCGTTATGCATCGCACCGGATGTTTACGATGAGCCGGTTCTGGGAACGGACGTTTTATTTTTTTACGTTCCTGTTCCAGGGGGCTTCGTTTCTCAATCCCCGCGCCTACGCCATCATGCACCGCATGCACCACGCGTACAGCGATACCGATAAAGATCCGCATTCGCCGCACTTTATAAAAGACGTTTGGGGGCTGATGATGAAAACCAAAGGCATTTACCAGGATTTTGTCCGTTACAAATCAGAACCCGAGCCTGCATTTAAAGGCAGTTACCCGGCCTGGAGCACGCTTGATAAAATAAGCGACAGTTGGTTTGTGCGCATTGCTTTCGGTGTGGGCTATTTTCTCTTTTATTATTATTTCGCAACAGCCTGGTGGCAGTTTGCGCTGCTGCCCATCCATTTCCTCATCGGGCCGGTGCAAGGTGCGATTGTAAACTGGTGTGGACACAAATACGGTTATTCGAATTTTGATAATGCCGATCATTCCAAAAATTCGATCCCGCTCGATTTTCTGCTGATGGGCGAACTGATGCAGAACAATCACCACAAAAGCCCGAACCGCCCCAACTTTGCGCGGCGCTGGTTCGAAATCGATCCAACCTGGCCGGTGATGCGCGTGATGCATACCCTGCACATTATCCGACTGCGTAAAGCCAACTGACAACCGCTATGAATCCACTGCTGACTACAATACTCGTTTCACTCGCCGTATGCTGCGGCATTATGGTGCTCGTATGGATATGGGCTTACCGCATTAAAAACGCCGGGGTGGTTGATATTTTCTGGGCGTTTAATTTCACCGCTATCGCTGCCGTCGTATTCTTTTTCTCGGAAGGCAACGATGTGCGCAAAATCATGATATGCACCATGGCCGCGATCTGGAGCGCGCGACTCGGCATTTACCTGCTCATCCGCGTTGGCAGTCATCTTGAAGAAGAAGAAGGCCGCTACAAACAACTGCGCAAAGAATGGGCACCGCATCCCGACCGGAAATTCTTTTTCTTTTTCCAGATGCAGGCACTTTCGAATGTGTTTCTTTCCATCCCGTTTTTTCTTGCGGCCGCAAATACAGCTCCTGAAATTCATATGCTTGAATATGTGGGCGCAGGCATCTGGTCCATCGCCATTCTCGGCGAAGCCATTGCTGACTGGCAGCTTAAAAAATTCAAAGACGATAAATCAAACAAAGGCAAAGTATGCCAGCGCGGACTGTGGAATTATTCGCGGCACCCGAATTATTTTTTCGAATGGACCATTTGGGTGGCGTACTTCTGCTTCGCCATCATGTCGCCCTGGGGCTGGATTTCGGTGGTTTGTCCGCTGATTATGCTGCTGCTTATTTTCAAAGTCACCGGCATACCGATGACAGAAGAACAAAGCATCCGCTCGAAAGGCGATGCATACCGCGAATACCAGCGCACCACCAGCGCATTTGTTCCCTGGTTTAAGAAAGGCTAAGCTCATTTATGCTCACAGATACGTTACTTGAAAAGAACCTGCTTCCTGATTCGCTTATCCGTTTCGGCATAAGGCGTTTACTGCGCCAGCGGCTGAACGAAGAAGAACAGAAATACGCTGATCCGGGTTATTACAAAAACTTACTCGCATCGTTTGCCGACGCGCCAATTGCGGTTCACACGGCCGAGGCTAACACGCAGCACTACGAAGTACCAACGGAATTTTACCAGCTCTGTCTTGGTCCGCACCTGAAATACAGCAGCTGCTACTGGAACGAAGGCATTACCGAACTGGTGGATGCAGAGGGCGACATGCTTTCGCTCACCTGCGCCCGCGCCGATCTGCAGAACGGGCAGGAGGTGCTGGAACTGGGCTGCGGCTGGGGTTCGCTTTCGCTGTACATGTCGGCAAAATTTCCGGACAGCCGTTTCACCGTGGTTTCCAATTCGCGTACGCAGAAATATTTTATTGATGAACAGGCACGCAAAATGGGCATCACGAACCTGGAAGTGATTACGTGCGACATCAACACCTTTGATACCGCCAAACGCTTCGACCGCGTGGTGAGTGTGGAAATGTTTGAGCACATGCGCAACCACAAACTGCTGCTGCATAACATTGCAGGCTGGCTGAAAAACGGGGGCAAATTATTTGTACACATTTTTACGCATAAAAAATACACGTACCTGTTTGAAACCAAAGATGCGAACGACTGGATGGGGCGCTACTTTTTCACCGGCGGCATGATGCCCGGCGATAGGTACCTGCACGACTTCACCTCGCACTTCCGGATGAACGAACATTGGGTGGTAAACGGCACGCATTACGGCAAAACCGCCGAAGCCTGGCTGCAACGCATGGACAGCAACAAGGCGAAGATTATGCCCCTGTTTAAAAAAACCTATGGTGAAAAAAACGCTGTAAAGTGGTGGGTGTACTGGCGTGTGTTTTATATGGCCTGCGCCGAACTGTGGAACTACAACAAGGGTGAAGAATGGGTAGTAAGTCATTACCTGATGGAGAAGAAGTAAGTATAAACGGCTTCGCCGAAAACCTTTAACAGTTGGCAGTGGCAGGACGCAGTGGCAGTCGTGTTTGTGTAAGGAACAGTTTCTTCTTCTGAAAAACGCGCTGACTGCCACTGCGTCCTGCCACTGCCAACTGAAAATAATTTACGACAGTTTTATACAATGGAAAAACTTGCGATAATCGGAACCGGCATAGCGGGCATGGCCTGCGGGCATTACCTGCACAAAAGGTATGACCTTACCGTGTATGAAAGCGAAAATTATATCGGCGGGCATACGAACACGATTACAGCAGACGAAGACGGCACACCGGTGTATGTTGACAGCGGGTTTATGGTTTTTAATTACGTTACCTATCCGCTGCTCACCAAACTGTTTGAAGAACTGCAGGTGCCGGTAATGAAAACGAGCATGTCGTTCAGTGTGCAGCACATTCCTTCATCGCTGGAATACTGCGGCTCGGGGTTAAACGGGCTTTTTGCGCAGCGCGGAAATATTGTAAATCCGCGGTTCATCCGTATGCTGTTCCAGATTGCGCGTTTTAACAAACACAGCCCGACGATACTGGACGATCCATCCTACGCCGATCATACCATTGCCGATTACTGCAAGGAACAGAAACTGGGCGATGATTTTATCTACCGCTACCTTGTTCCGATGAGTTCGGCGGTGTGGAGTACGCCGATGGACCTGATGCTGCATTTTCCGGCCACCACGCTCATCCGCTTTTTTTACAATCACGGCTTTCTCGGTTTGAATACACAGCACCAGTGGTACACCGTGCAGGGCGGCAGCCGCGTTTACCGCGAAAAAATAATTGCACCGTTCCGCGACCGCATAAAAACCAATTGCGCAGCTGTAAAAGTGGAACGCATTAACGGCAAAGTGCAGGTAACCGACGCACAGGGCAACACCGCGCTTTACGACAAGGTGATTCTCGCCTGCCACGGCGACCAGTCGTATCGCATCGTGCAACAAAAAACAGAAGATGAAGACCGCCTGCTGCGTTGTTTTAAATACCAGCAGAACAAAGCCATCCTGCACACCGACGAACGCAGCATGCCGAAAAACAAAAACGTATGGAGCTCGTGGAACTACCGCATTGCCGGCCAAAACCACAACCCCATGCCGGCCACTATTTACTGGATGAATGAGCTGCAGCGGGTTTCGGAAAAGAAAAATTATTTCGTTTCCATCAACGGCGACGAAAGCCTGATTGATCCGAAGAAAATAATCTGGAAAAAAGACTATGAACACCCGTTGTTCGATATTCCCGCCATCCGCGCCCAGCAGGAGTTACACAAACTGAATGCAACCGGCCCGGTATATTACTGCGGCAGTTATTTCCGTTACGGATTTCATGAAGATGCGTTGCTTTCGGCGACGGATTTATGTAATAAGATATTGAATGCAAAATGAATCGTTTTTTTTAAATGGCTAATGTTTAATGGCTAATGGCTTATGGGGAACGGGCAACTTAATTGCTTAAAACTTGGAAAAACTTAACCGGCAAGCATATATACATTTACAACATGATATTATATTTGGTTAAATTGATATTTTTAATCCAAAAACAAGTTAACCAGTTCTATAAATGATATAGCAATGAATGAAAAAACGAAAATTCTTCTTGAGCGTACGTTTCGCTTTGGTGTTGATGTATTAATTTTTTTAAATAATCTTCCCGAAGGGAAATTCTATCGGATTCCTATGCGTCAGCTGGCCAGGTCATCCGGATCCATTGGAGCAAACTACGAAGAGGCACAGGGCGCGATTACAAAAAGAGATTTTTATCATAAAATTACTATTTCATTTAAAGAATCAAGAGAAAGTCATTACTGGCTCCGTGTGTTAAAAGAACTATATAAAGATGCCAAGACACAGAAAGAGCTGGATAAATTCATAAACGAAGCACAGGAATACAAAAACATATTTGCAGCAATCCAGCTTTCCATAAAAAAGAACAACACGAACAAAAAAAAGGTTAATTAAACAGCGGTGAATAAATAAAAACCGTTAAACATTAGCCGTTAACCATAAGCCATTAAAAATGAACAGTTCATTATACAGGGCACTCGTAATGCACAACCGGTCGGCGCCGAAAAAGCACCGGTTTCATTACAATGTGTTTATGTTCTGGCTTGACCTGGATGAACTGCAAACGGTGAACAGAAAAATAAAACTGTTTGGTTACAACCGGTTTAATGTATTCAGCTGGCGCGATGCGGACCATGTGCAGCTTCCCGCAGAAAATCCGGACAAAACCAAACCCACGCGCTGGCACCTCGAACAATTTCTTGCAGCGCAGGGATTTACACAGTCGCCGGCCAGGATTATGCTGCTCACCAACCTGCGCACGTGGGGTTACCAGTTTAACCCGGTTTCGTTTTATTTCTGTTACGATGCAGCGGGTGCGCCGTTGTGTGCGGTGGCGGAGGTCGGAAATACATTCGGCGAAATGAAACTGTTTTTCCTCGGCCCGGAACAGTTTGACGGCACCACGTTTCACCTGCGCGTGGTGAAACACTTTTATGTGTCACCGTTTATTGATCACGACGCGGAATTTGATTTCCGTTTCCAGCTGCCTGCTGAAAAACTGAACATCCGGATTGATGATTACAAAGGCGGGAACCGTTTTTTTGTAAGCACGCTCACCGGTACCAAAAAAGCATTAAACAACCGTACCATCCTGTTTTATGCGCTGCGTTTCCCGTTCATCACGTTGCAGATTATTTTTCTCATCCACTGGAACGCCATGCTGCTGTGGTTTAAAAAACTCGGTTACCACAAAAAAGGTGATCATGCGGAGCTGCAGCGCGATGTTTTAAAACCCTATCCGCAGGAAAAAGAGTAAATTCTTTTCCGAAAACAATTAACTTTCCGTCATGAAAAACACATTCCGCATCCTGCTGGGAATCCTGCTCCTTTCGGGCCTTCCCTCCTGTTTTCATAAAGACGTAATGGAAGACCACGCCGACGATGTAAAACAGGTGGTGGTGTGCCGTACCAACGGCAAAGATTATATCGTAACACTCGAAAGCGTTTTCCAGGCGACTTCGAAATCGTCGGGTGGCGGCGTAACACACATCAGCGGGTACAACGAATTCCGCATTACCACGTACAACCCCGAAACCGGTAACGTGGTGGCCCGCGTGGAGCTGGGCGAAGGCATGGAGGACAATGAATGTTACCTCATCGGCTTTTTCGGCGATAAACTCTGGATGTTTGGCATGCGCGAGGATTTTGGTTTGCACTGTCGTGATATTACAACACTGCTGGTGAGCAAAAACCAGGAACAGCTGAAAGCGGAAGGCGATCTGAAAACCATCCAGCTTGCGCGTCCGACATGGTCGCAGATCAATGATTTTTACGGATGGGTTCCGGGCACAAACGATATTATTGTTACCGACCAGCAGGGTTTTCATTACCGGTACAACACCGCCTCGCACAAAGCAACCCGTACCGAAGAAACGCCGCCGGAATCGCTTGCGGAAGAACATGCACTGAGCAACCAGGGCAAATACGATGTGGACAAATACATCAGCAGCAACGGCGATAAACGGAAACACCTCGTTTTCGGATGGGCGAAAAAAGAAAACAATCTGACCTATATCGATCCTTCGTATATCATTGACCGCGACGACACACGGGCGGCACTTTATGATTCAGCATACTACAACGGGATGAGGCTGCAAGGTGCAAATGTGCAGCGAAGCATGGATTCGTTGCGTGCCGCCCACAACTGGCTGGCGAACAACGCAGGCAGTCCGTGGAATGCACCGGGCTACGACAGCAAGGTTTATAACATGTATAATGACCTTGTGCGCGAACTGGAAAACATCGGACGCGAATTGAAAACAAAAAGAAGCATGAATGACCACGTCCTGGAAGATCGGATACTGCAGCCCACAGGTGAACCACGCATGTTTTTCGTGTGGCATGCTGCTGATATCAGCGATACCTGCCATGCCATCATCAGCAAAATAGAAATGAATGTAGCCGACTCCACATTCCGCGAAACATGGAGCAGCCACCAGTACGGCATCTGTTACAATCCTTCGCGGGCCGACCAGATGAGCTCGTTTGAAACCGTGTTCTCCGACGGCAACCCGGATTTTGATTTCCAGTGGTTCGATTGCATTGGGAACCAGCTGATTTATATTTCGCAGCTGAGCATGGTTGCCATTGACCGGAACACGGGCAAACAACTGTGGAAAAAACAACTTTGATTTTTAACGTTATACAACTGCATGTCACAAACCATTGCCCTTACACGCAAAACGTCATTTTACGAACGCGTTATTATTGGCCTCTTTTCAAAACTGCCGAAAGGACGACTTGAAATGACCCTGCCTTCGGGCGAACAACTGGTATTCGGCGATGGCACCGGCGGCATCCAGGCAGATATCCGCATCACGGACGATTCGTTTTTCAAACGCTGTGTGCTTTACGGCGACATCGGTTTCGGCGAAGCATATACCGACGGGCAATGGGAAACCAGCAGCATTACCAATGTCATCTCCTGGTTTCTGCTCAACGTGGAATACGCACCGGTTTCGGGCGGCACACAACTGGCTGTTTTAAACGTGCTGAAATTTTTCAACCGCATTTCACACTGGCGACGTGCAAACGACAAAGACGGCGCGCGCAAAAACATCAGCGAACATTATGATCTGAACAATGCTTTTTTTGCACTCTGGCTCGATCCTTCGATGACCTACTCCAGCGGCTACTTTGAAAAAGAAACATACACGCTCGCCGAAGCGCAGACCGCCAAATACGAGCGCCTGTGCCGGCAGATGCGCCTAAAGCCCGGGATGCACGTGCTTGAAATCGGCAGCGGCTGGGGCGCCAATGCGATACACATTGCTTCGCACTACGGATGCAAAGTAACCACGGTCACCATTTCGGAAGAACAGCACAAACTGGCCACCGAACGCGTGAAAGCAGCCGGGCTGGAAGATAAAGTAACGGTGCTGCTCAGCGATTACCGCGACGTTACCGGTACGTTCGACCGTATTGTATCCGTAGAAATGCTGGAAGCGGTTGGCGATGAATTTCTCGATGTGTTTTTTGCACAGTGTACAAAACTGCTGGCGAAAGATGGTTTGCTGGCCATGCAGGTGATTACCTGCCCCGACGCACGTTACGAATCGCTGCGCACGGGTGTTGACTGGATACAGAAACATATTTTCCCGGGATCGCTGCTGCCCTCCGTGGGGCGCATGAACGAGGCGATTAACAAAGCCGGTGATCTTACACTGGTTGATATCAAAGACCTCGGCCGCCACTACGCACGCACGCTGGCCGAATGGCGTAAAACGTTCAACGCGCAGCGCGAAGGGGTATTGCAACTCGGATTTGACGACCGCTTTATGCGCAAATGGAATTATTATTTCTCCTACTGCGAAGCCGCCTTTGCAATGCGCAACATCAACGTGATGCAGTTGCTGTACACACGTCCGAATAACCTGAACTGGTAATGCCCGGCGTTACACGGCTGCACCTGTTGCTTTCACGCTATTACAGTTGCAGCAAAACGGAAGCCGAACTGCTCGTTACACAAGGCTTTGCCAAAGTAAACGGAAAAACGGTTGCGCCATCAACCAAGATCGAATACTGGCAGCAGGTTACCTGCAAAGGTGAAATCATCCAGCAGGGAAAAATATTTACGTACCTGAAAATGTACAAACCCCGCGGTATTGAGTGCACCAAAAACAAAACCATTCCCGGAAATATTTACGAAGTAATTGATCCCGGTTTCGATTTTCATTTTGTAGGCCGCCTCGATAAAGCCTCGGAAGGGCTGGTGATACTCACCGACGATGGCCGCATCTTCAACGCCATTGCCAACAGCAGCGCGCACCAGGAAAAAGAATACATCGTGCAAACCGAACAACCGTTTGATGATGCGTTTCTCGAACACATGCGCAGCGGCGTAACCATTATGGGACAGCAGACCCGTGCCACGGATGTATGGCGGATCAATCAATCGCCGGACACGTTCGGCATCATCCTCACGCAGGGGTTAAACCGGCAGATCCGCCGCATGTGTTACAAACTGGGTCACGAAGTGGTTTTTCTGAAACGCATCCGCATTGCAAATATTTTAATTGCGGATTTGCAGCCGGGCGAAGCAATGCCCTTAACCGATGCCGAACGGAATGCGCTTTTTAAAATGGCCGGACTTGAAAAGCAGGAACAATAATCTGATTACGATTTTTTCATCCCCGAAAACACACTCACCGCCGCAGAACGTGAATTGACCTGCAGTTTTTCGTAAATATTTTTCAGGTGTGTTTTTACCGTTTCGGTGCTTACAAAAAGTTTTGCGGCTATTTCTTTGTTGCGGTGACCTTTGGAAAGCAGGTCGAGCACTTCTTTTTCGCGTTCTGACAACCGGTTGGTTTCCGGCACCGAAAGCACATCGCCTTTATTAAATGAGTTTACCACCAGCCGCGCAACCACCGCCGACATGGGCGCTCCACCGGAATGAATATCGCGGATGGCCTGGAACAGTTTTTCGTTGCTTGTACCTTTCAGGATATATCCCGTAGCGCCTGCACACAGCGCCTGGAAAATATGCCCGTGATCTTCGAAAACCGTACACACCAGGAATTGCATGCCCGGATGCACCGCTTTGGCCTGGCGGATACAGTCAATGCCATTGGTACCCGGCATGTTGATGTCCATCAGCACCACTTCGTGCGGATGTTCCCCGATGCTTTTTAAAAAGGCATCCCCGTTTTCGTAACCGGCCAGCAGTTCAAATTCCGGGTTGGCAGTAATAACGTCCACCAGCATTGCGCGGATATCAAGCACATCTTCAACAATAGTTACTCGGATCGGTGTCATGACAACAAATTACGGAAATATTTCAAACGTATTTTTTTATGCAACGGGTGAAAGAAGTGGTATTTATAACGCAGTTTATCGTAACGGACCGGCAGCATACACACGCACGCCCTGCCCTGCTGTAAACGTAATGTCAATTTCCCAGCCGGCTTTGGCCGCACGTGTCCTCATCCCCGGAATACCATTGCCCGTGCGGGTTTCTGAAGGCTGAAACACCGTACCATTATCTTCCACCGATAAAAAATACGTGCCATTGTTTTTGCCGAATGCAATCACAATATGGTTACCATTTGAATATTTTGTTGCATTGTTGAGTGCTTCTTTCACAATCATCAGCAGGTTGCGGCGTACTTCCGGCGACAGTTTTATATCGGCTAATGAATCATCAACATTCACCTCATACGCAAAGCCGGATTCTTCGAGAAAATTGTGACAATAATTCCGGATAAAGGCCAGGAAGTGATGCAGCGTATCGTATTTCGGATTCACCGACCACACAATTTCGCCAAGGCTTTGCGCCAGCAGCTGCGCATTTTTAATCATGCCCTGCATCACCGTCTTTGTTTTCTGCGCATCCGTTTCAAAATGGCGCAGCGACGATTGGCCCTGCAGGGAAATCAGCGTAAGCCCCGCTCCTATTTCATCGTGTATGTCTGCTGAAATGGCTTCACGGATGCGCTGCGAAGCCTGTTCTTTTTCCAGCTCCGCCAGTTTCACTTTCAGGCGCTGTACGCGGAATATGTAAAACAATCCGAATACAATGGCGAACACGAGCAGCACCATCAATGTTTTAAACCATAGCGTCTGGTAAAAAGCAGGCACAATTTTCACCGGCAGTTTAAAAACAACTTTGCGGCCGGGCGACTCCGAATCCCATGCTTCTATATAGAGCACATATTCGCCGGGCGGAATATTCGCATAGTTGAGCGTGCGTGTTTCACCGGCATCGGTCCAGTACGGATCATGTCCCTGCAATTTATAACGGTAACGGATTGCTTTCGGGTGAAAATAATCAGGTGCAGCAAATTCGAAACGGAATGCATTCTGGTCGTGTGCCAGCAGCAATGGCCCGGGATTCTGCGCGCATACAATTACCGAATCGCGGATGGTGTACCGGTCAATAAATACATCCAGCTGCTGCGGCAGTTTGTAATCAAAGTCCGTTTTCAGAAACACATTCGGCCCGACAGCAAAAACCGTTTTGTTAGCTGCGATATATTCCAGGCTCACTACATCCTTGCGCAAAAGTTTCCCGAGTTCTTCTATGTAGTGAACGGAATCGCCGGTTATGCGGTAAATATCGCCGTAACCGCCAACCCAAAGCGTATTCAGCGCATCGAGGCAGATTGAATACACCAACGAAATATGCATGTTTTTACGTGCATCAAAATGCACCGGTTCTTCCTGCCCGATTTTTTTTTCGGGATTCAGCCGTGTTACCGAACGCGAACGCGATGCGATAAAAAGTCCGTCACCTTTCCGGTAACGGATATCACTCATTTCATACCCAAAATGCCGGAGCCGGAATGCATCGGGCATCGGCAGCGGTGTAAACCGGCCATGCTGTAACTTCATCATACCGGTATATTTTCCAGTCATCCAAAGTGTTCCGGGTTCACCTGTACTGAGCCATACACAGGACGAGTCGTTTAAAAATCCACGGGTAGTGGCTTTCGTAAAGTGTGTAAATTTTTTCTCGTCGCAATCATACATCACCAGCCCGCTTACCTGTGTACCAAAAAACAGGTTCCGGTTCATCACCTCAATCATGGACGTATAAATAAAATTGCCGGGATGATTTTTATCGCTGTGCACCAAAGCACGTTCCGGTTTACGGGCATTCCGCTTCAGTGAAAAAATGCCGCGTGTGGTGGCCAGCCAGAGGGTTCCCGAAGCATCAAAAGCCATGTCCATCACTTCAATATTACCCGCATCCAGCTCCGGCATGGGAATGGTCTGCATCGCATTGTTTTTCAGATTGAGCGAAACAAGCCGGCGGTTTTCGAACATGGTGGCATACCAGAACGTGCTGTCATTTTCCATACACACCGGCCCCATGCGTTTTTCGGTGGCCAGTATTTCGTTGTAGTGAAACGCCTGCAGCAACGGATTAATCCGGTACAATCCTTCTGAAGTGGAAAGCCACACAATACCTTCCCGGTCGCGGTGAATGCGTGTCGGAAATTCAGCCCCCAGCGAATACGCAGCGCCGGGAATGCGTCCGGACAATGTGAAACGGTGTGTGCGTGTATCAAAACGCAGCAATCCTTTTTCGCAGCAGGCCAGTATCGTGGTATCGTCGGCAAAAAGAAAATCCGTGATGATGTTCGTTGTTCCGGCCGGATGTTTTTCCGGGAAAGGCAGATAGGTTGTAAATTGTTGCAGCTCCTGGTCAAAAGCCGCCAGCCCGTCGCCCCAGGTACTTATCCATAACAGTCGTTTATTTTTAGGGTCAGGCTTCGGCTGCGCGGTAAATAAATTCTGGAAATTTTTCCCGCCCGGCAGATGTTTGTCTAATGTAAACTGCATGTAATTCCTGCCCTGCGGCTGTACACGGTACAATCCGAAAAGCGTAGTAACCCACAACGACCCTCCGGGTTCAAACTGGATTCCGGTTATTTCATTGCCGCGTGACAAAACCTCTTCCTCCGTAAACCGGATTTGATTTACCAGTTTCCCGTTTTCATCAAAAGCAAATACCCCTTTGCGGAAAGTGCCCGCCCAGATGATCTGATTTGCATCCACAAATAAACGCGTAAACGGAACGGCAGAAATAGCTGTTCCGTTTTCAAAAACCCGGAGTGTGGTAAAACGATTTGTTTGCCGTTCGAAAAAACAGAGCCCGTTATCTGTACCGATCCATATCCGGCCGCGTGCATCTTCGGCAATGTGGTTGATATTGTTATTGCACAGGCTGTGCGTATCCGCCGGATTGTTGCGGTACGCGCGGAATGCATACCCGTCGTACCGGTAAAGCCCGTTGGTGCCGCCCACCCACACCATGCCCCTGCTGTCGCGGAATGTAAATTTGATGTGTTCTTCGGGCAAACCGTTTTCAAAACCTGTTTTTTCAAACACCGGCGATTGTGCATACGCATGCACGAAGCAACACAAAAACAATACGAAGCAACTGAGTTGTATCGCCGTTTTTTTTGCTGCACAGGTAATTTTCAAAACAGGGAAATGGTTGTTCATTGTATTCCGGAATTAAAATTACGAAATGCCTTGACAAACGAGTGATGGTGCGCTCCCCCGAACGGGGGAATAACGGGGGATATTGCCCGGAACCCGAAACCGGGCGCGGGTTTTCACGGTATTTTTAATCGTTCAAATAATACAGACCCGATGAAAAAATACGTCCGTTCGCTTGCACTTGTTTTTGTAATTACCCAGGCATCCGGCCTTGCCGCACAAAATGTAGGCATCAATGCCACCGGCGCAACACCCAACACATCAGCCATGCTTGATGTGGCCTCCACCACGTCCGGTTTGCTTATGCCGCGCATGAGTACCGTACAGCGCACCGCCATCGCAGCACCGGCTACCGGTCTTATTGTATATGACACGAGCCTCAACCTGTTTTATTATTTCAACGGAACAACCTGGGTACCGTTGGCAACCGGCAGCGGCGGAACAGGCTGGCTTACGACGGGAAATGCAGGCACAGTAGTCGGCACCAATTACCTCGGCACAAGCGACAACCAATCGCTGAGTATAAAAACAAACAGCATTGAACGCGTGCGCATCACCACCAAAGGGCAGATTGAAGTTTTTAATACCGGGCTTTCTGTTTTCATCGGCGATATGGCCGGTGCGGCTGATGATCTTACGAACAATGCAAACATTTTTATCGGCAGTGCGGCCGGGGCTTCCAACACCACCGGTGCGTACAACGTGGCCATCGGGCACAATTCACTGTTGCTGAATACTTCGGGCGTAGCAAACATGGCCATCGGCGAAGAATCGATGCACAACAACACCACCGGGAATAATAACATGGCACTGGGGTATTATTCGCTCATTGGAAATACAACCGGTTCAAATAACATCGCCATGGGTTCCAATGCACTCGTGGCCAATTCCAGCGGCACGTATAACATTGCAATTGGTCATGGCACCATGGCCGGCAATATTTCCGGCACCTACAACGTTGCGCTGGGTTACAATGCGCTTTACCTCGGCACAACAGCCAGCTCGTACAACCTGGCCATCGGGCACTATGCGCTTTACAGTAATAATTCCGGCAACTACAACAGCGGGCTCGGAAACTATTCTTTGTATAGCAATACAACAGGTGCATACAACACCGCAACCGGTTCACATGCCATGTTCAGCAACACCACCGGTTCTGGCAATACCGCAAACGGGGCAAGTGCATTGCAGTACAATACTACGGGCGAACGCAATGCCGCAGTCGGTTATGGAGCCATGTATTTAAACACCACCGGCAGCGACAACTGCGCACTGGGCAACGGCGCCATGCTTTCGAACACAGGCGGTCAATTTAATATAGCAATCGGCAGTGGTGCTTTATATATGAATACGCTGGGCACAAACAATATTGCAATTGGCTACAACGCGCTGACAGCAAACACTGGCCTTAGTTTTAATATTGCTATCGGATCGTATGCAATGGCTACCAATACCGGCGGGCTGCACAACACAGCTATCGGTGCCAATGCACTTCGTTACAGCACTTCTGGCAATTCAAACGTTGCAGTTGGTTTAGGTGCTCTTAATTTTAACACAACGGGGACCTCCAATACTTCGGTAGGTACTTCATCGCTGCAGCAAAGCACCACGGGCAGTTTCAACACCGCGATAGGCCAGTCGGCATTGGCAGGGGCCACCACGGGAAGTAACAACACGGCCTTAGGTAAACAGGCGCTTGGTATCGGAACCGTAACCGGGAGCGACAACGTGGCCGTCGGAGTTACTGCACTTGCAGCCAATACATCAGGAAATAACAACGTGGCTGTTGGTGTAAACGCCATGCGCAATTCCACTACCGGGCTTTTCAATACAATTATCGGTAACGGCGCTTTGTTTTCAAACACCACCGGCAGTGAAAACAGCGCACTCGGCATGAGTGCGCTTTACAGCAACACCACCGGCTTCAGCAACGTTGCGGTTGGTGTCAGCGCACTTGGATCAAATACATCAGGCAGTAACAACGTGGCTGTAGGTGTAAATGCCATGCTGTATACCACTACCGGTGTTTCCAATACGGCTACCGGTAACGGCGCGCTGTATACAAACACCACCGGCAGCGACAACAATGCACACGGTATAAACGCACTGCATAATAACACCACGGGCAACGGGAACGTAGCCATCGGGCGTGATGCGTTATACGCCAATACCGTCGGCAGTTTTAATATTGCCATTGGCGATCAAACCCTGAACAACAACACCACTGCGTTTAACAACGTAGCCATCGGCCACGAAGTAATGAACGCAAACACCACCGGTATCAACAACACTGCTTTAGGTTACCGCACACTCACGTTTAATACGACCGGTAATCTGAATACCGCCATCGGCGCCTATTCGCTGTATGCAAATACCACGGGATATGCGAACCTGGCCACGGGTGCTTCGCTGGGTGCCAACACGACCGGTTATCAAAACGCCGCTTACGGATACTCTTCCCTGCAACAGACTACCACCGGCGACGACAACTCCGGGTTTGGATACAATGCCATGTTTACGAATCAAAGCGGTTATTATAACACTGCTCTTGGTGCATACGCCGATGTTTCGGGTACAAACATGAACTATGCTACTGCGGTAGGTGCAGCAGCCGTTGTGAACCAGAATTCGAAAGTGCGCATCGGTGCGTCATCTGTTACTGTTGTCGAAGGCCCTGTTGCATATTCCTTTCCTTCCGATGGCCGTTTCAAAACCAACGTGCGCGAAAATGTGGGCGGACTCGATTTTATTATGATGCTTCGCCCGGTTACGTATAATTTTGAATGCCGCAAGTTCGATAATTTCCTGCGCAGCAATGAACCCGATTCGGTGCGCAGCAAAGCACAGGAACGGATGGACTTTGCAACCGCTGAAAAAATCGTACACACCGGTTTCATTGCACAGGAAGTAGAAGCAGCCGCCAAAGCCAGCGGGTTTGTATTCGACGGGGTACACGCACCCGAAAACAGCAGCGACAACTATTCCGTCGCGTACAGCCAGTTTGTGGTACCGCTCGTAAAAGCAGTACAGGAACAACAGGCACAGCTTGAAGCACTGAAAAAAGCAAATGCCGAACAGCAGAAACAGATTGAAACACTGCTGGAGAAAATAAAACCAAATTAAGTAATAAAAATAGTTGCCGCTGCCGCCAAATTCGGATTGCGGGATCATATCTGTTCAATACATTTTTTGTACCCTGATCCATAATCGAACCACGTGGGGAGACCGTCCACGAGCGGTGTGAACCAGCATGTGCCCGTGTGCGAAAGAAAGCGAAGAATGGATGTGTGGATCGGGTAAATGGTTGATGAAAAGATATGAGCAATGCCAGTGCACGTGCTGGTTTTCGCTCGTGGCGTCTTTTTTTGACTACTTTTTTGGACGAGCAAAAAAGTAGTGAAAGAAGAGCCCGGCCAGATCTTCATCTGAACCAAACCTATAAAATGAAATAAGTTAACATCATTTGATTTTACACATCCTGGCTTTATTCAGAAGACTTAAAACCTTTCTGAAAAAGGATGTTAATAGTAATCTCCTGTTTTATTTTGAACCGTTATGTTGCGAAATAAAATAACAGGCCCCTCCCCTGTTATTTTTGAATCCCGGAAATGAAAAGCCCGCATCCTTCGGCTAACGCTCAGGATGACGGGCTTTCCGGCGATTACAGGAATGGAGGGTCTTCCTGCTTCAGCGTTTAATAACAATTGTTTTGCGGATCAGCTGTTCATCCAGTTGCAGCAGCAAAACATACGTGCCTGATGGCAGCGCGGCAATATCCACTTCGTTTTGTGATGTTTCAAGCGTTTCTGTTTTTACCAGCTGCCCCTGCGCGTTGTAAATGGAAAGGCTGCCGGTATTATACAGCTGCCCGATGCGCAGCGATACGCTGGTCTGTGCCGGGTTCGGAAATACATTTATAAGATTCTGCTCCTGTTGCAACTGCCCGATTCCGTTCGGACCATTCATCACGCAGCGGCACGAAAAACCGTTTAACAGATGTGCCTGCCCGAGGCGTTCTATTGTATCATTTTCTGCCCACAGCGTGTAATGCCAGGCCAAGCTGTTATTTGGTGTGGATGTCCAGAAAATGTAACGCAACCCCATGCCGTAAAAAATACCGTACGCATCGCGGTCGCCGCCGGCGCGTGCACTGAAGCCGGAACCATCGGTACCTGTTCCTGCGCCAAAACCTTCGCCCAGCGCTTTCAGCACATTACCGCCGTGGCCGCCGTTTGTTCCAATTACTCCGCCGGTTGTTGTAATCATCGTGTTCCATTCCGCATCAGTTGAAACGTGCCAGCCGTTCGGACAAATGCCCTGCGGATTGCCCGCGTTGTAGTTCATCATTTCATCCCAGTCGTACAGCCCGCCGTGTGTTGCACAGTTGGTGCTGTCGTTTGCCTGGCAGTATTTCTCAACAATACCGTTGTTCGACACATCCGAATGAAAGTTGGCCGTGCTGTCGCTCTGCGCATAAATGCCGTAGTCTAAATTCTGTTTCATCCAGCAGGCATTACCGATCTGCACCGTTGCGTAGTGTTTACCGTCGCGCAAATCAACAAGCGTATCGCCGCAGTTCCACACCTGTGCATTTGCAGCTGTTCCGCACAGCATCATTATTAGAAGTAAAATCCGGCTCATCGTATGCGTTGTGTTGGTTTCCGATAAAATTAAACGAATAGCGCGCTCCGTTCCGCTGCAATATACCTGCACGCCCGTTTTCCCGATCAGCGGGGCAATTGTATCGCTGAACAGGAATCATTACAACACACCTGCTTCAGGTGATTCCAGTTCGTCGTATAACAGGGCGAAAGGTTTTCACGGCGCAGGCGCCAACTGTGTTGTTTTGTTTTTTGTGATTCATCGGGCAGCAGGTGTTTGTTAAACGGTTCGGTGCCCTGCACTGCAAACCGGATGGTACCACTACCGTATTTCCCGTTCAGGTTGTCCATCACTTTCAGCGTGCGGATGCGTGTTACGCGATCGGTATCATCAAACAGCGAAGTCTGCACCGCGGCATCGGGTTGCAGATCGAGCACCATTACGCCGCCTTTTTTATATTTTTTGCCGGGAATAAAAATCCGCTCAAACAGTTGCAGCGCGTATTCCGTAAGCTCGCGGGTGTCGCTGCTGGGCGTGGGCAGTTGAATGGTCATGCTGTTGCTGTAAAACGGTTCTTCGGTTTTAAACGGGTTGGTCTGTATAAAAACCGTAAGCCCGTGCGCACACGAATGCTGGTGCCGCAGTTTTTCCGCACACAGCGCGGTGTAGTTGGCAATGGCTTCGCGCAGCCCCCGCACATCGGTAACATCGGTGCTGAACGAACGCGAGGTGCAGATATTCTTTTTCGGTTCGGGCTGTGTTTCCATCCCGAAACACGGTTTCCCGCGCAGTTCGTGCAGCAGACGCAAACCCATCACGGTCATTTTCTTTTTCACAAACGCATCGTCGCATTGTGTAAACGCCCAGGCCGTGGTGATGCCGTATTTTTCAAGCGCCTGCGCATACTGCCGCCCGATGCCCCACACATCACCGATGGCGGTGCGGCGCAACAGCGTTTCAATTTCAGCAGGCGTTTCCACTTTAAACACACCGCCGGGCATGCGTTCTTTTTTGCAGAATTTATTTGCCGCCTTGGCCAGTGCCTTGGTCGGTGCAATGCCCACAGAGTTGGGCAATCCCAGCCAGTGCAGCACCCGGCGCCGCGCTTCGGATGCAATGGCGGTAATGTCGTGGTACGCGTAACCGTTCAGATCGAGAAACGCTTCGTCCACCGAATAAATCTCCGTTGCCGCCACCACCTCTGCGAGTATCTGCATCACACGCCGCGAAAAATCGCCGTACAGCGTGTAGTTCGATGAGCGCACCGCCACCCCGTTTTCGCGGTAAAAGGCTTTGCGTTTAAATGCCGGTTCGCCCATGGCAATGCCCAGCGCTTTCGCTTCGTTGCTGCGCGCAATTACACAGCCATCGTTGTTCGACAGTACCACCACCGGGCGTTTTTCGAGCGATGGTTCGAATACGCGTTCGCAGGAGGCGTAAAAATTATTGATATCTACTAACGCGTACATCCCTTGTGTTTTCGCACCGACCACATAACCACACCCCATATCATAAGCGTATCCGGCAACGTAACGCGGAACAGTTCGCTGCGCCCGTCGGGTTTCAGCATACGCGTAATGCCGTCTTTTACCTGCAGCATGCCCGCATAAAATGCATCGCGGTAAATGCAGATCACCAGGTCGCCGTTCTGTGCGGAAACCGAACGGTCAACTACCAGCAGGTCGCCGGCCGCAATTACAGCATGCAGCGGAACCGTTTCACCGGCGCGTAAAAAAAACGTGGCCGTTTCGTTGCGCACGAGCAGTTTTTTCAGATCGAGCGTTTGCTGAAAATAATCTTCGGCAGGCGAGGGAAAACCGGTTGTTTTATATTCGGTTTTCACCTGCAGTTCATTGCTGCGGTCAATA
Source organism: Chitinophaga pinensis (assembly GCA_943372645.1). Taxonomy (GTDB): domain Bacteria; phylum Bacteroidota; class Bacteroidia; order Palsa-965; family Palsa-965; genus VBWE01. The sequence continues at coordinate 113,151 of CALRZN010000012.1, read as the reverse complement.
ACGGGGCCGGAAAAGCCTTGCCCTGCGGGCACTTCGGGGTTCAGTAACATCGGATACGGGGTTAATTGTCGCATCAAAAGTACGACCGGCCGGCAGGGGTTGTCAATCGCTGAAAATGAGTAGAAATAAAAAACGATTTATGCACAACATGTACACTTGACGACATTCGCCGTACGGGCAGTCGTGTTAAAAAAAGTTCAGGTTATCTTCCACATCATTTTTAACCAAAACAAAAGCGGGCAGTCAGTTCGAGTACCGTGCGTGTGAGACGGTGTAATGGAAGGTGTATCGAGAACGTGTGAAGGGAAACCAGCCCACGTTCCCGATACTTTTCTTACTGATGAAAAATCAGTAAGAAAAACTCGAACTGACCACCCGCAAACAAATAAGTACCGGTTAGACAGATGAACAAATTCAGATGCAGTTGCCCGGACATTCAGCGTAATCGCCCCATTTAAACCCACAACTTTCTTACTTTTACAATTCCGTATGCGCAAATCATTCCTCACACGCACCATTGTTATTCTTTCCCTCGTCAGCCTCTGCAACGATGTGGCGAGTGAAATGCTGCTGCCGGTGCTGCCGCTGTACCTGGATTCCATCGGGTTCGGCGTGTTCTGGATCGGTTTGATTGAAGGACTTGCAGAAGCGTTTTCCGGTTTATCCAAAAGTTATTTCGGCAGCATTTCCGACCGCATGGGCAAACGCGTCCCGTTTATCCGCTGGGGGTATGCGCTGAGCGCGCTGAGCAAACCGCTCGTGGTGCTGTTTCAGAGTGCGGGCTGGGTGCTGTTCATGCGCATGGGCGACCGCTTAGGCAAAGGCCTGCGCACCGGTGCGCGCGATGCGATGCTCGGCGATGAATCAACACCTGAAAACCGTGGCAAGGTGTTTGGCTTTCACCGTTCCATGGATACCGTGGGTGCGGTGCTCGGGCCAACGCTGGCGCTGCTGTGGTTTATGAACATGGGCGAAAAACACACCGATCATTTATTCTGGTGGGCCATCATTCCCGGTGTGGCGAGTATTGCACTTACGTTTTTTCTCCGCGATAAAAAACGAAGTGAACACGCTAAACCGCAGGGACCGCCGCCGCGCTTTTTTCACTTTTTCGGGTACTGGAAAAAAGCCACGCCGGAATACAAAGCGGTTTTCCGCGGGCTGCTCGTGTTTTTCCTGTTCAACAGTTCGGATGCATTTTTATTGCTGATGACCAAAGCACTCGGTTTCCCGATCACCACTGCGCTTGGTTTATACATCGTTTATAACATCGCGTATGTCATTCTCGCCTATCCCGCGGGCTGGCTCAGCGACCGCATCGGCATGAAACGCATCCTGCTGTTTGGGTTGCTGCTGTTTGCCGGTGTGTACGGCATCATGGGCGGACTGTTTCTCACATCAGGTGCTGATCAGTTGCGCTTGCCCGCGCTGATCACTGCATTTATTTTATACGGTGCGTATGCGGCCTGCACCGACGGCGTGGCCAAAGCCTGGCTCAGCCGCACGTGTCACAAAAGCAACCTGGGCGAAGCACTTGGTTTTTATGGTGGCATGCAGAGCCTCGCGGCGCTGGTGGCCAGTGTAACGGCGGGCATCATCTGGGGCATGGATGCATCCGGCCCGGGGCTTACGCTGCTGCTGAGTGCGGCGGCAGCGGTACTTGCTATCCTGCTGCTGCTGCGCGCGCCGGAAAAACAGGCGGTACAATAACAGGTACGGAAATTACCGGATTGTTTAAACCAATTGTTTTTTAGTAATTTCCCCGTTCCAATCTAAGCCGATAATGAAACACCTGTTTTTGTTTTTTCTCTCTGCAGCTCTCTTCACCGCATGCAGCAATGCAAAAAGCGAAGCCCCGGCAACTGCCACAGACACCCCGCCGAAGCACGACACCATCAAAGACGCGCTGGCCGATCTTGCGCCGCCTTCAGACATCAAACAGTTCAAGTGGTTTTACAGCCTTTTTGTGAAAGGCATTACCACGAAAAACGAAAACAATGTTTTCAATAAATTCATCCATCCCGAAAACGGCGTGTACATTATCCAGTCGAACGGCGCGCTTCCGCAAATGTCGAATGTAAAAGACATGGACAAATTCACCACGCTGCAGGGCAAATCGTTTTTCACGCTGACGCGCGATGAAATGATTGAAGATCCGCTGGATGAAGAATTACCGAAAATAAACTGCGACAGCAAAGACGGCTATTCAAAAAGCGGCTGTTTTACGCAGGAACAGAACACGTTTAAAGACGAAAAAATCTGGCAATACTGCCACCTCGAAACAGCCGACGAGAAAAAAGTAAGCAGTATGGCCGCAGGCATCACGCGCACCGTGATCAATACGAAAAACTACCGTTTTTATTTTTCACTCATCGAAGGAAGCTGGTACATTTCGTTTATTGATATGCGTAAACCCTGCAGTGCGTAATCCATGCGTTACCAGGCCATCACACCGCCCGAATCGCTGCGCGACTATGTACGTTTTTTCTGGGTGCTGGAGTCTGACGGTTCGCCTTACATTCACCGTTCGATGGCCGACGGTTGCCCCGAACTGATTTTTCACTACGAAGGTGTTTTTGATGAACTGAACGCAAACGGTCAAACTGAAAAATCGTTTGCTGCAGGTATTCACGGGCAGTCGCAGCACTACAGCCGTTTTTCTATAGGCAAGGCGTTTGGTATTTTCGGCGCGTACCTTTATCCGTATGCACTTCCCGTACTTTTCCGCACACCGGCTTCGGCATGCAGTAACCTGATGATTGATCTGCAGGCCCTTCCGGGAAACGATTTGCGGGAACTGGAAGCGCGTATGTTTTCTGCTGCCGGTAATAACGAACGGTTTACTGTCCTTTGTGCATTTCTTGAAAAACGCCTGCTGCAGAACAGGCCGGAAACATCACCTGTTTTTTCGTCGGTACAAACCATCATCAGCCAGAAAGGACTGGTTACGGTGCAGCAGGTTGCCGCGCAGTCGGGTTATTCTGCACGGCAGCTCGAACGGCTTTTTAAAACATACAGCGGTTTTACACCCAAACTGTTTTCGCGCATCATCCGTTTCCAGGCGGCGCTGGGCGCATACGGCAGCAGTGTAAAAACACTGGCCGAAGTGGCGTACGATTGCGGGTATTACGATCAGCCGCATTTTATACACGAGTTCAAACAGTTTTCAGGACACCATCCGAAAACCTATTTCCGGGGCGATGCAGAAGGAACCGAATGGCGGGTCTGATGTCGTATTTTTACAATCCGCTGTAAATACGTTGCTGTAATTTTGCCGAAACAAAAAACAAACGACAATGAACATACCTGCCGGGCACCAGCCCCTCATGCCGTACCTTATGCTGCCGGGCGCAGCGCAGTTCGGTGAATTTGCAAAAACGGTTTTCGATGCCGTAATCACGTTCAGCCGCATGCGCGATGACAACACCACCGTGATGCATACCGAATTACAGATCAGCGGCTGCACCATTATGTATTGTGATGCCACCGAAGACTGGAAACCGCAGCCCGCCAACCTGTTTGTGTACGTAGACGATGCCGATGCGACTTTTAAAAAAGCCTGTGATAACAAATGCACCGTGGTGATGCCACCCGCCGACCAGGACTATGGCCGAAGCTGCGGGGTAAGCGATCCGTTCGGTAATGTGTGGTGGATTACCTCCATAAAAAAATAAAACGCATTTAAATAAAAAACGCCCGCTTCCTGCGTAAGGAAACGAGCGTTTGATTTTATGCTACCAGGCGTTATTTGCTGTCGCCATCCATTTCGGCGTCGTCGGCATCACCGGCATCGCTGTCGTCCGGTTTTGCATCGGGTGTGGAAGGGCTGTTGCCGCCTTTACCTGCGGGTTTTCCTTTTCCTGCCGGTTTGCCTTTTCCTTTGCCTTTGGCCATTGCTTTTTTGCGCTGGGCTTCCCATTTTGCAAACTGCTCGGGCGAAAGGGTGGCTTTCATGCCGGCGTGAAATTCATCACGAACCACTTTGCGCTCGGCCTGCCATACTTTTTTATCCTGGTCTTTGTACTTCGCACGCAGTGCATCCATTTTAGTGGCGCGGGCCATGGCGAGGTCGTGTACTTTGGTTTTCTGTTCTTTCGAAAGTGCCAGTTTTTTCTCTAAGCGGTTGGCCACGTTCGTTGCGCGCTGTTCAGGCGTTTGCGGCGTTCCTTTGTTTTCCGGTTTCTGCGCATTGGCAGTAAATCCTGCCACAAGTAACAGGCAGATCATCACAAAATTTTTCATACGTTTTTTTGGTTAAAGTTTGATGTGGTGGTGGTTTTACAAAACCTGTACCAAAGGTAATTGTTTGGCTTTCACCCGCCTAATCGTTTCTTTTTCAACCCCATTCATTTCAGAACGATTCACCTGCTCAATAAACCCGGACAGTTACAGGATCGGGCGGTTTTACAAAGACAGCACGTACGATCTTTCCGGAAAAATAAAAAACGCATGAAAAATCCCGGATTTCGTCAACGCTTCCGCCGCGCAGCTTTGGTGCTGATCAGCATCTTTGTTTTTTTATTCGGATTCCGCCTGCTGTACAGTTACACCAGCGGCGGCCGTGAATATGATTCCGGCGGCAGCATCAGCAACTTTTTTGAATCGAACGACATCGTACGGCGCAATTACGCCAGCGAAAAAACGAAGCGTGTATCGTATGAAAAAACAACTACGGATGCACCGGCAAAGTCTGCACCAGCTCCCGCAGCAAATGTGGGCGAAATCAAGTACGAGAAAAAAGGCGATGTGCGTACCCGTACCCGCAGTTTTGAAAACGACGAGAAGAATGTCCGCACCCGGCTCAGCGCTTTTCGCTGCATCATCCAGCATGAGCAGAACATGGGCCGCCCCGGCGACCGGGAACTGTATATGCAGATCGGTGTTCCGCCCGAACAGTTCGACTCCTGTTTCCTGTTCCTGAAAACCATCGGCAAAGTACAGACGGCTGATGTTACCAAAACCGATCAGACGAGTGAATTTAAAAACCTGGAAGCGCGTCGCCTTTCGCTCGAAAAAACACGCGAATCGCTCATCGAATTCAAACGGCAGAGCGGCCGCATCGAAGAGTTTATGAACCTACAGAACCGCATCCTCGAAATTGAAGAAGAACTGCAAAGCCTCGGCGTACAGCTCGGCGATTTTGCTTCGGAAAACGAGTTCTGCACCATCCAGCTCTCGCTCGTGGAAGGCAGCGGCCCCGCACCGGTTTCACTGATGCACCGATTAAAAGTAACGTTTGAATGGAGTGTGCAATACTTCTGCTACAGCACAATCGCGCTCACGTTCGTGGTGATCTGCGCATACATGCTCATCCTGATTATTGATAAACTGAAACCGGTGGCGGAGCGGTTAATGAAACGGATCAGTGAGAAAAAAGAAAACGAATAGATTGCAGCTGACTTAATGATGCTCATCATAGGTATTCCCCGGCAATGGCGGTAAATTGGATGTTTATCAATTGCAGTAATCGGATAACCGTTTACTGAACTAAAAAACACGTCCCATGAAAATCAAAGTGAGCGTACTCCCGGTCTGCATCTTCCTGTTTTTATTTTTCCAGGGTTGCACAGGTAAAGAGCAGCCAGTAAAAGAACTGCCCGCCAGTGAAAACAATGCACAAATACAAAATGTCGAACAAAAACTTTCGGACATTGAAACAGCAGTCGGTAACCTGATGCAAACCGTTTATGGCTCCGCGGCTGTCAAAGCGGATACAGCAGCAACGGTAACGCGGCTCGACAGTTTGCCGGATAAAGACCGCGATGCACAAGCACTTGCCTTTCGCCTCGATGCGATCCGGGAATCGCTAAACAACCTGAACAGCGGATTTTCGGACAAAGCATTAACGGCCAAAGAATGCAAACGCGTACTCGTCGGTTACAGCAGCTGCAATTGCGCGCCGAATCCCAATGGCACGATACACTGCGACCTGTGCCCGATTTACAAATGGGTGTGCCAGTAAAAAGAGCATGGACTATTTCAAATAAAAATGCCGGTTCCCGCAGGATACCGGCATTTTTTTCAAAACAATTAAACTGATCCGTTAAAAACAATACTTATTCGCATCCAGCACCGCAGCAGCAACACGGCGGCGGGCTTCTTTCACGTTAAACGGTTCGGTTTTAGTGAAACGGCGCAGGCCCATCAGCATCATGCGCAGTTCGTCGCCTTCGCCGAAACTGAGCAGGGCTTCTTTGCCGGCCTGTGAAATGGCTTCGGCGGCGCTGAAAATGCGCACACGCATCATATCAAGCTGTGCAGCGCAGGCAGCTTCCCCACGCTGGCTTACTAATTTTTCTACGCGCAGCAGTACCGATTCGGCGGTGTAGGTTTCGATGATCATGTCGGCCACGTTCATCAGGATTTCCTGTTCTTTCGAAAGCTGCATCATCAGTTTCTGCACGGCGGCACCGGCAGTCATCAGCACGGCTTTTTTGAAATTGGCCACTGCTTTTTTTTCCGCTGCAAACAGCGCAGTATCGGGATCACCGAAATCGGGAATCGCCATCAGTTCCGCAGCCACTTTGGTTGCCGGGCCCATCAGGTCCAGTTCACCTTTCATGGCGCGTTTCAGCAGCATGTCTACAATGAGCATGCGGTTAATTTCGTTCGTGCCTTCAAAAATGCGGTTGATGCGCGCATCGCGGTACGCACGGTCCATCGGCGCTTCGGCAGAATACCCCATGCCGCCGTAAATCTGCACGCCTTCATCCACCACGTAATCGAGCACTTCCGAACAATGTACTTTCAGTATTGCCGCCTCGGCCGCAAACTGTTCAATGCCTTTGCGGATGGCTGTGCCGTAATCCATGCCCCCGGCTTCGAGCGCCTTGATGGCATCGTCCATGTTTTGCGTGGCGCGGTACAGTGCCGCTTCGGAAGCGTAACTGCGAATGGCCATTTCAGCCAGTTTGAAACGGATGGCGCCGTATTTTGCAATGGGGCGGCCAAACTGGTTGCGTTCGTTGGCATAACCCGCAGCCGATGTAATCGTTTGTTTTGAACCACCGAGTGCAGCAGCCGCTAATTTCATGCGGCCTACGTTTAAAATATTCACGGCGATTTTAAATCCGTTGCCGCGTTCCGACAACAAATTTTCTACCGGAACCGGGCAGTCGTTAAAAAACACCTGGCGGGTAGAACTGCCTTTGATGCCCATTTTATGTTCTTCCGGGTTGAGCGTGATGCCGCCGAACGATTTTTCCACGATAAACGCGCTCAGGTTTTCGTCGTTGTCAATTTTGGCAAACACGATAAACAGTTCTGCAAAACCACCGTTGGTAATCCACATCTTCTGCCCGTTAATGATGTAATGCTTGCCATCGGCCGAAAGCACAGCCTTTGACTTGCCCGAATTCGCGTCCGAGCCTGAACCCGGCTCCGTAAGGCAATAGCTGGCTTTCCATTCGCCGCTTACCAGTTTGGGAATGTATTTCTGTTTCTGCGCATCGTTGCCGTAATACACAATGGGCAGTGTACCAATGCCGGTGTGCGCCGAAATGGCAACCGCAAACGAATGCCCCGCACCGGTAACTTCAGTGGCGAGCATGCCGGTTTTAAAATCTTTGCCGAACCCGCCGTACGCTTCAGGAACGGTAAGCCCGAGCAGACCGAGTTCCGCGGCTTTGTCCATGAGCGAAGGCATGAGGCCCTCTTCCATCTTATCAATGCGGTCGAGGTTCGGAAAAACTTCCTGCGCGAGGAAATCGTGGCAGGCCTGCGCCACCATCAGTTCTTCTTCGCCCCATTCTTCCGGGATAAAAATATCGTTGGCTTTCGTTTCGCGGATCAGAAATTCGCCGCCTTTGATCGGTTGTTCCATAAACAAAATGTATTTACTTTTTTTACGTCTGTTCAGCAATAAAGTTTTAAAGCAATTCAAAAACACCGGCTGCACCCTGCCCTGTGCCCACGCACATGGATACGATGCCGTATTTCTTTTTGCGTTCGCGCAGTTCGTTCAGCAGTTGCACCGTAAGCTTTGCGCCCGAACAGCCGAGCGGGTGGCCGAGCGCAATGGCCCCGCCGTTTACGTTCAGGATGTCGGTGTTCAGTCCGAGTTCGCGGATTACCGCCAGCGACTGCGATGCAAAAGCTTCGTTCAGTTCAATCAGATCAATATCGTTGAGCGAAAGCCCCGCCTGTTTCAATGCAGCAGGAATCGCCTTCACCGGGCCAATGCCCATGATGCGCGGCGGCACACCGGCTACGGCGTAACTCACTAAACGCGCAATGGGTGTAAGATTTAATTCTTTTACCATGCGTTCGCTCATTACGAGTACAAACGCGGCGCCGTCGGAAGTCTGCGATGAATTGCCCGCGGTAACGCTTCCGCCGTCGGCAAAAACCGGTTTCAGTTTGCCGAGCGCTTCGAGCGACGTATCGCTGCGCGGACCTTCATCCGAATCAACAATGAACTCGCGCACCTGGCGTTTCATGTTGTCATCAACGTATGTTTCTTTTACAGTAATCGGAACGAGTCCTTTTTTGAAACGGCCCGCCACCTGCGCGTTCACGGCTTTGTAGTGCGACTGTAACGCAAACTGATCCTGGTCGGCGCGCGAAATTTTATATTCATTCGCCACCGCTTCGGCCGTGAGGCCCATGCCCCAGTACCAATCGGGATTTGTTTTTGCCACTTCAAAGTTCGGCACCACGCGCCAGCCGCCCATCGGAATCAGGCTCATGCTTTCGGCTCCACCGGCGATGATGCAGTCGGCCATACCCGCACGGATTTTGGCCGTGGCCATGGCAATCGTTTCCAGGCCGGAGGCGCAGTAACGGTTCACCGTGAGGCCGGGCACTTTATCCGTATCCAGCGCCAGCAGCGAAATAAGGCGGCCTACGTTCAGTCCCTGTTCTGCTTCGGGCATGGCGTTGCCCACCATCACATCGTCAATGCGGTCCTTGTCCAGCTGCGGCACCGAAGCCACCACGCGGCGGATAACGGCAGCAGCGAGATCGTCGGTGCGCATGAAACGGAACAGGCCCCGCGGCGCTTTGCCAACGGGGGTTCGGTAACCGGTTACAATGTATGCTTCCATTTTTTAGTTCTTTATTTCAGATTTCAGACTTTTAGATTTGAGATTTCAGACTGCCAGCCTTAAAAAATCCATCCTTATCTTAGTTCTGTATTACAGATTTCAGACTTTTAGATTTGAGATTTCAGACTACCGGCCTTAATAAATCCATCTTCTTCTTATATCTTTTTTTCAGATTTCAGACTGCCAGACTTAAAAACGCCATCCTCGGTCTTTATGTTTAACCTAATAACTCTTACTTAATTTATTTTGCAATGCGTAATTCATTTTTTGCAATTCGACAACCTGATCGAGCAACGGTGATACTGTTTTATCATCAACCAGCCCGAGGCGGTTACTGATTACCAATTGCGTTTGCACTTCATAGGCCGATCCGTTGGCTATTGAAAGAAAACGCACAAAGTCCTTGTCTGAGTTACGTCCTGCGCCTTCTGCAATATTTGACGGAACAGAAACCGATGCCCTGCGCAATTGCGAAGTAAGGCCATATCGTTCATCAGCAGGAAAATCTGCCGTTGCTTTATAGACATCTACACAAAGGTCAATTGCCTTGTTCCATATTTTCAGCTCGTTCAGGTTATGCATTGCAATATGTTTTAAAGGTTAGTTTTTAAAAGTTGTTTTTAAAGGCTGGTCTCTCAAATCTGAAAGTCTGAAATCTCAAATCTGAAAGTTTAAAAACCTAATTCCTTAAAATTTTCCCACCCGTCAAAATACTCTGCATCCGCTCCAGCGACTTCTTCTCTCCGCAAAGCGACAGGAATGCTTCGCGTTCGAGGTCCAGCAGGTATTGTTCGCTTACCGTTGTCGGTTGCGACAGGTCGCCGCCGCAGAGGACCCAGGCCATTTTCTGCGAAATTTTTGTGTCGTGTTCGCTGATGTATTTGCCGCTCTGCATGGAGTTTGCGCCGAGGTACGCGAGTCCGAGCGCCTGGCGGCCGAGTACGCGGATGTCTTTGCGCTCCTGCGGACGCGTGTAACCAGCTTCGGCCAGTGCGATGGCGCTTGCCTTGGCTTCCGCCAGCAGGCGGCTGCGCGAAAGCACCACGCGGTCGGTACCGTTGCGCAGGTAACCGAGTTCGAAGGCTTCGTGTGCGGAAGTAGAAACTTTGGCCTGGCCGATGGTGAGGAACCGTTTGCGGAATGCATTCAGTTCCACATCGCCTTCTTCGAGTTCATCACTGAGGCGTACCGCAAACTCTTTGGTACCGCCGCCGCCGGGAATGAGGCCTACACCAAATTCCACGAGGCCCATGTACAACTCGGCGTGGGCCACCACTTTATCGGCGTGCATACACATTTCGCAACTGCCGCCCAGCGCCATGTTGTGCGGCGCAGCAACTACAGGTATGGAAGAGTATCGCACACGCATCATCGTTTTCTGAAATGCGCGCACAGCAAAATCAAGTTCATCGTACTCCTGCTCCACCGCGTACATGAACACCATGCCGAGGTTTGCACCTGCGGAGAAATTAGGACCTTCGTTGGAGATGACCAGCCCGCGGAAATCCTGTTCTGCAAGATCGATCGCTTTGTTCACACCCTGCAGAATTTCACTGCCGATGGTATTCATCTTGGTGTGGAATTCAATATTCAGGATACCATCACCGATATCCGTGATCGTTGTGCCTGCGTTTTTCCAAATGGTTTTGGTGGGGCGAATTGCTTCCAGTAAAATGAACTGTTCCGTTCCCGGTACCGGTTTGTAATTTTTCGCGGCGATGTCGTAATATTTTTTTACGCCGTTTTCGAGTACGTAAAACGAAGTTGTACCCGAAGCCAGCATATCGTAAATCCATTGCGCGGGTTTGTTGCCGGCAGCTTCCATGGCTTTCACACTTTCGGCCAGGCCCACAGCATCCCAGGCTTCAAACGGCCCCTGCTCCCAGCCGAAACCGGCGCGCATGGCATCGTCTATCTTATAAAGCTGATCTGCAATTTCAGGAATGCGGTTCGACACATACGCAAACAAACCGAAAAACGAAGCGCGGTAAAAATCACCGGCCTTGTCTTTTCCGGCCAGCAGCACTTTCATGCGGTCGCGCAGGTTGTCAATGGTTTTGGTGGTTTCCAGCGTTGCAAATTTTACTTTCGCCGAAGGCTGGTATTCGAGTGTCTGCAGGTTGAGTGCAGTGATCTCACTTTTACCGGCAGCATTTTTAATTTTTTTATAGAAGCCCTGCCCGCTTTTGTCACCAAACCATTTGTTGGAAACCATTTTGTCCAGGTAACCGGGCAAACGGAACAGTTCGCGTGCTTCATCGTTCGGGCAGTTGTCGCTTAATCCTTTTGCAACGTGAACGAGTGTGTCGATACCAACTACATCGCAGGTACGGAATGTGGCTGATTTCGGACGGCCGAGCACCGGGCCGGTGAGTTTGTCTACTTCTTCTACGGTAAGTCCCATGCGCTCCACGAGGTGAAACAGCGCCATGATGCTGTACACGCCTACGCGGTTGGCGATAAATGCCGGTGTGTCTTTGCAGAGCACGGTGGTTTTGCCGAGAATCACATCGCCGTAATGCATCAGGAAATCAATCACCGCCGGATCAGTTTCCGGGCCGGGAATAATTTCGAGCAGGCGCAGGTAACGCGGCGGGTTGAAGAAGTGACTTCCGCAGAAATGTTTTTTAAAATCTGCGCTGCGGCCTTCGCACATCATACGCATCGGTATGCCCGATGTGTTCGAGGTGATGAGCGTGCCCGGTTTGCGGAACTTTTCTACTTTTTCAAAAATGAGCTGTTTGATATCGAGGCGCTCCACCACCACTTCAATGATCCAGTCGCACGAAGCAATCTCCGGCATGTTATCATCAAAGTTCCCGGTAGTGATGCGGGATACAAAACGTTTGCTGTATATCGGCGAAGGATTGGATTTCAGCGCCGCCTGCAGTGCATCGTTCACAATGCGGTTACGTACCGCTTTCTGTTCGAGCGTGGCGCCTTTTTTCTGTTCCTGTTCGGTTAATTGATTCGGGACGATATCTAGCAGGAGTACATCGACCCCGGCCTGGGCAAAATGGCACGCAATGCGCGAACCCATTACGCCCGATCCCAATACGGCTATTTTACGGATGTTGCGGTTCATAGAGAATATGCTTCTCTACAAATTTACGTATAAACCGCGCATGAGTTACACTAAAAAAAGAGCTGATGCTCGCGGAGTTATTAGATTTAGTGGCAGTGGCAGGCAGCAGTGGCAGGCCGCAACGCAAAAATCACATTATTCATCAGCTTTGCCGATGAATAATGTGCAAGTACTTGAAACAAACCGGTTAAATAAGCAGACTGCCACTGCTGCCTGCCACTGCCACTGAATCACAAACTATTCCGAAGGAATTTTATACGCACTAATCCACCCAATCGGCAATAAAAACATTCGTGTCATGTCCGCCGCCGTTGTTGCGGTTGGAACAGAACACGAGTTTTTTCCCGTCGGGCGAAAACATGGCGAAGGAGTTGAAAATACTTTCGTTCGTAATTTTCTCCAGGCCGGTTCCGTCTTCGTTGATCATGTACAGCTGGAAATCATATCCGCGCTTCGATTCGTGGTTGGAAGAGAACACAATTTTCTTCCCGCCGGGATGATAAAACGGCGCCCAGTTTGCTTTACCGAGATGCGTGATCTGTTTCAGGTCGCTGCCGTCGATGTTGCAGGTGTAAATTTCCATGTTGGTGGGCGCAACGAGGTGTTCGGCGAGTAAATCCTTGTATTCTTTAATGTCTGTTTCGGTCTGCGGACGTGAAGCGCGGAACACGAGTTTTTTCGAATCGGGCGAGAAGAACGCGCCGCCGTCGTAACCGAGACCGGTGGTAAGCTGTTTCTGGTTTTTGCCGTCAATGTCCATAATCCACAGTTCCAGGTCGCCGGAACGATCGGACGTGAACACAATTTTTTTACCATCGGGCGAAACCGTTGCTTCTGCATCATAACCCGGCGAATCGGTAAGGCGTTTTTTGATTTTGCCTTTCAGGTCGGCCACAAAAATATCATACGATCCATAAATCGGCCAGAGGTATTTCCCGCCACGACGCAGATCGCCGGTGGGCGGACAACTGTCGCCAGCCAGGTGTGTGGAAGCATACAGTATTTTTTTATCGCCCGGCATAAAATACGCGCAGGTGGTGCGGCCTTTGCCGGTGCTGATCATCGGCGGACGGTAGTCTTTGTTGCCTGCGGCTTTTTCAATAGACACATTAAAAATCTGATCGCAGTTTAAGCCCCAGGCTTTGTTGTTGCTCTGCATGGCCAGCGACTTGCCGTCGAAACTGAAATACGCTTCCGCATTGTCGCCGCCGAACGTGAGCTGGCGGATGTTTTTCAGGTGTTTTTCGGTGGGCTGGTCTTCGCGGAACGAAACAAACAGCAGGGTAAGGGCTGCAAAGCCAATCAATGTTTTCATACGATTATAAAGGATCACGTGTCTGGAGTGCAAATGTACACAGGATCGCGTTTCGTTTTGTCGGGCAATTGTCAGATGATCGTCAATCGGGGAATGATGTAGGTCAGGTTATGTTTTGTAGAAACCTGCAGATCGTAAAACAAGTCGGCAGTCTTCAGTCGGCAGACTGATTGCGGTTCATTTTAATGTTGCTGTTCCGTTATCATAAAAACAGCTTTGCTGTTTTTATGATAGCCAACAAAAATGACTGCCGACTGAAGACTGCCGACTACCCTACCGGCTACGTTTTATAAAAACAAAAAATGGGAAAAGGATATACGTTGAAAAACTAAGCCCCCTTGCGCGGATGAAATGTCCGGAAACGCATTTGCAGCACGCCCCAGAAGGCTTCCTTGAAAATTTTGCTGCTCATTTTCGAAACGCCTTCTACGCGGTCGGTAAAGGTGATGGGCACCTCCACAATTTTAAAGCCGAGGCAATACGCCGTGTATTTCATTTCAATCTGGAAGGCATACCCCACAAAACGGATTGCATCCAGGTCGATGGTTTCGAGCACTTTTTTGCGGTAACATTTAAAACCGGCGGTGGTATCGCGTACACCGAGCCAGAGAATCATGCGCACATATACTGACGCGTAATACGAAAGCAGGCGGCGTTTGGCGGGCCAGTTTTCCACTTTGCCGCCTTTCACATAACGCGAGCCTACGGCCACATCGCCGCGGCCCGAAGCACAGGCTTCGTAAAGACGCGGCAGGTCGTCGGGGTTGTGCGAAAAATCACAATCCATTTCGAAAATAAACTGGTAATCGCGCTGCAGCGCCCATTTGAACCCGTGAATGTATGCGGTACCGAGACCTAGTTTGCCTTTGCGTTCTTCGATGAAGAGGCGGCCCGTAAATTCGTTCATCAGCGTTTTTACAATATCCGCTGTGCCGTCAGGCGATCCGTCATCTACAATAAGCAAATGGAAATCGCCCGAAAGCCCCATGACTTTCCGGATCATCTTTTCGATGTTTTCCTTTTCGTTGAACGTCGGTATTATGACTACGCGGTCGGGCATTTTTCGTTTAAGAACTGCGAATTTAGGGTTAAGCCCCGGAATTGCGAAGCGAAATTAACAAATCTTGACACCTTCCGCAGAAGAAATCGGCAGAATGGCATTAGATTAGCGCAATTCAGGTGGAAATATTGTATTTCAGGTATGAAAAATTTTTCAGCAATCGTGTTGTTCCTGCTTTGTTCCACATTCGCCTTCGCGCAGCGCGATTCGGTTCCACATTCCACCATTGATGCCGCTCCCCTGCTCGTCGGGCCGATTGACACCGTTGCCCGTTACGATTCCATCGAAACTGGCCAGGCCAGCTGGTACGGCAAAGCGTTTCACGGCAGACTGACATCGAGCGGCGAACGTTTTCACATGGACAGTTTAACGGCTGCGCATAAAACGCTGCCCTTCGGAACACTGGTGCGGGTAACGAACCTGAAAAATGATTCTATTATAATTGTAAAAATTACCGATCGCCTTCCGAAAAGTTCAAAACGATGTATTGACCTGAGCGCGGGCGCGGCCAAACGGCTGGGATTCCTGCGGGCGGGTGTTACCCAGGTGAAACTGGAACATGCGGGTATGGCCCCGCTAAATATCCCGAAACGTAAAAAGAAGTGATCGTTACTACCGTCAGTTCGAGCGTCAGTCGAGAACAGGTTTTATGCGATCCTACATCACTGTTCTCGACTGACGCTCGAACTGACGTACGTATTAGTTTTCAACTTAATCGTCGTATATAATTGATCTGCCCGAGGTGATAATTAAAATGCGAATGCAGCTGTGTTAACACAAATGCAGTTGTGGTGCCCTCACCAAAAAACGGGAGCGGGTAAACCGCAAGTACATCTTCATCACGCAGTTGTTGCAATACACGCTCAACTATTCCCTGTGTTTCCTGGAGTTGTGCAAGCAATTGTTCGCGCGGGACGTTTTTGGTTGCAAATTCCGCATCGCGGTTGCGCACATAACCGGTGTTGCCCAGCACGGCCCCGAAAAAATGGTTCAGATTTCCGATGAGGTGCAATGTTAAATTACCGGCACTGTTTTTTACATCGCCGCGCACTTCCCACAATTGCGCTTCGTTCTGAAACGCAAGCAGTTCATTTTTCAGACGATCAAATTCGCGGTTGTAAAATGTTACGAATTGAAAACTGGCGATGAGTGACATAATCGGATCTTTTCGTGTTTATTTAATTGCTCCTGCAACAATTTCATCCACCACCGACGGATCGAGCAGTGTACTTGTATCGCCGAGGTTACTGGTTTCACCTTCGGCAATTTTGCGCAAAATGCGGCGCATAATTTTTCCCGAACGCGTTTTCGGCAGGCCGCGCACTACCTGTATTTTATCCGGCTTTGCTATCGGTCCGATGATTTTGGTTACTTCGGCGAGAATGTCTTTGCGGATCACATCAATATCCGCATCGGGATTTGTACTTATAACGAATGCATAAATACCTTGTCCTTTGATGTCGTGCGGATAACCTACCACCGCGCTTTCCACCACTTCGCCGTGCATGTTGATGGCGCTTTCCACTTCTGCGGTGCCGATGCGGTGACCGGAAACATTGATCACATCATCTACGCGGCCGGTAATGCGGTAATAACCGTCTTCATCGCGGCGGCAGCCGTCGCCGGTAAAATACAATCCCTTGTATGTTGCAAAATAATTCAGCCTGCAGCGTTCGTGATCGCCGTACGTGGTGCGGATGATGGACGGCCACGGAAAACGGATACAGAGGTTTCCTTCCACACCGTTGCCTTCCAGGATGTTTCCTTTTTCATCCACCAGCACGGGCTGCACACCGGGCAAGGGCAATGTTGCAAAACCCGGTTTTGTTTTGGTAATGCCGGCTATCGGTGAAATTAAAATGCCACCGGTTTCGGTTTGCCACCAGGTATCTACAATCGGGCAGCGGCCCTTGCCGATATTTTCGTGGTACCATTCCCAGGCTTCCACGTTAATCGGTTCACCTACTGAACCGAGCACGCGCAGCGAATCGAGTTTATACGGTGTAACAAAATCAAGCCCGGCAGCTTCGAGTGCGCGGATGGCGGTGGGCGCGGTGTAAAAAATATTCACCTGGTATTTATCAATCACCTGCCAGAAACGCCCCGCATCCGGAAACGTGGGCACGCCTTCAAACATGATGGATGTTGCACCGGCCAGCAGCGGACCGTAAACAATATAGGAGTGGCCGGTAATCCAGCCGATGTCGGCCGTACACCAGAAAATTTCGTTTTCATTATACTGAAAAACATTGCGGAATGTGTAATCGGTATAAACCATATAACCGCCGCAGGTGTGTACAACGCCTTTCGGTTTGCCGGTTGATCCGGAGGTATAAAGAATGAACAGCAGGTCTTCGCTCTCCATCGTTTCTGCTTCGCAGGTTGCAGATGCGTTCGCCATTTCGTCGTGCCACCAGTAGTCGCGGCCGGGCTGCATGGTAACAGCGGTACCGGTGCGTTTGTAAACGATGGAAGTTTTTACCGACGGACAGGTAAGCAACGCTTCATCCACCACTTCTTTTACCGGGATGGCTTTTGCACCGCGGTATGCGCCATCGCTGGTAATCACCAGTACGCAGTCGCAATCCTGAATGCGCCCGGCCAATGCGTTGGCAGAAAAACCGGCAAACACCACAGTGTGTATGGCACCGATGCGCGCGCAGGCGAGTACACTCACGGCCAGTTCCGGAATCATGGGCATGTAAATGCACACGCGGTCGCCTTTTTTCACGCCTTTTGCTTTCAGCACATTGGCAAAGCGGCACACTTCGGCGTGCAGCTGATTATATGTATAACTTTTGCTTGCTTCAGTCGGATCGTTCGGTTCCCAGTAAAAAGCCACCTGTTCGCCACGCTGTGTGAGGTGACGATCAAGACAGTTTTCGGTAATGTTTAATTGCCCGCCGCCAAACCAGCGCACATCGGGCTGATCGAAATTCCATTCGAGCACGCGGTCCCATTTTTTGCGCCAGGTAAAGGCAGCGGCTTTATCGGCCCAGAAATTTTCAGGATCGGTTATTGATTTTTGATATTCGGATTCGTAGTGTGCGAGGGAGGTGATGCGTGACATACAGCTGACGGCTTGATTTAATCGTAAACAAATATAGGAATTCCGCCAGTACAAACCCGGCAGCCCGGGCTGAAACACCGCACCCTGAAAGGCTTCCGGCAGAAACCTGACTACCGTCACCCGGTTTTAAAGCCGGGCTATTTGATTTTCAGCACATTAATCCTATCTTTATCGGGCAATGAAACGGTTTATTCTTTTCCTGTCTTTATTTTTTTACGTCTTTGCTGTTTCAGGCACTGCGCTTAATCTTCATTTCTGCGCAAACAAACTCAACGGAATTTCATTCGCCGGTTCTGCACACAAAGGCTGTTGCTGCAAAAAGGCAAAAAAGCCGATGAAAAAAGGGTGCTGCACCGACAAGCACATCAGTTTCAAACTGCATACCGAGCACCAGCTGGCCGATAAGCCCGAACTCAGCACAGCTGCATTTAAACTTCTTCCGGCAATAACCGGTACTGTTACTGTATCATCTGCAGGAACACTGCAAACTGCGTGGACTCCTCGTTTTTACACACCACCCATACGAGCCGGAGGCACAGACAGGCTTCTGCTCTACTGTATTTTCCGTATCTGATTTTCAAAAAGTTCCCGGCATTTCCGCAAAACGCGTGAACGGCTGCGGCTGTCTTTATATCTGCAGTTGTTCCTGCGTTACTGCAATCATGCGGCGATGTCTTATTTCTTCGTTTGCTATTCCATCAATTCATATCAACTTAATAACTTAAAAACATGAAAAAATATTTCTTATCCGTAACACTTGCCATGCTGGCATTGCTTTCCGCCAATGCACAGCAGACCGCCATGCAGTTCAGCGGTGTGGACTGCAACAACAATGCAGTTGACCTGTACGCCGACCTGAATGCCGGCAAAGCCGTTGTATTGTTCTATTACATGCCCAACTGCGGTTCCTGCCCGCCTCCCGCGCAGAAAATCCAGACCATGGCCAATAACATTATGAATACCTATCCCGGCATGGTGAAAGCGTATGCATTTCCGTTCCAGAATTCAACTACCTGCTCCTACTCGGTATCGTGGGTAACGAACAACAACCTGTCGCTATATGCACCTATGGACAGCGGCGCTGCACAGGTGGCATACTATGGCGGCTTCGGTATGCCAACTGTGGTGCTCGTGGGCGGAACCGATCACCGTGTGTTATTTTCCACACTCAGTTTCAGCACAAGTGATACAACCATTATGCGCGACTCGATCCTGAACCTGCTCAATCCGTCGGGCGTGAATGAGCTGAGTAATGTAATTACCGGCGTAAAACTTTTCCCGAGCCCGGCTGCACAGGAAATGACAGTTTCCATGACCGTAAAACAAAACACCGATCTGAAACTGGAAGTGGTGGATATACTCGGCAAAGTTGTTGCCACCATTTATAACGAACAAGCTGTTGCCGGAACAATCCGCGTTACCGTTCCGACAGGTACATACAGCAATGGCGTGTATTTTATCCGCATGCGTTCGGGCGATAAAACCGCGAACCATAAGTTTACAGTTACCCATTAAAACAAAGCGTGCGGTTATTCAAACACATATCATTCATACAACGGGTTGCCATGCTTGCGGGTATGGTGCCCGTTGTATTGCCTGCACAAACCTATACGATTGCACCTTCGGACAGCATCGTGGCGGCTGCACCTTATAATACGTACAGTCACTTCATCATTGAGCAGCACAACACCACAGGCAGTTACATCCGGCTCGGATGGGAACAGCTTTCTGTAACTATTCCCCAAGGATGGATTGCCGATCTCTGCGATCTCGGAAACTGTTTCACCGGGTTTCCTGCAAACGGAATCATGGATACGGTTTTCGCCGGCGATTACGGTTTGCTTTCGGTGGCCATTGATCCGCTGAATATCCCGGGAATTGCAACCGTACGCTATGCCGTATGGGACGTGAATACACCTGCACTGCGCGACACACTTTCCTGGATTATTTCGGCCGGTCCTGCAGGTATGGCTGAAACACCTTTACCGGCTGCCTTCCTGGTGCAACAGGTTGCATTTGAAAATACGCTGCTCCTGGTAACCGGAGAACACGGTTCATATACCTATTCGGTTACAACGCTCTCCGGCCAAACAATAACTTCCGGATTTTTTACCGCCCGGCAAAAAGAAATTCCGGTTCCGGAAATTCCTTCAGCAATATATTTCGTCAGCATAATTGACAAAACGGGGAAAAAACAAACACAATATTTTTATTTCCTTAAAACGTGATGAAAAAAATCCTTCTTTTCTTCAGCATCGGAATTACTGCAGTTCTTGCGGCACAGAATTCTTTAGCGATTCCCCCTGCGTTAAGCGGAACAACATTTAACCTCACGGTTCAGAACGGCACAACGCAATTTTTCCCAAATGTCAACACACCAACCTACGGAATCAATGGCCCGCTGCTTGCTCCCACACTGATCTTTAACAAATGGGATACCGTTACATTAAACGTTACGAACACACTCACAGGTAGTGGTAATTCAACTACCATGCATTGGCATGGGCTTCACGTGCCGGCCATGGACGATGGCGGACCACACCAGCTGATTCTCCAGAACAGTACATGGAGCCCGTCGTTCCGCATACTGAATAATGCCGGCACATTCTGGTATCATCCGCACGGGGAAGGAAAAACAGATCTGCATGTTTCCAAAGGACTCGCAGGCATGATCATTATCCGTGACAGTGCAGAAAACGCACTCGTACTTCCACGTACTTATGGAGTTGATGATTTCCCCATCATTGTTCAAACCAAAAGTTTCGACATCCTGAACCAGATAGCCATTTCTACGGCCTACGACACGTTGCCGATGGTGAACGGGATTGTTGATCCGTATCTCGATGCGCCGGCGCAGGTAGTGCGGCTTCGTTTGCTCAATGGTTCATCTGACCGCAGTTTTATGTTTGGTTTTTCCAACAACATGAATTTTGAACTGATCGGAACAGATGGAGGGCTGCTCGACACCAGTACCACGCTGAACCGGCTTCGCCTTTCGAATGGTGAACGATCTGAAATACTTGTCGATCTTTCAGCCCTGCTGAACGACACCGTTTTCCTGGTGAATTACGGATCGGAACTTCCGCACGGCGTAATGGGTGCTGATTCCGTCGGTGACGCGTTAAACCAGATTCCGGATTATTACCTTAACCCGCTCAACGGCGCAGACTATAACCTGCTGGAAATCCGTGTGGGTAGTCCCACCGTAAACCCGGTTACAACCATCCCGCAAACACTCGTTCCACATTCGCCCTGGCTGGTTTCTTCAGCAACCGTAAACCGCCAGTTTGTTCTGGACACCTTGTCGGAAGTATTTGTCACACCAAACATGGCCGAAGGTCCGTTCGGTATTAACCGGCATTTCTTCGACATGGATTCGATAAACGAAATTGTTTACCTGAATACTACGGAAATCTGGACACTGCACAACAAAACCATGGTAGCGCATCCGTTTCACATTCATGATGTTGAATTTTATATTGTTGACATTGCCGGAAATCCACCGCCACCATCGCAGCGCGGGTTAAAAGACGTGGTTCTTGTACCGCCCGGCGACAGTGTGCGTTTCATCACGCGCTTTGAAGATTTTGCAGATGATTCTGTTCCGTATATGTATCATTGTCACCTGCTGCATCACGAAGATGATGGTATGATGGGGTCATTCCTTGTTATTGACACAACCTTAAATGCAATTGCTGAAAACCAACATCTGGCCGGTAAAATGGAGTGTTTTCCAAATCCTGTATCGGGCGAGTTGAATCTGCTGCTGCCCGAAAACAAAACAGGTGTCGGTATTCTTCGCGTCTACAACTTATTGGGGGAACTTGTACTTGAACGCACTTCGTCTTCCACTCACGAAGTCATTGGAACCACCAACTGGCCTGCCGGTATTTACACTGTTCAGGCGCTTTACCCTGACGTGATGCTGCATGCCAAAGTTATCGTACGGTAAAACAGGAAGTGCAGCTATTCATTCCCAATCCAGCGTGTTGCCCGCAATCGCAGCAATAACGCCACATCCGCCATGGAACTACAATTTAAAAATACAATCTGCTCAAATTATTTTCGCAAAGTGTTGCATCGTGTTTCTTTTTTTTAAACATTTGCGCCCTTCAAAAAAATAAACCAACACAGAATAGGTAGCAGAAATGAAGCAACCGTTTTTCTTTGTGAGTTGTGCAGACAACTCGGTTAAGCCGGCCGCCGCAGGCCGTGTGGCATTAATTGTTCCCGGATCAACCGCTGGTTATCCGCGACGTTGCCCGTTTACGCCGCGTCCCTGAGCCGGACGCAGCTTTCTATGATTGTCGTACGCTGACAATTTAATTCCGATCCGTTTACTTTTTTAAACCGTTTTGCAGCACCAGCTGCAAAACGTATGTCTTATTGCCTGTTCTGAAACAGCAGGCGAAAAAACAGCAGCTATGCAACAGCCTATTGCCTTTTCGGTAGTGGTTGCAGCCGAACCGCATATTTATTTTGCGGAAACCATCTGCAACGAAATGGAAGCTTCCGCCCGTGCGCGGGGCACCGGTATTGCCAAACGTTCGCCGGAATATGTGGCGCAGAAAATGCGCGAAGGAAAAGCCGTAATCGCTTTTTCGTCCGATGGCGAATGGGCCGGCTTCTGTTACATCGAAACCTGGGGACACGGGCAGTACGTGGCCAACTCCGGCCTCATCGTATCGCCGGCGTTCCGCAAGAGCGGCCTTGCGCGTGCCATCAAACAAAAAGTGTTTGAACTCTCGCGCAGCAAATACCCGGAAGCAAAAATATTCGGACTCACCACCGGGCTGGCCGTGATGAAAATCAATTCGGAACTGGGCTACGAGCCGGTAACGTATTCGGAACTCACTGACGATGATGCGTTCTGGAGCGGCTGCACCAGCTGCGTAAATTTTGAAATACTGATGAGCAAGGGCCGCAAAAACTGCCTGTGCACCGCCATGCTGTATGATCCGAACGATGTAACGGTGAAAACCGAAACACCGCGCGAAGATTTCAAAAAACATTCGCGCCTGTACGAACGCTGGCTGCGTTTTAAAAAACACGTACTGCTTCGCCCGGCAGAAAAAAGCAAAAAAGTATTACACACTTTATTTTTTTAACGAACATGAAAAACAGCAAACAGGTTGTTCTCGCCTTCAGCGGCGGACTCGATACCAGTTTCTGCGCGGTGTGGCTGCGCAAACAGGGTTACACCGTACACGCGGTAACCATTAACACGGGCGGCTTCAGCGAAGACGAGCTGGACGCCATCGGTATTCGTGCGGATGAACTCGGTGTGGCCTCGTGGCAGGTGATTGACGGCGTTAAGCACTACTACGAAAAATGCATCCGTTTTCTCGTGTTCGGTAACGTGCTGAAAAACGACACCTACCCGCTTTCGGTGAGCGCCGAACGCATCACGCAGGCCATGCTCATCGCGGAGTTCGCAAAAACAACCGGAGCCGATGCCATCGCACACGGCAGCACCGGCGCGGGCAACGACCAGGTGCGTTTCGATATGATTTTCGACATCCTGCTGCCGGGAGTAGAAATCATCACACCCATCCGCGACCTGCAACTGTCGCGCGAAGCGGAAATAGAACTGCTGCGTGCCGAAGGCATTGAAGTGAATGCAGCGAAAGCGGCCTATTCCATCAACAAAGGCATCTGGGGCACCTCTGTCGGCGGACGCGAAACACTCACCTCCGCGCACCCGCTGCCGGAAACGGCGTACCCCACAGCGATGGAAAAAACAGGCAGCGAAAAAGTAACATTGCGATTTGAACGCGGTGAACTTGTTGCGGTGAACGATCAAACGTTTTCACATCCGGCAGAAGCAATCGCTGCACTGCAGGTCATTGCTGCGCCGTACGGCATCGGCCGTGATATACACACCGGCGACACCATCATCGGCATCAAGGGCCGCGTGGGGTTTGAGGCGGCCGCGCCCCTGCTGGTGATCAAAGCGCACCACGCGCTGGAAAAACATACGCTCACCAAGTGGCAGCTCTGGTGGAAAGAACAGCTCGCGTCGTGGTACGGCAACTGGCTGCACGAAGGCCAGTACCTCGACCCGGTGATGCGCGATATCGAAACGTTTCTCGAAAGCACGCAGCAGCTTGTTTCGGGTGAGGTGTTCCTCATGCTGCATCCGTACCGGTTTACCGTTGACGGTATTTCATCGGCGCACGACCTCATGCAATCGCGTTTCGGCAGCTACGGCGAAATGAACCGCGCATGGACCGGCGAAGACGTAAAAGGCTTCTCGAAAATATTTGCGAACCCGGTAAAAATCTGGCACCAGGTAAACGCTGTTGCTGAAAAAGAACTGCTCCATGACTGAAAAAATAACCATCGGCATCATGGGTGCAGCCGGTTACACGGGCGGTGAACTGCTCCGCATTTTGCTGCTGCATCCAAACGCAGATATTGTTTTTGCACAAAGCCGCAGCCAGGCGGGCAAGCCGGTGTGGTTAGTGCACGGCGATCTTGCAGGAGAAACGGATCTTGTTTTTTCGGAAACAATAAACGGAAATATGGATGTGCTGTTCCTGTGTGCAGGACATGGCGAAGCGCGGAAAATGCAGGAAGATGGAACGCTGCCGGCCGCAAAACACATCATTGATCTGAGCCAGGATTTTCGCCTGAAAAATACAGCGCTGGATTTTGTATACGGCCTGCCCGAACTGAACCGCGAAAACATCCGCACGGCAAAACACATTGCCAATCCCGGCTGTTTTGCGACCGCCATTCAGCTTGCGTTACTTCCGGCTGCACAGCAACACCTGCTGCAGGGCGATGTGCATATTTCGGCAACAACCGGTTCTACAGGCGCCGGACAGGCGTTCAGCGAAACATCGCATTACAGCTGGCGCAGCGGCAACAGTTCTGCATACAAGGCGTTGCAGCATCAGCATCTCGGCGAAATCGGCGAAAGCATTTTGCAGCTGCAACCGGATTTTGCACACGAACTGTGTTTCATTCCATACCGCGGCGCGTTTACACGTGGCATCCTGGCCGGTGTGTATTTTGAGTATGACGGAACCGCAGAAACATTGCGCGAAGGGTATCGCAGTTATTACGCAACGCATCCGTTTGTGTGGATCAGCGACGAGCCCGTTCACCTCAAACAGGTGGTGAATACCAACAAATGTTTGCTGCACATCACTAAACAGGGCAAACGCATTTTTATCACCAGTGTAATTGACAACCTGCTAAAAGGTGCATCGGGGCAGGCGGTGCAGAACATGAACCTGCTTTTTGCATTGCCGGAAAAAACCGGTTTACAATTTAAAGCTGTTGCATTCTAAAAAACAAAAACGATGAAACCATTCGACGTTTATCCGCTGTACAACATTGAACCGGTAAAAGCTGCCGGCTCGTGGATTACCGACAAAAACGGCCAACGCTACCTCGATTTTTACGGGGGCCATGCGGTAATTTCCGTTGGACACGCACACCCGCATTATGTGCGCCGCCTGAACGCACAGCTGAAAAACATTGCGTTTTATTCCAACGCGGTGCAGAACAGCCTGCAGGAAAAACTGGCGGAGAAATTAGGCGTGATGAGTGGTTACGATGATTACGCGCTTTTCCTCTGCAACAGCGGCGCAGAAGCAAATGAAAATGCGCTGAAACTGGCTTCGTTTGAAAACAACCGTAAAAAAATTGTGGCGTTCAGCGGTTCGTTTCACGGACGTACATCGGCTGCCGTTGCTGCCACGGATGATTCTTCGCTCATTGCCGCGCTCAATGCGCAGCACGATGTGGTGATACTGCCGTTCAACGACAGCAACGCACTTGAAAGCGGGCTTGACGAAACGGTATGCGCGGTAATCATCGAAGGCATACAGGGCGTGGGCGGCATACAGGTTCCGGATACGGCCTTTATGCAAAAGCTCCGCACATTGTGTGATGCATACGGCATTGTACTTATTCTTGATGAAGTACAATCCGGTTACGGGCGCACAGGCCGTTTTTTCGCGCACCAGTTTGCAGGCATTGTGCCTGATCTGATCACAATAGCAAAAGGCATGGGCAATGGGTTCCCGGCAGGCGGTGTGTTGATCGCGCCGCATTTCGAAGCAAGACACGGTTTGCTGGGAACCACTTTCGGCGGCAATCACCTCGCCTGCGCGGCGGCACTGGCCGTGCTCGAAATCATTGAAACCGAAAACCTGGTGGAGAACGCGCAACGCATGGGCGATTACCTTACTGCTGCACTGAAAAACATGCCCGGTGTAAAACAGGTGCGTGGCCGCGGGCTGATGATCGGGATAAACACCAACGCCAATGGTGCTGCAATCCGCAAACGCCTGCTGGAAGAACACCATATTTTCACCGGCTTTTCGGGCGACAAACAAACGATCCGTTTACTTCCTGCGCTTACCATCGGGCAAACGGAAGCGGATGTTTTTCTCGATGCGTTTTCAACTGTGCTTCAAACCAAACCTGTTTTAGTTTAAAAACCGATGAAACATTTCACCACCGTACACGATGTGCATGATGTACATGCGCTTGTTGCCGAAGCCATCGCGCTGAAGCAGAACCCGTTTGCACACCGCGATGCGGGATTAAATAAAACACTGGGGTTGTTTTTTATGAACCCGAGCCTGCGCACACGCCTCAGCACACAGAAAGCCGCGCAGCTGCTGGGCATGAACGTATTGGCCATGAACATGGATAAAGACGGCTGGGCACTGGAACTGGAAGACGGCGCGGTGATGAACGGCAGCAAGGTGGAACACATCCGCGAAGCAGCAGCGGTGCTCGGGCAGTACTGCGACATCATCGGGCTGCGCAGTTTCCCGGAGCTGCACGACCGCGCAACCGATTACAGCGAACATACATTTGTAAAATTCCTGCATCACTGCAAAACGCCGGTACTCAGCCTCGAATCAGCCACGCTGCACCCGCTGCAGAGCCTTGCTGATCTGATCACAATTCAATCGCACGCGGTAAAACCCAAACCGAAAGTAGTGCTCACCTGGGCGCCGCATGTGAAAGCGCTGCCGCAGGCCGTTGCCAATTCGTTTGCAGAATGGATACTGGCCGCTGAAATGGATCTGACCATCGCGCATCCGCCGGGCATGGAACTCTGCGCAGATTACACCGCAGGCGCAACCATTACACACAACCAGGACGAAGCACTCGCCGATGCTGATTTTGTGTATGTAAAAAACTGGTCATCGTCTAACGACTACGGAAAAACATACGACGATGCATCGTGGATGCTTACGCCAGGCAAACTGCACAACGCGCCCGATGCGAAAATCATGCATTGCCTGCCCGTGCGCCGCGATGTGGAATTATCAGCGGCATTGCTCGACAGCAACCGGTCGCTTGTTACCGAACAGGCCGCCAACCGTGTGTTTGCGGCGATGGCTGTTTTAAAACGGATGCTGGAAGGACTGCCACAAACACAAAACGCGATGCAACACGAAACGGTAAATGCATTATGAAAAAACTCACGATTATTAAAACCGGCGGTGCATTGATTGAAGATGCTGCACAGCTGCAACTGCTGGCAGAAAAAACCGTTGCACTGCCCGGTTACAAAATCATTGTACACGGTGGCGGACGCAGTGCAACAGCGCTGTGTGAAAAACTCGGCATTGCATCACAACTCGTTAATGGCCGCCGCATTACCGATGCAGCCACGCTGGAAATTATTACTATGGTATATGCAGGAAACATTAACAAAACCGTTGTGGCCAAACTGCAGGCCGCGGGCTGTAACGCCTTCGGGCTGTGCGGTGCTGACGGCAACCTGCTGCAAACCCGCAAACGCGAAAACGCGGAAGTGGATTATGGTTTTGTGGGCGACTGCTTTCCGGGAAGTGTGAATGACATGCTGCTGCTGCAACTGCTGGAGCAAAATTATGTGCCGGTAATTGCGCCGGTTACACACGACGGCGCAGGCCAACTGCTCAATACAAATGCAGACACCATTGCCGCAGCCATTGCGACGGCCATGCAGGCGCATTTTGAAACCACGCTGGTGTATTGTTTTGAAAAAAACGGCGTGCTGAAAAACATAAACGATGAACACTCCGTGATCGCGGAACTTTCAGCGGCCGATTTTGAAACGTTGCAGCAGCAGGGCATTATAAGCAAAGGCATGTTGCCGAAACTGACAAACGCCCTGCAGGCAAAACAGGCCGGGGTGCAGCAGGTGTACATTATGCACCCGCAATATATCGGCGGCACTGCTGCTGATCCGAAAACCGTAATCCTGAATTAAGATGCTTGTTCAAACCATACCCGTCATTCCGCAGCTGCAGCGCGACGCACTGGCACTGCTTGCCCGCTTAATTGAAACACCATCCTTCAGCGGGCAGGAAGTGGTTACTGCGCAACTGATAACGGAACAGCTGCTGCACTATGGCATTGCGGCAGAACAGTATGGCAACAACATCATTGCACGCAGCAGGAATTTCAAAGCGGCGTTACCGGTGGTGCTGCTCAATTCGCACCACGATACGGTGAAACCGAACCCGGCATACACGCGCAACCCGTTTGAAGCAACAACCGAAAACGGAAAGCTCTACGGACTCGGCAGCAACGACGCGGGCGGCGCGCTGGTGGCGTTGCTGGCAACCTTTGTGCATTTTTATCATGCTGCTGATGCTCCGTTCAATTTAATTTTTGCGGCTACGGCCGAAGAAGAAAACTCCGGGCCCAACGGCATTGAATCGGTGCTGGAAAAAATCGGTGCAGTAGATTTTGCAATAGTAGGTGAACCGACGCAGATGCAACTTGCCGTTGCCGAAAAAGGATTGCTTGTGCTGGATTGTGTTGCACATGGCAAAGCCGGGCATGCTGCGCGCGAAGAAGGCATCAATGCAATTTACGAGGCGCTGCCGGACATCAGTTGGTTTCAGCAGTACCGTTTTGAAAAGGTTTCGGAATTGCTCGGCCCGGTAAAAATGAGTGTTACACAAATCAACAGCGGATCGCAACACAACGTGGTTCCTGCTGAATGCCATTTTACGGTTGACATCCGCATCAACGAATGGTATACGCACGAAGAAATTCTCGAAACCATTCGCGCACATGTTTCGTGCAGCATTACGCCGCGCTCCATGCGTATGCGCTCCTCCTCCATTCCGCCTGCGCACCCGCTTGTGCAGGCCGGTGTGGCGCTGGGGTTATCGTGTTACGGATCGCCCACCACTTCGGACCAGGCGCTTATCCCGTTTCCTTCTTTAAAAATGGGCCCCGGCGATTCGGCGCGTTCGCACAGTGCGGATGAATTTATTTATATCCACGAAATTGAAAACGGCATAACGCTGTACATCGAACTGCTGAACAAACTCACACGCATCTGAATGAACACACCTTCCACCCTCTGGCAGAAAAACAAAACCGCACACAGCGCAGTACACACATTCACTGCGGGCAACGACCGTGCATACGACCTGCTGCTTGCGCCTTACGATGTACAGGCTTCGCTGGCGCATGCGGCCATGCTGTGCAAAATCGGTTTGCTTACCGCTGCTGAATTTGCAGCCATTGAAAACGAACTGCAGCAGATCAGCGAACGTATTAAAAACGGCACGTGGCAGATTGAACCCGGATCGGAAGATTGCCATTCGCAGCTGGAGCTCGATCTTACACGCGCGCTGGGCAAAACGGGCAAAAAAATTCACGCGGCGCGTTCGCGCAACGACCAGGTACTTACCGCGATCAAATTGTATCTGAAAGATCAGCTGGAACAAACGGCGCAGCAGGTGCAGCACCTGTTTAACCTGCTGCTCACGCTGAGCGACACCCACCGCGAAAAAATAATGCCGGGTTACACGCACCTGCAGGTGGCTATGCCTTCGTCGTTCGGGCTGTGGTTTGGCGCGTATGCCGAAAGCCTGTGCGATGACCTGGAACTGCTGCTGGCCGCACACCGCGTGGCAAACAAAAATCCGCTCGGCTCCGCGGCCGGATATGGCGCATCGTTTCCGGTTGACCGCGAAATGACTACTGACACACTCGGTTTTGCTGCGCTGAATGTGAACGTGGTGTACGCACAAATGACCCGCGGCAAAAGTGAAAAAACAGCCGCCATCGCACTCGCCGCCATTGCCGCCACACTCAGCCGCTTCGCCATGGACTGCTGCCTGTACCTCGGTCCGAATTTCGGATTCATTTCCTTCCCGGATGAACTGACCACCGGCAGCAGCATTATGCCGCACAAAAAAAATCCGGATGTGTTTGAGCTCATCCGCGCCCGCTGCAACCGCCTGCAGGCACTGCCTAACGAATTTGCGCTGCTGCTCACCAACCTGCCTTCGGGGTATCACCGCGATCTGCAGCTGACGAAAGAGCTGATTTTTCCCGCATTTGCCACATTAAATGATTGCCTGCAGATGACGCAACTGATGCTGGAACGCATTTCGGTGAAAGACAACCTGCACGAAGACGAACGTTATAAATACATGTTCAGCGTGGAGAATGTGAACGCGCTCGTTTTGCAAGGTGTTCCTTTCCGCGATGCGTACCGCGCAGTGGGCATGGCCATTGAAAGCGGAACGTTTGTGCCGGAAACCGATTTACAGCACACGCATATCGGAAGCATCGGAAATTTGCGGAATGATTTGATCCGGCAACAGTTTGAGGGGGTGTTGCAGCGTTTGAATGGAGTACCGCAATCGGATCTGAGATAAAATATCCGCCGTCGGGTCGGGTGGCACGCTGCGCGTGATGTATCGAATTGGGATGATTAATGTAGTGCGCCGTCAGGTCGGGTGTCACGCTGCGCGTGATGTATCGAGACCAGGCGCGCGGGGAAATCCACCGCACGGTCCCGATACTTTTTTCTGATGAAAAATCAGAAAAAAACTCGACCTGACCTGCCCGCGTGGTTCTTTATGGTTACAATTTCAAAACATGTTTTGGAAAACGGAAGCTGTCTTAATAATACCCAAAAGCAAGCTTCACCCCGAAATGATCGTCAGATCCGTTTTTTTCAAAAAAAGGAGCATCCACGAAATTGCGGAGCGGTGCACCGTTGAATGTTGCACGCTCCATTGAAATGTGATCCCAGTAAACGGAAAGCAACAGGTTCTGACTGATTGCATCGTACCAATGCGCTTCGGCGCGTTCATGCAAAAACAGGAAGGGTTTGCAGGTGAGTTCCAGGCCGAGGTCAACGGGCACAGACAGGAAAATATAATCTTCGGCTTCGTATTTCAATGCGGTTATGCCATACGCTCCGTGCACGGGCAGCCCATTTGCACCACGTTTTATCGTCAGCATCAGCCCGCCGTAACTATCCGGGAAAGGACTGATGATGATACCGTAACGATAATGGTTGCTTCCAAAAAAACGCCCGCCGTAAAATGAATTTCCGCCCGGCATACCATTAAACGCATCAAATAAAAAATCAACGCGGGTGCTGTCGGTTAAACCGGGCTGGCTTTGAATTAGGTTTTCAATCACATCACCACGGATTTTATCGTAACGCCTGTTCATACCGAATGCTTTGGCCACGCGCCATTCCACGCATGCACCGAGAATCCATTTGGTATGAAACAGCCCTGCAATATTTACACCGACTGCAGTCTGCGCCCCGCTGATGGGCAGTACATGGCCCTTAACGGTGTGTGCGAAGCCGTATGAACCGTAAAATGGTTGTTTGGCGTAGCGGGGTTTAAATGCCGTGTCAGCCTGGGCAAACAGTCCCGCTGATAATACTACAAAAAACAGGAGGAGGTTAAGCCTGCGCATAAACGGAAGTTGAACTGCAATTTAGGGTGAAAAACGGTACAATCCTATCAGCGCGCCATCAGCATCCCTTTTTCCGGATCCCAGATTTTGAGCCGCAGGCAACGCCACATTTCAACCGGGTTCAGACTCGTGGTTTTGGCCTGCTGTAGTTCGGGAATAGCGGCCATGGTTTCGGGCAGGCGGTAAAACGGAATGCGCGAATTGATGTGGTGAATGTGATGATACCCGATGTTTGCCGTAAACCAACGCATCACGATGTTCATTTTCATGTAGCTGGATGATTCCATCGCGGCACCTTCATACGTCCAGTCGTTTTTAACATGAAACGTAACGCCCGGAAAATTGTGCTGCGCATAAAACAAATACGCACCCAGTCCGCAACCCACGAAGTAAGGAACAATCCACGTAAGCAGAAAAACCTGCCAGCCTGCAAACCAGAAAATGCAGGCGCTGGCAATTACATGAATAATAATCGCCACGAGCGAATCTTTGTGTTTGGATGGGTTGCTGCGGTACGAATCCACACACATACCGATGAGGAACATGGACAGATAACCCGCAAAAATAGTAAGCGGATGCCGTGTGAAAAGATAACCCCGCCGTTCAGCTGCACTTACCGTTTCAAATTTATGCCGCGTATAAACCGGGTACGAACCGATGCTGGCCCCGAACAGTTTGGAATTGTGTTTATGATGGTAATCATGCGAACGTTTCCAGATGCTTGTCGGTGCAAGAATGTAAAGTCCGAAAACGGTAAAAATCGCATCGGCAATTTTGGAACGGTTAAGAATAGCGTGGTGCTGGTGATCGTGGTAAATAACAAAAAAACGGACCACGGTTAAACCGGCGAGGATGCTGGAAGCAATGCGCAGCAATATATGCGGAAGCCAGATGGTGCCTGCAAACAGCCCAAGCAGGATGACCAGCGTGGAAAGCGTATAATACCAGCTTTTCCAGCGTACTTCTTGTGCAAAAGGACGAGTAGCCAGGATAAGCGATTTACCGGAAAGCTGCTTTCGGGCCGTGGTTGGCATGGGCGCAAAGATACTATTAACTTTTGTTTAAAAAATGCGCCGGAACAGGTGTTGCCCCGCACATCCGTTCTGTTTAAGCTTTCTGCAAAATCGCCCCGGTTTTGTTAAAAAAATACACCGTTGTCGGTTAGCGGACAATTTGCCCGGACGCGTTCACCGTCCTTTGCAGTGTACATTACAACTGCTGTTATGAAAATCATACACCTGCTTATCCTGTTGTTGCTTCCCGTGGTTTATGCCAACGCACAGGAAGATGCGACCCGCAAAAAACAATTCAACCTGGCCAAAAACGGGCTGGCCATACAGGGTTACGACCCGGTAGCCTACCAGGCACAACACAAGGCTGTTGAAGGCAGCGCAACGTACAGCAGCGTTTACAAAGGCGTTACTTATCGTTTTTCTTCTGATGCCAACCGTAAACTGTTTCTCGTTTCGCCTGAAAAATACGAACCGGCTTACGGCGGCTGGTGCGCGTATGCAATGGGGCAGACCGGTGAAAAGGTAGAAGTTGATCCCGAAACCTTCAAAGTGATTAACGGAAAAACGTACCTGTTTTACAATTTCTATTTCACCAACACGCTCAAGTCGTGGAATGCAAACGAAGCTGCATTAAAAATCAAAGCCGATAAAAACTGGACCGGATTTATTTCCAAATAACAACGCCATGAACAAAACAACATCAATCATTTCGTGGAGCCTGCGCATCGTTGCAGCGCTCATCATGCTGCAAACGCTGTACTTCAAATTCAGCGGCGCTCCTGAATCCGTTTATATTTTCAGTACATTGGGCATGGAGCCGTGGGGGCGCATCGGCATTGGTATCGGTGAACTTATTGCTGCTTTGCTTCTCCTGGTTCCGGCTACCGCATGGATGGGTGCTGCCGGTGCTGTCGGGCTGATGAGCGGTGCAGTGTTTTTTCACTTCACCAAACTCGGCATTGACGTGATGGGCGATGGCGGACAATTGTTTTATTATGCACTGATTGTGCTGGTATGTGGTGCAGTAACGGTTTTTATTCACCGTAAAAACATGTTTGCGTT
Source organism: Chitinophaga pinensis (assembly GCA_943372645.1). Lineage (GTDB taxonomy): Bacteria > Bacteroidota > Bacteroidia > Palsa-965 > Palsa-965 > VBWE01. The sequence goes on along the minus strand of CALRZN010000012.1, from coordinate 79,792 downwards.
TATGGCACGTTTCTTTAAAAAATCTGCACGGGCATGAAAACCCTCAAATGTATTTTCTTCTTCGCGATGCTTTGCCTGTCCCGCCTGCTTGCCGCACAGGGCTGCAGCGATGCCGGAATATGCACCGCACCGGGACAAACCGATGCGCCTGCTGACGGCGCTACCGATTCGCTGCGCCGCAACATGCTCCGCATTACTGGGAGCTGGGGACTGGGCGAACAGGGTGTATCTGTTTTCCAGGTTGTGCCCGAAGCGGAATTGATGCTCGTTAAAAACATACGCTTCCAGGTAAAAATGCCTTACAGCTATGCAACCGGGAACCTTGGTACCGCGCAAGGCATGGGTGATATTACGGCAGGGTTTTCATGGACAAAAAATATCCGTAAAAATACCATGCTTCGTTTTTCGGTTTTGACCAAACTGGCAACCGGAAAAACGGATCGCAGCATAAACCAGTTGCCACTGCCCATGCCCTACCAGCCCGGCCTGGGTAGCACCGACCTGATCGGTGCTGTTGCATTTAATTACAAAACATGGCAATTTTCGGGGGCTTACCAGCATGTGCTTCGGCACACAAACAGCAATGCCTTTGTGCACAATGCGTGGCCGTTAAACGAAGACGCGATGCTGTATTTTGAATCGGCTCGGCTAAGGCGCGGAAACGATGTGCTGCTGCGTGCTGCGAAAAACTTTACACGAAACCGGTTTGCTGTTTCACCCGGCATACTCCTGCTTTACCGTTTGCAGGAAGATGAAGTGAACGGTGTTGCCGTAAAGGGTGCTGACGGCATTACGTTAAATGCTACAGCCACATTTATTTACCGCACGCCCGGTAATTCCACCCTTGCCCTGCTTGCCGGCTCACCGCTGGTGGTGCGCGAAGTTCGTCCCGATGGTCTTACACGTGCACTGGTTTTAAACCTTACCTTCAGTTATCCGTTCACCATTAAAAAACAAAAACCATGAGCCTGCGAACAGCTTCCGCTACAATCCTCGGCCAGATCATTGCCGTAACCGGTCAGCTTGATGAAACTGCATACAGCCTTCCTGTTCCTATGCTGCACGGCAACACCATCGGCAAACACGTACGCCACATCATCGAATTTTACGAATGCCTTGTGAACGGCAGCAGCACCGGTAAACTGAACTACGACCTGCGCACCCGCGACCTCGTACTGGAAACAAGTCCGCGCCATGCCATGCTCGTGCTGCAGGCCATCACGCAGAAACTGACCCACTGCAAAGATCAGCCGATGCAGTTGGAAGCGTGTTTTGATCCGGAAGCGGGAATTGTAGTTACGCAGACGTCGTTTAACCGCGAACTGGCTTATAATATTGAACACGCCATTCACCACATGGCCATCATCCGCATTGCCATTGAAAACCAGTTCAGTGAAGTGATCATCCCTGGAAATTTTGGCGTTGCGTATTCCACCATCCGTTATCAGCAGCAAACATGTGCACGGTAACTTTTCTTCCCTGCGGGAACAATGATTACATCCTGACTTCGAACCGGGATGAAAAAAACGTGCGTAAAAAAGCCCAGCCGCCACGGAAATTTATCCACGGCAGTTTTTCGGTTTTTTATCCGAAAGATCCCGAAGCCGGCGGCACCTGGATTGTAACCGGGAAAAAACATTTTACGTTGTGCCTGCTGAACGGCGCTTTTGAAAAACACCGGTCTGTTCCGCCCTACCGCAAAAGCCGCGGCCTGGTGGTACTCGATTTTTTTGCGTTTGAAAACGCCGCCGATTTTGCCGCGCAATATGATTTTAAAGGCATCGAACCGTTTACGCTGGTAATTCTTGACACCAGCAGTTCAATCCGCCTGGATGAGTTGCGCTGGGACGGAACAAAAATTACATGTACACCAAAAGACGCAAACGCACCACACATCTGGTCATCGGTTACTTTGTATGCAGATGAAGTAATCGCGCAGCGCAGGGAATGGTTCAGCAACTGGCTGCAGACGAACCGGGAATTTAAAATGGAAGAAATTATCCGTTTCCACGAATTCGGCGGAACCGGTGACAAAACAAACGACCTGCTGATGAACCGCGGCAACGAAGTGCTTACAGTAAGCATCACCAGCATTGCACATCTGCACGGAAATATGCGTATGCATTACAAAGATATTCCGCAGGATACGACGTACGCAATTCAGATATTATAAACGACACCATGAAACAGGAAAACGTTATTGCACTCGCTCCACCTGTCAGCACCACAACACGGCTCCGCATGCCGCTGCTGCTTGTGCGTATGTTCCGCTACGAGTTCTGGCCGTTCTGGCTGCTGCACATCCCGGCTTATTTTTATTGGGCGGTGCTGGCCATCCGTTCGCGTTCCATGCTTTATTTTACCGCGGCCAATCCCGGCATTGAAATGGGCGGCTTTTTCGGTGAATCAAAAACGGCAATTCTCGAAAATATTCCTGACGGATATTTACCGGCAAGTGTTTATGTTGGTGCAGATCAAAACTTCGCCGAAGTGCTGGATGCTTTTCAGCAGAAACAAATGCAATACCCGGTGATCTGTAAACCCGACCAGGGCGAGCGCGGGTTTCTTGTGCGTAAAATTTACAATGCGACTGAACTGCAGCAGTACCATGAACAGTCCGGCGGCCGTTACATCATCCAGGAATTTGTTGCATACGAAACCGAGCTGGGCATCCTGTATTACCGTTTCCCGGAAGGCGGCAGTGGCATCAGTTCAGTTACCACCAAAGTGTTTCTTGCGGTTACCGGCGACGGCCGTGCAACAGTGCGCGAGCTGATGGAGCAAAATGTACGTGCGCGTATGCGCATGACGGAACTGCTGGGGCGCCTCGGCCCGAAAGCCGATACGGTGCTGCAAAACGGCGAGCGCCTGCTGCTGGAACCGATCGGTAATCACTGCCTTGGCACCATGTTCTGCAATGGTAACAAACTTATTACGCCGGAACTGGTTGCCGTGTTCGACCGTATTGCTGCGCAGATGGATGGTTTTTATTTCGGGCGTTTTGATGTGCGTGTTGCTTCGGCAGAAGAACTGCGGCAGGGAAAAAACATCCGCATCCTGGAAGTGAACGGCACCACTTCGGAACCTGCGCACATTTATGATCCGGGCATGAACCTGTTTAAAGCGTGGGCTGCTATTTTTCACAACATGCATATCGTTTACCGCATCGCGAAACAAAACCGGGAACGTGGTGTTGCAGTAACGCCGTCGCGCGTTTTTCTGAAAACAGTGCGTGCGCATTTCCGAAACAAAAAACAACATGTTCACTGAAGTTCTCACCTGTTTTATCGTCGCTGCTGCGCTGAGTTTTGCAGGTTCGCTGCAACCCGGGCCGGTAAACCTCGCGGTCATCGGCACGGCGTACCGGAACGGGTTTCGCCCTTCGCTGTGGTTTGCGCTGGGCGGTGCGCTGCCTGAACTTATTTACAGCACCGCAGCCATCACCTGTGCCGGCGCACTGCAGCCGGGTTCCGGACTGTCGCAACTGCTGCGTGGCATTGCCATCCCAATGTTGTTTGCAGGCGGCTTTATGATGTGGCTAAAAAAAGAGACACCACCGGCTGCACACAAACAACGGGGCAGCAGTCTGCTCCTCTCCGGTTTTTTGCTTGGTGCCATGAACCCGATGCTGTTTGCGTTCTGGTTCATCACCTGCCATTACCTGCAGTCGAATGGTATTGTTTCAATTACAGGCACATTTAACAGCGCAGCATTTATTATGGGAACCGCCGCAGGTGCATTTCTGCTGCTGCTTTTGCTGGCCTGGCTGGTGCAGCTTCAGCACGCGCGGCTGACGCAGATTTTCGGCAAACGCCTGAACCGGTTTATCGGCGCGGCTTTTATTATATTTGCGCTTACAGAAACCGTTCGTTTCTTTTCCTGACATGAGCACCGAGATCAAATACTGGCACCTCCGCAACCACAAACTTTTTTCTGTGCTGAACAATGCACAGATTGAAGACCTCTGCGTGATCATGCACTACAAGCGGGCTTCCAAAGGAGAGATTATTTATTTTGCTGACGAAACGGTAAAACGGATTTATTTCCTGAAAAAAGGAACAATCAAAATTGCGGAAACCGGCGATAACGGCAACGAAGCCATCCGCGAAATTCTGAAACCCGGCGACCTGTTTGGTGAGATTACATTGGATGCCGGCAACGAAACACCGGAATACGCGCAGGCCATTTCAAAAGAAGTGATCATCTGCAGTTTTCGCCTCGAAGATTTTGAAAAACTGCTGGAAAAACACCCGGCCCTCGCACTCAAATTCACCAAACTCATCGGCTTCCGCCTGAAACGCCTGCGCAACCGTTACTCCAACCTCATCTTCAAAGATGTAAAAACGCGGCTGCGTGTATTCCTTGCCGAATGGGCCGAAAACGAAGGTGTAAAAAACGGGAACGGTGCCACCATCGAAAACTACCTCACGCACCAGGACCTCGCCAGCCTCATCTGCGCCACCCGGCAAACCACCACGCAACTGCTCAACGATTTTGAAAATGCAGGATTGCTGCACTATTCGCGCAAAGAAATTGTGATTCCCGATGTGCGCAAACTGGGCGCGTAAACAAACTATCGTATTTCTTTTTACGTATGTCATCCTGCCGACAATTTAAATGCGGTACACGCTGTTCCTTTGTCAAAAATAACGACCATGAAATCCACGATTCTTCATTCCATTTTAGTTTGTGCATTCGCAATTACCGCCACCGCACAGCAGCGCATCGTACTCACCGAACAGTTTACCAACTCCGGCTGCCCGCCCTGCGCGAGCAATACGCCCACGGTGCTGCAGTATGTTACCAACAACCCGTTAACGAACGTGGCCATTGCATACCACACCAGCTTTCCGTACAACGATTCGATGTATTTCGAAAACCCGGCTGAATCGAATGCGCGGGTGAATTATTACAATGTATTTGCTGTTCCCTTCACGGTGGTTGACGGCAACCAATACAACGGCAGCACCGCCAGCTTCATACCGGGAATGAGCGCAGCATATACTTCACGCGCGGCTGTGGCTTCGCCTTACACAATCACTACAAACGGATCGCAGATTACGGGCAACACGCTGCAGGGCGAATTTATGTTCACGTCGCTGCAAAACAGCAATGCCGGCGATTCACTGGTGGCACACATCGTGGTGATTGAAAAAAGCGTACAGAAAAGTGCATACCTCGCCAGTCCGGGTGCAAACAGCGAAACCGTTTATCATTACGTGATGCGCAAAATGCTGCCCGGTTCATCCGGCACGGTGTTGCAAAACCGCCAGCTCAACGGCACCGATACCATTCCGTTTACCTGGAACCTGCAGCACATCAAATCCATTGCCGAAGTGCGCGTGGTGGCGTTTGTGCAAAACGTAACGACAATGGAAGTCTATCAGGCCGTGATGAGCGATCCGAATGACATCACAGGCATTGCAGCAAATACGAACGACACTGAATTCAGCCTCTACCCTGTTCCTGCACACGATGTAGTGGTTGCTGCAACTCTGCACCCGTTTACAGGAACAGTAAGCGTAACAGATCTGATCGGGCGCACGGCACCGGTTACAACGCTTACTGTTGAAAATGCAAACACCGTAACCATTCCGCTGCACGGTTTAACCCCGGGCGTGTACATGGTTAATTTCCGTAATGAAAACGGAACAGTGGTGCGAAAAATAATTGTGGAGTAAAAGAGTTACAGCGGTCGTTTGAACAACAGTGCGATTACCGCTCAGTGCTCTGCGCTCTGTATGCTGCGCTCTGTATTACATCGGCCGTTTATGCTTCCAGCGCTTATGCGACCACAGCCATATTTCCGGCTGCGCGTGGATGTCTTTTTCGAGTTTGTGCGTGTGTGCTTCCGTAACCACGTTCGGAGCAAGTGCTGTCGGATTTTCGAAAAGCAGTTCCGCTTCAATGTTGTAATACCCGCGGCGTTTACGGCGTACCGAAACGTACACCACCGGGTAACCGAGTTTCATCGCAAATTTTTCCGTGCCGAGAAACACGGGCGTGTCCTGGTTCATAAACTGCATCCAGTAGGCGCGTTCGGGGTGCGGGGTCTGATCGGCGATGAAGGCGGTGGCGTTGAGCGGTGCGGTGCGGTTGGCCAGCATCTGTTTCATCGTATCCTGCATGGCAATGAGTTTTGTGCCGAAACGCATGCGCATGTCCACAATCAGTTTATTAAAATACGGATGCTGCAGCGGGTGATAAATCACATACAGCTGGTGTTTCTGCGTCAGCGAAAAGGTGTTGCCCGCCCACTCCCAGTTGCCGTAATGGCCCATCACGATGATGATGTTTTTCTGTTCGGCATGAATCCGTTCAAACAGCGCAGTTGCTTCCGGATCAATGGTGCAATGTTTCAGCATCGTTTTTTCACTGATCGTAAGCGTCTTGAAAGTTTCGAGGAACAGGTCGCAGAAATAATGGTAAAACTGTTTGCGCAGTTGCAGCAGTTCCTTTTCGTTTTTTTCCGGGAATGATTTCTCCAGGTTGGTGAGCACCACGTCTTTGCGGTAACCGATCACATAGAACAACATGAAATACACAAAATCAGAAAACAGGTACAGCAGCGGAAACGGCAGCACCGAAAGCAGATAGATAAACGGAAGGACAATGTAATAACCGAGTGCCTGCATAGTTGGGGCAAAGGTACGAATTTGAGCAGGAACCGGCGGCGCAACTCCAATCCGTTTTATTATACGTACTTTTACATCCACACAACCAATCGTCCTGTTTATGAAAAAGTCATTGTCTGCACTCGTGCTGCCGGTATTCCTGTTTATTGCGTTGCCCGCTGTTGCGCAGAAAAAGAACCGCATCTTCGACGATTTTAAAATTATGAAAGCCCCGCGCAGCAATGTGCCGATGGGTGCCATCTGGACCGACATCGGGCCGGTGGGCGACGGCGTGAGCGACGATAAACTTTCGGTGGGCGAATCGTTCCAGGATTTTACATCCACCACCGATCAGAACCTGAAAGCAAGCATCACCGGCAATATCCAGAATTACCTGAAAGGCACCGTGAAAGCGGAACTGTGGTCGTCAACCGAAATCAATCTCGAGTCGGTAAAAATTGTGCGCGTCAGTTCTACCGACGTGTTGCGGAACAACATCGGCAACACCATTTTGTATGAAGCCATCCGCGCCGACCAGGTTACGTTTATCATTGACAAAAAGAAATCGGCCGAGCTGAAAGCCACACTGCCCAAAACATTTGCAGGCGCCGATATTATTTCCGATACCGAAGTCGGTTCCAAACGCCACATTGTCGCCAAAGGCGTGGGCCTGTATGTGGCCTACCGCGTGGTGAAACTGGAGCGCAGCAAATCGAAAGCACATTCCGTCAAGTTCAAAAGCCAGTCCTCGTCGGGCAGCAGCACCGTGGTTTTCGCCAACTCGTTTTACCTGAAAGACGATAACATTACCGTTACACTTTGTCCATGCGATGTGATTGCCTGCGCCAACGGCAAACTGGAACCGTATAAAAACCAGCCCGCTGTGATCCGCGACAATACAAAGAACTGGCTCAACCAATGCAACGCAGCAAACTACTGGACGATACGCGTTACCGACCGGAATGAACTGGTAAACGGCAAACCGCGCGAAACAGTAACATTGGACAAACTGAACTTCGACATCTGGAACAAAACCTACAGCCTGTCCAATGCCTTAACCAGCAGCGGCATCGAAATCAAATACCTGGATATTGAACACCTTTACATTGAAACATTAACCATGCAGGATGGCTACATTGTAATGCTCGGCGCCAGTCCGAAAGTGCGTATTGTAACGGAGTCCATCAGTTTCCGGAATATCACCACTTCCGGCAGTAATGGCTGGTAAAGCGGCAATTTCCGGGGTTCCGCCATCCAAATAAAATGCGTACATTTGAAAAAAATTCCTCAATACTTTATTATATTATACAATGAATCAATTATCCGACAGGAGCGACCTGAATAAAACCGGCATGGAGTACAATACCGACCAGGCCCTGCTTACCATTGCCGAATACGGACGAAACGTGCACAAGATGATCGGTTACTGCCTTACGCTGACCGACCGTGAAGAACGCAACCGCTGCGCCCGCACCATCATCAAAGTGATGACCGCGGTAAATCCGACCATCAAAGAATTTGCGGATTACGAACATAAACTGTGGGATCACCTGTTTATCATTTCCGATTACAAATTGGATGTGGACTGCCCGTTTGAGAAGCCGGAGCCCGGCGCATTCCGCTCGAAACCCGATCCGCTGAAGTACCCGCAGAACAAAATCCTGTACCGCCATTACGGTAAAATTTTAGAAGACCTGATTGCGAAAGCAAAAACGGAAGAAGATCCGAAAGCCCGCCAGGTATTTACCGAGCAGCTGGCGCAGCTGATGAAAAAACATTACCTGAACTGGAACCGCGATTCGGTAAACGATCAGCTGATTACCCAGCAGCTGGAGCAGCTTTCAGACGGTGCACTTAAAGTAAGCGACAACTTCCGCTTCATGCACACGAACGAAATTCTTCCGAAAAACGCCATCCCGCAAAACCAGCAGCCGGCGTATGGCAATACTGCCAAGAAGAAAATGAACTTCAAGAGCAACAACAATAACCGCCACAATAAGAATTTCAAAAAACATTAAGCGAGTCTGCATTTTATGAGTTCGTTCGAAATTACCGGTGGCAAACGCCTCAAAGGCGAACTGATTCCTCAGGGCGCAAAAAACGAAGCACTGCAAATTATCTCCGCAGTGCTGCTTACTCCCGAAAAAGTGACCATCAGCAATGTCCCGGATATTGTTGACGTAAACAAACTGATTGACCTGCTGAAAGAACTCGGCGTGAAGGTGGAAAAAACCGGTCACGAACAGTTCACCTTCCAGGCCGATAACGTTGACCTGGATTACATCAGCTCTGACGGGTTCAAGAAAAAAGGCGGTGCTTTGCGCGGTTCCATTATGATTGTGGGTCCGCTGCTTACCCGTTTCGGTCGCGGTTATATTCCGAAACCGGGTGGCGACAAAATCGGCCGCCGCCGTCTTGATACGCACTTCATTGGTTTCGAAAAACTCGGTGCTGCGTTTGAATACGATGCGGAACTCGAATTTTTCAAAGTGCATGCGAAACGCCTGAAAGGCGCGTACATGCTGCTGGATGAAGCATCGGTAACCGGCACAGCCAACATTGTGATGGCCGCCTCCATGGCCGAAGGCATCACCACCATTTACAACGCCGCCTGCGAACCATACCTGCAGCAGCTCTGCAAAATGCTGAACCGCATGGGTGCAAAAATCAGCGGCATCGGTTCTAACCTGCTCACCATCGAAGGCGTTGAAAAACTCGGCGGCACCGAACACCGCCTGCTGCCCGACATGATTGAAGTAGGCAGTTTCATCGGCCTGGCTGCCATGACGCAGAGCGAAATCACGATCAAAGATGTGGCGTACGACGAACTCGGTATTATTCCCGACACGTTCCGCCGCTTAGGTATAAAACTGGAACGCCGCGGCGAAGACATTTATGTGCCCGCCCAGGACTATTATGAAATAGACACGTTTATTGACGGCTCCATTTTAACCATTGCTGATGCGATCTGGCCGGGCTTCACGCCCGATCTGCTGAGCATTGTGCTGGTAACGGCTACACAGGCCAAAGGCAGCGTACTCGTGCACCAGAAAATGTTTGAAAGCCGCCTGTTTTTCGTAGATAAACTGATTGACATGGGCGCGCAGATCATCCTCTGCGATCCGCACCGCGCAACAGTGATCGGCCTCGGCCGCGAACACCAGCTGCGGGGCGTAACCATGACCTCGCCCGACATCCGTGCCGGGGTATCGCTGCTCATTGCGGCGCTGTCGGCCAAAGGCAAGAGCACCATTCACAACATTGAACAGATTGACCGCGGCTACCAGCACATTGACAAACGCCTGAATGATCTTGGCGCAGAGATTGTAAGAAAGCCGTAAACGTCTGTTCCGTTTGTCACATTTTAACAAACCGGATTAACCGATTAATCGTAACTTAAACACATGAAAAAACTGCTCACTGTTGCACTGCTGTCGCTCAGCCTCGGCGCTGCCGCACAAACCACACCGGTTATCGGCCTCAATGTAGGTGATATTGCTCCTGAAATCAGCCTGAAAAATCCGAACGATTCGCTCATCCCGCTTTCGTCGCTGCGCGGCAAGGTGGTGCTTATTGACTTCTGGGCATCGTGGTGCGGTCCCTGCCGCATGGAAAACCCGAACGTGGTGAAAGCCTACAAACTTTATAAAGATGCCGTATTCACCTCCGGCGACCAGTTTGCGGTTTACAACGTATCGCTCGACCGCGAAAACGGCCTCGACGCCTGGAAAAAAGCCATCGCCAAAGACAGCCTCAACTGGCCGTACCACGTGAGTGACCTGAAATGGTGGAGCAGCGAAGCCGCCCGCACCTACCAGATCAACTCCATTCCGACCAACGTGCTGATTGATGCCAACGGCGTAATCATTGCCAAAAACCTGCGCGGGGCAGCACTGGATAAAGCACTCGAAACACAACTGGAAAAAGATCCGGAAATCATCAAGAAAAAACTGAAAGCCCGCGAAGACAAGAAAAAAGGGACTACCGGCACCAAACCGAAACCCAAAAAAACAAAGGTGAAAACCAAACCGTCTACGGCTACTACGGGGTCAAAGAACTAAAATAACGGTCGGCAGTCGGCGGTCGGCAGTCTTCAGTCATTAACGTTTTAAACAGCCTGGAAGCTTCGCTTTCGGGCTGTTTTGTTATATGCAGGAAGCACATTGTAGCTGACTGCCGACTGAAGACTGCCTGACTGAAGACTGCCGACTGAACGTATGCTATATTTTCCCCAATCAAACAATATGACATTTTGTCTGCTTATCTTCGCGTCGGCCGGGGCGGCCTGATGTTTGAATATTATAAAACGACAGGGAAAAAGCCTGCTTTGGGCATCCGTAATGCACGGATCCGGTCATTCCGTCATGGATATATTTAAAAAACTGTTTGATAAAATGAGCAACGAGGAAAAAGACCTCCAGAACGAAGTTCCCGCTACGGAACAGGAACAGACTCCGGAAACCACTGCCGAAAACCCGGAAAATACAGTTACCAACCCGGTAAACGAACCTGCAGATAAAACGGCTGAATTCGAACAGAAACTGGCCGAGGCCAACGACAAATACCTGCGCCTGTATTCGGAGTTTGACAACTACCGCAAACGCACCAGCCGCGAACGCATCGACCTGCTGAAAACAGCCGGTGAAGACGTAATCAAAAGCCTGCTGCCGATTCTCGACGATTTTGAACGCGCTGTAAAAAGCAATGAAACCGCCACCGATATCGCTGCGGTAAATGAAGGCGTAAAACTCGTTCAGCAAAAGTTCCGCAACCTGCTTTTGCAGAAAGGCCTCGAACCGATGAACACCGTCGGGCAGCCATTTGATACCGACATGCACGAAGCCCTCACCAACATTCCCGCACCAAGCGAGGACATGAAAGGCAAAGTGGTGGATGAACTGGAAAAAGGGTACCTGCTGGGCGGAAAAGTGATCCGCTTCGCTAAAGTGATTGTAGGCAATTGATTTTTTTATACGGTGTGTAACACACCACTGATGCAATGAGCAAACGCGATTATTACGACATCCTGGAAGTTTCGAAAAGCGCCAGCGCCGACGAAATAAAAAAAGCCTACCGCAAACAGGCCATTAAATATCATCCGGATAAAAACCCGGGCGACAAAGCGGCCGAAGATAAATTCAAGGAAGCAGCTGAAGCTTACGAAGTGCTGAGCGATCAGCAGAAACGCCAGCGTTACGACCAGTTCGGCCATGCCGGCGTGGGCGGTGCGGCAGGCGGCGGCGGGGCCGGCGGATACCATAACATGGAGGACATCTTCTCCAACTTCGGCGATATTTTCGGCGGCGCATTCAACTTCGGCGGAGGTGGTGGCGGGCAGCGCGGCCGACGTGTGAACAAAGGCTCCAACCTGCGCGTGAAAGTAAAACTCACGCTTGAAGAAGTAGCCACCGGTTGCGAAAAGAAAATCAAAGTACAGAAATACGTTTCCTGCGACAAATGCTCCGGCACCGGCGCAGCCAACGGTTCCGCCTATTCCAAATGCGGCACCTGCAACGGGCGCGGACAGGTGAACCGTGTGCAGGACACCATACTCGGGCGCATGCAGACCACGTCGGCCTGCCCGGCCTGCGGCGGTGAAGGACAAACCATTACCGACAAATGCAAAAGCTGCTACGGCGACGGCATTGTGCGCGGCGAAGAAGTAACCACGCTGCGTATTCCCGCCGGTGTGCATGATGGCATACAGCTGAATGTAAGCGGCAAAGGCAACGCAGGTCCGCGCAGCGGCATACCCGGCGACCTGATTGTTGCCATTGAAGTGGCCGATCACGAACACTTCATCCGCCAGGATAACAACCTGTTGCACGAATACCACCTCAACTTTGCAGACGCTGCGCTCGGCACATCAATTGAAATTCCGACGCTCGACGGCAAAGCCCGCGTTAAAGTGGATGCGGGCACGCAGTCGGGAAAAATTCTGCGCCTCAAAGGCAAAGGCATTCCCGATCTGAACGGTTACGGCCGCGGCGACCTGCTCGTAAGCCTGCAGGTGTGGACCCCGCAGCACCTCAGCAGCGAAGAAAAACAACACCTCGAAAAAATGCGCGATGCCAAAAACTTTAAACCGGCACCGAACAAAAAAGACCGCAACTTCTTTGATCGGATGAAGGAGTTTTTTACGTAATAACTGATCTTAATTTCATACAAAAAGGCTGTCCGTTTGGATGGCCTTTTTTTGTTGAAAATGCAAGTTGCACTTTTCATTAACCACGATGCCCTGCCGCACAATCTTCGCACACACCAAGGCATGCACGATGAACACGAAGAAATAACCTTCGAGCCCTTTGTGCAAACCTTCGTGGCCTCCGCCGCGGCGGAGTGGTTAATGAAGTAAGAACATCTAAAGCATCGCAATATAAAAAGCACTGACGTGCAGTATAATTTGTAATTTTGTGCGGACCCAAAACAAATAATCACTTATGCGTTTACTGAATACAGTGCTGCTGCTTGCCGGCTTTGTTATAGCTATGCCTGCACAGCAAGGCGTTACTTACAAAATTGAACAGAACGCCAAAGGCACCTACGACCTGCGCAACGGATTAACCGGCGAGCTGGTACTGAAAAACTGCGACCGCATTGACTCCATACGCACGCCAAAAAACAGTGTAAATTTCATGGCCGACAACCGTTACCTGGCTGTTGTGCGTAAAAAGAAAGCAGAACTGTTCCGCCTCAGCACCGGTATCATTGTTTTTTCTGAAAAAGGCGAAAGCTGCCGGGTAAAGCATATTCCCACCGAAGTGGAATGGACATCCGTTATAAAACCAGACACCATCCGCAACCCGGAGATAACCCTGGTAGAAACAGACTACGATGCTTACCTGTTTAATATGAATACAGGCACTGTACTCTGCAAACTGCCATTTTCCTCCTCCGAAATTTATGAATCACCGGTGAACCATCACTTCATGTATCGCCCCAAATATGCCGATGCAAAACTGATTGACCGCACCGGCAAAACACTCCTCGATTCGATCGACAATGTGAAGGAAATTCCCGGCGGCAATTACATGGTGAAGGACAAATCCGGCTGGCATCACATCTACGACCGGAATGTAAAACCGCTGAAGGGCAAATCGTATGCATCACTCCGGTCAGAACCGGGTTGCGGCAACCTGCTGCTTGCGGTGAATGAAAATAAAAAAAACGGGGTAATTACACCTGCAGGCAAAGAGGTAATTCCGTTTGAATACAACATCAGCGACCATTCCGACTGGGACTGGTCGAACCGGGTAAACATGGGATTAAACGGTGTGTTTTTCCTTTACAAAGACCGGAACCTGGAGATTATTGACAGTACCGGGAAGAAACTGGCAGACAGCCTGGGCGTTGTGATCAACCATAAGATTATTGACAACCGTTTTGTATTGCTTACCGCCAAAAACGAACGCCAGGGAATTTTTGATACGAAAACAAAAAAGATGACCATACCGCCGGTGTATGACCTTGACCCGGCTTCGGGATATGGGAATGAAAAACTCACTGAAAAAATGCACCTGATGGGTGCCGTAAAAAATAACCGCTGGGGATTGATCAACATGGAATCCGGTGAAGTGGTGATTCCTTTTCTTTACCAGGCGGAGGAAAATCAGCACCTGCGCTGGCCCTACAAATACACCAGCATTTCCGACAGGTTGGTTTTTGACACGTATTTCATCCTGAAAAAAAACGGGTTATACGGCGTTGTTGATCTGCACGGAAAAGAACTGACGGCATTTGAATATGAAAAATATAATTTCCTGCGCGATTATTCCGAAAAAAACGTCGTCGGACTCGCCCTGCTGAAAAACGGATACTGGGGCATCATTCATCATTTAACCATGAAACCCATTTTACCTTTTGAGTATTCCGAAATCACCAGCCGTTACCTGCGCGTAAAAAAAGAAGAAAACGGTGTGATCCGCGAAGGAAGTCTGAATAATAAAATGGAAGTGATCTGGAATAAATAAAACAGGTCTGCATCACCTATAAATCCCGAACAGCGGCATCACCATACAAAAAGATTTTCCGGTGGCTGACTGATTTGGCAGAAAAACAAGTTTCTGCATTTTCCATTAACCACGATGCCCTGCCGCACGGTCATTCGCACACACCAAGGCATGCACGATGAACACGATGAAAATAACCTTGGTGCCCTTTGTGCAAACCTTCGTGGGCTTTGTGGTTAATGAAATAAGCACATCACCGGTAAATCCCGAACCGCAGCATCACCACCGGCACATTCCACAACGTAAACCGGTGCGTGGCGGCAATGGTGCCGTCGGCCTGCGGAACCAGGTGCAGCGCTTCGCGCAGGGGCAGCATCAGCATTTTCAGTTTGCCTTTTTTTGTTTTGTGTACGCGGTAATAACCCGGTCCGCCGTGTTTGTTGCCTTTCGAAATAAAACGGAACGAACCATCGGGCATTGCTTCGGGATATAAAATGACGGTTACATTTCCGCCGGGTAGCGGGAAGGTGGTTTTTACAATGCCGCCGTCGTACGCAGGTACATGCGCAGGTGTGTAAAACCCGGCATAAATCACTTTACCGCTCGAGGGCAGACAGCGCAGCCAGCAGGTGTAAAGCCGGTTTCCTGCTGCATCGGTTATCGGGTACAGTTCGCTGCTCATGCCGTCGGCAATGTCTTTTTTGCTGCGCGGAAAATTCAGCTGCTCCACACGGGCGGCCACCACGTTCATAAACAGGCCGACAAACGGTTTCAGCAGGCGGTTCCATTTTACGTCAATATCAAATTTCCAGCGTGCGGTTTCCGTATAAAAATCGTGGATAAGCGGATGTACCTTCGCCGCATCAAAGTGCGGGCCATTGAGTTCGCTCATGTGCTGCATGAGTCCTTCGCGACCGGTGGGTGGTGTTATGCGCAGGTTGTGCTGCTCCACGTGCCGTTTGTAAAAACTGCGGCCGATCACCTCCGTTCCGATAACGGTTTGTTTCATCCACGGCGTTTCAGGATCAACCGTTTTGCCGAAGGTGGTGGTAATGCGTTGTATTAACCGGATGAGAAAGCGTGAAAGCATAAAATCATCGTCCTGTTATAGGATAACAAAACGGGTCTGTAATTGTTCGCTGCAAAACAGATGCTGCTGATCAGTTGATTTTGGTCGGCTTGACTTCTTGCGGGAAATAATGTCCCGACCCCTGTGCAAGAATTTCGAATGTAAGGTACGACATCCACACCCGGCCATTCTCCCCCCACCCGGTTCCCAGGCTGTTTTGAATGAGAAATGCGCCCATGCCTTTGTTTTTGTAATTATCATCATAGCCGAGGATCATCATGCAGTGCCCACCCGGCTTGTCGCCATTCATCCATATTTCACCGTTTCCGATATACGGCACATTTTTACCGTCGTACGTTTTAAAATCGGTATAAAGTCGTGTGCCGTAGGCAACCGGATAGCCGGATGCAAGCACTTTTTTTATGTTATCAAGCAAACGTGTATTTACCTTCTTCATGTTATTTACCTTGAATGCTGTATTCATTGCCGGAGTTTCGCCGGCATACAGTTTCCAGATTTCCTGGCATTGCGAACTTCCCAATTTTACAGCATCAACAGCATCATTTTCGTTGTCCGTATTTTTTGCAACCAGTGTATATGGCGCAGCTTCCAGTGTTGGCGTTCCTTCGGCATGCAGAATATTAAAATAGTCTTTAAATCCCGAGCCTTTGCATGTTCCCGCTGCCATACTCATAGCCTGCATGACCTGGATATAGATGTAGGCCGGGCTGGCCTGCAGGTTTGGCTTGTTCGGCATATAATCACCTTCCGACGCGGCTTTAAATGATACAAGACCATATACCGAAGCCCAGGCACAACAGGAAGGACAGGCGCCCTGGTCGCCGGGAGGTGGAACGAAATCGAGGTTTACCCAGGCCGATGGCGGCAGATCAGCAACAACAGGTGGTTCCGAAAAATCGCCGGGTGATTCTGCCGACAGGTCAAAACCGTAATCAAAATCGGAAGGAAGAGCAGTAAGTGACATCGTGTGTGGATTAATGTTTTGTCTGGAGTGTGAATTAATCAAATATACCTGAATTAACATCGGAAACAACAATGTTCATCCATTATGCGTTATCCAGGGGTTTGGCCCGAAAAAGTACCGGCGGAATATTCCCTTTGTGGAGGTGGCTGCCCTGCGGCTGAATGATTACGCGTTTTCTTTTCCTTATCTTCGCCTTATTATGAGTTACCTGCTCGAAGCTAAAAACATTGTCAAGCGCTTTGCCACGCATACTGCTTTGGATGACGTGAGCATTGCCGTTCCGGAAAAATGCATCTTCGGTTTACTCGGTCCCAACGGGGCGGGTAAAACCACGCTGATCCGCATCATTAACCAGATCACCGGTCCCGATTCCGGCACGGTGCTTATTGACGGGCGCCTGCTGGAACCCAGTCATTCCGAAAGCATCGGCTACCTGCCCGAAGAGCGCGGACTGTACCGCAAAATGAGCGTGGGCGACCAGGCCATGTATCTTGCGCAGCTGAAGGGCCTTCCGAAAAAAGAAGCCCGCAAACGCCTCGAAGAATGGTTCGAACGCTTTGAAATGAGCGGCTGGTGGAAAAAGAAAGTGGAAGAACTTTCGAAAGGCATGCAGCAAAAGGTGCAGTTTATTGTAACCGTGCTGCACGAACCACGCCTGCTCATCCTCGACGAACCGTTCAGCGGCTTCGATCCGATTAATGCGCAGCTTATCAAACAGGAAATACTGCGCATGCGCGATAACGGCGCAACCATCATCCTTTCAACACACAACATGGGCTCGGTGGAAGAACTGTGCGATAACATTGCGCTCATTCACCAGTCGAAAAAAATACTCGACGGCAACGTAAAAGAAATCCGCCGCCAGTATGCCACCAACACGTTCGATGTTTCGTTCCGCGGAAGCATGATTGCGTTTACAAACGCCATGTGGACCGGCGCCGAACTGGTTGCAAAAAAAGAAGGCGACGGCATCTGCTCCGTGCGTGTGAAACTGCTCGGCAAAACATCGCCGAACGACCTGCTGCACGCCGTTATCGGTTCATCGGAAATTCTTTCGTTCAACGAAGTGATTCCGACCATGAACGATATTTTCATTGCCAAGGTACGTGCCGAAGAACCAACCGGCGCGGAACTGGGAACCAAAAGTAATTACACCGAATAAGCTGCGACCATGGGAAAAATAGGTCTTATTATACGCCGTGAATATTTTACGCGGATCAAAAACAAAACCTTCATCATCATGTGCCTCGTGGGTCCGCTGCTGTGGGCGGCACTCATCATTGTGCCTGCCATGCTCGCCGGGAAACCGGGCGCGCCGCGGCAGATTGTGGTGGTGGACATGTCGCGCCTCTCGTCGCTGGATACATCGCTCGACTATGCCCACATTTTCCGCGACACGATGAACCTGCATTTTAATTACGACTATGTGCTCGGTGATGTGGAAGCGGTGCGAAAAAAATACAAAGACTCCACACAAACGTCTGTACTCGAAATCCCGTCGAATTTTCTCGGCGGCATGGACAGTTTAAACGTGGCCACCATCGGCAAGGCGGTGATCCTGCATTCGAAAAACGAACCGGGACACAACACGCTGGCGTACATCGGTTCACGGCTTTCGGCTGAACACCGTAAAATGATGCTGCAGCGCGACAGCATTCCGATTGCTGCCGTGGAAAAACTGAAAGACAACATTACCGTTGCCAACAGCGTGCGCGGCAAAGTGAGCAAATCCGAAATCAAAGCGGTTGTTGGTTTTGTATTCGGACTGATTATTTACATGTACATCTTCATGTACGGCGTGCAGGTGATGCGGGGCGTGATTGAAGAAAAAACCACGCGCATCGTGGAAGTGATTGTTTCATCGGTGCGGCCGTTTCAGCTCATGATGGGAAAAATAATCGGCATCATGTTCGTGGGGCTTACGCAGATTTCGATCTGGATTATTCTTTCCATGCTCATCATCACGCCGATCATCAATTCCATCAACGACGATAAAACCGATTTCACCAAAGCCCTGCCCGGAAACGGCATACAGCAGGTAATGCCGGTACAGGACGGCGGCGGCGCATCGCCCATGAACGTGTTTAAAAACGATGAAACAAAAGAAATGATCAGCACGATCATGATGATTCCGTGGGGAAACATGCTCGTGAGTTTCTTCTTCTATTTTATTCTCGGTTACCTGCTCTACGGTGCCATGTTCGCAGCCGTAGGTTCGGCGGTAGATACGGAATCGGACACGCAGCAGTTTATGTTACCGGTTACAGTCCCGCTCATCATCGCCATCGCACTTTCGAGCACGGTGATGATGGATCCGGACGGAAAAATTGCCACGTGGCTTTCGTACATCCCGTTCACCTCGCCCATCACCATGATGATGCGTATTCCCTACAGCGATCCCGGCGCAGGCAGCGCGGGCGGTGTGCATGTGGTTGACATCATTGTTTCCATCGCCATCCTGCTCGTTACCTTCCTCATCATGACCTGGCTCGCCGGCAAAATTTACCGCACGGGCATTTTGATGTACGGCAAAAAATCGAGCTGGAAAGAATTGTTTAAGTGGCTTTTTTATAAAGCATAAATGCAGTCAGCAGTCTTCAGTCGGCAGTTGGGTTGTCCAGACTGCCGACTGAAGGCTGCTGACTAAATCACGATTCACGCCGCAGGCGTTTTATAACCAACACAATGCGTATCGCTGTACTGGACTTAGGCACCAACACGTTTAACCTCCTGGTTGCGGAACCGCTTACCGGCGGGCGTTATGCCACGCTTTACAACGAAAAAAAAGCAGTACGCCTGGGTGAGGGCGGCATCAACAAAGGGTTTATCACGGAAGCGGCGTTTGAACGCGGGCAGCAGGCGCTGGCGGCTTTTTATGAAGTAATTCAATCGTATAACGTGCTGCAGGTGGCGGCGTTTGGAACTTCAGCCCTGCGCAATGCGTCCAATGGCCCTGATTTTATTGCAACGGCAGCCGCACAAACCGGCATACACATTGAACTGATTGACGGCAACCGCGAAGCGGAACTGATTTACAAAGGTGTGCGTGATGCTGTACCGTTGGATGAAAACTGTTCGCTGATTATTGACATCGGCGGAGGAAGCACGGAATTTATTCTCTGTAACAGCAATGAAATTTTCTGGCAGCAAAGTTTTGAAATCGGTGCAGCCCGCCTGCTCGAACGGTTTACACCTTCCGATCCGTTACAGCAAAAAGAAGAGGACGCGATGCGAAAGTACTTCGACGAAGCACTCCTTCCGTTGTTTGCGGCCTGCGCACTACATCCGCCCGTGGAGCTGATCGGTTCGGCCGGTTCGTTCGAATCGCTGGCGGAAATGATTGCGCACCGGTTTTACACACCCGAAATGATGCGCGGCATTACCTCCTATTCGTTTAACTTCGACCAGTCGGAACTGCTTTATCACGAACTCAAACGCTCTACGCGTGCAGAACGGTTGCTGATGAAAGGACTGATTGCCATGCGCGTGGACATGATGGTGGTTTCGGCCATACTTGTGCAGCATGTGATTGAAAAAATGAACCTGGAAAAGATGCGCATGTCAACGTATTCGCTGAAGGAGGGGGTTATTCGGGAGTTGCTGGATAAATCGGCGATTATTTAAAAGCAGGGCGGTTTTTAATTAACCACAATGGACACGAAGGCATGCACAATGGGCACAAAGCAATAAGCTCGTGTTCTTCGTGCAAACCTTTGTGTGTGAGTCGGAAAGCGGGGGGACTTTGTGGTTTGCGAAGCGCCAGATCGGTTTTTAATTAACCACAATGAACACGAAGGCATGCACAATGGGCACAAAGCAATAAGCATCGTGTTCTTCGTGCAAACCTTTGTGTGTGAGTCGGAAAGCGGGGGGACTTTGTGGTTTGCGAAGCGCCAGAACTGTTCTACAATCTTCAATAATCAAACCCGATCGACCATATCAAAAAACGTACCAATCTCCACTGTTTACGGGCATTTCAAACTATATTTTTTATTCCCGGAGAAGGGTGGCGCATTTTCTTATTTTTACGGCGCTTAAAAAAATAAAACTGAATTTCCATTATGGCCCGTATCCTTATTGTAGATGATGAAAAAAGCATCCGCCGCACCCTCCGCGATATTCTCGAATACGAAGATTTTACCGTAGAAGAAGCCGGCGACGGACAGGAAGGACTTGCCCTCGCACTGAAGGAAAAATTCGACATCATTCTTTCGGACATCAAAATGCCGAAACTGGATGGCATGGAATTCCTGGACAAATACATGGCCACCAATCCCGATACGCCGATTGTGATGATCTCCGGCCACGGCAACATTGAAACTGCCGTTGAAGCTGTAAAAAAAGGCGCGTACGATTTTATCGCCAAACCGCTTGACCTGAACCGCCTGCTGGTAACCATCCGCAACGCGCTCGACAAATCGAAATTAGTTTCGGAAACGAAAGTGCTGAAAAAGAAAGTCAGCAAAACGTTTGACATGGTGGGTGATTCAAAAGCAATTTCACTCATCAAAGAAATGATTGAACGCGTTGCACCTACCGACGCACGTGTACTCATTACCGGGCAGAACGGTACCGGCAAAGAACTCGTAGCGCGCTGGCTGCATGAAAAAAGCAACCGCTCCGGCGCTGCGCTGGTGGAAGTAAATTGCGCGGCCATTCCGAGTGAACTCATCGAAAGCGAATTGTTTGGCCACGAAAAAGGCGCATTCACTTCGGCAGTATCACAACGCAAAGGAAAATTTGAACTGGCCGAAGGCGGCACACTGTTCCTCGACGAAATCGGCGACATGAGCCTTTCGGCACAGGCCAAAGTGCTGCGTGCGTTGCAGGAAAACAAAATCACCCGCGTAGGCGGCGAAAAAGAAATTAAAGTGAATGTGCGCGTGGTTGCGGCAACCAACAAGGACCTGAAAAAGGAAATTGAAAAAGGCAACTTCCGCGAAGATTTGTATCACCGCCTCGGTGTAATTCTCGTACACGTGCCTTCGCTCAACGAACGCCTTGAAGACATTCCGCTGCTTGCGGAACACTTCCTGAAAAATGTGTGTGAAGAACACGGCATGCCCGCAAAAGCGATTTCGAAAGAAGCGATTAAAGAACTGCAGAAAATAAACTGGACCGGCAACATCCGCGAATTCCGGAACGTGATTGAACGCCTCATCATTCTTTGTGATAAAACGATTACGGATAAGGATGTGATTGCGTATGCGCGTCCGCGGGATTAATCCTTCCCACTTCCGACACACCATCTTTGCTCTTCCCGCAGGCATTAGTCATCAGGCATTAGCAAAATAAGCCTGGTGACTAATGCCTGATGTCTGCGGGTGAGCGGGGGTTTTGCGCGTAAGAATGTGCGCTGCCTACAGTTCGTTATTTTTCAGCTTCCCGCTGTTCAGCAGCTTGTGCAGGTACTTCTCTTTGCGCGCCTGCTGCAGCAGGTTGATGTGGCCGATATGATGACAATCGGTGCCGAGAAATTCGAACATGCCGGCATCAATCATTTTTTCGGCCGTGCGTTTGGTGCCTTCGGAATAATGGCCCGTCAGCGAATTGATGTTGAGCTGAAAAAACACATTTTTGTCTTTCAGCTTTTCGTAATACGAAAACTCCTCGGCCCAGAACGGATAACGTTCAGGATGCGCGAGGATGAGTTTATACCCTTCCACCTGCGCGTTAAAAATAAAATTCTCGATACCATCGGGCGGATAGAGGTACGATACTTCAAACAGCAGGTAGTTGGAACCAAAAGTAAGCGGACCGTTTTTCAGTTTCGCTTCGAGTCCGAAATCGAAATAATATTCGGCGGCCGCTTCGAGCTGCATGGTGATACCGGCTTCGCGGGCGGCGGTGCGCAGTTTGTCGAGTCCGTCGCGGATAATTTCCGGCGTGTTGCGGAAACCGTCGCCCATGATGTGTGGGGTGGTAATTATTTTTTTGTATCCGAGTTCCTGCATGTGCCGCAACAGGTGCAGCGCATCATCCAGGTCTTTTGCACCGTCGTCAATGCCGGGGATGAAATGCGAATGCATGTCACAGCCGAGCACGCCGAGATCGGCAGGGGGCAATTGTTCTTTTTTTCCGAACAGGTTTTTTATAAATGACACGAGGGTGGTCTCTGTTAAGCACCTAAAAGTAACAAAAGCCGCGGGATATTTGACCTTATTTCCTGCATCGTTTTATTATAAAAAATCAGCCGGCCATTTCCATTATCGTTTTCAGCCGGCGCAGGTAACGGCGTATGCGTGGCTGGTACCACATCCGCACCGCCCACGCAGGTGGAATAAACGGCAGAATCTGTTTCAGGTTATCGAGCGAAAACGAAAGCTGCACGGTAAAAAGTACATCTCCGTTTTCCTGTGGCTCCATGCTGCGGATGCAATGCACCCAGGTCGGATGTGTGGCAGGCGTTTCCACTTCAAACCGATTCGGAAAATCAAGCGCTTTTACCACCGTGGGCGTTACCACGCGGAAAAACCGGTAAATGGTAATGTATTCAATCACCTCCTGCCCTACCCCGGCCGCACCGTTCACCTCCATCTTTTCCACCTCGGGACGCCAATGCACATCGTTTGACAAATCGCTGATGTAACTGCATATTTTTTCAGCCGATGCCGCAATGGTAATGGATTCACGAAGGACGATGGATTTGCGCATTCCTGTTTCGGTCACGGTTTGGATGAAATTACGTTATTTAAACTGATCACGTCCACCCCATGCGCATTTTCAGCGACGTAACATGAGCCAGGTGATGGTTGCAGTGCCACGCATAAATGGCCATGTTTTCTGCCAGCGTTATTTCGCGCTTGCTTTCGGGATGGATGAAGGTGCGTTGCAGCTGTGCTTCCGTCAATGATTCCAGCAACACCACCCAGCGTTCGTGAATGCCTTCGAGCATTTGAAATGCAGGTTCCAGCGGCATCGTTTTGCTGTCGGGCAGTTCGGCCCACAGCGCTTCCATGTACGGTTTTATCACCGGGCGGTCTTCCGTAAGCGCAAGTTTAAAACGCGTGAGGCTGTTGCTGTGACTGTCGGCACAATGATGCACCACCTGTCTGATTGTCCAGCCGCCTTCGCGGTAAGGTGTATCCAGTTGTTCGTCGCTGAGTAGTTGCGTTGCTGTTTTCATCCGCTCCGGGAATAGCTTGATGTCGCGGATAAAAGCGGCGCGCATATCCGGCGTAATATGTTCGGGCGTGCGGTATTCGCCGATGGGAAACTTTAATTTATGCAATGTCATATCCGAATACGTTTGTGCGTTTTCTTCATTATAATTCTTAAGGTCGCTTATACTTAATGCGTTGTATCCGGCAGGGTATCCGTATCCAACCATTCAAAGCTGTTTGCAACATGATCAAGTATTTCCAGGTATTTTTTCTTTTTTGCTTCCTCCATTGAAAAGGTCAACGTGTACAGATTTTTATCATTAAAATACATAGTTGCATAATTTATTATGGTGACTCCTTTTGCTTCCACAACTAATTCCAACACCGTACAATCAATTCCGTTTTTATTGACCTGTTCAGATTTACGCATCTTTGCTGCAGGGTACTTCTGTTTTGCCAGCTCGATGTTAGTCGCAATAATTTCATCAACCGTTCGGCCTTCTGAAGGAAAAACAGATATGCTGTAACTTTCATTAAATTTATCAGCAGTGTCCTTATCTCTTTCGACTACTATTATAGGAAATACGGGATTGCCTTTTATCGTATCCCAGTCTGCAGGATAAGCAATAGAAAACCCTTTTTGTTCATCCCTGTACTTCCCATAAGTACCTGAAACTGTATCTGCATTTTTTGATATTATTTTTTCTGTATTTGGCTGTATTGGCTCATTACAACAAATAAAAAAAGGAACAGGTACTGCAAAAAGAATATGGCTTATGAACTTCATAATTGATTTTTTATAAAAATAGTTCATTTTCAGGAAGCATATTTCCTGATATTAATCGCACAGCGCCATTAAGCCAGAATCACGTTCCAGCGCCTGACCGAGTATCTTAAGCAGGTGCTGTACATCTGTATCTGCTGAAAACTTTGCATTTTGCGCTTGTTCGTGCATCTTTTTCACAATTGCACTTCCCCAGCGGAATTCGCTGTAATAATCAAAACGCTGGTCAATAACTCCTTTACGTTGCAAACGGTCAAACAACTCCATTTCTATACCACCTGCAAGTTCAAGCCTGCCGGTGTCTTTGATGTCAAAAGACTCATCATCTGGAATGAAATAAAAATCGAGCATCCCCCAAAAGTAATTACATTAGAGTGAAATTCAGCACCACAATCAGCTGCTATGGAAAAACTAAACGCACTCGTACAGAAAGCAAAAACATCGGCCTTTTACCTGTGGCTGCTCAATGTGATGCTGCTGAAAACCGTTCCGTTTAATAAACCGCACGGCTTAAAGGTTACACACATCGGTGAGGATACGCTGACCATTGTGGCGCGCAACAAACGCAGCAACCAGAATCACATCAAAGGCATACACGCCTGCCTGCTGGCCACGCTGTGCGAATATGCTTCGGGACTGAGCCTGCTGCTGCACCTTTCGCCAAAAGAATACCGCATCATTTTAAAAAACATACACATGACGTATCATTTCCAGGCGAAAACCGATGTGCATGTAACGTTTAAACTCACTCGTGCGGAAGTGGAAACGCAGTTCATTGCCCCGCTCAAAACCAGCGAAGCGCTTTTTCATGAATTTACCGTGGAGGTGTATGATACAGCCAATAACCACATCTGCACCGGGCTGATTAACTGGCAGGTGAAGGCGTGGAAACATGTGAAGATGAAAGTAGATTGAGGAACTGTGCTATCGCTTCGTTTAACCGCAATGTAGCGCTATGTTTTACGCAATGTCACGCAACGCTATTCACTTTATCATTGCGGCAAACGACACAACTATTTTGATAAAGGATTAACCGTCAGTTCGAGCGACAGTCGAGAACAGGTTTTATGCGATCCTACATCACTGTTCTCGACTGCCGCTCGAACTGACGTGTGTACGTTCTACTTGAATTTATTCTTCAACGCATCCAGCTGGCTCTGCCAGTCATTTTCCGGTTTTGCTTTTTTCGATGGTGTTTCGGGCAGCGCGTTGCCGGTTCCTTTTATTTTCGGTGTGGCGGGTTTCTGCGCGGGTTTGGCGGCGGCGGTGTTTCCCATGCCTTTCATCGAAAGCGAAATGCGTTTGCGGCGCACATCCACTTCCATTACGGTTACCATTACCTGCTGCGCCACTTTCACAATTTTGTTCGGGTCGTCTACAAACTGGTCGGCGAGGTGACTTACGTGTACGAGCCCGTCCTGGTGCACACCGATGTCTACAAACGCGCCGAAGTTGGTTACGTTGGTAACGATGCCCGGCAGTTTCATACCTTCTTTCAGGTCTTCGATTTTGTTTACGCTTTCTTCGAATTTAAAAATCTCGAACGATTTGCGCGGATCGCGGCCAGGTTTATCCAGTTCGCTGATGATGTCGTTGAGCGTAGGCAGACCCACATTTTCGGACACGTATTTTTTCACATCAATTTTCCGGCGCAGTTCTTTGTCCTTCATCAGCTCTTCTACCGTGCAGCCAATGTCTTTGCCCATCTGTTCCACCAGTTTGTACCGTTCCGGGTGAACCGCGCTACTGTCGAGCGGGTTGGAGGCATTGCGGATGCGCAAAAATCCGGCCGCCTGTTCAAATGCTTTTTCACCGAGACGCGGCACTTCCATTAAATCGCGGCGCGAACGGAAGGCCCCGTTTTCGTTGCGGTAATCCACAATCGCTTTTGCAAGTTGCGGCCCAATACCGGAAACATACGTGAGCAGTTGTTTACTCGCCGTGTTCAGTTCCACACCTACGCGGTTCACACAACTCTCCACCACTTCATCCAGCTTCTTTTTCAGCAGGCCCTGGTCCACATCGTGCTGGTACTGCCCCACGCCGATGGATTTGGCATCAATTTTCACCAGCTCGGCCAGTGGATCGGCGAGGCGACGGCCGATGGAAACGGCTCCGCGCACCGTTACATCGTGCGTCGGAAATTCTTCACGCGCCACGTCCGATGCGGAATACACCGACGCACCGCTTTCGTTCACCATCACAATCAGTATTTCTTTCGGCAGGTCTTCGATGCCGCGAATAAACTCTTCCGTTTCGCGGCCCGCCGTACCGTTACCGATGGCGATAGCCTCCACCTGGTGTTTCGCCAGCAAACGGAACAGCGTGTCTTCTGCCGAACGGCGTTCACCTGCTGAAGCGTGCGGATAAATCACATCGTGTTCGAGTAATTTCCCTTGCTGATCGAGCACTACAATTTTGCAGCCCGTGCGGAAACCCGGATCCACCGCAAGCGTTGTTTTTTGTCCGAGCGGCGAAGCCAGCAGCAGTTCGCGCAGGTTGTCGGCAAACACCTGGATCGCTTTTTCATCGGCGGTTTCCTTGGTGAGCTGCCGGTACTCCGATTCGAGCGAGGGCTGCAGCAGGCGTTTGTAAGCACCGAGCGCAGCGGCCTGCACCTGTTCGGCGGCTTTGTTACGTTTTTTGATGAACAGTTTTTCGAGCAGCACGATTGCTTCGTCGGCGTTGGGCGCCATATCAATCAGCAGGATGCCTTCGTTTTCGCCGCGGCGCATGGCCAGCATACGGTGCGAAGGACAATCCATCAGTTTTTCATCCCACTCAAAATAATCGCGGAACTTTTCGCCTTCGTCCTGTTTTCCTGCCACCACGCGGCTGCGGATGATGCCTGCTTCTTTGTACAGCTTGCGCAGTTTTTCGCGCGCCTCGCTGTTTTCGTTAATCCATTCGGCGATAATATCACGTGCACCATCCAGCGCATCATCGGCATCGGCCACTTCTTTTTCTGTATTGATGTATTTGGCGGCTTCGGCATTTACATCGCCGTCGTGCTGCTCAAAAATAAACTGCGCCAGCGGCTCCAGTCCTTTTTCGCGGGCCACGGTGGCGCGGGTTTTACGCTTCGGTTTGTAAGGCAGGTATAAATCTTCGAGCTGTGTGAGTGTGTCGGCCGCGGAAATTTTATCGCGCAGTTCCGGCGTCAGTTTGCCCTGTTCTTCAATGGTTGCGAGAATAAATTCGCGGCGTTTTTCCAGCGAACGCAGCATCTCCATGCGGTCGCGCACGGCGGCAATCTGCACTTCATCAAGGCTGCCGGTCATTTCTTTCCGGTAACGGGAAATAAACGGCACAGTTGCGCCTTCATCAAGTAACTGAATGGTGGTAGCCACCTGTTTCGCATCAACGCCCAGCTGCACGGCTACCTTG
This sequence comes from Chitinophaga pinensis, assembly GCA_943372645.1. Taxonomy (GTDB): domain Bacteria; phylum Bacteroidota; class Bacteroidia; order Palsa-965; family Palsa-965; genus VBWE01. The sequence continues at coordinate 51,901 of CALRZN010000012.1, read as the reverse complement.
TGTATATTCAAACGATCTGACATAGTTTTTTTTGTGATTGGATACAAATGTAACAGCCGTAACAGCCCGAAAAAAGCGGTTTTCAACGAGTGTTGATAACTAATGATTGATTAAAATAGACCGGGAATAATTACACTTAGCGTAAAATAGATAATGGAATAAGTGGCAGCAGCAGTAAGCAGTGGCAGTCGTGCTTTCGTAAGGAACAGATTCATCTTCTGAAAAACATGCCGACTGCCACTGCCAACTGAAGTAGTATTTATTTTACGAAAGCCGGGCTTGGATTACTCTCTATTTTAAAAGATTGTATAACTGTGCTGCACTTGCTCTACCGCAATGTCGCGCTATGTTTTGCGCAATGTTTCGCCATGTCCATTGCGAGACATAGCGCCAGACTTTGCGTGCGGGAAGGTCTGCGCGATGACTTTGCGGTAAAACTTCTACCGGGTTACGTACTGCGTATCGTAATACTTCTGGTAATCGCCGGAAGTAACGTGATCGAGCCACTGCTGGTTTTGTAAGTACCAGTCCACGGTTTTCTCCAGGCCTTCTTCAAACTGCAGGCTGGGTACCCAGCCGAGTTCTTCTTTCAGTTTAGTCGCATCAATGGCGTAACGCAGGTCGTGGCCGGCGCGGTCTTTCACAAACGTGATCAGTTTTTCCGATTCACCTTCGGCACGGTTCAGTTTTTTATCCATGATGCGGCAGAGCAAACGAATCAGGTCAATGTTCTTCCACTCGTTGTGCCCGCCGATGTTGTAGGTTTCGCCATTGCGTCCGTTGTGCAATATCGTATCAATGGCGCGGGCATGATCTTCCACCCACAGCCAGTCGCGCACATTTTCGCCTTTGCCGTACACCGGAATCGGTTTGCTGTTGCGGATGTTGTTGATGGCAAGCGGAATCAGTTTTTCCGGGAAATGGTGAGAACCGTAATTGTTCGAACAGTTCGAAATCACGATGGGCAAACCGTAGGTATCATGGTACGCACGCACAAAATGATCGGAACTCGCTTTGGAAGCGGAGTACGGACTGTGCGGGTCGTAACGCGTGTGTTCGTAGAAAAAACCTTCATCGCCAAGTGCGCCGTACACTTCATCAGTTGAAACGTGGTAGAAACGACGGCCTTCCATTTTGCCGTTCCACGCATGCTTTGCAGCATTGAGCAGCGTAACGGTACCAATTACGTTGGTGGTTACAAACTCAATCGGGTTAGCAATGGATCGGTCCACATGCGATTCCGCTGCCAGGTGCACCACATACTGAAAATCGTATTTTTCAAACAGCTGCTGCAGAAACGGGCCGTCCACAATATCGCCGCGCACAAACGTGTAGTTTGCATTGGCTTCCACATCGCGCAGGTTTTCGAGGTTACCGGCATACGTCAGTTTGTCGAGGTTCACGATGTGATACTGCGGGTACTTGTTCACCAGCAGGCGCACCACGTGCGAACCAATGAAACCGGCTCCGCCGGTGATGAGGATGTGCATTTTATTCAAGGGAAAGCGATTTATGTGAACGGACAAATTTACACGTTTTGAAGGGATATGGCAAGGCGGCATGAAGGCAATTGCAGTTCAGCAAATAATCGGAAAACCTGCAAATGATTTGGATCAGCATCAGACTGCAAACTGCCTGACTGCAAACTGAAGAACGAGCTATTTTCCGGGAACATCCTTTTGTCCGGTTCCTATTTTATACGCACTGACTTCCTCGTCAAAACCCCAACATTCAGAAACAAAAACCCCGCGTTGGCCGATTCTGCAAAATGCGTATTGGTTATTCCCCGTACATTTCGGTAAAATCAGTTGCCATGAAAACCACGACCCGCGTTTTTCGTTTGCTTGCAGTACTGCTGTTCTTCTCCTTCCCGGCCCTGGCCCAGTCGCCGCCGTGGAATTCGCCGCTTATCATCCGCACCGGCAGCAGCGCAACCTCGTTCGGCACCGCCGCCATTTTCCAGGATTCATCGGGCGTGCCTTCGCTCATCCGCATCGGTTCGGCCTCCAGCGATACGCTGCTTTGTGCGTTCCAGTGGTTTCCTTCGCCCATGAACAGTGCGTACTGGGATAAAATCGCGGTGAAATTTTCGTACGATGGCGGCACCACCTGGACCACGCCCACGTCGTGTGTGTTTACCGGACTGCCTTCGGGCAACCAGCGGCCGTTTGATCCCGGACTTATCCAGTTGTCCAACGGACAAATCCGCATGTATTTTTCAAGCAGCGTAAATAATCCGCCCGCGGGCGGAGTGGATACATATTCGGCTGTTTCAACCGATGGTATTCATTACACCGTTGAAGGCGGCGTCCGTTTCGATCATGCCTCGTTTAATGCCATTGACCCGACGGTTGCGCTGTTTAACGGCACCTATTATTATGATGCATGGACCAATGTGATGAGCGATGGCGCGCACCAGGCCACTTCCACAGATGGGCTTACATTCACCACCAATGCCATGCTGCCCTACGATAACAACCACCTGTGGCTGGGCAATTACATGAACGACGGAAGTACGCTTCGATTTTATGGCTGCGGCAATGGCATGTGGATGAGTTCATCAACCGATGGCGTAACGTGGTCGTCGTACACCACGCTGGCCGGCATTATGGGCGCTGATCCGACCGTTGCAAAAAACCAGGCGGGTACATACATTCTCATTTACACTGGCCCGCCCAACCTCACCGGCATGCAACATGGTAAACCCAAACCGACCGATGTAACCATGTTCCCGAATCCCGCCGCAACACAGGTGCAACTGTTTGTTCCTGCCGACCGCGCCGAGGTGCAGTTTTACAATGCCGCAGGCCAATGTGTAAAATCGCTGGTGTTACCGAACGGTACACATACACTTGACATCAGCGAACTGCCCGCCGGGCTGTACGAAGTAAAATGCACCACCCGCGACGGCCTCACCACGCACCGGCTGGTGAAACGCTGAGTACCGTTTGCAAAAAAGCGTATGTAAAATACGCCGGTGAATTTGTAATTTGCAGCGACTTAACTGCAACTTATGCAAGACCTGAAATCGCTTTTCCTGCTTCGTCCGGATATTACCTTTCTCAACTTCGGCTCTTTTGGTGCCACGCCGCGCCCGGTGTTTGAAAAATACCAGTGGTGGCAAACGCAACTGGAATATGAACCGGTGCAACACATCGCCGTGCGCGGACCTGTATTACTGCGCGAATCGCGGCAGGCACTGGGCAACTTTGTGGGTGCCGATGCCGATGATCTCGTGTTTACACGCAATCCCACGCAGGCATTCAACATCGTGGCGAAAAACATGAACCTGCAGCCCGGTGATGAAATACTGAGCACCGACCTGGAATACGGTGCGATGGACTACACCTGGAATTATTACGCCAAAAAAGGTGGCTGGACGTATCGCCGGCAACCCATTCCGCTGCCGCTTGCCTCTGAAGACGAATTTATCGAAGCGTTCTGGAAAGGCTACAACCCGCGCACCAAAGCCATTTTCATCAGCGAGATCACCAGTTCTACTGCGCTGAAATTTCCGGTACAAAAAATTTGTAAACGTGCCCGCGAACTCGGACTGATTACCATTGTGGACGGCGCACATTCACCGGCCCACATTCCCGTAAACCTGCGTGAACTTGATCCGGATTTTTACACCGGCGCCTGTCACAAATGGATGATGGCCCCGAAAGGCTGTTCGTTTCTGTATGCCAAACGTTCCATGCAGCCCATGCTCGATCCGCTGATCATCAGCTGGGGTTACGAGGCGGCAATGCCCTCGCACTCGCAGTTTATTGACTACCACGAGTTCAACGGTACTGCTGATTTCAGCGCGTACCTCACGCTGCCGGAGTGCATTGCGTTTATGGAAAAACACAACTGGAGCGAAGTAAGCCGCAGCTGCCGCGAACTCACGCACCGCAACATCGAACGGTTTGCAAACCTGCTCGGCACACAGCCGCTCGCACCGTTAAACAGTGGCATGCTCGTACAAATGTGCAGTCTTCCGATCAAAACGGATAACCCGATGCAGCTGAAGAAAAAACTGTATGAAGAATACAACATCGAAATTCCGGTAATGGCGCACAACGGCAAAGTATACACCCGCTATTCCATCCAGGCATTTAATTCGCAGGCCGATCTCGACACGTTGTACAGTGCGCTGGAAACATTGATCCGCAAGGGTGAAATACATGTTTAATCAAACACAAACCGGTTATGTCTGTAAATCTCAACATCAGTTTCGAAATTCATAACATCAAAGAAATTCATTATCCGCGCGATGAAACGAAGCGTGGTGCAATAATGGCTGCTGCGGAAAAATTTCTCGCCGATGAAGGCATTTTAGACCAGGACATGTTAGTTGATTTTCTCGGGCAGGAAGGCTACCTCTGCGGCTACACCACCTATCCGCTCATCATTTCACGTTCGTACCTGTGGGTGCCCGATGTTACCAAACGCTGGGAAGAAATGGCGTACCGGGTTCTTGGTCCGACGTGTGAACCCAAAGTGGTGGTGGACTATCCGGACGAAGATTAAATAAAAAAGCCGCTGCGAAAACAGCGGCATTTTTTTATTTGTAATACAGGTTTCGTTTACAAACTCCAGTACTGCAGTTTTTTCACCTTGCCGCGGTACATGCCTTTGATGTCCACCAGCACGCCTTTTTTCGAGAGCAGGCCGGTGAAATATTTTTCGTCAAAGGTTTTGTATTCTTTATGGCTTACAGCTACAATGATGCCGTCGTAGGCTTTTCCGAGTTTGTTCAGCCCGAAACCGTATTCGTGTTTCAGTTCGGCGCTGTCGGCGTGCGGATCAACGATGTCTACTTTTACGCCGAACGATTTCAGTTCTTTTACAATATCGGCCACTTTCGAGTTGCGGATATCACTCACGTCTTCTTTAAACGTGGCGCCCATGATGAGCACTTTCGACCTGGCCGGATTTTTTCCTGCGGCGATAATTTTTTTCACTAAGTTTTTCGCCACATAAAAACCCATCGAATCGTTTACATAACGGCCCGAGTTGATTACGCGCGCGTGGTAACCGAGTTCTTCGGCTTTGTACGTCAGGTAATACGGATCAACGCCGATGCAGTGTCCGCCAACCAGGCCGGGATAAAACTTCAGGAAGTTCCATTTGGTACCGGCTGCTTCGAGCACATCATAGGTATTGATACCGATGCGGCTGAAGATGATGGACAGTTCGTTCATCAGCGCAATGTTCACGTCGCGCTGCGTGTTTTCAATAATCTTGGCGGCTTCAGCTACTTTGATGGAAGCGGCTTTGTGTGTGCCGGGTTCTACAATAATTTCATACACTTTCGAAATCACGTCGAGGCTTTCGGCATCGCAGCCCGAAACCACTTTCAGGATTTTGGTGATGGTATGTTCTTTGTCGCCGGGATTGATACGCTCAGGCGAATAACCCACTTTAAAATCCTTTTTGAATTTCAGTTTCGACACTTCTTCCAGCACCGGTATGCAATCTTCTTCGGTACAACCCGGGTAAACGGTTGACTCGTATACCACGTAGTCGCCTTTTTTCAGCGCCTTGCCTACCGAGTTCGAAGCGCCGATGAGCGGCTTCAGGTCGGGCAGGTTGTGTTCATCAATCGGCGTGGGAACTGCAATGATAAAGAAATTGGCTTCGCGCAGTTTATCAATCGAAGCGGTGAATTCAATATCACAGCCTTTGAAATCTTCTTTGGAAAGTTCGCTGCTCGGATCAATTCCTTTTTTCATCATCGCCACCCGCTTTTCGTTGATGTCGAATCCGATCACTTTAATTTTCCGTGCAAATGCCAGTGCAATCGGCAGACCCACATAACCCAGCCCGATAACGGCCAGCTTTGCTTTTTTATTGAGCAGTTCTTTATACATAATGCGTTTTACTTTTTTGTATCAGGATTTACGGTCGGCGTTGCGCAGCGCGTAAATGCGTTCAATCATGTCCACCACTTTCAGGCCTTCCATGGCGTTGGTGGTAATGGTGGTATTTCCTTTTAATGTTTCCACCACGTTCTGAATAATAAAATGGTGGTTGTTTGCTGAACCTTTGTACGCGCCGTAATCGTTGGCGGGCGCGGTGGGTGCCAGTTCGGGCATTTCGTAATTATTGATATGGCAGTATTCCACTTTGTCCATGTACTGCCCGCCGATTTTTACGCTGCCTTTACTTCCGACAATGGTCATGCTGCTTTCCAGGTTTGTATCCCACACCGCGGTGGAATAGTTGATACAGCCCATGCCGCCGTTGATGAACCGGAAGTTCACGATGCCGCTGTCTTCAAACTCGGTAAGGTTGCTGTGCGTAAAATCGCTGAACTTTGCATTGATGTCGGTGATATCACCAAACAGCCAGTACAGGATATCAATAAAGTGCGAAAACTGCGTAAACAGTGTTCCGCCGTCGAGCTGCTGTACGCCTTTCCAGCTTCCTTTTTTGTAATAACGTTCATCGCGGTTCCAGTAGCAGTTCAGCTGCACCATGAAAATATCGCCGATGATTTTATTTTCCACAATGTCTTTGATCCACACCGAAGGCGGCGAATAGCGGTTCTGCATCACACAGAACACCGTACGGTGCATCTGCAGCGCTTTGTAAATCACCGATTCGCAATCGGCTTTGCTCAGCGCCATCGGTTTTTCGCACACGATGTGTTTGCCGGCCGAAAGGCCTTTGATGGCGTGTTCGGCATGCAGGCCGTTGGGCGTGCAGATGTTGATGACCTGCACATCCGGGTGCGCCGCGAGCAATTCGTCAATGGTGTTGTAAAATGCTTCCTGCAGATCGCCGAGGTTGAGTTGTTCTTTCGGCTGCACATCACACACGGCTACCAGCTTACAGGCCGGGTTGCGGCGAATCATTTCCGCATGCCGCTTGCCGATATGCCCCTGCCCGATTACTGCAAATCTGATTGGTTCCATATTCAGTTGCCGGTTATTTTTGTAACCGACCCTTTTTCAAGTTTGTATTGTTCGTTGCTTTCGGGACAGGTGGCCAGGCCGTTCGCATCAAAGTTCAGGCGATGACCGAACTCGCTCATCCAGCCCAGTTGTTTGGCCGGGTTGCCCACCAGCAGCGCATACGCGGGAACGTTTTTCGTTACCACCGCACCCGCTCCGATAAACGCAAACGCACCGATGTCGTGTCCGCAAACAATAGTTGCATTTGCACCCACCGACGCGCCTTTGCCCACATGCGTTTTGGCATACTGCCCGCGGCGGTTTACTGCGCTGCGCGGATTGGTAACATTGGTAAACACACACGAGGGGCCGAGAAACACATCATCGTCGCAGGTAACGCCGGTGTAAAGCGAAACGTTATTCTGGATTTTTACATTGCGCCCCAGCACCACTTCGGGTGAGATGACCACGTTCTGCCCGATGTTACAGTTTTCACCGATCACACAGTTGGGCATAATATGCGAGAAGTGCCACACTTTGGTGCCTTTCCCGATGGTGCATCCTTCGTCAATAATAGCCGACGGATGCGCGTAAAATTCGTTTTCTGGCTGCATTTCAGGAGTACAAAGATAAATATAAAATGGAAAGGCCGCGGCAAACTATTGAAAGCCAGTGGAAATCAATTTCCGATAAAATGTTTTTTGTATTTTTCACTCAAAATCTCAATATATGGCAATAATTCGCGTAGGCTGGAATTCATTTACAATGGTAAAACTTACACCCCAGGAAATCGGGTTAAATGAATCGTTATTTCAACCAAATGACCGTATCGAGGGACTATGCAGGTATGCACATTTGATTCATATTCCGTTTTTCCCGCTGGGCGAATTATGGGCCATTCGGAGAGGTAATGAACTTTACGAAATCACGCCTGAAATCCAGAAAAAGATAAACGATGCAGGTATAAAAATACCGACACCCTGGTATGCTTTTTCGGGTATAATTGCCACGGTGCTGATCTTAATCGCGCTGATAATTTCAGCCACAAATCGGAGCAATTCAGATAAAGAATGGGACAGACAAAATAGAATCAGAACCCGCCAGTTTGAAGCAGCGGACTGGGAAATGAAGGCATTCATGCTGAATAACCCGGATACAACAGACTATTATTTGTTTAGCACTACAACAGGCACCTCTGCCGGGCGTTTTTATACAGCAAGTGCCGATAGTTTCACATACCTGATCCGCAGATCAATAAACGATGGCGAATGGAGTTCAAGTTTTCCTGAAATTATGGCAGAAGACACCAATTTAATTACGTTTTCAATTGCACGTAAAGATATTCCTAAACTTAGACAACCTTCCTATGGTGAAAAACAACACCCGTTGCCTGTTGATGGCGACAAGTCTGTTCTTTATCTCAAACAAGTTATTGTTACACCAGGGCCTTCGCCCCGAGGGGATCTCTTTGATTATAACCTCTACAAGAAGGGTATTAAAATATTTCTTGCAAATGAAGGAAAAACAGGAACCATTACGCGAATAGAAAATATTTCCGGCGTTTTTAACTGGAATACACCATCTAACAAAATTACGTTTACCGACGGATCGCTATCTAATTCACTCTTTGGAGAAGGCAAGGTTACTTCTAAAGACTCGGCATACAGTTTCAGGATTTACCTTAAGGATGAACAAGAACGTGAAAGCCATTTTTTGCTAAAAGGAACATTGTCCCACGTTGTTGTATGGCCGGAACGATAAAATAATTTTTATGCAGGAAACGATTTTCCATGAACCGTATCCTACTTTTTCTCAAACTCGCGGTGTTCCTTTTTGTAAAGTTCGTCGTTCGAAAGCGATTTGAAATACGCATAGGTGCGTTTCAGGCCTTCGGCGCGGTCAATTTGCGGTTCCCAGCCCAGCAGTTTTTTCGCGAGCGTAATATCGGGACGGCGCTGTTTCGGATCGTCGGTGGGCAGCGGGTGATACACCATCTTCTGAGCGGTTCCGGTGAGCTTGATAATTTCTTCACCAAACTCGCGGATGGTAATTTCCTGCGGGTTGCCGATGTTCACCGGGTTCACGTAATCACTCATCAGCAAACGGTAAATGCCTTCCACCAGGTCGTCCACATAACAGAACGAACGTGTCTGGCTGCCATCACCGAACACCGTAAGGTCTTCGCCGCGAAGGGCCTGCCCGATAAATGCCGGCAGTACACGGCCGTCGTTCAGGCGCATGCGCGGACCATAGGTATTAAATATGCGCACAATGCGTGTTTCCACGCCGTGGTAGGTATGATAGGCCATCGTTATGGCTTCCATAAACCGTTTTGCTTCGTCGTAAACACCGCGCGGACCGATGGGATTAACATGGCCCCAGTAATCTTCCGTTTGCGGATGCACCAGCGGATCGCCGTAAACCTCCGAAGTGGAAGCAACCAGGATGCGCGCCTTTTTCACACGCGCCAGTCCGAGCAGGTTGTGCGTACCCAGCGAACTTACTTTCAGCGTCTGGATCGGAATTTTCAGGTAATCAATCGGGCTGGCTGGTGATGCGAAGTGCAGGATGTAATCGAGCTCACCGGGAACAAACACGAACTTGGAAACATCGTGGTGATAAAATTCAAAATCCGGATGTTTAAACAGGTGGTCGATGTTTTTCAGATCGCCGGTAACCAGGTTGTCCATGCCGACAACAGCGAATCCTTCTTTGATGAAACGGTCACACAGGTGTGATCCGAGAAACCCGGCAGCACCGGTAATCAGTACGCGTTTAGCGGCCATTCGAAAAGTGTTTGATAATGCAGGTGCGAAGGTACAAAATTCAACTTACTGAAATCAGATTTGAGACTTTCAGATTTGAGATGTTAGACTTTTAGATATGAGATTTCCAGATTTGAGATATGAGACCTGCTATCGTGCAAATCCTGTCGCCTTCCCGATGTTCGTCTCAAATCTCACATCTAAAAGTCTCAAATCTGATCGTATTTCTATTACGTATATGTCCGCAAAGCCACTGCATGTTCCAATTTTCCGCGCTGTTCCGAAGGTTGCTCTGTGCGCTGTCTCCCGCTCTGTTTCATTTTCTACGAACTGTTAAATATTCGCTCTGCGCCCTGTTCCTGTTTCTGACTCCCACACTCCTGCCAGCACAGAAACTTCCCCTGCAGCGCCATTTCCGCCTGCATTACAGCAACGATTTTTTTACCGCTACGGATTATTACTACACGCAGGGTGTCCGCATGGAGCTTGCGCTTCCGGCTTTCCGGTTCCTGCGTAAAACGCACCTGTTTCCGGGACTGAAAAACGGCACCGAGGAATCGTATGCGATTTCGTTTAACCACCAGTGTTTCACGCCCACGTCCATCCGCGAAGACATTATTCTTGTGAATAATCGCCCCTTTGCAGGGGCCATTTCCCTGGCGGCGCAACGTATTGTTACCGACACCAGCAAAAATGTACGCATCACCTCCGAATTACAGGCGGGTGGCATCGGTGCGTGCAGCGGTTGCGAAGAAACACAAACGACCATTCACCGCTGGCTTAATGGGGTAACGCCGCACGGCTGGCAGTTCCAGGTGAACAACAGTCCGTTGCTCAACTACACCCTCACGGTGGAAAAAGGATTGCTGCAACGTAACCGGTTCCAGGTACACACCGCATTTTCCGCACAGGCCGGAACGCTTTACACCAACGCACAGGCGGCGCTTGCATTCCGTGCGGGCCGTATGTATCCGCTGTTTAATCCCTGGCAAAAAAACAAACCGTTCCGCATCTGGATTACCGGAACAGGAACTGCCATCGCTGTTGGACACAACGCTACACTGCAAGGCGGCTTAATGGGAAAAGAAAGTATTTATACGATTCCTGCTGATGAACTGAAACGCATCGTATGGCGCGCCGATTACGGCCTGGAACTGGCCTGGCGCGGGTTACACGTACATTATTTGTTTGTGGACCTCAGTCCTGAATTTGATACCGGCATGCGTCACCGCTGGGGACATTGTAAAATCGGGGTGGCGTTTTAAACGATCTGTTTTCCAGATATCAGACTTACAGATTTGAGATATCAGACTTACAGATTTGAGATATGAGACTGCCAGATGTGAGATATGAGACTTTCAGATATGAGATACCGCCATTTTGTCTAATATCTCATATCTAAAAGTCTCAAATCTGACTGTTCCTGTTTCTCCAGCGTTTTCCCGGCCGCACCAAATTCACTGGCATGGGTTTGAAATTTTTATTGAACCAGTACTTCACGCCAAACTGCATCGTCATTACCGTAGGAATACCGGGCGTAAAGCTGAACGAAAAATCGGTTTTTTCACCGAGGCGGTAATCGTATTCAAATTCAAAAACAGCCGGGTACAGTTTCCACTGGATGTCGCCGAGGTTGCGCGAATGGTAATCGTTGAAATAACCGGTTGATGTATATTTTTCACCGAAACGCGCCCACGACTCGCGGTACATCAGCGCCGGACCTATTCCGAACATGAGGCGGTGCCGTGCTGTTGATGCCAGCAGTCCGCGCACACCGATGTGCGAAAATCCGGAGAGGCCGCCGGAACAATCGGTAAAAACACCCTGTAACACTTTTACGGAAGCCAGGTCGTGCCACACATAATGTTCGTATCCCGCAAAGCCACCGAAGTTCAAAACAAAAAACGCATTCGGATCCAGTTTGTACGGTTGCAGTTCGGCCGTAGGATCACCAAACGGATGAATACTGAGCCCGAAATATTTCAGCGTAGCCGCATCCTGTGCGCGTGTAACCCCTGCGTACAGCAACATACACCCGAGCAGTGCAATCAGTTTCGGAAACCGGCCCATGCAAGAAAACGGACAAGGATGTTAAGTACAACCCGGATGGAACGGTTTACCCCGGCAGCATTTTTATACTGCTCCACAAATGCGGGCGAGTTTTTATAATACCACGAAATAAATTTGCGCCCGAAATAAAAACGCGCCAGGAAACGGTCGCGGAAATTGCGCAGCACCCACACTTCAGGCGCTTCGTATGAACCGTACACCATGGTGGCCACGTAACAACCGCTGTTGCTGTTTCCACTGTTGCTTCCGCTGCTGTTGCTTCCACCGCTGCTGCTGTTACCGGAAGTGCTTCCGTTCGTGTTTCCGTTTACCGAATTCGCACTTGCAATAGCCAGCCAGATCACACCACCCACAAGCACCACCACCAACGCAAGAAATACAATAAACGCACCCGCACCGCGCTGTGCGTTTTTCCTGTTGTCGTTCGCAACCATTGAAACAGTCCGCACATCAGCCGGTTTTGCACGCAGTGTTACGGTACCGTTTGCAGCCGTGTCTGCCGGCAGGTTATTCATGTAAATGTGAATGTCGTTTTTATGTGATTTCAGTTCGGCCCTGGTCTGCGGCTCCTGCGGGTTGCTGGCCATGCGCTCCAGCTTCCCTTTAAGCTGCTGCCCGTCGAGCTGCGCATCTTTCATACGGAACGCCGTGGTGCCATGATGCACATACAGGTTGTAATACCCTGTACCGATGTCTTTCGGAAGTTCCTTGTCCGCATAAAAGGTTTCCGGGGCAAGTGAAACTGTTTTGTAGGACTTGCATGCCGAAGCACCCATAATCACTAAAACAAAAAACAAAAATGCAGGTAGTTTTATACGCATGATGGATCGGTGTTTTTCAAATTTATTGATTTACACCACATAAGCAAGTATCGTACCGGTATTTTCAGCAAAAAAAAGAATGCCGAAGCATTCTTTTTTCAATTTTATAGTAGCGTTAGTATCACACCGCAATACGCCCGATGCTGTAATAGCTGAAACCCGCACTCTGCGGCTGATCGAGGCTGTACAGGTTGCGGCCGTCGAAAATCACATTGTTCTTCAGCAGTTTCGCCATGCGTTCGAAATCAGGTGTGCGGAACAAACTCCACTCGGTGCAGATGATCAGTGCGTCTGCATTTTCAAGCACACCGTATTCATCCAGGCCGTAGCTGATTTTATCGCCGAGCAGTTTGCTCACGTTGTTCATCGCTTCCGGATCGTAAGCCGCAACAGTTGCACCTGCAGCCAGCAGTTCATCAATAATGTACAGGGCCGGTGCTTCGCGGATATCGTCGGTATCGGGTTTGAATGCGAGTCCCCAGATGGCAATTTTTTTGCCTTCGAGCTTGCCGCCGAAATGGTTTTTCACTTTCGGTACGATAATCGTTTTCTGGTTTTCGTTCACTTCCATCACCGCATCCAGTATTTTCATTTCCTGGTTCACTTCACCGGCCGAATGTGCCAGTGCTTTCACGTCTTTCGGAAAACAGCTTCCGCCGTAACCGATACCGGGAAACAGGAACCGTTTGCCGATGCGTGTATCGCTGCCGATACCGATGCGCACCATGTCCACATCTGCGCCGAGTTTTTCGCACAGGTTGGCAATCTCGTTCATGAATGTGATTTTGGTCGCCAGGAATGCATTGGCCGCATACTTGGTCAGCTCCGCCGATTTTTCATCCATAAAAATAATCGGGTTGCCCTGGCGCACATACGGTTTATACAGTTCTTCCATCACCTTGCGGGCCTTGTCGCTGCTGGTACCAATCACCACACGATCCGGTTTCAGAAAATCATCCACCGCATACCCTTCGCGCAAAAATTCCGGGTTGGATACCACGTCAAATTCAGTCGTTGCATTTTTACTTACAGCAGCGTGCACTTTGTCAGCAGTACCTACCGGTACCGTGCTCTTATCCACGATGATTTTATAGTCTTTAATCAGTTTGCCGAGCTGTTCGGCAACACCAAGCACATACGAAAGGTCGGCCGATCCGTCTTCACCCGGGGGCGTAGGCAGCGCAAGAAAAATAATTTTTGCTTTTTCAATGGCTTCGGCCAGGTTGGTGGTAAAGTGCAGGCGCCCCTGTTTGATGTTGCGTTCGAAAAGTGTATCGAGGTGCGGCTCGTAAATGGGAATAATGCCGTTGCGCATTTTCTCCACTTTCGTTGCATCAATATCCACACAGGTAACGTTGTTTCCTGTTTCTGCCAGGCACGTGCCGGTAACGAGACCGACATAGCCTGTTCCTACTACTGCTATGTTCATTGTGAGTTCGGAATTACTTATTTACAAATTCAAGCACGCTGCCGGTGATGTAAGCCAGTGTGGCTTCATCCAGTTCGCTGTGCATCGGTAACGAAAGCACGCAGGCACACAGCGCCTCGGTAACCGGGAAATCGCCGGCCTTATAGCGTTCGCTGGTATATGCTTTCTGAAAATGGAGCGGCACCGGGTAATAAATCATGCTCGGAATATTTTTTGTCGCCAGGAAATCGCGCAGTTGCTGGCGGTCAACACCGTGCAGCTGCAGCGTGTACTGGTGAAACACATGCGTGCTGTTTTTTGCGCGCGCCGGTGTGGTAATTTTTGTGTTGCCTGCAAACGCCTTGTCGTAATAGTTTGCGGCAAAATTACGGGCCGCAGCATATTCGTCGAGCGAACGCAATTTGATGCGCAGGATGGCCGCCTGGATACTGTCGAGGCGCGAGTTTACACCAATCGAATCGTGGTAATACTGCACGCTCTGGCCGTGGTTTGCAATCATGCGCATCGATTTGTCGAGCGCATCGTCGTTGGTAAACATCGCGCCGCCGTCGCCGTAACAGCCTAAGTTTTTCGAAGGGAAAAATGAAGTGCAGCCGATGTGGCCGATGGTGCCTGCTTTCTTTTTGGTGCCGTCCGCAAAGGTGTAATCTGCACCAATGGCCTGGGCGGTATCTTCAATAACAAAAAGGTTGTGTTTTTTCGCGAGGGCCATAATGCGCTCCATGTCGGCACACTGGCCGAACAGGTGCACGGGCACAATGGCTTTGGTAGCGGGTGTGATGGCTTTTTCAATGGCTTCGATGTCAATATCGAATGTACCGGGATATACATCCACCAGCACCGGTGTTAAACCGAGCAGGGCAATTACTTCCGCGGTAGCCACGTAGGTAAAGCTGGCCGTGATAACCTCGTCGCCGGGTTTGAGGCCGAGGGCCATCATGGCAATCTGCAGGGCATCGGTTCCGTTGGCACAGGGAATAACGTGCTTCGCTCCGAGGTAGGCCTCCAGTTCGGCCTGGAAGGCTTTTACTTCCGGACCGTTGATAAAGGCCGATGAACGGATAACATTGATGACAGCCGCGTCAATTTCGGGCTGGATTTTTTCATATTGTGCGACCAGATCAACCATCTGGATTTTGCGGGTGAGTTGCTCCATGGCAATGCTGTTGATTTAAGCCTGCGAATATAGTCATTTTTGCCCTATTCCGGCCTCCGTATCTGGCTGCATTTCGCCCGGGATTGGTTATTCGCAGCAACTTTTAATCAGGCGGTTATTTGCCGGTAGTTTTATTATGATCGTATAAATTCAGCATCCTATACTTAGTGGCAGTGGCTGTTTGCGGCGGTGGAAAACTTAAGTAACTGCATCATATTCTGAAATATGGGCAGACTGCAAACTGCCTGACTGCCGACTGCAAACTCCGCCCAGGAGTTATTTTACAGATACTTCATTTTGCCTGCTTTCTATTTTAAAAGATCATTTTACCGCAGAAGATTCACAACTGGTCGCTTTTTTAAAACAACTGACAAAAGCCGGTCTTTGAAAGAACGTATCTTTGCAGGGTATGAACAAATTCCGCCTGCTGCTCCTGCTTTTCCTGTTCCCGGCCTTTTCGCAGGCCCAGGTGAAGCTCAATGTCAAAGACTCTATTAACAAAAGCCTTTGCATTATCGGCAGTTACGCATTCCAGCTTCCGGGCGGCGATATGGCCGACCGGTTCGGGGTGAACTCGAACGTGGGGCTTGCAGTGATTTACAAAAACAAAAAAAACTGGTTTTACGGCGGCCAATGGTCGTATATGTTTGGCGACAAGGTGAAAGAAAACACCATGCTCCTGGGCATTTCAACGGTTGACAGTTTTGTGATTGACCAGGAAGGCACCTATGCGCAGATCCGTTTTTACGAACGCGGCATGAATCTTTCATTTTACGGCGGAAAATTGTTCCCGGTACTTGCTCCGAATAAAAATTCCGGCATCCTGCTCATGGGTGGGCTTGGCGGCATTTACCACAAAATACGAATTGAGGATGTGGGCAATCGTGCTCCCCAGGTGCGCGGCGATTACAAAAAAGGGTACGACCGCCTCACCGGTGGCCTCGCCGTTTCTGAGTTTGTGGGCTACTGGTTCATGAGCAAAAGCCGCCTGGTAAACTTTTATGGAGGCTTCGATCTTTCGCAGAATTTTACAAAAAGTATGCGCTCGTGGAATTTCGACCAGATGGCCGCCGATACCCGCCAGCGCACCGACCTGCTCTACGGTTTCCGCGTGGGCTGGGTGCTTCCGCTGTATAAACGGCAGGAACGGCAGTATTACTACAACTGATTTATGAGCCTCCGGGCGTGAATAAACTCCTCCCCTTGTTTTTCGGGGTTGCGGTGCTTTTGTTTAGTTTCGCTGTAACAGTTTCCTGATGCGCGTTTTCTATTTCATCGGTATCGCACTTTTCCGGCTCGGATTTTTCCTTGCGGCTTCGTTTCATGCGAAAGCAAAACGCTGGCAACAGGGACGCAAAAACCTGTTCCCGGAACTGGAGAACGCCTTCGCTGAAAACAAACTCACGCTCTGGTTTCATTGTGCATCGCTCGGTGAGTTTGAACAGGGCCGCCCGCTGATGGAAGAGATCCGCAGCCGTTATCCGCACTACCGCATCCTGCTCACGTTTTTCTCGCCTTCGGGATACGAAGTGCGTAAAAATTACGCAGGTGCCGATTACGTGTGTTACATGCCTTCGGACACACCCGCACATGCACAACGTTTCCTGGAAATCACGAAGCCGGTTGCTGCATTTTTTGTGAAGTATGAATTCTGGTATTTTCACCTGGAAGCATTGCGCAAACGTAACATTCCGCATTACCTCGTATCGGGCATTTTCCGCGAGCGGCAGCCTTTTTTCAAATGGTATGGAAACTGGTTCCGCAAGGCGTTGCAGGGGTATGCGGTCCTTTTCGCACAGGATGATGATTCGCTGAAACGCGTGCAGACGATAAGCGGTGTAAAAGCGCTGTTCAGTGGTGATACCCGATTTGACCGTGTGCTGCAGATTGCCGCCGGTGCAAAAGAAATTCCGCTGGCCGGTGCGTTTGCCGATGGGCATCGTGTACTTGTTGCTGGCAGTTCCTGGCCGCCGGATGAAGAACTGCTCGTTGATTTTCTGAATACGAATACGGAAGTAAAACTGCTTATCGCTCCGCACGAAATTGGCGATGAAAAAATCAACGCAGTAATCGCACGCTTCCGCAAATGCAGCAGTTTGCAGGATGCCGGAAGTATTGTGCGTTTTTCGCAGGCTGATGCAGCAAGCGCCGCAGCCGCGCGTGTGCTCGTTATTGATAACGTGGGCATGTTATCGTCGCTGTACCGTTATGGACAAATCGCCTGTATCGGCGGGGGATTCGGGGCGGGCATACACAACACGCTGGAGGCTGCCGTATGGGGCATGCCGGTGCTGTTCGGTCCCAATTTCGAAAAGTTTAACGAAGCAAAAGCGCTGCTGAAAAACGGCGCCGGTTTTACTTATTCCGACAGCAAAACATTTGCAGCGCAATTGAATAATCTGCTTAACGATCCGCAAAAACTGGCCACCGCCGGTGCGCAGGCGCGCGATTTTGTAAAATCAAATGCAGGAGCTACGCAGATTGTGATGGGGGAATTGGTTTCGACCGGGATTTTAAAATAAATAAAGCTCCCTTTTCTTTGATGATCCTATAATTAGTGGCAGTGGCAGTTGGCAGCGGCAGTCAATATTCTGCGAACTATTGCTGATAAACGATTTACCGTCAGTTCGAGCGGCAGTCGAGAACAGGTTTAATACGATCTTACATCACTGTTCTCGACTGCCACTGCTGCCTGCCACTGCCACTAAATCCACTAACTTCCTGGTTTACGTATCGCAACTAATCGTTAAACGTCCAGCTTACACCAAACTTCACCGCCCGGTCATTCTGCGGATAGTGCGGCACCATGTAATAGGTATTCCCCATCAGGCCGGAGTTAAAATGATCCAGTTTCACAAACAGGCGCACTGAGCGGATTTTCATGCTTATCCAGAAATCGAGGTACGGATAGTTTCCGAGTTCGCGTTTGTTCTGCAGGAAAAACTGCGAGGTATTGGGCATGTAATCATCTGCAAAATATTTTGTGCAGTAAAACACATCAATACCCATCTGAATTTTCAGCGGCCGTTTTTTCGGGGTCAATTCTGCAAACATAGAATGGCGAAGCGTCAGCGCCGGCAGGCGGATTACAGACGATTCGGGCAGCTGGTTGTACAGCACGGTACTCTGCAGGTTAAACCAGTTGAGGTGAAGCAGGTGCTGCAGGAAAAGCGTGTAACCGGTTACTGATCCGTTCAACTGTGCCGGTAATGCTACGGTATCAAAATAAACCGGATTGCTGTAAATAGACATTGTTCCACCCAGTTTTAAACGGGCCGGTAGCACTTCTTCTTCCAGCGTGATGCGTGTTAAACCGGTTTGCTGAAAATCATTCAGCCAGCGGTAGTGATTACCGGAATAGTGCATGTACAGCCATTCGGGTTTGCGCTGTGTAAAGTCGGCAGTAATGCCAAGCCTGTTTTGGTTTGTAAAATTATACGCCAGTTTCAGCAGGGCTGTAAAATCGCCCGCATGAGTACCGGCTGCAATGTAACGGATGCGCGCAGCGCCTGTAAATCCGCTTTGGTATTCGATTCCGGGCGTGCTGTCGGCATTTATTATTTTCCGGAAACTGAAATATGGATTGCGGAGTTCAATATTTCCCTGGAGATAGATATCGGAAAAATTGGCCGTTATCGTATCCTGCCAGATGTGTCCGCCCTGATGGCCTGCACTTAAAATTACGGAGGGTTTGTAATCGGTATAAAAATTCCGGACGCCGAGCAGTTGCCAGCCGAAGCTGTTATCGAGCTTCAGCAGGTGCGTGGAATCATTGGTTAATGTAGAATCGTTGTAAATGGTGGAATAAAAACCGCTTGTCGGATCTTTGTCCGTGTACTGAAAATCGCGGTCTTCGAGGGACGTAATTATAAACAATGCGGAGCGTGGTTCAATGCTTTTCCGTTTCTGCGTGGTATCCTGCAGTTTATCCGGAAATGGTTCTCCGAAGGCAAAATATTGTTTGGCCCACACACCACGGCGGCGGATAAATGTTTCGGCCTGCGCCAGGTTTACACCGATGAGCTGCCGGTTGAACGCCGGGTTTTCTTCAAACGTGCTGTCATTTGCAATGCCGCCGTTTTCAGCGCACGTTGCGGTTTTCCAGTACGTATAAAACAGCAGGCTGTAGCGGTTACTCCGCGAACGGTAAAACGACGACAGGAAAAGGGACGTGTTGTCCACCTGCTGCCGCAGGTAAAATCCTTCGGAGCGGTTGCGGTTAAAACCGAACGCGAGGTTAAACCGTTTGCTGAAATTCTGCGCGTGGGTGATGCGCACAAACTGTTCCTGCTTTTGTCCGAGTACGGCGGTGATGTTAGTGTACGGGCGCTGCACATCGTAAAATGTTTTGCGGCGGTCGTTATCGTATCCAAAAAAATCGAAGTATTCGCGGCCACGATTGAAGCCCGGTTCGGGCAGGCTGTATAGGGAAAGGTTTTTTTCGGGCTGGCCGAGGTTACCGAGCCCGGCCTGTGTGGGGCGGTAGGTGGTAACGCCGTTGAGGGTACCGGGAATATTTTTCTTATCGATTACGTGGATAAGAAAATCGTATTCATTGAATGAGAAAAACTTTGTGGAATCGACGGGAGGGATTACGGTATCTTTTTTTGATTTGTTCTGCGCCGAAAGCGGGATGCCGGAAGCAACTGCAAGCAGTACCAGGAAAACGAAACGGGTGGCTGAACTCATACGATGTGCGAATTTACACAAAGATCATGCAAAGGGGAGCATACCAGGCGGAAATACAAATTGGTATAAAAAAGAAAAGCTCCGATTCTTGCGAATCGAAGCTTTTCGGAAAACTGGCAGCGACATACTCTCCCACCTTGTAGGGCAGTACCATCTGCGCAATCGGGCTTAACTTCTCTGTTCGATATGGGAAGAGGTGATCCCCGATGCAATAGCCACCATGAGTCTTCAATTTCATAAAAAACATATTGGAAGAGAAAAACATCAGATTTTTGAAGATGGCGTGCTGAAAAAAGCCTTTAGAGCAATTAGTATCACTTGGCTTTGACATTACTGCCTTTACACCTGTGACCTATCAACGTCATAGTCTTTGACGGCTCTAGAGGGATATCTTATCTTGAGGCGAGCTTCGCACTTATATGCTTTCAGCGCTTATCTCATCCGTACATAGCTACCCTGCGATGCAGCTGGCGCCACAACAGGTACACTAGCGGTACGTCCGACTCGGTCCTCTCGTACTAGAGTCAGGTCCCCTCAAATATCCAACGCCCACAACAGATAGGGACCGAACTGTCTCACGACGTTCTGAACCCAGCTCGCGTGCCACTTTAATCGGCGAACAGCCGAACCCTTGGGACCTTCTCCAGCCCCAGGATGTGACGAGCCGACATCGAGGTGCCAAACCACTCCGTCGATGTGAGCTCTTGGGAGTGATCAGCCTGTTATCCCCGGCGTACCTTTTATCCTATGAGCGATGGCCCTTCCATGCGGAACCACCGGATCACTTTATCCTACTTTCGTACCTGCTCGACTTGTCGGTCTCACAGTCAAGCACCCTTATGCTAATGCACTCTACGCACGGTTACCAAGCGTGCTGAGGGTACCTTTGAAAGCCTCCGATACAATTTTGGAGGCGACCACCCCAGTCAAACTACCCACCATACAATGTCCTCCGCTGTTGCGGAGTTAGACCTCAAAGAAACAAAGGGTGGTATTTCAAGGACGACTCCATGATGGCTGGCGCCACCACTTCAAAGTCTCCCACCTATCCTACACATTATTTATCCAAAGTCAATGTAAAGCTATAGTGAAGGTGCACGGGGTCTTTCCGTCCCGTTGCGGGTACCCGGTATCTTCACCGAGACTCCAATTTCGCAGGGCTCGTGGCTGAGACAGTAGAGCGATCGTTAAACCATTCGTGCAGGTCGGAACTTACCCGACAAGGAATTTCGCTACCTTAGGACCGTTATAGTTACGGCCGCCGTTTACTGGGGCTTCAATTCAATGCTTCGAATTGCTTCTAACATCTCCTCTTAACCTTCCAGCACCGGGCAGGTCTCAGGCCTTATACGTCATCTTTCGATTTTGCAAAGCCAAGTGTTTTTGATAAACAGTCGCCGCTCTCATTTTACTGTGGCCCACTTACGTGGGCACCCCTTCTCCCGAAGTTACGGGGTCAATTTGCCTAGTTCCTTAGCCACGGCTCACCCTAGCGCCTTAGTATATTCTACTTGTCTACCTGTGTCGGTTTGCGGTACGGGCTGCTTTTACCTGAAGCTTAGAGGTTTTTCTCGGAAGTCGGATTAGGAACACTACACGCAGCCGAGGCCTTGTGGTACTATCGTGTCTCAGCAGGTCGTACGGATTTGCCTGTACAACCTATACCTAAACACTTCAGCGGACATCCGTCTGTCCCGCGGTTCTTTCACTCCTTCGTCACCCCATCGCAGTAAAAGCAGGTATTGGAATATTAACCAATTGTCCATTAGTTTCGCCTGTCGGCTACACCTTAGGACCCGACTAACCCTGATCCGATTAACGTTGATCAGGAAACCTTAGACTATCGGCGGACGGGTTTTTCACCCGTCTTATCGCTACTTATGCCTACATTTGCTTTTCTAACCGCTCCAGCAAAACTCGCGTTTCACCTTCACAGCTGTTAGAATGCTCTCCTACCGATCTCGGCTGAGCCGAGATCCCATAGCTTCGGTACTGTGCTTTATGCCCGATCATTATCCACGCCCAACCGCTCGACCAGTGAGCTGTTACGCACTCTTTAAATGAATGGCTGCTTCCAAGCAAACATCCTGGCTGTCAATGCAGTCGGACCACGTTTTAACAACTTAGCACAGATTTTGGGACCTTAGCTGATGATCTGGGTTCTTTCCCTCTCGCCCACGGACCTTAGCACCCATGGGCTCACTCCCGGAAATATATTGCAGCATTCGGAGTTTGTCAGGGTTTGGTAGGCGGTGAAGCCCCCTAGCCCAATCAGTAGCTCTACCTCTGCAATACTCAATTCCGAGGCTGTTCCTAAAAACATTTCGGAGAGTACGAGCTATTTCCCAGTTTGATTAGCCTTTCACCCCTACCCACAGTTCATCCGAGGACTTTTCAACGTCCACCAGTTCGGACCTCCAGAGGGTGTTACCCCTCCTTCATCCTGACCATGGGTAGATCACAAGGTTTCGCGTCTGCCCCCTCTGACTGAACGCCCTGTTCAGACTTGCTTTCGCTTCGGCTTCCCACCTGAAGTGGTTAACCTTGCCAGAGAGGAGCAACTCGTAGGCTCATTATGCAAAAGGCACGCTGTCATCCCGACGAATCGGGACTCCAACCGCTTGTAAGCGCACGGTTTCAGGTTCTATTTCACTCCGGTGCTTCCGGTTCTTTTCACCTTTCCTTCACAGTACTTGTTCACTATCGGTCTCTTAGTAGTATTTAGCCTTACCGGATGGTGCCGGCTGGTTCCCACAAGGCGTCTCCGACCTCGCGGTACTCAGGATACTGCTGCTCAAGTTTCCAGCTATACGGGACTATCACCCTCTATGGTCGAGTTTTCCAAGCTCGTTCTAATTTCGATTCTCTATGCGTATGCAGTCCTACAACCCCGCTGTTGCCGAAACAACAACGGTTTGGGCTGTTTCCCGTTCGCTCGCCACTACTTGGGAAATCACTATTTGTTTTCTTTTCCTCCAGGTACTTAGATGTTTCAGTTCCCTGGGTTAGCACCCTTTCGGGTAACAAACCTTCAGTTTGTTGGGTTGCCCCATTCGGAATTCTATGAATCACAGGTTGCTTCCACCTCATCATAGCTTATCGCAGGTAGCCACGTCCTTCATCGCCTCTAAGAGCCAAGGCATCCTCCATGCGCCCTTGCTTACTTTCTTCAATTACCTTCAATTATCTGTTATTTTTCTCTATCCAATATGTCAAAGAACTTTTTCCCTTGCGAGGAAGTGTGGAGAATAACGGATTCGAACCGATGACCCCCTGCGTGCAAGGCAGGTGCTCTAGCCAGCTGAGCTAATTCCCCAATACGAGTTTTAGTAGTCCCGAGCGGAGTTGAACCGCTGACCTCTACATTATCAGTGTAGCGCTCTAACCAACTGAGCTACGGGACTGTTTGCAAATAAATTTGCATTCCCCTATAGCCCGGGAGGCCAGCCTCGACTGAGCTCGTTTTGGGTGTGATCTCGCAAGAATTAAGTAAAAGAAAAGGGAAAGGCAAGAAACAACATTCATCAATATGGTACAAGTACCATAAGTAACAAACCTGCTCTAGAAAGGAGGTATTCCAGCCGCACCTTCCGGTACGGCTACCTTGTTACGACTTAACCCCAGTCATCGATTTTACCCTAGGCGACGCCTTGCGGCTATCGACTTTAGGTACTCCCGACTCCCATGGTTTGACGGGCGGTGTGTACAAGGCCCGGGAACGTATTCACCGGATCATTGCTGATATCCGATTACTAGCGATTCCAGCTTCATGAAGTCGAGTTGCAGACTTCAATCCGAACTGAGACCGGCTTTGGAGATTTGCATCACATCACTGTGTAGCTTCCCTCTGTACCGGCCATTGTAGCACGTGTGTAGCCCAGGACGTAAGGGCCGTGATGACTTGACGTCATCCCCACCTTCCTCACCGCTTGCGCGGGCAGTTTCTTTAGAGTTCCCACCATTATGTGCTGGCAACTAAAGATAGGGGTTGCGCTCGTTGCGGGACTTAACCCAACACCTCACGGCACGAGCTGACGACAGCCATGCAGCACCTAGTTTCGCGCCCCGAAGGGATATAAGCTTTCACCTATAGTCGCTAACTTTCAAGCCCTGGTAAGGTTCCTCGCGTATCATCGAATTAAACCACATGCTCCACCGCTTGTGCGGGCCCCCGTCAATTCCTTTGAGTTTCAATCTTGCGATCGTACTCCCCAGGTGGATTACTTAACGCTTTCGCTTGGACGCTGACTGTATATCGCCAACATCGAGTAATCAACGTTTACGGTGCGGACTACCAGGGTATCTAATCCTGTTTGATCCCCGCACTTTCGTGCCTCAGCGTCAATACTAGTTTTGTGAGCTGCCTTCGCAATCGGTGTTCTATGACATATCTAAGCATTTCACCGCTACATGTCATATTCCGCCCACATCAGCTAGATTCAAGACTAACAGTATCAATGGCAGTTTCCAAGTTGAGCCTGGAGATTTCACCACTGACTTATAAGTCCGCCTACGCACCCTTTAAACCCAATGAATCCGGATAACGCTCGGGTCCTTCGTCTTACCGCGGCTGCTGGCACGAAGTTAGCCGACCCTTATTCTTATGGTACAATCAGCCCCGGACACGTCCAGGGGTTTTTTCCCATACAAAAGAAGTTTACAATTCATAGAACCTTCAGTCCTTCACGCGGCATGGCTGGATCAGTCTTGCGACCATTGTCCAATATTCCTTACTGCTGCCTCCCGTAGGAGTCTGGTCCGTGTCTCAGTACCAGTGTGGGGGTGTAACCTCTCAGTACCCCTACCGATCGTCGCCTTGGTGAGCCGTTACCTCACCAACTAGCTAATCGGACGCATGCTCATCTTTAACCGCCGGAGCTTTAATTACAAAGTAATGCTACTTCGTAATGCTATGGAGTATTAATCCGAATTTCTTCGGGCTATTCTCCAGTTAAAGGTAGATTGCATACGTGTTACGCACCCGTGCGCCGGTCGCCACCAAGTATTGCTACTCGTGCTGCCCCTCGACTTGCATGTATTAGGCCTGCCGCTAGCGTTCATCCTGAGCCAGGATCAAACTCTCCATTGTAAGTTTGATCTTTGACCCTCATTCTGTATCTCTACAGGTAGGATCGTTATTTCTCAGATTTGTCTCAATTTAGTCGTTGACTAAAAGGGATGTTTGTGTGTTTCTAAACCTTTCCCAATCTTTCAAAGAACATTCTGATATAATGAACCGGTTTTATCCGGCGTAATCAGGTCATTTCAAAATTTCAACTTTGTGATTCTGCGTCCTCGTTTCGTTGTCTCGTCGTTTCTGAAACGGGAGCGCAAAGGTACGAACGTTTTTGAATCATCCAAATTTTAAAGAAAATATTTTTAAAATTTTTCGTGTTGAAAAGAACGTGTTTCCCTAACGGGGCTGCAAAGGTAATTGGTGTTTTTTAATTCACCAAATTTATTTCAGAAGTTTTTCTGATTTCTTTTTGATCACCCAGTTTTGAAAAGAACTACCCGCGTTTACGGGGGTGCAAATGTATATAGGGTTATTTGATCTGCAAACACTTTGCATCATTTTCCCTTAATATTATCGTAATATGCTGTTTTTCAGCACTAATATTTTACGCTCAGGGTGTGCTCAAAGCAACCGGCAGTATCTTTCCATTAAAAAATCGGTGCCCGTTTACCGCAAACCATCCTACAAACTCGCCCATTTCGGCCGCTGACAGCGGGGCTTTGTATCCCGGGAAGGCCGTTTCCAGCATTTCAGTCTGTGCCGCACCAAGCGCCAGGCAGTTTACCTTAATGCCGGTATCTTTTAATTCTTCCGCAAGCATTTCGGTTAAGTTGGCCAGGGCCGCTTTGGATGAACTGTAGGCCGACAGCCCCGCAAACTTGGCACTGCCCTGCACCGCTCCCATACTGCTTATATGTAGTATGTGGGCCTTGCCTGCCGCTTTAAGTAATGGCAGCAACTGTTGTGTGAGCCGGAACGGGGCAAACACGTTCGTTGTATATACCGCATGCAGTTCTTCTTCGGTAATCTGCTCAAACGGTTTGTTTACCAGCAGGCCTGCATTATGTATAAGTATATCAATATGCGGAATAATATGCTGCAGGCGGGGCAGTAACTGTAAGGTTATGGACTCATGCACAATATCGAACGGAATGGTGTGCAGCTGTTTCCGGAAATCGGTCATTTCGATTTCCTGCTGCAGCTGGTTCAGTTTATCCACGGAACGGGCAACAGCTATTACGGTATGGCCTTCACTGCACAACTGCCGGGCAGTTTCGAGTCCGATGCCCTGCGATGCGCCGGTGATGAGAATGTTCATGGTGCTTGTTTTTATAGCTGCTTATATTCATGTTCCCCAAAACGATGCGCGGGAACCCGATACGTGGCAGGCTGTTTGCAGCGAAATTCCGGCAAAAATTTTAACTTTACACATCATGCGTAAAATTTTACTCCTGCTGCTGCTCGCAGTGTTCTCCGGAAATATCCAGGCTCAGTCTGATTCTATTCGCCGCAATGCGGGGCGCGGACCGGCTCCCAAACCGTTTGCCGACCGGCTTGTGTTTGGCGGCAACATCGGGCTGCAGTTCGGAACGACTACCGTTATTAATATCTCGCCACAGGTTGGCTATAAGGTTACCGACCGGTTTGTGGCCGGTGTGGGTGGTACATATCAATATGTAAGCCTGCGGTATTTTAATACGCGGTATGAGTATAAAATTCTCGGCTATAATCTATGGTCGCGCTATTACCCGTTTGAGAACCTGTTTGCGCATGCAGAATACAACCGGCTGTACAGCGAATGGCAGCCCTGGACGACCAAAGGCAAATACTGGATAGATGGTATTCTGGTGGGCGGCGGTTACCGGCAGCAGATTGCAGGAAACTTTGGTGCCAACATTCTAGTGCTGTTTAACCTCAGGCCCCGCGACGAGTGGCCTTACCGCAATCCGATTATACAGGCGGGATTTGGTTTCGGGTTTTAATTACGAAGCAATACGCACCCCGAATCCGATTTCAAATTCAAAATTGGCGGCGGAAAACGGGCTGCTCAGGTTAATCTCCTGCTGAAACGGAATGTAAAACGGGCGCATGGCCGCCGCACTGAAAAACATGCGGTCGTTGCCTGCCGGGTACCAGTTGTACCCTGTTTTTACAGCCACACCAAGAATATTCATCGTGTTGCGTCCGTCAAGCATCCATGTTTCGTCTCCCTGCAGTTTGCGGTACGTTACCTGCTGGTATTCCGCCATGCGGGCAAACGACATATCCAGGCCCACATATAATCCGTTCATGCGGCGGTGGTAATACTGCCGGCCGAAGTAGCGGCGTATGCCGCCTTTTACCATAATGCCGGTGTAGGTGGTGCGCGTTTTCCACATAAACGTATGTTCATCCAGGCGGATGGGCAGATGCGGCAATACTTTACTGTTTGCAACCGCATTGTATTTTTTCCAGAAATCGGGTGCATCACGATCGGCCTGCTGTTTGTCCCAGCCCATCAGTCCGCCGCCGATACCGAAATACAGCGACACGCGTTTGTACGATTGTTCAAACGAAAAAACCGGGTAATGTGTTTTCATGCCGCCAACACCGGCAACACCAAATGCATGGTTTTCACCCACACGGTTGAAGCTGAGCTGGGCGCGTACCGGGATAACCACAAACACAAGTAAAAGACAAATGAGGGTTGCAACGATCCGGCGTTTTATTCCGGCGGATACAGACAGCATGATGGATTTCATAAAATGCAATTTCTTTTAATTTGTCCTGCAAAATTATTGCGCCTGCAGGGGGAACGCGAACGAACTGGAATGAACCGGTTGTTCCTGTGCATGAACGGGCTTTTCTGTTTTGCCCGCTTATGCAGCCGGTTATTCCTGTTCTGCTGATCGCGTTTACGGACGGCAAAACAAACCAAAATGTTACAAGGGGAAAAAGCGTTTCTTTTAAGTGGTAACGCTGATACGGTTTAGCCGCAGAAAAAAATTATATTGATAAACTTAATGGTCTGAGTCCTTACTTTTTATGGGAATTCAGCGAACGAGCATTATCAATTTCCAATGCAATTACGCTTCAGTTGTACGTTCAAACCGATGTAATACAATATGTGTTTCGTCGTCTGGCATAAAATCAACGGTCCATATTTTATAATTGCCGGGTTGAATGTGCAGTTCGAGGAAGTCTTCGTTTTCGGGTGTCAGGTCATTCCATGTTGTAGCGGCATCAAACAGATACGACTTTGCGGAGTCAATCGCAAATGTGGTTTCCAGGGTCCAGTCTTCCATTTCCTGCAACTGCATTTTTGCAAGCTGTTCCCCTATCGCATTTTCATCAGCAGCATAAATCCATCGTGCAAGGATAAATGTATTTTCATCTTTCTTTAAATATGCAGTCGGTGCAGGTTCATCGCCGAGCACCAGCGCTTTTCCGTTTGCCACATCAACTGCGCCGATATAGCCTTCCACCTCGCAGGCTGTTCCGTAATCCGCCTGGTCTGCATCCATAAAATCACCGGCTTCCGTTTCATTGCCACGCAGCCACGCATCGCGGTTACAGATGCCGCTCCACAATTTGTAATGTTGTTCGCCGATAAAAACAAGCGGGCCGCCTTCGGATTCAATCCATTTGAGTTGCTGCATGTACGAATATAGCATAAAGCGAACGAACAAACGTACACCTGGTGCAGTCCATTTTGATTCCGATAAAAATGCATACGGACGAACACAAAAAAGCCGGTTCCCTAATTTTTTCTACCTTTCCGCCAGTGAACCATAAACCAATTTTCATCAATGAATCGCCTGATTTTCACATTCTTATTGCTCTTTACCGGTTTAGCTGTGCGTGCGCAACGTACGCATGATGTGTTGCCTGTAAATAATTACGCTGCGCATTTTAATGAAGCGTACCAATTGTACCCGGAACTGCCCCGCGGCATTCTCGAAGGTGTTGCATTTATTAATACACGTTTTGAACACCTGGATGCATCAACGCCGGAAAGTTGTATGGGGCTGCCACATGCGTATGGTATTTTCGGGCTGACGGCTGACGGAAAAAATTACTTCCGCAACAACCTGCAAAATGTTTCCCGCATGTCGGGATACGATGCGGCTGCTATCCAGGCCGATCCTCGCACGCATATTCTTGCTTACGCTGCTGCATTCGCCCAGGTGATGCAGGAACGGCTGTATAAAAACGAAGCATGGGCGTTACGCAGCGGACTGCAAAGCCTGAGCGAACTGCCCGCCGATCAGAACACACAAAATCAGTTTGCATTGAGCAGTTTTGTATATGCCGTGCTGCAGTTTATGAATGATGAACGCATGGCAGCCACCTACGGTTTCACGCAGCAGAATTATAACCTCGGTGAATTGTTTGGTGCCGAAGATTTCCGCATACTGACTGCACCCACCGTAAAAATCGCAAACGGAAAAATAACCGGTGCCGATGGTGCGGAATGGCGGGGCAACAGCAATACCAACCCCAATGTGCAGTCGCCCGATTACCCGCCCGCTTTATGGAACCCGGCCGCATCGTGTAACTACAGTTCGCGCAACGGTACACAGATTTCAGCAGTAACGATTCACACCGTGCAGGGATCGTATGCGGGCTGCATCTCGTGGTTTCAGAATTGTGCTGCAAGCGTATCAGCACACTACGTGGTGCGTTCGAGCGACGGACAGGTAACCCAGATGGTTTACGAATCATCCAAAGCATGGCATGTGGGTTCTGAAAATCCGTACACGGTGGGCATTGAACACGAAGGGTATGTTACCAACCCGGCCTGGTACACTACGGCCATGTACACTTCGTCTGCCGCACTTTCGCTTGATATCTGCAACAGCAATGGCATTAACGAACTGCGCACCGGCTGGTGGCCCTGGCTGCCCACGACGTATTACAACCAGTCGTCAATTCCCGGTGCGTGTACGAAAGTAAAAGGCCACCAGCATTATCCGAACCAGACGCACAACGATCCGGGGGTGAACTGGGACTGGGATTATTATTTCCGCCTCATCAATCCCGCTCCGGCCGCAACGGTTTACACCACGGCTTCGGGAACGCTTTATGATTCAGGCGGCTCGGCCGGCAATTACGCAGATGATGAACGTTCCATCTGGACGATCAGCCCGGTGAATGCAACCAACGTAACATTAACATTCAATGCGTTCAATCTTGAAAATACGTGGGACTATGTTTTCATTTACGACGGTGCAGATATTAACGCCCCGCTGATTGGTTATTACACCGGCAGCAACAGCCCCGGAACAATTACATCAAGCGGCGGATCGGTAACTGTTGAATTTATTTCAGACTGCGCCACCACCACCACCGGCTGGGACGCGGTATGGAACAGTTCCATTAACACACCACCCAACACGGATGTTACTGCCCCCTCCACGCAGGTAAGTGTGAGCGGCACGTGGCAGACGGCAAGCTTTAATGCATCGTTTACCGAAAGCGATAACGTGGGCGGCAGCGGGCTCGAAAAAAGTTTTTACCAGGTGATTGATTTCGATGGTACTGACTGGCGTGCGAACAACACCCGCGGATTTTTCAGCGACAACTTTGATCTGACAACAATACATCCCGACTGGACGAGTGCCACCGGCACGTGGGCCATCAACAACAGCGTGCTCGAACAGAACGACGAGAACCTGACGAACACAAACATCTACGCACCGCTTACGCAAAACCTGTCGAACAAATATCTGTACAACTGGGCCGGTAAAATAAGCGGCACGGGCACCAACCGCCGCGCCGGGTTTCATTTTTTCAGCGACAACTCTACCCTGCCCAACCGCGGCAACGGGTACTTTGTGTGGTTCCGCGTTGATCAGTCGGTGCTCGAATTTTACGAAGTAACCAACGATGTGTTTGCACTGATGCACAGTGTGCCGATGACGGTAAACATTAACCAGTGGTACGACTGGAAAGTGATTTACGACCGCACCACCGGTGAGATGAATGTGTACCAGGATAATTTCCTGATCGGTTCGTGGACCGATACTACACCGTACAGCAACGGCAACTCGGTTTCGTTCCGCAGCGGCAACAGCAACTGGCAGATCAATAATTTTAAAGTCTATCGTTCGCGTTTTTCGAACCAGGCGGTTGCGGTGGCCGTTGGCAACTGCAGTTCGTGCGATATCCGTTACCAGAATACAAATCCGAACACACCCGCAGGTCGGGTAAAATCAATCGTGCGCGATACGGCGTACAATCTTTCAACGGTTGCTTACCAGGATGTGAACGTGGACTGGACGGCGCCTTCATCGGTTGTGCCGGTGAATGACGGAGCAGGTGCCGATCTCGATCTTACAATCTCTTCCTCCACGCTGGAAGCGAACTGGGCAACCAGCACCGACAGCCATTCCGGATTTTCGCGTTACTGGTACGCCATCGGCACAGCGCCGTGTGATTCGGATGTGGTAACCTGGACGAACAACTGGGGTTATGATACAGCTGTGGTGAATACATTATCGCTGCAAAACGGTCTTACGTATTATTTTTCCGTACGCGCCGAAAACGGTGCGGGACTTGTTTCGCCCTGCGATGCCAGCGACGGCATTTATGTGGATCTGACCACATCGCTTACGGAAACCGGTTCGGTGTTCGGAATGATCCACACGAGCGGAAATCCGTTCAGCAATGAAGTGCAGGTATTTTACCAGCTGAAGGAACAGGCCGACGTGCAGATTCTGCTCACGGATATGTTCGGCCGGCAGCTGCAACTGGGCCAAACTGAAAAATCGCCCGGCATGCACACGTTAACAGTTGATGCTGTATCTTTGGGTCTGCGCAGCGGCATGTACCTGCTTACATTTAAAGCCGGCAATACCGTCCGCACGCTGAAACTAATTAAACAGTAATCGTTAGAAATGAAAAAACTGATCGCGGGGTTGTGTGTGCTGATTTCACTTACAGCATCGGCACAATGGGATACATTGCATACCGGTACAAAAGCGCGTCTGAAAGGACTGTCGTTTTTAAATACAAACGTAGGACTCACCTGCGGATATGACACTGCAACCAGCAAAGGCATTATTCTCTACACGGCTGATGCCGGTACAACATGGAATATTGCAGCAACAACAGATTCTGTAAAATATAAACTGCATGCGGTTTCGTACGTAAACGCAAACGTAGCTATTGCCGTGGGCGACAGCGGGCGCATTATGCGTTCGGTTTCGTCAGGCCTCAGCTGGTCGGCGCTGCCGGTGTTTACGGATAAACATTTGTATGCACTCCAGTTTCTGAACGACACGCTCGGTTTTATTGCCGGCGAAGATGGCGTACTGTTCCGTACCGGCGATGCCGGTGCAACATGGGACACCATTGTAAGCGGAACTGCGATTGATCTTTACGCTGTAAAATTTACTGATCTCACCACCGGCTGGATTGCCGGCGACGGCGGATACATTGCAAAAACAACCGACGGCGGTTTAACGTGGACGATGCAGCTGAATCCGTTTTTCGGTTTCCTCAATGTGCGCGGCATGGATTTCGTGGATGCATCACGCGGCTATTGTGTGGGGCTTTTCGGATATGCAATTCAGACAACGGATGGCGGACTCAACTGGACGGCCATTCCCGGCGTGGTTACCACCAACAGTTTGTACGCGGTTAAATTTGTGAACGGGCTGGGCGGTGTAATTGCCGGTTTTGCCGGCACTATTTTCCGTACCGAAGACGGTGGCGCAAACTGGGCAGAAGAAACAATGACGTCGGTTACACGCGCTTTGTACGCAGTTGATTTTTCAAACGACACTACGGCATACATCTGCGGCACAACCGGAACGATGTTGCGTTCTTCTACTGATATTTCATCGGTGTTTACACAAACAATACGCCCGATCGGTATTAACGTTTTCCCGAACCCGGTAACGAACGGCAACGTTCACATCCGCCTGGGCGAAGCCATTAACGGCGCGTGCACGCTGCAGCTGTTCGATCTGCAGGGCCGCGTGGTGCTTGAAAAGAATTACGAAACGTATGGTCCGCTGACCGATCTGCTGCTTGCTTCAGAAGAACTGCCGGCGGAAACCGGAACCTATATTTTACGCATCAGTTACCGGGACCGCCAGGCTGTAGGCCGCATCATCCGCCAATAACAGCAGCTGCGCAACGGCAACTGATTTGTATAAACGTACAATTTTAACCTGCTGCGCATGAAGAAATGCTACCTGCTGTTGTTTTATTCTTTCCTTTCATTGCTGCTGCCTGCTCAGATTGTTATCAATGAAGTCAGCAGCACCAATCACAATGTGATTGCAGACGAAGACGGGAAATACGAAGACTGGATTGAACTGTATAACACCGGTACTTCACCTGTTAATCTGAAAGACCACAAACTCGTTTATCACGACGGCAAACCGCATGTGTGGGTTTTCCCGGAAGTATTTATCCGCCCGGGCGAACACCTGCTCGTATTTGCATCGGAGAAAGACCGCAAAGCGGTGATTGATCATTTCGAGGTTTCAGCATACGGTTATGATTTCTGGCGCTGGTGGACCGGTGCCGAGCCCGATACCGCGTGGCGCAGTGCATTGTTTAACGATACCGGATGGCCTTACAACCGCGGATCGTTTGGTTATGGTGATGGCGACGACACTACGGTGATTCCGCAAACCATGACGGTGTATATGCGCAAAACATTTACCATTCCTGATACCTCAAAAATTCCGCTGGCGCTGCTGCTTGTTGATTACGACGATGCATTTGTGTGCTACCTGAACGGCGTTGAAATTGCGCGCGACAATGTGGGCGTGCAGGGTGTTCCGCCGCCATACGGCACACCGGCGTATGAAGAACACGAAGCACAGCTGTATCAGAACGGAAATTATTCTGCGGGCTTTTTTATTACCAAGGATGTGCTGAAAACGGCGATGCGCAACGGGCAGAATGCCATCACCATGCAGGTGCATAACCTCGATCCGTTTTCGAGTGATCTCAGCGGGCTGGCGCATTTTGTAACGGGTGTAAGCGATACGGGCATCACGTACTTCCCGCTTCCCTCCGATCTTTCAATGCACACCAATTTTAACCTGGCTTCAGAAGGGTTCCGGCTTTCGCTTACGAATGCGAATGGCGATACATTAGACACGCGGATTTTCAACGCACTGCAGGCCGATCATTCCTGGGGCCGGCAAACGGATGGAAGTACCACGTGGAAAATTTTCCAGAACCCGACACCAAACGATACCAACGCGCAGTCGGTGCCATACGACGGATATGCCGGACAGCCCGCATTTAATTTAGCGCCCGGTTTTTATGATGCCCCGCAGCAGCTCGGGCTGAGTGCAGGCGGAGGCGAAACCGTCCGTTATACGGTTGACGGCAGTATTCCCACGGCCACCTCACCTGTTTTCAGTTCAGCCATCGGTATTGATTCAACCATGGTGGTGCGGGCGCGGGCGTTTCCGCAGAGCAGCAGTTTGTTGCCGGGACTGACAAGCACCAATACCTACTTTATAAATGAACCGACCAGCCTGCCGGTGGTTTCTATCAGCGTAAATCCATACGACCTGTGGGATTATAACCAGGGCATGTATGTAAGCGGTCCGAATGCCGATCCGGCATTTCCATTTTACGGCGCAAATTTCTGGGCCGGTATGGAAAAGTTTGCGCACTGCGAATATTTTGAAAACCGCCAGCCCGCATTTGAACTGGAAAACGCACTGGAAATTCACGGCAACTGGTCGAAAGCATTTCCGCAGCGTAGTTTCCGCGTGGTGGCGAACGACGATTACGGCGACAGCTGGATCAATTACCGCCTCTTCCCGGAGAAAGACATTACGAAGTATAAATCGTTCAACATCCGCAACGCAGGTATTGACTGGAACACTACGCATTTCCGCGACGGACTGATGAACCGGGCGGTGCGCAAAACAAACAACGACATCATGGATCACCGCAACTGCCTGCTGTTTCTGAACGGTATGTATTGGGGCGTTTATGAATTACGGGAACGTCAAGATGAGCGTTACCTGGAACAGAACTTTGATATTGATCCGGCGAAAGTGGATTTCCTGCGTTTTGCGGGCAATGCGCTTGCGGGAACAAACACCGGGTACATTGACATGCTGGAATATGTGGTGTTGCAGGACATGAGCATACAACCGAAATACGATACGGTGAAAAATCACCTGCTCGATATTCCGAACGTGGTGGATTATTTTGCTTCTGAAATTTATTACTCCAACCGCGACTGGCTCATCAACAACATCAAATACTGGCGTGTGAACGATCCGCCGGGAAAATGGCGCTTTGTGCTGTGGGATACCGACGGCGGCCTCGGACTGTTCAGCCCGGTAACGGACAACCTGCTGCCGTATGTAACCAACAGTGATACAGTTTCGCAGTATTACGGCAACCCGCATTCGTTTATGATGCAGTCGCTGTTCCGCAATACGGAGTTCCGCAATTATTTCATCAACCGGTATGCGGACCTGATGAATACCGTATTCCATCCGCAGAACCTGGGCGGGCTTGCGCAGGAGATACACGATGAAATTGCGCCGGAAATGCAGCGGCACTTTGCAATGTGGGGCATTCCGAATACGAATCCGTACGGATTTGGTTCTGCGCTGAATGTGCCGATGTGGGAAAACAATTACAACGACCTGCAGGCATATATTCAGCAGCGGCCGTCTTATGCGCGGAACTATGTGCAGCAGGAATTTAATCTTCCGCAACAGGTAGATGTTACGCTGGATGTATTTCCTCCCGGTGCAGGCAAAATAAAAATCAGTACGATCATACCGGATTCGTTGCCGTGGACCGGTGTGTATTTCGGCGGTGTTCCTGTAACCATTACAGCAATGCCCAACCCCGGTTACGAATTTTCGTTCTGGGATTCGGCATTCTCCGGGCATGATACGGCCAGCAGCGTAACCATCAATTTTGCAGGTGATCACGCGCTTACAGCGTATTTTAATGCGTTAACATACAGCCTGAACGCATATCCGAATCCGTTTAACAGCACGGTGCAGATTACGTACAGCGTTCCGGAAACGGCGCAGGTAGAAATTGCGCTTTACGATCTTGCCGGCCGCGAACTGGCAGCCCCGGTTTCCAAATCTGTTTTCACCGAACAGGGAGTTCATGCGGTAACGGTTGATGCACAGCTGCTCGGTCTGCGGCCGGGAATTTATTTCCTGGTGATGCGCACAGGCAGCACGATAAAAAGCACACGCATTGTTTATACACCAAATACAAACTGATCCAGCATACGTTCCTGATTATGAAAAAACAACTGGTTGCATTTTTAACTGTCGTGGCGCTGTCCGGATTTGCCGGCTGCCAGAAAGGCCCGGGCGAGGGCGGAAATTCAAGCATCAAAGGCACAATCTGGGTGCGTGATTTTAACCCCAACTTTACCGTGCTCAACGGTTCGTATGCCGGGTATGATGAAGAAGTGTATATCATTTACGGCGATGATGTGAGTTACGGCGACCGCATCCGCACCGATTACGACGGGGAGTTTGAATTCAAATACCTGCGCCCGGGAAAATACACCGTGTACGTTTATTCGAAAGACTCGACCATGCAGTCGCAATCGGGCGATATAACGATTATTAAGGAAGTGGAAATTGCCGGTAAAAAAACGACTTCTGAAATTCCGAAAATCACAATCTATAAATAATGCGGCTGCTTCAACTGGTAACGGTATGTGTGTTGCTGTGCGGCGCTAAAGTGGCTGCGCAGGTGAACGACTTCGGCATCTGGACGGGTTTCCAGGCGGAGTACGATTTCCTGTCGCGTTTTTCAGCGCATGCTGCGGAAGAATTGCGTTTCAATGAAAATGCAACGGAGCTCGGCAGTATTTTCACCGACATCGGGCTCGACTATAAAACACCGCTGAAAGGATTTCGTGTTAGTGTAAACGGCCGGTTTATACAGCGCCGGCAGCTGAACGATTTTTACACGCCTGTGAATCGGCTGTATTTTGATTTTTCGTACAAAAAGAAATTCGGAAAATTTACCGGCATCGCCCGCCTGCGCCTGCAGAACCAGTCGCCTGAAACACCGCAGGAAAACGACACGCGCGCCCGCCCCGCACACGACCGCTGGCGCTTTACCATGAAGTACGATCCCGGCCGGCGTATTCAGCCGTATGCGTACGTGGAAGTGTTTCACAACATGCGCAAAAAATACAACGACCAGGTGCGTTTCTGCGGCGGTATTGATTTTAAAGCAAACGTGTTTAACAGTTACAGTGTGTTTTACCTGCACCAGCGCGAACTGGCTGACAAAAACCCGGAGCGCGATTTTGTCATCGGCGTGCAATACAACCTGAATCTGAACAGTGTGTTTGAACGCATCAGTAACCGGAACAAGGTGATTGATGAAGTACGACCTGTTGAAACACCTGCCAATTAAAAAATGAAGCTGCGTTTCCGGAATTTTATCGGGGTTATTTTAATTGCAGGATTTGCTTGTGTATTGATTGCTGCACGTCCCGATCCGGAATTTTCGCTGGAAATATTTCTTGCAAAGCCGTTTGACCTGCAGGCGTTCAAGAAAAAGAAACGCGGTTCAAACAGTACCGTATTAAAACAAAAAACATATTATTTCAAACCCGCTGTCAAAGGCATTTATTATAAGTTTATGTTGTTTGAGCGTGCCGGCGGATACGTCGGCAAAACGCCCGGCACCGATCTGCGCCTGGAAGACGGACTGGTGATCACTACCTTCAAACCGCCCGGAAAAAACCAGCACATGTACCTCGATGCCGCGGAAACGCTGATTGAATTAACATCGCGGTACAACGATCCCGATCTGCCGGAGCTTGCTTTTCATGGAATAGATACCGCACAGGTAAAAATCAAACTCGGAGAACCGGGCATACGCAAACCGGGCTGGATTATTTACGCTTCGGGAACGAACGCACTCCTGCTGCACGAAACACGCGGGCGTGTAAACTTCCTGCGGTTCATTAGGCTGAATTTCAAATTAACCCCGGAACATATTCCGGATGAACTTTTAAAATCAAATTAAGGCACATGGCATATAACGAAAAAGTGGCCGACCGCATCCGCGAAATCCTGGCTGAACGCAAACTGAAAAAAGTTTCCGAAAAAAACATGTTCGGCGGCGTAGCCTTTATGGTAAACGATAAAATGTGCGTTGGCGTAATCGGCGACGATATGATGGCCCGCATCGATCCGGAAATTTACGAGCTGGCGCTCGAGAAAAAAGGCATACGCGCGATGGATTTTACCGGCAAACCGATGAAAGGGTATATCTACGTAGATAAAACAGGGATGAGTAAAAAAGCGCAGCTGGAATTCTGGATCGACCTCGCGCTGGAGTTTAATAAGATTGCGAAAGCGGCGAAGAAGAAGGGAGCAAAAAAGGGAGCGAAGAAAAAAGCGTAGGAGAATCTCCTATCGTATCACACTCACATGCCCGAGGAAACGGTATTCCTTGCCGATGTATTTTTCTACAATGCGGATGGAATAAACGTACACGTCATTCATTACAAACTTATTGCTGTTGTTGGGTTGTTTGCCGTCCCAGCCCGCGTAAATATCGTTGGTCTTAAAGATCAGGTTGCCCCAGCGGTCGAAAATGAGCATTTCAAATTCCTTGATCGCCAGGTTGTCGCTGTACACCGGGCCCCACACATCGTTGTTCCCGTTGTTGTTCGGCGTAAAGGCATTCGGTATCCAGATGTTCACGTCCGGTGAAATCGTGAGACACTGCACCGATGTATCCGGGCATGTACCGTTTCCGCCGTAGGCAATAAGTGTTACGCAGAAATTACCGGTATCGCTGTATACGTGGCTCGGACTTGCAATGGTAGAAACATTGTCAAGGCTCGCAGGATCATCAAAATCCCAGGTGAATGCAGACGGATTTCCGGTGGTTAGATTTGTAAACAGAATTGTCGGATCGGTAATGGTAACCGGTTGCGGACCGAAAGCAAAATCAGCCTGCGGGCCCGGTATTACGTGAATCATACTCACGATCGAATCGGTGAACGTACAACCTTCCGCTGAAGTTGCAGTTAATGTAACCGTATAATCGCCATCGGCCTGGTAACAGTTCTGCGGGGTTGCTGTGAGCGAATCCATATTACCGTCGCCGAAACTCCAGACCCAGCCGGTAATGGTGCTGTTCGGCACGGTGCTCATGTCTGTAAAGTTTACACACAAGGGCGCACATCCGGAATCCACATCCGATGTAAACGCAACTACTGGCAACGGATAAACAAGTACCTGCACCGTATCGCGCGCGCGGCAGCCCACTGAATCGGTAATCTGCAAAATCACATCGTAATTCCCGGAAGTACCATACGTATGCGTCGGGTTCTGGAAGGTCGAAGTATCTGCTGTGCCTGATGGCGGATCGCCAAAGTTCCAACTCCAGTCTGTAATCGGCCCGTTGCCGTTCTGCGGTGTACTGCCGTCTGTAAATGTCATGGGCGAACCCGGACAAACCGAATCGGCGGAGAACTGCGCTGTGGGTCCGGGCACGACTTCGAGTACCACAATACCGGAAGTGGTACGTGCGGGAGAACCGTTATCCGTTCCTGAAATGGTAATGGAATTAAAACCGATGTTGCTGTTCAGTCCGTAAAATTCCGCGCTGATAGTTGCAATATTTCCGGGCACGTTGCTGATGATATTCAGCCCCGTTGATGTTGTTGTAATTGTTGCAGTGGTAATCTGCCCCTGTTCCGGCGAAAGGAAATTCGCAGCAATCGGAAATGTATCGCCCACGCACAGCGTAAACGTATCACACACCTGCGGGGCCTGCATAATCGGGGGTACGTTATTCGATACACCGGTGTTGCACACGTCAAAGAAAAACTGTTGGTTGTCGAGCCAGCTGATGCCATCGTTCAGTCCGTACGGACCATCGTAAAATGTGCCGGCCTGGTCAAATGTACCCAGCTGAATGTAGTTCACACCGTCGCCGAGGTTTGCACCAACCGTTGCGGGAATACCGCCGAATCCGTTTACACCCAGCGACGCATCGCCGGTGCTCCACTGCATGTCGCCGTAACAGAATGCAGCATTACTTCCGGCAGGTAAAATCGGATCGGTACCATCTGTAATAATCAGCTGGAAATCGTTGAGTTTATCCACGTGCTGGCTGAAATAACCCACCGTCTGCCAGCGCACAATCATGTACGTCGGTGTTACTTTGTAGTAGACTAATCCGCTGGCTAAGTTGCGTGTATCCACATCCGCCCAGAACGGTGCAATCATCACCACCTGGTTGTTCGGAAAGCCCGAAGCAGAAAACGTCCCGTACGGTGCGCCGAACGAAATATTACCATTGTTGTTGATGAAACAGCTGTTCTGATTCTGTCCGTAAAAACAAAAGTTGAACGGCAGCGCGATATTGGGTGATGAAAAATCGTCGTTCCGGAAATCGGGACCTGTACCGAAGTTAAACGGCACTACCTGGTAGGTGTTGTCAATGGTCTGCATGCACTGGCAGCTGGCCGATGAAAGTGGATTAACCGTAGGTTGCTGGATAACTGCGCGGAGTGGGGTGCTTTTTCCTGTTTTGGGTAGCACCACATTTAAACCGTTCTGCAGTTTGCCCTGGATTTTCAGCTGATCGTAATGCGCACTGTCGCGTACAAAAATGGGCTGCTGGGCCTGCAGCTGCAAAGCCGCAAGTATAAAAATCAGCATACCTGCAATTCGAATTGCAGTGTGACGGACAGGGATGTTCATACTAAAATTTCGTATCGGATCAATTGTGTCTCTTGTATTTGCCGTACAAGCGTAATTCAAAGATAATACGAAAAAAGGCTACGGGCAAGTAAAAACTTCCTTAAAAATCACCTTTCCATGGCACAGTGCACATGAAATGAACCCTGAAGTCGTCCGGATGCCGCCGCGCAGATTGTCTTATCCCGCAATCCGCATTTGGCGAATAACGCTTTTTATTTGAACCAAATGCAGCGGGATGCTCAAATTTAAGCGACAGAAAGGAGGCTATTGATAAAAAATGAGCGGCAAAAAGTTCAGTCGCTTAATTTGGGTATATCTTTGCCGCCCTATGCTTACAAATACGTGGAAATGGCACTTCCGGGAGACCATTTTCCTGGCCATACCGGTTTGCATGAGTAATGTGGGGCATCAGCTGGTGGATGTGGCCGACAGTTATTTTGTGGGGCAGATCGGCACGGTGCCCCAGGCGGCCATCATGCTTTCGGGAACGTTTTATATCCTGGCGCTCGTATTTGCCATCGGCATGTCGTATGGCATTACACCACTCGTTGCAGAAGCAAACGTAAAAAACGACAAGGCGCGCATCAGCCAGTTGCTGAAAAATGCGTTCCTCGCCAACTTCGTGGTGTGTACGGCCATGTTCCTGCTCCTGTTTTTTATGACGCCGTTGATGCGCCACCTCGATCAGCCGCCGGCGGTGGTGGAAATTGCAGTGCCGTTTCTGAACGTGATTATGTTTTCGATGATTCCGCTGAGCCTTTTTTTTACACTCAAACAATTTGCAGAAGGTTTGTCGGATACCAAAGCAGCCATGCTCATCAGCATTTCGGCCAACATCGTGAACATTTTATTGAACTATGTGCTGGTTTTCGGGCGCTGGGGATTTCCGGAAATGGGCGTAATGGGTTCGTGCTGGGCCACGTTCATTTCGCGTTTCGGGATGGCCGTGGGCATGTATGCATACATTTATTTTAAGCCGCGGTACCGCGATTACCGGCCCGGATTTCAGATCGGATCGTATTCCAAAAAATTGCTCGGACAACTTTTTAAAATGGGCATTCCGGCCGGACTGCAGTTTGCTTTTGAAGTAGGTGCGTTCAGTGCGGCGGCGGTGTTTGTGGGCTGGCTGGGCGAACGTGCGATGGCCGCGCACCGCATTGCCATGAGCATGGCCGCCATAACGTATCTCATCTCCAGCGGTGTTGGTGCGGCAGCGGCCGTGCGTGTGGGTAACGCTTTCGGACAGCAAAACCAGCCTGAAATGCGCCGCGCCGGTTTCAGCGCGTTGCTGCTTTCGCTCGGCTTTATGACGTTTGCGGCACTGCTGTTTATTATTTTCCGGTACAAACTGGCCTTCCTGTTTAACCACGATACTGTAGTCACCAGTCTTGCCGCGCAGCTCATGCTCGTGGGTGCACTCTTTCAATTATCAGACGGGGCGCAGGTGGTTACACTTGGTATGTTGCGCGGCATGCAGGATACCATTGCGCCTACCTGGATTACGCTTGTGGCCTACTGGGTAGTAACACTGCCGGCCTGTTATATTTTTGGGTACGTGTTCAACCTCGGCGCGCAGGGCATCTGGTTCGGTTTTGTGATCGGATTATCGCTCGCCGCATTTGGATTGCTGTGGCGGTTTAACCGACTTTCGAAACGGATGGTGTTTGTGTAAAATAGCCCGCGGGCTTACCTGCTGTTCGATTAAAACAAATCTGCTTCTACAACTCCGGCAGATACCGCTCGCGCAGGATGCGTTCGTGGTGCAACTGGTGGCCGGCAATAATGTAAAGTATTGCGCGCACCGAAACCGGGTGATTGTTTGCAATGCCTATGCGCAGCAATTCTTCGGGCGAAAAATGATCATACAGCGCCAGTGTATTTTCGCGCACCAGTCCGAATTCGTGGCCGAGACTGGGCAGTGAACGTTTATTAAAATCAGTATTTTTTACGTAGTCGTCTTCTTCAAACCCGGCAAGCGGGGTGGTATCGCCGCGGCCGATGCGCAGTGCGCGGTAAGCAAATATCCGTTCACAATCAATGATGTGACCGATCAGTTCTTTGATGGTCCATTTTCCTTCGGCGTACCGGAAATTTTCTTTTTCCATCGGCACATCCGCCAGCAGCGCCTGCAGATCGAGGATCTGCATCTTCATCAGGTGCACCGGGTCGGGATCGGTTACCAGTGCGATGTATTGCCCGTAATACGGTGCATGTTCTGATGCGTCCGGTTTCTGATATACTTTTTTCATGCGGCTTAGCCTTTATTATATCGGTCGTATTCTGTTTTTACAAACTGCATGAGTTCACGCACATAGTCGCGTGAAAAATCAAAATGCACACCGGCTGCTTCGTACATGCCTCCGATGGATTTGGTGTACCCGAGACGAAGCGCGTTCATATAATCGGTCACTGCTTTCTCCGGGTTGTTTTTATAATTGCGCCACACGGCAATAGCTCCGAGCTGTGCAAAGCCATATTCAATGTAATAGAACGGCATTTCAAACACATGCAGCTGGCGGTGCCAGAGTGTTTCGCGCGCGTGTTCGTATCCGCTCCAGTCAATCACATCGCTGCCCAGTTCATGCTCAATCCGCATCCATGCTGCGGTGCGTTCTGCAACCGTATGTTCCGGGTTTTCGTAAATCCAATGCTGAAAACGGTCAATGGCCGCCACCCACGAAAGGGTGCTCATTATTTTTTCAAGGTGTTCGGTACGTGCGCGGCGCAGTTCTTCGGCATCGCTATAAAACACATCCCAGTGTTCCATGGTCATCAGTTCCATGGCCATGGATGCAAGCTCATCAATTTCCGACGGATTTTCGCGGAAAAACTTTAATTCCAGGTCGCGCATCAGGAATGCGTGTACGGCATGACCGGCTTCGTGTACTATGGTTACCACATCGCGGTGCGCATTGGCTGCATTCATAAATACAAACGGCACACCGCTGTCGTGCAGCGAATAGTTGTACCCGCCGGGCGCTTTGCCTTTCCGCGATTCAAGATCGAAGCGGTTCATGCTGCGCATGATGGTAAAATAATCCGCAAACGAGGCATGCACACGGCCGAGACACACAATGGTTTTATCGAGCAACTCGTCCGACGTTTCGAACGGGCGCAGCGGCATGCGGTTTTTTACATCTACCGTGGTGTCGTACGGGCGGAAGGTTTCCACGCCCAGCTGCTGCTGTTTTTCACGGTCAATTTCGTTGCCGAGCGGAACCACTTCGGCCATCACCGACTGGTGAAACGTATAACAATCGGCCGGTGTGTAATCGAAACGACCGAGCGATGAGAATGTATAATCGCGGTAGTTTTCAAACCCGGCCTGCTGTGCAATGCGATGACGCAGGGCCACCATTTTGCTGAACAGCGCATCTAATTTTTCGCGGTGTACTTCGCGCGCAGCCACTATTTTGTCAAACACCTGGCGGCGTATTTCGCGGTCGGGATTTTTGAGCAGGTTGCCGGCCTGCGGAATGGTGAGTTCGCTGCCTTCCCAGGTAATGGTGAGTCCGCCGATGCAGTGTGCATAATCCTGCGCAAGTTCATCCACATCGGTAAACAGCGGGATGTTTTCTTCGCGGTAAATGCGGATGGATTCTTTCAGCGCCCTGATCCAGATGTCGTATTTGCCCTGCGGAAGCTGTGCGAGGTAAGGCGACTCCACCAGTTTTTTCTCAAAACTGTTGTTGTACGGCGCCATTTTCGGATCCAGCTCTTTTACATAAAAGTTGTAGGCTTCCTGGTACTGCGGGTTGGTGGTATCGCACGAACGGTTGATGTAGCGCCAGCCCGATTCTTCACCGAACACGCTTTCGAGTTCGCTCCAGTCGCGTATCCACGCTTCGAGATCGGCAACCGAATTAATTTCACGTTCGTTGAGTTTCCGGAACCAGGGTTCCAGGTTTGCCCACGCTGAAAAATCGAGCGCACTGCCGAGAAAATGGCGTTCGAGTTTAGCCGGTAATCCAATGGATTTCGGATGGATCACGCCATTTTCCGTTGCCATGCGATGCGATTAAATCGGTAAAATGATAAAAAGAAATTAAGCAGTTCCGGTTTTGCGGACACCCTGTGTGGCTTTTGCCTTCGCACCACTCGTTTTGAGCGGTTTGTTCACATTGTCTTTTACCGGTTTGGCTGTTTTGCTTTTTGCTGCGTCGGCAGTAAGATCGCCCACTTCTTCAGTGGTTTCTTCTTCGGCAGCGTCAAGAATGCCGCCCGCTTTCTGCATCAGGTTGTACCAGCTGAACAGTTTTTTGATATCGGAAATGCGTACACGTTCTTTATCGTATTCCGGCAGTACCGCTTCCATGTATTTATTCAGTTCGGCATCGGCCG
This sequence comes from Chitinophaga pinensis, assembly GCA_943372645.1. Lineage (GTDB taxonomy): Bacteria > Bacteroidota > Bacteroidia > Palsa-965 > Palsa-965 > VBWE01. Next base: position 7,034 of record CALRZN010000012.1, on the reverse strand, counting down.
ACTTGGCATCAATACAGGCGTTTCCGCTTTCCTTATCAAATATTTTCTGCAGCACGTCTTTCAGCGGCATGTCTTCACCGGTGGTGTAAATGCTGATATCAGTAAGTGTGCTGATTTTGTTCGACGAAAAAACGGGGCTGCGTTTTTTATCCACGAGCGATTCCACGATAAATCCGTTGCGCGATTGTGCAATCACTTTATAAAGTCCCGGCATACCGGAAACAGAAATGATGTTTTTGATATTCATATTACAGAGCTTATTTCATGCAAAGATAATAAAAGCGGGGGAATGGATTAAATGCCTCTTTTAGAGGGTCAAAAACAAAACAGCCTCCCTGTTAAAAAAAACAGGAAGGCTGTCCAAAACTATTCAATTGATCCGCCTAGCGGTTCACCATCATCTTTTTCGAAAACTTGCCTTGTGCGGTGGTGAGTGTGTAATAATAAACACCTGCGGGCAGTTTGCCGGTATTCAGTTGTACCTGGTTTACACCGGCATTCATTTCGCCGGTGGCGAGTACCATTACTTCGCGGCCGGTTACGTCGTACAGACGCAGGTCGGCTTTACCGCTTTGCGGCAGCGTGTACTGAATGGTTGTTGTTCCGTTCACCGGGTTCGGGAAGTTCTGCATGAGCGTGCTGCCGGCCGAAGCCTGTGCCTGCTGAATGCCCAGCGGAACCTGGTTGTCGTACTGGTTCTGCGCATCCACTGCGCTGTTCTGAATATCCGTGAGGTCATCACCTGCAATGAGTGCAAACGCAACAGTAACCGAATCACCGGGCGAAATGTTGAACGGTCCTGAACTTACCACGTCGCACACGTCGTTACCGGTACCGGTGGTGTAACCTGCCAGTGCGCGGTTGGTCGAAAGCGTGGTGTATTTTTCAGAAGCATCGTAGCCGTTGGTGTACAGATCCACGCCGCCGTTACCGCCGTTTACGTTATCAATGCCGTAATGTACAAACGGACCGCCGGTAAGCAGTTTGGTGCCGCAGTAAAATCCGTTGCTGGCTGTGTGGTATGCATACCCCATGCGGTTGGTCTGATCTTCACCGATGCGGTTGTCGTTGTAAGTGGAAGCGTCAATATCCCAGTCGGCAAAAATACCGGCGTACAGGTTATTCTGCGATTGCGAACCGGTGTTGGTAATGGTGTATTGCACAATCACATATTTATCGTGCGGTGCAGCATTCCATACGTAACACTGGTGGTGTACGGTAACCGGAATCGGTGTGGGTGCAATGTTGTCGCGGAATTTACCTTCGAGGTCAAAATCAGAAACCACATCCGGAATTACGCGGTGAACGGTAGTGAGTGATGAAAAGTCAACATCAGGCGTGGTGGTACCGCGAGCCATATCGCTTACGGTGGTGCTGTTTTTACCGATCATGAGGCTTGCCTCATACAGTAACGAACCGCTGCCGTTGTAAGTAAAACCAAGACCCTGCTGCTGCTGGTCCATGTTGTAACCGATGAGGCCCTTGCTGGTGATACTGGTTCCGATCAGGTTCTCGGTAACGTTGATGTAATCCACGTTCACGGTTTCGCTGAAATACTGGTTCACTGTCCACGAACCATCAGTAAGTGTGAGTTTAAACACCACCACCTGGTTAGCCGGCGCGTTGGAATTGATTTTGATTTTGAACGGATCGGCAGTGTGGTTAACTGAAGCCAGTGTTCCGATTGCACCCGGGTTGGTAGAACCATCGAGAATGGTGATAAACGTTCCGCCCGATACCGCGGTAAGTGTAGCGGTCAGGTTGGAGGTCGGGTTCAGGTAATTCATAAAATCACCGGTAATGCGCACGGTGTCACCAATTACAAATGCGTTATCGTTGTTGTCGGTTGACGCTTTGTTTTCGTAAATCACCGACGTGCTGGCCGGATTGGTAACTGCTTTATACAGGTTGATGCGGCCGATACCGAGTTTGTCAATATACAGCGCGTTACTGCCGGTGTAGTTCGGGTCAGCAGTCATGCGCAGGCGCTGGCCGGCCTGCATTGCGGTATAAGTCGGGTACATGGAGCGTACAATTGCTGCAGCACCTGCACACACCGGCGAAGCCATGGATGTGCCGCTGTTCTGCCCGTAGCTGTTGCCCGGCAGCGTAGCGTTGATGTTTGAGCCCGGGGCCGAAACGTCAACAGTGTAGTTGTAGTTACTGAAGCTCGATTTGATATCGGCAGTGGTGTTGGTAGTAGAAGCTACGCTGAGTACACGATCAAATGCAGCCGGGTAAAATGCCTGGTCGGCGCTGTTGTTACCGGCAGCAGCTACAACGAGTGCGTCCTGGTTGTTGGTCGCATAGTCAATGATCTGCTGACCGAATGATCCGCCACCGGTTCCGCCCCACGAGCAGTTGATAACGGTACAGCCGTGATCGGCTGCGTATGTAATGCCCTGGTACGAGGCAGTGAGTGCACCCGAAGCATCGGCAATTTTTACCGGCAGGAATTTGCAGTTGTAACCGGAACCGGCTACACCGGTGTTGTTGTTCACCTGCGCCGAAGCACAGCCGCTCACATGTACACCGTGGTTATTGCCCTGCCACGAGGGATCGTTGTCGTTCATGCCCACATCCCAGCCGCGGTAGTTGTCGGGATAACCATCCAAATCATCGTCCGATCCGTTAATCGGATCAGCCGTGTTGTAAGCAATCTGGTTGGTCAGATCGGTGTGCGCAAGTTCAACACCGGTGTCGGTAATACCAACCACCTGCGTGGTGCTGCCGGTGTTGATATCCCAGCCTGACTGGCCGGATGTACTGGCTGCCTGGATGCGGTAGATGTGGTACGAAGACGTAGAAGTAGCCTGCGGATCGTTCGGCTGAAACTCGGCTTTCGGGATGTAATACGGTTCAACGTATTCGAAAACGCCGGTGTTGTACAGTTTGCCGATGGCTTTTTCAAGATCGTACGAACTGTTGTATTTGATCACATAGATGAGCGACAGGTCGATCATCGGTGCGCCCCAGCGGTTAAATTCCGACTGCGGAGCCTTGTGCATCGGGAACATTTTCTCAACCGAAGCTGCACCGATATTGGTAAGCAGGGCCTGCACAGCGGGGATGCTGATCTGGTTGGTGGCACAAAGATTCCGGTGCTGCGGCAATACATTTACGATCATGGTGTTGGCCATGTAGTCGCCGGGCTGTAACTCGCTGATCGGCGTGTAATGCTGCGGTTTCGGTTTCGCCAGCGCAAGTTTTGTTTGCTGGGCAAACAGGACGGATGCCGGCAAAAATGCGATTGCGGCAACCAGCGTTGTAATTTTTTTCATGCTGTTAGATTGGTGAGTCTGTTTCGTGGACGCCTAAAGTAGAAATAATAACAGGAAGTTACAAGTTCATTTTCGGCTGGAAATCAGATTACTACTCCCAAACAGGCGAATTATCCTACCAAAAGTTCGGAATAGGCAGGTAACACCGGCAGAAACGTCCAGCCGGCCGCTTCGTGGTTGAGCCGGCAGCAGAAATGGCGGAGGCCGTTGGTGATGAGCAGGTAGTCAACCCCCGTGGCCTGGTCGTAACGCGCAATCTGGTCGAACACCTCCTGCGTAATGGCCACCTCGGGCGCTTTGCACTCCACCAGCACGATGGGCCGCAGGTTCATGTTGTGACATAAAATATCACAGCGCTTGGTGGTGTTGTGCAGCGCAATCTGTTTTTCCACGGCAATGTGCCCGGCGGGATAGCCTTTATCGGTAACCAGCCAGTGGAGCACATGCTGCCGCACCCATTCTTCCGGGGTAAAGGCCACCCATTTTTTGCGCACGATGTCGAACAGCTGCGGCTGTTCTTCGTGTACGCGGCGGCGGATGGGATATTGCGGGAAGTTGAGTTGCATGTGGGGATAAAGATAAGATCATTTAAAATAGTTGCCAGGTTAAAAAAGTTTCTGCAAAATAGAACATGGTAAAAGTGGCAGCAGCAGTTGGCAGTGGCAGTCGTGTTTTAATAATGGAACAGATTCATATTCTGAAATACCTACCGACTGCCACTGCCACCTGCCACTGCCACTATTCCGGGATGCATGATTTATACCATCTGTTTTTTCGTCAGGCTTCAAACGCAAATTCACTTAAACCGATTAAGGTCAAAAACCACCTGCCCATCCCCCGGTTACTTTTCAACAATTACCGGCAGCAGCGGCGTTTTACCGTACTTTTGCACGATTATGAAAACGAAAGATGAGATTGTGGCCAACTGGCTGCCACGCTACACAGGAACTGCGCTGGAAGATTTCGGGCAGTATTTTCTGCTGACGAATTTCAGCAACTACGTACACATGTTTGCCGAAATGCACGGCGTGGAAGTAAAGGGCAAAGACCGGCCGATGATTAATGCAACTGCTGGCGGAATCACGATTATCAATTTCGGGATGGGCAGCGCTACAGCGGCAACGGTAATGGATCTGCTTTCGGCGGTAAAACCGGAAGCGGCTTTGTTTCTTGGCAAATGCGGCGGACTGAAAAAGAAAAACAACATCGGCGACCTCATCCTGCCCATTGCAGCCATACGCGGCGAAGGTACCAGCAACGATTATTTTCCGCCGGAAGTACCTGCCCTGCCTGCGTTCAGTTTGCAGAAAGCCATTTCAACCACGATCCGTAATCACAAACACGATTACTGGACCGGAACTGTTTATACCACCAACCGCCGCGTGTGGGAGCACGACGAAGACTTTAAAGAATACCTGCGCAAAACCCGTGCGATGGCCATTGATATGGAAACGGCCACCATTTTTACAGTGGGTTTTCACAACGAAATTCCGACCGGTGCATTGCTGCTCGTTTCTGATCAGCCGATGGTTCCGGAAGGCGTTAAAACAGCCGAGAGTGATAAAAAAGTTACCGAAGGTTTTGTGGCGCGGCATTTGCAGATCGGCATTGATTCGCTGAAAGAACTTATTAACAATGGACTGACGGTGAAACACCTGCGTTTTTGAACTGATTATATTTGCAGCACCATTGCCAATGACACGATTTTACCTGCTCCTCAGTATGTGTTTCCTGCTTGCCCTACCGGCCTGCAAACCGCATAAAGTATGCTCGGGTCTGAACCCCGAACTGGCAACCTACGGCACGGTTAAGCGCGTAAAAAAAGCCAAGCGCCGCATGGGCAGCGATCCGGAACGGAAAGCGGTCAATCACCGCGAAAAATCCATGAAAAAGAAAAAGGGATTTTCCGCCAAAGGAAAATATTCGAAAAAAGGCGGGCTCTTCAATTTCCGCGCTTCGGGCTCGGCGAAGGTTGGGAAGAAATAATTCAATCGCTTTTCGTTTTTGATTCCCAATCGTTCGCGTATTTCAGGTTCATTTTGGTTATTGGTCCTGTTGATGCGCGATGCATCGCGCATCAACTAAGTAACCAAACTAAACTGGATTTCTCCCTTCGCGGTTCAACTGGAAACGTAAACTTTATCAGCCGATAAAAAACTATCTTTGGGCTGTGGATTTCGAAAGCATTTTAAGCGACCTTAAAAAGAAAAAATACGCGCCCGTTTATTTCCTGATGGGCGATGAAGCATACTTTATTGATGCGATCAGCGATTACATTGAAAAAAATGTGCTGGACGAAAACGAGCGCGAGTTTAACCAGACCGTGCTGTATGGCCGCGACATTGATGTAAGCTCCGTGGCCTCCGAAGCCAAGCGGTACCCGATGATGGCCGAACACCAGGTGGTGATTGTAAAAGAGGCACAGAACATCCGCAACATCGAAGACCTCGAAAGTTATGTGAACAATCCGCTGGATTCTACCATCCTCGTGATCTGTTACAAATACAAAACGCTCGATAAACGCAAATCGTTTCCGAAAACCGTAGCCAAAAAAGGCATCCTGTTTGAATCGGAAAAACTGCGCGACTATAAAGTGCCCGACTGGATTAACGGCTACCTGAAAGGGAAAAACTATACCGTAGGTCCGAAATCGTCGCAGCTGCTCACCGAATACCTCGGCAACGATCTTGGCAAAATTGTGAACGAGCTGGACAAACTGATGATCAACCTGCCGGCCGGAACGGAAATTACCCCGGAACACATCCAGCAGAACATCGGTATCAGTAAAGATTACAATACGTTTGAGCTGAACGATGCGCTCACCAAACGCGACATTGTAAAGGCCAACCGCATTGTCAATTATTTCGCAGCAAATTCCAAAGACCACCCGATACCGGTTACCATTGCCGCGCTTTACAGTTATTATGTAAAAGTGATGCAGTATCATTTTTTGCAGGACAAATCGAAAGACGTTGCGGCACGCGCCCTCGGTGTTCACCCGTTTTTTGTGCAGGATTACCAGAAAGCCGCAAGTGCCTATCCGCTCGGAAAAATAAAAGCCATTTTCGGTTACCTCCGCGAATACGACCTGCGCTCGAAAGGTTTTGAAAACGCGAGCGCGGATGAAGGGGAGTTGATGAAGGAGCTGGTATGGAAAATATTACATTAAAAGTATAAAACTTCCTTCGGAAGTGAATAGTAAAATTAGTGGTAGTGGTAGTTGGCAGTGGCACCCTTCGACTGTCGCTCAGGATGACCACTTCCAACTAATGACACAAACTAATTTTGTAAAACGATCATAAAATGAATTACTGGCTCGTTAAATCAGAACCTTCGGTTTACCCCTGGGAGCAACTGCTGAAAGAGAAAAAAACATTCTGGAACGGCGTGCGTAATTACGCGGCACGTAACCACATGCAGGCGATGAAAAAAGGCGATCATGTACTTTTTTATCACAGCAACGAAGGACTGTGCGTAGTTGGCATTGCGAAGGTGGTAAAAGAAGCATACCAGGATCCGACCACGGATGAAACGGCGTGGGTGTGTGTGGATATTGCGCCCTACAAAACCTTAAAAAATCCGGTTACGCTGGTGGACATCAAAAAGGAAAAAGCACTGGCCTGCCTTCCGCTCGTTCGTATTCCGCGTTTATCGGTGATGCCGGTTACGCCGGAGGAGTATGATCTTATTATTGAAATGAGTTCAGGGAAATAAAACAGTCAGCAGTCTTCAGTCGGCAGTCGGAACAGATTG
>CALRZN010000011.1:0-156828 GCA_943372645.1 Chitinophaga pinensis | reverse complement strand
TCACTTTTGGTATAACGTCCTGATGCAATACTCTGCAAAACCGTCTGTTTGAAGGCTTCGCTGTAACTTTTTACGATGCGGTTGTCTTTGAGTTTGGTTTTCATTGGTTGACTGGTTTTGTGTCAACCTATTTCAGGACTGGACAAAATGGATAATTACCACCGTCAGTCTGAGCGTGCCGTCCGGAGCATGGTAAGTGCGAATGCAGGAAGGCGATAGTCGAAGACGGCGTGTGAAGTATCCAATCAAAAATCGCAAATCAAAAATCAACAATGCGGGTTACGCGGTCTTATTTTTTCCAAAAAACGTTAAAAGCCCACAAACTTTTTCGGTTTTCAGCCGTCTGAGGTAAATAATAGCGATTTGCCGGTTAAGGAACGATGTTTGTTTTTCCCTTTCCGGTATCTTTACACCAGCAATGAAAGCAGTTTTTACCGGTCTCGTTTTATTTTTCGTTACAGCACTTCATGCGCAGCTGGTGGTGGTGCCCAATCCGCCTGTTACGGTGCGCGGGGTGGTGTTTGATGTGGAAGACAGTACCGCGGTGCTTTCGCCCATGATCATTAACAAGTCCACCGGCAAAGGATTTTACAGCGCGGCGGGGCTGCCGTTTTCCATTACCATCAATAAAAACGATACGCTTATTGTAACAGCCGGCGGCTATTCCGGTTTCCGCATCACTTTCCGCGATTCGGTTTGGCGCAGCGAATACAAAATCCGCATCGGTTTGCGCATGCGCGTGCAGCAGGTGCAGGCGGTTTCTATTTACCCGCTGAAAGAACTCGATCAGATTAAAAAAGAGCGCGAAAAACTCGGCGTTAAATTTAACTACCAGGTAGACCGTCCGCTCGAAATGGCTGCCAGTCCCATTACGGCGCTGTACGAGCGGTTCAGCCGCCGCGGACAATCCATGAAACTGGTAGCCGAACTCGAAAACCAGGACCGGCAGCGCGAGGTAATGAAAGACCTGTTCCGCCTGTATGTAAAAGCCGACATCATTGAACTGGAAGAAGAAGAGTTCGACAAGTTTATCATTTACCTCAACCTCCCCGAAGAGTTCCTGAAAACCGCCAGCGATTACGACCTGGTGGCTGCGGTAAAAGCCCGTTACGTGCAGTTCCGCGAGGTGGAGCGCATCCACCGGCGCGGGCAGCGCTGAGTTGGTGTAAAATAGCCCCGTTACAGAACCGGTATCCAATGGTTCCGGATTCTATTTTCCCCTGGCGTTACGCCGTAAACTTGATAAACACCGAGCAGGCAATGTGACCGCCAAACCCAAACGTGTTACTCATCGCCGTTTTTATTTCCCGTTGCTGCGCTTTGCCCAGGGTGAGGTTAAAGCCTTCAAACCCCGGTTCCACATTTTCAGTGTTTATAGTTGGTGGCACCCTATTTTCCTGGATCGCTTTGATACAGATAATTGCTTCAATGGCTCCCGCACCGCCGAGCAGATGCCCGGTCATGGATTTGGTGGCACTGATGTTTGCGGCGGGAGTGTTTCCGAATACGGTGCGTATGGCTTTCAGTTCGCTTATGTCGCCGGCCGGTGTAGAAGTTGCATGCGCGTTGATATAGTCAATGTCTGAAGGCTTCAACCCGGCCTCTTCCAGTGCAAGTGACATCCCGAGTGCAGCGCCTTCGCCTTCCGGGTGTGTACCGGTTAAATGATACGCATCTGCGGCCAGCGCACCGCCAACGATTTCGGCAAGTATGGGTGCACTGCGTTGCTGTGCCGATTCGAGGCTTTCGAGAATAAGCGCACCGCCACCTTCGCCAAGCACAAATCCGTTCCGGCTCACATCAAACGGCCGGGATGCTTTTCTGCAATCTTCATTTGAAGTGGACAATGCTTTTGACGCATTAAATCCACCGATGGATGAAGGAGTAATGGATGCTTCGGAACCACCGGCAATAATCATATCCGCTTTGCCCCAGCGGATGTAGTTGAATGCATCAATAATTGCATTGTTGCTTGCCGAACAGGCCGAAGCCGTGGTGTACGTTACGCCGCGCAATCCGTATTTGATGGAAAGCACGCCGGATGCAATATTTACAATGCGTTTCGGGATGAAAAACGGGTTGAAGCGCGGTGTGCCGTCACCGAGATAAAACTCCTTCATCTGTTCCTCGAACGTGGAAACACCGCCATCGCCGGCACCCCATATCACACCGATCCGGTTACGGTTCAGTGTTTCAAAATTGATGTTCGCGTGTTTTACGGCTTCATCGGCTGCAGCAAGTGCGTATTGTGTAAACGGATCATATTTCCGCGCATCGTTTTTCTCGAACAGTTCTTTCGGATCAAAGTTTTTTACTTCGCAGGCAAACTGCGTCTTGAATTTTGATGCATCAAACCGCGTAATCGGTCCGGCCCCGCTGTTGCCGCTGATCACATTGTTCCAGAAGTCCGTTACATTATTGCCGACCGGTGTAATAGCACCAATCCCTGTTATGACAACTCGTTTCATTGTTTTTTCGGTTTTAAATCGTCTAAAATGGTTTTCCGTACCGCATCAAAATCAGCCCGGCCGGTGAGCCGCGACAACGGAATTGCTGCCGTAATGCTGGTTATAATCAGCAGCGCTTTCGTTCGTGCCGGTGTATCAAAAGCAAACACCTTTTTTTTCTTTCCTTCTTCCAGTATGCCGGTAAGCAGTTCCAGTACCAGCCCGGCAAACCGTTTTAATTCGTTCTGAATGTGCGGATCAATGGTATTAAAATCACTTCCCAGTGATCCGACTAGACAAATCCTGTTCTCGGCGTTGATCGTGGCATATATGCCGAGGAACTGTTTTACTTTTTCCGGGGGCGTTTTGCCTGCCAGCCCGTTCTTAAAACGTTCGATGCGTTGTTTGTGTTCACGGATCACAGCAACACCGAGATCGGACTTGGCCGGAAAATGGTAGTGAATGGAAGCTGTTTTAATCCCGATGGTATTCGAGATGTCTTTAAAACTGAATGCGTTATAGCCCTTGTCGCGGATCAGCTGGTCGGCCAGTTCAATAATGGAGTCGCGTGTGTCTGCCATGGTCTTATGAATCTGGTGCAAAGATACTACCTATTAGTAGATAGGCCAATAAATTTTCATTTTTGTTACAGCGTTTTGTCGTCGTGAACTTAAAGCGTGCCCGGTTGTTATAGCGGTATATGAAGTTTCTTTTCCTCTGCAGCTCCAATATCAACCGCTCCAAATCGGCTGAAACGTATTTCAGTGGACTTTACCCGGAACATGCCTTTCAGTCGGCGGGCCTCAATGAAAAAAGCTGCCGCGATAACGGGACCAATTTTGCCACCGAATCCATGCTTGACGATGCCGACCGCATTTTTGTGATGGAAGAAAAACACCGTGAATGGATTGAAAAAGCGACCGGCACCCGGTTCAGTGCGAAAATAACCGTGCTCCATATTCCGGATATATATCAGTACATGGATACAAGCCTGACCGCCCTGCTGGCACAAATCCGCCTCTGAATTCGGCCGGGGGCAAACTTCCCGATGGCGGAATGAACAAATACCAGCCATTATTGTTACGTTGTAATGATAAAACTGCTGAAAATTTGCTGCAGCATTGCCGGAATTATGGCGGTAACAACCGGGCACGCACAAACCCCGGTGAGCGGCGTAATCAACACCAACACCTCGTTTACCCTTGCCAACAGTCCCTATGTGGTAACCGGCAACCTGCTTGTTGCACAGGGTGTAACCTTAACCATCGATCCGGGCGTGGTGATGCGTTTCCAGGATGAAAAACTGCTCCGGATTGACGGTACACTGCGGGCAATCGGCACGCCATCGGACCCGATCCTGTTCATGCGCGATTTCAACAACCAGGCCGGCTGGGGCGGGTTCCGTTTTTCACCCATTGCGGTTGATTATGATACGCTGACCGGAACCGGCAGTGTACTGGCCTATGCAAAAATTGCAGGCATAACACGTACCCTGCTGAACACCTGGCAGTACACCGAAATCATCTGGTGCGAACAGGCATCGCCGCTCATCGAACACAACGATATCAGCTGCAGCGAAGGCGGTATATTTTTCGATAATTCCACCGCTATTTTCAGGAACAATGTGGTACACGACTTAACGGGTACTGTTTTGTATGTTAATCCGTATTACCCGCCGCAGTCCACAGACAATGTAACTGTTGAAAACAACCACTTTTACAGCTGGGCTTTCCCGAGTTTCCAGGGTTCATCGGCGTTCGAATTCCTGGGCGGCTGTTCATTTAAAAACAACTGCGTTGATGGCATCCAGGCGCAGGTCAACCTGCGTGTGCGTTACCCGAATGTGCGTATCATCAACAACGATATTACCAACTGCGGCGAGGTCGGTCTCGCCCTGCAGGGCGGCTACGACAGCTCACAGGTAATTAATTACAACCGGTTTATGAATTGCTGGATTCATATTTTGCTGCCCAGCTGTCAAACATACACGCAAATGACCGGCAACTACTTCGGGAATTACTTTTTCCGCCCGGTGGTGGTCGATCCGTTTTATTATCCGTTCTATAATGATCTATGTGCCAATGTTTCCTATTTCTCCTTCAATATGCAGGGCAATTTCTGGGGCAACCTGAACTCAAATTCGGCGATTGAAGCAGCCATTACGGATTACAACGACGATTTTCTGAATGTGGTGGACGTGGATTTCTCCAATTCCCTTTCGTCGCCGCCAAACACGCCGCCGGTTACGGCCTGCAACGAAATCGGTGTTAACTGCACCACATTGGTTGCGGCAGCTGTGCAGCGCCCGCTGGATTTGTGGTCGGTATTCCCGGTTCCCGCTACCGGCGGTTTGCTCCGTATAGAACAATTGCCAGCAGAAAGCCGGCAGCTCGTATTGTCCGACCTGCAGGGACGGGTGGTGCGCACCTGGCCGGTAAACGGTGCTGTGATTCAACCGCTGCCGGTGGGCGACCTGGAAACGGGCGTTTACCTGTTAATGCTGGAGACCGTTTACGGGACTTCCTCGCGTAAAGTGATATTGCAATAACGCGTGCGGTTTTCCCCCATTTTCGGAGCCGGGAAACACCACGTTCCATGGAAATTAATTCGTACTTTCACACCCGCTGAATATGCACCAGGGCAGCCGGAAAAAGGAGCGGGACTTTTGACTTTCCGCGCTGCCGGAAAAACGCAACAACCATGAAAAAAACAGGATTGCTGGCCGCACTCGTACTGCTACTTGCTTGTACCACGGCCATGACTAAAAAAACAACAGCCACTATGAACCTCTATTCGTTTAAAGCCAATACGCTTGACGGGAAACCATTTGATTTCAGCACCCTGAAAGGCAAAAAAGTACTCATCGTAAACACCGCTTCCGAATGCGGTTACACGCCCCAGTACAAAGACCTGCAGGCGCTGTGGGAGAAATACGGTTCAACCGGCAAATTTGCCATTCTCGGATTCCCGTGCAACCAGTTTGGCGGGCAGGAGCCGGGCACAGCCGTTGAAATCGGCCAGTTCTGCACCCAAAACTACGGCGTTACCTTCCAGATGATGGAAAAAATTGACGTAAAAGGCAGCAACCAGCACCCGCTGTACAAGTGGCTCACCCACAAATCGGAAAACGGCGTGGAAGAGTCGGACGTAAAATGGAACTTCAACAAATACATGGTAGATGAAAACGGCCAGCTCATCCGCCACCTCGGTTCCGGCGAAAGCCCGATGGGCGAAACCATTACCAAGTGGCTTGACGGGAAGTAATTGTTTTATAAAATGAATCGTTTTACAAAACCGGTTTGTTTAAAATAGCTTTTTAGACGAGTTTGCAGTTTGCAGTTTGCAATTTGCAGTTTTATTTTTGTAAGGAATAGGATCGTCTTCCCTTGAAACGCGATCAAAAACTGCCAACTGCCAACTGCAAACTGAATTAAACGATGTCTGCTATAAAAGCACATAAAGAGAACCAATACCTTTTATGAAAAAGATTCTGATTGCCAACCGGGGAGAGATTGCACTGCGTGTGATGCGTACGTGCCGCGAAATGGGAATTGCTACGGTGGCTGTTTATTCCGAAGCCGACCGCAATGCGCCTTTTGTCCGTTATGCCGACGAGGCCGTGTGTATCGGTCCGCCGCCCTCCAGCAAATCGTACCTCGATGGGGAAAAAATCATCGAAGTGTGCCGAAAACTGAAGGTGGATGGCATTCACCCCGGCTACGGTTTCCTTTCCGAGAATGCCGATTTTGCGCGTGCCGTTACTGATGCGGGCATCACCTTCATCGGGCCTTCGCCCGAAGCCATGGAAATTATGGGCGACAAGCTGTCGGCGAAAGCCGCGGCCAAAACCTATAACATCCCGATGGTTCCCGGATCGGAAGGAGCCATTTCGGATGTGACGGAAGGCAAAAAAATAGCGCTTGCCACCGGTTTCCCCTTGCTCATCAAAGCCAGTGCTGGCGGGGGCGGGAAGGGGATGCGCATCGTGGAAAAGATCGAAGAATTTGAAGAACAGATGAAACTGGCCGTGAGCGAAGCCACCTCGGCGTTCGGCGACGGTTCGGTGTTTATTGAAAAATACGTTACCGGCCCGCGCCACATCGAAATCCAGGTGATGGCCGATAACCACGGCAACATCGTGTACCTGTTCGAGCGCGAATGCTCCATCCAGCGCCGCCACCAGAAAGTAATCGAGGAAGCGCCGTCGAGCGTACTCACCCCCGAAATCCGCAAAGCCATGGGCGAATGTGCCGTAAACGTGGCCCGCGCCTGCAACTACTCCGGCGCCGGAACGGTGGAATTCCTGCTCGATGAAAACCGGAGTTTTTACTTCCTTGAAATGAATACGCGCCTGCAGGTGGAACACCCGGTAACGGAAATGATCACCGGCGTTGACCTTGTAAAAGAACAGATCCAGGTGGCGCGCGGCGAAAAACTGTCGTTTACCCAGGACGAGCTGAAAATAAACGGCCATGCCATTGAAGTGCGCGTGTACGCCGAAGACCCGATGAACAACTTTCTGCCCGATATCGGCCGCCTCACCACCTACCGCCGCCCGCAGGGGACCGGTATCCGCGTGGACGATGGTTTTGAGGAAGGCATGGACATCCCGATTTATTACGATCCGATGATTGCCAAACTGGTGGTTCACGCCAAAACCCGTGAAGAGGCCATCAACCGCATGCTGCGTGCGATATCGGAATACCACATTACCGGCGTGGCCACCACCCTCGGGTTCTGCAGTTTTGTGCTCCGGCACGAGGCGTTTGTGTCAGGCAACTTCGATACCCATTTTGTGAAAAATCATTTTCAACCGGAGTTATTAACAGTGCATATCGAGGCCGAAGCCGAGGTTGCAGCGATGGTGGCTGCTGCTTATTTTTCGGGTTTAAGTGGAGGATCGCAAGGTAATGAAAAAGAGCCTGTTGCGGAATCTGTATCGAATTGGAAGCGCAACCGGGTTTAGCACTGTTAACATCTTTTACAGAAAATGTTATAACTTAGGGGTTACCTGGTGCGTTATACCGGTACAAATAAACGCGTGGCACACCATTTGAATGTGTCATGAGCATTATGAAAACGATCAACGCTGTCCTGTTTGGAGTTATGCTTTTTCCGGCTGTACTTTTTGCCCAGGAGCAAAAAAAGGCGGAGGCTTTAACGTTCGGTAATATTGAAAAATACCCGAAAGAAATGGTTACCATCCAGTCAAACGGCGGTGATACGACAGTGATGCTCCAGTATTATACCACCATGATCGTTGCCGAGCTTCCGTTTAAAAATGCGAAAGACAAGGCGAAATACGACAAACTGAAGCGCGACGTTAAAAAAGCATATCCGTACGCCCTGCTGGCGAAAGCCAAACTGCAGGAGTATGATAACCAGCTGGCCAACATCAAAGGCGAAGCCGAAAAGAAAAAGTTTGCGGCCAAAGCCGAGAAAGAACTGATTGACCAGTTTGAGAAAGACATGCGCAACATGACCCGCAGCCAGGGCCGCATCCTCTGCAAACTCATCGACCGCGAAACAAAACGGACCACCTACGACCTCGTAAAAACCTACCGCGGTAACTTCTCCGCTGTAATGTGGCAGGGGGTAGCCCGTATTTTCGGGGGCAACCTGAAAGACGACTACGATGCACAGGGCGACGACCGCACCATCGAACACGTAGTAAACCTGATTGACCTCGGGGTTATATAATCCGCTAAAGCTTATAAATGAGAAAAAGGCTGTTCCAAACCAATAGAACAGCCTTTTTTTATGTGCCCTTGCGGGAAATCGCGAACGGATTTGGCCCCGTATTGCCTTACCCGTTCATTCTGGTGGAAACAATGTTTAATAAACAATCTGCAAACAAGACCTGGTTTTCGGTATACAAATCCTACTTCAAGTCGGCAGCTGCAGGCGGCAGTGGCAGTCAGTGTAATTTTCAGAAAAAGAGGCTGTTCCTTACAGAAACGCGACTGCCACTGCCGAAGGCCGCTGCCAACTTATTCCAGTTACTTTTTAAAGAACCCAGATCGCCTGGCAATTATTTACCAGCGGCCTTCTGCGATTGCAGATGCGCCGGGATTGTTGGCGCTGGCTGATTTTTTCAGCTCGCCGTTAACGTACAGTTCAACAACCACTTCGTCGTGCGACGGAACGGTGTTCGATGCTTTTACAAACAGGTAGCTGCCGCTGGTCCAGCTGAACGGCACGTTAATTTCGTTGCGGTTGCTGGTTTCTTTTACGGTAACCGGCATGCCATTCGCACCGGCTTTGATGTATTCGATGCTGAGGTTGCCGCTGAATCCGCGGACCTTATACTCCACCTGGATGGCCGTGGCCGGAACCGTAGTGGTCGTTGCCGGGGCCGGCAGTTCTTCCTTTGAACATGCGGTAAAACCGGCGGTTACTGTAAAAAAAAGCGTTGCTGCGAAAATGCGTTTCATGTACCTGTTTTTCTAATTGCGGGTGCAAAGGTACGTTTTATTTTTGAAAAAGCAATCTATGTCGAAGAAAAATAGTTATTCGTCGAAACGGGCGGGCGTTCGTCGGCTGAAATTGGGTTTTCCGGATATACATGCCGATCCGGCCGGAACCATCTTACAGGCCATGCACCGGATGATGCATTCGGTACCGCACAGGCGTATTTGTAATCGTACTGATTAGGGCTTTTTATGCTTCGATTCGCCGCCGAGGAGCACGTAGGAAACGATGTTTGCACCCATGCGCAGCGCCTTTTCGCGGGCTTCGGGTGAATCGTGATGTACTTCGGGGCTTTCCCAGCCATCGCCGAGATCACATTCAAAATCGTAAAACACCACCAGCCGCCCCTGGTAAATCAGTCCGAACCCCTGCGGGGCTTTGCTGTCGTGTTCGTGTACCTTGGGCAGGCCCTGCGGAAATTCAAACGCCTGGTGGTAAATGGGGTGGCTGTGCGGCAGCTCCACCAGTTCCAGTTCCGGGAAGATTTTTTTCAGCTGGGGACGGAGAAACTTGTCCATGCCATAGTTGTCCGAAATATGCAGAAACCCGCCACCAATCAGGTAGTTGCGCAGGTTGTCGGCCTCGGCTGCTGAAAAAATAACGTTGCCGTGCCCGGTCATGTGAATAAACGGGTAATTGTAAATATCCGGGCTGCCTGACTCTACCACGGCCTGTTCCGGGCTGATGTGCATGTTCAGCTTGTCGTTGCAATATTTAATGAGGTTGGGCAACGATGTTTCCAGGTTGGCGTACCAGTCGCCGCCGCCGTTGTATTTCAGCAGGCCGAACTGGTAAGATGGAGCAGGAGCCGGGGCACGGAACGAACTGCCCGAAAGCAGCACAACCAGCAGCGCTGCAAAAACAGAAAACCGTTTTAATGGATTGCGGAACAGGTTGCGCTTCGGGGTCATTTTGTAAGGATCAGGTTCTTTTTTATTTCCGGGATGGCGGCAATGTCAAACACCAGCACATTATCAATAAGCGTTTTGTAACCGGCCGCTTCCACGTTAATCACGTATTTGCCGGGCGGCAGGGCCAGCACAAACTTGCCGTTTGCAGGAACCGGTTTGTAGGTGCCCATATCCTGCTGCGTTTTTGAATTGGTAACGGTAATAATCGCATCCAGGTTCGTGGTGGAATCGGGCGTAAGCACCTGCCCGGTTACCAGTGTGTAACTTTCCTGCTGCACATCGTTAAAAATCACACGCCAGATGTCGAGATCGCCTGCGCCGCCTTCGCGGTAGGCCGAAACATAAGCAATGCGGTTGTTTTCGGTAAACGAAATGGTACGGTTATCTGCTGTTGTATTTATCGGGTAGCCTAAGTTTTTCGGTGGCGACCAGGTGTTTTCTTCTTCATTCCAGGTAGACGTAAAAATATCGTAACCGCCCATGCTGTTGTGCCCCTGCGAAGCAAAATAAAATGTTTTGCCATCGGGTGCCATAAACGGAAAATCTTCGTTGTACGGCGTATTCAGCATGTCTAAGTTCTGCGCCAGTGCCCATTGTCCGTTCGGCAGTTTGCGCGACATCCACAGATCGAGGCCGCCCTGTCCGCCTTCGCGTTTGCTGGCAAAAAAGATGATGTTGCCGTCGGGCGATAACGCACCGGAGGTTTCAAAACCCTTGTTAACATTGTCGTTCAGCTTTGCCGGTTTTGCAAACGAGCGGTTGTATTGTGAATGGTAAATGTCGCCGGCGTTGTCAATGTTGTCAATATACACCGTCATCCAGGCCCCGTCGCACGAAAGGCCAACACACTGTTCATCGTAATTGCCGTTCACGGTCGGACCGGCGTTTTTGGCTTTCTGCCAGGCCCCGTTCATTGAAGCGGCGCGGTAAATGTCGCTGGAATAATACCCATCCACTTCCACCTGCGCCGCACCGATATTGCCTTTGCGGCGGGATGTGAACACGAGCGTCTGTTCGTCGGAGGTAACAAACGGGTAGTAATCGGCATACTCGCTGTTAATGTCTTTGCCCAGGTTTTCAAACGTAACTTCCAGTGGCCGTTTCATCAGCGCCTTTGCGTTGTTGCACCAGCCGATGGCCAGTTCGGCAGCAGTTACATCTTCTTTGCCGGTTTGTTTTGTTTTGGCGGTTTCGTAAGCTTTAATGGCATCATCAAATCTGCCGGCATGGCGGTAAGCCTCGCCGAGGTAAAACCACGAATCGTTTTCCTGTTTCGGTTGTTTGGTTACAAACTCCAGGTATTTCACCGCTTCTTTTTTGTTCACGTTCGTGCTCAGGTAACACACGGCAAGGCGGTAGTTGTAATCTACGTTTTTGGAATCTTTGGAATAAAGCACCTTGTAGGCCGCCATGGCCATCGGGTAGTTCTTATGCTTCCAGTGTTCTGCCGCCTCGGCGGGATCCATCTCCGGTTTCTGCGGTTGCGCATGCAACAGCAGACCGGAACACATCACCAGCGCGGTGAACAGTAACGGGAGAAACAGGGATGTATTGGTTTGGCGCACGTACTTTCTCACAGCATGGGTAAAAATCAAAGTTACATATTTATACCATAAAGAACCAAAAAACAGGCCAATCTCAAACGTAATTTACCTTGCCCGCGGGAGTTTTAGTTCCCCGGCCTTTTTTTGGCCATTTATGACCAGCGTGACTTTATAAAACGTTTGAACCGTAATCATGCATATTGCCTTTGCACTCCACCAGGTCATAAAAAAAGCGGCTGCCTCCTCCAGGAAACAGCCGCTTTTCACTTGACAGTACTGGTTGTTAATACCCGCGTATTTTCACATACTGGTATTTTTCGTACACCTTTTTCTTCGTGAGGAAGTCGCCGTGGTACGTGGGGCCGAGCACGTACGCATTTACTTTGATCCAGGTCACCTTGTCTTCGGAAATGCCGGCTTCTTTCAGCGATTTCATTACGCGCTGTTTGCATTTTTCGGCACGGTCAATCGAAAGGTCTTTGTTGGTGGCAAACTTGCGCGTAGGCACCTGCGATGCGGCGGCCAGCAGCGTCAGTTTTACCGAACCGTTTTTGCGTATCACCGAAACCAGCGAATCCACAAACGCACGGAAGTCTCCGTCATCCGGATCAATTTCACTGACGTTGTATTTGAAATACATTTTGAAGTCCAGGTCCTTCACCGTGGTCAGCGTTTCCTTCAGCGAATCCATCTGGTTTTTCGGAATCACGATAGGTTCGGGTACCGGCACTTTCAGGCGCAGCGTAACAACTTTGCCGGTTTCGGTGATCTTGAATTTATCATCCGTTTTGCTGGCCTGCTTTTCATTTTTTACCACGCTTTTGTCTGCTTCATTCACGATGTTTATACTTTCGAAACGGGCAGCCACATCATTAAATTCATCCACGAGGATGAGGTAGTTTTTCTTCGCATCAATGTGTTTGAATGCAAATTTGCCGTTGGTCGTGGTCTGTTCTGCAATCACTTTTGCCTTGTCGTCTTTCAGCGTTACCTTGATCGGGTTGGTGAGCGGCTGCAGCGGTACATCAATCGAAGTGATCACACCATCGAGGTTGATAAAATCCACCTTGGCGGGCGGCAGCGGTTTGGCAGTGTCGGCCTGTACCGGTTTCAGTTTGCCCAGCATCAGGTCGTTGATGTTAAACGCCTGCTCATACGTCTGGTAATCCGAATCGTACGGCACGGTAATTATTTCCGAATAGTATTCGGTTCCGTTTACAATATAACTCAGGCGGTACGTGCCGCCCGGCGGAAGAATTACCGCGAAGCTGCCGGTACGCGGGTTGGGGCGGTAAATGCCCAACTGCTCACCGGTTTCGTTGTTGTAAACAATAATCTGTACCTCCTGCGTGAGCGGACTTCCGTCAGCATTAAAAATGCGGCCTTTGAGCAGCGTAAGGGGCGGATCAATGGTCGGTTTTTCGAGTTCGGCCAGGTAGATGTCTTTATCACCGAATGAACCTTCGCGCACCGATGAAAAGTAAGCGCGTTTGCCATCGGCAGAAGTCATGTAAAATACATCGTCATCCGGTGTGTTGATCGGGAATCCCATGTTGATGGGCGGCGCCCAGGTTCCGGAATCATTTTGCGCGGTGAAGAAGATATCAAAGCCGCCCATGGACTTGTGTCCGCTCGATGAAAAGAAAAGCGTGGTTTTATCCGGGTGAATAAACGGCGCGTCTTCATCAAACGGCGTGTTGATATTCGGCCCGAGGTTGAGTGCGCGGCTCCATTTGCCGTTTGGAAGTTTTACGCTGCGGTAAATATCACGTCCGCCGTAGCCGCCTTTGCGGTTACTCACAAAATAAAGTGTGTTGCCGTCGGCAGAAAGACAGGCGTGTGTTTCCCAGTTGCGTGTGTTGATGTCTTTGTATTCGTCTTCCAGCGGCTGCGGATAACTCCAGTTGCCTTTAAAATCCTGCGTGCTGTAATAAATATCGCCGCCGTTATCATCCTTGTAAATAAACAGCGTCTGCCCGTCTGTAGAAAGCGAAATGGTGGCCTCGTTGCTTTCGCTGTTCACCCCGTTCAGCGGAACGGCCGTGGTCCAGGTGTTGTCCAGTTTGCGGTACGACACATAAATGTCTTCGGGATAAAGCCCGTCAATGCCCCGTTCGCCGTAGCGGCGCGAAGTGAAATACATGATGTTTTCATCGAGCGAAAGCACCACACTGTAATCCGGGAAGGTGCCGTTGATGCTGTCGCCCATGTTGGTGATTTTGAGCTTCAGCGGCGAAGAGGTGTATTCTTTCGCATTCTTACACATGTCAATGCGGTGGTTCACATCCTGCAGCAGTTCCGGATTTTTTGCGCTGAGTAACGTTTTGTATGATTCGAATAACGACTGCGCCGAATCAAATTTGCTGTTGAGGTGGTACGCCTGTGCGAGGTAATAAAACGCCGATTCCGGAGCTTTTTTAATACGCGGCTCAAACTCGTCGTAATTTTTGGTTACGTCTTTGGCGGCACGGCGCAGGTAAGTAATTGCACTTTTCTTTTCCGAAACGGATTTGAGCAGGCAAACGCCCACTTTAAAGTTGACGTTGGCCGATGACGAATCGGTGCGGTAAGCTTCCTGGAAAAAACGCAGCGCCATCGGATAGTTTTCTTCCAGCATCAGGAAATTGCCCTGCGTGAAGTTATCCTTATAGTTCCCCGGCACAGGTTCAGCCTGCCCCAGCAGTTTGCCGGACAAGCTTACCATTGCGAAGAGAACAGGCAGCAGACGTGTTTTTAAAATCATAAGCAGGAGCGCTTTCGCTGGTTTTGACGATTGGCAAGTGGTACTTATCCCGCAAAAATAGCTTTTTATCCCATAAAAAAACAGGGCTGCGGCAAATAGTTTCGACCGGCAAATGTGAACAACTGCAAGGCTCAGCGAAGCATCAAACCCACACCGATGGTGAGCTTCGGAAGATCGGCCTGTTCAGCCGGGTTACGTATGAGCGAACTGATGCGGTAGTTTGCAAACACACTGCAATTGTTGCGTGTAAAACGGGCGGTTACACCACAGTTCAGTTTATCCAGGTACGGCAGATCGGTAATGCGTGTTTTGATGCGGTAGTTTTTTCCCGCCGCATTACCGGCATCGGTGTAATGATCAATAAAAATATTGGCGGTGTAAAAATCGGCTTCGCCGCGGGCTTCTACGTCCACTTCCATTTTAATAATGTCGCCGTTTTCCTTTTGCCGGTCGGGCAGGTGATAACGTATGCCCGCCGCCGCGCGCAGGCCGCCGCGCGTGATGCGTTCGCGGCTGTGGATGGCGGCAGTGAGCGGTGCCGGTTTGTTATGATCCTGGAAAATGGAAATGCTGCTGAGCCCGATTCCGAATGCGCCGGTGAGTTCCGATTTCGCGGCCAGTTTTGTTTTCACGCGCATTTCCATTCCGCTGCTAAACGAATACGGATTTGCAGCATACGTGCGGTTGAGCTGGAAACCGTTCAGCCCGGTGTACATAAAAAACTCCGTTTCAAATTCGCGGCGCTTGCGGTAATGCGGAACTTCGGCCACATACAGCATACATGTATCAGCAGCAGGTGTAAGTGCTGCCGAATCAACCGGCGTTTCATACGCAATGGAGTCCGGTGTAAATAATCCCGGTGTAAACGTGCCGTACGGCGAATACCCCGGCTGCGCTGTGCCGGGCGGGTTTCCGGCATAACGGATGGTGTCGTTCGGAAAAGCAACCGGGCCATTAAAAAACATCGGAGAACCGCCGGGCTGTGCGGTGCCGGGTGGAAAACCAACAAAGGCAATGGTGTCATTTCCCGCCGGGCAGTTCATCGTATCGGTAATACCGTTGATCGCATAAAACGTAGGCATTACGGTTACAGCGCTGCCGGCTGTGCAGTTGGTATCGTTAACCGTGATCACGGCGAGGCTGTCGTTACGCAGCGTGTCGCTTTTCACCACCAGCGAATCGCGGTGCGGAATAATGTCGCGTTTGTATTTTACCGGCGAGGAGTTGCGTCCCAGCGGAAAATGCACGTAGTATCCTTTAAAATAGCGGCGTTTTTTTACAATCACCGAGTTACAACCCGAGAGGATCATCATGCAGATGAACGAAAAGAAAAGGCGTATCATGGAGTGGTGGAATGGTGGCGTGCAGCAGGTCGTGGCCTGTACTTTTTTATCCGGGAGCGGATGTGTTTTAACTCTAAACGCCGGGAAAAGCCAAAGGGTTGCAGCCACTTTTTACAGCGTTGTTTTACAGGCCGTTGTATTTTTTAACAAATGGGGTTTTCGCCCATTTTGCAGGGTAAATGGTGCTTTGTAATGCCGCAGATGGAATAAAAACTGTAATTTCATCCGGTGAACCTAACCCGTTTCATAACCGGCTTATTGGAGCAAGGCAGCGTTACCCTGGAAAAGGATCTTTTCCCGTTCGACGCAAACGACCGCATTGAAGCGGAAGCAAAACTGCTGCGCTTTTACGAACGCGACCGTTACAACATGCCGGGAAGTGTTCCGCCGTTTGATGCCAACGCTGCGCTGTGGGCTGCAACTTATATGTACCGCACCATCCAGTTCGTCCTGATGCGCGAACTCGGTGAAAAAGAACTTACCGAACATCTGCATGATTTTGCACAACCGCGTGATGCGGCAGCGATGTATTCCGCCGACCTGGTGCTGCGCTTTTTGCCCGATGTGTTTAACCTCGCGCGTGGACTTTCGCCGGATGATCCGCTGGTGCTGCGACTGAAACACACGGCGGCGTTGTTTCCGTTATCGTCTGTACCGGTCGAAATTCCTTCGGATACCGATCTGCAGCAGGTGATGAATCACAAAAGCCTGCGGCTGGCTTACACCGACCGTATTATAAAACATAAAAACCACCAGCGCATCACGAATAATGAAATTCGCGAAGCGATTAAAACAGCACTCGGCGATGAAGCCGGAAAATTGTGGCCGGAATTCCGGCTGCTGAAAACAGAACCAGTTGTATGAATACCAACGATTTTAAAAACGGTCCGCTGATTGACGAACTGAATGCGATTCTGCACCACCTGAAGGAAACGTTTGTGGGCAAAGACGACATCATTGACCTGATGGGCATTTGCCTCGTGGGGCGCGAAAACCTGTTCCTGCTCGGTCCGCCGGGTACCGCAAAAAGTGCGATGGTGCGTGAACTGGCGCGGCTTATTGAAGGCAAATCATTTGAGTACCTGCTCACACGGTTTACCGAACCGAACGAATTGTTCGGGCCGTTCGATATCCGCCGCCTGCGCGAAGGTGACCTGGTAACCAATACCGAAGGCATGTTGCCGGAAGCCTCGCTGATTTTTTTGGATGAGTTGCTGAATGCAAACAGCGCCATTCTGAACAGCCTGCTGATGGTGCTCAACGAAAAAATATTCCGGCGTGGCCGCGAAACACGTAACCTGCCTGCGCTTATGATTGTGGGCGCCAGCAACCACCTGCCCGAAGACGAGGCACTGCAGGCGCTGTTCGACCGTTTCCTGATGCGTGTGCGCTGCGACAATGTTGATCCGCAACACCTCGGCGCGGTGCTGAATGCGGGCTGGAAGCTGGAACAGAAAACCGGCGCACAACGCCCGAGTATTACCACCGAAGCCATCGGCGATATTCAAAAGCTGACGGCGGAAGTTGATCTTGAAAACATACGTGCCATTTATATTGACCTGGTGGGCAAACTGCGCAATGCAGGAGTACAGGTTTCCGACCGCCGCGCCGTTAAACTGCAGCGCCTCATCGCGGCCAGCGCCTTGCTGTGCAAACGCACCGTGGCCATCCGCTCCGACCTGTGGGTGATGCGTTACATCTGGGACACCGAAGAACAGCGCGAAGTAATTGCCGGCATTGTAAACAGCGTAGTGCAGGAAGAAGAAACCGGCGAAGCGGCCACTCTGCTGCAGCACCCGCGCGCGCACAACAGCACCGCACCCGATGCCGATGCGATTCTGAAAGAAGTGCAGGCGCTGGATGAACAGTGGGACAAACCGGAAACGCTGCCCTCGGAACGCTCGGTGATCAAAGACCGGTTGCGTTACCTCAATGGCCGCTGCGACTGGATAAGCAATGAAGAGCAGCGCAGTTATGTGCAGAAACGTATGGATGCCTTGTGGCAGAAGATGCTGAAGGCAGAGTAAAAATAAACTGATTTTACGTGCAGGAAATTATCCTCGTATTGCGTGAAACGGAAAAGGATGCATTGGGTACGGTGCGTTGTTTTCCGGGACTCCGTGCCGCTGCCGGCGATGGCGTGGTGTGGGTGCGTGGTATTGTGCCTGCCGTGGCCGATGATATTGCATTGCGCAGTTTGCCGGCTATTCAAACGTACCAGCTTGATGCCAGCGGGCTGCTGTTTCCGCAGGGCGCAGTAACCCCGGTGATGCAGTTGCCCGCACTTACGTGGGTTCCGCTGCGTGAGTTTATTCCGATTACACTTCCGGTATCGCCGCTGCCTGCGAAAAATTCAGATACGTTCCCGGTGCGGCTTGCCAAAAGCGCACACGAAGCCGAGCCGTTCGCATTGCGGACTACGCTTGCGTTGTTTAAACAATACGTAGATGATACAGCCGAGGTGCGTCTGCAGCAGATGCAGTTTGCAGTATCGGCAAACGACGACGTGCTCGTAACCGGAAACCCGCTGCCCGCGCTGCCGGGAACGACGTACTGGAAGGTGTTGGATCTGCTGCTGCCCGCCGGGTATCAGTTCGATCCGCCCATGCTGGCCCCGCTGGTACAGGCGCGGCTGGATACTGACACGGAACAATGGACCTTGTTTGATGCGTCGGGAAATTATACCTGCATCCCGAAAAAAAAATTTGTTACAGCCAGCCGGAGCGC
Organism: Chitinophaga pinensis; assembly: GCA_943372645.1. Lineage (GTDB taxonomy): Bacteria > Bacteroidota > Bacteroidia > Palsa-965 > Palsa-965 > VBWE01. The sequence continues at coordinate 138,642 of CALRZN010000011.1, read as the reverse complement.
GGTGCGGCTTTCACCTGAAATTGTAATCGGCCATGGATAACAACGCGATACAATTCAGGAACTTTTTTACATCGCCCGAAGCCTATTTCTGGAAGTGGGCCGATAACGGTGATGTGATTGAATGGATGGAAACCACTACGGTGGTGTACCGGCAAGACCTCATTTACCTGCTCAACAACCAGTCGCGGCAGGGCTGGCCTTCGCTGGGGGCGATGGTGCTTACGCTGCTGGCCTGTTCCGGCGAATGGAAAGAACTGCGGAACAACATCGGCAAACTGGCATTTATCCGCCAGGCCATGACCGGCGACAGGTGCGGACTGAAAGAAGCACACGACCGGATGAACGAACTGTTCCCGGTGTTTGAAGAAACGCTGAAACTGCTCGACCGTGTGCATGCGCTGGAAAAGGAACACCGCAGCGGGGCTAAACGCACGCTGCTGCTGCAGGTGCTTTTTGAGAAAACACATAAATCGGTTTCGGGAAAACAATGCAACCTGCTGCTGCACGATTTCAGCGAGGGGCAGTCGGATGCCTTGCTGCTGCTGCATAACGATGCATTGTATTCGGATACCTTCCGCAACGACCTTTCGTTTTTTGAATATGCGCGCACCACGTTTATAAGCACGGAGCAGCTGCGCAATAAATTGCTCACGGGCATAGCAGATCTGCCGGAACCGGCTGCACCCGAAACGGAAGAAACCGAAAAACAGCAGCAGGCGATGGACCTGCTTGATGAGCTGGAAGAAGATCCGCAAACATTCGGCATGACCAAACTGACGCGTCGGCTGATTGCGGCGCTGCAGATTCCGATGCATGCGCGGGGCGTGAGCGACCAGTCGTTCGGCGGCGTTTCGGATATTACCAACCGCGGCGATTTCGACCGGCTGCTGCTGAGTGAACTGGCCAACGAAGACGATACGCTGATGGCGCGCCTGGCCAATAACGAAGCACTGTTTCTGCGCCGCGAAGAACTGCCTTCGAATGTGGATTTCGATCGGTACATCCTGATTGATACGACGATCAAACTGTGGGGTATTCCACGCATTTTTTCTGTTGCGGCTGCGCTGGCCTGTTCACGCAAACGCAAACCCGAAACGCCGCTGCACACGTTTGTGCTGGGCGGAACCGAACCCGTTGCCGTTGACCTGGAAACCAAAGCCGGCGTGCTTGCCAGCCTCACCCAGCTTGATGCAGCGCTGCACTGCGGCGAAGCACTCACGGCGTTTATGAAGGAGCAACCGAAACAAACGGCCGACGAATATTTTTTTATTACCAGCGATGAAGTGTATGAAAGCGCTGATTTCCTGCCTGCATTAACAGCGGTACAGGCACAATTGCGTTACATCATTACCGTAGGCCGTGAAGGAGGCATGACGCTGTATCAGCTCACCGCCGGCCACCGCAAAGAAATTTCGGCCGCGCAGTTTGACCTGGACGAATTGCTGTTTGCAAAACAGCCCCCGCGCAAAAGCGTGCAGCAACAGTTACAAGGCAAGTCCGTGCAATCGCTGGTGGACATGGAAAATCCACCGGCCATTTTGATGGAGAAATTTTTTCCGCTGTACTGGCCAACGATTAAAGTGAAACTGAAGCGCGACCGCTACACGGGACACGATAAACACGGCATTTTTGTAATTACAAACGATCAGCGCGTGCTGCACTGGCCCGAACTGAAAAAAGGTGCGGTGGAACTGCTCGACTATATTGAGCCGGGACATTATGCGTTGAATGTGTGCGACGGGCGACTGTTTATTATCGTGAAAAGCAATAAAACGAACCTGCTTAAAATGTATGAATTCCGTTTTGCGGAACATACGGTTTCGTGGGTTGACTTATATAAGCTGGTATCGCAGGATATCGATACGCTGAAAGCAGGAGAAGACAGTTTCCTGGTTGAAACGATCAATAAAAAATACCGGCTCAACGTTTTTTCGCATTTCCTGGAAGACCTTACCGCAGATCCGGAAGCATTTAAAAAAGCAGAAAAACATGCCTGGTACAACGATGTGGTTCAGCTGAAAAGCCGAATCAATCCAGGGTATACGGCCGTGGGAAAAGGCGGGCTGATCCAGATCAATATAAATAATCACCTGGAGATTAACGGTCGTGTGCTGCATCTCAGTACGGGCGATAACATATACCTGCGGGTGCCTGATTTAGCAGTGGCTCTTGCAATGAAACACCGTGCGGTGCCCGGGCGCGAGGTGCTGGTAAATTCCGGCAACATACATGTTAAGCTCACGGAGTTTCGTTTTTCCGACGGCAGCATTATTTATGTGGACTCACGTGGTATGCTGCATTTTGTGAGCAGCAATCCGGGGCTGCAGCAGTTTTCGCTCACGTATATTTTTGAGTATGCGCTTGCGGGCTGGGCGGCTGACGGGCAGGTTTTCGGATCTGCTCACTTTCTTGTTGAAGCAGCAGGTGCAATTACCCCGAAAATTTTTTACAATGCGTTTATCGAACCGTTTATAAATCACATTAACCATGCAGCTAACGCTTAAACCCACCGAAAACCAGCAGGGCGTGCTTTGCGGCGCGTTTATCCGGGGCGCGTTTCCGGCCGACTGGTTGCGCGAAATTGCGTCGTGGGAAACGGATGCAACGGGCATGACGTGTTATGTGATTTCCGAAAGTATGCAGTCCATAAGGCCGCACGGGTTGTTCGTGGTTTTCAGGCACGGAAAAATTCCGGATGCTGCGCGTGTGCGTTCACCATATAAACAAGTTGCGGGAAAATTATTTCTGCCATTCGGATCGGAGCTTTTTCCGCAGGCCGAAAGCGATGAATTGAAAACATTACTTTTCTGGGATGCATACGTGTTTCATCCGTCAATCGGCCTGCTCGGTTTTGAAAAGAGCGATGCCATTGATCTGAAATACCTGCTGCATCTGCCCGAATCAGGAACAACGGTCTGGCATTTTGCGCATCCCGGTTTTCCGCAGTCACCGCGCCTGTCGCAGATTGAACTCACGGGCACTTCGCCCGAGGCATTGCTGGATGAACTGAAAAATGAAATTCAGCAGAAACCGATTACCGATCTTTCGAAAGACAAACCGAAAACAACCGGCGATAAATTAAAGAGCCAGGTGGGACGCGGTTTGCTGAAAACCGGTTTGGCCGGACTCGGTGCTGCTAAAATAGGTGCAGGTGTTGCGGCCGGTGTTGTGATTTTTCCGTTTGCGTTTCTCGGCGGACTGTTTGGCGGCGGTGCTCGCAGCGGCTCCGGGGGCGGTTATATTGCCGGTGATTCAGGCCGGAAATTTACCATCAGCAACGACAAGCCGGGATTGCTCGAACGCTTCTTGTCGCGCTCTGCCGGCTTTTTTGATAAACTGTTTGGCCGCAACGACCGGCCGATCAAATTTGTGCCGGGAGGAAATACGCCGCTGCAACATGACGATGCGGCAAAACCGCCGCGCAAACCATTCCGTTTCGGTTTCTTCACCATGCTCGAAAACTGGATGAAACGCAACCTTGACGATATTGATAAAAAGCGGGAAGAAGAGCTGGAGCGCCTCATGCGTTTGTTTGAAGAAAATCCCGATGAAGCATTAAAATACGCGCTGCCGCTCGATTCGCCGTACCTGAACCGCGGCAAGGCGCAGCCTTCGGACCAGCTTTCGAAACGCGATACGAACTTTAACCTGAACCGCATCGGCAGCGGCGGAGCGGGTGATACCTGGAATACCGGGAGCTATCACGAAAAACTGCGCGAACAATATCTGAAAGCTGCTGAACGCGAAATAAAGGCGGGTCGTTTTAAAAAAGCAGCGTACATCTATGCCGAACTGCTGCACGATTATACGTCAGCCGCCAATGTGCTCATTCAAGGCAAATTTTACCGCGAAGCCGCTGCGCTGTACATCAAACACCTGAACAACAAACCGGCTGCTGCCGAATGCCTGGAAAAAGGCGGGCTGTACCTGGAAGCGATCAAACTGTATATTGAACTGGGCAAAAACGAAAAGGCAGGCGATCTGTACCGCGAACTGGAACTGGAAGACGAAGCGCGGAAATGTTATACCGTGTGCGTGGAGGAAGCTCTGCAGCGGAGCGATTACATCGAGGCATCGCGCCTCACCCGCGAAAAACTGGAGGCGCCTGAAAACGCGCGCAGGCTGCTGCTGGAGGGATGGACAAACCAGCACCCCCAGGCGGAAAACTGCCTGCTGCATTTTTTTAACGCGCGGGAGGAACAGGGTTCGCTTATTGCTGCGCAGGAAATTCAGTACGTGTACGACCATCATTTGCCGCCGGTAAAAAAGCAGGCGTTTCTGAATGTACTTGTGCGGGTGCTGCAGACCAGTAAGGATGAAGAAACGGAATATGTTTCTCGGCAGCTGGCGTATGAAATCATCAGCAGTGATGCTGCAAACGGCCGGTTCGGTGACCTGCACAAACTGGAACATTTTGTAAAAAAAGATCGCCTCGTAACCGGCGATACGAACCGTTTTGTGCTTAACCAGCGCAATGTGAAACCGAAAATGCAGTTGCCTGCGGGCAATTTTCAGCTCGACAAAACGGCGCACTGGTTAACGGCACGCAACTACCGCAACCAGTTTATCGCCATCGGAACCAAATCGGGTACGCTGCTGGTGGTGCGCGGTAACTGGAGCAGTGAACCGGAGTACCATTTCAATATGGCCCCGCTGCAACCCCTTACATCGGCATTTTTAACAGCCGATCCGCGTTTCACCGCGCGTGTGGTGTTGGTTACCGATGCAACGGATGCGGGGATCAATGCGGTAAAACTACCTGAAACAGGCGGATTTGACAGCGAAATAGCGATTGAAAATCCAACATGGTTACCCCGTCACCTTATGGGTATTGGCATCAGCAGTGCAAATACAATTATGACGGTAAGCTGTCCCGGCGGCTATTACACGCTGAGTTATTTTACGGAAAACGGCACGCTGCTGAAGTCGCGCGATATCAAATCAAACGGTGAAACCCTGAAGCGCCTCGTGAACCGCCCGGTAACAGCGGCCGAGCTGATTTTCCGTAAGGAGAAGTATTATTTCTTTGAATACGATGAACTGTTTTCACTTGACGAAAGCGGGGAGACCGTTCTTTATAAGTTGCCGTCTGAAATCCTGGGCATTGCGTGTACTCCTAATTACTCCCCGCTGCGGATTGTTATCGCAACCAACCGCGGTTCGCTGCTCATTGATCCTGAAAATTTTAACCCCGAATTAACCCCGGTTTATTTTGCGGAAGGTTTTATTGCACGTTCAGTCCAGTTTATCGGCGAACAGTATGTTGTGCTGGCGGGAAACCGCGAAGCCCGTATTTACGCGGTTAATGAACGACCAAGGCACGTGCGCAGCATTACTACTGACAGTAAAATATGCAGTATTTTATTGTCACCCCGGCAGCATCATTTTGCCCTCCTCGAAGAAAACGGTCGCCTGCTGGTGCACCAGGTTACCGGGTAAACCGGTGATGTTGCTCATGTGGAAATATGACCGTCGTCATGTTTTGCCCTGACCGCGGTATCTAATTTCGCTTCCGTATTGCTAAATTCGCATGCAACCAGAAGAAAAAATATACATGGATAGTTCCGAAGGGATAGACGCGCTCTTTATGCATGCGACTGAGGGTGTGTTGGTTACAAACGATTCGGGCGAAATAATCCGGATTAATCCGAGTGCAGAACACCTGTTTGGCTACGATAAAGATGAACTGATCGGGCAGAAGGTAGAAGTTTTGATCCCGGCCCGTTTCAGTGGCCATCATACCGGGCTTCGCGATAATTTTAATAAAAACCCGCATGCCCGATCCATGGGGCAGGGCATTAACCTGTTCGGAAAACACAAAAGCGGGTCGGAGGTGCCGGTGGAAATCAGCCTCAGTCCGTTTGCGAACAGCAGCGGCCGGTTTGTAATTGCTTTTATCGTTGATATCACCATCCGCAAGCAGGCCGAAGAAAAACTGAAAAACTATTCGGCGGAACTCGAAAGGCAGGTGAAAAACCGGACCATGATCCTGGAAGAAGCCGTTCGCGAGCTGGAAAAAACGCAGAAGAGCCTGCACCAGGCACTGGAAAAGGAGCGCGAACTGAGTGATATGAAATCGCGTTTTGTTTCCATGGCTTCGCATGAATTCCGGACGCCGCTGGCCACTATTCTCTCGTCGCTTTCGCTCGTTACCAAATACGGCGAGCAGAACGACAAGGAGAAACAGGAGCGGCATGTGAGTAAAATCAAATCATCAATAAATAACCTGACGGACATACTGAATGATTTTCTTTCGGTGAGCCGTTTTGAAGAGGGACGCGTGGACAATATGCCCGAGCCGTTTAACCTGCGGTTGTTTATTGCGGAAGTGTTGTCCGACCTCGGCACGCTGTGCAAGCCGGGGCAGCAATTGGTGGCGGAACATACCGGCAATGATGAGGTGCTGATGGATAAAAAACTGCTGCGCAATATCCTGTTCAATTTTGTATCCAATGCAATCAAGTTTTCGCCCGAAGGAAAAAACATTACGGTGAAAACAGTAGTGTCGGAAACGCAGGCGAAAATAAGCATCACCGACCAGGGCATCGGCATTCCGAAAGCGGACCAGGAGCACCTGTTTGAACGTTTTTTCCGGGGAAACAACGCCACACACATCCAGGGAACGGGCCTGGGGCTGCACATTGTAGCCAAATATACCGAACTGATGAATGGCCGTATTTCGTACGAAAGCGAAGAACATAAAGGAACCACATTTACTGTAACCATACCGCAATGAAAAAGATTCTGCTGATTGAAGACAACAAGGATATGCGCGAGAATACCGCGGAAATCCTGCAGCTTGCCAGTTACGAAGTAATTACTGCTGCCAACGGCAAAGAAGGTGTAGAAATGGCACAGCAGCAGAAACCGGATCTGATTGTATGCGATATTATGATGCCTGTACTCGACGGGTATGGGGTGTTGCACATGCTTTCGAAAAACGATGAAACGGCAGCTATTCCGTTTGTGTTTTTAACGGCCAAGGCCGAACGCAGCGACCTGCGCAAAGGCATGGAAATGGGAGCCGATGATTACCTGACCAAACCGTTTGATGATATTGAACTGCTGAACGCCATCGAAAGCCGCCTCCGCAAAACGGAGCTGATGAAAAAAGATTATTCCGGCGGTGTGGATGGTGTTGGCGCGTTCCTGGCCAGTGCCAGCGGGTTTGATGAACTGCATAAAATTTCGGATACCCGCGAAACACGAACCTGCCGTAAAAAAGAAAGTGTGTACAGCGAAGGCCATTTTCCGAAAGGCGTTTATCTTGTTACACGCGGCAAAATAAAAACATTCCGCTCCAACGACCAGGGCAAAGAACTGATTACCGGCCTGTACAAGGAAGGTGATTTTTTCGGTTACCTCGCCCTGCTCGAAGATTCGCGTTACACCGATTCCGCTGTGGCGATGGAAGAGTCGGAAATTACCATGATTCCACGCGACGATTTTTTCTCGCTGTTGTACCGCAATGCCGAAGTGTCGCGTGCATTTATCCGCCTCATTTCCGATAACCTGCAGGAGAAAGAAGAACAACTGCTGAAACTGGCTTACAACTCGGTGCGCAAGCGCGTTTCGGAAGCACTGGTAACATTATACAACCGCTACAAAAAAGAAGGACAGGCCGTTTTCACCATGACCATTTCGCGGGAAGACCTTGCCAACCTGGCCGGAACAGCCACCGAAACCACCATACGCACACTCAGCGATTTTAAAGACGAAGGGTTGGTTGACATCAAGGGCGGATCAATTACAATCCTGAACCTGGACAAGTTAACGGGAATGAAAAACTGATAAGGCTCAAATATACGGGTGTCCGGGGTCATTCGCTGCCCGCCCTGCGGGATGTAGCTTTGTCCCAATAAACCAAGGCGATTAGCTGCGGTACTGATAAATTAACCCGCAAGGATAAAGTCTACATAAAATGCTGATACAGATTTCAGATAACAAAAAGATATACGCCCTCCAGGAGGATTTTCATCAGTTGTTTCCATACCTGAAGCTTGAGTTTTTCTCGAAGCCGCACCAGGCAGGCGAACCTTCGCTGAAAAAGCAGATGAAAGACAGCAACAAAACGTTGCAGGAATGCCGCACGGTGCATAACGAGGGTATGATAACCATTACTCCGGGCATGACCGTGGCCGAACTGGAGCAACAGTTTCAGACCCTTTACGGCCTGTCGGTGCAGGTGTTCCGCAAATCGGGAAAGGTGTGGCTCGAAACAACCGTTACCGACAGCTGGACGCTGTACGAACAGAACAGCCAGGGCGAAGCACTTTCCGGTCCGAATGTGGCCTGATCCGTTTTTAATCGTTAAGACACACACAGCCCCGCAAGGGGCTTTTTAATTGACATGAATTAGTTTTTTGAATGACGGCCCTCATTTCGTAAACCTGTTGCTGAAAATATATTTGCCGGGTATATAAAAAACAAGGCTATGCAGCAGGAACATAACGACCAGCAGTTTCTTGAACGGATTGAAAGCGGCGACTACATTGAACCGCGCGACTACATGCCCGAAGCGTATCGCAGGCACCTCATCCGCCAGGTATCGCAACATGCCCATTCGGAAGTAATCGGTATGCAACCGGAGGGCAACTGGATTACACGTGCACCGAGCCTGCGTTCGAAGCAGATTCTGCTTGCGAAAATACAGGACGAAGGCGGGCACGGCCTGTACCTCTACAGTGCGGCTGAAACGCTCGGAATTTCGCGCAGCGAAATGATTGAACAGCTGCACGAAGGCAAAGCCAAATACTCCAACATTTTTAATTACGCCGCGCTCAACTGGGCCGACATCGGGGCCATCGGCTGGCTGGTGGATGGTGCTGCCATTGTGAACCAGGTGTCGCTGCAGCGTACCTCGTATGGTCCGTATGCCCGCGCCATGGTGCGCATCTGCAAAGAAGAAAGTTTTCATCAGCGCCAGGGCTATGAAATTATGACCAAAATGATGCGCGGTACCAAAGAACAGCAGGCCATGGCACAGGATGCGATGAACCGCTGGTGGTGGCCTGCACTCATGATGTTCGGTCCGCACGATACCGATTCGCCGCACAGTTCCGATGCCATGAAGTGGCGCATCAAACGTGAAACGAACGATGAACTCCGCCAGAAGTTTATTGATAAAACCATCCCGCAGGCCGAACTCATCGGGCTGACCATACCGGATAAAGATGCGAAATGGAATGAAGCCACCGGGCATTATGATATCGGTGCAATCAACTGGGAAGAATTTTACCGCGTAATCAAAGGCAACGGCCCCTGCAACCGGCAGCGCATGCAGCACCACGTGAAGTACCACGAAGAAGGAGCATGGGTGCGGGAGGCAGCAGCAGCTTACCAGCAGAAAAAAACGAGTACGGCGGTGGAGGTGGAAGCGTAGTTAATATAAACACTGCGTGGGGTAACGTTACTGATGCGCGAGGCATTGCGCATGAACAACGGGCATCGCGCATAAACACAAAAAAATGCATGATGAACACAAACACTGCGCTTGAACAACGAACATAACGCACAAAAAATAAACCATGACAGCCAACGACACTCAATTTGATTTATGGGAAGTATTTATCCAGAGTAAATCAGGAAACAAATATTCCCATGCGGGCAGCATTCACGCTGCGGATGCAAAAATGGCCATGCAGAATGCGCGCGATACCTACACCCGCCGGGGCGAAGGAACCAGCATCTGGGTAGTGCCTTCCAAAGCGATTGTGGCTTCTGATCCGGACGACAGTGCGATGCTCTTCGATCCGTCGAACGACAAAATTTATCGTCACCCTACTTTTTACGTGATGCCGGAAGGCGCAAAAAATATTTAAAAAACAAAGCCGCATGAACAAGCAGGATGCTTTATTTACGTATTGCCTTCGTCTCGGCGACGATGCGCTCATACTCGGACACCGCCTTTCGGAACTGTGCAGCCGTGCACCGTTTATTGAAGAAGACCTGGCGCAAACCAACATGGCGCTCGACATGATCGGCCGTGCACAGGCGCTGCTCGGTTATGCCGCTGATGTGGACATGAACTGGGAAACCGCTGATGACCTTGCTTACCGCCGCCCGGAAATAGAATATTACAACCACCTTCTCACCGAGCAACCCAACGGCGATTTTGCACATACCATCGTGCGCCAGTTGTTTATTTCAGCGTATGAATTTCATTTCTATACGGCGCTGATGCAGAGCAAGGATGAAACGCTTGCTGCCATTGCGGCCAAAACCATCAAAGAAATACGTTATCACCTGGAGCACGCTGCCGACTGGACCCTGCGCCTCGGCGATGGAACAGCAGAAAGCCGCCGCCGCATGCAGGATGCGGTGAACGACCTGTGGATGTACACCGGCGAACTTTTTGAAATGGATGAAGTAGATCATTTCCTGCTGCGCGAAGGCATCGGCGTGGATACCATTCCGATGAAAGCGTTGTGGGAAAATTACATCAGCGAACTGCTCACTGAAGCCACGCTGTACATCCCGGAAAATACCTGGATGCAGACCGGAAGCCGCAAAGGTGTGCATACTGAAAATCTCGGTCATATTCTTTCTGAAATGCAATACCTCCAGCGCGCCTATCCCGATGCACAATGGTAACTACCGAAACAGATATAGATAAACTCTATGATGCCATAGCCAGGATTCCCGATCCGGAAATCCCGGTTATTACCATTCACGAACTCGGCATCCTGCGCAGCGTTGCCATTGAAAATGCATGCTGCGTGGTTACGATAACCCCAACGTACACGGCCTGTCCCGCAATGGGATTGATTGAAGACCAGATCCGCGAAATCCTGCTGCAGTTTGATGAAGTGGAGCAGGTTCGTGTGAAGCTGACGTATGCACCGGCCTGGACAACGGACTGGATTTCGACGGAAGCGAAACAAAAACTGAAGGCGTACGGCATTGCGCCACCGGCACATTCTTCGTGCCATGCTACGTTTAAAGCCATGCCTGTTGCGTGCCCGCGCTGCAGTGCGGAAAAAACAACCTGCATCAGCCGGTTCGGATCAACAGCCTGCAAAGCACTGTACCGTTGCGAATCGTGCCAGGAGCCGTTTGAGCATTTTAAGTGCCTGGCGTGATTGATTTCTCTTTTTGATTTTGCAAAAGATCATTTTTCCGGCTGACAAACATCATTTTAAATCGTTGGTGCTCCCGCGTTATTTGCATTAAAATATTTTCTCATGCCCGTTTATCAGCAGCAAGGTCACATTCCCAATAAGCGCCATATCGTTTTCCGGAACGAGGAAGGACAGCTTTACCACGAAGAACTTTTTGGCACCGAAGGGTTTTCGGGTACATCATCGCTGGTGTATCACCTCAATCCGCCCACGATGGTTAAATCCATGGGCGAGCCGTATTCTGTTCGGCCGGAAGTGGCCATTGAAGAGAACCTGAAAGCACTCAGCTTTACCGGTATTGAAGTGGCTCCGGAAAACGATTACATCGCCAGCCGCAAAGTGTTGTTTTTTAATAACGACATGACCGTAGGCATTGCGCGTCCGCAGCAATCCATGAACGATTATTTTTTCAAAAATGCGGATGCGGATGAATTGTTATTCATTCACGAAGGTTCGGGCAAACTGAAAAGCATGTACGGAACCGTAGCGTTTGAATACGGCGATTACTTAGTGATTCCGCGCGGAACCGTTTACCAGCTGGAGTTTAAAACTCCGGAGAACCGGATTCTTTTTGTGGAATCGTTCAGCCCGATACGTACGCCGAAACGGTACCGCAATGAATACGGGCAGATGCTGGAACATTCGCCCTTCTGCGAACGCGATTTTAAACTGCCTTCGAACTTTGAAACGATTGATGCGAAAGGCGATTTCAAAATCAATATCAAAAAACGCGGGCTCATTTATCCGTACGTGTACGAAACACATCCGTTTGACCTTGTGGGCTGGGATGGTTACAGTTATCCGTACGCGTTCAGTATTTTCAATTTTGAACCGATCACAGGCCGCATTCACATGCCGCCACCGATTCACCAGAATTTTGAAGGCAACAATTTTGTGATCTGTTCATTTGTACCGCGCCTGTATGATTATCATCCGGACGCGATTCCGGCACCGTATCACCACAGCAACATTGACTCGGACGAAATCCTCTACTATGTGGCCGGTGATTTTATGAGCCGCAACAATATTCAGCCGGGGCAGTTTACGCTGCATCCTGCCGGTATTCCGCACGGTCCGCACCCGGGCGCCATTGAGCGCAGCATCGGTAAAAAAGAAACGATGGAACTGGCCGTGATGATAGATCCGTTCAACCCGGTAAAAATTACAAAAGAAGCCATGAAGGTAGAAGTGAAAGACTACTACAAATCATGGATGTCAAAAACAACTGAACCAGCATTACACGTATAAAATCAATAAGCAATGAAAGATCTCACCGAGGTACAAAACTACGATTACAGCGGGCAGAAAATTTTCGAAAAAGCCCAGGATTTCCTGCCGATCAACGGTACCGATTTTGTGGAGCTTTATGTGGGCAATGCCAAGCAGGCGGCGCACTATTACAAAACCGCTTTTGGGTTTCAGTCGCTGGCTTATGCCGGCCTCGAAACCGGGCTGCGCGACCGCACCTCGTATGTGCTGCAGCAGGGCAAAATCCGCCTCGTGCTCACCACGCCGTTTGACAAGGACAGTGAAATATCGAACCACATCCGTGTGCATGGTGACGGTGTAAAATACATTGCGCTGTGGGTAGATGATGCGCGCAGTGCGTTTGAAGAAACCACGCGCCGCGGCGCACGCCCGTTCCTGGAACCGGTGGTGGAAAAAGATGAACACGGGGAAGTGGTGAAAGCCGGTATTCATACCTATGGCGATACCATCCACCTGTTTATCGAACGCAAAAACTACAGCGGTGTTTTCCTGCCCGGTTTTGTGGCCTGGAATTCTGAATACAACCCGGAAGACATCGGCTTCAAGTACATTGATCACATGGTGGGCAATGTAAACCTGGGCGAGATGAATAAATGGGCGAAGTTTTACGAAGAGGTGATGGGTTTTGCAAACCTCATTACGTTTGATGACAAAGACATCTCGACCGATTACACGGCGCTGATGAGTAAAGTAATGACCAACGGAAACGGTCGCATCAAGTTTCCGATTAACGAACCGGCATATGGCCTGAAAAAATCACAGATCGAAGAGTATCTTGATTTTTATGGCGGAGCCGGTTGCCAGCACATTGCAATAGCTACAAATGATATAGTACATGCCGTAACGGAAATGCGGAAACGAGGTGTGGAATTTCTGCATGTTCCGGGCACGTATTACGATACCGTTGCCGAACGCGTTGGTATAATCGAAGAAGATTTATTGACGTTGAAGAAGCTGGGCATCATGGTTGACCGCGATGAGGAAGGATACCTGTTACAGATATTCACCAAACCCGTGGAAGACCGCCCTACTTTGTTCTTCGAGATTATCCAGCGGAAAGGGGCAAATTCGTTCGGGAAAGGCAATTTTAAAGCCTTGTTCGAGTCGATTGAAGCGGAGCAAGCGCGTAGAGGCACGCTCTGATCGGCCGAAGAAACGGTATCATTTAAAGACGGGGCTCCTGTAAAAGGGAGTCCCGTTTTTTTGTTCGGAAGAATCATGGCAAAGCCATGAAGATAGTAGATAAGGATAGTAGAAAGGGAATAGTAGAATAAGATCGTATGTTAGTGATAGCGTAAATCAAGGCAAAGCCTTGATGTTGCCGATGCCGTCCCTCCGGGACTGACATCTTGTGATGACCACGATTTATGATAATTTAGTAACTTGTGCTGACATACTTACGAATCGTCGTAAGTATGTTAGTAAGTATGGTGGTTTATGGAATGAGTCCCGAAGGGACGGCATAAACCAACAATGGACGCAGTCCATAAAAAATATAAGCCACAAGGATGGGCGCAGCCCATCCGCACAACAAACACTGGCAGGCAGAGCCTGCCAGGTAATACAATCTTATCAAGCCCCGGAGGGGCATTTACGATCATGGGACAATCGCTCGTTAAGAACTACATTCACATCGTCTTCAGCACCAAATACCGCACCCCCTGCATCCTCCCGCCCTGGGAAGAAGAGCTTCACCGTTACCTCGGGGGCATCTGCAACGAACTCGGATGCCAATCACTCATCGTGGGGGGCTATACCGATCACATCCACATCCTCTGTATGCTCTCGCGGAAAATTGCACTCATGAAACTCGTGGGTGTGGTAAAAGCGAACTCCTCGCGCTGGATCAAACAAAAAAATCCGTCACTCAAAAACTTCCGCTGGCAGGATGGCTACGGTGCCTTCTCTGTAAACCCGGCGCAGGTTGATCGGGTACACAGCTACATCTCCAACCAGCACGAACACCACAAGCAAAAAGATTTTAAAAAGGAATACCTTGCCCTGCTGAAAAAGTACCAGGTGGAGTTTGATGAAAAATATGTGTGGGAGTAAATAATATATTCTTACACCGCCGCACTAAACACCTGCGCATCCGGCTGCTTCGCCCACAGGCGCGCATCAAAGGCCATCGCAATGTTTCGCAGAAACGCTTTGCCTTCGGGTTTTACCGTAAGGCGGAACGGTTCAACCACCACGAGGCCATCGTTTTCCAGCTCGCGGAGGCGGGGCAGGGCTTCGTAAACGGCGGCGGTTTGCATCGCTTCGTCGGCCCAGCTGGTTTCCATGCGGCACATGATGTTGAGAATGTGTTTCCGGATTATTTCATCTTCGGCAGTTAACAGGTGACCTTTAAAAATCGGCAGTTCGCCTTTGGCAATGCGGGCGTAATAGTCTTCTACTTTCTTTTCGTTTTGTGCGAACGCGGTCCACGCATCGCTGATGGATGAAACACCGAGACCGATGAGCAGGCGCGTGGCGGTGGTGGTGTAGCCCATAAAATTGCGGTGCAGCGTTTTGTCTGCTTCGGCTTTGTGCAGCGGATCGCCGGGCAGTGAAAAATGATCCATGCCGTTTTCGCTGTAACCGGCTTTGAGAAACGCATCGCGCCCGTTTTCGTACAGGCGGCGTTTGGTTTCGCCTTCGGGCAGATCGGCCTCGGTGAATTTGCGCTGCCCGGGTTTCATCCACGGCACATGCGCGTAACTGTAAAACGCAATGCGTTCCGGGCGAAGTGTTATCACCTGTTCAATGGTTTGCTGCATGCCTGCATCAGTCTGCAGGGGCAGGCCGTAAATGAGGTCGTAGTTTATGGACGTATAACCGATGCGCCGGGCCGATGTGGTAACGCGGCGCACATCGTCCACACTTTGTTTGCGGTTGATGATGTCCTGCACCTTCGGATCAAAATCCTGGATGCCGAGGCTGAGGCGGCGGAACCCGAGGCGGTACAACGTTTCGAGGTGTGCGTCGGTGGTGTTTGCAGGATGCGCTTCAAAACTGAATTCGGCATCGTCACACACTTCGGCTGAATTGCAGATGCTTTGCAGCAGCAGTTCAAGGTTGGCCGCACTGAAAAACGTGGGTGTGCCGCCGCCGAGGTGAATTTCGCGGATGCGCGGCGGGGCAGGGAAGAGCGCGAGGTAGAGTTTCCACTCGTTCAGCACCGCGGTGATGTACGGCGATTCCACCGCATGGTTTACCGTGATGCGGGTGTTGCAGCCGCAATAGGTACAAAGGCTTTCACAAAACGGCAGGTGAATGTACAGGCTGATGCCGTTGCTGTTGTTGGTGGCGACAAACGTACGCTGCACTTCGGCTGCCCATTGTGCGGTGGTGGGGGCAACGGTGTCCCAGTAGGGAACGGTGGGATAGCTGGTGTAGCGCGGGGCTGCTACGTTGTATTTTCTGATTAACTCGTTCATCATAATTGGCTTTTGTTCAAACGTTCGCCTTTACATGCTGTGTGTTCATCCGCGATGCATCGTGGGTCAATTTACCCAAAACTAAATTATTCTTCCTCCTGCTCACTTTCCAGCCACTCGGCCCACGAGGTTGCTGTTTCGCGCAGGCGCAGGCTCACGAGTTGCATGTGCTGCGGAAATTGCGGCTGCAGGCGGTGGACAAATTCGGCGAGCAGGTTTTCACAGGTGGGCTGATACGGCACGCGTAGCACGGCTTCGCCGGTAATGTGTTTGTATTCGTCTGCTTCTTCCGGCAGCACCAGCGTGTGATCGAAAGGATGAATAACGTGTTTGTTTACAATGGTTTTCAGTTCCGCAAAATCAATCACCATCCCGTTTTTCGGATGGCCTTTTTCATGCGACGGAATACCGCGAATGGTAACAGCCAGCTCGTACGAATGGCCGTGCACATTTCTGCACGGACCATCGTGCCCGCTCAACGCATGCGCCATTTCAAACGTAAATGTTTTTGTTACACGAATAAGCATCTTCAGGGAGCGAGGCGTTCAATGATCCATTGTCCGTTTTCTTCGCGGTACGCAATACGATCATGCATGCGCCCTGGTCGTCCCTGCCAGAATTCAAAGCGCACCGGTTTAACCACGTAACCGCCCCAGAACGGCGGGCGTTCAATGGTTTTGCCGGCAAAGCGTTTTTTCATCTGCCCGTATTCGTCATCGAGCACTTTGCGGTTTACGATCACTGTGCTTTGCGGCGAACTCCAGGCACCGAGTTTGCTGGTATCGGGCCGTGAACTGAAATACAGATCCGATTCACTGGCCGTTTGTTTGCTTATCGTTCCTTCAATGCGCACCTGGCGTTCCAGTTCGGGCCACCAGAAGAGCAATGCTGCATGTCCGCTTGCGCTTAAATGTGCTGCTTTCCGGCTGTTGTAGTTGGTGTAAAACACGAACCCGTTTTCATTGAAATTGCGCAACAGCATAATGCGTGCTGCCGGTATTCCATCGGCCGATGCAGTGGCCAGTGTCATGGCGTTCGGGGTGTTGACGTGCGCATCAACAGCTTCGCGGAACCATTTTTCGAACTGCTGAAACGGGTTGTTCAGCGCATCGCTTTCGTCGAACTGCATGCGCGAAAAATCGAAACGCAGTTTATTGATGTATTCGCGGAGATCGTCCATGGTTATTTTTTATGGCAGCAGGAGTGTGTAACACATCCGGCTTCGGTTTTCACAATTTTCGGACTGATGTACGGAATGCCGAGATTAAGTCCGCGCATGATGAGCAGCACCGCCATTGCACCTACCATTACCGGCACCATTTTGCGGATGGTGTCGCGGAAACGCACGTTGATGTAATTTTTGGCAAGCGAAATCAACGCCATGGCCGGCAAGGTGCCGAGTCCGAATGCGGCCATAAACAAACTTCCTTTTACAGCGCTGCCGGTAGCAACAGCACCTGCAATGCCGAGATACACCATGCCGCAGGGCAGCAGGCCGTTCAGCACACCGATGAGCAGCAATGATCGCATGGAGTGCACGCCAAACAATTTGCGGATCGGTTCTTTAAGCCGGCCGATAAACCGTTGCATGCCCGCAGGCTGCAGCATCGCCGGCAAACGCGGGATGAGCAGGAACAGCAGTACGATGCTGCCAAGCACAATTGAAAGAATATTCTGGTAACCCGCAAATGCAGCACCCTGGCCAATGAATCCCATGAACAATCCGAGCACGGAATAGGTGAGCATGCGCCCGAAGTTATAAAGCAACGTTCCCGCTGCGGCGCTGGCTTTTGAGCTGCGGTCGAGCGGAAGGGCAAGCGCAATGGGACCACACATGCCGATGCAGTGAAAGCTACTCAGGAAACCGAGTGTAAGTGCAGCCCAGAGGTACATGACTTAATGCAGTTGAATGATACTTTCGTTGAAATAATCGGCATCGTTGGCTTTCCAGCTGATTTCCATTTTGTACAGTCCGGGTTTCATGCTCGCTGTTGTAAGCATCATGCTTCCGGTGGAATCGAGCTGAATGGGCACTTTTTTATCCATGGCCGCTGCCGAGGGACAGAAAAAATACACTTCGCCGCTGATGTTCTGTTTGCGCAGGTTTTCCGGGAACGATAGTGCCACCTGTCCGTTGCCTACCTGCCACTGCGGCTGTTCCGGTAGCTGGCGGGTGCGGTTCATGCGGTCTATTTTATCCTGGTATTTCAGTTCCTGTTCGTAGTAGTTATCTGCAACAAGTTCCGGTTTCTGCGGTATGGTCAGGAATACCATTGTCAGGATCATTGCAACAAAGCTGCAATACAGGATGGTTATTTTAATGCCCCAGCTCATGGTTGTTTTAGTTTGATGTTATCGGTCCGAGAAAATTGGTTTTAACAGTCTGAATTTTTTTGCCGCCGGAATACACCGAAATCTTCAGCATCGTTTTCCGGGAACTGATTTTGTTTTTCGGCAGGTAAATAAAGAACTCCGTTTCTGCTTTCGATTCTTTGGGTACGGTCAGATTTTCACCGATCATTTTGATTGAACCGTTTTCATCTTCCAGGCGCAGTTCAATCGGCATATCAACATGTGTTTTGTTGATCAGTTTCAGGTTGTACAGGTTGCTGATGGTACCTTCGGCTTCGTGTTTCTGGTACAGCATTCCCGGCGTACGGAGAATGGTTGCGTCCAGGTCGGTACGTGTTACAAGCAGCGTTACCAGCACACCGATAAGAATGGTGAGCACGATGGAGTAGGCCCGGATACGCGGGGTGATTTTGAGTTTTTCTTTTTTTGCAATACCGTTTTCGGATGCGTAACGGATCAGTCCTTTCGGCAGCCCCGTTTTATCCATCACATTATCGCATACATCAATACACGCGGTACAGTTTACACATTCGAGCTGCGTGCCGTTCCGGATATCAATACCGGTGGGACAAACTTTCACACAAAGGTTGCAGTCAATACAATCGCCTTTGGTCCGTTCTTCATTTTTCTTGAATTTGCCCCGGGGTTCGCCGCGCACATAGTCGTAGGCAACCACGATGGAATTTTTATCGAGCATTACGCCCTGCAGGCGGCCATAGGGGCAAACGATAAGGCAAACCTGTTCACGGAACCAGGCATACACACCATAAAATACACCGGTGAAAATAATCAGCGCCACCAGCGTTCCGATATTGGCTGCAACCGGTTCGTTCATCAGGATGAGCAGTTCATCCGAACCGATGATGTAAGCGAGGAATGTGTTTGAAATGACAAACGAAATGAAAAAGAATAGCGAATGTTTCAGCAGGCGTTTCGATAATTTCTTTTTGTCCCAGGGCGCTTTTTTCAGGGCGCGCTGGCTGGGGGCATCGCCATCAATCCAGTATTCAATTTTACGGAAAACCATTTCCATGAAAATGGTTTGCGGGCAGGCCCAGCCGCAGAATACGCGGCCGTAAACAACCGTAAACAGTACGATGAACAGGATAAACGTAAGCATCCCCAGCCCGAAGATGAAAAAATCCTGCGGCCAGAAGATGACGCTGAAGAAAACGAATTTGCGTTCAATTACATTGAACAGGAATACGGGGTTGCCGTTAATACGGATAAACGGGAGACTGAAAAAGAGAAGCAGGTAGATGTAGCTGAGAATGGATCGTGCATTGTACAGTTTACCTTTCGGTTTGAGTGCAAATATCCAGTTCCGTTTGCCTTCTTCCGAGATGGTTGATATCCGGTCCCGGAAGGATTCATCATGCTGATTTTCGTTTTCAATCTCCACGTCCGCCATAATGTTATTTGTTGATGCGTCTGTTTTTTATTTTGCCGGCTTGACCGTTAAGCTGTCTTTGGCAGGCAAACTGTCGGGTGCTTTTTTCAGTGAATCGGAAACACCTGCTGAGTCCGTTTTGCCGGCTTCGATGTACAGGTCGCCCTGTTTTTCTTTCGGGTTGGGCGGGTTTGTTCCAACGAGGGTGTGCAGGTAGCTCGATACTTCCTGGATCTGGCGTGCACCGAGATCCTGCTGCCACGATTTCATTCCTTTTTCAGGCCAGCCGAATTTGATGGATTTGAATACATCTTTAATACTGCCGCCATGAATCCAGTAGTTGTCGGTCATGTTCGGTCCCACATCGCCCTGGCCTTCTGCACCGTGGCAGGCTACGCAGTATTTAACGTAGGTGGCTTTACCGTTTGCAATAGAAGCCGCATCGGTAAGCAGGGTAACGTTGGTTTCGTCCACCAGGTTCGCCGCTTTTTTCTTGTAGGCTTCAATTTCGGCTTTTGCTGTTTCAAGCTGTTCGGTGTATTCGGCCATCTGCAGTTTACCGGTTTTGAAGATGTGGAAGTGGAACAGGTAAACGAATGCAAAAACAATCGTCACATAGAATCCGTATTTCCACCACGGCGGCAGGTTGTTATCCAGTTCGCGTATACCATCGTAATCGTGATCGAACATGATGTCTTTTTCCTGTTCAATAGCAACCGATGCATTGAATTTCTCCATCAGCGACGGTTCAACCGGCAGCCCTTTGGCAACCGCTTCGCTGCGCGCTTTCAGGGCAGCCTCGCGGCGTTCTTTTACGCCCAGCAGGCGCATGGCCGTATTGTACAGCACAAGAATGATTACGATCTCTACCGCGATAAACAGCAGCATGCCGTACACCAGCGTGGGGTGAAGCCCCCAGTAAGTGTAATCGTAATAAAACGTGTTTTTCGGATCAGTGGCTACCTGGCCGGACACATCCGATGAAAGCAG
Source organism: Chitinophaga pinensis (assembly GCA_943372645.1). GTDB lineage: Bacteria > Bacteroidota > Bacteroidia > Palsa-965 > Palsa-965 > VBWE01. The sequence continues at coordinate 118,099 of CALRZN010000011.1, read as the reverse complement.
CGAACCTGCAAGCAGCAGGATTACTGCCGCCGCGCCGCCGCTGTTTTTCTTGTTTCTTTTTTCCTGCTCATTGCGGTTGCGTGCGGTTGCTTTTACAACTTCCGCAAGACCGATGATGGTCAGCATAAGAATGATAATGATGCTGAGCAAACCAATGAACAGCGGATTCGACCAGTAGTTTGACGTTTCCCCGGCCGATACCGGGGCATTGTTCTGCGCGGTTGCAAGAACCGGGAGCAGGCCTGCGATACACAGCAATAAAGTATTTCGTTTCATAAACACGCTGTTTTTTGCTTTTTTAAAAACACCCTGTAACATTGTTTCTGTTAAACTTCCGGTTCCGGATTCTTATCCAGCGGAAGATTTTTTATTTCCAGTATCTGCTTCTTGTCGGCCTTCATCACGTAGATTAACAACAGCAGGAAGAAGAGGAAAAAGATCGTGAACGATATCATCGGAAAGATGGCTACTCCGGTAATCGACTCGAGATAGTTGATGAATTTCATGGCCCTTATTTGGTTGTGGTAGTTGCAGCTACCGGTTTAATGTCTTTTCCGAGGCGCTGCAGATACGCAATCACCGCAATGATTTCTTTGTCCGAAGATGTTTCGATACCATCCTTTTTCAGGCTTGCCGTAATCTGTTCTGCCTGTTTTTTCAGATCCGAAACAGCTATTGCATCATAACCCGAAGGATATGGAACACCAAGTGTGGTCATTGCTTTGATCTTTTTCGAAGTCAGCGACAGGTCCAGGTCATCGTCCAGCAGCCACGGATACGATGGCATGATGGAACCCGGCGACATACTTGTGGGATCGAGCATGTGGTTGTAGTGCCACGAATCCGGGTACTTGCCGCCTATGCGGTGCAGGTCAGGACCGGTACGTTTCGAACCCCACTGGAACGGGTGATCATATACAAATTCGCCGGCTTTGGAATACTCACCGTATCGTGCTGTTTCAAAGCGGAACGGACGCACCATCTGCGAGTGGCAGGTGTAACAGCCTTCGCGTACATAAATGTCGCGTCCTTCCAGTTCCAGCGGTGTATATGGTTTTACACTGGCAATCGTCGGGATGTTGGATTTAATGAGGAAGGTCGGAACCATTTCTACAATACCACCGATAAGAATAACCACGAGGCTGAGTATGAGCATCTGAACAGGGCGACGCTCAATCCAGCGGTGCCAGTGCGGTTTGCCGTGTTCAACATAAACTTTTTCAAGTGCAGGAGCTTCTGCTTCTTCATTGGCCAGGAAGTTACCGGCACGAACGGTTTTCACGAGGTTGTAAGTCATAATGATTACACCCACGAGGTACATGCTTCCGCCGATTGCTCGTGCGCCGTACATCGGCATCAGTTTGGTAACCGTTTCAAGGAAGTTCGGGTATTTCAGCAGGCCTTCTTCGGTGAATTCTTTCCACATCATGTGCTGCATGAAACCGGCCCAGTACATCGGTATCGCATAAAACAGGATACCGAGTGTGCCTAACCAGAAGTGCCAGTTCGCTAATTTTTTCGAATACAGTTCGGTGCGGAACATGCGCGGGAGCAGCCAGTAAAGAATACCGAACGCAAGGAAACCGTTCCAGCCCAGCGCACCTACGTGTACGTGTGCAATGGTCCAGTCGGTAAAGTGGCTGATGGCGTTCACCGATTTCAGCGACAGCATCGGGCCTTCGAACGTGGCCATACCGTAAGCGGTAACGGCAACCACCATAAATTTCAGCGTAACATCTTCACGCACTTTGTCCCATGCACCACGAAGTGTAAGCAGACCGTTGATCATACCACCCCACGAAGGAGCGATGAGCATAACCGAGAACACCACACCCAGCGATTGTGCCCAGTCGGGCAGCGCAGTATAAAGCAGGTGGTGCGGACCGGCCCAGATATAAAGGAAAATGAGTGCCCAGAAGTGAATGATGGAAAGGCGGTACGAATACACCGGGCGGTTGGCCGCTTTCGGAATGAAGTAGTACATCAGTCCGAGGAACGGGGTGGTGAGGAAAAACGCTACCGCGTTGTGGCCATACCACCACTGCACCAGCGCATCCTGCACACCGGCGTACCAGGAATAACTTTTCAGTAACGAAACCGGCAGTTCAAACGAGTTTACCAGGTGCAGCACAGCCACGGTAACGAAGGTGGCAATGTAGAACCAGATGGCCACATACAGGTGGCGCTCGCGGCGTTTGATGATGGTTCCGAACATGTTCCAGCCGAACACCACCCAGATAATGGTAATCAGGATGTCAATCGGCCATTCAAGTTCAGCGTATTCTTTTCCCGTGGTAATGCCCAGCGGAATAGTAAGCGCCGCACATAAAATGATCAGCTGCCAGCCCCAGAAATGGATTTTGCTCAGCTTATCGCTGAACATCCGGGCCTTGCAGAGGCGCTGCAGCGAGTAATATACGCCCATGAAAATAGCGTTACCCACAAATGCAAAAATCACCGCATTGGTATGCAGCGGACGTAAACGGCCGAACGTCGTCAGCGGAAAGTTAAAATTGAGCGCCGGGAAAACAAATTGAAATGCAACCCAGAGTCCGACAAGCATACCTACCAGGCCCCATACCATGGTGGCGTAGGCAAAGTACTTGACTATCTTATTATCGTACGCGAACTTCTCTGATTCCATAATCGTTATTTTTGGTTTTGTTGATTATTTTCATTGGGCTGGTTTTCGAATAACATCCGCACAGACGGTGTGTAGTCATCTTCATACTGACCACTGCGAACGGACCACAGGAAAGCGAAAAGAAATGCGAGGGCTACCAGCAGGCTTATTCCGATAAGTACAAATAATGCGCTCATATTTTTTACTTTTTCCGGAACAAAACTACCCGGGTAAACGTGCTGTATGAATGATGCCAGTCAAGGCAAAAACTGATAGCAATCATGCCGTTACAATCCCCTGCGCCACGCCACAAACGAGGTGAAGAAAGTGGACGAAACCACGATGGTTACTGAACTCAGCGGCATAAGTACCGCAGCCACCACGGGCGACAGTGTTCCGCCGGTGGCGAATATCAGACCGGTAATGTTGTACACCAGCGAAACGGCAAATGTGACCAGGATCACTTTTTTACCGGCGCGTGCATAATCGAGGAAGGACCGGATGCGTGTAAACGAACTGCCGTCGAGTATCGCATCGCAGGCCGGTGAAAATGTATTTGTGTCGTCAGAAATGGCAATACCGGTATCGCTCTGCATAAATGCACCGGCATCGTTCAGGCCGTCGCCCACCATCAGCACGTTGTGTCCCTGCTGCTGCAGTTCAGCGATGTAGTTTTTCTTGTCGTCGGGCTTTTGACCAAACAGGAGGTTCGCATTTTTCCCGAACAGCGGCTGCAGCCGTTCTTTTTCCGCATCCTGGTCACCTGAGAGCAGGTGCAGGTTGTAATCGGCAGCAAGATCGGTAAGTGTTTCCTGCAGTCCCGGGCGGTACGTGTTTTCAAACGTAAAGAACCCGGCCACAGCGCCGTTGATCATCAGGAACACCAGTGTTTCGCGTGAGTTATCGGTCTGGGCCGTTCCGGTAACGAAATAGCGGGAACCGAGAATAACATAGTTCCCGTCTATTTCGCCCTTCAATCCCTGCCCGGTGATTTCTTCAAAATGGGTAACGGAGAATTTCTTTTCTCCTTTAAATGTCTTCGCAATTTTGCGGCTCAGCGGGTGTGCCGATTGGGCCGAAAGTGCGGCGGCATAAACGGTTGCTTCGGGAAAATCCATCGTAGCCGAAAAACGAACCTGTGTGCCGGATGTAATCGTCCCGGTTTTGTCAAACACCACCGTTTCGGTGCGGGCCAGTTTTTCAAGCACAGCCGCATTTTTCAGGTACAGTTTGTTTTTGCCGAGAATACGGATCATGTTGCCGTTTGCAAACGTGGTGGTGAGCAGCAGGCCGCACGGACAGGCCACAATGAGCACGGCCGTAAATGCATTAAGCGAACGCGACGGATCGAAGAACAGCCAGGTGGCGGCCGATCCGAAGGCAAGCACCAAAACCACGATGGTAAAGTACTTGTTGATTTTATCTACGTATGATTGGTTCCGTTGTTTCTCTTTTTCCGAAGCCTGGTCGTTGTTCCACAGTCCTGTGAGGTAACTCTGCGAAACCGGTTTGCTAACTTCCATGTCCACCGCACCGTCGGCCTGGCGCGCGCCGGCGTAAATAAAATCACCGGCCTGTTTTTTTACAGGAGCCGACTCCCCGGTGATGAAGCTGTAATCAACATGCGTCTGCGAACTCAGCAGCACACAGTCGGCCGGAATAATTTCATTATTGCGGATGCGGATGCGCTGTCCTTTTTTCAGGTCGCTTACCGGTACACTTTTTTCGTTTTCGGCATCGTCCATTACCGAAACAGCAACCGGGAAATAGGATTTATAATCGCGTTCAAACGCCAGTGAATTGTACGTGCGGTTCTGGATGTAACGGCCGATGAGCATAAAAAATACAATGCCCGTCATCGAATCCATATACCCGGCGCCGGTTCCGGAAACGATTTCATACACACTGCGCGAAAAGGTTACGAGAATGGCAAGTGCAATGGGCGCATCAATGTTCAGGAAACGCTGGCGGATGGCCTGCCCCGCAGAAACAAAAAACTCCGACGCACTGTAAAAAAACACCGGCAAAGCCAGCACTAAATTGAGGTAACCGAAAAATTGTTTCAGTTGTGCCTGGTCGTAAAAATTACCGGTCGAAAAATATTCCGGGAAACTCAGCATCATAATGTTACCGAAACAGAAACCGGCCACACCGATTTTAAGTGCGGTGGAATAGTTTTTCTTTTTCTTCGCTGCTGCGGGTGATTTCTGTTCGGTATCGCCCAGGTTAATGAGCGGCTCATAACCAACGTGTGTAAGCAGGTCGGCAATTTCCGAAAGGCGGATGCCTTCCGTGCGATAATGCACGACCACTTCTTTTTTCAGGAAGTTGACCGACGAGTGGATGATGCCGTTGTGCAGGCGGTGCAGGTTTTCGAGCAGCCAGATGCACGAACTGCAGTGCATTTTAGGAACATAAAACGTAATGTGTACCTGCTTGTCATCGCGGAAACGCACCAGTTTCTCCGCAATCACCGGTTCGTCTAAGTAATTGAATTTGCCCGAACGCTTTACGTTTTTGAACGAGTTGCCCGGCGCATTGTTCAACGTGTAATACGTGCACAGGTTGCTTTCTTTCAGCAGGTCGTAAACCAGCTGGCAGCCTTCGCAGCAGAACGGTTTTTCATCGTAAACAATCGGGTGTTTTTCACAGTCGGCGCCGCAGTGGTAACAGGTGGTAAGATCAAGTTCTGCGGGTGTCTTTTTCGGGTAGTGCAACATACGGTTTAACCTTATGCTGCAAAATTTCAGTTTCCGCGTTCAATATGGGCTGATAACAATCATATTCCGTTGTGCGGGCGATCATGCTTCGCGCGGCAAAGCCACAGCCTGCAAGGCTTGCGGACCCAAACAAAAAAGCGCATCCAGGATGCTCATGTCGGGAATAAAACCGTGCCGCGCATCAAACACCTGCGGGTAGGGACGCAGTGTGCGGTGGCGATCGGTTTCGGGCGTGAGCGGGTATTTCTGCCAGGGAAATTCAAACCAGGGACGCAGGTCGTTTTCAGGCAGGATGGAAGCTGTTGCTTCAAGGTAGTGCACCGGCTGTTTGATGTGCAGGAAACGGAATGTAGTATCGAGCATGTTCCGGTTAAAATCATGCAGCCAGGGCGAGGACGTATTTTCATACAGCGGCGCAAAATAATCCGCGTAGTATTCAAAAAACGGGGAACGCCCGTACGCCGAACGTATCGTTTTCCAGTGGTGGCGCTGCCAGTCTTCGGTGCGGCTCACCTGTATTTCGCGGAAAGGCACTTTGCTCTGCGGGTGTTTCAGCGGGATGATGAGTTTGCTTACGCCATTTGCGGCCACAATGTAATAGCGGTTACGGCACGTCTGCCGCGGAAACGGTTCCTGCAGGTCGAAATAAACCGCATCCGCTTCCAGCAGCTTTTTATACCACGTAACGGAGCCGAGGCAATAAAACGGGAGCAGGATGTGCCGTGGTGTTGATTCCATTTTATTATTTCACAAACAAATCATACCCGAAACGAACAATCATCCCGGTAACCACAATGATAAAAAGAATGCGGATAAAACGGCTGCCCTTTTTAATCGCAAGGCGTGCGCCAAGATACGAACCGGCCATGTTGCAGAGCGCAACCGGTATCGCCAGGTCGTAACGGATTTGCCCGGTGTAAATAAAATACGCCAGCGCGGCCGCATTGGTGGCGCAGTTTACCAGTTTGGCGCTAACGGATGCGTGCATAAAATCGAAACCGAACAGCGCCACATAAATCACGATGAGAAACGTGCCTGTGCCCGGACCGAAAAAGCCATCGTACAAACCAAGTATCGCACCGGTAAGCAGCGCGTAGGGAATAATGCGGCCGGGAGCAAGTGCTGCGCGCGGTTCGCTGCCGAGGTCTTTGCGCACAAACGTGTAAACAGCCACCGCAATAAGTAAAACAAGCACCACCGGTTTGATGGTTTCTTTATCAAACAGCGAAACAAGTTGTGCACCGCCCAGCGAAAATATAACCGCGGTTACGATCGCCGGCCACACCGCTTTCCACGGCACTTTCGTATTGCGCAGGTAACGCACCACGGCAACCAATGTTCCCGAAAGCGCTGCAAATTTGTTGCTGCCGAGAATAACCGGGGCGGGCAGGGCAGGGAAGGCGAGGAAAAACGCGGGCAGCTGAATCAGTCCGCCGCCGCCGGCAAGGGCATCAATAAAACCGGCCGTGAATGCGAAAAAAAGCAGGATCAGCAGTTCCGTACTCATGGTTTACCGGATGCTTTGGAACATACGCTCCCAGCGCGAACGCCCGTTTGCGCGGTCGCGGGAATACAGGATAAACGCGGCGCGCCCCACAATGTGGTCTTCCGGAACAAAGCCCCAGATGCGCGAATCGAACGAGTTGTGACGGTTATCACCAAGCACAAAATAATAGTTCATCTTAAACGTGTACGACGTTACCAGTTTTTCGTTGATGAAAATCGAATCACCCTCCACACGGATCACATTGTGTTCATAATCTGCAATAATGCGCTGGTAAAGCGGCAGGCTGTCAACGCTCAGCGAAACCGTCATGCCTTCGCGCGGAATCACCACCGGCCCGTACTGATCGAGGTTCCAGGCAAAATGTTCGTCGTTCGGAAAAATGCTCTGGTCATACGTTGCGGGTTGTGCAAGAATGGCTTCCACGTCAATAATGTTTTTCAGTTTGCGGATGCTGTCGGCCGTATTCGGATGCAGGTACACGGAATAAATCCAGTTTTTTGTTTGCCGGCTTTCCTGCACCATGCCCAAACGTTTCAGCAGGGCGGAGTCGCGCATCATCGTATCCACGGTAATTTTATATTCAAACAACGCTTTTTCCGGAACGAGCAGCTGGCGTCGGTTCACATACACCTCACAGTTGCGTATTTCAAACGTATCGCCCGGCAGGGCCACGCAGCGTTTTACAAAATGCGAACGGTGATCAACCGGGTAAATTTCAGGTTTGCCTTCGAGCGGAAAAAGATCTTCGGCCGGGAAATTAAAAACCATCACATCGTTATGCATTATGTCTGCATAACCCGGAATACGCGCATACGGAAATGTAACCCACGTGAGGTACGCTTTTACACTGCCGATACGCTGGTGCGCAAACGGTATGGAAAGCGGGGTCATGGGCATGCGCGGACCGTAAGCCAGTTTATTCACCACGATGTAATCGCCGGTAAGCAGCGTATTGTCCATCGATCCGGAAGGAATGGCAAACGTTTCAAAAAACAGCAGGCGGCAGATCAGCAGTACAATGAATGCAATGCCTATGGCTTCGCCCCATTCACGCAGCAGCGATTTTCTGCGTTTCTTTTTTCCGTTGTTTTCCGGTTCGGGTTCTTTTTCCGGTGGCGGCAAATCGGCGGGCGGTTCGTCTTCCGGCGGCATATCATCCGGCGGTGTATCGTCCCAGGTAACCTCTACTTCGCCCACGTGGCCGATAAACTCCGGCTCCTGGTTCACCTGGTTGTTTCCAGGTGGCGTTGCCGGTGTTTGTTTCTGATCGTTCCCGTCAGGCGATTGTTCATCCATCGTTCTTACTTTTTCGCTTTCGCTTTTGCTTCCTTCCGGCTGCGGCGGAAATAATTGATGCCGGTGATGACAATAATGCCTGAAATGAAGTACCAGAGAAACGAAGCCGTCAGTCCTTCATTGTTTACAAACGAAATCATGCGGTGCGTGCGGAATCCGCTGAAGAGCGTAGAATTGGGGCGTTTGGAAAGCCACACTAACGAAGGCGAACCCACAATATGTGTTTCCGGTACAAAACCCCAGTACCGCGAATCGAGTGAGTTGTGGCGGTTATCACCCATCATAAAATAATAATCAAGATCAAAGGTGTAACTCGTTACCGGGCTGTTGTCAATTACAATCTGGCTGCCGTTCACTTTCAGCTCATGGCCTTCATACACTTCAATGATGCGGCGATACAGCGGCAGGTTTTTTACATTCAGTTCCACTTTCACACCGGCTTTCGGTATTACGAGCGGACCGAAATTGTCGCGGTTCCATTTGTAATCGGGGCTCTGCGGAAATGCACCATCAAAAAACGTGGTGTCCCAGGTGTATTTTTCAATGCGTGCGCAGTGCGATTTGAATAACTCCACTTCTTTGTTGGTGAGCTGCGCCTGGAAATCGAAAAAGTTAATACTGTCCATGCGGTAACCGTTGCCGTTGCCCAGTATGCCGTCATCTTCCAGTCCGTCGCCGTCCGGCGCTTCCACGTCATTGTCTTTGAGGTATTTGGCCACAAACCCGTCATAGCCCTGCACGAGGTACGTGTTCTGCTGGTTGTCAGCCCTGAACGCCGGTTTGTCGTTGATGTACAGATCGCCCTTGCGCACTTCCAGTTTATCGCCCGGAATAGCAACGCAACGTTTGATGTAGTTGTCTTCTTTGTCTACCGGGCGTATCAGCAGTTCATCATTGTCAATCATCTGCTGGCGGATGCGGTCGGCCGATTCGCCTGTGCGGTAAACGCGGTTGCGGAGTTCGCCGTAATAACTCACGTTCGTGTTCTGTTTCCAAACCGTATCACCTTCCGGGAAATTGAACACCACGATGTCGTTATTTTTAATCGAAGCCCAGCCGGGGAGGCGGAGGTAGGGCAGTTCAATCCAGTCGAGGAACGACGGTTTGGTTGAACTGCCGTACATTGTGTTATGTGTAAACGGCAGCGTGAGCGGGTTGCTCGGAATTTTTGCGCCGTATTTCATTTTGTTTACAAACAGGTAATCGCCGCGGAGCAGCGTTTTTTCCATGGACGAAGTCGGAATGGTAAACGCTTCAAAAGCAAACGTGCGTATGAGTGTGGCGGCAATCACTGCAAAAACAGCGGCCTCGCCCCATTCCTTGAGCCAGGGTTTTTCTTTCTCTTTTGGTTTTTCACCAATTAATTTGATCGTTTTCGAAAAACCGATCATAGGCATAAAAATAAAATACCCGAGTACCGCAAACACATGGTCGGTGAACTTCCGTTTCCCGAAATAGTTGGCCGTATCCACCAGCAGAATGCCGAGCATATACATGCCGATGGTAGGTATGAGAATAAGAATGAGGTACCACCACGGGCGTTTTACGAGTTTAATCCAGACATAAAAGTTGTACCCGGGAATGAGCGCTTTCCAGCCTTTTTCGCCCATTTTTTCGAATACCTTATAAAGCCCTGCAAAAAGTGCAACAACACTGAGCAGTAAAAAAATCTGGATTGGTCGCATACGTTACTTTTAATATGGGTTGAAAAATAGTTTAAAAACCGAGCAGGTCGTTCATTCCGAAAACGCCTTTTTTTCCGGACAGCCATTCCGCTGCGATTACGGCTCCGAGCGCAAATCCTTTGCGGCTGTGGGCTTCGTGGGTAATGGAAATGGTGTCTGTTTCTGATTTATAAAGCACGGTATGTGTGCCGGGCACTTCGCCGATGCGTTTTGAAACGATGGGCAACTGGCCGGGAACGGCTTTTTCGCCTTCCACCCAGCTCGTTTTGCGTTCTAAGTTTTTGATAATGCCGTTGGCTAATGAAATGCCGGTGCCGCTGGGCGAATCGAGTTTGTGAATGTGGTGTATTTCTTCCAGCGACACATCGTACTCGCCGTAACCGTTCATCATACGGGCCAGCTGTTCGTTGAGCCGGAAAAAGATGTTAACGCCGATGCTGTAATTCGATGCGTAAAAAAACGCCTGTTCGTGTTCGTGGCAGGTGTTTTTTACTTCGTCCATGCGGTCGAGCCAGCCCGTGGTACCCACCACCACCGGTATATTGCACTGAAAACAGCGCATGATGTTTCCGAATGCGCTGTGCGGGGTGCTGAACTCAATGGCCACATCGGCCTGCATCAGTTCAGCATCGCTGTAAGTACCGGCATTGTGTTCGTCCACACGCAAAACAAGTTCGTGGCCACGGTTCAAAGCCAGCTGCTCAATGGTTTTACCCATTTTACCATAACCGAGTAAGGCGATTTTCATAAGGGGCAAATATAAGCAATGCGGTTGGATGGGTGTTTGTTAAAAAAAGCATTTATGAACGGAATCGTATGCGCCTGTTTAATACGCTAAAAAGCAGCATTGCATAGATCAATATTGGTAATGCATGGACGAATACAATACCGGTTGTATGGCATATTTCCAAAATCCCTATATTTGTTGCTCTCCCTACGATCCCCGTATGCCACACTCATACGGATAGTGAGAAATAAAAAATAGTACACAACAACACTCATACTCTATGAAAAGGAAGTTACTGCTTTCCTTTGCATTTGCTGCCGTATTGGGCGCAGGTGCAAATGCACAAAACGTGCTGGTAAACGGGGCGCTGGTCGGAAACGGGCTTTATCCCGATCTCGGCTCGGCCTTTACAGCAATCAACAGCGGTGCACAAACCGGCGCCAGCATTATTGTTGCAATTCTGAACAACACTACGGAAACGGCTACAGCAACGCTCAACGCCGGCGCCTGGAACGGGATGTCCATTGTACCTGCCGGTGGCGGAGCCCGGACCATTTCAGGCAACATTGCCGGTGCGCTCATCAACTTCAACGGTGCCGATAAGGTGCTGATTGACGGGTTAAACAGCGGAGGCAACTCGCTTACCATTGACAATACGAATAACACCACCGCATCAACGATCCAGTTTATAAACGATGCACATATTCTTGCGGTGCAAAACTGTACAGTACGCGGGGCCAATACGTCCGTTACTTCGGGTACACTTTTCCTCGGTGCCGGAACATTAACGGGTAACGACAGTATTTCGTTTAATACGGTTAATATCCAGGAAAGCGGTGCCAACTTCCCAACCAACGGCATTTATTCTGCAGGCAGCATTGTTGCCGGCCAGGAAAACAGCTTTATCGTAGTAAATGCCTGTAACATTTCCAACTATTTTAATGCCGCAACGGTATCTGTTGGTATGTTTGCTGCGGCAGGTAACACGGACTGGACGGTTTCCAACAACCGTTTTTTCCAGACCGCGTTGCGCACTTACACCACGGGCAACACGCACCGCGCCATACAGATCGGTTCGGGAAACAACCACGCCGTTTCAGGTAATATTATTGGTTATGCCACATCTGCCGCAACAGGAACGTATGCCATGGCCGGAACAATTGCCGTGCGTTTCACCGCAATTGAACTGAACGTAGGAACCGCAGTTACATCATCTGTTCAGGGCAACACGGTTACTGCAATCAGTATCGCCACCTCCAGCGGGGCAGCCACCACAAACGGGGTGCTTTGCGGAATAAACGTTCTTGGCGGAAACGTAAACATCGGTAATACCGCGCCAAACATCATTGGCGGATCAACCGGTACAAACCTGCTTGCAGCCACACCAACCACCACACAGGGTGCTGTTGTTGGTATTGCAACAGCATCCACAGGAACAGTTCTTATTCAGAATAACATCATCGGCGGACTTTCTTCTTCGGGCACAACGGCTGCTATTGCGGGAGGTATTTTCGGGGTGTATGTATCAGGAACCGGGCTTTCACTCACCATTACCGGTAATACGTTTGGTAACACCACTGCCGATAACATGCGCGGCGGAACAAGCGGACTCACCACGGGCAGTTCACTGGTGGCTGGCATTAACCTGTCCACTATTCCTGCAACAACAACCATTACAAACAACGTTTTCCAGAACTTCTCATCGTATGGCACCGGAACTACCGGTTATGTGCGCGGAATCTGGACACTCGCCTCAACAGCGGTGGCGTCGGCGCTTAACTTCTCCGGTAACACAATTACAAATTTAACCACCAATGCGGCGAATACGTCTATTTCAAACGGACAGGCCAGTGCGGCTGGTGTGGCAATCGGTGCAGGTACAAACAACGTGATCAATAACAACAGCATTACCAATATTTCGAATACCAGCACGGCCACCACACAGTCGTTTGTTGCAGGTGTAACACACGGCAATGCGACCAATACTACCATTTCGAACAACCAGATTTACAACCTGACTAACGCCGGTCTTTCGGTAACCGCAACTGCCCCGAGTATTATTTCAGGTGTTGTGGTGCGTTCAGGAACTACCGGGATTAACATTTTCAATAACATGATTTCGCTGGGTACCGGTATCACCAACAACAATGCGATTATCGGTATTATGATGAACAACGGTTCAACACCCGATCCGGTTTCGCGCGTGTATCACAACACGATTAATATTGCAGGAACAGCAGCCAGCGGTGCAATGCCGAGTTTTGGTATTGCACGTACCGATTTTGGTGTTACTGCCCGTGTTGCGGGAGTGGAAGCGAAAAACAACATTGTTACCAATACGCGTTCGGGCGGAACAGGTGTGCACGGTGCAATTGCCAATAACTTCGGCGCTGCAACCGCAACCGCTACCGGCTGGGCCGCAGGCAACTCCAACAATAACGTGCTGAATGCCGCAGTGGCGGGTAACGTAGGCTGGTGGACCACCGCACAAACGTTTTCGGGTTGGCAGACCGCTTCAGCTTCTGATGCAAACAGCTTCTCGGGCATTGCAGTTACTTATGTGAACGCCACCAACAACCTGCACCTGAACATGGGCGTAACCGCTACGCTGATTGAATCGGGCGGACAAACCATTGTAACTGTTCCGACTGACATTGATGTGCAGAACCGCCCGGGTCCGACCGGCTCCGTAAACGGCGGTGCATTTCTTCCGGATATCGGTGCTGATGAATTTGACGGTGTTCCGCTGGATATTATCGCGCCTGCTATTACGTACACACCGCTTACATTCACCTGCGCATTTACCGACCGCACATTAACAGCAACGATCGCTGACCTGACTGGTGTACCGACAGCCGGCGTGCTGCAGCCGCGTATCTACTACCGCAAAAACGCAAATGCGTATGTTTCGGGGCAAGGTGTTTTAACCAGCGGAACCGGCCAGAACGGTACGTGGACATTTACCATCGTCGCTGCAAATATGGGCGGTGTTGTTGCCGGTGATGTGGTTTCGTATTACATCATTGCGCAGGATAACGTAACACCAACGCCGAATATCGGTTCCAATCCTTCTGCCGGCCTGGTTGCAACAAACGTAAACACCGTTACTACGCATCCCACCACACCTTCGTCGTATGCGGTTTCCGGTTTCCTCAGCGGTACTTATACGGTAGGTACAGCGGGAACCTATCCGACACTTACTGCTGCGGTGAATGCATACAATACTAGCTGTCTCGGCGGGCCGGTAATTTTCAGCCTGCTCGATGCAACATATCCTTCAGAAATATTCCCGATTACGGTGCTTGCCAATACAAACGCCAGTTCGGTGAATACGCTGACCATTAAACCGGCAGTAGGTGTAAATACCATTATCACCGGTTCAACCACCACATCCATCATCAACCTGAGTGGTGCCGATTTTGTTACAATAGACGGTTCGAACGGAACCACCGTGAACAGCATTTGTCCGCGAGTACGTGCAACGCGCAACCTGACTATTGAAAACACGAATGCAAGCACCGCGAGTGCTGTGGTAGCACTCACCACCACTTCCGGCGGCGACGGTGCATCCAATAACCGCCTGATGAATGCGAACATTCTCGGAAGCGGCAGCCTGGCTACCGGTGTTGCTGTAAACCTCAGCGGTCCCACCGTAGGCAGCGGGGCAGGAGCGAACGGCAACAATAACAACCAGGTGATCAATAATAAAATTGCGAAAGCACAGGTTGGTATATTCTCTGCCGGTGCGTCCATCACAACCAAGAGCCTGAACAATACCTATAACCTGAACAACCTCGATTCGACCGGCACTAACGGTATCGGTCGTTTCGGTGTCATGCTGCTGTTTGAAGATGCGCCCACTTTGCGTGCCAACCGCATTGCAAATATTGTAAATACCCTTTCAACCGATGTTTGTGGTATTTCATTAGGCACAAACGCGCTTTCAAATACAGTTACAACCGGTGCAGAAACATCAAACGCTACCATTATGGAAAACGAGATTGACAGCGTTCGCCAGACCGGTACGTTCTCTGCAGGCGGTATTTTTATCGCATCAACAACCAGCGGAACAACTACGGTAACCAACAACATGGTAAACCAGGTGTTCACCAACGGTACTGCAGGCGATTTTGGCGTAGGTCTTTATTACGGTGGTGGCGCAGGCCAGCTGAATGCCTATAACAATACCATTGTGGTAAACGGAACTGCACTTACCGGTGCCAGCATGCCGAATATGGCAATCGGTATTAACGGCTCTAATCCGCCGATTGATATCCGCAACAACATACTGGTATGTGCCGGCAGCAATGGCTTTAACGGTAACACCGGTATCGGACTTGCTTATGTAGGTTCAACCGGTAACTACGCCAACATGGTGAGCGATTACAACGACATTTTTGTTTCCGGAACCACTCCGGTGGTAGGCCGTACCGGCAGTCTTTCTGCAGGCACCACACACGCCGCACTTTCGAACTGGCAGACCGAAACCGGCCGCGATGCCAATACGGCAAGCGTGCTCCCGGTATTTGTAAATACGAATAACGACATTCACCTCGTGGCCGGTTCAAACCCGCTGCTGGAAGATCAGGCTGTTGTAATTCCTGCTGTTACTGCCGATTTCGAATGTAATTCACGCGATGCCTGTACGCCTGACCGTGGTGCTGATGAATTCGGAACACCGCGCGAAATCAATGCACAGGGCAACAGTGTAACCATTGCTGATGGCAGCACCACACCGACAGTAACAGACTCGACCGATTTCGGTGTACAGTCGGTTTGTAACGGTACCATCACACGCACCTTTACCATTCAGAACAGTGGAACCACCTCGCTGGGTGTAACCGGCGTTACCATTACAGGTACAAATGCTTCTGACTTTACTGTAACACTTGCACCTGCAACTACGGTTGCACCTGCAGGATCAACCACGTTTGTGGTTTCTTTCGATCCGTCAGCAGCCGGTGTACGCACTGCAACAGTAACCATTGCCAGCAACGATTGTGATGAAGCCACTTATGATTTCGCAATACAGGGAACCGGCACACAGATCGGTGTTTCACTGGCTTCGCAAACCAACGTACTTTGTTTTGGCGGAAACAACGGTTCGGCTACCGTAGCTGATACCGGCGGGGTTCCGGCCATTTCGTACCTGTGGGCGCCTTCGGGCGGAACAGCTGCAACAGAAACCGCACTTAGTGCAGGAACATATACCTGCACTGTAACTGATATCAACGGATGTACTGCAACACAGGTGGTAACCATTACCGAACCACCGGTGCTTACCGTATCACTTGCTTCACAAACCAATGTAACCTGCAACGGCGGAAACGACGGTTCAGCAACTGTTTCGGCTTCGGGCGGAACGGGTACACTGAACTACAGCTGGGCACCTGCGGGCGGAACAGCAGCTACCGCTACCGGACTGCTGATGGGTACCTACACCTGCACAGTAACTGATTCGAACAGCTGTTCAACCACGCAGGTTGTTACCATTACAGAGCCCACTGCAATTGTTGCTTCTGTTGCAACACAGGCAAACCCGCTTTGTAACGGCGACAGCACCGGTAGTGCAACTGTTACTGCCAGCGGCGGAACAGGCTCGCTGAGCTACAGCTGGGCGCCTTACGGCGGAACATCGGCTTCGGCCTCACAACTGCTTGCAGGAACTTATACGGTAACTGTAACAGACAGCAATGCCTGCTCCATAACACAGCAGATCATACTTACCGATCCGGCAGCCATTGTTCCGGTTATTGCCAGCCAGTCGAACACGCTTTGTAACGGCGACAGCACTGGTACTGCAACGGTATCGGCAACCGGCGGAACCGGCACGTTAACGTTTGCATGGTCGCCCATCGGTGGCAATGCGGCTACCGCAAGCAACCTGCCTGCAGGAACGTATGTATGCACCGTAACTGATTCAAACGGATGCGCAGCAACACAGTCGGTAAATATTACTTCACCGGCAGCACTTGCTGCAACAGTTGCGGCTACCACCAACCCGTCAACCTGTGGCGGAACAGATGGTACTGTTGATATTACTGTAAACGGCGGCACACCCGGTTATTCGTACCTGTGGGACAATTCGGCCATTACCGAAGACCTCACCGGTGTTACATCGGGCAGCTACACCTGCACAGTAACTGATACCAACGGATGTACAACTACGGTAACAGCAAGCATTGCTGATCCGGCTCCGCCGACGGTTACATTTATTATCAGCCAGGTAACAATCTGCGAAGCAGATGCACCGCTCGCGCTTTCGGGAACTCCTTCCGGCGGTGTATTCTCGGGCCCTGGTGTAACGGGCAACCAGTTCAACCCGTCAACACTGAACGGTAACCAGACCATTACATACAGCTACACCGATCCGAACACCGGCTGTGTGGGTTCACAAAACGCAGTGATCAACGTTGATCCGTGTATCGGTTTCACACCAGTAGCAGCGGGCATCGTAAACAATGTGTATCCGAATCCGGGCCGCGGCCTGTTTATCTTCGAACTGAACGAAGAAGCCGTAGTGCTTGTATTCAACACGCTGGGCGAATTGGTGATGAGCAAACAGCTCACAGCCGGCCGCACTGAGCTTGACCTGTCCCCATTTGCAACCGGTGTGTACCAGGTGCAGGTGAAAACAGCAAACGCCACACAGTTTGTGAAATTGATTAAGGAATAACACATACCGCATTTTTAATTCAAACGGCAGCCCTCCTGATCGCGATCAGGAGGGCTGCCGTTTTTTTGTTGAACACGAAGTTGCTATTACCGGTTTGACAGATTGAATATCACATCGACCATGCGGTATAAAATGCATGAGGTTGTGCAACTGTCCTTAAAACGCAGCAACATAAAAACGTTATATTGGTACTCATTAAAACCGTATGGCTGAACCTGCGCAGATAAAACCACAGTTGCGGATTTTCGACCTGACGATGATTGTTGTCGGGCTGGTAATCGGTATGGGCATTTTTCGCACTCCTACGGAAGTGGCCCTGAAAAGCGGCACCACATCGATTTTTTTTGCAGTGTGGATATTGGGCGCAGCCGTCAGTTTTCTCGGGGCGTTAACATTTGCTGAAATCGGTTCACGGTTTAATGCGCCGGGTGGTTTTTACAAACTATTTTCGCATTGTTACCATCCCGCATTTGCATTTATGGTGAACTGGATTACGGTTATCAGCAATGCAGCATCCAGTGCAGGCGTGGCCATCATGGGAGCGGAGTATCTTGCACCGATTGTGTTTCCGGGGATGCAACCGGAAGTGGCATCACGCATCATTACCATCACTTCGGTTGTGCTGCTGTTCATCATCAATTTCCGCGGCATACGCCTCAGTTCAAAAGTGCTGAATGTGCTGATGATCATCAAACTTTCGTTGCTGGTCATTGTCATCTGCTCGCTGGTGTTGCTGCCCGCTGCGCCCGAAGTGGCCAACATGCCGCCCGCCGCTCCGCAACCCTGGTGGAAAGCTTTGGCGCTTTGTTTCATCCCGGTATTTTTTACCTACGGCGGCTACCAGCAAACGCTGAATTTTGGTGGTGATGTAACCAACGTTTCAAAAACATTTCCCCGCGCCATTTTTTATGGCATGCTCATCGTACTGTGTACGTACCTGCTGGCCAACTATGCGTATGTGCACAGCCTCGGTTTTAACGGGTTGCAAAACAGCAAAACCATTGCGGCCGACATCTGCGGGCTGATGTTCGGCAAATCGGCGTATTACATCGTTTCCATCATCATGTTTTTCTCCGTGCTCGCGTATCTCAACGTATCCATCATGAGCAATCCGCGCATCTATTATGCGATGGCGCAGGACGGTGTAATGCCCGGCATCCTGGCCAAAGTAAATCCGCGCACGCAGGTGCAGGAATGGGCGCTGATTTTGTTCTGCGCATTTATTCTCATCACCCTGTTTTTCCTCTCTTCGTTTCAGCACATCCTGCAGTTTGTGATGTTCTTCGACAGCATTAGCCTGGTTGCGGCAGCCTCGGCCATTTTTGTTTTACGCGCCCGCGAGAAGAAAGCGGGTACAGCCTCCGGCATCTTTAAAATGCGGGGGTATCCGTACCTGCCGGCGGTTTATATTATTGTTTACATGGCGGTAAATGTTTCTGTTTTTGCGTCCAATCCCACTGCGTTTGGCTGGGGTTCGGCGTTGTTTGCGGCGGGGTTGCCGTTGTATTTTGTTTTGAAGAAAGTATTGTAGAAACAGAATTTAGAGAGAGAGGTTCAACACCAAAGTGTGTTTTTGATTGTTTCTCCAATAGTAGGTGAATAGCTGATCGTATTCCCGAAGATTCCGGTTCCGGGAATTAGCAGCCTGCGCTGTGCTCCGGCTGCTGATCCTGCAGGTGCCTGGTTCAATGCCGGCGCGCTTTTGTTCGTTTTCCTAAAAGCATGTGAATAGCAGATCGTATTCCCGAAGATTTTGGTTCCGGGGATTAGCAGCCTGCGCTGCGCTCCGGCTGCTGATCCCCGGGAGGGTGGTTCAACACCAAAGCCAAACGTGCGCAGCACGTTTGCTTTTTTCATGGAGTTTTTGAAAAAAAGAATGATAGCATATTCACCGCGGTTGTACCTAATACTCATTCTTTTTTTCAGAAACGCCATGAAAAAAGCCCGCATGCAACGCATGCGGGCTTTTGGTGTTGCGGAAAGGGAGGGATTCGAACCCCCGGTACCTTGCGGTACATCTGATTTCGAATCAGATACATTCGACCACTCTGACACCTTTCCGGGGGCAAAAGTAATAAAATTGTGGTTTGGGAAAACGGAAGGAAATAAATTTCAGGGCTTTCGTAAAAACAGCACAAAGCCCCCGGCGCGGCGCACTTCTTCCAGGTTCGGGTGGTCTTTGCGCACTTCCTCGGCGCGTGTGTTTTTGCACACAAAATACACCGGTTTGTCAATAACCCCGTTCAGCATCCATTCGCGCTGCAGGCGGGTTTCGTTTTCGGAACGCGTGCCTAATTCTTTCAGGAAATCGGGCGACTGCTGGTTGCGCCATTCAACATACAGCGGATTTTTGGTAATGCCGGGCTGGCGCTGCCCGTAGAAAAACGGCGCGTAACTTTTGTGGCCGAGCACTTCGGAGTAGTAGCCTTTGGAGGCCGCTTCTTCAAAAAACGAAATGGCCCCGGCCTGCGAATATTTTTCTACGTTCGGTGTAATGAGCAGCGTGGCGAGGTTGGTCGTAACCAGAATGGAAATCGTAACAATGAGCAGCGCGCGGTATTCGTTGCCGCTTTTCTTTTTCATCAGGTAATACACGGTTGCGCCTAGACCAGCAAGCAACAGCAGGCCGGTGATCCATTCATATCCGCCCCAGGCTTTGCTGGTGAGCAGGGCTTCGGCGGCAAACGGATCTTTGATCCAGCCCGTGTCAACCACCGCCTGTTTGTACGAATCAATCAGCGGGAGAATTAAAAACGCCAGCGCGAAAAATCCGCCGATGGTAAGCAGCAGTATCGTTTGCCAGCGTTTCCACGTGATCTGCCCGGTGTACAGTTTATACAGCGTGTAGGCACCAAGATAGGTGAGCGGAAACCAGCACAGCGACGAGTAATGCACAATTTTCGTTTTCACGATTGAGAAAAGCAGCAGTACCACCCAGAACAAAATGCGCATGCTTTTTTTAATGTGCAGTTCAAACGGCGTATCGTTGTTCACGCCGCGGAATGCGGTAAGTGCAAAAACAGAAGCCGGAAAACAGCCCACCAGCAGCACCACCCAGTGATAATAAAACGGGCCGCCGTGCCCGGCATCTTCGGTGCTGAACAGGCGTATCTGATACAAAATAAATTCAATAATGATATGCGCATTGCCCTGCGCCGCCAGCACCCCGAACCATACGCCGCCCACGCCGAGTATTGTTCCCACATACAGCATAAAATGATTCCAGCGCATGATGGGCGCGCGTTTGCGCAAACGCAGCACGAGGAAAACAAGTCCGAACACCAGTGCCGCAACCGGCCCCTTCGTCAATATGGCCAGCCCGATGAACAAGGCTGAATAAAAAATGTCCTTGTTCCAGGTTCGCGCACTGCTCGTATCGCCGATGAAAAAAACATACCGCGCGAAAAACCAGATGCCGAGAAAAATAAACAGGTTGAACCACGGATCGATAATACACAGCCGGAAATAAAACTGGGGCAGGAGGGAACCCGCATACACCAGTACCCACAGCAACGCAAAACGCTCATCGTAAATGCGGCGGCCGATGAAAAACAGCACCAGCAACGTAACGATACCACCGATGGCATTCGGAAAACGGGCTGCAAATTCATTGATGCCGAAGGCTTCCATGCTCAGTGCCTGCATCCAGATAAACAGGGGCGGCTTTTCCCAGAAGGGTTCGTAGTTGATGCTTACCGTGCCGTAATCGCCGGTGATGACCATTTCCCGCGCACATTCTGCAAAGTTTATTTCATCCCAGTCGAACAGATGCTGTTGACCGAGCAGCGGAAGGAATAACAGGGCTGCACCCAGCACGATCAGAATCGGATAACGGTATCGGACCAGGTTCACGCTGTCAGGTTTAAGGAATCATCCTGCTTCAACCAGTTTTTCCGCAGGAAAAGCGTAAAAAACAGGATTGCCATGCTGGTACCGATGAGTGCACCAAAATACACATCGCGGAAAAAATGCTGCGACAGGTACATGCGTGAATAACCGATAGCCAGTGCGGTGCCGAAAAGCAGGAATTTCACCCAGTTTAACCGCTGCGGAAGCATAAATGCAATACTGCAGCAGAGTGCAAAAGCCTGCGTGGTATGGCCGGAAGGAAAACTGTCGTAGATGTAATTATCAAAATCAGGAACCAGCCTGATTTTTTCGTTGATGCTTTCAAAATACAGTTTCGGGCGTGGTTCGTGCGAAAAAAAGAGGTGTTTTAATATCTGCGCAATGGCCATACCGCCCAGCATGGCACCTGCAAGCGCAAGCCCCTGGCGCCGCCACCGCCACAACACCACAATGCCCACCAGCGCTGCCACAATGCCATCACCAAGCTGTGTAAAACCATAGAAAATGACATCTCCGGCCGCACTGAAATGCCCGTTTACCGCCAGGTGAATTTCCCGCTTGGTGTACGAAAGCAGCAGAATTCCCCCGACAACCGCGAAAAGCAGGTAAGGCAGCAGAAAATAAACATTGCTCCGGAGTAGCCTGTACATAGGGGACAAAGGTAACAAAAAGAAAAAGCGTCCCGGCCGAGCAGGGACGCTTATGAAAAAGTTGTCATGCTAATACGATCCGAGCGACTTCATGAGGCGATGAATCTGTGCTTCCCACAGTTGGCGGGATGTGCGGATATCGTCTTCGTTTTCGCCGAAATCAGTAACCAGCAGGGCCACTTCGTTGGGCAGCAGTTCGTCAGGCACAATCCGGAATTCGAAATAGGTACCTTCCGGTTTATCGGTCCAGTGCAGGCGCAGGTGATTATCGAGTTTGGCGCTTAATATGTTGGCGTGCTGTATGGCACCGTCCCAGTTGAATTTGTAAACATTGTCGCGGATGTCCACTTCGTCGGCAAACCATTCGGCAAGTCCGTTGGGCGTGGAAAGGAAATCATACAACAGCGTAACCGGGGCATGTACAATAAACTCAAGGGTAAATTTGCCCTTGGGCTCCGATTTTTTCTGTGTTTTTTCCGGCGCCATCGTTACGTCTTTTATAACGTGCGGATTAACGATTTCAGTTTTGAAGATTTTTTTATCTACGGCTCCTTTTTTCCGTTTAAGCGCAGCAAGCTGGGCGCGGAATTCAGCGGGCGGTGGTCCTTTTTTTACAATGTGCACCACATCGTTATCGGTTGCAGGTGTAACTGCTCCCGTTTTGGTCTGCGGTGTTGCAGCAGGTTTTGTTTTCTGCACGGGTGGGGGGGCAACAGGAGGTGCCTTAACTGCGGGTTTGGCAGGTGGTGCAGGTTTCGCAACGGGCTTATTTACAGAAACTTTAGCAGTTGCCGGTTTGGCCGGTTGCTGCTTTGCAGTTCCGCTGGTGGTGGATTTTTTCGGGGCAGGAGCTTTTGGCGCAGCCTTTTTCACTGGCTTCGCTTTTCCGCCCGGGGCAGATGCCTTAACTGCTTTAGCTGCAGGCTTTTTCGAAGGTTTTGCCGGTGCTTTCGCTGGTGCTGCCTTCTTTTTCACTGCGGCTTTATTCGGTTTTTTTGCCATACTTTATCAGGTACTGAAATGCCAAGTTTCCCCTTAAATCGGGGACAAAGTATAAAAAAATATTAATATGCCAAGATGAAACATTTAAACAAATTATCCTGTCCGGTACTCGTGGTTTTCCTGTAAAACACAGGCTTAATATTTTGATAATTAGGGTATTGGCTGTTCCGGGGAAATCGGTTTAGGCTTTGTTGATTACTTTTTAGGCAGTGCACCGGGTGCGGTTTTCCGGGGGTATCGCCGGGAATGAAACTCCAACCGTTAAAAAATGAAATCTTCAAAAACACAGCGAGTTGCAAAGAAAAACCGGGGAAGCTGAAAAGAAAATACCATGTGTATAAAAATCGTGTATATTTGCGCTCGTTTTAAAAAAAGAGGCATCACCCGATGCAATTGGCGAGGTAGCTCAGGCGGTTAGAGCGTCGGATTCATAACCCGAAGGTCGGGGGTTCAACTCCCCCCCTCGCTACGAAGACCCATTAAGATGGGTCTTTTTTTTCTTATGTTCACAGTTTACGTTCTTTATTCGGAAGTCTGTCAAAAGCGTTATATTGGATTTACAAGCAATCTTATGGATCGGTTGAAATCACATAACGATTTAGCGACGAAAGGTTTTACGATTTCATGCAGACCGTGGAAACTAGTTTATCAGGAACGATTCGAAAATAAAACAGAAGCTATAAAACGCGAAAAGTTCCTGAAGTAGGGACAGGGGAGAGAATGGCTAAATCTGCATGTAAAAAACAATTGAACCACGTCGGATTCATATCCGCCTAAGGCGGACGGGGGGGCAACTCCCCCCTCGCTACGAAAATCAAAGCCGCTCCCTCAATATCTGGATCGGCTTATTAATTTACCAGGAACGATTTGTAACCCGAAGTGAAAAAGCACCCCATGCTACTCACCATCACCACAACCCGCAAACCCGCTACCGACCTCGGTTTCCTGCTGCACAAACATCCCGCAAAACTGCAGGAGTTTGAAATCCCGCAGGGCATTGCCCACGTTTTTTATCCCGAAGTATCGGACGAACGATGCACCATTGCGCTGCTCCTGGATATTGATCCGGTAGGCATGACCCGTTCAAAAAGTACCGACAGCCAGGCCTTTTCGCTCGGCCAGTATGTAAACGACCGTCCGTATGCGGCCTCCTCGCTGCTGAGCGCGGCACTCGTAAAAGCCTTCGGCTCGGCCATGAACGGCAAATGCAAAGACAAACCGGAACTGGTGGAAACCCCTTTTCCGCTGGAAGTGAAGATTGACGTGCTTTCGGTGCGCGGCGGTGAACCCCTGCTGCGCCGCCTGTTTGAACCGCTCGGTTATACCATTGAAACAACGCAGCACGAACTGGATATGCAATTCCCGGCCTGGGGACAAAGCCGTTACTTTTCAGCTACGTTTAGTCATACATTAACCATACAGGACGCGCTCCGCCATTTTTATGTACTCATACCGGTGCTTGATAACAACAAACACTACTGGGTTAGCCGCGAAGAAGTGGACAAACTGCTCGAAAAAGGCGGGGAGTGGCTGCAACACCACCCGGAAAAAGAACTGATTACCCGCCGCTACCTTCGCAACCAGCGCGTGCTGATGAACGAAGCCCTGGAAGTGCTGCTGAAAGAGGAACTGCCCGAAACAGAATCGGAAGTGCCACAGGAAACAGCAGAAGAACAGGAAGCCAAAAAACGCATCCACGATGTGCGCCTCGAAACCGTGCGCGATGAACTGCTGAAAGACGACATCAAAAAAGTAATTGACCTTGGCTGCGGTGAAGGCAAACTGCTGCGCCTGCTGCTGCCCGAAAAACAGTTTGAGAAAATTCTTGGTATGGACATCAGCATGCAGAGCCTCCGCAACGCATCGTACCGCCTCAAACTCGACCGCATGGCCCCCCGCCAGCGCGAACGCATCGAACTCATTCTCGGTTCGCTCACGTACCGCGACAAACGCCTCGAAGGCTACGACGCAGCCGCACTTGTGGAAGTGATTGAGCACCTCGACGAGCCCCGCCTGCGCGCGCTGGAAAAAGTGGTGTTCCGTTTCGCCCGCCCGCGCAAAGTAATCATCACCACCCCGAACAGTGAATACAATGTGCTGTTTGAAAGCCTTCCGGCCGGCGAGTTCCGACACACCGACCACCGCTTTGAATGGACCCGCAACCAGTTTGAAACCTGGGGATACAAAGTGGCGCAGGAGTTTGGATACAAAGTCATATTCCGGCCGCTCGGTGAGGAACACGAACAACTGGGAGCCATTTCACAGATGGCTGTTTTTGAACGTTGAATCAATTAACGGACTCCGTATGACAAGTGGTCATGCAAATGGTTTAACCCGTTTGCAGGAAACATACGCACAATAATTTGGTTCATAATTCGTAACCCCGAATTTTGTTCCTCTGGCATGAAATCTGTTTCTTGCCGGGCATGAGCGATAACCGAAAGAAAGTACAGCACCTGTTTCTCCGGGCGGGATTCGGTGAAACCATTTCCGGTGGACGAAAAAAGGCGAATAACAGCCTGCAGTCGTTGGTTGACGGACTGTTCCTCGACGCTGAAAAGTACCGCGAACTTGATATTATTGATGCACCGCACACCGACAGCAAAGGCAAGGTGAGTCCGCTGCAGCTGCCTTCCATCATCCTGAAATCGCGGGCCGAGATGGAACGATATAACGTGGCCTGGATGGACCGCATGGCCGAAAAAGAAGGACAGCTGCGCGAACGCATGACGTTTTTCTGGCACAACCATTTTGCAACATCCACTACGTTTGCGTACCTCATGCAGGTGCAGAACAACACGCTGCGGTATTATGCACTGGGCAGTTTCCGGAAAATGCTGCATGCCATTGCCAAAGATCCGGCCATGATTATTTACCTGAATAATCAGCAGAACAAAAAGAAACAGCCCAACGAAAATTTTGCCCGTGAAGTGATGGAACTCTTCACGCTCGGCCGCGGCAACTATACCGAAAACGACATCAAGGAAGCCGCCCGCGCCTTTACCGGGTGGCAGGTGGACATGACCGGTTTCTATAAATTCAATGAGAAACAACACGATTTCGACAGCAAAACCGTGTTCGGAAAAACCGGGAATTTTGATGGCGGCGACATCATTGATATGCTGCTTGAAAAACGCCAGACTGCACGTTATATCTGCGGCAAACTGTTCCGCGAATTTGTGAGCGAATTTCCCGACAAGGAAATTATTGACCAGATGACCAAGGTGTTTTACGAATCGGATTACGACATCGGAAAACTGATGCGATTTGTGTTTTCCTCTTCCTGGTTTTATGAAGAACGGTTTATCGGCTGCAAAATCGCTTCGCCGGTTGATCTGCTGGTACGTTTCCGTCGCCTCAACAGCATGTACTTTACCGAACAGAAAGCGCAGATTGAAGCGCAGAAAGTACTCGGCCAGGTGCTACTGTTTCCGCCCAACGTGGCCGGCTGGAAGGGCGGGCGTAACTGGATTGATTCTTCATCGCTGCTCATCCGCCTGTCAATTCCCAAAGTGATGCTCGACGGTACCGGCCTCGATCTGCGCGCCAAACCGCAGTTTGAAGAAGAAGGCAAAGCGGAAGCGAAAAAAGTAAAAATGAAAGTAGACTGGGCCCGCCTCATCGACCAGCTGAAAGGCATTCCCGACGATGAGATCGAGGAGGAACTGCGGGCCGCGCTCATCCAGGCGCCCGACGATCGTATTGACAAAGGCGTGCTGCGTTCGCAGATTGACCGCACCTCGCGCGACAAACGCATTGTAAGTACAGCAGTTGCATTGATGTCCACACCTGAATTTCAACTCATCTGATCCGTTATGAAACGTAGAAAATTCCTGCAGCAATCGGTGCT
Organism: Chitinophaga pinensis; assembly: GCA_943372645.1. Classification (GTDB taxonomy): domain Bacteria; phylum Bacteroidota; class Bacteroidia; order Palsa-965; family Palsa-965; genus VBWE01. The sequence goes on along the minus strand of CALRZN010000011.1, from coordinate 91,514 downwards.
CGCTTCGGCCGGTACCTTACTCATCCCGGAGTTTCTGAAAGCACTCGCCAACCCGCTGAAAGCAGGCAACAGCAAGGGCCGCGTGCTCGTGGTCATCCAGCTTTCGGGCGGCAACGACGGGCTGAATACATTTGTTCCGTTTGGCGATGACGCCTATTACAGCAACCGTTCGAAACTCGGACTGAAAGGCGAAGAGCTTTTGAAAGTGACGGATCACTTTGCATTTCATGCACAGCTGAAAACCTTGTCGGACCTGTTTCACGACGGCAGCCTGGCGGTTTACAACAGCGTGGGTTATCCCAATCCCGACCGTTCGCACTTCCGTTCGCTCGATATCTGGCACAGCGCGAGTAATGCAAACGAGTTCTGGCAGAACGGCTGGATCGGGCGTTATCTTGATGCGAACTGCGGCGGCAACTGCAAACCGCACAGCGCCATCGAAATTGACGACACGCTGAGTCTCGCGCTCAAAGGCGAAACTATAAACGGCATTGCCTGCCGCGATCCGAAGACCTTCCGCATCACCGCACTCAACCCGCTGGTGGCCGACATTGCAACCAACTACACGCCGCATGATGACGATCACCACAATGTGGAATACCTGCGCAAAACACTGAGTGAAGCGTCGCAGAGTGCGGCATACATTTACCAGCAATCGAAAATTTACAAAACCACGCAGGTGTATCCGCAGCACGCGTTCGGCAAACACATGAAAGTGGTGAGTGAACTCATCTGTTCCGGTTCCGAAACGCAGATTTATTATGTGTCGTTTCCTGGTTTCGATACGCACGTGGGCCAGCGCGGGCAGCAGAACCGCCTCTTCGGAGTTTATAACGAAGCGCTGAAAGCACTGTATAATGACCTGAAAGCGGCGGGACGCTGGAACGATACGCTGGTGATGACCTTCAGCGAATTCGGACGCCGGGTGAAAGAAAACGCCGGCGACGGCACCGACCACGGTACAGCAAATGTGCTGTGGCTGGCGGGCGGCGGGCTGAAACAGAAAGGTGTACTCAACGGCCCGCCCGATCTGAAAAACCTCGACGACGGCGACCTCATCCACCAACTCGATTTCCGCCGCATTTACGCAACGGTACTCAGCAACTGGCTTGATGCCGATGCGGATAAAATTCTCGGGCACGCGTTTGAGAAGCTGACGTTTGTCTAAAAAGATAAAAATGTAGCAGCCTACTTCGACTCCGCTCAGGATGACTACTACATTTTTATCTTTGTTGGATGAATAATGAAATAACCCACAAACTCCGGGAACTGGAACAACAGCACAAGGTGAAAATCCTTTACGCCTGCGAATCGGGCAGCCGTGCCTGGGGTTTTGCTTCTCCTGACAGTGATTACGATGTGCGTTTTATTTATGCGCATCCGCAAAACAAATACCTCGGCATTTCGGAAATCCGCGATGTGATTGAAGTACCCGTTAACGAAGTACTCGACATCAACGGCTGGGATTTGCGCAAAGCACTCGGCCTGTTCCGCAAAAGCAATGCGCCGCTTTATGAATGGCTGCAGTCGCCGGTGATTTACCAGGCCGACGAACAGTTTGCCGCTTCCATGCGTGGCATGATGTCCGACTATTTTTCGCTGCGCGCCGGTTTTCACCACTATTTTTCCATGGCGCGCAATGCCTTCGAAAACGACCTGCAGGGCGAACAGGTGCGCATCAAAAAATACTTTTATGCGCTGCGTCCGTTGCTGGCTGCGCAATGGATCATCGAAAAACAAAACGTACCGCCCATGGAATTTGCGCCGCTGCGTACCATTATTACCGATACCGCCGTGCAGCAGGGCATTGATGAACTGCTGGAACGCAAAAAAGACAGTAACGAAAAAACAACCATAACCCCGGTTACGGTTTTGCAGCAGTTTATTGCTGACGGCCTGCTGCACTGCAAAACAGCGGGTGAAACCCTTGCCGCACATAACGGCGATACGGAAAAGCTGGATGAGTTTTTCCGTTCGTGGATCAGCGCATAAAATCCGTTAATTTGTACGATGACGTTTAAGGAACTCCAGGAAAATCGTTTGGTTTTACTGCTCGAATGTGTGAGCGGAAGCCACGCCTATGGCCTCAGTCTGCCCACTTCTGATACCGATCTGAAAGGCGTGTTTGTGTTGCCGCAGCGCGAGTTTTACGGCCTGGAATACACCGAACAGGTAAGCAACGCAACGAACGACGAAGTGTATTATGAACTGAAACGTTTCATAGACCTGCTTTCGAAAAACAACCCGAACATTCTCGAACTGCTGAACACGCCGGCCGACAGTGTGCGTTTTCGTCACCCGCTGATGGAACGCGTGAAGCCGGAACTGTTTCTCAGCAAACTGTGTGAACAGACCTTTGCAGGATATGCGCAGACACAGATCCGCAAGGCGCGCGGGCTGAACAAAAAAATACTGCGGCCGTTTGAAAAAGCGCGCAAATCCATTCTCGATTTCTGTTACGTGGCCGAAGGGCAGGGTACGGTGCCGCTGCAGGAATGGCTGTATGCGCGCCACTGGCAGCAGGAACATTGCGGACTCACCGCGCTGCCGCATTTCCGTGATGGCTATGCGTTGTTTTATGATGTAAACGAACCGGACATGCGCGGCATCGCTTCCGGGCATACGGCGCAGGATGTGAGTTTGTCTTCCATCCCGAAAGGACTGCAGCCCGCTGCTATCATGCACTTCAATAAAGACGGTTATTCCGTGTATTGCCGCGAGTACAAGGAATACTGGGATTGGGTGGGCAAGCGCAACGAAGAGCGTTACGAAAACACGTTGAGCCACGGCAAAAACTACGATGCCAAAAACATGATGCACACGTTCCGCCTGCTGCACATGGCGCTGGAAATAGCAACCGAAGGTGTGGTGAATGTGCGCCGCACCGACCGCGAATTCCTGCTCAGCATACGCCGCGGGGAGTTTGAATACGATGATTTGTTAAAACGCGCTGATGATAAATTGCTTGAAATAGAAGCAGCTTACAAAACGTGTACACTGCCCGAAGCACCGGATGTGCAGGTAGCAGAAACCATGCTGGCCGAAATGCGCGAAGCGTTTTATAGATCCGTTTAATTTTCCGGCCGCCCGAAAAACATGGTGTACGCTTTGCGTGCAATTCCTTTATAGTTGCGCCATTCAAAATTACCGGAACGGAGCGCCATAATGGCCTGCTGCCGCCGCGCACGGGCATAAATGCGGTTGAATTCCTTTTTCGAAATGCCCTGCAGGTAATCAAATGTATTCCACTGGTCGCCGGGATAATAGTCTTTGGTAATCATGTTATGGCGCAGCGCAATGTCATACAGTTCGGAGCCGTGAACCGGGCAGGCAAAGGCCCAACTGGTGTAATGCAGATATCCTTTGCGCCAGAGCCCATAAACATCGCTGATGGTTTTTTGCACTTCTTCTGCTGTTTCGTGCTGCACCTGCCCGTTTTCTTCCCAGTAATTGAACAACATCGTAAACCCGAAAACCTTGATGCCCTGCGCACTCAACAACTGGCAGGCGTTTTTCGTTTTTTCAAAGGACATTTTCTTTTTGATCCCTGTGAGTACGCGGTCGCTGGTGGTTTCCAGCCCGATGCGCACCAGCCAGAAATTGGCCTGTTTCAGCCAGTAGGCCAGCTCTTCCGACATGGGTACCACGCGCAGGTTGCATTGAAAATAAAGGTCTTTGTGTCCGAGCGCAGCCAGTGCTTTGCAAACATTGATGGACCAGTCGAGCTTTACATTCAGCTCATCGGAGTGAATATAAATTTCGCGGTAACCGAGCTGGTACAATTGTTCGGCTTCTTCCGCGATGTTTTCGGGTGTACGTGCGCGGTAGAGCGGGCCGTTCTTTAAACGGAACACCGGGTTGGCGCAGAACACGCAGCGCAGCGGGCAGCCGCGGGTAACCACCATTTCCGTATTCGGGCGGGCTTTGGAGTAGGTGAGTCCGCAGAAATCGGCATCATTCACCAGGTCGCGGGCCGGGAAGGGAATCGTATCGATATCGTCAATCAATTCGCGGGTCGGGGTGCGCCGGTAAATTCCATTCTCCAGGTAACTGATGCCGTTGATTTGCGGTTGTTTGTTTTTAATATCAGCGAGGTGATTTACAATTTCGAGAAACGTAATTTCTCCTTCGCCGATGACACAAATATCGGCACCTGATTTTTCAAGGATTTCCTGCGAAGCATCAATCGCATGCGCCCCGCCGCACACCACCAGCACATCCGGAAACTGCACCTTGATTTTTTGGATCAGTTCGTACGTAACCAATGCCGAAAACGAAGTAAACGATACCGCATAAATGGCCGGTTTAAATTCTGCCAGTTGCTCCAGGTGATACGAATCGCTTTTGGCCTGCGGGATATATTGAAATTCGCAGGCCTGATCGCTGTATTTGCGGATGTAGGAAGCAAGATAAAGCAGGCTGAGGCTTGCACTCGTCTGGTCTTTGCCCATTACGGGGCCGTGGCTGTCGGCAAGAATGATGCGCATAAATGCAGTTGTGGCGTTTATTCCTGAAACGAAGTAAATGATAGTATGGTTGGAATACGATTCCTTTTTTATCGGGAAATAAATTCCGTTAATCCCGCAATCCGCATTTGACGGAAAAGCAATTTTATGAATCAAATGCTGCGGGATGCTCAAATTGAAGCAACAGAAAAAACGTCTACAGAATAAAAGACAAACAAATTTTTCTGTTGCTTAATTTGGGTTAATTTTGCACACCCAAACAAAAGAAAAGAATAAAAAAATGCAACTCCAGCTCCCCGAATTTTGCCTCGTATTGCTTGTAGGCCCCAGCAGCAGCGGCAAAAGCAGCTTTGCCCGTTTGCATTTCAAACCCACCGAAGTCATCAGCAGCGATGCCTGCCGCGCGTGGGTGAGCGATGATGAAAACAGCCTTGAAGCCACTGCCGATGCGTTTGAACTGGCACGTTATATGGCTGCCAAACGCCTGAAGAACCGCCTGCTTACAGTAATTGATGCCACCAACATACAGCCCGACAGCCGAAGCATGTGGCTGAAACTGGCGCGGGAATACCATACGCATTGTTACGCCATCGCATTTAACATGCCGCTGCCCGTATTGCTTGATCGTCACAGCAAACGCGGCGACCGTACCTTTGGTGATCACGTGATTCCGAACCAGCAGGCCCAGCTGAAACGCTCACTGCGGCTGCTGCGCAAAGAGGGATTTAAAAACAGTTTCATTTTTAATTCGCCGGAAGAAGTAAAAGCCGTGCAGCAGGTTACCCGCACCCGCGTGTGGAATAACATGAAACACGAACACGGTCCGTTTGATATCATCGGTGATGTGCACGGCTGTTTTAATGAACTGCAGACGCTGCTGCAGCAACTCGGTTACGGTATTGAAACCGTTCCTGTTGACGATGTGCATCACGGCTACCGCGTTACTCCGCCCGCCGGCCGCCGCCTCATTTTTGTAGGCGACCTGTGCGACCGCGGCCCGAAAACGCCTGATGTGTTTCGCCTCGTAATGAGTATGGTACACGATGGCGTGGCGTTTTGTGTGCCGGGCAACCACGATGAAAAACTGATGAAGTATTTCAACGGCAACGCGGTAAAACTGCAGCACGGCCTCGAACGCAGTGTGGAACAGTTTGCCACCGAAACCGATGTATTTAAAACGCAGGTGAAAAAGTTTATTGACAGCCTCATCAGTCACTTAATATTCGACGACGGCAAACTGCTGGTGGCACACGCCGGCCTGAAAGAAGAACTGCAGGGCCGCACCTCCGGCGCTGTGCGTTCGTTCTGCCTGTTTGGTGAAACCACCGGCGAAACGGATGAATTTGGTTTGCCCGTGCGCCACAACTGGGCACTGGAATACCGCGGCAAAGCCATGGTGGTGTATGGCCACACGCCCGTGCCGCACGCACAGTGGCTCAACAATACGATTGATATTGATACCGGCTGCGTGTTCGGCGGAAAACTTACTGCCCTGCGTTATCCCGAAAAAGAAATTGTGCAGGTGCCCGCACACCTGCAGTATGCTGTGCCGCGCAAACCCATCGGTTCGGAATTTAATACAGGGCTTAATGCGCAGCAGGAACACGACGATACACCCGACATTGCAGACCTGCTTGGTAAACAGATCATCACTACGCAATATGCAAACAACGTCATCATCCGCGAAGAGCAGGCTACCGCTGCGCTGGAAGTAATGAGCCGTTTTGCGGTGAACCCGAAATGGCTCATCTATCTGCCGCCCACCATGTCGCCAAGCGAAACGAGCACGCTGCCGGAATTTCTTGAACATCCTGCCGAAGCGTTTGCGTATTACCGCAGCCAGGGCGTGCGGCAGGTGATCTGCGAAGAAAAACACATGGGTTCGCGTGCGGTGGTGGTGATCGGCAAAAACGAAAAAGTAATCAGCGAACGTTTTGGCATTACCGGCGAAGGCATCGGCATAATTTATACACGCACCGGCCGTGCTTTTTTTGCAGATGATAAAACCACGGAACAGGCATTTCTGAAGCGGCTGAACGAAGCACTCACTGCATCGGAGTTCTGGGAAACACACGAAACCGATTGGGTGTGCCTCGACTGTGAACTGATGCCCTGGTCGGCCAAAGCGCAGAAGCTGCTCGAAGAACAATATGCCGCCACCGGCACAGCCGCCACGCACAGCCTCGGCAGCGCGGTAAATGCGCTGGAAAAAACAGTTGCGCGTTTACCCGAAGCCGCTGCGTTGCTGCAAAGTTATACCGAGCGCGAAACGTTGCTGCACGATTACATCAAAGCGTACCGCAATTACTGCTGGGAAGTGAACAGCCTGGATGATTACAAACTGGCACCGTTTCACATTCTCGCATCCGAAGGCAAAACGTATTTCGACAAAGACCACCGCTGGCACATGGAAGCGATAAAGGCCATGTGCGAAGCCGACCCGAATATGTTACTTGCAACACCGTACCGCGTAGTTGATCTTGACAATGAAACGGATGTGAACGCAGCTGCTGCCTGGTGGACCGCAATGACGGGCAAAGGCGGGGAGGGCATGGTGGTAAAACCGCTGGAGTTTGTGGTGCGCGGCGAAAAAGGCCTGGTGCAGCCCGCCATCAAAATCCGCGGCCGCGAATACCTGCGCATCATCTACGGCCCGGAATACACGCGCGAAATTCATTTAACACGATTAAAGAAACGCGGCCTCTCGCATAAACGTTCCATGGCCCTCCGCGAATTTGCGCTGGGCGCAGAAGCGCTCGAACGTTTTATTCAGAAACAGCCGCTGCGCATGGTGCATCAGTGTGTGTTCGGGGTGCTGGCGCTGGAAAGCGAACCGGTTGATCCGCGGTTGTGAAACAATCAAGGCAATTGCTGCTAAAAAAGCAAGCCACTTCGCCATTCCTTTTTTGATGTTGTCGCGGATCATGCCTCCCGCTTGACAGGTTTTGTGGGGTGCATGTGAGCAGGATAATCCGTGACAGCATACGATTTGCGCGTGTATAATTACACTCCTGTTCACGAATCTCCGCGCTTAAGCCGTTAGTTCAGCACGGATTAGCAACCGCACTGAACTACACACAAAATCCGCGCTAACTTCATTTTTTTACAATTCCGAGCCGGTGTATTTTCAGACGCGATTGCCAAGTATAAAAAATTCTGATATTCCGGGAAATGTGTAATTTTCCGCTTCCTTGGTTATGCACACCTATTTACGCAACACATGTTTACTCCTGTTCCTGGTTACCCGACTTGCTGCGCAGCAGGCCGGTGAACCCATCTTTCAGCAGCTTGCCAAAGAAAAACTGCCCGACGAACCGGCGTATTTTCAGCACTGGGACAAACAGGGCCGCATGTGGATGGCTTCGGAAAACGGCATTGTGTATTTTGATGGCTACACATCGCAAAAGCTGAAACATAATCCCGCCGATGCGAATTCCCCGCTCAGCAATAAAATACGTTCGGTGTATATTGATGAACGCTCCGACCTGTGGGTGTGTTACAGCGACCTGTCCGGTATTTCGCGTTACCAGGTGTTCGAAAACAGGTTTACGCATTACCCGGCTGATACCACGGGCAAAGGCGGGTTTCCGCCCTTCCGCGTTACGGGTTTCCGCGAAGATTCGAAAGGCAATTTCTGGATTTCGACCTGGGGAAGCGGGCTGGTGAAAATGGACCGCGACAAGGGCACGTTTAAAATTTATGTGCGTGATGGAAGTAAAGCGGACAGCCCGAAAAACATTCCCTGCAATGTGGTAAAAGGTTTCCTGGAATTGCCTGACGGCCGTGTGCTGCTTGGTTTTTTTGATGAAAAAAATCCGAAAGCCGATCCCTGTTATTTCGACCCGGTAAAAGAAACCTTTACACCGTTTCCGCTGGCGGAATACCTTACCGGCATTGATGCGGAAGAAGCGTTCCAGATCAGCGCAGCCATTAAAATCACCAATTTTATTTATCGCGACGAATACGAAAATCTGTGGTTCGGAACATACAGCTGCCTCATTCGCCTGGATACACGCAACAAAATCGCATCGCGCGTTACCGGCAAACAGTTTATAAAATCGCAGAACAACCTCGAGAATGCGCGCAATTATGCGGTGGATGAAAGCGGCCGGCTGTGGATTGCCACAACCAATTCAGGCGTAATGCTGGTGAATGTGCTGACGAAAGATGTGCGTTACCTCACCTTTAAAATCGGGCAGGAGACAAGCATTGCGGATAACCACATCTTGACGGTGCGCAAAGATCCCGAAGAAAACATCTGGATCAGTACCGAATCGGGTGCGTTCAGCATCTACAATCCGCGTCTGCAGCAGTTCTCCATTTGCCCGTGGGAAAACATGAAGCTGGATTTCTCCAACCGTTCGCAGCAACCGATTCCGGTAAACCAGATGCTGATCAGTGCGGACGGAAGAATTTATGCGTCCAACGAAAACGGCATTTCGGTGTATGATCCCGAAAACCAACGCCTGATTAAAAACATCGTTCCGAAAAAAGTGGCATCGGATGTAAATCCGCGGGTTGGTAACTTTAAAACGCTTGACAACGGGCAGATGCTGACCATAACCATCGGCGGGGCAGCACTGCTCGATACCGCTCCAGACCGGCTGCAACTGCTGAAATGCGTGGATGACCGGAAATTATTCAACATTCTTTTTCGCCACCAGGGGTATCATGAAAAATTGTTTTGCCAGGATTACCTGAGCTTCATAAACACAAGCAGGATATACGAAGTGGATAAGCTGGCCGGCCGTTTGAACGTGTTTGCAACGCTGAAAGGTTTTGAAATCCGGGAAACCTATTCGTTTATACTGCCCGATGGGCGCTGGATGATTGCCGGCGGCGAACGGGCCTTTGTAATTTTTAATCCGGCAGACAAATCGTTTAAAGTTTACGGACCCGACAAACGCGAAGGGTATTTTCCCGACAGTACGATTACTTCGGCGATGCTGACACCTGCAGGTGAAGTGTGGATCGGTTCGGCAAACGGACTGTATGCGTTTGATTACAAAACAGGTAAAGCGAAACTGCTGAACAGCAAAATCGGTATCGGCCGCGAAACGGTGAATACCATGATTATTGATAAGCAGGGCATTGCCTGGTTTGCGATGGCCGACGATATTTTAATGTGGGATGCGAAAAACGATAAAAGGTACCGCTTCGGTAATCTTCTTGGTGCGCGCCTGGGCCGATTTATGCCTTCGGTGGCGCAAACCGATAACGCCGGAAAAATTTATATGGCTTCGATGAACGGGGTGGTGGTGTTTAATCCGCGCCGCATTATGATTCCCCGACTGCAGCCGAAACTGTTTTTGAAGCAGGTACTCATTGCCGAGGATACCCTCAGCGGCGAACAACGCGATGCATTTACAAAAGGAGATGTACACCTGGCCTGGAACGAAAACTTCCTTACGTTTGAAGTGCGTCCGAGCCAGATTTATGCACCCACACCGCACCGTTTTTATTACCGGCTGGTTGGCCTGGATACAACCTGGCTGGATAACGGCACATCGAACCGTTTCCGTTTTACGAGTCTTGATCACGGTGCGTATGTGCTGGAAGTAAAAATGACCAACGCTTACGGTCGCGAGAGTGAACTGCTCCGCCTGCCGTTTGAAATCAGCCGTCCGTTCTGGACCACGTGGTGGTTTGTGTTGCTGCTGCTGGGGGCCGCGCTGCTGGTGATTGTGTATGTGATACGCTACCGCGAACGGGCTTCGCGCGCTTACAAGGAAAAATTAGAAACCGAAATTCACGAACGCACGGCGGAAGTGGTGCAGAACGCAGAAAAAATAAAGGTGCAGAAAGAAATCATTGAAGAGAAAAACAAAGAGCTTACCGATTCCATCCACTACGCGCAGCGCATCCAGCAAAGCATTCTGCCCGAGCGCCAGACGATGCTTGCAGGACTTCCGGATCATTTTATTTTTTACCAGCCCAAAGCCATTGTGTCCGGCGACTTTTACTGGTACTCCGATCATGCCGGTGCGGTGCTGTGGGCGGTGGTGGATTGTACGGGGCACGGCGTTCCCGGCGGGTTTATGAGTATGCTCGGTTCGGGATTGCTGAACCAGATTGTAAACGAAGAACGCATCACCGATCCCGCCGAAATCCTGAACCGGCTCCGCGACCGTGTAATCCTGGCGCTGAAACAAAAAGGAAATTTTGGTGAAAGCAGCGACGGTATGGACATCACGCTGTGCCGTTTTAATCCGCAGACGCGCTTGCTGGCCTATGCCGGGGCAAACACGCCGGTGTACATCATCCGTAAAGGTGAAGTAATTGATCTGCGCCCCGACAAACAACCCATTGGTATTTATGCGGGCAACATCAAACCGTTTACGGCGCAGGAACTGCAGCTGGAAAAAGACGATCTGATTTACATGAGTTCCGACGGGTATGCCGATCAGTTCGGCGGTGAAAAAGGCAAGAAATTCAAGACCTCCAATTTTGTAAAACTGCTTGCCGAATTGTCGCCGGAAAGTACGGCCGTGCAGCAGCAAAAACTGGGACAGCATTTCCGCAACTGGAAAGGGAATTACGAGCAGGTGGACGATATCTGCGTGATCGGTGTTCGTGTTTTGTGAAAATTAACCAGTTGAAAATCAGTACAGTTTAACTTTTTTAAAGAAAAAATGCGCTTGTCTTAAACAAACGTAGCTGCTGCTTGTTTTTCACTGCATTATCACCATTCAAACTGAAAATGTAAAAACAACTACACCGTTTTCATTTTTCCCTCCTCATTTCCCGGAATTACTGCACGTTTCTGCGCGATTTTTCATCCTGCGGAACATCAGTCAATTTTCCCGTTCGCCGGGAGGAAAAAATATTATCTTTGAACCGCTTAACACCACCGAACTATGAGTTTTTTCAAAAAAGCAATGGGCTTTTTCGTTGAGATTGAAGAAGATCCGCAGAAAACGGAACAATCATCTTCATCTGATGTGCCGCCGGCCGATTTTACCTCGCGACCGGTAACAACCACTTTTGCCAACAACCTGAGCAAGGATGAACTGGACAAATTTGAGCGGCATTTCGACAAACTGTTTGACGAAACCAACCTGCCCGGTCCGGATTATTACGAGTTCATGAAAATGATGGACACGCTGGAGGCGCACATTCCGGATGAAAAAGCGCGGTTCGGTGCAACGTATGCTTCGCTCACCATCCAGGGCCTGACCAAAGACAAACTGCTGAGCACGGCCGGTGCATACCTGCAGGTGGTGGAAAAAGACAAAGCCGCATTTGAAAAAGCCGCTGCCGCAAAGGCCGGCCAGGAAATACAGACGCGCCAGAGCTTAGTGAAAGAACTGGAACTGAAAATTGCGTCGAATTCGGAAATGATTCAGAAGCTGACCAAAGAAATTACAGAAGCACAGGGCCGTATTACCACCCTGAAAAAAGAAGTGATTGATGAGGAGGCCAAGATCAGCAGCAGCAAAGGCGGTTACAACGTAGCCTGCCAGGCCATGCTCACCAAGATTACCAGTGATATCGAAAAAATTAAAACCATTCTTTGATTTAGCTTATGGAAACGAACATTTTCCCGACAGACGGAAAAGAAAAATTACGCTCGTACTGGAACCGTCCGGGCGGTAAATTCGGGATACTTGCCGGTATCGCAGCGCTTGTTGCTGTTGGCTGGTTTGTGGTACCGATTCTCACCACCGTGGTGTGGAATACATTCAACTTCGCAGTAGCCTGTGTGTGCCTTTTCGTATTCCTGTACGCAATCACACACCGCAAACTGCGCCTCAGCCTCTATTACTTTTACGAATGGCTGATGCGTAAACTCGTTGGCCTGGTGATTGAGCTTGATCCCTTCCTGATTGCCGAAGATTACATCGAAGACATGGAAGAGCAGCGCGAAAAACTCTACAAACAAACGGTAGATGTGGATGCGCAGAAAGAGAAAATTGATCTCAAGATCAAAGAGAAAAATGACGAGCTGAACAAACTCGTGGTGAAAGCACAGGTTGCAAAAGACCGCAACATGCTGCCCGAACTTGGCAACGCCACACGCCAGATCGGCCGCCTCAACGAGTACATCAAACAGCTTACGCCCATCCGCGACAACCTGGCGCGCATTGGTGATTACCTGACCAAGATCCACAAAAACAGTGCGTACCTCATCGAAGATGCGAAGAACGAACTGGAACTGAAAAAAGACCTGTACAAGTCGGTAACATCAGGCAACAAGGCGCTTACTTCGGCCATGAAAATCTTTAACGGCGACCCGGAAAAGAAACTGATGGTGGAGCAGTCGATGGAATACCTGAAAGAAGACATTGCCACCAAACTGGCCAACATGAAAAAGGCGATCAGCTATTCGTCCGACTTCATGCGCTCGATTGACCTGGACAATGCAACTTACGAACAGGAAGGCATTAAGATGCTGGAAGAATTTGGCAACGACGACAAGTTCCGCCTGAATACGTCAACTGCAAACCCGGTGACACATTCCAATACGAACAGCGGCGGCAACAGCGACAGCTACAACGACCTGCTTAAATAAATTTCAGATTTTAAACGAACAATTTTAACACGATAAATAGAAGTACACTATGGCAACTAAAATTAAACCTGCTGGTAAAATTGCAATCATTGCACTTTTTGTTGGAGGGCTTTATGCCGCATATTATTTCTGGTTCAGCAAACTGCCGAAAGATTCAGAACTGAAAACGACTGTTGTAGGAACACTGGCCCTGCCGGATGAACCGAACTCGTCTTTTAAGGCACAGACCACGAAATACAACCTGCCTTCAGCAGAACCGACTGCCAACGGCGGATCGAAGATTGTTTGGAAAGTGATGGCCTGGAACAGCCAGTTCCCGCTCATGTACGCCAACGGCGGCCCGATGACCACCAAAGGTTCGCTGATTGACAATGCGAAACTGCAGGTGGAAGTAGTGCGCCAGGACGACTGCTTCAAATCCATCGCCGACATTGTAAAGTTTGCGCAGGATTACAAAAATGATCCGCAGACGCCCGGTGTTTTCGCCTCGTTTATGGGCGACGGTATGCCGGTGTTTTTTGCCAGTCTTGCAAAAGAACTGGAGCCGCTCGGTCCGGAATACCAGCCGGTGGCTTTTTATGCCATGGGTAAATCGTATGGAGAAGACCAGCTGATGGGCCCGGCTTCGTGGAAGCTGGATCCGAAAAACGCCATCGGCCGCACCGTATGCTGCGTACTGAAAGATGGTGATATGAACATCATGCTCAAATGGGCAGGCGATAACGGCCTGAAAGTAAACCCGGATGAAAAAACATACGATAAAGACGCGATCAACCTGATTGCCGCACCTGACTTCCTGGCTGCTGCAAACAACTACATCACCGGCTATAAAGAAAAACGCAAAATTGTAAAAGACGGTAAAATCACGGCCGAAGAAATTGAAGTAGGCGTGGATGCCGTTGCTACCTGGACTCCCGGCGACGTTAACATCGCGCAGAAAAAAGGTGGACTGGTTACCATTGCTTCTACCAAGCAATATTCGACCCAGATGCCGAACATCACCATCACCATTAAAAAATACCTGAACGATCACCGCATGGATGTGGAGAACCTGATTGTTGCACTGGCCCAGGCCGGCGATCAGGTACGTTCGTTCAGCGATGCCAAAAAATTTGCTGCCGATGTTTCTGCCAAAGTATATAACGAACAGAACGGTGCATACTGGATGAAATACTACGACGGCATTGTAGAAAAAGACATGCAGGGCAACGAAGTGAACCTGGGCGGTTCTATGGCGTTTAACCTGGCCGATGCGGCAAACACCTTCGGACTGGGTGATGACAAACTGGACCGTTACAAAGCGGTGTACATCACCTTCGGCGACATCATTAAAAAACTGTACCCGGTTGACAATCCGACGTATCCGGAGTATTCAACTGTGGTTGACAAATCGTTTATCGCAACTGTAATTGCTAACCACCCGGAACTGCTTACCGGCGAAGCCATTGCGGTGAACTACAAAAAAGAAGATATCAAGGATGTGGTTTCATCCAAGTCGTATGAAATCCAGTTTGCTACCGGCAGTTCTGAAATTCTCCCGGAATCGTACGCAGTTCTTGAAGAAATCAAAAACAGCGCGGTTGTTGCGGAGAACCTGAAACTGGGTGTTTACGGACACACCGACAATACCGGTAACGCCGATAAAAACCAGCTGCTTTCGGAAGAACGCGCTGCTGCGGTGAAAAAGTACCTTGTAAGCAAAGGGCTTTCGGTAAACCGTATCGAGTCGAAAGGCTTTGGCCAGTCGCAGCCGATTGCTGACAACTCTTCTGCTGCCGGCAAAGCCAAAAATCGCCGCGTGCAGATCGTACTCGGTCAGTAACCAATTGTATTGCCTTATTAATTCGCTAATCAACAGGCATGAATATTAAAGCACTTTTCGAACCGTTTTCCGTAATCAACCGGAAAACGGTTCTTATTTTGGCCGCAATCGAAATCGTTATCGCGGTATTGCTATGGCAGTTTGCCAGCGGCGACCTGATACCGACACCGGGCAGGGTGCTGTCGGCGATGAACGAGGTGTTTACGCGCTCCAGTTTCATGGATGACTTTTTCGCAAGTCTTATCCTCACGCTGAAAGGCATGGGTATTTCTATTGTTATTGCGCTGCTGATTTCCTACCTCTCGCTCATCCCGGTGTTTGAACCCATTGCCAACTTTATTGTGAAGTGCCGTTACCTCACGTTAACCGGCCTCATCTTTTTGTTTGTGCTGATTACGAGCAATGGTTCACAACTGAAAATGAGCCTGCTTATTTTCGGTATTGTTCCGTTTTTCACCACCTCGCTGCTATCGATCATTTCGGAAATCAATCGCCAGGAATACGAACTCTGCCGCACCCTGCGCATGAGCACGTGGCGCACACTGTGGGAAGTGGTGATCGTGGGCCGTTTCGATAGCGTGTTTGAAGTGATGCGCCAGAACTTTGCCATTGCGTGGATGATGATTACGATGGTGGAAGGGTACAGCATGTCGGAAGGCGGGCTGGGTACGCTCATCATCAAATACAACAAGGTGGTGAACCTGCCGGCCGTGTTTGCAATCCTGATCATCATTTTTGTGATCGGTATTTTGTTCGACCTGCTGCTCGGACAAATGCGCAAATGGTTATTCCCTTACACGAATCTCGGAACGTCGAAATAATGAACTACCAGCGTAACGAATGCCTGCTCCACGTTGAGAACGTGAGCCTGAAATACGATAAAACGATTCTGCGCGATGTCAATTTCAAGATATTGAACATAACCCGTCCGGATATACAGCAGGGGCAGATCGTTTCGCTTATCGGGCGGAGCGGGATCGGGAAGACGCAGTTGTTTAAAATACTGGCCGGGCTTAATAAACCGACTTCGGGAACGGTTCACATTGGCGTTGATCAGCACCCGGTACAACCCGGTGAAGTAGGCATTGTGCCGCAGAATTACATCCTGTTTAATCACCGTACGGTATACCAGAACCTGCAGATCGGTCTCGTGCAGTCGGGACAGAAATTAACGGAAAAGCAGATCAAAGACATCATCGAAAAACACGCGGACGATTTCCAGATCAAGGAACATCTTAAAAAATACCCGATGCAGCTTTCCGGCGGTCAACGCCAGCGGGTGAGCATATTGCAGCAGGTGCTGGCCGGTAATAATTTTATTTTGTTTGATGAGCCGTTCTCCGGCCTCGATGTGCTGGTGCTGGATCGGGTGGTGGATCTGCTTGTAAAAGTATCGCAGCTGCATGATCATAACACGCTGGTGATTGTAAGCCACGACATCGAAAACGCCATGGCCATTTCGGATATGGTGTACATTCTTGCGCGCGAAGGAGAAAAAGAAGGCGCCACCGTTACCGAAACGCTCGACCTCGCCGCGATGGGATTAACCTGGAACCCGGATATCAAAAAGAAGAAGGAGTTTATTGAACTGGTAGACCAGATCAAACACAAGATTTAATTCAAGGCACCGATTTCCCTCCGGAATTCATCTTTGCTCACAGGCCGCATGGCCACATCCAGGTTTGTTACTTTGCCTAAGGTTACTTCTTCCATACCGAGGTAAATCTGGTCGCCTTTGGTAACAAACACCACCACGGTTGCCACTTTTCCTTTCGGCATATCATCAAATTTTACGGTGTAATCCTTGCCGTATTTATAACCCGGCACCACCGATTTGATGTCTGCAAACACGAGGCGTACCGAAGGTTTCATTGCACTGTCGGCTTTTACAAACAGGTCTGTTTTTTCCGGGATATCATAAAACCGGTCGCAGTTGATCCAGCCGAGGCGTGAACTTTCCATAAAATAGGCTTCGCTTTTATCGGCGTACATTTGTTCTTCTTCGCCTTCGTATTCGATTTCGCTATCGCCTTCGCCTTCAATCGGTGCAATGAGCACTTCCGGTTTGGGTTTGTCCTGTGTTTTTCCTTCTTCCCGGATTGACGGCACCCAGTTGGTGAGGTTATCCTGGTGGCGGCCGTAAAACGTATGCATGCCTTTTTCTTTTTTGGCACCGTTGGTCGGAAACTGCACTTTGATTGTTTTACCGCTCACGAGGCGCATTTTTTTGCCCTTGCAGGTGGCCTGCAGGTAAATCATGCCGCCGCTCTGCAGCATGCGCCTGCCGGAATGTGTGGTGAGGCCTGCTGCGAGGATGTCGCCTTTTTCATAAAACTCGCGGAGGCAGATATCGGCAATGTCGCATTCCGGTTTGTCGCCATTTTCATACACCAGCGCGGCCGGCGGGAAAATAATTACAGTGCCCTGCATGCCGATTAACTGGCCGCCGGCACCAATATTGAGTTTCAGGTCCTGGCACGATGTAAACTCATAATCCATGGTATCGCTGCCGGTGAACGGAATGCCTTCGTATCCTTCGCGGTAAAGCACCACGGTATAAATGCCTTGCCCGGCGCTGGTCATGGTGCGGTAACCGGCGTTGGTCATTTCACTTACGGCCGGTTTTTTCTTTTTGTCAAACGGATTAATGAGTACCGCGTAGGAGGTTACCGGAATATCCAGTTTCATAAGGTACTTCATGATGTACTGACACCGTTTTTCAGAAAGCACCATGCGGTCGGCATTCTTCAGTTTGTTTTCGGCCGGCGAAAGCGTAGTAAGGCGCATACGTTTGCCCACGGGCAGCGCATCCCATGCCGCGTTTATGACGGCTTCCTGCGGGGCTTCTACTTTTACACGTTTGGGTTCAAACGGAACATACGTTTCGGGAATCGCTTCCTGCGCTGTAAGTTTAAAACAAAGCAGGAGCGCGGGCACCAGGAGCCGGAGTGAATACATGGGAGAATGGTTATGGTATGTTTCTGAAACGCGTTACGCTTTAAAATATTGCACGTGGCTTATTCGCCCATCTTGAGTGTGTGGCCCATTTTGTCGCGCTTGGTTTCAAGATACAGTTTGTTGTGGGCATTGGACTTGATTTCCAGTCCCACATTTTCTACAATCTCGAGGCCGTAACCCATCAGGCCGGCGCGTTTTTTCGGATTGTTGGTGAGCAGTTTTATTTTCGAGATACCAAGATCGCGCAGGATCTGTGCACCGATTCCGTAATCGCGTTCGTCCATACGGAACCCGAGTTCGATATTGGCTTCCACGGTATCGCGGCCTTCTTCCTGCAGTTTGTATGCTTTCAGTTTATTCAGCAGCCCGATGCCGCGGCCTTCCTGGTTCATATACAGGATTACGCCTTTGCCATTGGCTTCAATCAGTTCCATGGCTTTCTGCAGTTGTGGTCCGCAATCGCAGCGGCACGATCCGAAAATATCGCCGGTCATGCACGACGAATGCACACGCACCAATACGGGTTCCTCTTTTTCCCAACTGCCTTTGATGAGTGCGAGGTGCTGCTGTGCGGTGGTTTCGTGCGTATAACATACCAGTTCGAAACTGCCGAAGCGGGTGGGCAGTTGTACCTGCACGTCTTTATGGATAACGGTTTCTGTGCGCAGGCGGTATTCAATGAGGTCTTTGATGGAGATGATTTTCAGATCGAACTTTTTGGCAATTTCCAGCAGTTCGGGAAGACGCGCCATGGTTCCGTCTTCATTCATGATTTCGACCAGTGCACCTACCGGCTCAAAACCGGCCATGCGAGCAAGGTCAATGGTGGCTTCGGTATGGCCGGCACGACGCAGCACACCTTCTTTTTTGGCGCGGAGCGGGAAAATATGTCCCGGTTTGCCATATTCTTCCGGGCGGATAGTCGGATCAATCAGCGCCTGGATGGTTTTTGAACGGTCGTGTGCCGAAATTCCGGTAGAACAGCCATGCCCAAGCAGGTCAATAGAAACCGTAAAAGGCGTTTCGTGAATGGACGAGTTGTTTCGCACCATCAGTTCGAGGCCCAGTTCGTCAGCACGGTCTTCAATGATGGGAGCACAGATCAGGCCGCGGCCGTGAGTGGCCATAAAGTTGATTACTTCCGGTGTAACATTGCGCGCTGCGGTAATGAAGTCGCCTTCGTTTTCGCGGTCTTCATCATCCACCACAATTATCACTTTTCCGGCCCTGATCGCTTCGAGCGCTTCTTCAATTTTATGCAACATAGTTTTTTGGTATAAAACGGTGCAAAGGTACAAAATTCGGCGCTTGCCGGGGAGCAACATATATTACTACCTGAAAAGGGGAAATGGGAGGGTGTTGAAAAGATGTAGACAAAAGTATATTGTGCAATGGAAAAAAGTCTATATTTGTGGTGGAGGAAAAAAGAAATGAAAAAGAAAAAAACAGCCCCCGCATCCGCCAGCAAGGCCAAACCCCTTAAAAAAAATCCGGCTGCAGCACATCTTATTGCTGCGGAGCCCTTCCAGGCATACGGTTTGGCAGTAGCTCCCGCTTTTAAATCAAACTACACCCCCCGGAGCCGTTCCAAAGCAAATCCCGAACTCGCCTCCTATGCCGTTAAAGCCGGCGACAACCTCGCGGTTTATATTAAAGCGGCAGCCGGTGTTCCTTCTGGTTTGTTTTTTCAGTTTGCCGATAAGGCAGCCATCTCCAAAGAACAGCTTGCCGAGAAACTACAGCTTTCTCTCAAAACGCTTACCCGTTACCGCAGCAATGCCACCCTCTTAGATCGCTCCACCGCCGAGCACCTCATCCGCATTATTTCTCTTTACGAAAAAGGCTACGAGGTATTCGGCAGCATTACATCCTTTAACACCTGGATGCACCAGCCCGCATTTGGATTGGGCCGGCAGGTTCCCTTCGAACTCATCCAAACCCCCGGCGGCACCGAACTTGTCACCGAAGAAGTTATCCGCATCGAATACGGAGATCTCGCCTGAGCCATGATCGTTTACAGGATTTCACTCGAAAAATGGGCCGACAAACTGGTCGCTTCCGGAAACGCTGCACGGTGGAATTCCAAAGGCGTTTATGTGTTATATGCTGCCAGTTCACGCTCACTGGCCTGCCTGGAAAACGTGGTACACCGCGACGGACAAGGACTCAGCCAGAATTTCCGAACAATGCTCATTCAAATACCGGACGATCTGAAAATCACATCCATTCCGCTTCATCAGCTGGAAACTACCTGGCGGGAATGGGCTGCTTCATCCTATACCCGCTCCATTGGTGATTCGTGGGCAATGCGTCGCGAAAGTGCCGTTCTGGAAGTACCTTCTGCAATAATCCCGGATGAATTTAATTACGTTTTAAATACGTCACATCCCGATTTCCCGAAAATCAAATTGCTGCGTACCGAATCCTTTCAATTTGATCCGCGCATAAAAAGTGTATAGGGGTGTTCCTGAAAATTACGTGAACATGATTTGCACGTAAACAGTTCCTTATTAAAAGATTAGCTGCCGGCATTAAGCCAGTGCAGGCGGCATTGTACAGGATTAAACGACTTGTTTATTTCGCTCTTTTTAGGGTAGAACCAATTTTAGGCGTATTTTTCCGAACTAAACCAAACCAAACAACTCATGAGAAAAACTAACGTATTAGTTGGTTTATTTGCCGGATTGTCCCTCGGGCTTTCTGCGCAAACAGCCACATTTAACTTTACAGGAGGCATCCAGACCTTTACGGTTCCCTGCGGTGTAACTTCTGTATTTATTCAAACCTGGGGTGCACAGGGCGGCTCGGGTGCGCTCGGCGGAAACAATGTTTCCGGTGGAAACGGCGGACTCGGCGGATATGCAGAAGGCTTCCGTGCTGTAGCTCCCGGCGATATTCTGAATATTTTCGTAGGTGGCCAGGGTGCAACACCTGCCGGCGGTTTTAACGGCGGTGCCAACGGCGGATCACAGAATGCCGGTGGCGGCGGTGGCGCAACAGATATCCGTATCGGCGGCACAGCAGAAGCAAACCGTGTAATCACTGCCGGTGGCGGCGGCGGCGGCGGACGTGGCGGTTGCCACGAAGGCAGCGGTGTTGGTGGTGTAGGTGGAAACGGCGGTTTCGGCGGCGGCGGAGTTGGCGTAAATGGCAATGACTCGCCCCAAAGCTCTGGCGTTGCCGGTGGCGGTAAAGGCGGAAACTTCGGAAGCATACAGGGTGCATTAGGTGCAGCCGGTGTAGGTTGTTCCGGATTTCTTGGTGGACCGGGATCTACGGCTACAACAGGCACAGGTGGTAACGGCGGTGCCGGACAAACCTGCTGCTGCTCTTCATCCAACAGTGTTGTTGGTGGCGGCGGCGGCGGCGGCGGACAGCTTGGCGGCGGCGGCGGCGGCGGTGGTTCTGCAGGAACTACCGGTTGTGCCGGTAACTCAAAAGGTGCAGGCGGCGGCGGCGGCGGCGGATCAACGTTTATCGGCGGTGTAACCAGCGGCGTTGTTAACAATGGTATCTGGCTCGGAAACGGACAGGTAACTATTTCCTGGACAAGCCCGACACCGGGAACACATACCATTACCGGTTCGGCTGCATTCTGCGAGGGTGCATCAGTTAGCTATACATCATCTACCGATGCAAACTCAACAGCATACCAGTGGACTGTTCCTTCGGGCCTGACTTTAAACTCGGGACAGGGAACTACTACCATCAACGTAACCGGAACAACTCCGGGTAACTACTGGATCTATGTAATGGGACAAAACGTTCCCTGCGCACTGAATGGTCCGATGGACAGCATTGCTGTAACTGTAAATGCACTGCCGACAGTAGCTGCTACTTCAAGCGCATCTGCAATTTGTGCCGGTGACTCAGCAACACTTACCGCTACCGGTGCCACTTCGTATGTATGGACCCCGGGATCTTCTACCAGCAACCCGCTGATGGTTTCACCGGCTACAACTACAACCTACACTGTTAACGGTACCGACGGCAACGGCTGTTCGAATACAGGAACAGTTACAGTTGGTGTTAATGCACTTCCGGTAGTTGCTGCAACTGCTTCTGATTCTGCAATCTGTCTTGGTTCTTCAACCAGCCTTTCAGGTTCTGGTGCTGCATCGTATGCATGGAATCCGGGTTCACTCAGCGGCTCACCGGTAACTGTTTCACCGACAGCTACAACAACCTATACCGTAACTGGTACCGACAGTTCAGGTTGTGTAAATACAGCTACGATTGACATTACTGTTAATCCGCTTCCGACAGTTTCCACAAACCTGTCTTCAATTACAGTTTGTGCCGGTGATTCGGTAATACTGTTCGGACAGGGAGCTGTTTCATATGCATGGACCGGTGGCATTACCAATAACGTTCCGTTCATTCCGACATCAACGCTCACTTATACTGTAACCGGAACTGATGCGAATGGCTGTTCAAATACGGCAAACGCTACAGTAACCGTAAACCCGCTGCCCACAGTTACAATGAGCAGCCTCGGTACCCATTGTTTGAATGACGGTGTAATTACACTGAGCCAGGGATCGCCTGCAGGCGGAACCTATACCGGCCCGGGTGTAACTGCCGGTGTGTTTACCCCGCTTACTGCCGGTAACGGTACACACACAATTACATATTCGTATACCGATGCGAATGGCTGTTCGAATACTACAACAGGAACAATTGTTGTAAACCCATGTACCGGCATTAACGAAATTGCCGGCTTCCCGGGTGTTCGTTACATGCCGAACCCTGCAACAACAACACTGCAGGTGCGTTGGGATGCTTCGAAAGTAGCTGTTAACACAATCGAAATTCGTGATGTTCGCGGTAGCCTCGTTGCTACACAGCAGGTTTCCGGTAACGGCGCTGCTGATATCAACGTTGAAGCACTGCCGATGGGCAACTACAACCTGGTGCTGATTTCTGAAACCGGTAAAGCAAATTACCCGTTTGTAAAACAGTAAACAGTAATTCATTGGAATAAAAAAGAGGCTGTCTGAAAAGGCAGCCTCTTTTGTTTTATAACGCAGCAATATGCTGCAGCGTAATCACTGCCATGTTACTTTCCGGTAACTGCGCCGGTTTCCGGAAATCAGCTCCATCACATAAATTCCCGGTGCGGGATGCAGCCCTGTCAGGATTGCCTGCTGACCGGTAAACGATTCGGTGTAAATGCGGCGGCCCGAAAGATCATACAGGTGAACTGTAAATGTTGTTGCAGGTACATCCAGTTCTATGGTAAGCGCATCATTTGCTGTTGTTACCGGGTTCGGATATACGCGGCAGGGGAGTGTGGACTGCTGCGCGGCCATGCCGAGCGTTAGCAATGTGTTGCTGCAAATGCCCGGACTTTCTGTTTTTGTAGTTACCGGTTCGCCGATAATGGGACCGGAAATAACCGTGGTGTAGGTACTGAGTTGTGATGCAAACCCCGTGTGCGCAAACATCCGTATTTCCGCTGCCGCACTCATATTTGCTGCATGCGCATACGTGCGGTAGGTGGAAGCCTGCGTATCATACATCCCGCAGGGTACGCCTCCGTTCTGGATGAGCGTGCCGTTGTTTGGCAGGGCGTATAATGCATACGGACCGTGCAGCGAAGCGGAGTGCGCCGCAAGCGTAGAAGGCCCGCTGGAAATGTAGAGCTGGTAATTTGTACCGTCGAAATAAATATCGGGATCGGAAGCGGTTTGCGGGCTGCTGTTTAGTGTAACGCTGGCGCGGTGGCCGGCATTCATCACGAACTGGGTACCATCCGATCCCGGGACTTCCGTGGCTGAATCAAAATACTTGTTGCACGGATAACTGCTGCATCCCGCGGGATCGCCGGTGAGGCCGGTGGCGTTGAGGAAAAACAACACGAGGTTGCCGTTGCTGTCCACAATGGCCGACGGATCGACAAATGATACGGGCACATTATTCGAATCAACAATGCTTACCGGTTGCGGGTTGTTTTCCCACAGGCCCGTGGTATGATCGTAGCGTTTTACCATGCCCGGTGTAAAGATGTACACTTTGGTACCACGCACAATCACATCCGGCACGCTACCCGTGTATGGAACAAAGTTCGGAACCGTTGTCCACGTTATCCCGTCGTTTGATTCCGCAAGGTGTACCATGTGATCCTGGAAGCCGGTACAGCTGGCATCGCAGGTGTGAAAACTCATGATGTAGTTTTTGGTAAAGGGCTGTGCTTTTCCGGCGAAAGCCGCAAATAGCAGTGCAGCAAAACAGTAAAGTGCACGCATGCGTTTTTCTTTTCCTGAAAATTAGAAAGGAAAAACATGCGGAATTTCAGATACCGACGAACACCGGGAATTTACCGACTTAGGCTCTGTTATTTAAAATGACTTTTCACCGCAAGGCTTTTGTTACGCAGGTCCATGCCGCCTTCGAGGTACGATTTGAGGTTGGTGAGGTAAAACAGCCAGCCGTGCGAGCACTGCACGTACAGGCTTTTCTCCGGATCGGTTTCTACCGGAATTTGCCCCTGCGTGAGTTCCAGCATGGTTTCGCTTTCGCGGGTGTAAATGTGTACGGTAACAATGGTGTCGCCGGTAAATGTAAAGCTGAACCGGTCTTTGTGGTTGGCTTCGAGGATGCGTCCTTTTTCCGCAACCGAATCGGGGAAACCGTGCCAGTACCATTCAAACGAATCACCTGCGCGGACGTAGGTGTCGTTTGCGAGGCGGTCGCCTTCCGGTGTTTTGTAAATGGCTTTGCGGAGAAACCATTTTTCGATGCCGCGCTGCGTGGCCCACACCCGATACACTTCGGAAACGGGCGCTGTAAAGTTAGCGGTAAGGGTAAACGAGGTCCATTTTTCGTTCATGGCAGGAGCCAAGTTCGAATATTTTTTGGTTTAACCCAAATTAAGCGGCAGGCAAATTGCACCTGTTATTACAGCAAACCGATTATTGACTGGTGCTTAAATTTGAGGATCCCGCAGCATTTGCAACAAAAAAACAAGATCACGGCAAATGCGGATTGCGGGATTAATGCAACCCCAGCGTTACGCAAACGCCCGGATACATGCGCTGATCTGCATACATCCAGCGTGGTTTTACCTGCAGTGTAAGCGGGCCGTCCATCTTTTTATCGAACTGGTAGAGGTGCGCATCCACAGTGGCATCCACTATCTGCAGCACATATAATGCACCGATGCCGATGATGGACAAATCGCGGTTGCGGCGGTAATAATCTTTCAGGGTAACGAGGTCGTTGTCGCTGTAGCGGGAAAGGGGATCAATGGTAGCAGGATCATCATCGTAACGGAAATGCAGAGCCTCGGCATATATTTTAAACTGCTGGTTATTCCAGATGGTGGAGTAGGTGAGTGCACCAAACCCGACATAAATTACGGGCACTTTCCACAGGTAACCGGGTTTGCCGTTGTACACCTGTCCGGCGCCGGGAAGGCAGGCGGAGAGGATGGCCGCTTTTTTCGGGGAATGTTCGGGCGGACCTTTTTCTTTGCGGAACGCTAAACTGTCTTTGCGCACTGCTGAATCGCCAACCACCACATTCCATTTTGTAACGGAATCCTGCTGCGCAAAGGCAGCGGCGCCGGTAAACAGCACCAGCAGCAGGAGCAGGTTGGGAACAGAAAACAGGCGCATGAGGGAGTATTAAACGTCGAGGATGTCCAAAAGCCGTTCCAGGTTTTCTTCGCTGTCGAACGGTATGGTAAGACGGCCTTTTCCGGCTTCGTTGCTTTTCAGTTCCAGTTTTCCGCCGTACTGTTTGGCCAGCGCTTTCAGTTTGTCGGCATATTTTTCATCCAGGTCGCCGCGCATTTTTTCGTGGCTGGCGCGCTGCGGAACGGTTTTTTCGCCGCGGGCCATATTTTCCACATCGCGTACCGAAAGTTCGTCGGTGATGATCTGTTTGTACAGGTCAATCTGCGTTTTCGGGTTCTCGATGTTGATGAGTGCACGGGCGTGGCCCATGGTGATGCTTTTTTCGCGGATGCCGCGCTGAATTTCGGCGGGCAGTTTAAGCAGACGCAGGTAATTGGTGATGGTGGAGCGCTGCTTGCTTACTTTTTCGCTGAGCTGTTCCTGCGTGAGGCTGCACTCGTCAATGAGGCGGCGATAGCTGATGGCAATTTCGATGGCGTCGAGGTTTTCGCGCTGGATGTTTTCCACGAGCGCCATTTCGAGCATGGCCTGGTCGTTTGCAATGCGCACATAAGCCGGGATGCTTTCGAGGCCGGCCAGCTGCGATGCGCGGAAACGGCGCTCACCCGAAATGAGCTGGTACTTGTCGTAGCCCATTTTACGCACGGTAACCGGCTGAATGATGCCGTGTACCTTAATGGATTCGGCCAGTTCCTGCAGCGCCTGTTCTTCAAAATGCGTACGCGGCTGAAACGGGTTGGTCTCAATCTGGTTCACCGGAATGGTGCTGATGCCGCCTGCAACAGCGGTGCTGGTCGTGGTTGTTTCAGCACTCACCTGCGGTTTGCTGGTGATGTCGGTTCCTGCGTTTTCGAGCAGTGCACTGAGTCCTTTGCCTAAAGCTGATTTTTTAATGCTCATCGTTTTATCCTTCTGAAAATAAAATCCTGCTGGCGGGTGCCGGCAGGATTGGTAGTTGCATAATGCGTTACTTATTTGCCGGTGAGGTTGATGATTTTTTCTTCATCGCTCATCCGCGTCATGTTGTTTTTCTGCAGAATTTCGCGCGCCAGGTTCAGGTAGTTGATTGCGCCTTTGCTGGTTGCATCGTGCATGATGATGGTTTCGCCGAAGCTCGGTGCTTCGCCCAGTTTGGTGTTGCGCTGGATAATTGTATCAAACACCATGCTCTGAAAATGTGTTTTCACTTCTTCCACTACCTGGTTGCTCAGGCGCAGGCGGATGTCGTACATCGTGAGCAGGATGCCTTCGATGGCCAGGTCCGGGTTGAGGCGTGTCTGTACAATTTTAATCGTGTTCAGCAGTTTGCCCAGTCCTTCGAGTGCAAAGTATTCACATTGCACCGGCACAATCACCGAATCGGCAGCCGTGAGCGAGTTAACCGTTACCAAGCCGAGTGAAGGTGAACAATCGAGAATGATAAAATCGTAGTTGTTTTTGATTTTGCCGAGCACATGGCGCATCATTTTTTCGCGGCTGGGCAGGTTGATCATTTCAATTTCAGCACCTACCAGGTCGATGTGTGCGGGCAGCAGGTCGAGGTGGGGCGTGCTGGTTGTAAGAATCACGTCTTTCGGATCGCGGTCTTCGATGATGCACTCGTAAATGCTCGTTTTTACGTTCTTCGGATCGTGGCCTACACCGGAAGTGGCGTTGGCCTGCGGGTCGGCATCTACCAGCAGTGTACGGTATTCGAGTACGGCGAGGCTGGCCGCCAGGTTAATTGCTGTCGTTGTTTTTCCGACTCCGCCCTTCTGATTTGCTATTGCAATAATTTTCCCCATAGTGTATGTGCTCCGATCGGATCAGGGTTTCGAAATGGTTTCCCCGATTTGCATTAATTTCAGTTTTTTCCCGGCACGTTCAAATTTTTCGCGCGCTTCGTTGTGATCTATTTTGATGTACCCGAACGTATCGAAGTGCATCCCGATAATGTCGTTGCAGGCAATAAAATCGCAGGCAATAATGGCGTTATCAACGCCCATGGTAAAGTTATCGCCGATAGGCAGGAACGCGAAATCAACCGAGCGGTATTCGCCGATCAGTTTCATATCATACGTAAGTGCGGTATCGCCGGCGTAATAAAAACTGCCTTCGTCGCTTTCCACGATAAAACCCATCGGGTTTCCGGCGTAGGTGCCGTCGGGCAGGCTGCTGCTGTGCTGTGCCACTACGCATTTTACTTTGCCGAAATCGAACATCCATTTTCCACCGGTGTTCATCGGGTGCGTGTTTTCAACGCCCTGTTTATTCAGCCAGGCGTGGATTTCGAAGGCGCTTATCACTTTTGCGCCGGTGCGTTTTGCAATGGCAACAAGGTCGGCCACATGATCTTCGTGCCCGTGTGAAACCAGGATATAATCTGCTTTTACGGTTTCGGCCGTAACGCCGGTTCCGGAAGTAAGCGGGTTGTACGTGATAAACGGATCAAAAAGCAGGTGTTTGCCTTTGATTTCCACGCCAAAACAGGAATGTCCGTAATATGAAATCTGCATGCTGTAAAAAGTATCTTGGAAATCCGGGGAACGGATGAACAAAGTGGCATGAAAACGCGTTCTTTGTAGCCGCCCTGAATTATCGCCCGAAGGTAGGGAATAAAGCGTTTCACGGGGAAGCAAATTATAAACAAGCCGCACTTTAAATTTGAACAGACCTATGCTCACAATTATTTCCGGAACCAACCGCCCCGGCAGCAATACCCATAAGGTGGCCACCGCCTACAGTACCGCACTTACGCAATTAAATATTGAAAACCAGGTGTTTAGCCTGCAGCAGTTGCCGGCTGACTTTATCGTGAGCGATTTTTACGGTAAACGGAGCCCGGCCTTCCAGGGCATAATGGAACAATACATCCTTCCGGCCGACAAATTAGTGATGGTAATACCTGAATACAACGGTTCCTATCCCGGCATTTTTAAACTGCTGATAGACGCTATTCCGCCCGCCGACCTCGCCGGCAAAAAAACGGCCCTGGTTGGCGTCGCTTCCGGACGCGGGGGCAACCTGCGCGGGGTGGATGACCTGACCAACGCGTTTCATTACCTGAAAATCAATGTGTTTTACCACAAACTCATCCTTGCCCTGGTGCGGGAAATTACGGATACGGAAAAAGTAACCAGCGAAGCTGCACTGAAAATGATCGCAGACCATGCGGCGGCGTTTGGGGAGTATTGATGTTGTTTTGTTTGAAAATTGAGCGTTTGATTTCCGGCCCGATCTTCAACTCCCAAAATCCTAAGTAGCAGGCAGCACTTTTCCGGAACATTCTCCGAAGCCAATTCGTACGCCATCCCGTTCCGCAAACCCGCGGATGATGAGCGTGTCGCCGTCGTTGATGAATTTGCGTTCGGTGCCGTCGGCCATTTTAACGGGTTTGGTGCCGCGCCAGGTGATTTCCATCATCGAGCCGAAGCTGCCTTCGTCCGGACCGCTGATGGTGCCGGAGGCCATCATGTCGCCGATGTTGATGTTGCAGCCGTTCACCGTGTGGTGCGTGAGCTGCTGTTCCATTGTCCAGTACATGTATTTGTAGTTGGAACGGCAGATGCGTGATTCGTCGCTGTTTTCGGGTTTGATGAACACGTCGAGCGTGATGTCAATGTTTTTGTCGCCGCTGTATTCGAGGTAGGGCAGCACTTTTGGTTCCTGCACGTAGCCTTTTACGCGGAACGGTTCGAGTGCATCCATTGTTACAATCCACGGCGAAATGGTGGAACCGAAATTTTTACTCAGGAACGGTCCCAGCGGCACATATTCCCAGCCCTGGATGTCGCGTGCGCTCCAGTCGTTAAACAGTACCATGCCGAAGATGTGATTGCCGGCTTCGGCCGTGGTAACACTTTCGCCGAGTGCGGTGGGTTTACCAATGATGAATGCGGTTTCGAGTTCGAAGTCGAGCAGTTTGGTCGGACCGAACGAAGGCACATCCGCGTCGGGTGCTTTGGTCTGGCCTTTCGGGCGGTGGATGGGTGTGCCGGAAATAACGATGCTGGAGGCGCGGCCGTGGTAACCCACCGGGATGTGTTTCCAGTTCGGCAACAGCGCGTTGGCCGGATCGCGGAGCATTTTGCCCATGTTGGTGGCGTGGTCGATGCTCGAATAAAAGTCGGTGTAATCGCCGATGGTTACCGGCAGCAGCATTTCGGCTTCGGCCTGGGGCACGAGGCATTGTGCGTGCAGGGCAGCCTGGTTCTGCAGTTCCGTATTGTCGCTGCGCAGCAGCTGCGATATGCGTTCGCGTACAGCACGCCATTTGGGCTGGCCGAGCGCGATGAACGCGTTGAGCGTGGGCATTTCAAAAACAGCACGGTCAATTTCCAGCGCGTCTAAAAATCCGAGGTAGGCGAGGGCCGGCAGATCAATAATAAAATCGCCGATGGCCACACCGGCGCGGGGCGAGCGGGTTGCTGTGATAAAAATGCCGAAAGGCAGGTTCTGAATCGGGAAATCGCTGCCGGGTGAAACATTCACCCAGCTGCGCAGTGACGGATCGTTGGTCGGTAACATAACGTGTTCTGATTTTGAAAATGCGCCGTAAAGATAACGGTAAAATCGTGCTGCGGTATGCTTTTTCGGCCTCCCTTTTCGCGGGAAAATCCGTATCATTGGGCAAATTTTTAACTATGTCTGTTTTTGATGAGAAGAGCTCCACGCTTTCGGTAGAATCCATTTACCTGAAAAACTGGAAACTGATTGCCGGCGTTGTTTTGCTTTGTACCACGGGTGCAATCATTTTTACCCTGATGCTTACGCCGCGTTACCGGGCCAAGGCTTCGTTTTTTATTCCGTACACCATTTCGCTGGAACAGACGGTTGAAAATCCGCAGTTCGGATACGATGTGGAGGCCGACCGCCTGCTGCAACTGCTGCATTCGGAGCAGATGAAAGATTCGGTGATCCACAAATTCAACCTCGTAAAATATTATGAAATCGATACCACCCGGTTTGGCTGGCAGGCGGGGCTGAATGAGTTGTACGACCAGCGCTTCATTTCAAACCGCACCAATGTAATGTCGATTGTGGTGGAAGCGGAAACGCACGATCCGAAGTTTTCTGCGCAGATTGTCGATTACATCGTAAAACTGGCCGGGCGTATGCGCGAACGGTTTATGAAAACCAACAGCCAGCTGGCCGGCGAACGGTTCCGTGTTGATTATGAACACAAACGCGCCGAAGTGGACAGCCTCCGCAGCCGCATTCTTGCCATCCGCAAAACGCTGGGTGAATCGAATGTAACGATTATGGAATCGCAGATACTGGTAAACAGCAAAACAGCAAGTTCCGACCCGGCGCTGCAGCTTGAACTGGAAGCACTCAGCCAGGAACACATCAACGAACAGAAACAACTCGGTGAATTGCGCATCCGTTACGAAAACGCAGCGAACATCGGCAACAGCCCGATCCCGCAGTTTTATATCCTGGATGAGGCCACCCCGCTTTACAAAAAAGCGTATCCGCTTACGCTGTTTAATATCTGTATCGGTTTCTTCGGTTCCCTGTTTCTTATGCTCACCGGTTTGTACCTGAAACATGTGGTGCAGGTGATCCGGCAAAAAAAATAAAAACGTGTTCCGATCGTTCCGGCTCACATACGAAAGAGGACTGGTTGCATTCTGCATTTTGCTGAGTGCCGTTTCCTTTTACAGTATTGCCGTTTCGAATTACCTGCTCATTTACATTGTTTTTATCATCTCGTTTGCGGCGTTAACAGCCGGGTATTTTGTACTCAACCGCGCCCAGCTTTTTCGCCTGTTGTTTCTGTTTGCACCGCTTTCCATCGCCGTAAGTCTGCCCGGCGAAGCCGAAATACAGCTGCCCACCGAACCCATGATCGGTATGCTTACGCTGCTGCTGGTAATGTACCTGCCCCGCATGTGGCGCGATGTAAAGGCAATACTGGTGCATCCGATTACCATTGTACTTTTTATTGAACTGCTCTGGCTCGGTGTATCTACCATAAACAGTGCGTTGCCGGCCGTTTCGATGAAATACCTGCTCATCCGTTTTTGTTACGTGGGTACTTTTTTCCTGATGGCTGCCTTCTTTTTCAGGCATGAAAAACGGCCGTGGATTATTTACCTGATGTACGCCATCGGAACAATTCTGCCGGTAATTAAAGCCATGACGTTTCATGCCACGCTCGATTTTTCGCAGAAAGGAGCCTACGTAATGTCGAAACCGTTTTTTAACGACCATACGGTTTACGGAGCCTGCATTGCGTTCCTGTTGCCCATACTGCTCATTCTTTTTTTTAATATCCGTTTGTTCAGCAGCAGCCGAATACTTCCCGGTTTCCTGTTGCTGATGCTGCTGTTTCTCTGCGTCGCCGAATTTCTGTCGTTCTCGCGGGCCGCGTGGCTCAGCCTCATCGGGGCGCTGGTGTTGTACATCGCGCTGCGCATGGGCATGGGCGGACGAACGTTTATCATCGGGGTGATCCTGGTGTTTGCAGCAGTGGTGCTCAATTTCGATGCGCTGTATGGCAAACTGGCCGAGAACAAAGCGGTGAGCAATCGCGAAGCACTTGATCAGCACATCAAATCCATTACCAGCATCGAAGCCGACGTATCAAACAAAGAGCGCATCAACCGCTGGAAATGCGCCATACGTATGGGCAACGAACGCCCGGTGTTCGGCTTCGGACCGCGGACGTATAAGTTTTATTACGGGAAGTACCAGTTGCGCCAGGACATGACCTACACCAGTACGTTTACCGGCAACCGCGGCCATGCGCATTCGGAATACCTGCAGTATTATGCGGAAACAGGTGTGTTCGGTTTTGCGCTGCACATCGTGCTTTTTATCCTGATGACATACAAAGGCATCGAGTGTTACCGCCTCACCACCAACCGCCGCAACAAACTGCTTGCGCTGATGGCCCTGCTTGGTTTCATTACGTACCTCATTCACGGCGGCTTCAACGGGTTTATGGACGATGATAAAATGGCTTCGCTTGTATTTGTAAGCATGGCCTTAATCGTTTACCTCGATGTGGAACGGAAGAAACCGGCACAGCCTGAAGAACCTGTAGCATGAGTACGCCAGCCTCTCCGCGGAATCCACTCGTCCGTTTTTTTTCGATAGAAACGGAACTGGAGCAGCGCAACTTTGGCCTGGATGTGATGCGCGCCATCGGTATGATCATGGTGCTCACGGGGCACTCGCTCCATTTTTTTGAACCGTTTTTTCCGAAAATCCTGCGCCTTGAACATTTCTGTATCAACGGCGTGGAATTGTTTTTTGCGCTCAGCGGGTTTCTCATCGGCAACATGCTCATCAAAGGCATGATTGCGCGGAACGATTTTTCAGGGAAAGCACTTTATGAATTCTGCCGCAGGCGCTGGTATAAAACGTTGCCGGTGTATTATATCGCATTGCTGATTGTGTACCTCAATGGTTATTTCATCACCGGTTATCACCACGATTTTTCATGGAAACACCTGTTGTTCCTGCAAAACGTTTTTGCCGCCGACAGCTGGTTTTTTCCGATCAGTTACAGCCTTGCAATCGAAGAATGGTTTTATATTCTGTTCCCGCTGCTGTTTCTCGCATTGGTTTACCTCACCGGGAAAAAAGTAAACGCTATCCGTGCACTGTTCATTACCTGCGGACTGATTATCGTGGTTTCGGTAGCGCTGCGGCTGTATTTTTATTTTGAATACCATCCGCATTGGGATAGTGTAATGCGCCGTTCGCTGCTGATGCGGATTGACAGCAGTGTTTACGGGGTGCTGCTGGCCGCACTTTTCTACCGCTATAAAGAACAACTGCTGCGTATTTCAGGATGGCTTTTTGCGGCAGGAATTTTACTTTATATGTTCATGCTGCTTTTCCGTATCCGTTACCCGGAAGGCATGATGTACAATGTGGTTTATTTTACAGTCATACCGGTTTCGTTTGTATTACTCATTCCGTGGTTTTACAAACGCAAACGCGCAAGCGGATTCCGCTTTCATTTTTTTACTACACTCAGCCTGATCTCGTTTTCATTTTACCTGTTCCACCTCAGCCCGCTGGCCGAAGACTTTACGCTGCTGATGCATAATACAACGCTGCTGCAAACCTCCGGGTTGTTTTTGCTTTACCTGCTTGCTGTGCTGCTGGTTTCCGTGTGCTGGTATAAATATGTGGAAATGCCGTTTACGAATCTGCGGGAGCGGAAGTAATTCTGATCGTTTAAATTATTGTTAGGGCGTTTTAGGAACTGCACCTTCAACCTTAACCCACGCCTTCGGCTTGGCAGGCGCAAAGTATCACAAGGTTTTACGCAAAGTACCGCCATGTTCTTTGCGTTACTTTATGTGAGACTTTGCGGGGTGGGGGGAGGGTGTGGGCTGACACTTTTCGCTTAACGAAGCGATAGCACAGTTCCTCAGACTGCATTGTTCCCAAATCAAAATTTAGACAAGTCTAAAAATAATTTTGTAGGAATCGTAAAGTTGATTTAGCTTTGCATTGTCATGACACATTCTTATACCGAAGAAAACTACCTGAAAGCGATCTACAAATTGCTGGAACAGGCGCAGAACGAGGCTTCCGGCAGTGCCGCCCCTGTACACGCGGAGGAAGTAACCACCAACGCCATTGCTGCGAAAATGCAGACGAAAGCGGCTTCGGTTACGGATATGCTGAAAAAACTGGCGGAGAAAAAACTGATTCATTACCGCAAATACCAGGGCGTAACGCTTACCGACAGCGGGCGCAAGGTAGCCGTACACATCATCCGCAAACACCGGCTTTGGGAAGTGTTTCTGGTAAAAAAGCTCGATTTCCGCTGGGACGAAGTACATGACATGGCCGAGCAGCTGGAACACATCCAGTCCGACATGCTGATTGAACGCCTCGATGATTTTCTCGACAACCCGCGTGTAGATCCGCACGGCGACCCGATTCCCGACCGGCAGGGCAAGTTTCCGGCAACGGATACGCAGCTGCTCAGCAGCCTGAAGAAAAACCAGTCGGGCATTATGACCGGTGTGGCCGATCATGCCCCGGCGTTTCTGCGCTACCTCGATAAATCGGGCATCGGGCTGGGCGCGGAGCTGAAAGTGCGGGAGGTGCTGGAATACGATTCGTCCATGCACCTGCTGGTGAACAAAAAAAAATCCATTTACATCAGTCACGACGTAGCGAAAAACATCCTGCTCCGTAAAAAATAACGAACATGAAACAGCAAACCGGCCGCCGTTCTCTCGGCGAAGTGCATGGAAGCGTTGATACCACCAAAATTGCGGGCAAAGGCTGGAAAAAACTTTTTGCCTTTCTTGGTCCTGCATACCTCGTAAGCGTTGGTTATATGGATCCGGGCAACTGGGCCACCGACATTGCGGGCGGCAGCAAATTCGGGTACGCGCTCATCTGGGTGCTTGTAATGTCGAACCTCATGGCGTTGCTGCTGCAAAGCCTCAGCGCGCGCCTCGGTCTCGTTGCGGGACTCGACCTGGCGCAGGCATCCAAAAGCTGGTATCCGCGCAGCGTAAACATGGTGCTCTGGTTTTTTGCAGAAATCGCCATCGCCGCCACCGACCTCGCCGAAGTCATCGGTATGGCCATTGGTTTAAAACTGCTTTTTGGTTTGCCGCTGCTCGTGGGTGTAATCATTACCGTACTCGATACGTTTCTCATCCTCATCCTGCAACGCTATGGCATCCGCAAAATGGAAGCCTTCATTATCGGTATCATCGGCATTATCGGTATGGCATTTCTTGCCGAAATGATTTTATCGCAGCCCGCAATGGGTGATGTAATTTCCGGCCTCAAACCCTCGCTTCCCGGCGAAGGCAGTGAATCGCTTTACATTGCCATCGGCATCATCGGTGCAACGGTAATGCCGCATAACCTCTACCTGCACTCGTCGCTGGTGCAAACACGCAAGGTGGAACGCACGCTGCCCGGACTGAAACAGGCCATCAAATACAATTTTATTGATTCGGCTATTGCGCTCAACCTCGCGTTGTTTGTAAATGCCGCCATTCTTATTCTTGCGGCGGCGGCGTTTTACGATCACAACATCGGTAAGGTGGACGACATCCAGGAAGCGCACCGCCTGCTCGGGCGCGAACTGGGCAGTACACTGGCGCCGATTCTTTTCGCCGTGGCACTGATTGCGGCGGGACAAAGTTCTACACTCACCGGCACACTTTCGGGGCAGATTGTAATGGAAGGTTATCTCAACCTGCGCATACAGCCGTGGCTGCGGCGTTTGATTACGCGGCTTGTGGCCATTATTCCCGCGGTGCTGGTACTGCTCATTGCCGGTGAATCGAAAATGAACGACCTGCTTATTTTCAGCCAGGTGATTTTGAGTTTACAACTCGGCTTTGCAGTTATTCCGCTGATTCATTTTGTAAGCAGCCGCAAAATGATGGGCGAACTGGTGATCGGCTGGAAAGTAAAAACACTGGCGTGGATCAGTGCGGGGTTAATTGTGGCGCTCAATATCAAACTCATATTCGATACACTGCTCGGCTGGATCGCGGAAAGCAGTAACCCGACGATTTATTATTTCACAGCGGTACCGCTTACCGTGGGCGCATTTATTTTGCTCCTCTACATCATCGTGCAGCCGTTTTTCTTTGCGCGTAAAAAACTGCAGCACGGCGAACCGCATGCCATTCCGGCCAAACTGGAAATTGATACCGTGAAACATTACGCCAAAATTGCGGTGTGTGTTGACTTTTCCGAAAAAGACCGGCAGGCCATCAGCACGGCCATACAGCAGGGCAACACCAATGCTACGTACCTGCTCATCCATATCGTGGAAACAGTGGGTGCACGGGTTTCCGGAAATGAAACCGACGATTACGAAACCGAATTCGACCGCGAACAGTTAGCCATTTATGCGGAAACACTGCGTGAAAAAGGCTACACCGTAGAAACGGAACTCGGCTTCGGCAGTCCGAAAGACAGCATTCCGGAAATCGTGAACCGCAGCAACGCTTCGCTGCTCGTCGTCGGCGCACACGGCCACCGCATGTTCAAGGATATTATTTTCGGAACAACGGTGGAGAAGGTGCGCCACCGGGTGCATGTGCCGGTTTTGATTGTGAAGTAATACCGCATATTACTGAAAAATAGTTGGTAAAAACGGCCGAAAGCTTCGTAAATATTGAGATACAAGAAAGTTTAGTGAAACTGGTTTCACTAAACTTTTTTTGTATTATTAAAACACTTAAAAAAAACGCTGTTGAACCGGCGGTTGGCATTTGTTATCGTCCCGCCGGTCGCACGGGTATTGGCACGCGAAGCATTTTAGGATACTGCTGCATTTACATGATTAGCAGGCCGCCGTCAACCACCAGTGTGCTGCCGGTCATATAATCGGAGGCATCGCTGGCGAGGAATAAAGCTGCATTACCGATGTCATCGGGTTCACCCATGCGCTGCAGCGGCAGCATTTTGATAAACTGTTCGGATTGTGCTTTCATGGCTTGCAGCTGGTCGGCAGACAGTGCTGTTCCTGCTATTTTAGCAGCACCGGGTGTGTTTACGCCACCGGGAGCGATGTCATTTACATTGATGCCGTGTTTGCCTGCTTCTTTTGCAAAAGCCCGTGTAAGCATACGCACACCGCCTTTGGATGAATCGTATTGGGATAAATTGCCGGAAGGTTTAATGCTGTCAACCGATGAAACGTTAATGATTTTTCCGCCGTGTTTTTTTTCGATCATTTTATTGACGGCTGCCTTCGAAAGAAATGCAACGGCCTTTAAATTAACAGCGAGGGTGTTGTCCCATAATTCTTCGGTTAATTCTGTAACGGGGCAATAGGTGAAAATACCGGCATTATTCACCAGGATATGGAGATCGCCAAAAACGGTTTCGGTATGTGCGATAATCTTTTCGAGGTTACTGAATTCCCGCAGGTCGGCCTGGAGGTATGCGGCACGGCCTCCGCGATTTCGAATTTCTTCCAGTACCGTTTCCGCTTCCTGGGGTGCAACAAGATCAACGATCAAAATGGCTGCACCGGCTTCGCTCAGCCGCAGGGCAATCCCTTTTCCGATACCCATGGCGCCGCCGGTAACGATGGCTACTTTGCCCGACAGGTCAAATAATTTTTCGATGGTTTTATGCATTTTTTTTGTTTTTAACGGTGTATATTTTTTCGGCTTCAGCAATGTTTTCAATGCCTTTAATAAGTGCATCGGGGTTGAAGGAGATACTGTCAATCCCGTTTTTCACAAGAAATTTTGCGTATTCCGGGTAATCGCTCGGAGCCTGGCCACAGAGGCCGGTATGCGTGCCTGTTTTTTTTGATTTGTTTAACGTCATTTCGATGAGCTGCATTACCGCCGGATCGAACGGGCTGAATATTTCGCTCAGCAGTTCCGAGTCCCTGTCGGCTCCCAGCGTAAGCTGCGTAAGGTCGTTTGACCCGACCGAGAATCCGTCAAAGTGTTTTGCAAATTCTTCGGCAAGCAATGCATTGCTTGGTATTTCGATCATCACATTCAGTTCCAGTCCGTTTTCTTTCCGGTTCAGTCCGCACCCCCGCATCACTTCAATTACCTGTTCGGCTTCGGCGGTGGTTCTGCAGAACGGGATCATGAGTTTTACATTGGTAAATCCCATTTCATCGCGCACTTTTTTCATGGCTTTGCATTCCATTTCAAACGCCGCTTTGTACAGCGGGTGATAATACCGCGAAGCGCCCCTGAAACCGATCATCGGGTTTTCTTCGGCGGGTTCAAACTGTTTTCCCCCAAGCAGGTTTGCATATTCGTTTGATTTGAAATCGCTCATGCGTACAATTACCTCCCGGGGATAAAATGCCGCCGCAATTTTGGCCGTTGCTTCTGCCAGTTTATGAATAAAAAAGTCTTCCCTGCTGCTGAAAAGCCGTGTCGCCTTTTCAATGCGGGCTTTTACCGCCGGATCGTTTATGGTATCAAAATGGATTAACGCCATGGGGTGAATTCC
Source organism: Chitinophaga pinensis (assembly GCA_943372645.1). Lineage (GTDB taxonomy): Bacteria > Bacteroidota > Bacteroidia > Palsa-965 > Palsa-965 > VBWE01. Next base: position 53,195 of record CALRZN010000011.1, on the reverse strand, counting down.
GATGGTATTGCTGATAATAAATTCGATGCGAAGCAACCCAACGCCGTCACATGGCAAAAGCGAATAACCAAATGCTTCGTCGGGATGGGCAAGAATGAGCATCACCTTCGTTTGTGTTTTAGGCACATCGGTAAGAATGACTTCTTCTTCTTTCCATTTTAACGCCCCGTTATACACCGAACCGGTATTGCCTTTTACGGTAGAAACGGTAATGACCTGTCCATCTTTTATGTTTTTTGTTCCGTTACCGGTGCCTACAACAGCTATTGCGCCTACTTCGCGGGCAACAATGGCGGCATGTGAGGTGCGGCCGCCCTGGTCGGTAATTATAGCTGCGGCTTTTTTCAATACCGGATCCCAGTCGGGATCGGTTCGTTCGGTAACCAGTATTTCGCCGGCATTTAATTTTGCTATTTCAGCCGGGGAGTTTATAATGCGTGCTTTCCCCGAAACTATTTTTTTACCAAGGCCGGCACCGGCGCACAGCAGTTCTCCTTTTTCGAGTAAGGTGTATTGTTTATAGGCGGTTTGTTTTTTATTGCTGTGAACCGTTTCGGGCCGAGCCTGCACAATGTACAGTTTGCCCGTAAGTCCGTCTTTGGCCCATTCAATGTCCATGGGGCGTTTATAATGTGCTTCAATGATACATGCCCAGCCGGCAAGTTGTACCAGTTCTTCATCACTTAACACAAAGGTATTGCTCTTGTCTTCGGAAGTATCGGTGTTTATAACTGCATCTTCGGGTTTTACGATTTCGGCAGTGCTGCGGTCGGAGTAGACCATTGTTTTGTTTTTGCTGCCCAGTTTGTGCGCGATGACGGGATTTTTCACCTTGCCCAGGAAGGGTTTGAATACCAAAAACTCGTCGGTATTAACCGTTCCCTGCACCACATTTTCCCCCAGCCCCCACGCACCGGAAATTAACACAACCTGGTCGAAACCGGAGTCCGGATCAATGGTAAATAAAACGCCGGAGCAGGCGAGGTCTGACCGGATCATTGTTTGTACGCCAATGGAGAGTGCTACTTTCAGGTGATCGAATCCGTTATCAGCCCGGTATTTGATGGCCCTGTCAGTGAACAGCGAGGCATAGCAGCGCTGGCAGGCGCGTATTAAATTCACTTCGCCTTTTACGTGGAGATAGGTTTCCTGCTGCCCTGCAAAACTTGCTCCCGGCAAATCTTCGGCGGTGGCACTGCTGCGTACAGCGAACGATTGTCCGCTGCCGGCGTTTGCTGCCAGTAACTGATACGCGGCTATAATTTCATTTTTTAATGATTCCGGAAAAATGGCCTGCATGAACTGTTCCCGGATCTGCAGTGCAACTGCAGCAAGGTTGCTCCAGTTTATTACATCGAGTGATGCAAGCAACTCCTGCAGCACAGGTACGAGGTTATTCGCTTCCAGGAACTGTTTATAGCCTTCGGCAGTAACAGCAAACCCTTCGGGCACGTTTATTCCTTTTCCCTTAAGCGAACGATACATTTCACCAAGCGACGCATTTTTACCGCCTACGCTGGATATGTCATCGATGGAAATTGCTGAAAAATGTTTGATTCGTTTCATTGGCTTTTTTTGAAAATGCAGGAATGTTTTATGCGTTGCACGCTCACTACGAAATCGAATGCGTAATCCCGGTTTATTTCCTGAAACAACATGACAACGGCAGTACAAGCCGGTGGATCATGCAAACATAAACAACCGCATACGCTGCGGATAGCCCCCGGTGAACGATATAAAGTACCGGATAATTATACCGCTTCGCTATGATAAGGCTCATGCGGATAACCGGAATTATATGAGCGGGGTACTTTTAAAGTCCTTTTTAGTTGTTGCGACCGGTAAACTGTTTTTTTCAGGGGGCGCTGCTGTTTACCTGTTTTGTTTTATGCCGTTTGATCAGCTTTACAATTTCGAACCAGGTTACAGCGATAAAACCGACAGCAATGCAGGTTAACAGTTGCACACCATTTAACCGTTCAAACTCAAAAAAGGCGGACAGGGGTGGTACATACAAAAGCAGAGCGGTAATGCCTATGGTCGCAAAAATGATAAATAAAATCATTTTGTTTTTATACTTCAGCGTTGTGAGTATGGAATAATAGAAGGAACGGTTGATGAGTGTGAGGAAGATGTTTGCGGCGATTAAAACGGTAAACGTCATGGTTCGTGTAAGCGCTTCGTTATATCCCTGGCTAACCGAATACCGGTAAATAAATAAGGTTGCAGCCGTAATTACAAGGCCCTGGATAATGCTCACCGCGAGTTCCTGCCAGTTGAAAAACGTTGTTGTTAACGGTTTGGGTTTCATCGTCATGGCATTTTTTTCGATCGGTTCATTTTCATAAATCACCGAGCAGGTAGGCCCCATTATAATTTCGAGGAAAATGATGTGAACCGGTGAAAATATATTCGGATAAATCCATCCGAGCACCAGCGGAATAAATACGGTCAGGATTATCGGGACGTGGATGGATATGATATACTGAATTGCTTTTTTCAGGTTGGTGTAAATTTTCCGGCCCATAGCAACGGCATACACCATTTTTGATAAATCATCATCCAGCAGAATGAGTGATGCGGCCTGTTTGGCTATTTCTGTTCCTTTTTTGCCCATTGCAATGCCGATATGCGCCGCTTTCAGGGCAGGCCCGTCATTTACGCCGTCGCCCGTCATGGCCACAACCTGGTTACATGATTTTAAGGCATTGATTATTTTCAATTTTGCTTCTGGAAACATGCGGGTGAAAATGGCGGTTTCCATAACCCGGGTTTTTAACTCCGTTTCGTTTAACCGCATCAGTTCATCGCCGGTTATTGTTTTTTCGTATCCCCTGAATCCAATCTGTTTTGCAATTGCAGCGGTAGTTACGGCATTATCGCCGGTAATAATTTTTACAGCAATGCCTGCGGAATAAAAATCGTTCAGTACGGTTTGAATGTTCTTTTTTGGCGGATCGTAAAAAGCAACCAGTCCTGTAAACCGGAAGGCAAGTTGCTGCTGTTGTTCCGGAAACTCCTGTCCGGTAAAGTCGGAAACGCCCACGCCCAGCACCCTGAACCCATCACCGGCCATCACTTCGATGGCTTGATGTATCTGCTGTTTTTCAGCTGCCGAAAGAGTTGAAACCGCCATAAGTGCTTCAGGAGCACCTTTGGCAGCGATTATTTTTTTGCCGCTGCGGTCTTCAAAAACATGTGTCATCATGGGCGGTTTGCCGCTCAGCGGATATTCATAAATGAGTGAGGAACCGGGCCGTTCGTCATTTTCAGCAACATTACTGTATGCCTGGTGGAGCGCCACTTCCATGGGATCGAAGGGTATCGGTTCACTGGCCCACATGGCCAGCGTAATCAGTTCCTTTTCATCGCCGGAGAGTTCGTCTCCCGGCAGCGCCATTTTATTTGATCCGAGCAAAAACAATTTTGCAAGACTCATTTTGTTTTCCGTCAGGGTGCCTGTTTTGTCGGTGCAGATAATGGTTGCGCTGCCCAGGGTTTCAACAGTTTTCATCTGTTTAACAACGATGCCCGTTTTCATTAAACGCCATGCGCCCAATGCCATAAACGTAGTAAATGCAACCGGGATTTCTTCGGGCAGAATACTCATGGCCAGTGTGAGCGACTGCAATAAACTGTTCAGCAGGTTTTGCGAATGCCAGTAATTAAACACCCATACAATTGCAAACACGGCAGCACCTGCAATGGCCATTTTTTTTACAAAGTTTGTAATCTGTATTTCCAGCGGTGTTTTTTCTTCGCTGATGTTTTCCAGGCTCTTCCCGATTTTACCCAGCCTGGTGGCATTGCCGGTGGCTGTTATTGTTATAATGGCCGACCCGCTGGCTACGGTTGTGCCGCTGTAAATAAATTTATCTGCTATTGTTTTGTCCTTATACACCGGCAGCGATTCGCCCGTAAGTATTGATTCGTTAACAGCAAAATCGTTTGATTGGATAATTTCTCCGTCTGCCGGAACTGCAGTGCCTTCTTCAACAATCAGACAATCGCCTGGAACAAGGTCTTCGCTTTTTATTTCTTCGGTTTCACCGTTCCGTATCACCTTGCAGCGTGGCTGTGTAAACGCATTCAGTTTTTCAAGTGCATTTTTGCTCCTTGAATACTGATAGCCGGAAATGGATGCCTGGAACACAATTGCCGCAGCAAGAAAAATGCCGTCGCCTGTTTTACCGCTTATAAAATAAATGGAAGAAGCGGAGAGCAATAAAAGTATCATCGGGTCGGTGGCCAGGCGTTTTACCGCATTCCAGACCCCGTTTTCATTTTTAAAATTCAGTTTGTTTGGCCCTGATTGTTCCCGCGCAAGATTGACCTGTTCATTGGTCAGACCGGATATGTTGTACGGATTTGCAGGCATACCCAAATATAGGCTTAATTATTCGTGCATACAGCCTGCATCAGCCAGGCACCAACGTCAATTCGATAACACGGACCATGCATTGCAATTAAACAACCGGCATAACTGCTATTCGTAAAACGTATAAACAAACAGGTACCTGTAAAAATTTCCGCCGCTGCCGTAACCATACATTTCATTGTTCATGGAGCAGGCGGAACGCAGGCCTTTGCTGTTGTATTCATACACCCAGCGGCCTTTCAGCTGGCGGCTGTCCATATGCGTAACTTCTTTAAGTTCACCTTTGGTGTTGTAGCTGAACTCGGTGAGGTGGCGGCCATTGTCAAGCTGTATGGTGAGCAGTTTGCCGGCCGTGTTGTAACCGTAAATCGTATTGTCCAGCGTTGGCCGTTTTATGCTGCCGCTGGCGAGTAAACGTTCGCCGTCGTAGTGGTTTTTCCATTGCTGTACTTCACCAAAATTCCACGAGCTGATTATCTTTCCACCCGGGGTGAGGCTGTAAACGCGGATTTTTTCAGCATCGTCATCCGGTTCGCTTGATTCGGTGATTTCCGTAACGGTCATGTTTTCGTACTTATACCGGTGTGTTACCATGATGCCATCGCTGTCTTTTTCTTTCCACTCGGTAAGATTGGTGGCAGCATCGTATGTGAACCACTGATAGGCTGTTTTATCATTCCGGTCGGCATTGTCCGTAATTTTTACGAGCAGGCCGTCGGTATTGTATTCAAATGTTTTGTTGCCGCTCATTTTGCCGTTACCGTTGTTGTAGTATTGTTCCTCGGTAAGACGGCCTGCTTTATCGTACAGGCGGATGCGCTGCAATTCGGCAGCGGTGTCGGACTGGTTTTTATATCGGATATAATGGCTTACCGATTTTACTCCTGCCGGGGCTTTGGCAAAAATGTTATTGTCATGCTGCGGGTTGTAGGTCGCACTCCAGCCGGTATAATGCGTCTCGCGGAACAGGTTAACGCCCTGCAGCGTGGTGGAAAACGTTTTGTTGTATTTCAGGTAATTTTTCAGCGGGCTTACCGCATCCAGGAAACTTTTGAGTTCGGCGGTGGTGTAGGTGAGGTCTGCTGCGAGACCGAAGCAGGCACTGCTGTTTACCGAATATGCCGGGATGTGTACGATGGCACCATACGGACTGATGGTAAGCACGAGGTCGTTCAGTTCAATGGGCGGCGTTTCGGATCGTGGAGGCTGGCCTGATGAATAGTATCCGTTATCGTCGTCGCCATCATTGCCGTTGTCATCGTCGCCCTGCATTGTTGCGGGTTGCTGCAATGCAAAAGCAATAACTCGTTTTTCAATATCGCTTTTAAATGCGCTGCGTTTGTTCAGTGCAATTACATCAGCCGGTTTGTTTACCTGCCCGTCGCTGAGGCGTATAAACAACTGTTTTTCCATTACAAAGGATTCGTCAAGCTGTTCGCCCGAAGCACCGAGGCTGTAGGTGTACGTAATGTTTATGGCCAGCACCCCGTCGAACAGGAACAGCAGCCGGAAATCCACATCGGTAATGGTGGGCAGCAGGTTTGTGTGGTTGTTGTTCATGTACCGGCTGTAATCGTTCACATGATTGGCAAGAAAAATGCCGGCCGCTATTTTCGATCGTTGCAGCAGTTCCAATTTAAAACTGTCTGTTTCCATGTACGGCACACAGTAGTAGTACAGTTTGTCGTTCGCCTTCGGGTAGCCGCTGATAACCGGGTAGTTTACACTGATCTCATCGAACAGGTTAAACGGGTTATTCTTCAGTTCCTTGTATTTGGTAACGTAGGTGATTTTGTTGTTTGTGTAAAAATCGGTGTACGTTGTTTCATCACCGGCCCGCGCGGTAAAACCGGCAAGCAGCAAAAACAGGGTGAGCAATGCAGGCTGTTTCATCATTTCCGGTAAACGAGTTGGATGCGAATGGTTTTGTTATCCGCCGCGGTAACCGTATTCACACGGAATCCGGCGGCCGTAAAATGTTTTTTCAGTTCGTCAACGCTGGTGTTTATGTTTTTGCCGTTGTTTTTGAACTGCACGGTATTGTCTTTTATTTTCACATCGGTAAGCAGCAGTTCAAGGGCCACAAACTGGTCGTTGCTGGTAACGCTTCGCGCGGGCAGCTGCAATGTGGTATTGTTCACAAAAGGCACCGTTAGCATGCCGTTGCCGTTGATAATACCGTTGAACATGGTTTTAAAATACGGCTGCAGGTGTTCGTTAAAAAATGCCGGTTGCGCATCCCACGTCGAATCGAGCAGGGGCGAGGTTGTATTTTCCCTGGCAGTAAGCACCGGCACAAAGTTGTTCAGCGAAAGCTGCATGTTGGTTTTACCGATGTAAGCCGCATTAAAACAAACAGCCGTGGGCTGGTGCAGCGTAATGCCCCGCTGTTCGTATTCCATGAACTTTACATTGAACGACGCTTCGCTGTTTTTAATGTTGGTGTCAACCGGTTTCAGCAGGCGGTTATCAAACCGGAAGGCAAGGCGGTACGGCGAAAATTCGATGTGCGTGGCATCGGGGTTACCCTTTTCGGTATTGGCCGTTATGGGCAGCTGGGCGCCTTTGCTTTTGCAGGGAGTAAGCACGAGCAGGATGCCGTTTTTATCCGGCAGGCGCACTTCCAGCGGCTGAAAAGCAATTAGCGTCATGCTGTTGAATTTCGAATTGCCGGAATACGAATTCTGAAAGTCCATGTAAAACAAATGCGCGAGCACACGGTTCGGAATTTTTTCGTGATACCCGAACTGCCATTTCGGGAAGCGTGTGCTGTCAACCAGGTCGGTAATGAGCGGGGCGAATCGGATGTCGCGTTTTTGCTCCACGCATGCGCAGGGGTTGTTGTCAGGCGCAAGCTGTTCTTCGCCTTTCACATACATCACTTTGCGGCCTGGTGCGCCGGTGCTGTCGTATACCATCCAGTAACCTTCGGCCGCATCGTTAACATAATTGCCTTCTCCGCGCAGGCGGCCGTTGGGCCACCATGTTTTTCCCGGACCTTCTTTTCTGTTGTTCACATAAATTGCTTCCGATGCTTTTTTGCCGGTTTTGTACCACCACGATTCTTCCGGTCCCTCTTTGATACCAGTGCTGTTGTATGTTACGCGGCGCTGCAGTTCGCCCATTTCGTTCCAGGTAAGGTGTATGCCCACCGCGGTATCGCCGTGCATTTCATATTGAGTGGTTAAAGTGCCGTTGGGAGCCCAGTTTTTCTGAATGCCGTATGGCTTGCCGTTGCGCCAGTTCTGCAGCGAACGTTGGCGGCCGTTTTCGGGGTAATACTCTTTCTGGTAGGTGCGTTTACCCATTTCGTCAATGCCGTATTCCTGGTACGGCTTGCCGTTCACCTGGTTGATAATCCAGTCGCCGCAGGGTGATCCATTGCAATAGGTTCCGGTTTCATAAACCGTATTGTTGTTATTCATCAGCACATACTTTCCATGGGGCAAACTGTTCTGCAGGTGCCATTCCACAAACAAACTGCCGTCGGGAAAGTAGCCGCGGAACACGCTGTCGGGTTTTCCGTTTACAACGTAGGTTTCAAACCGCACCTGTTTGTCGTTGTAATAACTCCGCTGCCAGCCGTCTGTTGCATTTTCGAAACGCAGCATTTTTGTTTTCGGGTTACTGAACTGCTGGTACAGCTTAGCTGCAAATTCAGGCGGCACCACGGTATCTTTTGGCAGGTTGGTGTTATTACGTTCAAAAAACGCGAGCGAAAAAAGCGCCCCGTTTTGCAGCCACTGTGCATCGTAAATGCCCTGCTGCTGCACGCGTTTCAGCTGGCCGGTGATGTACCATTCAATTTCGTAACCGGTGCCCCAGCTGTTGCGGATGTATTGTTCTTTCCAGATCTGCCCGTTGCTGTAATACAGCGCATTCCAGGAGTTGAGTGTATTGCCTACGTACGGACTTTCATCGCGGGGATTAAACAGGTAAGTCTCGCTCACCAGTTGCCCGCCGGCATTCCATTCGCGCACAAATCCCTGTGCTTTGCCGTTGATGTAATTAATTGTTTTGCGCAGTTTTCCGTTTTCATCGTAAAGTTTTTCGGACAAAAATTTCAGCCGCTCAACGGAAACGTTGGGTTCTTTCACGGCCACCGATTCGAGTTTAATAACACCATTTTCGCTGTAATCAATTTTACGTACGGTAGCGCCTTCGTCAATATATTCCATCATCACAAACCCGGATCTGCTGTATGTTTTGGCGTTGTCGTTTACGAGTTTGCCGTCCACATAATTTTTGCGCATACTCACGGCGCCGTTGTCGTAATAATCAATGTAAGGCCCGTTGAGCATGGTGGTGTCACGGTTTTTGATGCGGTACAGATCGTAGTGTTCTTCGCGCAGCAGTTTGCCGTTCGGGTGATAAATTTTATGGGTGTTAAGCAACATGCCGTAGTGGTAATCGGCTTCTTCATATAACGTGTTTTTGCTGTACTGCACCCAATGGCCGTGTTGTTTGCCTTTGATGTAGTTGCCTTTTTTTACAAGGCTGCCGTCTTCGCGGTATTCTTCATAAACGCCTTCCATGCGGTAATACGGCGACCGGCGGATGGAATCATAATCCATGTACTGTTCGCGTAAATACTGCAGCTGCCCGTTGCTGAACCAGAACCGCTGCGGGCCGTATACTTCGCCTTTGCGGTAGGTGAGTTCTGATTTTAGGGTGCCGTCTTCGTAGCGGGAGATGTGTTTGCCTTCCTGTTTGCCTTTGCTGTAGCTGCCTTCGGCGGTGAGCACACCGGCTTTGTTCCAGGTTTTGCACAGACCGGTTTTTACTTCTTCTATGACTTTGCGGTCGCCGTATTTTTTGTGAATGGTATCAAACGCGCCGGTTTCAGCAACTTTTCCGTTATCGTGCCAGAACGAGTAAGCACCAATGCGTTTGCCGGCTTCGAAGGTCAGTTCGTGGCGTTTGTTGCCGTTCGGAAACCATTCTTCTTCGGTGCCCCATTTTTCGCCGTTGCGGTAGTTGCTTATTTTAAATGGTTTGCCATTGGCGTTCCAGCTGGTTTGTTTGCCATGCTCTACCGAAGCCCATCGTGTTTCTATTTGAATTACAGCGAAATTAAATTCTTCTTTCTTTTTGCCGTCGGCATACCAGGTGGACTGTTTTCCCTCGCGCAGCCCGTTCTTATAATGGCCTTCCTGCACCAGTTTGCCGTTGCTGTTCCAGCGGCGCTGGGTTCCGTGCTGTTTATTGTTTTCGTAATTGTTTTCAGCAAGCTGATGCCCGGCCTGGTCAAATTCTTTGGTTACCTTTTTGTTTCCCTTGGTAACGGTAATCAGCTGTATGTTCCGGGAATCGGGGAAAAATACGGTATCGCGCTGCGCGAAGCCGGAAACCGAAACGAGCAGCACAAGCAGCAGGCCGGCGATATGAAGCGGAGTTGTTTTCATGGAATTGCATCCAAAATTAGAAAGTTATTGGCTGCAACGGTAACAGATTAACAGGTTTTGGGAAGGAACGGGGAACGCGGTGATTATATGTTTTTTGGTAGGCGTCGTTCTGCCGGGAATAACGAAGATCGTAGTTCGTTCAGGTTCTCCGTTTCAGTTTCGTCTTTGTTTTGGGTACTTGTTGATGCGCCATGCATGGCGCATCAACAGGTAACTCCGACTAAAACGGATTTCTTTCTTTCCGTATTTTGCTTTTCGTACCGGCCGCGCTTTCGTTTACGTTCCGGTTTTCCGGCGGATCAACGGGTATCAAAAAAAACGCACCCGGAAATACGGATGCGTTTTGCTCATAGTTCCTGAATGGTTCACTGCCGCACCAGGTACGCGGTTTTAATGGTATCGCCCGAGGTGAGCCGGAGAAAATAAATTCCTGCGGCTTCATCACCCAGGTTAAGGGTAACGGCTGTTGTTCCGTTGTACTGCTCACGCTTTATCAGCCGGCCGTCGGCAGCAAAAAGTTCAAGCATAACTGCTGCAGGGGTTTGTAACTGCAGATTAAAATAACCACCCGAAGGATTGGGATAAATGTGCATCGTTTGCAACGCATTTTCGTCCAGGCCGGTGCAGATGTCCACATAAACCGAATCTGTTGCCGAACCGGTGCACCCCAGGTTGTCGGTGTACGTGTACGTGATTACGTTAAATCCAACCGATGCAGTACCCGGATTAAAAATGGTGTCGGTTACACCGGTTCCACTCCACGTTCCGCCGGCAGGAGATGCACCGCTGAGTGTGAAGGGCGCGGTGGTCAGCTGGCAAACCGAATCCATCGGTTCGGTATATGCTACGGCCGGGGCTGTGGCCTGTGTTACCGTAACCGAAGCAGTGGCGGTGCAGCCGTTTATATCCGTCAGCGTAACGCTGTATATTCCGGCAGTAAGTCCGCTTATATCTTCGGTGTTTGCGTTGTTCGACCAGGCAAACGTGTATGAACCTGCGCCACCGGCCGGGGTGAGGTCAATTGCACCGCTGCTGGTGTTGGTACATGATACCTGTGTTACCACGCTGCCTGCTGAAAGCTGTGCAGGAAACTGTACGTTAACCGGGGCTGTTGTATAAACACATCCGCCGGAGCAGGTAACCGTGCAGGTGTACATGCCCATGGCCACATTGTTTATCGTTTGTGTTATACCACCATTGTTCCACATGTAGGTATAAGGTGGTGTGCCGCCGGAAGGCATAACAGTTACCTGGCCGTCGGCAGCGCCGTAACAGCTTATGTTATATCCGTTGAAGTTGGATGTTACAGCAGACGTAGCGGTTAGTGTTGCGGGCGTTGTGATGATCATGCTCTGGGAAGAGATACAGCCTGCCGCATCTTGTACCGTGCAGCTATAATATCCCGGTGTGAGCGGTGTGCTTGTTGCCCCGTTGCCACCCGAAGGCGACCACGAATACGTATAACCCGGTGTTCCGCCCGATGCGGTAACCGTAGCGGTGGTTGTCGGACTGTTGCACGGAAAAGGTGCAATGCTAAGTGATGAGGAAAGGGTGGACGCATACGATACCGTTACCATCTGGCTGGTTGCGGTACAGCCGTTGGCATCCGTAACAGTTACCATATATGTTCCGGGGTAAAGTCCGCTGATGTCTTCGGTGGTATAACCAAACGACCAGTCGTAGCTGAAGGGGCCGGTGCCGCCGGTTACGGTAAGGTTAATGGCGCCGTCGTTGCTGCTGGCGCAGGAAATGTGGGTTACCGCCGTGGAAAGCGAAATCGCGGCAGGTTGTGTAATCGTCACCGTTTGCGTTACGGAAGCACAGCCGCCATTTATCGTGCAGGTATATGTTCCCGGCGAGAGACCAGAAGCAGTCGGACCCGTGCCACCCGAAGGTGCCCAGCTGTAGGTAAACGGACCTACGCCGGAAGCAGTTACAGTTGCAGTACCGTTTCCTGCGCCGTTGCAGGTAATGTTGGCTGATGAAACACTGGTGCTGATGTACGGTGTGATACTGCTTCCTGAAGTTACAGCGCCCGGTGAAATCCAGTTGGACGTTGATCCGGACAGCAGGAAGCCATTTAATACGAGGTGGATGTTGTTGCCGCTGGCGTCGGGAAGGGAGATTACAGAAACATTGTTGGCGCCGGCAACTCCTTCGTTGAAATGGTAGTTTGCAATCAGCCCGGGTGCAGCTGCAGGTATTTCACCATTCCTGTTGTTTTGTATTTCTGAAGCGCAGAGGGCACGGTTCCAGATGCGCACTTCGTCAATCATACCATTGAAGTATTCGGGCCAGGCCAGGTCATAGTGTCCGCCGATGGAGAATGGCTGCCCGGTGGCACTGGCCTGGAGCCCGAGTGAAATTGTACCCACAGCTGTTCCGTTCAGATACACATAGGTATTGGTAGTGTTCATCACTACGGCGAGGTGGTACCAGGTATTCGCGTTGATGACTGCAGGCAGTCCGATATAGGAGGCCCCGTTGAAGAAACCGATTTCGTTGCCTCCTTCATTCACGTGAATGCTCCAGCGTGCTCCGGAGGTACTGGTGCGCATGGCCATCACACATTTGTTGCCGGTTGACGGGGCCGCGTTAAACCAGCATTCTGCAGTGCCGGTGTTAAAATCAAAAGCCGGGTTGGTATTGTTCACCAGGTCGTTGGTTCCGTCGAAATGCAGGGCTGCACCGGGAACGGTAGCCGGACTTCCCGGTAAATCAGCTGACCGCGTGATGCCGCCGGTTTGACTTTCGCTGTTAGTACGCTGCTGCTGCGCCATACCCGGAAGGGAAAGTATGGCAGCAACTATAAGTGTCATTGTTTTTCTGAACATGGTTTTAAATTTTTTAGGTCTTTTCTACTGCTCTTTTGTTGTACAAAAAAAAGGAGTTCCCTCCCTGCTTTTTCAAAACCGGGGTGAACAGCAAAAGTTTGTAGTTAAATGACAGGGGGTAATCACAACTGCAGCAGAAAACGTGGTGAATGCTGTTTTTTTATAGCCGGTAACCGGGGCGTTTTATGCTGCCCGGCCGGTATAAAAATGCAGTGTGTAAAACTTACAGCTTTACCTGGTTCCCGCGGGAGACCGGTATTTCCACCTCGCCGATAAAAACCGATTTCGATGTGGCCCGTGTAATTTTGGTAATGTTTACCACCGCCGAGCGGTGCGTGCGGTGGAACATGCCGTCAGGTGTATTTTCGCACAACCAGTCGAGCGTATAACGCAGGGTGTATTTTTTCGTGGTGGTATAAACATCAATATAGTTGTCGTTGCTTTTGGCATATAAAACATCGTCAACTGAGAGTTTGATCGTATCGTAACCGTCTTTAAAAACAAGAAATTTTTCGCTGCTGCTTTCGGCGTTTTCTTCCACCAGCCGGATGGCTGCAAACACGTCGGCCTGTTTGAATGGTTTGGTAATATAACCGGCCGGTTTTGTACTGAGCGCTTTGCCGATGATTTCTTTGTCCGACTGTGCGGTGATGTAAATAAACGGAATTTTGAACTCCTGGTTAATCCGTTCAGCAATCTGGATGCCTTCCAGTTCTTCTTTCATCCGGATATCGAGCAATACGAGGTCCGGTTTGAATTCTTCGAGCTGAATTATGGCCTGTCTCCGGTTGTGGGCCAGCATCAGCTGCGCGTATCCCAGGCCGGTGAGTACATCTTTCAGAAACTCAGCAATCAGCACTTCATCATCAACAATTAATATTTTAAACAGGTTTTTCATCGGGCGTGTATGGAATTTCAAAGGAAAAGGTTAAACCGTTCCCGTTGTTTATTTTGTATGTAGCCTCCAGCTGCCGTGAAAAAATATCAATCAGCCGCAGGCCAAGACCTTTGCCTTTGTTGTTTTCGTTTATACCGCAGCCGTTATCCCCAATGCGGTAGGTTATTGTTTTACTGCCGGGAGCGAATTTCAGGCTGATTTCAATAAGCGGATCAGGATTGCCGGCAAACGCATATTTAATGGAATTGCTGATAATCTCCGAAGTCAGCATACCCAATGCAACGCTCTCATTTACATTAAATTTTACCGGGTCAATATCCAGTTTAATTGTAACCGGTGTATGTTCTGCATAAACCAGTTCACGCAGTTTGGAGACCAGTTCGTGCAGATAGGTTTCGATGGCAATGTATTCCAGTTTGTCTTTGTTATAGAGCATTTCATGCACAAGGCTCATCGCGTTAATCCGCAGCGACGTGTCTTTGAGTACTGCCTTGTTCGTTTCATCTTTCACTGCATTGATCTGCATCTGCAGCATGGCCACGATAAACTGGAGGTTGTTTTTAACGCGGTGATGCACCTCCTGGAGTAATGCGGTTTGCTCCGCCAGCGATGCACGCAGTTCGGCTGTACGTTCTGTTACGGTGTTTTCCAGTCGTTTTTTCTCCTTGCTTATTTTGCGTATCCGGTAGCGGAAATACAGCCATACGAGGAGAATAAGCACAATGATGACCAATGCAATAAACCATGCTGACCGGTAAAATGGCGGCAGCACATGCAATTCTATTTTTAAGGGCTGTGTATTCCACGTACCGTCAGCCTGCTGCGCGGTTATTACGAGTGTGAATGTACCATAAGGCAGGTTGCTGAGGTTGATCTGTCCATCGTACGCATATTTTTTCTCCGGATCCTGCCCTTTGATTTCGTACAGATAGAGGTGTTCGCGTTCCTGCAGATCGAGCAGCAGCACACGGAGGCTGAGGCTCCGGCTGTTGCCGCGCAGTTCGAGGTATCCGCGTTCACGCAGTTCTTCCGAAACATCTTCCTGCATGCTGGTGGCCGGATTGAACCTGGCGATGCTGCGGATGAGAAACGGACTGGTGGCAAGTGCGGCAGTACCGGCAAGGTCTTCCGGGGTAAAATATACACATCCGTCAATGGTACCGAACCACAGGTTTCCGGAAGCATCTTTGAAACTGGAACTGCGGTTAAATTCATTGTGATGAAGACCTTCGGCAGTGGTGTATGTTTTTGCACGGCCGGTTTGTTTGTTGAAACGGGCCAGTCCGAAATCCGTACTGATCCAGAGAATGTCTGTACCAGTCGCTTCGATGCGGCAGAGTTTGGCAGTTAAAAATCCGTCATCAATACCGAAACGGGTAAACGCGTTATGCGTGCGGTCCCAGCGGAACAGCCCATCCTGCGCAGTGGCGAACCAATAAATACCCTGCCGGTCGATATGCAGGTCGTTGATGTTTTCGAAAGGCAACCGGTGTTCTGCCGGCCCGGCCTTTTTACCGAAATAATCGCGTATGCGGCACGTGCTGTCCAGTTCATAAATGCCGTTGGAGGCCACGCAGATGATCCGGTTTTCGCCTGCAGAAAAAATGCGATACACCAGTTGCGGAACCGGAAACACACCCGCATCAATATGCGTAATCGTATCCGCGTCGCAGTCGTAAACATCGAGGTTTTTGGTGCAGCCTAATAAAATGCGGTTGCCGCCGCACGGGAACATGCTCCATATTTCGTCGCTGGCAGATTGCTGTTTCTGTATGGTTTGGCCGGTAACAAAATCAAAAGTTTTTAAATCAAAGGATCCCAGCCATAACGTGTTGTTGAAATAGAGCGACGAATGATTGAAGTTTGTTGGGGTGCGATATACCCTGTCCTTGTATCGGATGTTCTGGTGACTGCCCAGCGCCACCGCTGAAAAATCAGGAAGCACAAGAATGCCGCGCACCGACTGGTTTCCGTTCACCGGTTCGGTTGCTGCAGTATATAACGTATGAAAATATTTTTCAGCAAGCGTTACTTTCAGCAACCCTTCCGTGGTACCGATCCAGTAATTGCCGGTGCGGTCGCGGATCATGCTGATGGGATGCGCACGTTTCAGTTCCTCCCGGTCAGTCGAATCGGTTACCGGAACAGCGCCCGTTTCCCGCGAAAAAACAGCAAGATAATGCTGCGGTCCTTCCTCCAGTCCGTAGCATTGACTCGTGTACTGGTTCTGCAGTTGTGCTGTATAATTCCCTATTGCAGCCTGGGTTTCGCCGAGGTAGTGCACATCACCTGCATAACTGATGAAATAATATCCCCATTTTCCACGCGTATCCGTCCGCCGAAACACATTGCCGCTGTCGTCGCGAAAAACAAATTGCTGTTGATCCTGTTCGTTAAGTATAAGCTCGCTGTCGGCCATCAGCACCAGGTCAACGGAACGCAAATCGGTTTGTGCTTGAAAGTCCACACTTTTGGCAGTTTCCGTTTTGCCGTTGTCTTCAAAAATCACGCATTTCCTTACGGTGCGTTCTTTTTTCACAAGCCCGCCGTTAGCATCGGGAATCCAGCGGGGGCAGCTAACGCGGGTTTGGATATTATAATAATCATAAGGCGTAATAAAAAATCCTTTTACCCGGTTACGCTGATCTACATAGAGGTTGTGAACCTGGTCGCGTGCGAAAGGCATGTTGCGGTAATACACATCAAGCGGTTTCACCTGCAGCGTGCGGATGTCAAGCACATCCAGGTTTTCATATGTTACCTGGTTGTCGTAAAAACTGCTCTGATAGGCAATAACGAGTCCGTGCTGCCCGTCGGAATACACCATGCCGACCGGTTTGTTCTGCAGTCCGTGTGTTTTTGGGGTAAAGACTTCAAACCTGCGCCCGTCGAAACGGCAGATTCCGTAAGTGGTTCCGATCCAGATATAGCCCAGTTCGTCCTGCGCCACGCACGACACCTTGTTTCCCGGTATGCCGTCGGAATACGTGTACAGTTTTTTCTGCACGATATAATTCGTTCCCTGGGCATTCGCATAAACGGAACACCACAACAGGAAAGGCAGGAAAATCAGCCGCAAGAATGTTTTCAAAACGTGTGTTTAATTGCATAAAGATAATGGAAGCCCGAATATGGTATTGGGTCCGGGGCGAACAGCAGAAGTTTGTGGATGGGTGGTTGCGCCGCTTTCCCCTGGGGACTAAGCCGATCCGTCGGTATCCGGTTCTTCCGGATTTGGGGTTCGCGTTGATCCGCTTTTTTTAGTTCGAAATTCCTTTTCGCTTTTGGTTCGCGTTGATGGTTTTTTTTTAGTTCGAAATTCCTTTTCGTTTTTGGTTCGCGTTTTCCTGGCGTTGTTGGTTCGCGTTGATGCGCCATGCATGGCGCATCAACGGGGAATACAAACCTGGACGGATTTCTTTCTTTTCGTATTTGGCTTTTTCGTAACGGCGGCGATTTTGTTCGCTTACCTGTACGGCCTTACCTGTTTAAAATACAGAATACCGCCTTCAAACTTAAACTCAATATCCCAGTCCAGTTTCTTTGCGGCATAAAATTCCTGCACGGCTTTGGTGCTTTGCTGAAGCTGCAGCAACTGTTCATACCGCAGCAGCGGCCCTTCGGTGTGCAGGCTGCTGAAGCAGATGTATTTCGCGCTTACTTTTTTGCTGAACGGATTCATCAGTTTGTTCTCCGTCAGTATCAACTGTTCGCAGCGCACACTGTCGGGCGGACTTACGGTTGATACATCGCCCAGCTGCGCATTGATTACCAGGCCGGGGTAGTTCGCGCGGTAGTTGTTTTTGGTAATAATTACGCCGTTGATGTCTTCATCCGGGAAATTCCGGTGCGCGAGTATGCTCATACCAGCGGTGTTTTCATCAATATGTGCGAAGCGGCGTTCCTGGTAAGCGCGGTAGTTGTACATGCTGATCCACACTTTTTTGATGGCACGTTCAATTGTTTTTTTCTTCCCGTTCAGTTCGCCGGTTTTGCTGGTGTACAGCCCGGCCCCGCTGAATTCGGCGAGGTCTTCGGCATTGCTGCTGCTGCGGAAGCGGTAACTGTTACCGCAGTTGTTTTTGCGGATCTGCGTGTTGATCTGCAGCAGCAGCCCGGCATCAACCGGTGTTTCTTCAATCGCTTTGCGGATCTGCCTCAGCAGTTCATCCATCTTTTGTGTTTCGTGTGCAGGACATTGTTCCAGTGCGACCAGCTGCGGGGCAACGTTTGCGTTTTGCAGGTGCTGCCGGTAAAAATAAAACGGGATCACAAACGCACCTTCCGGCACACGAAACAGGCTGAAGTTTTTATCAGCGATCTGTTTCAGGTCGGAGAATCCTTTTGCTTTTGTTCCGATATCGGCGTTGGTAAGGTTGCTGCATTTTTCAATCGGCACAATGGAATGAATTGCTGTGTTTAATTTTAAAACGACCTTTTGCTGCTGCTGTTCTTCCACCGCATCCGGCGAAGCGGGTGTAATGCGCAACGTGTCGGCTGTAACCACCAGTTTTACATACTGCCCGTTGTATTGTGTAATGCTGTTGTTTGTAAAAACATCCTTCAAATACGCCGAAGGCATTTTTTTATTGTGACTCAGCACCTGGATGTGGCTCAGCGGGGTCTGAAAACAGTCGCTGATAATGGCTTTGCACAAAGGAATATCAGTGGGTGAACCTTTCAGTACAAGAATATCACCGGGCGTAATGGTAAGATACTGTGTTTTCAGATCGTCGCACACCACCAGCCTGCCGGTGCAGGTGCCGGGCTGGATGGCCTGGAAGGGAAGGCCGTCGTTCAGTTCATTCGGGTTGCAGGTGGGAATGGTTTTTCCGTTGCTGAAATACTGAATGCTGTTCGTATTGTTCAGCAGCAGGCGCAGGTTGTTGATAAACAGCGGACTTTCACGCACCTTGTTGAACATCTCCGCAATCTGTACGCTGTCTATTTCATCGTACATGCCAAACTCCAGCACATAGCTGTTGCTTTTCCGCAGGTAATTGATGTTGGCTAAATAATAATCGCGTTCGCTGCCGTAGTTGGCAATGTTGAACAAACGCAGTCCCATTTTATACCCCAGCACCTTGCTGCAGAAATCGAAGTGCAGCCGGTACAGGTTCGAGTTTATGTAGTAGATTTCTTTCCGGTCGAGGTCGTACACCGCTTTTACGCTACTGATGTCCGGGTACGCATTGTCGAGCGGGGCCCCGGCAAAGTTTTGAAAATCGGCGGAGGTGTTTAGTGTATGCACAAACGCCAGGTCATCTGTTTTCACCGGTGCGGTGCGCGATTTGTAAAAATAGATCCACACGCCGGCAATGGAACTACAGAGCAGCAGGGCAAGCAGGACTATGCGGATACGGGTGCTCATTTACGTCTGATAATGATGGTAAAGGTGAAAAATGCCCCGGTAAAAAGAAAGAGAAGCGCAAAAGCAAAATTGACAAAGCAGAGGCCTGTTGGAATCAAAAATACAGGTGCGTAGAGTACACCTGCAACTACACGCAACCATTCGTAACGTAAAAAAAATGCTACGATAGCCAGCACATGCACAAAATAGATGTATGCAAGCAAACTGTTAATAAACGTATCGCTGAAAAGCTTGATGGGTTCCACTTCATCTGCAAAACAGGGTATTGCAGAACAGAGGAGCAGCAGTGTCGCGGTGTATTTACCAGGCATTGATTTACTTATCTAAAGGCGTAAGCCATTTATCCTGTATAGGGTACTCATTTACGCGGCCAGATGATGAGAAAAATCAAAAAGACCATTGCAAAAAGCAGGGCGGCAACGCCAATCAGCGGGTTGATAAAAAAGAGACCGACAACCACAAGAAAAACAGGAAGGTATAAAATACCGGAAACGATGCGGAGCCAGAGTTTACGCAGTACAAACGTTACAATGCCGAGCCCGTGTACAAAAATAAGATAACCGAAGAAAACATAAATCATTGTATCGCTGATAAACGGCCCGCCTTTTAATCCGCCTGCAAAACAGGGGAGGGCAGAAGCAAGGAGCAGAAGAAATGTGGCTTTGTATTTCGTGGGCATAGTAGCTGGGTTGGTTTTGCCAAATTTCGGGTATAAAACGAAACGGCTGGTATTGGGGTTATTAAATATCGTTAAATGAAGATCGTTTTTGTTTTTGGTTCGCCGTTGATGCGCCGGTTTTTGGTTCATCCCTGTTCCGGGTTCAATTTCGTTTTGAAAGCAGATCGTTTTTGTTTTTGGTTCGCGTTGATGCGTCGGTTTTGGATTCATCCCTGTTCCAGGTTCAATTTCGTTTTGAAAGCAGATCGTTTTTGTTTTTGGTTCGCGTTGATGCGCCATGCATGGCGCATCAACGGGGAATACAAACCCGAATGTTTTTCTTTCGTTACTTATTTTACTTTTTGTACCGCCCGCGCTTTCGTTTTCTTTCCGGATTTTCCGGCGCATTAACGCGTAACTCCAACTGAAAGGGATTTTCCGCGTTTCTTTTCGTTTTTTTCGTTCCGGCCGCGATTCGTTTTTTCTAAACCTTAACGCCAAAAATATATCCTACGCCTGCGGATAATCCCATTGCAATGGTGCCCCAGATGGTGATGCGCAGAATTGCTTTCCGGATGCTTGATCCGCCGGCCCGTGCGGCTATGGCGCCGAGCACAACGAGGAAAATAATGGTGAATCCATAAAGCCAGTATTCCATTCCTTTTATCGGCGCAAAAAGCACAGCCAGCATGGGCAGCAGGCCCCCGGCGGTAAATGATGCGCCCGATGCGACGGCGGCCTGTATGGGTTTCGCCTGGCTTATTTCGTTAATGCCCAGTTCGTCCCTGATGTGTGTGCCGAGGGCATCTTTTTCCGTCAGTTCAATGGCCACCTGCATGGCCGTTTCTTTTTTCAGTCCGCGACGTTCATAAATCTGGGCCAGAATGTTCAGCTCCGCTTCCGGCATTTCTTTAAGCTCCCGTTTTTCCCGTTCAATGTCGGCCGTTTCGGTATCGGTTTGTGAACTTACCGATACATATTCCCCGGCAGCCATGGATAACGCCCCCGCCACAAGTCCGGCAACGGTTGCGAGAATAATCGGTTCACGATCCGAACTTGCCGCAGCCACACCCACAGCAAGGCTCGAAATGGAAATGATGCCGTCGTTGGCGCCCAGCACGGCTGCCCGCAACCAATTGCTCCGGTGGATGTAGTGGCTGTCTAAGTAATTGTCTATCGTCAGCATGGTTTTGTTTTTTTAGTTGTTGGTATTAATACGATCAGCGCGTTACAGTTGTTTTCATGCCTGTATGTCCGGATGCATTTCCTGTTACGGTTGTCAACGGCTCTCGTTTTTTTTCGATTTCACCCATAGTCCGAAAGCAAGGCTTATCCGGTGATCTGAAATTTCTGCAGCTTTTTTTCCATTGATGAGATACGCGTAAATGATTTCAATACCGCCGATATCCAAACCCGCAGAAGGATATACGGACAAGAAATTGCGCTGCTGAAAATCGGTAGTGTAATCAATACCCGCCCCGATCCGGATTATTCCCGCGGTTAACGGAAACGACCGGAAGTGTGCTTCCAGGTTCGTATTCAACATATCCTGCCCGTTCAGTTTTGTATAGTTCAGGGAGAACGTTTGCCCGGTTTCAAATGTGAAAACGCCGGCCTCGTTGTCGGAGCGGATTCTTTTGTATTGAATACCATATAATAAATTCGAAGGCATCCAGGAAAATCGTCCTTGTATATAGTGGTAAGTAGATGCCATGTCGGCGCCATACAACCGGTCAGTAAATTTTAGCTTCTCCTGGGCAAAACAGGAACAGGCCAGGAGTACAAAAAAGGAGAGCAGCCGGAGTGATTTCATAGGCAGATGATCCCGGTGAGTATTGATTTTACGTTAAAGGGCTGGCATGCGCCGGAAATCATTTCCCAAAGATAGGGTATATCGAAACAGCTGCTGTTTTTACTTTTGGGTTAGCGGTTCGCATTATTTTATGCGATTGCTGGTTTTGGGGGCGTTTTTGGTTCGCGTTGATCCGCTATGCATGGCGGATCAACAGCTGCTGTTTTTACTTTTGGGGTTAGCGGTTCGCATTATTTTATGCGATTGCTGGTTTTGGGGGCGTTTTTGTTTTTGGTTCGCGTTGATCCGCCATGCATGGCGCATCAACGGGTAACCCCAACTGAAAGGGATTTCTGTCTTTACGTATTCGGCTTTTTCGTACCGGCCGCGCTTTCGTTTTCTTTCCGGATTTCCGGCGGTTCAACGCGTAACTCCAATTGAAATGGATTTTTTGGTTTTCCCGATAAGTCGTTTTTTCAACCGCGATACCGTTTTTGGATTTATAAAAACTCAGGGAAGGGAAAAAAGCGTCAGCCCTGTTTTTTTTGCCACGTGTTCGGCCAGTGCGCGGCCCTCCGGCGTAAACGGCCAGGTGTACAGGTACTGCAGCGGATACTGCTGCTGAATCGCATTTACAGCATCAATACAAAGATTCAGTGCAAGCCCACGGCGGCGGTATTCGGGGAGCACGGTGGCGGAGCAGAGGTACAGTGCTTCAAACTGCTGACCGGGTTTTGTGTTATCGAGCAGCTGCTGTTCGGTGATGCGCCCCGCCAGGAAATCATTCATCACTTCTTTCGTGGTCGGAATCACCAGCACCCACACGCAGGGGCCGTTTCCCTCGTTGTATTCGCCCAGTGTGGCCGGGTGAATGGCCTGCAGCTTTTCAATCACCGTTTCATCCACCTGCAGCTGATCGGGATCGCTGCGCGTGGCAAACACCTCGTCGATGAGGGCGAGCATGCGTTCGAAATTGGAGGGAGGTGGATTGGTCATTGGGGTAAAGGTACGCAGGAGGTTTTTATTTACGCGCGGGAATGGGGGCGATTTTCGTTTGGGATTCCTGTTCACGGTAAAGTTCGTGTTACGTTTGGTTCCGGGTTCGTTTTTTGTTTTTGGTTCGCGTTGATGCGCCATGCATGGCGCATCAACGGGTAACCCCAACTGAAAGGGATTTCTGTCTTTTATGTATTTGGCTTTTTCGTACCGGCCGCGTATTCGGTTTCCTCCCGGATTTTCGGCACATTAACGGGTAAATGATCTGCTACTTTAAAACTAAAATGGAATAGGATGAAAGTTGTTTACCGACGAAAATTTATTTGCCGATACAAAACTTCGAAAAGATGTTCGAGAGCAGGTCTTCATTCGATATCTGTCCCGTAATCTCCCCCAGATAAGCCAGCGCCAGCCGTATATCCGCCGCCAGCAAATCACCCGTAAGGTTCTGGTTCAGGCCATCAATCACACGCGAAACGGCGCCGTTCGTGTTGCGCAGGGCTTCCACGTGGCGGGCGTTGGTTACTACGGTTTCGGTTACGTTAACGGTGCGGTTGTCGAACAGGCCTACCAGGCGCGCTTTGAGGTCTTCGATGTACAGTTTTTCTTTGGCGGAAATAAACAGCACGTCAAAATCTTTGAACTCATCCTGGATGTAGGTGAGGTCTTCCATATCCATTTTGTTGCCCACCAGCAGCAGCTGCGCGTTGCCGATCTGCGGCATTACTTCGTCCAGTGCTTCGTTGAGTGCGCGGATGGTGATTTCGTGCACATCAAACACATAGAGCACAATGGCGCTCTGTTTCATTTTCTCAAACGTTTTGCCTACGCCTATGCCTTCCACCGCGTCGGTGGTGGCGCGTATGCCGGCCGTATCGATAAAACGGAACAGGATGCCGTCAATGGTGATTTCATCTTCAATCGTGTCGCGCGTGGTGCCTGGAATTTCGCTTACAATGGCGCGGTCTTCGTCCAGCAGCGTGTTCAGCAGCGTACTTTTGCCGGCGTTCGGTTTGCCTACGATGGCTACGGGAATACCGTTTTTGATTACGTTGCCCACCTCAAACGAATCAATGAGGCGCTGCGAAATGCCTTGTATGGTGTAAAGTAATTTTTTGAGATCGTCGCGGTTGGCGAATTCCACATCTTCTTCGGCAAAATCGAGTTCGAGTTCAATCAGCGAAGCAAAGTTGATGAGGTGTTCGCGCAGCACCTGGATTTTTTCCGAAAAGCCGCCGCGCATCTGCTGCATGGCCACCTGGTGCGAGGCGCCCGAGTTGGACGCGATGAGGTCGGCCACTGCTTCGGCCTGGCTGAGGTCGAGCTTGCCGTTCATAAACGCCCGCATGGTAAACTCGCCCGGCTCGGCCATACGCGCACCGCCTTTTACAAGCAGGTGTAAAATCTGCTGCTGGATGTAAGGCGAACCGTGGCACGAAATTTCAATGACATCTTCGCCGGTGTACGAATGCGGATTTTTGTAAAGACTCACTACCACTTCATCCAGCACCAGGTCGTTTAACGCAATGACGCCAAAATGCAACGTGTGCGAATTTTTATCGTGCAATGTTTTGGGCTGCAGTTTGCGCGTACGGAAAACACCTTCACAAATAGCAATAGCCTGCGGACCCGAAAGGCGTATAACGCCGATCGCCGCTGTTCCCTGCGCAGTGGCGAGGGCAACAATGGTATCCTTGTTCAGGGCTTTTAATCCGTGCATGGGGCAAAAATACGAGTTTAAAACAGACCGTTTACATGAGCTGTTTTCCGTAAAGTAGTTCTGTACGGAGTGGCAGTGGCAGGCAGCAGCGGCAGTCGGTTTGTATTTCAGAAGAAGAATCTGTTCCTTACAAGTAACACGACTGCCTCTGCCAACTGCCCCTGCCACTAATTCCAGGTACTGTTTTAAAGATACGCTCCATGAAACTGCGGCTACTTAATAAGCCCCTATTTCAACCCCAGCCGCGCAGTCAGTTTCTCCGCCGCGCGTTTCTGTACAAATGTGTTCAGCGAATCATTCGGTGTAAAATCGAGCAGGCCGATGTCGTACGAGAAAAACTCCACGGTGCGTGCACGTTCGGCTTCGGTGCGGATCTGCCCGGCTTCCGAAGGTGTCATCAGCGTGCTTAAAATATCGCCGCCGTAACCGCCGAACACACTGATGAAATTATTTACATCGGTTTTAACCGTCAGTGTACCGTTGGCATCGTAACTGGTATTGCTGCGGATGGTGCGTGTGTAAGGTGTTCCGGGCATTACAGCGTCCACGTATTTTTTCCAGTCGGCATCGGCTGCGTACGTTTTATCGGCCGGATCGAAGCCGCTGCTTACGCGGATGCCAATTACACCGGGATTCATGGGCTGGTCAGGACCGCCGTCCCACACATGTATCGGCAGGTTGTTCATCATGCCGCCGTCCACATAAAAACCGCGGTACGACAGGTTATACGGATCGTCCGGTTTTTTCGAGAGGTCAACCGAAGCATTTACAAAAGTCGGTTTAAACACCCCGGGAATAGACATGGACATGCACACCGCATCGGCCACCGGGAAATCGGGTGTGTGTGTTGCCGAAAACAGTTTCGACGATTCGCTGATGAGGTTGGTGCTGGTAACCACAAAATCTTTGCCCGTGATTTTTTTAAGCTGCGCAAATGTTACCGCTTCGCAACGTTCGGGTGTAATCATGGACGCATCGGTGAAAATGCCGGCCTTCACCGCAGGTATGGCGTAATTGTCAAGCAGTCCTTTGGCCATGGCTTTGCAGAGGTACGTGCGAATGCCGGCTCCGGTAAACAGGCCGCGGTCCATGAGTTCACTGTACAGGTAATCGAACGTTTTTTTATCATCGGCTTTGCCGCCGGTGGTGGTGAGTACTTTCACCAGTTCCTGCGAACTTTTTTTCAATACTTTTTTGCTCACGTTGAACAGGTCCATGCCCGATTTCAGCAGGCGCAGCATATTCATTTTATCCGAAAGCAGCAGCTGATTGGCAGTGCCTACGGCGCGTGCTTCATCCAGTGTTTTGTAAAACAGCGCGCCGGAAACAAGTCCATCAAGCACCGTTTTTTTCTGCGTAAGTCCTTGTTCTTCGCTGGTCAGAATTTTATCGCAGGTGTAACCCACCACATTTGTTTTTGTGTTGGGATTGTAAAACACGGCTTTGTACACGCCCGGAATCGGGTTGTCCCAGAAATTGGAGAAATCATTGTTTTTGATGCGCCCGAGAATGTCGTCGCCTTTCATGCCCACCGAAAGAAAAAACGCTGTGATGGCTCCCGCCGATGCGCCGGAAATGCCCGACACATTGCTGTTATTGAGCGGCAGCAGTTTCACATCGGGCCGTTCAAACACGCGTATGGCCCCGAAATAGGCTAATCCTTTACCGCCGCCACCTTCAAATGCGATGTATTTAATGCTGTCAACAGGAATAGTTTGCCCAGGTGATCCGGAAACATCAGAATTCACACTGGTAAATACAGAAAGTGCCATAACAGGTTCGTATGTTTTAGTTTTGAACGAATATACCAAAACACACGGCCTGTTTTACGGGTTGTTGAAAAACCAGGTTACCCGCCGTACTCCCTGAAAATCTTATTCAGCCAGCGCAGCATTAAAAACAGCGCAATGGCCGCTCCGCCGAGCAACGCAAAATTGACGAGGAAAAAAATGCGTTTGTCTTCGTACCCGTCCCACATGGTGGCAAGAATACCTGAAAGTTTATTACCGATTGATGTGGACAGAAACCAGCCACCCATCATGAGTGCGGTGAGGCGGGGCGGGGAGAGTTTGGAAACGAGGCTCAGTCCCATCGGGCTGAGGAACAGTTCGCCCACCGTTATAACACCATACGCACCAATGAGCCAGAGCGGGCTCACCTTGGTGGCACCATTATCGCCCGCATAAACCGCCGCCACCATTACCAGCGTAGAAAGTGCGCTGATAACTAAACCGATGGCAATTTTCGTAGGTGTGGATGGCTCGCGCCGTCGCCGGTTGAGAAAGACAAAAAACGCCACTACGGGCAAGCTGAGAATTACTACCCACAGCGGGTTAATGGACTGGAAAATTTCGGTGTTTACGAGGTTGTAGGTCGCCCCTTCGGCCGGTTTCGGGTTTTCGTTTTTAAAATAATCGGGGTAAGCCACTACTTTCTGCGGCTGGCCTTCTGCGTTTTTGATTTTCCGGAAATGGTGATCGGTAAGCACAACCGAATCCTGTTTCATCGTTACCGTTTGCGCCAGCGACAGTTTTTCAACTGCAGGTACAGCCGCCGCCGGCAAATTGCGGTTCGTGTACGACTCCGCCCAGGTGGTGAGCGCCGTACCGTTTTGTTTGAATACCGCCCAGAATACAATCACAATCGCAAAAATGGCCATCATTGCGCCCAGCGGACGTTTTTCGGTTTTTTCGGCACGTACAAGAATAAAGATGTAATACCCCAGCACCGGCAGCGCACCGAAAATAAATGCATCTGTTGAATCGCTGCCGAACACATTGCCGGGAAGAAACCAGCCCCCGATACCGGCAGCAATGGCCGGAACGATGGTGGAACCAAGAATCACCCCCAAGGGCAGATCGCCCTGTTTCAGCGGCTTCCGCACATCGGCATGCCGGTAATGTTTCATGCCCAGCCAGAAAATAGCCACACCCACAAACATGCCAATGCCGGCGGTAAAAAATGCTGCCGACCAGCCCCAGTTGTTGCGCATGGCCGCACCGAAAAAGTTGCAGATGGCCGCACCGATATTAATGCCCATGTAAAATATATTGTACCCGGAATCTTTCAGCGGTTTGTACTTTTCGTCATTATATAGGTTGCCGAGCAGCGTGGATATATTCGGCTTGAAAAAACCGTTCCCCACTATAATCAGTGTAAGCGCAATCCAGAAAACCGCTTCGCCTTTGACGGCCAGCAGGCAATAACCGGAGCCCATCATTATACCGCCGAGCGTAATGGAAAGGCTGTAGCCCAGTAACCGGTCAGCCAGCAGGCCGCCGATAAACGGGGTTAAAAAAACGAGCGCGATGAATGTTCCGTAAATATCATACGCCTTCGTGCGGTCCCAGCCCCAGCCGCCTTTGTCGCCATCCATCATGTACAACACGAAAATGCCGATCATCAGGTAATAACCGAAACGTTCCCACATCTCGGCAAAAAACAGGTAGGGCAGGCCCTTCGGGTGTTTTAATTTTTCCATGGGGTTGAAGATAAACTAATTTATACGAAACATAAACTTCAGATATGAGACAACCAGATATGAGATTTTCAGACATCAGACTTTTAGATTTGAGATTTGAGACAAACAGATATGAGATTTGAGACTTCAGTTCCCGGAAAGCGGGAGTCTCATATCTCACATCTATTCGTCTCATGTCTGAGTTACGACCACAAAAAATCCGTAACTTTGAAGTATCAATTCACCTGAACGAAAAACGACATGCAACTCGATCTTTATAACACGCATTTCAGCGCCTGGTTTACCGATGCCGGTATCCGCAAAGGGGTTGATGATGCGGTGGCCCTGCTGAAAAGCGGTTCGGTTAAACGTATCTTTTTTATCGGCAACGGCGGGTCAATGGCCATCTGTTCGCACATGATGGAAGACTATGCGAAAATCGGCCGTTTTCCCACGTTCGCATTTTCAGATGCGGCACTTATTACCTGTTACGCCAACGACTACGGCTACGAAAACGCCATGGCCGAATGGCTCAAGGTGCACATGGTTCCCGGCGATCTGCTGGTGGCCATCAGTTCCTCGGGCGAATCGAAAAACATTGTGAACGCATCACAGGCTGCGCTTGAAAAAGGCGGGCAGGTGCTTACCGTTTCCGGTTTTAACCCGGGCAACACGCTCAGTAAAATGGGCAGCATCAATTTCCACACCCCGGTGCGTAATTACGGTATCGTGGAATGTTTTCACCAGGTGATTCTGCACGCCATACTCGACTCGCTGAATGGCTGAGCACGTTCTTATTACCGGCGTGGCCGGGTTCATCGGTTCCAACCTGCTGGATTACCTGCTGGAAAAAACCGGCTGGACCATTCACGGTATCGACAACCTGAGCACCGGTTCCGAAGAAAATATCCGCCATCATTTCGGCAACCCGCGTTTTCAGTTTTCGGTGCAAAGCTGTACCGATGTAAAAACGCTGAAACCATACAACTACGTTTTTCACCTCGCCGCCCTGCCGCGCATACAGCCCAGCTTTGAGCTGGTGTATGAACACATTGCAGCCAACGTACTTAACGGTACGCACCTGCTGGAAGTAATGATCCGCGAAAACAATTTCCCGCGCATCATTTACAGCGGCTCCAGCGCCATTTACGGCACACCCGAAACCATTCCGACCGCAGAAAACGAACGTGTGGACTGCCTCAGTCCGTATGCGTTTCAGAAGTACGAATTTGAACGTTACCTCGAACTTTTGGCTACGCGTTACCCGTTCGATTACGTAACGCTGCGTTATTTTAATCCGTACGGACCGCGCAGTTTTAACCCGGCCAACAAGTTTAATGCGTACAGCAGTGTGGTGGGTATTTTCCTGAACCGCCATGCGAACGGGGAGCCGCTGCTGATTACCGGCGACGGGCAGCAGAAACGTGATTTTATACACGTGTCGGACCTGGCGAAAGCGAATTACCTCGCGGCCATTCATCCCGAAAAATTAAACACCGCATTCAACATCGGTTTTGGTGCAACGCTTTCCATCCTCGAACTGGCGCAGCTGATTTCGGACAAATACGATTTCATTGCGAAGCGGGAAGGGGAGGCCGACATCACGTTTGCCGATACTACGAAAGCGCGTGCAGTGCTGGGCTGGAGCCCCGAACATCCGCTGCACGAATACATCCGTAAAGCGATTGCGAAATGAAAAAAGGATTTGCCTGCGGTGTTTTTGATCTGTTCCATGCCGGGCATGTTTTGATGCTGCAGGAATGCAAACAGCACTGCGACTACCTCGTTGTTGCACTCAACAAGGCTGAAAACATTTCGGCCGATATCAATCCCGGCAAAAAGAAACCGGTGTTTTCCATCGAAGAACGCGTGCTTGTGATGAAGTCGTGCCGCTTTGTGGACGAGGTGCTCGTTTACAATTCCGAAGAAGAACTGCTCGAAATTTTACGCACGCAGAATTTCGGGGTGCGTTTTCTCGGCGAAGATTACCGCGGCAAACCGATTACAGGCGCGGAGCTGAACATCCCGATATATTACACCGACCGCAGTCACGGACTTTCCACCACGCTCATCCGCAGCCGCCTTGCGGGGCAATAAACACGCCTTATGCAGCCGGTACTCATCATTGCGCACCACTTTCCGCCCATGGGAGGGCCGGGCACCCAGCGCACGCTGCAACTCGTAAAACGCCTGCCCGCATTGGGTTACAAACCCATTGTCATTACCATTTCAGATGATGATGTAAAAGCAGGCGCTTATCCCGCCGACGAATCGTTGTTGCTGCAATTGCCGCCGGAAGTGGAAATACACCGCATTGCCACCGGCGAACCACGCGCTTTTAAAAAACGCATGATGCAACTGCGCCTCTTTCGTTTCTGCTGGTTTATATTTTACCGCCGCTTCTGGGAAACCGCTGCGCGCTGGCCTGTGCAGGTGATTCCGTATGCCACACAACTCGCGAAAGAAAAAAACATAAAAATCGTTTATACTACCAGCGGACCGTTCAGCCCGTTCTTCATCGGCAAAGCCTTGCAGGAACAGGGACTGCAATGGGTGGCCGATCTGCGCGATCCCTACAGCGACAGTTACTCGTGGCAATGGCCTTCGCGCTGGCACTGGAACATGTCGCGCCGCGTGGAGCAAAAACTGCTTGCCCTGCCGGATAAACTGATTGTGAATACACCCGAAGTGAAAAAGCTGTACAGCAAACGCGGCTGGGTAAACGAACATAAAATGGAGGTGGTAACCAATGGCTACTGATCGCCTCGTGATTGCGTATGCGGGCAGCCTCGCTTTTTATGATCCGGCAACAGGATCAGGAACGGCGTCGCGGTTCGGAACGTATCGTGTAAACAATGTGGATCATTCCACCCGCTCGGCGTATTACCTGTTCCGCGGGCTGCAGCTTTTACAAAAACGCCGTCCGCAACTCGCTTCCGAAATCGAAATCCGGTTCTGGGGACTCATTGATAAACGCACCGCTGCACAGGCCGAAGCAATGGGTCTGCGCGAACTCGTGCATATTGAAGGTTATAAACCCAAAGCAGAATCACTCGCCGCGCTGCAACGCGCCGATGTGTTGTTTCTTCCGCTCGAATCGGGCAAAGACGGGCAACGTCCGCTGTTCATTCCCGGTAAATTTTACGAATACCTCGCCGCGCGCAAACCGGTGCTGGCACTGGCCGGCGATTCGGACTGCACCGATCTGCTGAAACAGGCAGGTTTGGGCATTGTGGCCGACCCGTTTGATGAAAATGCAGTTGCTGCAAAGCTCGAACTGCTGCTCGAAAACCGCGGTAACTTAAATGCACTGATAAAGCCCGATGAAAACGTGATCGCCTCGTTTTCGTTCGACCGGGTTGCCGAAAAAATAGTGGCTATATTTGACGACTTAAATCAAGCTTCTGCATGAAAAACATTCTCGTGGTGGTAGGCACGCGCCCGAATTTTATCAAAGTAACCCGTTTCCGCGA
Source organism: Chitinophaga pinensis (assembly GCA_943372645.1). Taxonomy (GTDB): domain Bacteria; phylum Bacteroidota; class Bacteroidia; order Palsa-965; family Palsa-965; genus VBWE01. The sequence continues at coordinate 22,210 of CALRZN010000011.1, read as the reverse complement.
AGTGGCTTCGCGTTACCCGGATATCAACCTGCGCATTGTACATACCGGCCAGCATTATGACCATGCCATGGCCGAAGTATTTTTCCAGCAGTTTGGCCTGCAGCCTGATTTTTTCCTGGATATCCCGGCCACTTCGCCGAACAGCCAGATGGCGAACATCATGCTGCGCCTCGAAGAACTGTTTGCCACCTTCCGCCCGCACCTGCTGCTGGTGGTGGGTGATGTGAACAGTACTGCTGCTGCCGCGCTTACCGGCAACAAATGCGGCATTCCCATCGGCCACATCGAAAGTGGCCTGCGCAGTTTCGACCGCACGATGCCCGAAGAATTTAACCGCCTCATCACCGATGAACTGTGCGATTACCTGTTTGTAACCGAACAGAGCGGCACCGATCACCTGAAAAGCGAAGGCAAAAAAGGACAGGTGTTTTTTGTAGGCAATACGATGATTGATACACTCGTGGCATTTTCAAAACAGATTGATGCATCGGATGTACTTGAAAAACTGGGCGTGCAGCAAAATAATTACCTGCTTATGACCATGCACCGTCCCGCGACGGTTGATACGCCCGAAGGACTTGAAAAATTACTCGATCTCATTGCGGCACTCACCAAACGCCTGCCGCTCGTATTCCCGGTGCATCCGCGCACACTCAGCAAAATGCGTACGCTGGGCCTGGAAGAAAAACTGAAAGCCATTCCGAATGTGCACCTGCTTGAACCGCTCGGCTATTTTGATTTTCAGCGCCTCGTAAAAGAAGCGCGTTGCGTGGTAACCGACAGCGGCGGCATCCAGGAAGAATCAACGTTCCTCGGCGTGCCCTGTTTTACACTGCGCCCGAATACGGAACGCCCGGTAACGGTAACAGTTGGAACGAATGAACTGATGCCGTTTGATATACCGCGTATTGAAAAGCGCCTCGACGATGTGATGAACGGAACGTATAAAAAAGGCGAAATTCCGCGTTACTGGGACGGCCAATCTACCGAACGCATTTTCGAACACATCCGGGAAGTATTGCAATCTTAAACCATGCGCATCCTCTATTATTCGCCGCATCCCCACCTCAGCACAGGCAGTCCGACGGGATACGGCACCCACATGCGCGAAACCATCGCTGCCATGCGCGCGCTGGGGCATGAGGTAGAGGTATTGGTGATGGGCGGAAATGCCACTGCAACGGTAACTGCACCGGCAGCGGGCGGACTGAAAACCATTTTACGAAAAATTGTTCCGCGGTATCTCTGGCGTTCACTCAAAGATCGTCGTCTGCGTGCGTTTGATGCACAGGCACAGCAGCAACTGGAAGCGCGCATCCGCACATTTAACCCCGAACTGATTTACGAACGCATGGCCTACCTGCAGCCTTCGGGAAGCAACGCCGCAAAAGCAGCAGGAGTAATACACATCGTAGAAGTGAATGCACCGCTCACCGAGGAAGTTCGCACGTTTGAAGGCGCCGGTTCGTTTTATGCCGCAGCCGCTGAACAGTGCATGCAGCAGGTGATGCAACAGGCGTTCCGCGTAGTGGTGGTGTCGTCGGCGCTGCGTGATGCGTTTGTGAACCAGTTTCAGATTCCGGAAACAAAATTCATTGTGGCCCCGAACTGCGTGGCACCCGAAACGTTGCACATCAATGACGCTGCAACCGCCACGGTTACGAAATACATTTTACCGGGCGAACGCGTTATCGGTTTTGTGGGTTCTATCTTTCCGTATCACGGCGTGGATATTTTGCTGGATGCGTTTGCCGCATTGCGCAAAACAGAAAATAACATCCGCCTGCTGCTGGTGGGCGACGGGTACCTGCTGCCGCAACTGAAGCAACGTGCGGCGGAACTGGGCTGTGCGGATGCAGTTACGTTTACAGGCCCCGTTGCCGCAAGTGATGTGGCTTCATACATCGCAAAAATGGATGTAACGGTAATGGCCAAATCAAACTGGTACGGATCGCCGGTGAAAATTTTTGAATACGGCGCGATGGGCAAACCCATTGTGGCACCTGATACGATTCCGGTGCGTGATGTAATGGAACCCGGCGTGGATGGCCTGCTGGTACAACCCGAAGTTACAGCAGTACAAAAAGCAATTCACCACCTGCTGCAAAACCCCTCCGAAGCAAAACAAATGGCCGAACACTTCCGCGAAAAAGTAATGATGCAATACACGTGGCTACAATCGGTAGCAAAATTACTTCGGTTGATAGTTGAACATTGAGCATTGAAAATTGAATATTTTTTAAAAGGAAAAGGCGCTCCTATGAAAATTGCACTTCTTACTGATGGCATTTACCCTTACGTTTTGGGCGGCATGCAGCGGCATTCGTTTTACCTGGCGAAATACCTCGCAGCGGAAGGCCACAAGGTGGAACTGTACCACATGAACCGCAGCAAATACGATATTACCAAACTCGATGTTTTCACCGAAGCCGAACGCCTCAACATCCGTTCGTATGTCGTAAAATTTCCGTCAATGGGCAAATCGCCCGGGCACTACATCCGCGAGTCGTACGAATACGCCCGCCGCGTGTACAGCCTGTTCAAACAAAATGCCGAAGGTGTTGATTTTATCATCGCCAAAGGCTTCGCCGGCTGGGAAGTGCTGCACCAGAAAAGCAAAGGCTTTCAGTGCGCGCCGGTTGCTGTTAACTTTCACGGCTACGAAATGTTCCAGCTGCAGCCCTCGCTCATCGCGCGCCTCCAGGCAAACTTTGTGCTGCGCCGCCCGGTGCTGTACAATGTGAAGCAGGCCGATTACCTGTTTTCGTATGGTGGGAAAATTACCTCCATCATCAAAGAGCTCGGTGTTGCCGAAAAACGCATCATCGAAATTCCCACCGGCATCAGCGACTGGTGGCTTGCCGAAACGCCGCAACCGGAAAATGGTCCGTTGCGTTTTTTATTCACCGGCCGCTACGAACGCCGCAAAGGCATTGAAGAACTCAACAGCGAACTGAAAAAGTGGCTGCGCGAAAATCCGGCCATTGAATTTCATTTCATCGGGCCGATTCCCGAAAAGAAAAAAATAAAACACAAAGCGGTAGTTTATCACGGCGCAATTACGGAACAGGAAAAGTTGCGTACGCTGTATCGCGAAGCCCACGTACTGGTTTGTCCCAGTTACGCCGAAGGCATGCCCAATGTTATCCTGGAAGGCATGGCATCCGGCTGCATGGTAATCGCAACCGATGTAGGTGCAACCGCATTGCTGGTGAATAAATCAACCGGATTACTCATTCCGCCCGCCGATAAAAACGCACTCGGGGCCGCGCTGCGCCGCGCACAGGGCATGAGCGGGGAGGAGCGGATGGAGCTGCGTACAGCCGCTTTGCAAACGGTGAAAGAAAAGTACCTTTGGAAAACCGTCATCCAGCAGGTGATTACGGAAATCGAAAAACGAATCGTTTCCTGAAATGACTGAACAGAAACTGCGTACGCTGCTGCTCACGCTCGGCATTTTACTTTTCGCCGGCACACGCCTGCTGCACCTTGATGCGGATGTGCCACAGCCGAAGCTGATGATTTATTCGCAGACGGATGAGCCGTACTACGCCGTTTCAGGATTCAACTGGAACAGCTGCGGCGATTATACCGACACGCGCCTGCCGTATTGCGAACGCGATGCAAGCACACTGCTGTTTACCGACAGCATTTTTTCGGCCGCAACGATGTTCCTGTTTGGCAACAACTATTACGGATTTCGTTTATCGGCGGTGCTGGCATCGGTGCTCATCCTGTTATTGTTGTTGCGCGCCTTTCGTGGCATGAAAACACAATTGCAGCCTGCTGAATCGCCGCTGCAGCGCTGGTTCCCGGTGTTCGCGGTGTTTTACCTCGCGCTCGATCCGGCGTTTTTAACGGCTTCGCGTTTACACGAACCGGGTATTTTCAGGGCGCTTTATATTGTTGCGGTGCTTGCGCTGTTTGTTTACCGCGAAAAGTTTTACGCACGAAACAACTGGTCGTTTCCTGTTACCGTTGGTTTCATTGCCATGTGTTCCGTGCTGCTCGGTTATCCGCACAATGCCTTTCTCGTGGCTGCTGCCGGTACCGCGGTGCTCGTTCTCGGCTGGGATAAAAAACGCCTCGGGTTCACGTTCATGCAATGTGTTTTTTTTGGCGCCGGACTTGTAGCCGGTGCAGGACTTTTTTTACTACTCAATAAAATACTCACCGGCATGGGGCTCAGCGATATGCTCGGATTTCTCGATACGTCAGCGGATCAGCGCATGCAGTCGGGACAAAACGCGGGGCTTTTGGCGCGCCTGCGTTCCATGTTCATCTTTACTTTTTCAAGCAACATCTTCCGCCTCAATCCCGGTTTATTGCTGCTTGTGCTGCTTTCACTGCCGTTGCTCGCGCTGCGGCTGCGCAAACCGGGCAGCCGGCCTGCGGATGTGTTTGTGGTGCTGCTTTGCGGCTGGTGGTTTCTGCAGACGTTTTTCGAAAATACGTATCCTGAAAAACGTCACGTAATTATGCTTCCGGTTTTTCTTTTTCTTATTTACCGTGCCCTGGAAGCGATACGCGTGGTGCATTTCAGCAGTAAGTATGTGTACTGGGGGCTGTTTGCAGCAGCAGCGCTGTTTACACTCATTATCATCCGCGGCATGAAGGTTTCTGTGCTGCCCGATGTGCCCGGCGCGCAAAAATACTGGGTTACCGGTGTGCTGGGGTTCACCATGCTGGCGGCTACTGTTATGGTGCGGCTGATCGGTAAAACCAAACTGAACAGTAAAATAGCCGTGCTTCCGGCCATTGCTTTGTTGTTTAGTGGATCGCTGTTTACCGTTAAAGAAGTTGTGGGCGCAACCTTTCAGTACCGCGATGGTATGAAGGCATTACAGGCCGAAGTGGGAAAAGAGAAAATGGCGGGCGGCATTGCCATGGGCGTGCGGCTTTACGGCGAAGGCGATGTGTTTCTTAATTCCTATCCGTGGTATTACAATGTGCCCGAATACACGCACCGTATGAACGAACTGTTTACAAAACATGGCTGCATGTACACCGTGTTGTATCCGGCCGATAAAAAAGCGAATTACATCCACAGCGCAAAATGGCTGCAGGATAAAAACCTGGAGGTAAAATTCGATTCCGTAAAAACATTCGATCTCGGCGACCGCAAGGTTATTCTTTTCCGGAAAGCTTCCGCCACAAACTGAAATTTGCGTTCTCGCGCCTGTGAAAAATAGATCGGGTTACGGGGTGCGATTTTAATAAACAGGGAAATCATACAATTTATCTGATCGTAAGGCTGATGCCGCCCTGCCGGGGCTCGAAAAATATGTAGTCCGTCGTTTTACTGACAGATGCCGTCCTTTCAGGACTCCTTCCTGCTCCTGATAAATAACAGGAAAAGGATGTAGTCCCAGCGGGACGGCATCAGTCAGAATAATAACATAAAAATCGAATAAGCCCAGACAGGGCGGCATCAGCCGTACGATCGATGTGCGTATTCGATCCGCCAGCTTATAAAAACAGCAACTGATTCACAATTCCATTTTCCCTGATTTATTTCAGACGCGATTGCCCTGACCGAAATCCACCCCGCACCCTGAAAGCGGATTAATTCAGTATATTTGAACGTCCGTTATGCCGAAAAAAGTCGCGATTATCCAATCCAATTACATTCCCTGGAAAGGGTACTTCGATATCATCAACCTGGTAGATGAATTTATCCTCTACGATGATATGCAGTACACCCGCCGCGACTGGCGTAACCGCAACAAGATAAAAACACCGCAGGGCCTGCAATGGCTTACGATACCGGTGGATGTGAAAGGCAAATATTTCCAGAAAATAAACGAAACACGCATCAGCGAGCCGGACTGGGGCAGGCAGCACTGGAAATCCATTGCCATGAATTACGCCCGCGCCCCGTTTTTCAAAATGTATGCGCCGGAGCTCGAAGCATTTTTTCATTCGGAAACACCGGAACTGCTGAGTGAAGTAAATCACGCACTTATTGCACACGTCTGCGCACTGCTCGGCATCACCACCAAAATTACGTGGTCGTCGGATTACGAAGTGATTGAAGGAAAAACCGAGCGCCTTGTTTCGTTATGCAAACAGAGCGGTGCAACGGATTATTATTCCGGCCCTGCCGCGCGCGATTATATTGTTGACGAACTTTTTACCGAAGCCGGCATCCGCCTGCACTGGATGGATTACAGCGGTTACCCGGAATATCCGCAGCTGCACGGTGCGTTTGAACACGGTGTAACTATACTCGATCTGCTTTTTCAGACCGGGCCGGAGGCAACGCGGTATATGAAAACATTTTCTGTAACACCTGCATCGCATGAATGACAAGCCGGTTATCAGCATCGTGAGCCCGGTGTACAAAGCGGGCAATATTATTCCCGAACTGGTGCGCCGCATCGGGGAGGAAGTGGCAACTATTGATCCGGGCTATGAAATTATTCTTGTTGAAGACGGAAGCCCCGACCACAGCTGGACCGCGATTGAAGCCGCCTGCGCGTTAAACAAACAGGTGAAAGGGGTGAAGCTGAGCCGCAACTACGGACAGCATTATGCAATCACAGCCGGCATTGCACTGGCCAAAGGTGATTACGTGGTGGTGATGGATTGCGATCTGCAGGACAATCCGAAATACATCCGCGACATGTATGCGCTGGCACAGCAGGGCAACGATGTGGTGTTTACCGTGAAAAAGAAACGGGAACATTCGTCGTTCAAAAACATCACGGCACGTTTGTTCTTTTGGATTTTTAATATCCTCACGGAAAATAAAAAATACGCAACCGGTGGTGTTGGTGCTTTTTCTATGCTCAGCCGCAAAGCCGCAGATGCTTACAACCGCATCAGCGATTATCACCGGCATTACCTCATGCTGGTACGCCTGCTCGGTTTTCAATCGGCATACCTGGACATTGTGCATGAAAAACGATTTGAAGGCAAAAGTTCCTACAACCTGCGTAAACTCATCAACCATGCGGTTGACGGTATCACCTCGCAGTCGGTGCGCCTGCTGAAACTTTCCATCGGTATCGGGTTCTTTTTTGTGTTCCTGTCGCTGCTCGGTGTGGCGTACCTCATTGTAAACTACATCACCCGCGGTGCGTTGCAGGGTTATACCTCGCTGATGGTGATGCTGCTGCTGTCCACCGGACTTATTCTTATGTCCATCGGCATCATGGGCATTTACATCGGTAAAATATTTGAGCAGGTGAAAAACCGCCCGCTTTACCTTGTTGATAAAACCATAAATATGTAATCATGGCAAAACCAATACAGGCTTACGGTGTAACGCAGCAGCGCGACATACAGAACGAATCGGACCGCATGGCCGAAGAAGTGCAGCTGCAGGGGTATTCGGTTTGTACCAATGTGCTTTCAGAAGCTGAGCTCACCCTGTGCCGCGAAAAACTGGATGCGGTGTACGCCCTCCAGGAACAGGAATTCGGGCGCGAACACCTGGCCGCAATTAACGAACTGAATGTGGCCCGTGCACTGTGTGTGTACGATGAATTTTTCCTGCGCACGCTTGCCGCACATCCCAACGTACTTGAATTTGCAGCGCGTATTCTCGGCAACTATTTTGTACTTCACCTGCAGAACGGCATCATCAATCGACCCGGCGAAGCGCACCACCAGTCGTCGTGGCACCGCGACCTGCCGTACCAGAATTTTGTAAGTTCCAAACCGCTTTCCCTGAATGCGCTGTTCTGCATTGATCCGTACACCATCGAAACCGGTTGTACCTGGGTGGTGCCATTTTCGCATCGCAACGAATATGTGCCTTCGGATGAATACATTGAAAAAAACAAACAGCCGTTGATTGCACCTGCCGGATCGGTGGTGTTTTTCGATTCCATGCTGTTTCACGCAGCCGGTTACAATTCATCTTCCATCATCCGCCGCGCTGTAAACAATGTATATGTGGCCGGAATCATCCGCCAGCAGATTGATCTGCCTTCGGCGCTGGGTGGAAAATATGCCGACGATCCGATGCTGTCGCGCCTGCTCGGTTACGATGCGCAAACGCCGCAGTCGGTAAACGAATTCCGTAAACGGCGCCTCAGCCGCAACACCGGTACGCAACTGGAATCGTGAAAACCCGCGAAATAGCACCCGGCTCACTGCTGCAGCGCCTCTACATCGCGGAGCGCCTGCGCAAACACCGCAACACGGTGCAGGAGTTTTATGAACTCGGCTCGGGAAACGGCTACAACGCGCGCCTGCTGCTCGAATGCGGACTCACAGGTACCGGTTTCGATATGAACGAAAGCGCCTGCGAAAAAAACAGGATGCTCAACAAGGCGTTTATTGATGCAAATATGTTCGAGGTACAATGCGGCGATTTTTTTGCATTTGAACCGGAACACAAAGCCGATCTGTTGTTTTCGTGCATGGTGGTAGAACATTTGCCCGAAGAGCTGGAAGCGGCCTATTTTGAAAAAGCAAAACAACTCGTAAAACCCGGTGGACTGCTTATTACCATGGTTCCCGGTTCCATGAAACACTGGGGCATTGAAGATGAAATTGCCGGTCACCGCAAACGTTACGCGGCTGCCGACATGCAGGCGCTCGCCACCAAACACGGCCTGAAACTGGAGCACGTGGCCGGACTCACATACCCGGTTTCGAACTGGCTGCTGCCGCTGAGCAACCGCATCATCCGCAAAAAAGAACAGCACAAACTTGCGCTTTCGGCACAGGAACAAACCGTTTTATCCGGCAACCGCGAAGTGATGTTTAAAACGGATTACCCGTGGTGGATGCAGGTGATGCTGAATGATGTAACGATGTACCCGTTTCACCTGCTGCAGAAAGCCTTCCGCAAAAATCCGAACGCGCTTATCCTGTACAGCGAAATGCGTATCTTGTAACATTCAAGCGGGTGCTTATGGCAGACGATACACTCATCAACCAGGTCAATCAATACTACTCCGATAAAGTGCGGCAGTTCGGTACTACGCCCCAGGGTGTGGACTGGAATTCGGCCGAGGGGCAGGAGATCCGTTTCCGCCAGTTGCTCGGCGTGGCGCAGGAATCTTCCGCGTTCAGCCTGCTCGATTACGGTTGCGGGTATGGCGCGCTGTATCCGCTGGCAAAAACACTGCATCCGGAAATGACTTACACCGGGTTTGATATTTCAGATGAAATGATTGCTGCCGGGAAAAACAAATTTCCGGAAATAAAAAACTGGAGCACCAGCGCTGCTGATCTGCAGCCGCACGATTACGTGGTGGCCAGCGGTATTTTTAACGTGATGCCGGAAGGTACCTCGCGCGACGCCTGGAAAACATACATCCTGCAAACACTGGATGATTTGCACCGGCTTTCGGTAAAAGGATTTTCATTCAACATGCTCACGTCCTATTCCGATGCGGCGTTTATGAAAGACTATTTGTTTTACGCTGATCCGGCTTTTTATTTCGATCACTGCAAACGCAATTATTCAAAAACCGTGGCGCTGCTGCACGATTACCCGCTGTGGGAATTCTCCATCGTCGTACGGAAAGGCATACTGTAACATGAAAACAAAAGCCATACTCTTCGGAACCGGCGACATCGCCCAGCTTGCGAACTACTACTTCGGCATTGATTCGGAGGTGGAAGTAGTTGCTTTTACCGTTGACGGCGCGTTTATGACGACGGATACGTTTGAAGGTAAACCGCTCGTGGCCTTTGAAGAAGTAGAAAAAAAATATCCGCCGGCCACACACAAAATGTTCATCGCGCTGAGTTATTCGCGCATGAACAAACTGCGGGAGAACAAATACCATGCGGCCAAGGCCAAAGGATATGAGCTCATCAGCTACATCAGCAGCCGCTGTTCGTACATGTCGCAGTTTCCGCCGGGTGATAACTGTTTTATTTTTGAAGACAATACCATCCAGCCGTTTGTGCGCATCGGCAACAACGTAACATTATGGAGTGGCAACCACATTGGTCACCATTCGGTGATTGAAGATCATAACTTCATCAGCTCACATGTGGTGGTTTCGGGGCACTGCACCATTCAGTCGCATTGTTTTCTCGGCGTAAACAGCACCATCGGCCATAAAGTAACCGTAGCCCGCGAAACCTTGCTGGGCGCAGGGGCCGTGGTTTCGAAAGACACCGTGGAAAAAGGCGTATATGTGCCGGCCAAATCCATTTTGCTTGATAAAACCAGTGATCAGTTTAACCTGTGATGCAACGCTGGAAAAAAATAAAACACGTTTTCGAACCGCAGGGCGAATATCCCTGGATGGTTTCGCATGCTGCGAATCCGTTTGTGGTGCAGCTGGATGAAAACACGCTGCGCATTTATTTCACGTCGCGCGATGCGGAAAACCGTTCGCACATTACCTATGCCGATTTTGACGCCTCGCAGGAATATAAACTGATCGGTATTGCGCCGGAACCGGTACTTGTTCCCGGTGAGGCCGGCCTGTTTGACGACAGCGGTACAGCCATGGGCTGGATGCTGCGCGAGGGCGATCAGCAGTTGCTGTATTACCTCGGCTGGAACCTGAAAGTAACTGTGCCATGGCTCAATACGATTGGCCTTGCTGTAAGCGATCCGCAAACCGGGAAGTTCAAAAAATACAGCCGCGTGCCCTTGCTCGACCGCAGCGAAGAAGATCCGTTTTCCATTTCATATCCGTGCGTGCTTTTCGACCAGGGCATTTACCGCATGTGGTACGGCTCAAACCTTGCCTGGGGCAAAGAGCAGCACGAAATGCAGCATGTAATCAAATACGCCGAATCGCTGAACGGGCTGCACTGGAAACGCTCGGGCAGGGTAGTGGTGGGGCTTGAACATACCGGCGAATACGCACTTTCAAAACCGGTGGTGCTGAAAGACAATGAAACTTACCGGATGTGGTACTCGTACCGCAGCAGTAACAAAGGTGAAACGTACCGCATCGGTTATGCCGAATCGCCTGACGGATTTACCTGGAAACGGGCAGATGAAACGGTTGATCTGGATGTTTCGGCCGAAGGCTGGGACAGCGAAATGATCTGCTACCCGTTTGTGTTTGATTATAAAGGCAAACGCCTGATGGTATATAACGGCAATGGCTACGGCCGCACCGGTTTCGGACTTGCTGAATTAGAAAAGTAAACGATGAACGCAAACGATCACATCGGTTTTAATAAACCCTTTCTCACCGGGAAAGAAACGGCTTACATTGAAGAGGCTGTACGGAATAAAAAGATTTCCGGCGATGGCGCGTTTACAAAAAAATGCCACGCCTGGTTTGAACAGCGTTACGGATTCCGCAAGGCGCTGCTAACCACTTCGTGTACCGATGCGCTGGAGATGGCCGCGCTGCTGCTCGATATACAGCCCGGTGATGAAGTGATTGCACCTTCGTACACGTTTGTTTCTACCGTCAATGCGTTTGTGCTGCGCGGTGCAAAAATTGTTTTTGCCGACAGTACATTTGAACACCCGAATATGGATCCGGCGCAGGTGGAAGCACTCATTACCGCGAAAACAAAAGCGATTATTCCTGTGCATTATGCGGGTGTTGCGTGTGATATGGCGCGTATCGGCAATGCGGCTGCGAAGCATGAAATTCCGATTGTGGAAGATGCGGCCCAGGCCATTGATGCGTATTACAGCGGTAAACCGCTCGGCAGCCTCGGTGCGCTGGCGGCGTTTTCATTCCACGAAACAAAAAATATTATTTCCGGCGAAGGCGGTTTACTTACGGTGAACGACGAACGTTTTGTAAAACGCGCCGAAATCATCCGCGAAAAAGGTACCAACCGCTCGGCGTTTTTCCGCGGCGAAGTGGATAAATACGGCTGGGTGGATATCGGTTCCTCATTTCTGCCTTCGGAAATTATTGCAGCGTTCCTGTTTGCGCAACTGGAACAGACCGAACGCATCCAGCAGAAACGGTTACACATCTGGAACCAGTACCACGATGCTTTTGCGCCGCTGGAAGCTGCCGGTAAAGTACGCCGTCCAGTTATTCCGGGCTACGCCACCAACAACGCACACATGTATTACCTCGTGTGCAACAGTTTAGAGGAACGCAGCGGGCTCATTGATTACCTGCGCGCGAATAACATCCAGGCGGTGTTTCATTACCTCTCGCTTCATAAAAGTCCGTTTTACGCGGAAAAGCACGATGGCCGTGCACTTCCACACTGCGATCATTTTTCGGATTGCCTTGTGCGCCTGCCGATGTATTATGAATTAACCGACCCCGAAACCGGCCGCGTATGTGATGCGGTTACAGCATACTTTTCAAAAGCATGAGTGAAACCGCAACATACCAGGAGATAGACGGCATACGGTGTTATGCACCCGATCTTGCGTTTGAAAACAGTGATTTTCCGCCGGAGCAATTTGAAACGCTGTACAAAGGCGAAGAACGCAACTTCTGGTTCCGGGCGCGCAACCGCATCCTGTTCCGTTTCCTGCGCAAGGCCGGACTCGGCGACAAACAGGGCCGTTTTCTCGAAATCGGTTGCGGTACCGGGTATGTGCTCAACGGCATTCACCATACGTTTCCAAAATTAGAACTGCATGGTTCCGAAATCTATCTTGGCGGATTGCAGTTCGCACGCAAGCGCCTGCCCGATGTGGGTTTCATCCAGCTCGATGCCACCCGCATGCCGTTCAGCGGAACGTATGATGGTGTAGGCGCATTTGATGTGCTCGAACATATTGATGCCGACGAAACCGTGATGCAGAACATTTACGGTGCACTGAAACCCGGCGGCCACTTTTTCATCACCGTGCCGCAGCACCCGTCGCTGTGGAGTGCCATTGATGATTTCTCCTGCCACAAACGCCGCTACACACGCGAAGAATTAACGACCAAATTGGAAAAGGCCGGTTTTGAAGTGCGTTACATCACCTCGTTTGTGTTTACGCTGCTGCCCATGATGCGTATTTCGCGTCGCAGCAAAAAGAATATTAAAGTAGAAGACCTCACCCGCGAACAGATCATCGGCGAACTGTACCTGAACCCGGTACTCAATTTCGCATTCGGTATCGCCATGCGTTTTGATGAATTGCTGATCAGCCTCGGTTTTTCATTGCCCCGCGGCGGTTCGTTGCTGGCGGTAGCGCGGAAACGGTGAGTTTTTTTCGTCCGTCCGTCGAAATAATATTGTATTAAAAGAACAACACGTCAGTTCGAGCGGCAGTCGAGAACAGTGATGTAAGATCGTATAAAACCTGTTCTCGACTGCCGCTCGAACTGACGGTAGCAAACGATCCGAACGGCCGATAGCAAACAATCTTGCTTTTTAATACGAACAGAACTGCAAACTGCAAAACTGCAAATTGCAAACTGTTACCGCAGCTATTTTATAATAAACATCGTTTAGTAATTGATCTGTTTTAAACAGAACAACTACTCCTCATTCCCGCCAATCCGTATCTCCATTCCCCCGCGCCGTGCTTCGCCGCCGAGTTTGTTCAGCTTCCACGAAAAACTGAGTAACGCGTACCGTTTCAAAATGGTGTAGGTCTGGTCTTCGATGTAACCCGGACCGGCATTTTGCGTGATGCCGTTGTTGCGGTTCAGGATGTCATACACATTCAGTTTTAAACCGGCGCGTTTTGTTTTCCCGAACTGTTTGTTCAGCGAGGCTTTCCACAGCGGGAAGTCGGTGCTGATGCCGGTGCTGCTGGCGTTGAAGATGTAACTGAAATCGCTTTCGAGGGTAAACGATTTCGGCATGCGCCAGGTGAAACTTACGCCGTAATTCTGTTTGGTAAAACGATACGTGCTGTTGCTGAACGAATACGTGGCATCGGAAATCGTGTAACGTGCGTGCAGCGAGGCGTTGAAGTTATCGCCGCCATTGATGAACCAGTTCACCGCCGGGCGGTAGAGCAGGGTTGTGCCTTTGTTTATTACACCGTTGATGTAGGTCGGAAACTGCTCGTAACTCACTTCCGGTTCAATGCTGATGGTACTTTTCAGTTTGCGGATCGGGAACTCGATGCCGGAGAAAACAGTGGCTTCATACCCCGCACCACCGTTTACCGGGCGTGAAAACGTAATGCCGTTTGCCGTTACACTGTCCGATGTGGTAATGCGGTTAACCGTTTGCTGCAGGTTGCCTGCGAAAAAGAAGTGCCGGTTTTCAAACGGGTTAACGATGTGAAAATCAAAATTCACCGCATTGCTTTTTTCCGGGGCAAGCGCCGTGTTGCCGTTACTGATGTAAAACGGATTGGTGGCATCGGTAACCGGCTGCAGCAGTTGCAGGGCGGGCGCTTCCACACTGCTGTTGTAATTGATCGTCAGCTCGCGGTACTTTGTAAAACTGTACACCAGTTGCCCCGAAGGCAGCAGGTGCGTATAGTTGCGGCTGAACTGTTCTGTGCCTGCATCAATGCCCCGCAGTTGCGAAAGCTGCTGTGCAAGTCCGCCCGTGAGTGTTAATTTGCCTGCGTTCCATTTTACTTTCCCTGCAGCCTGTGCATAGTTCCAGTTTGTGCGGTAACTGTTGCTCAGCGAATCAAACCGCAGGTCATAATCATCGCTTGTGGAATTGTAATCGTACGTATTGCGCGCATTGCTGTTGTCGTCTCGGCCGGCTTTGACTGCAAGTTCGGCGAGCCATTTTTTACCGAGCGGTTCCGTATAACCGGCACGGAACAGTTCCGTATGCACATTGGTAAGCTGCGTGAGGCGGCGGCTGAATGCATTGTTGATGCTGGTGCTGTCGTTCAGTTCCAGGTTCGCGTTGTTGTAATTGAGCTGATTTGCTTTCCCGGTTTTGTAGGCGCTGCTCAGTTGTGTGCTGAACGAACGTCCGCGTTTGGCTAATGGTTTCTGATACAACAGTTCATTCGCGAAATTAATACCATCGCTGCCCGACAGTGTTACACGTTCAATGCTGTTGGTGGCGTGTCCGGCGGCGTTGTACCAGTTGGTGTTTTCCATTGCGGTGGTGCGTCCGTTCTGCATGTTAAACGAAGGCGCCCAACGAAACAGCCCGCCCAGCGAATCGGTTTTTACACGCAGCTGGAAGTTGAGCCGGTGATTGTCGGTGTAACCGTCGCTCGTTTCATCGCTGCTGCTGCTGTACGTTGAATCGGGCAGGAAGTAAGTGCGTGCATTGTGTTCGCGCAGCACGGGGTGCAGGCGGTTGTAAAAATAACTGCCGGTAAACTGGATGTTTTTCTTTTTGCCCAGGTCATCACCAAAACTGAAACCGGTTGACCAGTTGTCGTTATTGCCTTTCCGCTGCGGATTGAGCAGGCTGCTTATGCCGCTGTTGTCATCACCACGTATGGTGATCTGCATGCCGTTGCCGCCGCTGTTCTGCAGGCCACCCATAAAACTGAGCATGTCCATAAACGAAAACGGCTGCTCGTTAATGTTGTTCGCATTGGCAAGCACGGCCAGCTGCTGCCCGTTATTAAACCGGTTTACATTCAGTTTACCGCGGTACCGGTTGTCAGTTCCGTAACCGGCAACAGCCGTGCCGAAAGCACCTTTCTTTTTGTCGGCTTTCAGCGTGAGGTTAATCGTCTGATCTTTGCTGCCGTCGTTCATGCCGGTAAGCACTTCGGCGTCGCTTTTTTTGTCAAACACCTGCACCTTGTCAATGGCATCGGCGGGCAGGTTTTTCGAGGCGATATTCGGATCGCTGCCGAAAAATTCTTTTCCATCCACGAGTATTTTAGAAACCGTTTGCCCGTTTACGCGGATGGTGCCGTCCTGCAGAATTTCCACACCCGGCAGTTTTTTCAGCAGTTCTTCCACCGCTGCATCCGGCGCTGTTTTAAATGAACCTGCGTTAAACTCCAGCGTATCGCCGCGCATGGTAACGGGCGGCGCCTCGTCCACAAACTCAAATTCTTTCAGCTGCATGGTTTTGTCAAACAGCTTTATGGTATCCAGCACCACGTTTTTATGTTCAGCATTTATGGTAAACCGTTTCGCTGCCCCGTGATAGGCGAGGTGCGCCGTGGTAACCCGGTACGTGGCATCTTTCAGGTTGCGGAACAGAAAACGGCCATCGCTGCCCGTAATGGTAAACGCCACCAGCGACGAGTCGGCCGCATTCTGCAACGTAATGGTAGCCGAAGCCACCGGGTTGTGCAAGGTATCACGCAGAAAGCCGGTTACCGTGCCGGTTTGCGCCTGCAGGAAAAATGCGCAGCTGAAAAAAATCGTGAAAAGGAATAAACGCATAAAGAGTTGTTCTGTTGCTGCAAAATTACAGCAGCAGCAAATCCGCAGGAGTTAATGCGGCGCGGAGTAAGGTTAATTTGGGTTAAATGGTATTACTGATTGGGGTTCTTTTAGGATTGTATTATCAGGATAGATCGTTTATCCAAAATGTTTTTTTTCAATTTTCAATGTTCAACTATCTCAATGCTCAATTTTCAAGTATTCAGCATTTTTTGTTTTAAAGGATTACGTGCTGGTTGCAGCCGGTTTACGTATGCGAATGTTTATATTTGCTGAACAACAAAGAAATATGCTCCTGCTTTCATTATATCGTATCTATACGGCGGAATACGTTGCCCTGGCTGCGGCGTTAATCATGGCCATCGTGATGATCCAATCGGGGCTTGACAAACTGCTTGATTACAAGGGCAACAAGGAATTTCTGAAAAGCCATTTTTCGAAAACCTTCCTGGCCAATACGGTCGGTTTGCTGCTCCCGGTTATTACCTTGCTCGAACTGGCCGGCGGGCTGCTGTGTGTGGCCGGACTGGTGCTGGCCACGTTTGATTTCCGGGCGGTGCATGTGTGCCTGTTTTATGCATTCCTGGTGGTGCTGCTGGCTTTTGCGGCTTTAATGTTCGGACAGCGCGTGGCAAAGGACTACGCAGGGGCGGGGGGATTAACCGGCTATATTATAATTGCATTGATCGGTTTGTTCGCTACAATACTGTAACCATCCTGCTTCGAATGTCCGTATAGCGGCTCTTCGTCTTCCGAATGTCCGTTTGTAAACGGCTCTGCCTTCGTTTTGTTTACGTTCCGCTGTTTCCGGGTATGTACTGGCTGTCGCGTCATTTTTATTCACGCATTGCCCTGGTTGTAGTCTCGTGGTAGTTTAGTATACTACCAAAATTCTACCGTTATGCCAAAACTCACCATTGCCACCTTTAATTGCGAGAACCTCTTTCTGCGCTACAAGTTCGAATCGAAAACCAGCGCCGATGCCGCAGTTACCAATGGATTTATAATTGATCCGAAAAAATTTGAAGTGGTAAAAGACAAGGAACGCGAAATTACCGCGGCCGCCATTCTTGAACTGAAACCCGACATCATCGCCCTGCAGGAAGTGGAAAACATGGAGGCACTGAAAAACTTTAACGCGGCCTACCTCGGCGGCAAATACAAATACAAAATGCTGATTGACGGCAACGATCCGCGCCTGATTGACGTGGCCGTGCTGAGCAAATACCCGTTTGATTATGCGCAGACGCATCAGTACCGCCGCAGCGGCAGCTCCTACATCTTTTCGCGCGACTGCCTCGAAGTGGCACTTACTATAAAAGGTAAAACGCTGCACCTGTTTGTAAACCATTTTAAATCAATGGTAGGAGGCCGCGAAGAAACAGCCGCCCGCCGCGAACTGCAGGCCAAAGAAGTGGTGAAAATACTCACCGAACGCTTCGGCGAAAAAGCCGGTGAAAAAAACTGGATCATGCTCGGCGACCTGAACGATTACCAACCCAGCAAAGCCATTAAAACGCTGCTCGACACCGGCTGGATGGAAAACATCGTAGAACGCCTGCCCGAAACCGACCGCTGGACGCACGCCTACGGCAAAGAAATTAACCAGCTGGATTATATTTTCCTTTCCAAAGCCCTGGCGAAGGCCAATCCGACCGTAAAACCGGCTATTGTGCGCAAGGGGCTTGCGGGGAATGTGAAACAATACACCGGGCCGCGTTTTGACGGGGTGGGGAAGGAGCGGCCTCATGCTTCGGATCATTGTCCGGTGGGGGTTGGGGTGGAGTGGTAGGGGGTTTATAAACTTTAAATGGTTATATATTTATTAAATCGCGTTTATTTTACTTATTTTATTAATTTAGCTTGAATAACGGTTTAAAATAAATACCCCGACTTGTAAGGTGCGCATGTCTGGCTGGGGTTTGGTTAGATTGGTGAGCTTTTTAAGGGGGAAAGGTGCTTATATAAACGAGTGATAAGCCATTTTGAAATGACAATGGAGAGAAATCGCACCCTTCAATTGAAATACACTAACTGAATAAATAAAACTATGAAGATAAAAAACATTGCAGTTCTATCAGGAAAAAAAACAAAAGTACACGATGGTGTTGTACATTATGTTCCTGAATTTAAAGAAAAAAAACAAATGATGGTAAACCCGCAAAATCTGTGGAACAACCTTCCGAGATAAGGACAGATGTTAACTTTTATCAAGGGACAATATCTTTTAAGTTCAAAGCAGCAAGTAAGAATACAGGTGTTTTACTAACATGGGATAAGCCAAATAAAGGAACTGAATATGCTGTTGGCTTGTCTCTACAGTATAAATCCTTTGCAATTATTTCAAACACAAATAATGAAATAACGGCCAACGGAGGTTTAACTCAGTTTAATGATAATGAAGAAATATCAGTTAGGTTTGAAATGTTAGGTTCAGATGCAAAATTGTTCATTAATAATATACTTTATTGTGAACAAAACCTTAACTTGACTTTAGCGCCATTATCGTTCAGAATTACTTCGGATAACGAAGTTTTTTTTATCAGACATACATGTTGAATCTATTAAACCTAAGCTTTTTGTTGTAATGCAATTTACAGACGAATTCAATGCGCTTTACAAGGATGTGATAGTTCCTGTCTCTGAAAAGGCAGGTTATGAAGTAATAAGGGCTGATGAGTTCTTTTCAAGCACTCCAATTTTAAATGACATCATAAGAAGTATCAAGGAAGCAAGTGTAATAGTTGCAGACATAACTCCTGACAATCCTAACGTCTTTTATGAAATTGGTTACGCTCATGCAATTCAAAAACCAACAATTCTCATTTGCGATAAAAAAAGAGACAAACTACCATTTGATGTGTCAAGTTTTAGGACTTTATTTTATGAAAACTCTATTTCTGGAAAATCTAAAATAGAACTTGGTTTAAGGAAGTATCTTGATAACATTCAATAGTAAAACGGAGTATAACAGCACCTGCAAGAAATTGGCGGTTCAGTGCTCTGCAGATACATTTGTGGTGAAAATCGCCACCTTCGCCAAGCCCCAAAACGTTAAAACAACCTGCCATTAAACGAAACTATATTTACCCAGAAATCAATATCTGTTAAAGAAAGCCCCCCCAGACGGGTTTACATCGGATAGTTCACACCTGTTGCTGCAACGCTACAAAAACAAAGCCGACACCATTGGCCATTTCCTGTGGAGCAGGATAAATGAGTTACCGAAGTAATTGCACCTGCCTGCGCCACAAACTAATTTAAAGCACAAATTACACCGCCAACCCCAATCATATTCCACCTCCATTTTAATGATTTTCATCAGCCCGGAAAACAAACATAAAAAACGCAGCCTCGCACCGAACGTGCTACCGCTTTTGTTTTCAGGACTTTATGCAGTCCAGAAGTCGTGGCAGTAAAAACAACAAAACGCACACACAAAAAGTTTTTCACCGGGCAATTCATTTGGGCTGGCATTAATATGTAGATTTGATCATAAGACTCACACTATGAAAAACCTGGTGATAATCACTGTTGCGCTTCTGTCGCTGTCCTTTACCTTTCACAAGGGCGGGCTTAACACGGGGCACTATAAAATTTATGCTTCAAAAACAGCCAAAGAATTTACGCTGGACGACATTGTTTCGGAAATGAAAAACTATGACGTGGTGTTTTTTGGCGAAGAGCATAATGACTCGGTTGCGCATTACCTGCAAAACGAATTACTGAAAGGGTTATATAATTCGTATGGTGATAAAACCACATTAAGTATGGAAATGTTTGAAACGGACTGCCAGGTGGTTTTGGATGAATATCTGCAGGGACTGATCCGCGAGAAAAACTTTCTGAAAGAAGCCCGCACCTGGAGCAACTACAAGGATTACAGGCCGATGATTGAATTTGCAAAAGAGAAAAAAATAAAAGTAGTTGCCGGAAATGCTCCTGCACGGTATGTGAATATTGCTGCACGAAAAGGCCGCAACGCACTTAATGAATTGTCGGCAACAGCAAAAACGTTTTTACCGCCCTTGCCTTATGATACGGCAACCGGAGCCTATTACGAAAAGTTTACGGGGCTGATGGCTGACGGTACGAATGCCGGTATTACCACAAAAGACACTACAAAAAAAGCAGCCCCGGTTGCCAACAGCATGATGCCCCCGTTTATTGTTCACTCCCAGTCGTTATGGGATGCAGCCATGGCGTATTCCATAAGCCAGGTGTTTAAGAAAAATAAAAATGCCAAGGTGCTCCAGTTGAACGGGCGTTTCCACAGTGATGAAGGATTTGGCGCAGTTACCCAATTAAAAAAATACAATCCGAAACTGCGGATTCTTATTATTTCCTGTATTGACGGTGGTGAAAAATTTCCAGCCAACATTGATCCCACTGAAAATAAAAAGCTGGGCGATTATGTAATTTATACCGACCCGGCAGTTCCAAAGACGTTTAAAAACTGAGTTTATCATTCGATACCGGGGATTGTAGCTGCTTTCCGGTGATGTTTTTTGTCTGACCGGATTTTGTGCATAATTCACCCCGGCGAAAGTGCGATTCATGTCTTCGGCTTAACAAGTGTTAATCCGTGCTGAACGATGGACTTTCCCCAAATTCCGTACTTTTAACCCCAACAAGCAACCAAACAAAATGTTCCCGGGCCTCTTCGATTTCCTCCGCACCAAACGCAGCTTCCTGTTGCTGCTGCTGGTATGGCTGCTCGTGGGCATGTATGGCGGACCGCTGGCGATTGTGGTGATCCCGCTTTCGCTGCTGATTTTGATAAACCAGGGCCGTTTTGATGAAGCGCTGCTCGGCTTTTTCCTCATCCTCATGCTCAGCGACAGCCGGCAGCAGAGCATGGCGTTTGCGGCGCAGGCCAAAGATTTTTGTGTGCTGATGATGGCCGGGGGAATGCTTTTGTTCCGCGAAAGTTTTCTGCCGATGAACAAGATTGTGTTGCGCTTTCTTCCGTTTTTTGCCTTTGCACTTATCGGGTTGATTTATTCGCAGACCATCGGACCGGCGGCGCAGAAAACACTTTCGTATTTCCTTATTTTGCTGGTGGTACCCAATTACATCATGACGGCGTGGCGCACACAGGGCCCGGTGTTTTTCAGGAACCTGGTGTTTTTTACGACAATGTTGCTGGTGGTTGGTTTTGCGCTGCGCGTGCTGCGCCCGGAGCTTGTTACGCTGCAGGGCCGTTACACCGGCATACTCGGTAACCCGAACGGCCTGGGCATTTTTGTGTTCCTGTTCACCATGATTTTTGTGTACGTGGATACCGAAATCGGGAAGGTGTTTACGCGCTACGAACGCTGGTTTATTTACGGTGTTGCGGTGGCATCTATACTGCTCTGCAATTCGCGGAGTGCGTTGCTGGCGTTGCTTATCTTTTTCGGTTTCCGTTACCTGTACCGGTTTTCGCCGGTGCTCGGGTTTCTTATCTTTTTAACAATTTCGCTGGGGTATCAGTACCTCATGCTCAATTTCGAAAGCATTATTTATTCGTTCGGGCTGCAGGAATACTTCCGTGTGGAAACGCTGGAGTCGGGCTCGGGACGCATTATTGCGTGGAGTTATTGCTGGCTCAACATCCAGGACGGGCCGTTTTTCTTCGGGTACGGATTTAACTACACCGAGTACCTGTTCCGCAAACACTTTGTGGAGCTGAGTTTGCTCGGCCACCAGGGCAACGCGCACAATTCGTATTTAACCATGTGGCTCGATACGGGGCTGCTCGGATTAATAGCGTACCTCGGCGGATTTATTTCCAGCTTCATCAAAGGCGCAAAACAATCCAAACTCGCGTTGCCGGTAATGTATGCCGTGCTGTTTTCCGTTTCGTTCGAATCGTGGCTCACGGCCTCGCTTAATCCGTTTACCATCCAGGTAGTCATGCTCATGACGCTGATGCTGGCCACCGCCGAACTGAAAGCACCGGCTGAACAACAGGCTGTGGAAAGCGGGGAGGAGTCGCCGGTAGTTGCCTAAATAGATATTATTTTACCGTCAGTTCGAGCGTCAGTCGAGAACAGGTTTTAAACGATCTTACATCACTGTTCTTGACTGCC
>CALRZN010000010.1:0-158388 GCA_943372645.1 Chitinophaga pinensis | reverse complement strand
CTGTAACTGTTGCCGGTGTGTACCCTTATACATGGACGATCGCCAACGCGCCCTGCGCATCATCGCAGAGCACTGTGAACGTAACATTTACCGCAGCACCGACAACCGCAAACGCCGGTCCTGACCAGACCATCTGTTCAACTTCCGGTTCAGCAACTATGGCTGGCAACACCGCCACAGTGGGCACCGGTACCTGGACACAGGTGAGCGGGCCGGTAACAGCAACTATTACTACACCGGGTGCAAACAATACCACCATTACCGGCATGACTACACCGGGAACTTATGTGTTCCAGTGGTCAATCGCAAACAACCCCTGTCCGGCATCAACCGATCAGATTGTAGTTACTGTTAACGCACCGCCGACTGCTTCCAATGCAGGCGCTGCACAATCAGTTTGCGGACTTACCGGCACACTTGCAGGCAACACACCGACTGTAGGAACTGGTACCTGGACACAGACAGCAGGTCCGGGTACATCAACGTTCAGTAACGCCAACTCACCCACATCAAACGTTACCGTTTCAGTAGTTGGTGTATATACGTATCAGTGGACGATAACCAACGCACCGTGCGCTTCATCACAGAGCACTGTTAACGTAACATTCACAGCGGCTCCTTCTGCAGCTGTTGCCGGTGCTGACCAGAGCGTATGCAGCCTGAGTGCAGTACTTGCAGCTACAGCAGCCACAACCGGAACCGGCACATGGTCAACCGCCAGCGGTCCGGGTACAGTTACATTCAGCAACGTAAACACCGCGAACGCAACAGCCACTGCTTCTGCGTACGGCACCTATGCACTGGTATGGACCGTTTCCAACGCGCCCTGCCCGGCAAATACCGATACGGTGCTTGTAACCTTTGTAGAGAGCCCGACCATTGCAGCAGCAGGTATTGACTCAACGCATTGCGGACTGGTGATTGCACTTTACGGCAATACTCCGACCGTAGGTACAGGGGTGTGGACACTGGTAAGCGGTCCGGGAACAGTAACATTTACAAATCCGAACTCGCCTACAACCAACGCTACTATTTCTGTAATCGGTACCTATGTGTTCCAGTGGACGATTACAAATGCACCGCCCTGCGCAGCATCTTCGGATCAGATTTCGATTACGTTCCAGATTTGCGACAGCGACGGCGATGGTATTCCGGACAACATTGACCTGGATGACGACAACGACGGCATTCCGGATACCATTGAAGGAAGCGCCGATACTGATGGTGATGGCATTCCGGATTCACTCGATCTCGACAGCGATAACGACGGCATTCCGGACGTAACTGAAGCCGGCGGAACAGACGCCAACGGCGACGGTATCATTGACGGCTTTACCGACCTCGATGGCGACGGCCTCAGCGACAACGTTGACCCGAGCCAGGGCGGAACTCCGCTGCCGGTTCCGGATACCGATGGCGACGGCACACCCGATTACCTAGATCTCGACAGCGATAACGACGGCATAACGGATGTAACCGAAGCAGGTGGCACCGATGCCAACGGCGATGGTATCATTGATGGATTTACCGATCTGGATGGCGATGGATTAAGTGATAACGTTGATCCGTCACAAGGTGGCACCCCGCTGCCGATTCCAGATACAGACGGCGACGGCACACCGGATTTCCTTGATCTTGACAGCGACAACGATGGCATTACCGACGTAACCGAAGCAGGTGGTACCGATGCCAACGGCGATGGTATCATTGATGGTTATGCAGATACGGACGGCGACGGATTAAGCGATAACGTTGATCCGAACAACGGCGGCACACCACTGCCGACACCAGATACAGACGGCGACGGCAACCCGGATTACCTTGATCTCGACAGCGACAACGATGGCATTACCGACGTAACCGAGGCAGGCGGCACCGATGCCAACGGCGATGGTCAGATTGATGGTTTTGCCGATACCGATGGTGATGGTTTATCCGATAACGTTGATCCGAACAACGGCGGCACACCGCTGCCGGTTCCGGATACCGACGGCGATGGAAATAACGATTACCTCGATCTCGACAGTGATAACGATGGCATTACCGATGTAACCGAAGCAGGCGGCACCGATGCCAACGGCGATGGTATTATTGATGGCTTTGCAGATACCGATAACGATGGCTTAAGCGATAACGTTGACCCGAACAATGGCGGTACACCGCTGCCGGTTCCGGATACCGACGGTGATGGTCATGCTGATTACGTGGACCTCGACAGCGACAACGATGGCATTACCGATGTAACTGAAGCAGGTGGCACTGATGCCAACGGCGACGGTATCATTGATGGTTTTGTTGATGCGGATAACGATGGTTTAAGTGATACCGTTGATCCGACACAGGGTGGCACACCTCTGCCGATACCGGATACGGACGGCGACGGTCAGCCCAACTACATTGATGTGGACAGTGATAACGACGGTATTACCGACGTTACTGAAAACGGATTGACCGACGCTAACGGCGACGGCGAAGTAGATGGATTTACGGATGTGGACGGCGATGGCCTCAACGATGCACAGGACCCTTCACAAGGTGGTACACCGGTGGTACTGGTGAATACGGACGGCGATGGTCAGCCCAATTACCTCGATCTTGATAGTGATAACGATGGCATTACCGATGTAACCGAAGCTGGCGGAACTGATGCCAACGGCGACGGACAGATTGACGGCTTTGCAGATGTTGATGGCGATGGCCTGAGCGATAACGTTGATCCTTCTCAGGGAGGAACCCCGCTTCCGATTCCGAATACAGATGGTGACGGTATCCCGAATTACATTGATCTCGACAGCGATAACGACGGCATTACCGACGTAACTGAAGCAGGCGGAACAGACGCCAACGGCGATGGTATCATTGATGGTTACACCGATGCAGATAACGACGGCCTGAGCGATAACGTTGATCCTTCGCAGGGCGGCACTCCGCTGCCGGTTCCTGATTTCGATGGCGACGGACAGGCCAATTATGTGGATGTTGACAGTGATAACGACGGCATTACCGACGTAACCGAAAATGGCCTTGCTGATGCAAACGGTGATGGTATCATTGACGGTTTCACCGATGCAGACGGCGATGGTTACAACGATGCACAGGATCCGACACAAGGCGGTACACCGGTTGTTTTTGTTAACACCGATGGTGACGGCCAGGTTGATTACCTCGATCTTGACAGCGATAACGACGGTATTACCGATGTAACCGAAGCAGGCGGAACAGACGCCAACGGCGACGGATTTATTGATGGCTTTACCGATCTCGATAATGACGGTCTTAGCGATAACGTTGATCCTTCACAGGGTGGCACACCGCTGCCGGTAGGTGATAACGACGGCGACGGCCATCCGAACTACCTCGACCTCGACAGCGATAACGACGGCGTAACCGATGTAACCGAAGCTGGCGGCATTGATGCAAACGGCGATGGTATCATTGATGGATTTGCCGATACCGATAACGATGGTTTGAGCGACAACGTTGATCCGAACAACGGCGGTACGCCGCTGCCTGTTCCGGATACCGACGGCGATGGCGTTGACAACTACATTGATGTGGACAGCGACAACGACGGCATAACCGATGTGATGGAGAACGGCGGTGCTGATGCAGACGGTAACGGTCAGATTGATGGTTACACGGATGCTGACAACGACGGCTTAAGCGATAACGTTGATCCGAACGCAGGCGGTACGCCGCTCGTGGTCCTCAACTTTGACGGCGACGGTGCTCCGAATTACCTCGACATTGACAGCGACAACGATGGCATTACCGACCTCATCGAAACCGGCGGCACCGATGCCAACGGCGACGGACAGGTTGACGGCAACACCGATGTGGATGGTAACGGTCAGATTGATACCGTAGATCCGTCGCAGGGCGGAACACCGAACACTTCGACCGGTGCCGATACCAACAGCGATGGTCGCCCGGACAGCTATCCGAACGACAACACCGACAACAACGGCAACCCGGATTACTTAGACATTGATGCGGACAACGATGGTATTGTTGATAACATCGAAGGCATGGCTTCATTCAGTTACATTGCGCCGAGCGGTAACGATACCGACGGCGACGGACTGGATGATGCGTACGATAACTTCAACGGATTTGGTGGTGCAGGTGTAACGCCGGTGAATACCGACGGAACTGATACACCGGATTACATCGACCTGGATACCGACAACGATGGTATCAGCGATAACATCGAAGGTTGGGATACCACCGGCGACAACGTTGCGGATACGACACCTTCAGGTAACGATGCCGATAACGACGGACTGGATGATGCATACGATGTGAACGATACAGCAGTGAACCCAACCAACGGAACTGTACCGACATCGTATCCGAACCTCGATGATGTTACCAACCCGGAACTGGATTGGCGCGAAATTGAAGACCACGATAACGATGGTGTTCCTGATATGCTCGATCCGGATGATGACAACGACGGCGTCCTCGACGTAGTGGAAGGCCCGGGCGATACCGACGGTGATGGTATTCCGGATTACTTCGACCTCGACAGCGATAACGATGGTATTACCGACGTACTTGAAAACGGTCTTGCAGATGCAGACGGTGATGGTATTGTGGACGGATTTACCGACGTGGATGGCGACGGTCTTAATGATGCACAGGATCCGTCAGAAGGTGGTACACCGGTTATCCCGGTTGATACCGACGGCGATGGTCATCCGGATTACACCGACCTCGACAGCGATAACGACGGTATCACCGACGTTACCGAAGCAGGCGGAACCGATGCAAACGGTGACGGTCTGATTGATGGTTACACCGATACCGATGGCGATGGCCTGAGCGATAACGTTGATCCGACCGTAGGCGGCACACCGCTGCTGACACCGGATACCGACGGCGATGGCATTGACAACTTCCTTGATCTGGACAGCGATAACGATGGCATTACCGACGTTACCGAAGCAGGCGGAACCGATGCCAACGGCGACGGTCTGATTGACGGTTACACCGATACTGACGGCGATGGACTGAGCGATAACGTTGATCCGACCGTAGGCGGTACACCGCTGCCGACACCGGATTCTGACGGCGACGGCCACGATGATTACATTGATGTGGACAGCGATAACGACGGCATCACCGACGTTACTGAAGCAGGCGGAACTGATGCAAACGGCGACGGACAGATTGACGGTTTTGCCGACGCGGATAACGACGGCTTAAGCGATAACGTTGATCCGACTGTAGGCGGAACACCACTGAACCCGGCGGACACCGATGGCGACGGCGTTGACAATTACTTAGATGTGGACAGCGACAACGACGGCATTACAGATGTGATGGAAAACGGCGGTGCTGATGCAGATGGTAACGGTCAGATTGATGGATTTACCGACGCAGACGGTGATGGCCTGAGCGATGATGTTGATCCGAGCCAGGGCGGTACAATCCTCACCGTACTGAACATGGACGGCGACAGCGCACCGAACTACCTGGATATTGACAGCGACAACGACGGTATTACCGACCTCATTGAAACCGGCGGAACAGATGCCAACGGCGACGGACAGGTGGATGGTAACGCTGATGTGGATGGTGATGGTCAGATTGACACCGTAGATCCGTCGCAGGGCGGAACACCGAACACATCGACCGGTGCCGATACCAACAGC
Source organism: Chitinophaga pinensis (assembly GCA_943372645.1). Lineage (GTDB taxonomy): Bacteria > Bacteroidota > Bacteroidia > Palsa-965 > Palsa-965 > VBWE01. The sequence continues at coordinate 152,731 of CALRZN010000010.1, read as the reverse complement.
GACGGTCGTCCGGACAGCTATCCGAATGATAACGCTGACAACAACGGCAACCCGGATTACCTGGATATTGATGCAGATAACGACGGTATTGTTGACAACATCGAAGGGCAAGCGACTATCGGCTGGATTACACCGACCGGTAACGATACTGACGGAGACGGACTGGATGACGCGTACGATACCAACACCGGTTTCGGCGGCGCAGGCCTCACGCCGTGGAATACCGACGGTACCGATACGCCGGATTACATTGATACCGATTCGGATAACGATACGTTCAGCGATCTTGAAGAAGGTAACGACTTCAACAATGATGGTCAGCCGGATGTACCGCCGAGTGGTAACGATACTGACGGCGACGGACTGGATGATGCGTACGACAACGTTGCTACAAGTGGTGTGAACAACATCACCAACAACGACGGTCCTGCAACAAGCACCACATTCCCGAACATGGATACACCGGGAACAACCGAACTCGACTGGCGCGAAGCCCGCGACTGGGACGGCGACGGAATTCCGGATGTGGATGATATTGACGACGACAACGACGGCATTACCGACGTAACCGAAAATGCAACTGCCGGCAACGGTGGCGACACTGACGGCGATGGAATACCGGATCAGTTTGACCTCGACAGTGATAACGATGGTATTGCCGACGTAATTGAAGCCGGCGGACCTGATCCGGATAACGATGGTATTGTAGGCACAGGCCCGATCACCGACGTGAACAACGACGGACTGAACGACGCACAAGGTCCGAACGGATTAACACCGCCTGATTTTGATGGCGATGGTAACCCGGACTACCAGGATCTTGATTCGGATAACGACGGTATCTCTGACCTTACCGAAAGTGGCCGTCCGAACACCGATGACGCGAACAGCGACGGAGTACTCGACGGACCGGATACCGATAACGATGGTATCATGGACAATGCCGACAACAACAACGGTGGTTCGTTCGTGAACAACCCGCCGGATACCGATGGCGATTCGCATCCGGATTACACCGACCTCGACAGTGATAACGATGGTATCAACGACATCATCGAATCAGGAAACGAGGCAGCTGATGCAAACAGCGACGGTGTGGTAGATGGAGTGGACAGCGACGATGACGGTATTATGGATGCCGCTGACGGAAGCGGAACGTATGGCGATGGTGCAACCACCAACGACGATCCGGCAGATACCGACAGCGATGGCGTTCCGGATTACCAGGACCTCGACAGCGACAACGATGGCATTGATGACATTATTGAAGCAGGAAACGGTGCGATGGATGCAAACGAAGATGGTATTGTGGACGGTGTTGACACCGACGGCGACGGTATCATTGACGCAGCTGACGGACAGAACGGAACTTACGGTGATGCTCCTTCAACCAACGATGATCCGGTTGATACCGACGGCGACGGCGTTCCGGATTACCAGGACCTTGATGCCGACAACGATGGTATTGACGACGTAATCGAAGGCGGAAATGCCAACCTCGATACAAATGGTGACGGAATTGTTGACGGTGTAGATACCGACGGCGACGGAATCATTGATTCGGTGGATGGCAACAACGGAACCTTCGGCGATGCCCCGGGTGCTGGTACAAACACACCGCCGGATACCGATGGTGATGGCGTTCCGGATTACCAGGACCTCGACAGCGATAACGACGGCATCAGCGACGTAATCGAAGGTGGTAACGGTGATCTCGATCAGAACGGTGACGGTGTGATTGACGGTGTAGATACGGACGGCGATGGAATCATTGACTCGGTAGATGGAAACAACGGCACATGGGGCGATGGTCCGGGTGCAGGAACAGACACACCGCCTGATACCGACGGCGATGGCATACCGAACTACCAGGATCTTGATTCGGATGGTGATGGTATCAACGACGGCATAAACGATGAAACGCCGCTGGAAGATTGCGACGGCGACGGACTGAACAACTACCTCGATCCGGATCCGTGTGATCTCGATATCCCGCAGGGCTTCTCGGCCAACGGCGACGGTCAGAACGACTTCTTTGAAATCAAAGGCATCAATGCGTACCCGGATAACAAAGTAACCATCTTCAACCGTTGGGGTAACATTGTATGGGAAGGAACAGGCTATAACAACACGACCGTACGCTGGGATGGTACAAACACCAACAGCCTCAGCCTCGGCAACGGCCTGGCACCGGAAGGAACTTACTTCTACATGGTTGATCTCGGCGACGGATCACCGGTACGCAGTGGTTACGTTTATCTGAATACAAAATAAAAATTGAAAACAGACACAGGCCTGGTTCGCAGGAAACAGGCCTGTGTTAAAAAATAAAACAAATGAAAAAGTACATGCACAAAGCGATACTGGTTCTCGGGCTCACCCTCGGCGCATTGCAGGCCAATGCACAGCAGGATCCGCAGTTCACGCATTATATGTACAACACCCTTTCGGTGAACCCCGGTTATGCCGGCAGCCGCGGGATGTTAAACGTAACCGGGTTGCACCGCCAGCAATGGATCGGGCTCGACGGTGCGCCGATGACACAGACGCTGTTTATACACAGCCCGCTGCGCAACAAAAACATGGGGCTCGGCTTCTCGGTGGTGAACGATAAAATCGGGCCGCTGAACCAGACGTTCATTTACGGCGACTATTCGTACACCGTAAAACTGACGCAGCTGCTGAAACTTGCATTCGGTGTAAAAGCCGGTATAAATATGTTCCAGCCGAAAATTGCGGGCCTGCACACCATTTCACCGAACGATCCGTCGTTTGTAAACAGCACGGCTGAGAATATCATCAAGCCAAACATCGGTACCGGCATTTACCTGCACCACGAACGCTGGTACATCGGTGCAAGTTCGCCGCGCATGGTGGAGAATAATTTTAATCTTGGCGGAGGCGGCAATAACGATACCACTACGGTGAAAGAACTGCGCCACTACTTTTTCATTGCCGGTCTTATTTTCCCGGTAGGAAAAGACATCAAAATCAAGCCGACCACGAAAGTGAAAATGGTGAAAAATGCACCGATTGCCATTGATGCAACGGCCGAAGTTATTCTCCGCGATAAATTTTCGGTGGGTGCAGGTATGCGTCTGAAAGACTCGTTCTACGGCATGTTCGGTTACCAGTTTACCGACCAGTTCCGCGCAGGCCTGTCGTACGATTACACCACCACGCGCCTGCAGAATGTAAACAACGGTACAGTCGAACTGATGATCAGCTACGACTTTATCTTCAACAAGGAAAAACTGAAATCACCGCGTTATTTCTAAGGATTACGGGTATGAAAAAGACAACACTTTTTATTTTAGTATTCACGTTTTTCGTTACGCTTGTTTCGGCCCAGGGAACAGCAATGAAACGTGCCAACAAGTATTACGACCGTTTTGCCTATTCGCGTGCGGCTTCCATTTATGAAAAAGTGGCTGCAAAAAGCGGTACCGACGAACAAACCATGCGCCGCCTCGGCGACTGTTACGTTAAAATAGGGCAGTGGGGAAAAGCCGAGCAGTGGTATGCCAAAATTGTAAACGGAGCCAACGTTGATGCGGAACTCTGCTACAACTACGCACAGGCCCTGCGCGGTAACGGCAAATACGCCGAAAGCCTGGTGTGGATGGAGAAATTCAGCGTGATGCAGTCGGCCGACAGCCGCGGCAAGGAATATGCAACCAGCAAAAACTTCATCGAGTCTATCGAAAAAGAAAAACCGTACTTCGATATCCGTAACCTCGATATCAACTCGAACGAGGCGGATTTCGGCACGTCATTTACCAACGGCAAAATTGTTTTTGCATCGGCCCGTCATGAATCACCAGGCGTGAAAACATTCCACACCTGGAACGGCCGCCCCTTCCTGGATATGTACATTGCCGACCGCGATGCTGCAAACGGCAACCTGAACAATGCCAGCACCATCAATAAAAAAATGAACACCAAATACCACGAAGGCCCGGCCTGTTTTTCGGCTGACGGCAACACGATGTATTTTACGCGAAACAACTATTTCCAGAAAAAATTCGGAAAAGATGCCAAGGGGGTAAACAACCTGAAACTCTTCCGCGCAGTTAAAAAAGACGGTGCATGGAATGAAGAAAACCTGGCCATCAACAGCGATAACTATTCAACCGGTCACCCGGCCCTGAGCGCTGACGGAAAATGGCTCTACTTCGTAAGCGACATGCCGGGCGGCAAAGGCGGCACCGACATTTACCGCATGGAAATCGGTGGCGACGGCAGCCTCGGCGTTCCGCAGAACCTCGGTGATGTGATTAATACCGAAGGCAATGAAATGTTCCCGTTTGTGGATGCAGATGGCAACCTGTTTTTTGCATCGAACGGCCACGTTGGCCTCGGCGGCCTTGATGTGTTTTATGCAGCCGGTGATAAAAAAGGCGGCTTCACTAAAATCATAAACGCAGGTAAACCGGTAAATACACAGTGGGACGATTTTGCCCTGGTACTGGATGCCGAAGGTAAAAACGGTTACATGAGTTCGAACCGCGATGGCGGCAAAGGCGATGATGATATTTACGCCATTACCATGCTCCGCCCGATGAAACCGAGCTTTATCATTAAAGGCATTGCCAAAGACAAAAACGGCGGAACACCGCTGCCGGGTGCTGTGGTAACACTGAACGACAAAGAAGGAAAACCGGTAGGAACGGTTACTGCCGGCCCGAACGGAGAGTACAGCTTTGAAGTAGATCCCGCAAAAGAATATGCACTGAACGGAACCAAAGAAAAATATTTCGAGGGCAAAAATCCGTTTAATACAAACGAGCTCGGCGAAAAAACAGAAATGATCCGCGACCTCGAACTGGAAAAAGATCCGGGTCTTTCACTCGTTGGTCTTGTTACCGATAAACAAACAAAAGCAGCGCTGGAAGGCGTAAAAGTTACCGTGATTGATAACATGAGCGGACAACAGTTCCTTGACTTGAGCACACCCGCAGGTGGCGATTTCAAAAAAGGAATTACCGGTAAAAAAATCGGCGACCGCCTGAGCTACCAGATTAAATTAGACAAAGAAGGCTACCTTGGCAAAACGGTGGTGTTTAATGCAGAAATCACCAAAGAAGGTGAAATCAAAGTGCACGAAGCACTGGACTTAACGCTGGATAAAATCCAGGTGGGTGCTGACCTTGCCAAGATCATTGACATCAAGCCGATTTATTTCGACCTCGGTAAATACAACATCCGCAAAGATGCAGCCATCGAACTCGACAAGATTGTAAAAGTAATGACCGAAAATCCGGGCATGGTGATTGAACTTGGTTCACACACCGACTGCCGTTCGAGCATCGCATCAAACGAAAAGCTGAGTGATAACCGTGCGAAAAGTTCAGCAGCATACATCGTTTCAAAAGGCATTGACAAGTCACGCATCTACGGAAAAGGCTACGGCGAAAGCAAACTGATTAACGGTTGTGCCTGCGAAGGTGCAGTAAAATCAACCTGTTCAGAGGCAGAGCACCAGGCCAACCGCCGCACGGAGTTTATTATTGTGAAAATGTAAATTTGTTTTTGAAAATAGTGTTGCAGTAAAAAAACGTCTCGGCTCAGCCGAGACGTTTTTTTATGAATCCATTTTTCGCTGCTGTATCTTTTTCCTGTGCCATCGTTATAGAAGTGTAACACAAAAAATCCCGGCCGGATGTGTGAATGATTGCATCAGATCAGTAGCATGCAATTCTGCGTATTAACCAAAAAACATTTACTCACATGAATACGATAAAGCGCATTTCGCTTTTGACGGGCCTTGCTATGTCAATATGTTTCGCTGTAAAAGCACAGAACCTCAAAGATGCCGACCAGGCGTTTGAAGCGGGAAAATATTTCACGGCCATCGAATACTACAAAAAAGTATTGCCGAAGGTGAAAAAGAAAGAAGAAAAAGCACGCATCCATTTCCAGGTGGCGCAATCGTATCGTTTTATCGGCGACTGGAAAAATGCAGAGTCGTGGTACACCCGCGTTACCAAAACCGGTTACCCCGACGACCGCGCCACGCTGTATCTTGCGCAGGCCAAGCTGTTCAACGAAAAATACGACGAGGCGCTCATCGAATTTCAGAAATACAAAGTCGCTGTTCCCGATGATGTGGCCGCTGCAAACGGCATAAAAGCGTGCGAAAACGCGCAGGCCTGGAAAGAGCAGCCAACGCGCTGGCGGGTAGAAAACGTGGCGCAGATCAACAGCAAGGAATTTGATTTTTCACCGGCCTATTCCGACCGCCGCCACAACGCACTCATCATTACCTCCAAACGCGAGGGACAGAGCAGTTCCAAAACCGATCCGAATACCGGGCGCATGTATTCCGACATGTTTGAAACGCGCGTGGATAAAAACGGCAAATGGTCGGTGCCAGCACCCGTGCCCACTGTAAACGGCCCGTTCAACGATGGTTCTGCACAGCTGAATAAAAAAACGGACAAGATGTATTTCACGCGCTGCAACGAGGCAAAAAAAACCGTTACGCACTGCAAAATTTACATGGCCGAACGCAAAGGCAATGGCTGGGGCGAACCGGTGCTGATTGATTTCGGGCTGGAAACCGCCACGCTCGACAGTTTTAACTTCCGCCACCCGGCCGTGAGTGCAGATGAAATGACCATGGTGTTTTCTTCGGACATGAGCGACGGAAACCAGGGCCGGCAGAATAATACTTCGGATCTGTGGATGTCGAAATACGACAAGAAAACACGCAAATGGAGCAAACCGGTAAACCTCGGCAGTGAAATAAACACGGAGCGCCGCGAAGGTTTTCCGTTCATCCGCGAAAACGGTACGCTGTATTTTTCTTCTGACGGGCACGCCGGAATGGGTGGACTGGATGTGTTTTCAGCAACCTGGGATGCAAATGCAAACAAATGGACGAAAGTAGAAAACATGAAATCGCCGGTTAATTCGCCCGCAGATGATTTCGGAATTATTTTCGACGGCCTGAAAGAACGCGGCTTTCTCACCTCCAACCGCAGCGGCGGAAAAGGGCAGGACGACATCTGGTCGTTTTATTACCAGCAATGCACCATCGAGGTGGATACGTACATCTACGACTGCAATTTTAACATCCCGGTTAAAAATGCAACAGCCCGTTGTGTCGGTTCTGACGGTACTGCAGTAGAGGTAAAAACAGATGCATTTGGCAAGGCAAAAATACGCCTGCTTCCGGAAGTAGATTATATCATAACCGCGATTACGGATTCAGCCCAAAGTGCAAAAGGGACGAGGTACCTGGCGGCAGCCGATAAAGTAAAAATTTCAACCCGTGGTGCCGAAAACGACCTCAACGAAAAGTTTGAAAAAACGTACAGTGCCGCCATCTGTTGTGTGCTTCCCGAAGAAAACATAAAGCTGCCTGCAGTGCTTTATGAAGTTGACCGCTATGCATTGCTGCCGCAATCAAAAGATTCGCTGAATGTGCTGTACAACATCCTCATGAGCAATCCGGGTACTGTGATTGAACTCGGTTCGCATACGGACTGCCGTGGCAGCGATCAGAAAAACCTGGTGCTGTCGGAAAACCGCGCCAAAGCCTGCGTGGATTACCTGGTAAAAGAAAAAGGCATTAACCCGGATCGCCTGCGTGCAAAGGGTTTCGGCGAAACGCGTCCGCTGAAACTGGTTGATGGTACACAACTGACCGAAAAATACATCAGCAGCATCAAAGACAAAAAAGAGCAGGAACGCCTGCATCAGCTCAACCGCAGAACAACGTTCCGGGTAATCAGCTGGGATTTTAAAGATCCGAAAGCACCCAAAACAGACCGGAGCATTAACCGTCCGGTAATCCGCGACAGTTTCTGGGGCGACGGCGACCTGACCGATGATAAAACGACCGATTAAGGGCAGCGAACAGTGTGTAAGCGGCAGTTTGCAGCGGCGGCAAGTACAGTGGCGGGGACACCACGTGCTGCTGCCGCTGCGGCCTTTTCCGGGTGGGCGGAACCCTGATTTTTGCGGCTTTTTTCGTCCGGCTGCTGTTTTTGACCGTTTTCAGTTTTCCCAGGAAGGTTGCTAAATAGTTAACAATCAATATGGTATTCCGGGTTGTATCTTTTTCCCCGGAACCCGTTATAGAGCAGACAAGCAGGCGAAATGATTCGTTAAATATTTGTTTCCAATAAATATTTACTTATTTTAGCAGCCTACAAAACGTAAACAAACACACCGATCATTATGAAATTGGTAAAGCTACTTTCGGCTACGATCGCCCTCTTATTAACCTTCTCGGTTAGCTCGTATGCTCAAAAGAACTACATGAAAGAGGCCGACAAGGCTTTTGCTGCACGTCAGTATTTCACGGCCATCGGCCTGTACAAGACGGCATCATCAAAAATCAAGAAAAAAGAAGAAAAAGCGCGTTGCCCGTTTCAGATTGCGGAATGTTACCGCATGATGAACGACTGGAAACAGGCTGAAAGCTGGTATTCGAAAGCCATCAAAGCCAAATACCAGGACGACAAAGCCATTCTTTACCTGGCGGAAGCCAAAAAAATCAACCAGAAATACGACGAAGCGATTTCTGCATTCCAGGACTATAAAAAAGCCGTGCCGAGCGATCCTGCCGGTGAAAACGGTATCAAGTCGAGCGAGCTTGCCCAGAAATGGAAAGACAACCCGACCCGCTGGAAAGTAGAAAACGTGGCGCAGATCAACTCGAAAGAGTATGATTTCTCGCCGATGTATTCGGACAAAAAACACACCTCGCTCGTTATTACTTCGAAGCGCGAAGGCCAGACCAGCTCGAAAATTGATCCGAACTCGGGTATCATGTACTCGGATGTGTTTGAAACCAAAGTGGACAAAAACGGCAAATGGAGCCAGCCCACCATCTTAACCGGTGGTGTAAACAGCTCGGCCAACGAAGGCGCTTCCTTCATTAATAAGAAGGCTGACAAAATCTACTTCACCCGTTGCGGCGAACAGAAAAAAGCAATGGTACGTTGCAAAATCTACTTTGCTGAGAAAAAAGGCAATGCTTACGGCGATGCAACAATGATCGACTTCGGCCTCGAAGCCGCTGTACTCGATAGCTTTAACTTCCGTCATCCCTGCCTCAGCCCGGATGAAACGGTGATGATCTTCTCTTCGGATATGCGTGAAGGCAACCTCGGTGGTGGCTTAACCAACCCGACTTCGGATCTGTGGATGTCGAATTACGACAAGAAAACCAAAAAATGGAGCACCCCGAAAAACCTCGGACCGGCTATCAATACTGCAGGCCGCGAAGGTTTCCCGTACGTTAAAGAAGATGGTATGCTGTACTTCTCTTCAGACGGACACCTCGGAATGGGTGGTCTTGACATCTTCTCTGCTGCACGCAAGAGCGCAGACAAGTGGGAGTGGACCGGCGTAGAAAACCTGAAAAGCCCGCTCAACTCACCGAGCGATGATTTCGGTATCATTTTCGACGGTAAAAAAGACCGTGGATTCCTCACTTCGAACCGTGAAGGCACCAAAGGCCAGGACGACATCTGGCAGTTTTACCTCCCGCCGCTGGAATTTAACCTCGACGGTGTAGTATCGGATTGCAAATACAAAGTACCGGTTACCAAAGCCGTTATCCGCCTCGTTGGTTCTGACGGATCTGCTCTGGAGCAGCGTACAGACGCTTCGGGTTACTACAGCTTCAAACTCCTGCCGAACGTATCGTACGTAGTAGGTGTTATCTCTGACTCGGCACGCAGTACGAAAGTAGATTACTACCTGAACCTGCCGGATAAAGACAAAGGAAAACTTACCACTGTAGGTGAAGACCAGTCGAAAAACTTTAAACAGGATTTCTGCCTGCCCCCGGCTGAACGCGAAATCAAATTCCCGGCGGTACTCTATGACCTTAACAAGGCCAACCTCCGTCCGGAATCAAAAGACTCGCTGAACTTCCTTTACCAGACACTGGTTGACAACCCGAACATTGTGGTTGAGCTTATGTCGCACACCGATGCCCGTGCATCTGACAAATACAACCTGACCCTTTCACAGGCACGTGCACAGGCCTGCGTTGACTACCTGATCAAAGAAAAAGGTATTCCGGCAGCACGTCTCCAGGCAAAAGGATACGGCGAATCACAGCCGCTGAAAATGGTTGACGGTACTATTCTTACAGAGAAATACATCAACAGCTTCAAAACCAAACCGGAGCAGGAAAAACTGCACCAGCTCAACCGTCGTACCGTGTTCCGCGTACTGCGCTGGGATTACGTTGATCCGAATGGTCCGAAACTCGACCGTCGCGTTATCAAACCGAAAGTAGTTGACGGTTTCTGGGGTGATGCTGATACCACCGGTGGTGGAGCCGACGACACTTCGTCGCCCCCTCCTGGAGGAACCGGCGGATCAACAGGTGTAACTGGCGGTACCGGAACAACCGGTGCAACTGGTGCCACACCGAAACCGGCAGCAACGGGTACTACAGGCGGTGCGAAACCGGCAACCGGAACTACCGGAGCCAAAGGCGCAACAGGCCCGAAAAAACCGAACTAAGCGTATTTAAAATAGAGCAACATCCCTCTTCGCAAAACGGAGAGGGATGTTTTTTTACCCCCTTTTTAGGCCAATGTTCAGAAGGCAGGATAACTTCCGCCCGTTTTATGCGGCAAAATCCGCATAGTTTGCGAAATTTGTGCCCGTTTCCAGAACAAGCCATGAGCGACCTGAAATACAACCAGCGCGGTGTTTCCGCTTCCAAAGAAGATGTACACCAGGCCATTAAGCATATTGACAAAGGACTTTTTCCGAAAGCATTCTGCAAAATCATTCCGGATATGCTTACGGGCGATCCGGACTATTGCCTCGTGATGCATGCCGACGGCGCCGGAACCAAATCGGCCCTGGCGTATATGTACTGGAAAACAACCGGCGATCTGTCTGTGTGGAAAGGCATTGCACAGGACGCCGTGGTGATGAATACGGACGACCTGCTTTGTGTAGGCGCCACGGATAACATCATGCTCAGTTCCACCATCGGTCGTAATAAGAACCTCATTCCCGGCGAAATCATAAGCGCGGTTATAAACGGTACCGAAGAAGTGCTGAACGACCTGCGGAATATGGGCATCGGCATTTGGAGCACCGGTGGCGAAACAGCCGATGTGGGCGACCTGGTGCGTACCATCATCGTTGATTCAACGGTGGTGTGCCGCATGAAACGCAGCGAGGTCATCAGCAACGACCGCATTCAACCCGGCGATGTAATTGTAGGGCTGGCCTCGTATGGCAAAGCAACCTACGAAACGGAATACAACGGCGGAATGGGCAGCAATGGTTTAACTTCTGCCCGCCACGATGTGTTTGAACATGCCCTTGCAAAAACATTCCCGGAAAGTTTTGATCCGCTCGTTCCCGAAACACTGGTGTACAGCGGTTCCATGAAACTGAACGACCTGGTAGATGTAGGAAACGGGGAGCAGGTTTCGGCCGGCAAATTAGTGCTGTCGCCCACACGCACCTATGCTCCAATCATACAGCAGATACTGCAGGCGTTCCGAAGCGATGTGCACGGCATGGTGCATTGCAGCGGGGGCGCACAAACGAAGGTGCTGCACTTTGTAGACAATGTACACATCATAAAAGATAACCTGTTCCCGGTACCGCCGTTGTTCAAACTCATTCACGAACAATCAGGCACCAGCTGGGAAGAGATGTATAAAGTATTTAACATGGGCCATCGCATGGAACTGTACGTTCCTGAAAACCGCGCCGCCGAAGTTATTTCCATTGCCCGTTCGTTTGGTGTGGAAGCGCAGGTGGTAGGCCGCGTGGAAGCATCGGAGGGCCGGAAACTCACGATCAGCAGCCCTTACGGAGTGTTTACTTATAATTCATAACCGCGGTTATATTATGTTAATTGACAAATTAGAAGCGATCAGCGAACGCCGCGAAGAGGTGGAACGGATGCTTGCCGAACCGGCAAACATGGCCGACATCAAGTTGTTTGCCAAGCTGAACAAGGAATACAAAGACCTGAAAGTAATTGTAGAAGCATATCATAAGTATAAAAAAATACTCGGTGATATTGCGGCTGCAAAAGAAATACTCGCCAACGAAAAAGATGCGGACCTCATTGGCCTTGCCAAAGACGAACTGGCCGAACTCGAACCCGGTGTAGAACCACTCGAAGAAGAAATCCGCAACCTGCTCGTGCCCAAAGATCCCGAAGATGGCCGCCATGCTGTGCTCGAAATCCGCGCCGGTACGGGTGGTGACGAAGCCTCTATTTTTGCCGGCGACCTGTACCGCATGTACTGGCGCTACTGCGAAGCACACGGTTTTAAAGTAGAAGTGGTGGACGTGAGTGAAGGCACTTCAGGTGGTTACAAAGAAGTGGTGGCCAACATCATTGGTGATAATGCGTATGGCACACTGAAATACGAATCGGGTGTACACCGGGTACAGCGTGTTCCGGAAACAGAAACGCAGGGACGGGTACACACATCCGCCGCAACGGTGGTAGTAATGCCCGAAGCGGATGAAGTGGATGTGGTAATCAATCCGGCTGATATTGAAATACAGACCGCACGTTCAGGTGGTGCCGGCGGACAGAACGTAAACAAGGTAGAAACCAAGGTGATGCTGACGCACAAACCGTCAGGCATTGTGGTTACCTGCCAGGTAGAACGCAGCCAGCACGGCAACCGCGAACGCGCCATGCAGATGCTGCGCACGCGCCTGTATGAGATTGAGTTCAATAAAAAAATGGAAAAAGAAGCGAGCCGCCGCAAGAGTATTGTTTCTACCGGCGACCGCTCGGCCAAAATACGCACCTACAACTACCCGCAGAGCCGCATCACCGATCACCGCATCGGCCTCACGCAGCACAACCTCACGGCGTTTATGGATGGCGACATCCAGAGTATGATTGATGCGCTGCACGTAGCGGAAAATGCAGAACGCTTAAAAGAAGGAGTATAACGCATGACACGGGAAGAACTGTTTGCAGCGATACAGGAAAAACAATCATTCCTTTGCATCGGCCTGGATACGGACATTACCAAAATTCCGGAACACCTGCTGCAGGAAAGCGATCCCGTTTTTGCCTTCAACAAAGCCATCATCGAAGCCACGCACGACCTGTGTGTGGCGTACAAACCCAATATGGCTTTTTATGAAGCCAACGGTGTGGCCGGCTGGCAAAGCCTGGAACGCACGTGCAAAATTATTCCCGGAAACTGTTTTTCAATTGCCGATGCCAAACGCGGCGATATCGGGAATACGTCGGCCATGTATGCCAAAGCGTTTTTTGATGAACTCGGTTTCGATTCCGTAACCGTTGCGCCTTACATGGGCAGCGATTCGGTAAAACCGTTCCTGCGTAAAAACGGCGAGTGGGTGATATTGCTCGCACTCACTTCCAACGAAGGCGCTTCCGATTTTCAGTTGCAGCCGGCAGCAAACGATAAAAAGCTGTACGAAGAAGTGCTCCGTGTTTCGCAGCAATGGGGTACAGCTGACAATATGATGTATGTGGTTGGTGCAACCAAAGCCGATGCGCTGAAACACATCCGCACCATTATTCCCGATCATTTCCTGCTCGTGCCCGGTGTAGGCGCACAGGGCGGCAGCCTGCACGATGTGGCCGCCAACGGCATGAACAACCACTGCGGCCTGCTCGTGAATGCATCGCGCAGCATTTTGTACGCATCAAACGGAAAAGACTTCGCCGAAAAAGCGCGCGAAGAAGCACAAAAGCTGCAGGCTGAAATGCAGCAGCTGCTCGCACAATACCTCCGCTAATCAGAACCTGTTGAAAAAATCTGCTCTTTATATTTATATAAAGAGCACGCCGCTGCCTGCAAACTAAAATTTGCTTTTGGCTTTTTTGCGGCTATATCTTTGCCTCCCATTTCTAAAAAAATCCCGTTACAAAAAATTTAACCGCAATGTTTTAATGGTGCTGCTGTTTAATTAACCACAATGGCCACAAAGGCATGCACAATGAACACAATAAAACAAACTTAAAAAATGGACGAAGAAAAATTAGCACGAATCGTATTGGACGTCGTATTTCAGGTTCACACTGCACTTGGCCCGGGACTTCTTGAAAGTGCGTACAAGGAATGCCTTTATTATGGTTTGCAAAAGAAAGGAATTCATGTTTCAAAAGAAGTGCCGATGCCTCTTGTATATGATGGTTTAGCTCTCGATTATGGTTACCGCATCGATTTACTGGTTGAAAATAAACTTGTACTCGAAATAAAAAGTGTAGAGCAGTTAAACGATGTACACCTTGCGCAGACATTAACTTACATGAGGCTCGGCAAGTTCCACCTTGGTTTCCTGATGAATTTTAATGTGCCCAAAATGCGTAATGGAATAAGACGTGTGATAAATGGTTATAATCCTTTGTGACCCTTGTGCATGCCTTTGTGGACTTAGTGGTTATGAGTTTTGCAATCATTTTGTTTTTGATTAAATGCGAAACATAGCGGTAAAAAAATTATAGTATCTGAAGTTGAACATAAAAACCCCAATGTGAAGATGAATGTGAAGATGTATGAATGGAATGAGGATTTTTTGCAGTACCTCTGGAAGACCCGCAGTTTTGATCACCACTACCTGCAAACCACCGATGGCGAACCCCTCGAAATTCTCCGCCCCGGGTTACACAACACCGACTCCGGTCCCGATTTTTTCAATGCCCGTGTACGCATCAGTAACACACTGTGGGCCGGCAACGTGGAAGTACACACCCGTGCTTCCGACTGGCTGCAGCACGGCCACCAGGAGGATGAAGCCTACGACAATGTAATATTGCATGTGGTGTACGAAAACGACCGGCCGGTGCTGCGCAACAACGGCGCCCCTCTGCCCACGCTGGAACTGAAAGGCCGTATTGATCAGAAACTGTGGAGCCGTTTTCAGCAGCTCTGCACAAATAACAACTGGGTGCCCTGTGCCACGCAACTGAAACAGGTGGATGCATTAACCATCACCGGCTGGACCGAACGCCTGCTTGTGGAGCGCCTGGAGATGCGGGCAGATGCCATTATGCAGGCCCTGCAGCAGAACATGAACGACTGGGAAGAAACCTTTTACCAGCAGATTGCGCGTTACTTCGGTATGAAAGTAAATGCCGATCCGTTTGAGTGGCTGGCCAAAGCCATGCCGTATAAAATACTGAGCAGGCACAAAAACAGCCAGCTGATAACCGAAGCATTGCTTTTCGGACAGTCGGGCCTGCTGCCCAAAAGCGATAAAGAAACCTACGTGTTCCTGCTGCAACGCGAATACCGCCTGCTGAAACAGAAATACCGCCTGGAGCGGAATCCCCGGCACCAGTGGAAGTTTATGCGGATGCGTCCGGCCAATTTTCCCACGGTGCGCATTGCCCAGCTGGCGGCCCTGCTGCGCGAAAACCACAAACTGTTCCGCTCGTGTATGGAGGCACAGCACCTGGAAGAACTGTATGCGTTATTTCATGTTACCCCATCGGCTTACTGGAGCGATCACTATCGCTTTGGTACGCCAACCCGGCCAAGTACAAAAACAATTGGTGCTAATACGGTAAACACGATCATCATCAATACCATTATTCCGTTCCTCTTTGTGTACGGCAAAAAGCGGGGCGACGAAACCTACACCGATCGCGCCCTGCGGCTGCTGGAGCAGGTGCCGCCCGAAGACAATGCCATTATTGCCGGCTGGAAAACCTGCGGCTGGAAATTACGTTCGGCGTTCGACAGCCAGGCGCTGCTGCAGCTCAAAGAAAAATATTGTAATGAAAAACGCTGTTTGCATTGTGCAATTGGTAACCGTATTCTGAAAAATGTTTAAATTAGACCTCCGATAAAACATTCACGATGAATCGCTTTGCCAATTCGATTGCTTCCTGGTTCGAACACCGTGCGTATGGGGTGTGTTCGTGGTGGGGAAAAAAACTGGGTATCAGGGCCACCAAAATCCGGATGTATTTTATCTACCTCTCGTTTTTTACGGTAGGATCGCCGGTGATCGTTTATTTCGTCATGGCGTTTATCCTCGAACACAAAGAGTACTTTAAACCCCGCAATCCCTTCCGCCGTCCGCGTGCCAGCGTGTGGGATATCTGATTGCCAAAAAACGGTAACTTTACCGGGTGTTCTCTTTTCGCATATTTAAACGGCTTTATTATGCAGCACTGTTGCTGCTGACTGTGGTATGTATCGGCGTGGCCGGTTATATGCTTATTGAAGGCTACCGTTTTTTTGATGCGTTTTACATGACCATCATCACCATCGGTACCGTGGGTTTTATGGAAGTGCAGCCGCTGAGCGATCCGGGGCGTTTGTTTACTGCATTTCTTATCATCACCGGATTTGGTACTTTTGCGTATGCGATTACGTCCGTAACAGGTTATGTTATTGACGGCGAGTTCCGCGATTATTACAGACATCTGAAAACATTGAACGCGATCGAAAAACTAAACGGACATGTCATTATCTGCGGTTACGGACGTAACGGCAGGCAGGCGGCGCAGGTGCTGAAAAAACACGACAAACGGTTTGTGGTGGTGGAGCAGAAAAAAGACGAAGTGGAAAAACTGAACCACAAGTTTTCGCACCTCGTGCTCGAAGGCGATGCCACGCAGGACGAAGTGTTGCTGAAAGCCGGTGTGGAACGTGCAGCCGCACTCATCACCACGCTGCCGATTGATGCCGATAATGTTTTTATTGTACTTACCGCGCGTTCGCTCAATCCGAATCTTACGATTATCAGCCGCGCTTCCGACGATAATTCCGACCGCAAACTGAAAACAGCCGGTGCCGATAATGTAATTATGCCTGATAAAATCGGTGGTGCACACATGGCCTCGCTGGTACTGAAACCGGATGTAATCGAGTTCATTGATTACATCACCGGGCAGGGCGGGCCGGAAATCAACCTCGAAGAAATTACGTTTGATAACCTGCCCGAACCGCTGCGCAATAAAACCATCAAAGACCTGGAAATACGCAACAAGTCCGGCGCCAACATTGTCGGTTTTAAAAAAGGCAACGGGGAATATGTAATCAATCCGTCGCCGGATACACAGCTGATTCCCGACGGCAAATTATTCGTACTCGGCACGCCCGAGCAAATCCGCAAACTGCGGGAAATGTTTTCTACTGTTTAAATAATGAGCACCAAAACGATCCTCATCACCGGCAGCAACGGCCTGCTCGGACAGAAATTAATTTATGCCCTGGTGAAACGCGGCGGCTGGAATATCATTGCCACGTCCGTTGGTGAAAACAGGCTGCTGCACAAAGACGGTTATACCTACGAATCACTCGATATTACCGACCGCAATGCCGTTTCAGCAATCATGCACCGTTACCTGCCGGATGTACTCATCAACACCGCGGCGATGACCAATGTGGATGCCTGCGAAACAAAAAAAGAAGAATGCCTCGCATTAAATGTTACGGCGGTTCAGCACCTTGTTGATGCGTGCTGGGAAATTGCGGAAGCCGATCCGATTGTGAATACGCATTTCATTCACCTCTCCACCGATTTTATTTTCGATGGCACTGCCGGTCCGTACCGCGAAGATGCCGCACCCAACCCGCTGAGTTATTACGCCTGGTCGAAAACGGAAGCCGAACGTATCGTGCTCGCTTCAAAACTCCATGTTGCCGTGTTGCGCACCATGCTCGTTTATGGCGTCGTGGATAACATGAGCCGTTCGAACATTGTGCTGTGGGCAAAAGGTGCGCTTGCGAAAGGGCAACAGATTCCGGTGGTGGACGATCAGTTCCGTAACCCCACGCTGGCCGAAGACCTGGCCGAAGCCTGCATACTGGCGGCAGAAAAAAGTGCTACAGGGATTTATCATATTTCCGGAAACGATTTTATGCCCATCCTGGAACTGGTGCAGCGCGTGGCGCGCTTCTGGAAACTGGACGAATCACTCATCAAAGCGGTGAAAAGCGATACGCTTTCGCAGCCCGCCAAACGTCCGCCCCGCACCGGGTTCATTCTTGACAAAGCAAAACACGACCTCGGTTACAAACCGCATACGTTTGAAGAAGGACTGGCGGTTGTAGATGCACAGCTGCAAACAATTGTTCCCTGAAGTTGTTTATACCGCGATGCAGGAAGAAGAAATCAACCCGATTGATAAAACAAAAACAACCGAAAATCCCGGGCTGCTGCCTTACGCCCATACGGTTGGCAGTGCGGTAATACGGCCCATTGACAAAGGCCGCACCAAGGGGCTGGCCATGTCGGCTATGTATGAGCAGACGAACAAAGAACTGGATAAAATCAGGAAACACGTGGAGCTGCTCATCGCCCAGGCGCAGGAAGTACACCAGCGTGTTGAACTCTCTGAAAAAATTTACCAGGCCGAGATGAATTTCAAACCGCTCATCGGCCACACCTATCACCTCTACCTGAAAAAAGACGGGAAGTTTGTACTCTCCATGATTGCGCCTGACGAGTGGGGGAGCAGTATGCCATACGCCTTTGAGGCAACAGTAAAACTGCTTTCCGATCACACCTGGGAAATACTGAACGCATAAAAAAAAGGGAGCCAGCGGCTCCCTTTTTTGTTTTATCGCAAAACAGTCAGCGCTTAGCGCTGGATAAACACTTTACGGTTCAGTTTCGAATGACCGTTGTTGATGGTGATGTTGTAAACACCTGCAGCAAATTCAGTAGTGCTGAATGTGATGTAGTTGTTTTTAGCACCTTTCACATCGCTGCTGGCAATTACTTTGCCGAAGATGTCAGTGATAGTGATGTTCAGATCCGACTCACGCGGAAGGTTCAGCGACACATTGAGTGTGCTTTCCTGCACGTTCTGGCTGATAGCGATACCTTCTTCAAGTGAATACTCGGTATAACCGATGCCAGTTCCCTGCCAGATGGTGATGTCGTCAACAAGCGCGTTGAATGCGTTTGTGCCGGTTCCGGTTTCGTGGCCGTAGAATTCAACGGTGTGGTTTCCGGCAGCAAGTGCAGGAATGAGTACAGTTACTGGTGTGTAACCGGAATTGAACTGGGAGCTGTCAACTGCTGTTTTAACCCAAAGTACGTTTCCGTCGAGCGAAGCAGTGATCGAGTCAGCTGTAACACCCGAGTTGATCGGCAGGTAATACATAAAACGCAGGGCGGCAGGACCAGCCTGTGCAGCATTAAAGGTTTGGGTAAGCGTACCGATTTCATCTGTTCCGCCTGCACCGCCAAACCAGGCGTACCAGGTTCCTGTTGCCGGGGCGCACGGGCCACCGCAGGTTCCGCACGAGGCTGCGTCGCAAAGTACAGTTCCGAAATTGGTCGAAGTAGAAGTCCACGGGCCTGAACCGGCAGCCCCGGTAACTTCTGTGCTTGTGTCAGCTAAAAGCTGCTGAATTTGTGCCTGCATGGTGGTAACACCAGCTACGCTGAGGATAGCGAGTAAAAGTTTCTTCATAAAATGGTTAGTTTGTTTGGTTGGTGGTGCAAAGCTAACAAAATGTCCATTCACGAAACATGCAGAATAGGGATAAATCAGTGCATTTATAGGATATCAAAGCCGGATGCCGATAACACACACATCATCAACCTGTTCGCGGTTCATTTTCCAGGCATCGAGGTTGTTTGCCAGTACCATCAGCTGGGTCTGCGCGTTTTCGTGACTGTGGCGTTCCAGCAATGCTTTCAGATTTTTGGTCATAAACTTTTTACCGTTTTCACCGCCGAACTGATCCGCATACCCGTCTGAAGTAAGATAAACCGCTTTTACCTGAGTTGCCGGCAATGCATGGTTTTCAAAAACCGGTGCGGCATCGTTCTGCAAACCGCCAATGGCATGTTTGGTTCCTTTCAGCTCCTGCATCGTATTGTCAGCCCCGATGAACCAGCACGGGCGGTTTGCGCCTGCAAACGTTAGGGTTCCGTTTTTCCGGTCGAATGCGGTAACTGCGATGTCCATGCCGTCGCGCGTATCCGAACTGCCCTGCTGTTTTAATGCACTGCGCACACCTTCGTGCAGACCGCTCAGTATTTTGCCCGGATCGGTAATGCCTTTTTCAAGAATCAGCTGGTCGAGCATATTGTGCCCGATCATACTCATCAGCGCGCCCGGAACACCGTGGCCGGTGCAGTCGCCGAGAATGGCAAATGCAATTTCGTTTTTTGTGCCGAACCAGTAAAAATCGCCGCTTACGATGTCTTTCGGACGGAACAACACAAATGCATCCGGGAACAGGCGGTGGATAAATTCGTTTGAAGGCAGCATGGCCTGCTGGATACGCCGCGCATAGGTTATGCTGTCGGTAATGTCTTTGTTTTTCTCCTCAATTATTTTTTTCTGCTCCGATATTTCAGCGGTGCGCGCGTTCACCTGTTCTTCCAGCACAATGTTTTGATTTTCGAGGATGCGTTGTTTTTCTTTTTCCTGTTCGATCGTTTGCGCCGAAAGTTTTTCCACCTCGGCCAGTTTGTGCTCGAGGCTGCGGTTGGTTTGTGAAAAATCACGTGCAAGGTAAATAGACATGGAAGCCGGGATGCTGAAAACACCGACAGAAAAAAGAACAATGAGCAATACCCCTGTGGTATCGTCAGGACTCACTTTTACATTTGACTGGCCGATAATAACCACCAGAAGCAGCACGGAAAGAATAATAAAAAACAAAACAAACAGCCCGAAACCGATGCCGATAATCCATGCGCCCGGTAGTTTTTTACGCACCGCAATTATCACGTTGCGGATCATGTCAAACGATACGAGTGGCGCAAGCAGCAGCAGGATTACAAGCATCGAAAGCCCGGGCGCAATCCAGAGGAAAAGAATACCCAGCAGCGCCAGCGCCCCGCTGATGAGCAGGATGCGCGGCAGTTTGTTGCGGAAAAAGGAATAGACGAGCAGGTGCAGGGTGAAGAAAATAACAGGCATAAATAAAACCTTGCCGAGGTTGAAAAAACTGCCGGCGGAAGGGCTGTTGGTGAGTGAACCGCCGAGCACACTGCCAAACGCCAGGGCAATAGCAAACGTAAACAGGAAAAAATAAAAATTCTGTTTTTTCGCTTTGTAAAAAAGATAAAGCATCAGGTGCATAAGCGCAATAACCAGGAACAGGCATGTGGCAAACGAAATAATGTTCATGTAAGTCAGGCTGAACGTAATAAACGAATCGAGGTGCTCGTCGTATTTCGTTACGCGCAGTGAAAATCCGGCCCGTTTTTGCCCGTTGCTGTCATAGGATGTTTCCGGTGAAAAATTGGAATAACGTACCGCAAGCACATGCGGGCCGCGTCGCGAAACAGCAAACGCAACCGGGCGGTCCTGCGGCAGTTCGGCCGATTCGCTGGCGGCATCGGTACCCACCGTTCCGAAGCGGTGGAGCAACATGCCGTTGAGAAAAATTTCGGAGGCACCCTGCTGTTCCAGCACAAAAGAAAGAGGCTGGTTAACGAGCGTAGTATCTATCGTAAACGAAAAGCGAAACCAGCCCATGCCGCTGAATGTGCCCGGCCTGACGCTGTCGGTGTAAAACTCCGGCGAAAGAAATGCCCACGCACTGTCGTTCAGTTTCGGATCGGCGCCGCGCAAATCGTTCCCGCTTTTGTAGCGCCACGCTTGTGCCGATAACGAAACACTGCCTTCTTTTAAGGTAATAACCTGTCCCGCTTTACCCGGCTGCTGCGCAAACCCGGCAAGTGCATAAAGGAGGAAAAGAAAATGGAGCGTTTGTTTTTTGTGCACGATCAAATATAAGGATTCAGCAGTTGCGTGTTCTTGTTACTGACAAAAAACAAAGCAGGTAAACTTAATAAAACGATCCCAGCCCGATATACACCAGCGCCCCGGCCGCATATCCCGCCAGCGCAGCCAGCGAAATGTGGCGCAGGTACCAGCCGAAACTGATGTTCTGCAAACCCATCACCGCAACGCCTGCAGCCGACCCGATGATGAGAATGCTGCCGCCTGTTCCTGCCGCATAGGCCAGGAAATGCCAGAAATAATGATCGAGCCCGTACTGCGATTCCGGGTACATGCCTATGGCACCGGCCACCAGCGGAACGTTATCAACCACGGCCGAAGCCAGCCCCGTGGTTATCGTTATCAGGTCAATGTTGCCGATGCGTTCGGCCATGCCCTGCGAAAGGTCGTGCAGTATGCCCGTGCTTTCCAGTGCAGCCACCGCCAGCAGGATGCCGAAGAAAAACAATACACTCGGCGTATCAATGCGGCGCAGCGCGTGGGCTACCGAAAGCGCATGTTTTTCTTCGTCGTTCTTTTTTTTGTGAATCAATTCGGTAATGAGCCACAATATGCCTACGCCGAGCAGCATGCCCATGTAGGGTTCAAGGTGTGTTACCGATTTAAAAACAGGGACAAGTACAAGAATGCCCAGCCCGCTCCAGAATACAATTTTGCGTTCGGCAGCCGAAGTTTTCAGTTCGCTTTCGTTTGTATCAGGTGTAAACGGTTCGGTATTTCCTTTTACACGATAAACCAGGATCAGCATCGGTACAATAAAAGAAACAAGCGCCGGTATGAAGACCCGGAGCATTACTTCCACCGAACTGATCCGGTGTGCAATCCAAAGCATGGTGGTGGTAACATCGCCGATAGGCGACCACGCTCCGCCAGCATTGGCCGCGATGATGGTAACGCCGCCGAAAATAAAACGATCTTTCTGATCCGGTATCAATTTGTTGACTACCGCCACCATCACAATCGCAGTAGTCAGGTTATCGAGCAGGGCAGAAAGAAAAAAGGCAAACACACCTACCAGCAACAGCAGTTTTCGTTTGCTGGTTGTTTTTATGCGGCTCGTTAATACATCAAAACCGTCGTGCGCATCAATCAGTTCCACCACTGTCATGGCACCGAGCAGGAAAAAAAGAATGGAGGCAATGCCGCTGAGGTGATGCTGCAGTTCTTCGTTGATAAACGTTTTTTCGCCGGTACTCATAAAAATGGTCCAGCACAACACACCGGTAATCAGTGCCGTAGCCGATTTGCTCACGCGCAGCGTATGCTCCAGGGCAATGGCGGTGTAGCCCGCAATAAAAACGATAACGAGTAACGTAAGCAACGGATTAAGAATTAATATGCTGGTGAAATTACAGTTTTCCGCCGAAATAAATTTTGGGTGTTATCAAATCTTCAATACATTCGCGTATTCACAAAAACTACGCAAACCAATTATATGGCCAATCTCTGGATAAAGAAATCGCTGAACCAGTTAATGGGAGAAGCAGCAGAAGATGAAAAAGGATTAAAACGAACGTTGGGTGCCCGCTCGCTGGTGGCACTCGGTATCGGTGCAATTATCGGTGCCGGACTTTTCTCCATCACCGGCGGGGCTGCCGCTGCAAATGCCGGCCCGGCTGTTACCATTTCATTTGTAATTGCAGCAGTTGCCTGTGCGTTTGCCGGGCTCTGTTACGCCGAGTTTTCGTCTATGATTCCCGTTGCGGGCAGTGCATATACGTACTCGTATGCCACCATGGGCGAGTTCATCGCGTGGATTATCGGCTGGGATCTTGTACTCGAATACGCTGTTGGTGCGGCAACCGTTTCCATCAGCTGGTCGCGTTACCTGGTCAAGTTCCTTCACGGTTACGGCGTTGATCTGCCTGCATCCATGACCATGTCGCCGTTTGATACGGCCACGCTGGCCGACGGCAGTTCCGTACACGGCATGATCAACCTGCCTGCTGTGTTCATTGTGGTACTGATGTCGCTCCTGCTCATCCGCGGAACCAAAGAATCGGCGTTTGTAAACGGTATCATCGTGGCATTGAAAGTGGCGGTGGTAATCATCTTCATCGTACTCGGCTGGGGCTTCATTAACTCCGACAACTACACACCTTACATTCCGGATAACACGGGCGATTTCGGCGCATTTGGTTTCAGCGGCATTATCCGTGCGGCGGCCATTATCTTCTTTGCGTACATCGGTTTCGATGCCGTTTCCACTGCGGCACAGGAAGCAAAAAATCCGAAACGCGACATGCCCATCGGTATTCTCGGTTCACTTGTGATTTGTACAATTCTGTATATTCTTTTTGCACACGTAATGACCGGTGTGGCCAACTACAAAGATTTTGCGGGCCTCGACAGCATTGCACCGGTTGGTGTAGCGATTGACAAAATGGGTTCTGTGGATGCGCAGGGGCATTTTGTTGCAGCTTATCCCTGGATGAACAAAGCAATTATCCTCGCCATCCTGGCCGGTTACGCCTCTGTAATTATGGTAATGATGATGGGGCAGACCCGCGTGTTTTTCTCCATGTCGAAAGACGGCCTGCTGCCGAAAGTATTTTCAGAAGTGCACGGCAAGTTCAAAACACCGGCCCGTTCGAGCCTGCTGTTTATGGGCTTTGTAAGTTTATTCGCCGCTTTTGTTCCTGCACGCATTGTAGGTGAAATGACCAGTATCGGAACATTGCTTGCCTTCGTACTCGTGTGTGCCGGTGTACTCATCATGCGCAAAACACAGCCCGATGCGCCCCGCGCATTCCGCACCCCGCTGGTGCCGCTGGTGCCTATTCTCGGTATGATCAGCTGCGTGTTTATGATGGTGTTCCTGCCGTTTGATACCTGGTACCGCCTCATTGCATGGCTCATGATCGGCCTTGATATTTACCTGCTGTATGGCATATCGCGCAGCAAACTGGGCGGCGCTGAAAAATCGCCCGAAAGCCTTAAAAAAGCCAGCCGCACCGTAGCCATCGTGGGCCTCGTGTGTACCGTACTTTTCCTGGTGCTTGTATTCGTTGAATTTATGCTGCACACCAACGCACATACCGCCGATCCGGTTAAAAATCCGGAACCGACCTTGCCGTATTTTGCGATGGCGTTCTGCCTCATCCATGTTGTGGTTTACGGCATGATGATGAATCGCAAACCGAAACAGGCATAAACTGAAAACATGATAAAAAGGGCGGAATTCCGCCCTTTTTTATTTGCATTAAAACGTATGGAAGATTCCAAGACATTACAACGCCGTTTAGGTTTACTTGATGCCACCATGCTCGTGGCCGGTTCTATGATCGGTTCGGGTATTTTTCTCACCAGTGCCGACATCGCCCGTTCGGTAGGATCTGCGGGCTGGCTGCTGCTGGTATGGATTTTAACCGGCGTGGTTACATTAACAGCCGCACTCAGTTACGGTGAACTGGCCGGCATGATGCCGGAAGCAGGCGGACAGTTTGTGTACATCCGCCGGGCTTTCGGAAAGTTTACGGCGTTTCTGTATGGCTGGACCGTGTTCATGGTTATCCAGAGCGGTGTAATTGCTGCGGTTGGCGTGGCCTTCGCCAAATTTACGGCCGTGCTTATTCCGCAGGTGGGCATGAATGTGCACCTTGTTACGATTGGTGATTTTCACATTTCAGCCGGGCAGCTGCTGGCCGTTTTTGTGATCGCCCTGTTAACCACGGTAAACCTGTTCGGTGTAAAAAACGGATCACGCATCCAGATCATATTTACATCCGCCAAACTGCTTGCCCTGCTCGTGCTTATTGTTGCGGGCATTGCGGTGGGGCTCAACAGCGGGCAGCTTGCGGCCAATTTTGAAAACGGCTGGGAAGCCACCAAAACCATTAAAGATGCCGACGGCAACTGGCTCCCGGCCTTCCCGCTGAGCGGTTTCGCGCTGGTGCTTGCCTTCGGTTCGGCCATGGTAGGGTCGCTGTTTTCAAGCGATGCATGGAACAACGTAACCTTTATCGCCGGTGAAATAAAAGACCCGCGGAAAAATATCCCGCGCAGTTTATTGCTGGGAACACTCATCGTTACGCTGCTGTATGTGCTGGCCAACGTGGCGTACCTCTGCCTGCTGCCGGTTAAAGGTGTTCCCGATGCCGGTGCGGGCGTAATGGCACAGGGCATCCAGTTTGCGTCGTATGATACGGACCGGGTGGGAACTGCTGCGGCCACTTTTATTTTCGGCGACCTTGCCATTGTAATTATGGCCGTACTCATTATGATTTCCACATTCGGCTGCAACAACGGACTCATCCTGGCCGGTGCGCGCCTCTATTACGCCATGGCCAAAGACGACCTGTTTTTTAAAAAAGCGGGCGACCTCAACAAACATGGCGTACCGGCCTTTGCACTGGTGCTGCAGGGTATATGGTCGTGCCTGCTCTGTTTTTCAGGAACGTACAACCAGCTCATTGAATACTGCACGTTTGCGTCGCTGCTGTTTTACATCATTACCATTGCTGCCATTTTTGTGCTGCGCAAACGCGAGCCGGATACGCCCCGGCCTTACAAAGCGCTGTTTTACCCGGTGCTGCCGGCAATTTATATTCTTGCGGCGGTATTTATCTGCGTCTGCCTGCTGATTGACCGTACCGGCAGTTGCGCATGGGGATTACTTATTGTAGCTTTGGGTGTACCGGTGTACCTGCTTACACAAAAGCGAACCGTAAAACAGTGAATGCGCTGAAAAACATAACGCGATCGTATTTCACATTCAACCGCCGGGAACGGAGCGGTATCCTTTTTCTTTTTGGCATTTTATTCCTGCTGCTCGTTGCCGCCATTGTGCAGCCGTACCTGTATGGCCTGCCGGAAGCGGATTACAGCGCATTTGATAAAATGCTGACCGCCATGCAGCCGGTTCCGTCGGAGCCCGCTGCACAAAATGCCTTCACTGAAAAAGAGGAACGCCTGCCCGCCAACACCGGCGAACAGGAAGCGGTAAAACATTACACGTTTAAAAAACAATCGCTGTTTTATTTCAACCCGAACGGACTGGATGCCGAAAAATGGGTGGAACTCGGACTCAGTCCCTTGCAGGCCGGGCGAATCAAAAAATACGAAGCAAAGGGTGGCCGCTTCCGCACCAAAGCCGATGTACAGAAAATGTATGTGATTTCGCCCGCGTTTTATGCACGCATCGAAAATTACATTGTCATTCCTGCCGAAGAAAAAACAGCACCGGCCTGGAAAACGGAACAGCCTGTACGCAACACCACAGCGGCCCGTATTACTGTTGAACTCAATTCGGCCGACACAGCGGAGTTGAAACAGCTGCCCGGAATCGGCTCTGCATTTGCACGGCGCATTGTTACCTACCGCACCCGTCTGGGTGGGTTTCATTCGGCCGAACAACTGCTCGAAGTATACGGTTTTGATGCGGAACGGTACGACCGCATTCGCGAACAACTCACACTCAATACCGATTTTCTGCGCCGCTACAACATCAACACGGCCGATGTGAACGAACTGCGCAGCCATCCGTATCTTACACCGGCAATCGCTTCGGCCATTGTGAACTACCGCCGCCTGCACGGCCCATTTGCGAGCGTGGAAGCCATCCGCCAGGTTGATTTGGTGAATGGGGATTTATACCTTAAACTTGCCCCCTATCTTACCCGCTGAACCGTGGAAAAAATTTTAAAGACGATCCGGAATGTCCCCGATTTTCCGAAACCGGGAATCCAGTTTAAAGACATTACACCCATACTGCACGACCCGCAACTGTGCCGGGAAATAACCGATGCGTTCGTTGAAAAACTCGGCGGAAGCCGCATTGATGCCGTTGTGGGTATTGAAAGCCGCGGATTCCTGTTTGGGATTCTGCTCGCGCAAAAATTAAATGTGCCTTTTGTTATGGTGCGCAAATCGGGCAAGCTGCCGTTTACCACCGTGGGCATGGATTACGCCCTCGAATATGGCACCGCCCGTATCGAAATACATACCGATGCGCTGCAGCCGGGATGGAATGTGGTGCTGCACGACGACCTGCTGGCTACCGGCGGAACAGCCGCCGCCGCCGCACGCCTCATCGAAATGCAGGGCGCACAGGTTGCCGCTTTTACTTTTGTGGTGGAACTGGGCTTCCTCGGCGGGCGCAAAAACCTCGGCGAACACGCCGGGAACATCATCAGCCTGGTGAATTACGACGGCGAATAACCCGTTTTACAGCCTCCAGGCGCTCCAAATGATATTTTATTGTAAACGGTTACCTTCAGATTCCGGGGGAATCTTAATTTTGCGAACCCATAAAAAATTGAACCATGGAATTTGCTCTGAACGAAAACCAACTCATGATTGCCGATATGATCCGCAAATTCGGCGAAGAACACATCCGTCCGAAAATGATGGAGTGGGACGAATCGCAGGAATTCCCGGTTGAGGTATTCAAAAAAATGGGGGAACTCGGACTCATGGGCGTGCTCGTTCCGCACGAGTACGGTGGTTCCGGCTTCGGTTATTTTGAATATGTAACAGCCATTTCGGAACTCGGCAAAATCTGCGGTTCCATTGCGCTTTCCATGGCCGCGCACAACTCGCTGTGCACGGGGCATATCATGCAGTTCGGCAACGAAGAACAGAAGAAAAAATACCTTCCCAAATTAGCTACCGCCGAATGGATCGGGGCCTGGGGCCTTACCGAACAGAATACCGGTTCAGACGCGGGCGGTATGCTCACTACGGCCATTGCCGATGGCGATTATTTTGTGCTGAACGGCTCCAAAAACTTTATTACACACGCCATCTCCGGCAACGTTGCAGTGGTAATTGCACGTACCGGCGAAAAAGGCGACTCACACGGCATGACGGCCTTTGTAATTGAAAAAGGCACGCCGGGCTTCTCTTCCGGCAAAAAAGAAAACAAGCTCGGTATGCGTGCTTCGGAAACCGCAGAACTGATTTTTGATAACTGCCGCGTTCACAAAGACCAGGTGCTGGGCAAGGTGGGCGACGGATTTATACAGGCCATGAAAGTGCTCGACGGCGGACGTATTTCAATTGCCGCACTTTCGCTGGGCATTGCAAAAGGCGCGTACGAAGCCGCCCTGCGTTATTCCAAAGAACGCCAGCAGTTCGGCAAACCGATTGCAGCATTCCAGGCCATCGCATTTAAACTGGCCGATATGGCTACCCAGATCGAAGCGGCAGAACTGCTCACCTTCAGCGCTGCAGACCTGAAAAACCGCGGCGAAAAAATGACCAAAGAAGGCGCGTATGCCAAGTATTACGCTTCTGAAGTGTCGGTGCGTGTTTCAACAGAAGGCGTGCAGATTTTCGGCGGCTACGGTTATACCAAAGATTTTCCGGCGGAAAAATATTACCGCGATTCGAAACTGTGCACCATCGGCGAAGGAACTTCCGAAATCCAGAAACTGGTGATTGCCCGCGAAGTATTGAAATAAAATCAAACGTATTTTAAAATGATCCGCCTTACGGGCGGATTGTTTTTTAACGATGAAAACGTTTTACCTGCACATCCTGTTTGCGTTTTTATTTCCGCTTTGCGGGATAACCGCGCTGCATGCACAGAACCAGGTTGTTTTTAACAACCAGCTGGATGAAGATGCAGACACGTACATCCTGAAACCGGGAGAACGCTGTGTGGTGCAACGCGGCGACGGAACACGCCTGAAATGCCGCATGGTAAATGCCGATGCGGATGGACTGGTGGTTGCAAATGACGGACAGCCCGGCCAGGTAATCAAATGGAGCGATATCGCGGTAATCCGCATTCCCGATGGCATTTCGCGCGAAAGCTGGGTCTTCCGCAGCAGCATGCTCGGCGGCGGGGCGGCCATTGCGGCGGCTTCGTATTCGTTTAAACTGCCTTCGGCCATTTTTCTCGTGGGCGCCGCAGCGGCGGTGGCCGGACTGGCGGGCATTATTCACGGAACCGTAAAGTTAATTGTAAAGAAAAAAATAAACCTGCAGGGAAAAGGATGGGGCTATATGTTTCAGCCCGACCATGCCCCGCGGAAAAATTAATACATGAACAACAGCATGAAAAAAATCAGCACACTTGCGCTGCTCGCTTTATCGGCCGCAGCATTCGCACAGGATAAAGCACCTGCAAACTGGTTCAACCTGGATAACAAGGAAAACAAAGTGCACGGCGTTGGTACCGAAAAAGTATACAGCACGCTCACCACCGGCCGCACCACGAAAACCGTTGTGGTTGCCGTTATTGACGGCGGCGTGGATTACAACCACGAAGACCTGAAGGATGTAATGTGGAAAAATCCGGGTGAAATTCCGGGCAACAAGATTGATGACGATAAAAACGGCTACGTGGATGATGTGTACGGCTGGAATTTTCTCGGCAACAGCAAAGGGGAAAATATCCAATACGAACAATTGGAAATGGTACGCCAGCTCGCACCGCTGCAGAAAAAATACAAAGGCAAAATGCTGATTGATGTGCCTGCATCGGACCGCGACGAATACCTGCGTTATGAAAAGATGCAGAAAGATTACGACGATGACCTGAAGAGCACACAGAAAGGCAAAGCCGGTATTGATACACTGGCCGGGCTGTTCATCGAAATTAAAAATGCAGAGAAGAAAAACAACCTGCCCGATACACTTTCGTACGCCAGCTTTAAAGACCACCAGCCTTCGCCGGCGTATGCCAAAATGCACTCGCGCCTGAAACTGTTTATCCGCGGCGATGAGATTCTGTATATGATTAAAACGCAGATCCTCATGGGCAAAGAACAATTGGATGCGCACCTCAATTACCACCTCAACCTGGAGTATGATGCACGTAAAATTGCAGGCGATAACCCGGACGACATCAACGACCGCAACTACGGCAACAACGATGTAAAAGGTCCCGACGCACTGCACGGTACACACGTGGCCGGTATTATTGCCGCCATGCGTAACAACAACCTTGGTATGAACGGCGTGGCAGCCGACGTGCGCATTATGGCCGTACGTTGTGTGCCCGACGGCGACGAGCGCGACAAAGACGTGGCACTTTCGATCCGTTATGCAGTTGACAACGGTGCGCAGATCATCAACATGAGCTTCGGCAAAGATTACAGCAAAAACAAAGGCATTGTGGACGAAGCTGTAAAATACGCCGAATCGAAAGGGGTGCTGCTGGTGCATGCTGCCGGTAACGACGGCAAAGACATTACCGCCAACCCGAACTACCCGTCGCCGCTGGATGCCTCCGGTGTACATGCGTCCAACTGGATTGAGGTAGGTGCGCTGAGCTGGAAAACCGGCAAAAAATCATTGGCTTCATTCAGTAACTACAGCAAAACGAAGGTGGATGTATTTGCGCCCGGCGTAGATATTTACTCCTGCAAATCGAATGGCGGTTACCTCAACGAAAGCGGCACCAGCATGGCTTCGCCGGTTTGTGCCGGTGTATGCACGCTCATCAAAATGTATTTTCCGGAACTCACGCCGCAGCAAATCAAAACCATCATTGAAAAGTCGGCCGACCGTTCTATGGCCAAAAAGAAAGTGATCATTCCCGGCACCAAAAAGAAGAAAACCAAATTCCGCAACCTGTGCACTACCGGCGGTATGGTAGATGCGTATGCGGCGTTTTTGGAAGCGAAGGCGGTAACGGGTAAGTAATTTTCGGATCCATGCAAATTGTAAAAAATAGAAACAGGAGTTTTCCGGCGTTGATAACCGGGCTCCTGTTTTTTATTGCAGTATTGCCGCTGGGAGCGCAAATAAAGCACGACTGCCTCACATCCGGCCCGGTAAATAAGCTGTTCGGTGAACAGATTTACAGCATGAACGAACGGTACCTGATGACCGATGCATCAGGACATTATTTTTTCCGGAAAGTGGATGGGCTGCCGATGCTGTATAAAGCAAACAATAAAGGCATGGAACTCATCCGCGGCGAATTGTTGTCGCTTAAAGTTAACGGCAAGGCCCAGACGTTTATTGACATGATAGCTTTCGGCCAGGAAATTTACATTATAACGGCAGCAGCAGATCTCAGCAAACACCAGTACACCGTTTACCGCCAGCGGATAGATAAGACAACGCTGAAAATTATTCCGGCAATTGCTGCTGTCGGCACAGCGGCTTTTAATATGCCCGAATCAAGTAAGCAGGATATTCCGGATTGGGTTGAAATCCGCATTGCACCCAATGGTTCACGCATGGTGGTGATGTGCAGCGATATGGTTCCGCCTGAAATTCTTGAATTCACCAACTGGTTTGTTGTTTACGATAGCCTGTTTGCAAAACGGAATGAATACGAAGTACCTGCAGCACTTTCTGAAAAAGGCTGGCAGGTTATCTGGCCGCAACTTTTTGACAATGGAGACATGCTTGTTACGGATTATTCCGTTTCATTTGATGATAAAAACAACCGCATCTATGGCGATACGAAAGTCAGCCTGTTTCGCGGTTACGGTAAACCCTTCCAGGTATTTATTAATCTCGGGGAAGCTGATCTTCCCGATGATTTGCACTACACTGTAAATGGTAACATCGTTCAGGTAACCGGGTCTTTTACGAATAAATATAATGATGATCGGCGCGGCCTGTTTAATATGATCTGGGATATTGAAGAACGCACTACGCGGATTGAAAGTAAAAAAACAATGGAGGCCCTCGGTTTCCAGGTTTCGCGCCCCACCAGTGAAGGCCGCCTGCATTTACTCATTAATGACATCGTGCGATATCCGGACGGCTCTTTCCTGGTGATCTCCGAAGAGCAAATGCGAATTACGTACCTCGGGTTATACAGAAACATGATACAGTCGGTAGCGGTTCACGGCTATTACATAAATATTTATCTCGTTCGTTACGGAGCCGATGGTTTTGTATTGTGGAAATCAACAGTGCCGAAAACAGTTAAACTTGAAAATTACAACAACCGCTTTGGAACGATGATCGCGGTGCGCCAGCAAAAAAATGTTGTCATTTATTTCAACGATACCAATGCAGGTAAAGCCAAGGCCATTGAAGTAACGCCCGACGGAAAAGTGGCTGAAATTTTAGACGATTCGGAGGTGCTGGAGAACGTGTATGTGATGGGACATCTTTCAAATACCAAAGATGTTGAGCATGGATTTATTTATGTGCGCAGAAAAAACAGGGCTGCATATCAACTGCTGAGTTGCAACAGCGGCGGATAAACTTACTGCTGTATTGCCTGCAGTGCAGCACCAATCCCCGCAAAATCAAACATCTCCGTATCCAGCAAATGCGACGTATGCACATTCGCCAACGCCGTAAACATCACCTCTTTGCGGTTGGGGTATTTTTCGTCCCATTCATCCATCATTTTGCGGACCACCTTGCGCTGCAGGTTTTCCTGCGAACCGCACAGCGTGCAGGGAATAATGGGGAAATCGCGTTCGGCGGCGTAGGCACTGATGTCGGCTTCTTTGCAATAGGCGAGGGGGCGTATCACAATGTGGCGCTGGTCGTCGGTGCGCAGCTTGGCGGGCATGGTTTCCAGCTTGCCGGAGAAAAACAAATTCAGGAAAAACGTTTCTAAAATATCTTCGCGGTGATGGCCGAGTGCAATTTTCGTAACGCCCATTTCCGAAGCCGCATCGTATAAAATGCCGCGGCGCAGGCGGGAGCAGAGGCTGCACATGGTTTTGCCTTCGGGGATTTTTTCTTTCACCACCGAGTACGTGTCGCGCTCGAGGATGCGGAAAGGCACGCCGGCTTTTGTAAGGTAATCGGGCAACGTTTCTTCCGGGAAACCGGGTTGTTTCTGATCGAGGTTTACGGCGATGATTTCGAAACTGTTTTTCATCGCGTGCTGCATCATCACCACCATGTCAAGCATGGTATAACTGTCTTTGCCGCCCGAAAGGCACACCATCACCTTGTCGCCCGGCACAATGAGCTGAAAGGCTTCCTGCGCATCCCAAACGGCTTTCTGCAGGCGGTGGCGGATATTTTTAAAATCGTTTTGCATCGTATCAGCCGCAAAGATAGCGCGAAATCAACAGTTCAACTATCCGGATATTTTTTGTTCATGCCTTTGGTTAATGGAATGGAGGTGACACTGGTATGGGTTTGTGCGAAGTCTTCGTGTCTTCGCGCCTTTGTGGCAAAAAACGAACGATCTCAATGGGTAAAAGAACTTTTGGCATTCAGGTTAGCATGAAACGATCGCATTATTTGTGTGCTCAACGTTTAAACAATCCGCTAATTTCGTTTGTTTGCAACCTGTTAAACCAAACTCAAAAAACAATATGCTCCAGGTTGGCCAGTCCGCTCCCGATTTCAAATTATTCGATACTGATAAAAACGAAGTACAACTGTCGGCCCTCAAAGGCCGCCCGGTGTTGCTGCTGTTTTTTCCGCTTGCTTTTACCGGCACCTGCACCAAAGAACTCTGTTCTGTGCGCGATGACATCGGTACCTACAACAATGTAAACGCCGCTGTTTTCGGTATTTCGGTTGATTCTATTTTCAGTCTCGGAAAATTCCGCGCCGAGCAGAACCTGAACTTCCCGCTGCTGTCTGATTTCAACCGCACCGCCAGCAAGGCCTACGAATCCATTTACGAAACCTTTGGCGGCATGGCCATGGAAGGTGTTTCGAAGCGTTCGGCCTTTGTAATTGACAAAGAAGGCATTATCCGCTACGCCGAAGTACTCGACAACGCGGGCGAAATCCCGAATTTCGAAGCCATTAACAGCGTGCTTGGCTCGCTTTAAAAACCGGCAGGGGCGGGTAAAACGGGCACATTTCCGGGCGATCTGAAAAGATCAAAAAGAAAGTTGTGAAATTCAAAACCGTTTTTTACCTTTGCCTCCCTTAACGAAAAGAGGTATTAAAAAATGGTAATAGTTCCAGTTAAAGAAGGCGAATCGTTAGAGAAATCGCTGAAAAAGTTCAAGAAGAAATTCGAAAAGATGGGCGTTGTCCGCGAACTCCGTGATCGTCAGAAGTTTACAAAACCTTCGATCCGTAAACGCGAAACCAAACTCAAGGCCATCTACCGCGAGCAGTTACAGCGCGCTGAGGAATAATTTCCTCCTCAGTATCAGATATTAAAGAGAACTACGCACCGTGTAGTAGAACCTTTCCACAGGTTTTACGTTTACTTGGTACGTAGTTCTCTTTATTTTTTATTGTGGATACCGATCTTGTAAAACCTTTTATTGAATACCTCAGCTACGAAAAGCGATTCTCGAAACACACGCTTGTGGCTTATGAGGGCGATTTAACCCGTTTCACCGCATTTCTTCAGCAGCAATACGAAACAGGGCCCGAAAAGGCCACGCACCTGCTTATCCGTTCGTGGATTGCCGGCCTCATGGAAGAAAAAATGAGTCCGCGTTCGGTCAACCGCAAAATCACTACACTCAAAACATTCTACAAACACCTGCTGCGTGAAGGCCATGTGAAAACAAACCCCATGTTAAAAATACAGGGCCCGAAAACCCCGAAACGCCTGCCCGTTTTTGTGGAGCAGTCGCCCATGGATGCGGTGCTCGACGGCCGCGCCATTAACGACAAGGAAGACGGCGTGCTCGTTCAGCTCATACTCGAACTGTTTTACGGAACCGGCATCCGCCGATCTGAACTTATACACCTGCGCCAGTCGAATGTTGATTTCCGGAAATCAACCATTAAAGTACTTGGCAAACGGAATAAAGAACGAATCATTCCTGTAAATACACCATTACTTAAACTCATCGAAGCATATATAAACCAGAAGAAGCAAAACGGTACACCAGGACCGGACGATAATGCGGACTACCTGCTGCAACATCCGAAGTCAGGGAAAAAACTGACAGAAAAGTTTGTTTACAATAAGGTAATAAAGTACCTTGCAGAGGTTACCACTATTGATAAAAAAAGTCCACACGTGTTACGCCACACTTTTGCCACTCACATGCTGAATAACGGGGCCGATCTGAACGCCATCAAAGAACTGCTCGGGCATGCGAATCTTTCGGCAACACAGGTGTACACGCATAACACGGTCGAAAAACTAAAAAATATTCATCACAAGTCGCACCCGCGTGCTTGAATTGTATCACTCTAAAACCAAAGGAGGAAATATGAATCTCCAGATTCAGTCGATCCATTTTGATGCGGATCAGAAACTCATCAGCTTTATCCAGGAAAAAGTAAGTAAACTGGATCATTTTTATGACGGAATAATTAATGGTGAAGTTTTTCTTCGCCTGGAAAAATCGGACGACGTAGGCAACAAAGTAGCCGAAATCCGGCTCAATGTTCCGGGAAGTGAACTGTATGTAAAACGTCACTGCCGTACTTTTGAAGAAGCCATCGATACGGGGGTCGAAGCCCTCGGCCGCCAGGTTAAAAAATACAAAGAAAAGGTAAAAGGCTTGTAAAGTCCTTTAAATCAAATAGTAAGGCCGGTTACGGGGGCGTTGTTCAGCAACGTTAAGCCTGTAACCGGCCTTCTTCTGTTTCGCCCGCTCCGCTTTTTTAGAGGAAAAAAGTAAAAAAAATGCGACAAATTGTTACGAACATGTTTTTTTTATACATTTGCAGTCCTTTTTGGGGGAGGTTATAACAGTTTTAACCACTCCCGCGTTCTTTCAAACAGTGGTTTGAAAAGGTAAGCCGATGTAGCTCAGTTGGCCAGAGCAGCTGATTTGTAATCAGCTGGTCGGGGGTTCGAATCCCTCCATCGGCTCCCTTTTTCAGAGGCTTTTCAGAAGGGGAGATACTCAAGCGGCCAACGAGGACAGACTGTAAATCTGTTGACTTACGTCTTCACAGGTTCGAATCCTGTTCTCCCCACACGGTGCGCAAAAAAGTACCGGCCATCGAATCATCCCCGTATCCTTTATATATGTGGAGCAATTCGAAGGTGAAAGCGGAAGTAGCTCATTTGGTAGAGCATCAGCCTTCCAAGCTGAGGGTGGCCGGTTCGAGCCCGGTCTTCCGCTCTGAAAAGAAGTAAGAGCCCGACCGGGCGAGAAGTTTATCCCGCTGAATAGCGGGAAGCCCGGTCTTCCGCTCTGAAAAGAAGTAAGAGCCCGACCGGGCGAGAATCACGCGAAAGCGTGACCGCTGTGAAGCGTGAAGCCCGGTCTAACGTTCTTAAATAAAGCAGTTCGGTAATAAAATACTGAAAAGCCTCTGAAAAATGCAGCGGTCGAAAAGACAGCGGCAAGCACCTGACGACTGCACCGGCCGTTGTAGCTCAGTGGTAGAGCACTTCCTTGGTAAGGAAGAGGTCGGGGGTTCAATTCCCCCCAACGGCTCTCGAAGGAGAAGCCGGTAAAACGGGTAAAAAAGTAAAATCTCCGCCCTGGCGGAATTTGAGTTTAGAAAACAAAGACAAAAACAAAGTAAACACTTAACACTAACAACAGCTATGGCTAAGGAAAAATTCGAACGTTCCAAACCGCACGTAAACGTTGGAACAATCGGCCACGTTGACCACGGTAAGACAACTCTTACTGCTGCTATCACTTCGGTGCTTGCCGACCAGGGTCTTGCCCAGGTTCGCGACTTCTCATCGATTGACAACGCGCCCGAAGAAAAAGAGCGTGGTATCACGATCAACACGTCGCACGTGGAATATGAAACTAAAAACCGTCACTACGCGCACGTTGACTGCCCGGGTCACGCTGACTATGTTAAAAACATGGTAACAGGTGCTGCGCAGATGGATGGTGCGATCCTGGTTGTAGCTGCTACAGATGGTCCGATGCCGCAGACCCGTGAGCACATCCTGCTCGCCCGTCAGGTAGGTGTACCGCGTATCGTTGTGTTCATGAACAAAGTGGACATGGTTGACGATCCGGAACTGCTCGACCTCGTTGAGATGGAAATCCGCGAACTTCTTTCGTTCTATAAATTTGATGGCGACAACACTCCGATCATCCGTGGTTCGGCTCTTGGCGGTCTTAACAAAGACGCCAACTGGGTTCCGAAAATCATGGAACTGATGGAAGCTGTTGATACCTACATCCCGACTCCGGCCCGCGACAAAGACAAGCCGTTCCTGATGCCGGTAGAAGACGTGTTCTCGATCACCGGTCGTGGTACCGTTGCTACAGGTCGTATCGAAACAGGTGTTATCAACGTAGGCGAAGAGATTGAAATCCTCGGTATGCAGGAAGAAAAACTCAAGTCGGTTGTAACCGGTGTTGAGATGTTCCGCAAACTCCTCGATCGTGGTGAAGCCGGCGACAACGTTGGTCTGCTCCTCCGCGGTATTGAAAAAGAAGCTATCCGTCGTGGTATGGTACTCGCTAAACCGGGTTCTATCACCCCGCACACCGAATTCAAAGCAGAAATCTACGTTCTGAAAAAAGAAGAAGGTGGCCGTCATACACCGTTCCACAACAAATACCGTCCGCAGTTCTACCTCCGTACAACTGACGTAACCGGCGAAATCGAACTCCCGGAAGGACGCGAAATGGTTATGCCTGGCGATAACGTTACAATCACTGTAAAACTGATCGTTCCGGTAGCTATGGACAAAGGTCTGCGTTTCGCGATCCGCGAAGGTGGCCGTACCGTAGGTGCAGGTCAGGTTATCGAGATCGTAAAATAATCTCGGCTCAGCCAGAAAAACGGACTAAAGGTGTTTCCGGTATTATTCCGGGAACACCTTTAGCTGCCAATAAGAAGTACTGATTGCAGTGCGAACTGCAATCAAAAACGGGCATAGTTCAATGGTAGAATAGCGGTCTCCAAAACCGTTGATCTAGGTTCGAATCCTGGTGCCCGTGCAAAATAAATGCGGCCACGCTTCGGCAGAAGAATGGATTTTATAAAAGTGCTGTGAAACCCGGATAACCGGTGAATCACAAAACCAGACCGGCAGACCGCGAAAGCAACATAAAGCCATGAGCAAAATAAAAACGTATTTCGAAGAGGTCAGCAACGAGTTGCTGAACAAAGTAACATGGCCTACCTGGAGCGAACTCCAGGAAAGTGCAATCATTGTTATGATCGCTTCAGTCATTTTTGCAGTCATCGTCTGGTTGATGGATTTCGGATTCAGAAATCTGATGGAGCTGATATACAGCGTAGGCTGATTTCCAGCGCCTGGTTCAGAACCCGAAAAATCAATCCAACTTAAAGAAAAAACGAATTACGTAATAATCGCCTTACGATGTCCGAAACAACCAACACCGATCAGCAGGTTAAGAAATGGTACGTATTGCGCGTGGTGAACGGCAAGGAGAAGAAAGTAAAGCAATACATCGAATCGGAAATTACCCGCCTCGGGATGAATGACTATGTTTCACAGGTGCTCATTCCCATGGAAAAGGTAATCCAGGTTCGTAACGGGAAAAAAGTTGCCAAAGAACGCAACATCTTCCCGGGCTACATCATGCTCGAAGGTGTGCTTGTGGGTGAAATTCCCCACGTGATAAAAAACATTACCGGCGTAATTGGTTTTCTCGGTTCAAAAAATGGCGAAGCTGTTCCGCTGCGCCTGGCCGAAATCAACCGCATCCTCGGCAAAGTGGATGAAATGGCCGGCAATGAAGAAACAATGGTTCACTCGTTTGTGGTGGGCGAAACCGTAAAAGTAATTGACGGTCCGTTCAACACATTCAGCGGCGTGATCGAAGAGATCAACGAAGAGAAGAAGAAACTGAAAGTGATGGTGAAAATCTTCGGCCGCAAAACACCGCTCGAACTCAACTACATGCAGGTTGAGAAAGAGTAATTTTTAATTCGCTGTTACGCGCTTCCATCATAACAGAAACAAATTCAGTAAAAAGTAAAACTGTAAAATGGCAAAAGAAATCAGTGCAATGATCAAGCTTCAGATCAAGGGTGGCGCAGCCAACCCTTCACCTCCTATCGGCCCGGCACTGGGTGCGAAAGGGGTGAACATCATGGAGTTTTGCAAGCAGTTCAATGCCAGAACACAGGATAAAGCAGGCAAGGTACTGCCGGTTATCATCACGGTTTATACCGATAAATCATTTGAATTTATCACGAAACAACCGCCGGTAGCTGTGCAGATCAAGGAGTTCGCCAAGATCCAGGACGGATCCGGTGAATCGAACCGCAAAAAAGTGGGTTCGATCAGCTGGGATCAGGTTCGCCAGATCGCTGAAGCGAAAATGCCCGACCTCAACTGCTTTACCATGGAGTCTGCAATGAGCATGGTTGCCGGTACTGCCCGCAGTATGGGTGTAAACGTTACCGGCGAAAGCCCGCTTAAAAATTAAGTTAAACCGGATGGAGTCCGCTATATGCGCGACGTTCGAACATCCATAAATGATCAAAATGGCTAAACTAGCAAAAAAGCGCAAAGCGGCTATGG
This sequence comes from Chitinophaga pinensis, assembly GCA_943372645.1. Taxonomy (GTDB): domain Bacteria; phylum Bacteroidota; class Bacteroidia; order Palsa-965; family Palsa-965; genus VBWE01. The sequence continues at coordinate 112,820 of CALRZN010000010.1, read as the reverse complement.
CGAAGTACGACGCAACAAAGGCTTACACCCTCCGGGAAGCAGCCAGTGTTGTGAAAGACATCACCACTACCAAATTCGACGCGTCAGTTGATCTGAGCATCCGCCTCGGCGTTGATCCGCGCAAAGCAAACCAGATGGTACGTGGTACTGTTACCCTTCCGCACGGAACCGGTAAAACCATCCGTATCCTCGTAATCTGCACACCCGACAAAGAAGCCGAAGCAAAAGCTGCAGGTGCTGATTTCGTTGGCGGCGACGATTACATCGCTAAAATCAAAGAAGGCTGGACAGATGTTGACGTAATTATCACCACGCCCAGCATGATGGGTAAAGTAGGTGCCTTAGGTAAAGTGCTCGGTCCCCGCGGCCTGATGCCGAACCCGAAAACGGGAACGGTAACCATGGAAGTGGGCAAAGCCGTTGCAGCTGCCAAAGGCGGTAAAATCGACTTCAAAGTTGATAAAGCCGGTATCATCCACGCATCTGTCGGAAAAGCATCATTTGATGCGGACAAACTTTTTGAAAACGCGAACGAGATCATGCAGAGCATTGTAAAACTCAAGCCGTCATCGGCTAAAGGCACTTACCTGCTGAGCGTTTACATGTCGAGCACGATGAGCCCGAGTGTTTTGATCGAAACCAAATCGCTTGCCTAAGTTCTGCGGAACTTCAAAGTGAGAATCCATGAAAAAAGAAGACAAATCACAAATTATCAGCGATCTCGCTGAGCGTCTTGCGAACAACAAGCATTTCTACCTGGCTGACACCTCGGCAATGCCGTCTGCTAAAACAAGCAAACTGCGCCGCCTGTGTTTCCAGAAGAATATCCAGATGGTAGTGGTGAAAAACACCCTCCTCCGCAAGGCCCTCGAGCGTACCAATGATACCGAATTCAGCCCGCTGTACGACACGCTTAAAGGTGCTACTTCGATCCTCTTCGCTGAAACTGCCAATGAGCCCGCAAAGCTTATCAAGGAGTTTCGCAAAACCGAAAAGGTAGAAAAGCCGATCCTGAAAGCAGCGTATGTTGAGGAAAGTGTGTACATCGGAAACGATCAGTTAGATGCACTCGCAGCCATCAAGTCGAAAAACGAGATGATCGGCGAAGTAATCGGACTGCTCCAGTCTCCTGCGAAAAACGTTATCAGCGCGCTGCAGAACAGCGCCGGACAGAAAATCGCTGGCCTGGTAAAAACACTCTCCGAACGCCCCGAATAATTCCGGGCGACCGATTGAAAAAATACAACAAACAAAAACAATTCTAACCAAGTAAAATTTAAAACTCAAATAAAATGGCTGACGTTAAAGCTATCGCCGAATCACTCGTTGCTCTTACAGTTAAAGAAGTTAACGAACTGGCAAAAATTCTGAAAGACGAGTATGGTATCGAACCGGCTGCTGCTGCTGTAGCTGTTGCTGCTCCTGCAGGTGGCGGAGAAGCTGCTGCTGAAAAGACCACATTTGATGTGATCCTGAAAGCTGGCGGACAAAACAAACTCGCAGTTGTGAAACTGGTGAAAGACCTCACCGGTCTCGGACTGAAAGAAGCAAAAGACCTCGTTGACACGGCTCCGAAGCCGCTCAAAGAAGGTGTTGATAAAGCTACTGCAGAAGACCTGAAAAAACAGCTTACCGAAGCAGGCGCTGAAGTAGAAGTAAAATAATTACTTCACTTTTGCCTGCTCCCTGCGGGTTTAGACCTAAGTCCCTCCGATGCCATAGGCGGAAGAGGGATTAGGTCTAATCCCATTTGTTGTTGATCAGTTCTTTTGTCGTACACCACAATAACTAAGGCCTTGGAAAAACAAAAACAACAACGCATTAATTTTGCGAAAAGTAAATCGCTGCTCGACTACCCGGATTTCCTCGAAATCCAGTTGAAGTCGTTCCAGGATTTTTTCCAGTTGGAAACGACCAGCGAAAACCGCCAGAACGAAGGGCTTTTTAAAGTTTTCAGTGAAAACTTCCCGATCTCGGATGCCCGGAATAACTTCGTGCTGGAATTTCTTGACTATTTTATCGATCCGCCCCGTTACTCGATTGACGAGTGTATTGAGCGCGGACTCACTTACAGCGTTCCGCTGAAAGCAAAACTGAAACTTTACTGCACCGACCCGGAGCACGAAGATTTCGAAACCATCGTGCAGGACGTGTACCTGGGAACCATCCCGTACATGACCCCGCGCGGTTCGTTCGTTATCAACGGCGCTGAGCGTGTGGTGGTAAGCCAGCTCCACCGTTCACCCGGTGTGTTCTTCGGCCAGAGCCGCCACGCCAACGGTACCAAGCTGTACTCGGCACGTGTGATTCCGTTCAAAGGTTCGTGGATCGAATTTGCGACGGACATCAACAGCGTAATGTATGCGTACATCGACCGTAAGAAAAAGCTTCCGGTTACCACGCTCCTCCGCGCTATCGGTTACGAAAGTGATAAGCAGATCCTGGAACTGTTCAACCTCGCTGATGAAGTGAAGGTGAGCAAGGCCGGGCTCAAAGCCGTTCTCGGCCGTAAACTTGCCGCCCGCGTACTGAAAACATGGGTGGAAGATTTCGTTGACGAAGATACCGGCGAAGTAGTGTCGATTGAACGTAACGAAGTAATCATCGACCGCGAAACCATTCTCGAAGCACAGCATGTGGATCTCATCGTTGAAGCCAACGTGAAATCCATCATCCTGCACAAAGAGGATGCCTCCAACCTGGATTATTCCATCATTTACAATACGCTCCAGAAAGACACCTCCAACTCGGAGAAGGAAGCTGTGGAGCACATCTACCGCCAGCTGCGTAACGCTGAACCGCCCGATGAAGAAACCGCACGCGGAATCATCGAGAAACTGTTTTTCAGCGACAAACGTTACGACCTCGGCGAAGTGGGCCGTTACCGCCTCAACCGTAAACTCGGTATGGGCACTTCGGCTGAAGCACGCGTACTCAGCAAAGACGATATCATCGCCATCATCAAGTACCTGATCGAACTGATCAATTCCAAGGCCGATATTGATGATATTGACCACCTGAGCAACCGCCGTGTACGTACTGTAGGTGAACAGCTTTACGCCCAGTTCGGCGTAGGCCTGGCACGTATGGCACGCACCATCCGTGAACGTATGAACGTTCGCGACAACGAAGTATTTACACCGACCGACCTGATCAATGCCAAAACATTGTCGTCGGTTATCAATTCATTCTTCGGAACCAACCAGCTTTCGCAGTTCATGGACCAGACGAACCCGCTGGCGGAGATCACGCACAAGCGTCGTCTCTCTGCCCTCGGACCCGGAGGTCTTTCCCGCGAACGTGCAGGCTTCGAAGTACGCGACGTTCACTATACCCACTACGGACGTCTGTGTACCATCGAAACACCGGAAGGCCCGAACATCGGTCTTATTTCTTCGCTGTGTGTATATGCGAAAATCAACAAACTTGGTTTCATCGAAACGCCTTACCGCGAAGTAATTGACGGTAAAGTGCAGGTGGGCAAGTCGGTGGTTTACCTTACCGCAGAAGAAGAAGACCAGCGTATTATTTCACAGGCCAACGCCAAGCTGGACGAAAAAGGCAATTTTGTTGATGCGAAAATCAAAGCCCGCTACGAATCGGATTACCCGGTTGTGGAGCCGGAAAAGATTACGCTGATGGACGTTGCCCCGAACCAGATTGCATCGATTGCGGCTTCGCTGATTCCGTTCCTGGAACACGATGACGCCAACCGTGCACTTATGGGCTCGAACATGCAGCGCCAGGCCGTTCCGCTGATGCGCCCGGAAGCGCCGATCGTAGGTACCGGTCTCGAAGGCCGCGTGGCCCGCGACTCGCGCACCATGCTCGCAGCAGAAGGCGAAGGCATCGTGGAGTACGTGGATGCAAACGAAATTATTATCCGTTACAACCGCACCGATGAAGATCGTCTCGTCAGCTTCGACGACGACGTGAAATCGTACCGCCTCACCAAATTCCGCAAGACCAACCAGAACACCAACATCAATATCCGCCCGATTGTGAAAAAAGGCGATAAGGTGAAGAAGGGGCAGATCATGTGCGAAGGGTATGCCACACAGGGCGGTGAAATTGCACTCGGACGTAACCTTAAAGTGGCGTTCATGCCGTGGAAAGGGTACAACTTCGAGGATGCGATTGTAATCAACGAAAAAGTAGTACGCGACGACATCTTCACATCAATTCACATTGATGAGTATGTGATGGAAGTACGCGATACCAAACGCGGCCTCGAAGAACTGACAGCGGATATTCCGAACGTTTCGGAAGAAGCCACCAAAGACCTCGACGAGAACGGACTGATCCGCATCGGTGCAGAAGTGAAAGAAGGTGATATCCTGATCGGTAAAATCACACCGAAAGGCGAAACCGATCCTTCACCGGAAGAAAAACTGCTCCGTGCAATCTTCGGCGACAAAGCCGGCGACGTAAAAGACGCTTCGCTGAAAGTTCCGCCGTCCATCCGCGGTGTGGTTGTTGACAAAAAACTGTTCTCGCGTGCGCTGAAAGACAAAAAAGCGAAAGCAGAAGAGAAGACCCTGATCGAGAAAATTGATAAAGAAGAATCAACCGAAGAAGCTGCACTGAAATTCCGCCTCGTGGAAAAACTCACTGCAATACTCAACGGCCAGACTTCGCAGGGCGTAGTTAACAACCTGAAAGAAGAAGTAGTAAGCAAGGGTACCAAGTTCACCCAGAAAGTGCTCGAGAAAATCGACTATGTAAACGTTAACGCAGTACGCTGGGTTAGTGACAAAGACATCGCCGAGCAGGTGAACCAGGTGGTACACAATTACCTGATCAAGTATAACGATCTGGGTGGTATCTACAAACGCAAACGTTTTGCACTGCAGGTGGGTGATGAATTACCGGCCGGTATTGTACAGCTTGCGAAAGTGTATATCGCCAAGAAACGGAAACTGAAAGTGGGTGATAAGATGGCAGGACGCCACGGTAACAAAGGTATCGTTGCCCGTATCGTTCGTGCCGAAGATATGCCGTTCCTTGAAGACGGAACGCCGGTTGACATTGTACTCAACCCGCTGGGTGTACCTTCGCGTATGAACCTCGGACAGATTTACGAAACCGTACTTGCCTGGGCAGGACAGAAACTCGGCCTGAAGTTCGCCACACCGATTTTTGACGGTGCAAGCATTGATGAGATCAACAAGTACACCGACGAAGCTGGTGTTCCGCGCTACGGCCGGACCTACCTCTACGACGGCGGCACGGGCGAACGTTTCGACCAGCCGGCTACTGTGGGTATCATCTACATGCTGAAACTCGGACACATGGTTGACGACAAGATGCACGCCCGTTCGATCGGACCGTACTCACTCATCACCCAGCAGCCGCTCGGTGGTAAGGCACAGTTCGGTGGTCAGCGTTTCGGGGAAATGGAAGTGTGGGCACTCGAAGCATTCGGTGCAGCCAACATCCTCCAGGAAATCCTCACCATCAAGTCGGACGACGTTACAGGACGTGCGAAAGCATACGAAGCGATTGTTAAAGGCGAGAACATGCCACCGGCAGGTATCCCGGAATCGTTCAACGTACTGCTGCATGAACTGCGTGGCCTTGCGCTCAACGTTTCACTTGACTAGTTAATTCACGGAATAAACGAACATCAACAAAGGAGCAAAAAATGTCCTTCAGAAAAGATGTCAAAATAAAGAGTAACTTCTCTAAGATCACCATCAGCCTGGCTTCGCCCGAGTCTATTCTCGAGCGTTCCAGCGGGGAAGTACTTAAACCGGAAACGATCAACTACCGCACCTACAAGCCCGAACGCGACGGCCTGTTCTGCGAACGTATTTTCGGACCGGTAAAAGACTGGGAATGTCATTGCGGCAAGTACAAACGCATCCGTTACAAAGGGATTGTGTGCGACCGCTGCGGTGTGGAAGTAACCGAGAAAAAAGTTCGCCGCGAGCGCATGGGGCACATCAACCTCACCGTTCCGGTAGCACACATCTGGTATTTCCGTTCACTCCCGAACAAAATCGGCTACCTGCTCGGTCTGCCTACCAAAAAGCTCGATATGATTATCTATTACGAGCGTTACGTGGTAATCAACCCGGGTGTGCAGGGCCGCGAAGGTTTGACGTACATGGAATTCCTCACGGAAGAACAGTACCTCGAAATCCTCGAAAAACTGCCGAAAGACAACCAGTACCTGGATGATTCCGATCCGAATAAATTCATCGCCAAGATGGGTGCCGATGCGCTGTACATGTTACTGAACCGCATCAACCTGGATGAACTTTCATTCGATCTGCGTCACAAAGCCAGCACCGAAACATCGCAGCAGCGTAAAAACGAAGCGCTGAAGCGTCTGCAGGTGGTGGAAGCATTCCGCCAGGCAAACAAAATAGTAGAAAACCGTCCGGAATGGATGATCGTAAAAGTAGTGCCGGTTATTCCGCCGGAACTGCGTCCGCTCGTTCCGCTGGATGGCGGCCGTTTCGCTACATCCGATCTGAACGACCTCTACCGCCGTGTGATCATCCGTAACAACCGTCTGAAGCGCCTCATCGAAATCAAAGCGCCTGACGTGATCCTCCGCAACGAAAAACGTATGCTGCAGGAAGCGGTTGATTCATTGTTCGACAACTCACGCAAATCGAATGCGGTGAAAACCGAATCGAACCGCGCACTGAAGTCACTCTCTGACTCGCTGAAAGGCAAGCAGGGCCGTTTCCGTCAGAACCTGCTTGGTAAACGTGTTGACTACTCGGCACGTTCGGTAATCGTCGTAGGTCCGGAATTAAAATTACACGAATGTGGTCTGCCGAAAGAAATGGCAGCCGAGCTGTTCAAACCGTTTATCATCCGCAAACTCATCGAGCGCGGTATCGTTAAAACGGTGAAGAGCGCGAAGAAAATCGTTGACCGTAAAGATGCCGTTGTTTGGGATATTCTCGAAAACGTACTGAAAGGTCACCCGGTTCTGCTTAACCGCGCCCCGACACTGCACCGCTTAGGTATCCAGTCGTTCCAGCCGAAACTCATCGAGGGCAAAGCGATTCAGCTGCACCCGCTGGTGTGTACGGCATTCAACGCTGACTTTGACGGTGACCAGATGGCGGTACACGTACCGCTTGGTAACGCTGCTATTCTCGAAGCACAGCTGCTTATGCTGGCTTCGCACAACATCCTGAACCCGGCCAACGGTGCGCCGATCGCGGTTCCTTCACAGGACATGGTTCTTGGTCTGTACTACATGACCAAAGGCCGTACTACCGACGAAACGCACGCTGTTAAAGGTGGCGGACTTACGTTCTACAATGCCGAGGAAGCCATCATTGCCTACAACGAAGGCCGTGTTGATCTGAACGCATTTGTAAAAGTAAAAATCAACAACCACAAAGAAAAAGACGGCAGCCTCGTTCCGAAAATCATCGAAACCACACTCGGCCGCATCATTTTCAACCAGGTTGTTCCGCAGGGAGTTGGTTACATCAACGAACTGCTTACCAAGAAATCGCTTCGCGACATCATCGGTAATATCCTGAAAGAAACCAACATGGCTGTTACGGCCAAGTTCCTTGATGACATCAAAGAACTCGGATTCAAAATGGCATTTAAAGGTGGTCTTTCGTTTAACCTCGGTGATATCATCGTTCCGGAAGAAAAGGAAAAGATGATTCTTGCTGCGCAGGCCGAAGTGGAAGAGGTAATGATGAACTACAACATGGGTTTCATTACCAACAACGAACGTTACAACCAGGTAATCGACATCTGGACACATACCAACAACCGCATCACCAAACGCGTACTTGACCAGTTAACCAACGATCGCCAGGGCTTCAACCCGGTGTATATGATGCTTGACTCGGGTGCACGTGGTTCGAAAGAGCAGATCAAACAGCTCGGCGGTATGCGTGGTCTGATGGCCAAGCCGTCGAAAGCAGGTGCTTCGGGCGGCGAGATTATCGAAAACCCGGTTATCTCGAACTTTAAAGAAGGGCTGTCCATCCTTGAGTACTTCATCTCTACCCACGGTGCACGTAAAGGTCTCGCCGATACCGCTCTTAAAACAGCGGATGCCGGTTACCTTACCCGCCGCTTAGTTGACGTTGCACAGGATGTTGTAATTAACATTGATGACTGCGGAACACTCCGCGGACTGATTGCTACAGCGCTCAAGAAAAACGAAGATATTGTGGAGCCGCTGTATGACCGTATCCTCGGTCGTACAACTGTACACAATGTATATGATCCGCAAACCGGCGACGTAATTGTTCCGGCCGGCGAGCAGATCACCGAAGAAGTTGGACACCGCATTGCCAACTCGGCCATCGAATCGGTTGAAATCCGTTCGGTACTCACCTGCGAATCGAAATCGGGTGTGTGCGCGAAATGTTACGGACGTAACCTCGCTTCGGGCCGCATGGTACAGATCGGTGAAGCTGTAGGTGTAATTGCCGCACAGTCCATCGGTGAACCGGGTACACAGCTTACCCTGCGTACGTTCCACGTAGGTGGTATTGCCCAGGGCAGCGCCAACTCCGCAAAAATCGAAGCGAAATACGATGGTATTCTCGAAATCGAAGAACTGCGCACCGTTAAGCGTAAAAACGCTGAAGGTAACATGGTTGACGTTGTTATCTCGCGTTCAGCAGAGATGCGCATCCTCGATGCAAACACGCTGATCGTGGTAGCTACCGGCAACGTACCGTACGGTTCACAGCTGTATGTGAAAAACGGCGACAACGTGAAAAAAGGCGAGCTCATCTGCGACTGGGATCCGTTCAACGCAGTAATCGTTTCGGAATTCGCAGGTAAAATTGCTTACGAACACATCGAAGAAGGTGTAACCTTCCGCGAAGAATCGGACGAACAGACCGGCTTCAAAGAAAAGGTAATCACCGAATCGAAAGATAAAACCAAGAACCCGCTGATCCGCATCATGAGCGGTGATGAGATTCTGAAAAACTACAACATCCCGGTAGGTTCGCACGTGGTGGTGAACGACGGCGCGAAAATCGAAGCCGGCCAGATCCTGGTGAAGATTCCGCGTTCGCTTGCCAAATCAGGCGATATCACGGGTGGTCTGCCGCGTGTTACCGAGCTTTTCGAAGCACGTAACCCGAGCAACCCGGCTGTTGTATCAGAAATCGACGGTATCGTTTCGTTTGGTAAAATCAAACGTGGTAACCGCGAGCTCATGGTTGAATCACGTACCGGTGAACGTAAAACATACCTCGTTCCGCTGTCGAAACACATCCTTGTACAGGAAAACGACTTCATCCGTGCCGGTGAAGCGCTTTCAGACGGTTCGATCAGCCCGGGAGACATCCTGGCGATCAAAGGACCGACTGCAGTACAGGAATACCTCGTAAACGAAGTACAGGAAGTGTACCGTTTGCAGGGTGTGAAAATCAACGATAAACACTTCGAAGTTATCGTTCGCCAGATGATGCGTAAAGTAGACATCTCGGAACCGGGCGATACCATGTTCCTCGAATTACAGATCGTGAACAAGGCCGACTTTATGGAAGAGAACGACCGTCTTTACGGCAAGAAAGTCGTAATGGATCCGGGCGATTCGCAGAGCATGAAAGCAGGCCAGATTATTACCGCACGTAAACTGCGCGATGAAAACTCGATGCTGAAGCGTAAAGACCAGAAACTGGTTGAAGCACGCGACGCCTCTCCGGCCACATCGCAGCAGATTCTGCAGGGTATTACCCGTGCGTCATTACAGACAAACAGCTGGGTATCGGCTGCATCGTTCCAGGAAACAACCAAAGTACTGAACGAAGCTGCAGTAAACGGCAAACAGGACACACTGCTCGGCCTGAAGGAAAACGTGATCGTTGGTCACCTCATCCCCGCAGGTACCGGTATGCGCGAGTACGAGCGCATGGTGGTGGGTTCGAAAGAAGAATACGAAAAACTCATGGCTGCGAAAAAAGAAGCCATGGAAGCAGAAGCGTAAGCATTCTTTCATACAATATGAAAAGTCCCGGTACATTACGTGCCGGGACTTTTTTTATGCGGTTTCGTTTTACTGCGGAACATCCCGCTGATCGTTGGTGAGGTGAAATTCCACCACGTCGTTACCGCACTTCGTGCGGTACCAGAACGAATTGTTTTTGAGCCGTATGATTTCAATTATTTCGATGGTGCCATCGCTCAGTGTACGCTTAATCTCCCGGTCCCGATTCTGGAATTCCCATGTTCCGTATACTTCAGCGGGTGTAACTCCCCATATATGCCTTGCATATAGGGTGCGGTAATTGCCATCAAGGTCATAAAACTCGCCTGCGTAATACTGTGCGTAAACAGCTGTACTGTCAGCTCCGTTCACCAGGCATTTTTCAACGAACCAACTGTTTTCGACCCGCCTTTTACGAGAAAGCAGGCTGATGCCCGGCCCCTCTTCATATTTGCGGCAGGCGGAGAAGGTTATTGCAATCAATGCAATTAATGGAAGTATCATTTTCTTTTTCATAACAGGTTTGTTTTTGTTTGATAATAACGGAACAAGCACTGTACCGGTATGCAGCCGAAAACACAAACGACAATCCTGTATGGATAAACAACGGACTGCATCGGCTGAATGCTTTACGAAGGCTGTTGCGCACATGCTGATGTACTGAACAGTGTTGCCGGCTGCCCGTGCTAAATGCCTGGAAATCAGGCGCTGTAGTGTGCTGATACTGAGGCTGATTAAATGCGTTTTAAAGCGCAAATAAGTGCCCGGAAACTTGACTTCGCTGCCGTGGTGTTGTATATTTGTGATGTAATAATTGATCTACGTTTTTTCGCTGTACGAACCGATTTTGTAAGTAAGAACAACCGCAATCCTAACCATGAATTAATCGTTTTTCCGATGCTGTTTATAACAGCAGTTAATCTATTGCAGTGCCCGTTACTGGCCCCGTAAGGCTTGTGTACGGGATTGTGATACAGCTGCAGCGTGCATTGCTGCGGCTACTGACGGAACCCCTTCCGTATATAGAACGGCCTGGTGCCCGCATTCCGAAACCTCAACGGAATTGCCCGAACGCACCCGCCGTTTGCCCCTCGGGGCGGCTGCGAACCTCAGGCAGCCGCCCCTTTTTTTATGAACAGGCTCCGAAAAAAGCGTAAATTTGAACATCTAAAAATATGCATCATGCAACACGAAGAACAACAAGACGGGCAGCTGAACATTGAGCTGAGTGAAGAAGTAGCCGAAGGCATTTATTCCAACCTCGCCATTATTACCCATTCCAATTCTGAATTTGTACTTGACTTTATAAAAGTAATGCCCGGTGTTCCGAAGGCGAAAGTGAAATCGCGCATCGTGTTAACCCCGCAGCATGCCAAACGCCTGATGAAAGCGCTGAAAGATAACCTCAGCCGCTTTGAGGCAGCCCACGGACCCATCAGCGATATGGAATACCCGAACGCGTTTCCGCTCAATTTCGGTCCGCCGAAAGGACAGGCGTAAACAACCGTTAATCCGTTGACTTCTTATTGAAAATAAAATACCCGAAGTGGAATAAAATACTGAAGGGTTCTTTGCGCGGGCTGTAATAATTAAAACTCACCGCAGCCGGACCAACCGGGGAATGGTAAATAAGTGAAGCCATCGCGCAATTGTAATAAACCGTAAATGGTTCGCCATAGAACGGCGTAAAATCAGAACGTTCGTAAATCGGTTTCACCGGCGCAAAAATGTATCCTTCGATGCGCAGGTCAATGTTTTTCTGAATCTGGATTACGTTTTTCAGCCCGGCCGCAACGTACTGGTGCGCCCGGAATTCCGGGATAAACAGCGTACGCATTTCCGGTATCGGTTCAAAGCTTGGCGCATTGAGCATGGATGCGGTGTAGTTATTAAAAAAGCCCTGCGTGGAATACACCGCTTCGGCATACACCCCGAGACGCAGAATGCCGCGGCTTTTGTAATAGTTGTCGTAAATAAATTTCAGTTGCAGCCATTCAGTTACATTCCGGAATGCGTTGCTGTTCGGTGCGGTTGTGCCCGGTTTGTAAAACTCTTCGCCCTGCAATAAACGCACACGGAATGCCGTGTAAGAACCTTCGTTCGCATACTGTTTCCGGTTCAGCGAATTGCGTTCGTAATACAGATGCGCCGTTACCATTTCAAAATCGGTGCGGTCAACGGTATCTACGGATGTGTAATTGTCTGTCTGGTAATACAGGTTGCGGTTAAACGCAATGGCTGCACCGCCCACCAGCCGCCCTTTGCGCATCACGGGCAGTCCCATGTCCAGTTCCGCGAAGCGGTCAATCTGCACCAGGAACGGCGGTTTGTTATCCGTAAAAAACGCGGTGCTGCTTTTGAAAAAATCGTACCGGTTGTACGTTGCCATCGGCTCAATAAAAAATGGAAACGCCGTCGGGAAATCAATCCGCGAACGCACCTGCACACCATTATACAATCGTCCGAAATAGCCGTTGGCCGCTGTGCTGATGGCCACCTTGCCTAAAAAATTGTGCTGCAACCCAATGAAACCCGTACTCACCGGGCGGCTCGAAAAGTTGCCACCGAACTGTGTAAGAATGTCTTTTTCTTTTTTGATGCGCAGCACCAGGTCGTAATTGCCGGTTGCTTCGTTGTAATGTGCAACGGGAAAAAGCTGTTTGATTTTATCATCCGCAGCGAGGCGGAAATAACCGGTTTTGAGTTTATCCACCGAAACTGTTTTCTGGCGGTGGCGCAGCAGGTTGCGCACATAACTCATCTGGCTTTTATTAAGGCGCTGCCCTTCAATTTCGATGTTCTCAAAAACGAGCGGCTTTATTTTCGAGCGGAAGCCGAGGCGTTTGATGGCAAGTTCTTCCGCCGATGTGCGGCGCACCACGTTCTGTTTGATGTCTTCAATCTTGCGTTTTGCGGCCACATAACCGCTGTCGATTACGCGCTGCGGATTGTCGAACCCGAACAGCGCCACCCAGTCGGCATTGGGTTCCACCACCACACCGTTTTCACAGCCCGGATCGAAATTCGATTTGCTCGTAAGCATCGTGCGCACCTGCGAAAGCAGGTTGTCTTCGTCCGGCGACTGGTACACTGACGATACGTTGCTGCCGATGATGAAGTCCGGAAAAAAATCGGTGTACATGATATTCGACGGAAAGTTGTTGTACAGTCCGCCGTCGAACAGCAGGCGACCGTTTACCGAAATCGGTTTCAGGTAAAACGGGTACGACATAGATGCTCGCACCGCAATGCCAAGATCGCCGTTGCGGAACACGATTGATTTTTTCGCTTCAATATCCGAAGCCACGCAGCGGAACGGAATCATGAGGCTGTCGAAATTATACTTCGCAGCAGCAATGGGCCCGGCCGTCATTTCCATCAGCGCAAAATCCATCTGTATGGGCGAGATGAGGTTGGTAGGCAGGTTGGTGGCAAACGTCGTATCCAGGGAAAGTTTAAAAGTCACCCACGATGCGTTGTCTTCTTTTTTCTTGAAATAATACGCGTATTTCGGTTCAATGGTGCCATAGGCCCAGCTTTTGAAGGCATCGGTATTTACTAATTTTTCAATCTCGGCAGGTGAATAACCCATCGTATATAAACAGCCGATAAGCGCGCCCATGGAGGTGCCGGTGATGTAATCAATCGGGATGTTATTTTCTTCCAGTGCTTTCAGTACACCGATGTGCGCCAGCCCCGAAGCGCCGCCACCGCTGAGCACGAGTCCCACTTTTTCCTGCTGGGCATACGCATTGCGGCCGCCTGTAAAAAGCAGGACGAGCAGGGCACACCATAAAAAACGGAATCGTTGCATGGGTTTATTGTTCCTCAAAATTAGCAAATAAACCGGTGCTGTGTTCAGTCAGGGCCAGGGCAATCGCGTCTGAAAAATGCCATCTGTTATATCCCAATAATCAGGACTTTCGGGCAGACCTCTTACTTTTGATAGTGTTAGCGGGCAGTCAGTTCGAGTGTTTCCTGCTGATTTTTCATCAGCAAGAAATGTATCGGGTTTGTAATCCATTATATTTTGTGGGCCGTCAGTTCGAGTGTTTCTTGCTGATTTTTCATCAGAAAGAAATGTATCGAGAACGTGGGCCGGTATCCCCTCGCTCGTTCTCGATACACCTTCCATTTCGCCGCCCTGCGCGCCCGGCACTCGAACTGACTGCCCGCTTTTGTGTTGATTCAATACTATTTTGGAAAACCGCTAAATCAGTATAAAAATTTTCAGACGCGATTGCCCTGTGTGTTCAGTAAGCAGTGCGATGTATATGATTAAGCAGTAATGTAAAATACCCCGGCGCATCCACCAGCCGCGAACCGTACCACGAAAAATATTCGCCATCCACCAGATGCACACGCATTTCCGGGAACTGTTGCTGCATGGCTTCGCGGTGTTTTTCGGCAAAAGGAAATGGTTCTGACGAAAGCAATAACACCTCGGGATTCAGTTCGCGCAACATTGATTCACTTACTTCGGGATAACGGCCGTCCTGCGCTGTAAACACATTCAGCAGGTTGCAGCGCTGCATCAGGTGGCTGATAAATGTATCGGAACCGGCGCACATCAGCGGTTCCTGCCAGATGAAATAAGCCGCACGCAGGGGTGTGGTGTGCGGCTGCAGTTCCGAAAAAGCGGCGTTGATTTTTGTAATGAGCTGTTTTGCTTTTTCCGATGTGCCTGTCAGTTCACCCACAGCCGTTATCATTTCGCAGGCCTGTTCCAGCGTTTTAATGTCGCTCGTCCATACCGGGAAACGCTCCATCAGCCATTCGATCTGCTGCTGTTCGTTTTCTTCTTTGTTGGCGATGATGAGGTCGGGCTGCAGCGCGGCAAGCTGTTCCAGGTGCAGTTGTTTGGTGCCGCCCACACGTGTTTTGCTGCGGAACCAGCGATCAGGATGAATACAGAATTTGGTAATACCAATCACTTCTTCTTCCAGCCCGAGATCGGCCAGCAGTTCAGTTTGTGAAGGTACCAGCGAAATAATGCGCCGTGGTTTTTCCACAACGGAAATGGTACGGCCCAGCTGATCGGTAAATAAACGCTGCTGCACGTGTTACTGTTTCACCACCTGTTTGGATGCCACCATGCGATTGCCCGCGGTAATTTTCAGGATGTATGTTCCTGCGGCAAGCGGTGCTGCGCTGAAAGTAAAACGGTTGCTTCCCGGTTTCACGCGTTCGCGCATCAGCAGTTTTACGTGGCGGCCCTGCATATCGTACAGGTTAAATTCATACTGTTCCTGTGCAGGTGCATTGAAAACTACTTCCACCAGTTCAACCGTCGGGTTCGGAAATACCTGCACGTCCACCTGTTGTGTTGCTACCGTGCTGATTCCGACATCGCTTGTTGGCGACAGTTCAGTAATCCACGTGGCGTGGGTATGCGATGTGTTTCCGTAATAGCCGTTAATCCACACCGTTCCGCCGCCGTTGTAGCTGCGCTGCATACCGGTGTAATCGCCCCAGCGTTCGCTGTTGCCGCTGAGCAGGTTTACATAACCGGTTCCGGCTTTGGTAACCACACGCGGTGAATACGCCGTTCCATCATACACCATGGCCGAAACGCCCGGGAATACGGTTGATGAGGTGTGCAGGAAACCGATAATCACACGATCATCTGTTGGTCCGTTACCGCAATACCCGATGTTCGGATAACCAAACTCCACGGTGTCGGTGTACATGTTTGCAGTAACTGCCGGCGATGTGCCGGGATTGGTTATTATGCCGTGCATAATGGCTGCGCGTCCGTTTGCGGTGTCCATCGTGTTCTGCACAAACTGGATTTTGTTGTTTTCAATCAGCGCACCGAGTATGCGCGCGTCGTTGGTGGCCAGCATGTTTGCAGTGCCAAACTGTTCCGCATCGGCCGGTGCAAAATACTTGATGTTGGAAACCAGCGGCTGTACGGTAACCTGTTGTCCCGGCGCGTTGATCGTATCAGTAAGATGCACAAGGAAAATCGTGTCGTTGGATGCATCCAGGTTGCGGTTCGATACAAAATACATATCCGGACCGTACAGCTGGCTGCCGCCTTTTACCGGGCACAGGTTGCGTACGTTGCGGCCGTTGTGCTGTATGCCGCTGTGCAGCTGGCTCTGTAAAGTGGAGCCGGTGTAACCGCTGTTTTTATTGATCTGCCAGATGATGGTTTCGGCAAAACCAGTTTGCCAGGGCTGGTTGTTGTACAGCAGGTTTACGGTAATAAAAATTTCCTGGTGCGTCATCGAAATCATCGGGTAATCGGTCCACAGGCCGTTGTTCAGTGCATCGCCGGGCAGTTCGTATAAATTCCAGGCGCCGGTGGGTGAGTTGGTTTGCGAAAAACCAACAATAATACTGCTCGTGGAATCGGTGAAACCGGCAAGACAAAGCATCACGTATTTGTCCTGTTCCGGATCGTAAATTACTTTCGGATCGAATTTCGATTGCGGGTTGCTCAGTGCATTGGCCCAGGCCGCCAGCGAGGTCGGAATTAACGAGGCGCTTGCCGCATCATCGTAGCGGAAAATATTCGAGTTCTGCACCGAAATAAGTTTCCCGGCGTTGGAAATCGCAATTTCATTATCTGTAGGTGTCGAGTTTCCGAACGTATTGCCCTGGATGTTGCGGCCGATGGTGGGCGCAGGTGGCACCACCATGCGCTGGTCGCGCGGCACATTGCTGCTGTGTGTTTTCGGATAACGCAGCGCCAGGCTGTCTTTGATCTGCTGCAGGCGGGTGTCCGATTGTTTCGGCATTTCGAGGCATTGCAGTGTGGGTGCAAAATCGTCGCGCATGGTACTTTCGGTTGCAACAGCACCGAGCGGAATCTGTACAATGCGCGATTGCTGGGCAAAAGCGGTTATGCCGGAAAACAGGAAAAGAAAAAGGTAACGTGAACGCATGTGTTTTTGTATTGAACCCTAAAAGTACGAAAAATGCGGAAGCTGGCAGTGCTGTTTCTTAAGCCTTTTCCAGTCATCAGGCTGCAGCACGAACGGTGCAGCTACTGCAATCAATATTTAGCTAGATCACCGGCGCCACATCCGCATAATGAACAGAAATCTGCTCCAGCGTTTCCAGCAACTCATCCAGCGAATTACTTGTAACTAACGTGTTGCGGAACGTTTTGAAATTCGGATACCCTTTAAAATAGTTCGTGTAATGCCGGCGCATTTCTACAATGCCCACGTTGGTGCCTTTCCACGCAATCGAGCGTTCGAGGTGCGTGCGGCACACGTTTACGCGGTCGGCGATGGTGGGCGCGGGCAGGTGGGTGCCGGTGCGCATGTAATGTTTAATCTCGTTGAAGATCCACGGGTAACCGATGCTGGCTCGGCCGATCATGATGCCATCAACACCGTAGCGGTTTTTGTATTCCAGCGCTTTTTCGGGTGTATCAATATCTCCGTTTCCGAAAATCGGGATGTTGATGCGCGGATTTTCTTTCACTTTGGCGATCAGGCTCCAGTCGGCTTCGCCTTTGTACATCTGCGCGCGTGTGCGGCCGTGAATGCTCAATGCTTTGATGCCCACATCCTGCAGGCGTTCGGAAACTTCGAGAATGTTCAGCGATTTATCATCCCAGCCGAGACGCGTTTTTACAGTTACCGGCAGGTTCGTTGAATTAACAACCGCCCTGGTGAGGCGCACCATCAGGTCCACATCTTTCAGCACACCGGCGCCCGCGCCTTTGCACACTACTTTTTTCACCGGGCAGCCGAAATTGATGTCGAGAATATCCGGGTTCACCGCATCCACAATGCGCGCCGACATGGCCATCGCTTCTTCATCGCCGCCAAAAATCTGGATGCCAATGGGTTTTTCGTAATCAAAAATATCGAGCTTCTTCCGGCTTTTGATCGCATCGCGGATGAGGCCTTCACTCGAAATAAATTCGGTGTACATGAGGTCGGCACCGTGCTGTTTGCACACGTAACGGAACGGCGGATCGCTCACATCTTCCATAGGTGCAAGCAGGAGCGGGAACTCCCCGATTTCGATATTGCCGATGGTAACCATTTTTATTTCGGCACCTGTCGCATTTGCAGGACAGGATGCTGTATTTTTGCGCAAAGTTACCAAAAACAGTCAGAGCATGAGCGAATCTAAAGATCCCGGGGCACCTTCGTGGCGCACATTGCCACCCTCGGTGCGGTTGTGGGCACTGTTTTCCATGCACCTGATGGCCGGTTTCCTCATCGGCACCATTGCCACATCGGCGTCTGTGTCGTGGATCGTGGGCGATGCCTCGCAGGGCTGGCCCATTTCGCTGGTGCGTTTCGGACTGGCCTGGTCGTCGGCATTTATTTACGCGCTGCCGGTGCTGCTGTTCACCCAGTTTTTTCCGCAGGAAAAATTACTGCTGCAGCATGTGTCGCGCAATCCGCTGGCGCACGTGGGCTGGAAACCGTTCCTGCTTTTGCCTTTACTTGTGCTTGTATTCATTCCCGGCGATGATATGCTGCACCTGCTCAACCGTTCGTTTATGAGCACCGGCGACCTGCTTGAAATAGAAGCTTCGCGCAAAAGTGTGGAGCCGATTGTGCGCATGCCGCTGGTGAACGATTTGCTGATGAACATCGCCATGATCAGTGTGCTCGGCACCATCTGCCAGGAACTGTTTTACCGGGGCGCGGTGCTCTCGCTGTTTACGCGCTGGCTGCGGAATGTGCACGCTGCGGTGTGGATCACTGCACTTATTTCAACACTGCTGCAGTACGAACTTTCTGCATTCCTGCCGCGGTTTGTATTTTCGGGAATGCTCGGCTACCTGTTCATTTACGGACGTTCGCTGTGGCTGCCGGTGGTAACCAGCGTGCTGTATTCCACACTTTCGTTTGTTTACATCTACTACGCCGATTTGTATCCCGGGCTGGATGCAGCGCTCACGTTTCCATACTGGATCGGTCCGCTGAGTATCGGTGCGGCGGCAACGCTCATCCTGCTTATCCGACGGTATAACGAACCCAAACTGCCCGAACCGCCGGTGGTCTGACCCCGCTTCAGTTTGATGGCGAGGGTGCTGTTTTCGCTTTGGCCAGCAGGTTTGTTACCGGTTTCGAAATGCCGATCTGCGCAATCAGGAATGAATTGTTCTGCGACGAGTTGAACGGATAGGCAATGCGCACAAAAGCACCCGACATGGGACTGCTGGGCGGGTTGTAACGCAATGTAATCTGCGGTGTCCAGATCAGCTGTTTACGAAAATCCGGATTAAAAAAAGCATTCTGATCTTTACGCAGATCCACGAAGTTGAAAAACTTTATAGGTGGCGTAACTACAAACGCGCTGTCGCGTGCATCGCCGTATTGTTTCTCAAATGAAAGTTCATACGCATTGCTGTAAAGTCGCAGCATATTTACCGAAACGCCCATCTCGGCATAAAAATTCCGGCTGATTTTTCGTTTGAACGTAATTTCCGGTTCGTTCGAAACACTGCGCACCTGCGGCATTTTGTTAAATCCACGCGAGGTGTCAGCCAGCTCCGTTTTAATGTACCGGAAACGGAAATTAAAATAGATTGCCCAGGAAGGGTTTTTTCCTTCAATTGCGAAGACGTTGAACCGTCCGCCTGCCCAGAAGTTCGCAAACTGGAGTGCGTCCATGTTGTTAATGTGCTTCACGGAAATAGTATCAATCGGAACGAGCGAGTCTTTGATGGCCGGGTCATATACAACAACATGGTCATTGTACTGTACCGGCAGAAAACGATTGTCAGTCCCGAATTTGGCAAGGCATATTTCCGGGGCAAATGATTTTCCGAGGAAAAAGGAAAAACGGCGGCTCTTGACATTGGGTATCCTGTTGTAATTCCGCATCGGGCGAACCAGCAAGGGCAGCATGGCCGAAATTTCGGTCTGGAATTTTCCGTTTGGCGCATCATCCTGGATGTACCCGGTAAGATCACCGAAAATGGCATAATTAAAATACGAAGCAATGCTCGGTTTCATGGCATGCTTCACCAGGTCCGGCCCGTCAACACGAAATTCCATGAACGTGCGTTGTGGCACATACAAATCAAACACAAGTGAGTCGTTCGGTGTAATAGAAATCACTTGTGATAATGTGATACCGTATTTTCCGCTTGTATTCTTCAGTGGTTCGTTTACGATTTTCGAAAGTACATTACGTGAAGAAACGGGTATAACACGAATGTTGTTCAGTGTAATTGAACTGTCGTAAGCAAGAGAACCGGTGCTTTTTACTTTACCATAAACCACCACGTTGCCGAGGTTCCAGTTCGAAAAACCGAGCGTTACGCGCTCCACCTTGATGTAGCCTGCAGCTGTGTTTACCGGTGATGCGTCGCCTTTCTTCTTTTTAGGAACATCCATCAGCGTTAACGGCACAAGGTTGTCTTTGTCAATAATGTTCAGCCGTACAAAAAACGCTTTTTCATACAGGCTGTCAATGCCTTCGAGTGCGCGTGCTGCCTCGGTTTGTTTTTTTACAAGTGTTGCTTCCGCTTTCAGCTCGTTAATGAATGCAATATAATCGTCAGCCACCTGGTTTGCCGTTTTCAGTGCAGCCATGCCCGCCGATTCTCCGCCGGGTTTTGCATTGAACCGTTTGTCGAGCGCGGTGCTGATGTATGCAGAAATCACCCCCTTGCTCATGTCGTTCAGCACAATGCTTGAATCAATTGCGTCAGTAACAGTAGTATCAATCGGGTTGTAAAAAAGGGTGATTTTGTTATTCGCAATCACCACGTTGATTACGGAAGCATACGAGGTGCTGCCGGTATTCACGGCATACGATCGGCTGAAACCGGCAGTGTTCTGCCCATGCACAATAGTAGTTGCCACAAAGGCCAGGAGGAATAAGCAATAGCGCATAAAAAAGTGTGTGTAGTTAGGTAACCAAAAGTAGAAAAATATTCCAGAATGAAAATGGATATTGAATAGAACGGGTATAAATGCGGGTATTCCGTTAGCTGATTCCTATCAGTTCTTCAAAGCGGAAATACGTATTCCACCGTATTGTTTTTCGCTGCAGCAGCCTGTACTTTCGTTGCAGTTAAAACACAAACCAATGCGCAAACTCATTATTACATTACTGCTCTTTACCGGAATTTCAGGATATGCACAGGAAGCCACACCCTGTCCGCCGCTGGTGGTGGATGTGCGGGCCGGTACCATCAATGGTGTTAAACCAACCGCTTCCATGGATGAAGTGAAAAAAGCATTTCCCTGCTTTACCGGCGATTCGGAAGAAGGCGGACCGTTTAACTGCGGGGGCGGCGTGTTTTTTCTCAATCACGACATGTATGCATACACCGGTAACGATTACTGGGAAGTGCGGAAAAAATTCGCAGGAACAGTTTCTGAAAATATCCTCGGTGTGGATTATGAGACACTCAAAAAGTCATTCGGTAAAGCCGTAAAAAAAGTAAAAGACGGCGACACGGTTCATTACATCCACAAAACCGCTTACGGCAGCATCGTATTTACGGTGCAGAATGGCGCTGTTGACAAATTTGCCATGTATTACACGCCGGCGAAGAAAGTAAAACTCTGCTTATAGTTTCTCCAGCGTTTTGCGGATCGCAGCGGGAACCGCTTTTTCATAGCGGATTTCCGTGCAGCCGTGGTGTGCGGCAAACTGCCGCAGTTCAGCAGCCAGTGCCTTGTAAAATGCGTCCGCATCCGCCGGCGCATGTTCAATATGTAATGCTTTGATGTGGAAAATACCGGTGGCGCGGTCGGCTTTCGGATCGAGGCGGCCGATGAATTTTTCGCCGTGCAGTATGGGCAGGCAGAAATACCCAAACTTCCGTTTCGGTTCGGGCAGGTAACACTCAATCATAAAATCGTAACCGAACAGCTGCTGCAGGCGCTGGCGGCGGATAATGCTGTTGTCGAACGGCGAAAGCAGGCGCAGTTTTTTGGGCACTACGGTTTTCCGGTTCAGCCGTTCCGGGGTTATCCAGAAGGCTTCATTGCTCCCCTTTACTTCCACGGGCAGCAGTTGTCCGCCGGCAGCCATTTCACGCATTAATGCCGTAACGGGTTTCAATACCCCCTTGCGGAGGTAAGCCACATCTTTCATGGTAATAAGTCCCTGCGCGCGCAATGTTTGCTGCACCAGGTAGCCGGCATATTCGTCAGGGGTTGGCGTGCTGGTATCGGTTCCTGCCGGAAGTACGCGCTCGGTGAGGTCGTAAATTTTCTGGAAGCCGGCCCGTTCAGCCACCATCAGGTAGCCTTCCTGGAAAAGCTGTTCCAGCGCCTGTTTGGCCGGTTTCCAGTCGAACCACGAGCCACGCACCCGGTCCGTTTCAAAGTCTTTGGCTTTCAGCGGGCCTTCGGCTTTGATGCGGTCGAGCACAAACCGGATCATCTTTTTGTTTTTTTCAAACCAGTGTTTGTCGCCGTTCCGGAAGGCCATTTTGCGGGGCATGCTGAACCGGAAATCGTGCATGGGCAGAAACGCAGCCGCGTGGCTCCAGTATTCAAACAGCTGTTTTTCCCGCACCAGTTCGTCCAGGTGGCTTTCCTTATAACCCGGGGTGCGTGTCCATAAAACATGGTGGTGCGCCCGCATTATTACAGATAGCGTATCAATCTGCACGTAACCCAGGTGTGCCACGCATGCTGCCGCACCCGCCTTACCCGCCGGAAGCGTGTTGCCACCCCCGAGCAGTTGCTGTTCAAGAATTATCCGGGCGGCCTGCTGCTGCGAAAGCACAATTTTGTTTTTCATAATCCCGTTATATAAGGAAGCGGCCCTGCAAAAGACGGGAAGGGGAGGGAGAAAACAAAGCAGAGGCTGTAAAATAGATCCTGTTACAGATTTTGTATGTTTAAAATAGCTCTTTATTCAGTCGGCAGTGGCAGTTGGCAGCGGCAGTCTGGCATTATTTTAATTAAATCGATCTAATTCCTTGAAACAGGATCCGACTGCCACTGCTACCTGCCACTGCCGACTTTGACCAGTATCTTCATTTTATAAGGTTCATAAAATTGCCTTCTGAAAACCAAAGAATCCGATCCGGCCATTCAGAAAGACAATTTTTAACATTTATCAGGATTAACGGCCTCGCGCAGCCTTTAAAACTGGTAAAGCCAATGCTGGCAGGGGTTTTAGACGGGGCCGGGCTGCAACTGCCCGCCGGATAAAGTTTTCCATAACGAAATGTTTATGAAAAAAAATTTGGTTCGTAATATTAAACTCCTATTTTAGCGCCCAGTTCACCACAAATTATGGACAGTAGTAGTAGATACCGGTTTGAAGATAAGCAAAAACATACTGCTTGTATTCCTGTTACTCAGTGCAGGAATTAGCGCTACCGCAGGCGATGTAGCCCGCCTATTCGTATTTCGTGGCGATACAGCCACGGCCGATACCACTGATCCCGGAATCCCGAAATTCAAATTAGATACCACCGAAGTTCCTCGCATGTCTGCCAACAATGCGCTGGATACCAATGAAGTACCCAAAAAAGCACCCACTGTTCTCGAAACCATCGAAGATGGCGAACAGGGCGATGAAGTTTCGCTGGAAGATTGGGACAGCAACAGCGTTCACTGCGATAAGTTCGACGTGCTCCAGTTTACCGATACCGTTTGCCTGCACCTTGTAGGTTCTTATTCCTGCGGTTACAATCACCCGATTGCCGGCCGCAAAACATCGGAGTTCGCTTTCCGCCGCTACCGCTATCATTTCGGTGTTGATCTGGACCTCGAAACCGGCGACTCTGTGGGTACCGTATTCGATGGAAAAGTACGCATTGCCCAGTACAGCAAAAGCTACGGAAACATTGTTGTGGTGCGCCACAGCAACGGGCTGGAAACCTATTACGCCCACCTTTCGAAACTGCTGGTTAAACCCGGGCAGGATGTAACTGCGGGCCAGTACGTGGGCCTGGGCGGAAATACCGGCCACTCGTTCGGAAGCCACCTCCATTTCGAGGTACGTTATAAAGGACAGCCGATTAACCCGAACAGCATCATTGATTTTGAAAATCACCAGCTCCGTTCAGATGTTTACAACCTGTCGAAAGCCGATTTCAAATACCTCACCGAAACCGTAAAGGTTACTACCCGCAGCCGCAAAGGCCGTCGCCGCACGTTTTATTACACACCGGGCGGTCCGAAAATGGCAACACCGGAAGCAAAAGCATTTATGTCAGGTGTTAGTGCACCTAAAATTGAGCCGTCTAAAGCATGTACTCCTCCGAAAGCGGATAAACCCGCTGTTGAGCCGGTGAAAGAGAACAAAACAACGGTTACGCCCAAGACTACTGCTCCGAAAACCACGGCTAAAACGCCTGTCCCCCCCGCAAAACCGGGCCAGGCCGTATACCACACCATCCGCTCGGGCGATACGCTTTCGGCGCTGGCAGTGAAATACAAAACGACGGTTTCGAAAATCTGCGCGCTGAACAGCATCAAGCCGACCACCACGCTGGCGATTGGCCGCAAACTGCGCATCAAGTAGTTTCCCTTTTTTCCTGGAATCAGTTAAACACCATTTCACATGGGCTGGAATATTGCGTTGATGGCTGTAAAGGCCGGGGCAGACGCCGTGGATGAAATTATCCCGGATGTGTTTGGCAAAACAGCAGAAAACCTTTTTTTCGAAGACGCTACATCGGTGATGATGGATCGTGCGCTGGGCGTAACCGCCTGCAACGGCTGGATCGTGATTACCGATGTGCAGGGGCGTTTTATTGCCAGCGATCGGTTCCCCGCAGAAGTTTCCGGATCATTCGAAGTAAAGGTTTTCTGGATTGCGGAAGGCCTCGTGTACCGTCACTACCGCGATGGTGCCTGCGTTACCGAGGTGAAAGGTATTGCCGCTGCAGGAGCATACTTAATGCAAAACGGAATTGCACCGGCCGATGAATGGGGCGAAACGCGCATTATACAACTGCTGGAAGCGGAACTGTTTCCGGGCCAGACCGAACCCCGGGGCTGGGACGTGCTGTTTAACCAGAAGTTTGATAAATACGAACTGGATTAGTTGGTGCTACTCCTCAAACCCGTTTTCCTTCCACAGAAATTCACATTTCAGCAGGTGAAAATACGCCCATTTGCCGTTGTATTCCAGCAGCACCAGGTGTGGGTCAGTAAACTCGATTTTGGAATACCGGCAGGGTAAAATACGGTTGTGGTCGCGGTCGACAATGCCCCAGCCCGTATCGTTTTTTACGAGGCCGTAGCCGTTTTTAAAATCAAGCGCTTCCTGGTAAACGGCAGGAACTGTAATCGCCCCGCTATGATCAATAAACCCGGTTTTACCGTCTTTTTTTACACGCGCGCGGCCTTCGGCGAAGGGCCAGCAGTAGGTGTATTCCGGTTCCACGGCCATTTTCTTTTTCTCGTTCACAAATCCCCATTTGCCCCGGCGCTGCACAGCCATAAGTCCTTCGGTGGGGTAGTGGAGGTCTTCGTATTCCTTGTACAGCGTGGCTTTGCCGGTGGAATCAACAAAGCCGGTTTTGTCTTCTGAAAACACTTTGGCCTTGCCCTGGCGGAAACCCGCGCCCTGCGCCAGCTGCGGTTCATAATCGTATTCCAGCGGAATTACAAAACGGCCTTTGCGGTCAATAAACCCCATCATTTTCTGCTGCACTATCACGGCCAGTCCTTCACTGAATTCCCCGATCAGTTCGTAGCTGCACGGCAGCAGCAGTTCGCCCGATTTGCGGAGCAGGCCATACTGTTCGCCCTTGCGCACCCGCGCCACGCCCAGCTGAAACGGTTCCACCCAGTCGAATGCCGGTTCAATAACTACCTGTCCGCTGCGGTCAATAAATCCGTATTTGCCGCCCTGCACCACGTAAGCCAGCCCGCCTGAAAAATCACCGGCTTTTTCGTAACGGCAGGCAATCACAGTTTCGCCGTCGGCATCCACATAACCGTATTTTCCGTCTTTCACCACTACCGCACGCAATTCGGAATAGGGATAAATTTCATCATAAATGGCGGGCAGGTGCAGGTTGCCGGTTTTGTCAATAAAGCCGTAATGCGTGCCTTTTTTTACCAGTGCAAATCCTTTGCTGAATGCCTCGGCTTCATCAAAATCAAACGGAATGCGCACTTTGCCCGATTTGGCAATAAAACCCGCCTTGCCATTTTTACCGGCCGCCGCGAGGCCTTCCGAAAATTCATCCACCCAATCGTATTGCATCGGAATGCGGATGGCTCCCGTGCTGTCTGCAAACCCGTAAACCGTATCGTTGCGGATCGGGTACATTTTTAAAACCGAAAGCTGCAGGTCGGAAGTGATGGATTCCTTGTCCGGAAAATCCGGGAAATCGAGGTAAAACTGCGCTATTTTTTCCGGCGTAAAATCACCGGTGTACAATGCATAAATATTGTTCCAGGCCAGTTTCACATTCCGGTTTTGCGGATAGCGTTTGATAAACGCGTGGTACTGCGCAATGGTGCGCTGCTGCACCGAAATGCGGTAAATGGCATCTTCGGCAGCTGTTATATAAGGCGATTGCGGATACAACTGCAGAAATTTTTCGAGCGAGGCCAGGTTGTTGCCTTTGGCAAAGTCGGCATACAACAGTTTATCATATTGCTGCCGGGCCTCTGCAACCTGCGTAGCTTCCGGATAGGCCTGTAAAAAGCGGAGGTAGGCCGCCCAGGTGTTTTCTTTCTGTACCTGTTCAAATGCAAGCCGGTTGCGGTTTCCGGTGGCAAAGGTCAGTTCCGGGCTTTCGGGAAACTCACCGATAAAGGCATTCCACGCTTCAAACGTGCGGATGCGCTGGGCTTCGAGAAACGCGTTTTCGGTAACCTGCCGGCTCAGCCCGAAAACCGCCGCACTGTCAACACCCCAGGCAAGTAATTGTTTCTTTGCTTTTGGTGCAAGTGCCGGCCATGATGCGGTCATGATACGGGCACAGGCGTGGGCCTGCGTGGTGGAGTGAAACGGGTTGTCGTTACGGCTGTAAATGGAGCAAAGTCCGTATGCCGCGCCCACCGTGTGTTTACCAAGCTGCGACTCGAAAAGCCCCCGCGCTTTAAAATAATCCTGGCGCTGCAGCGCTTCAAATGCCTGCCCGAGTTTATCCGCCCGCGCCGGTATAACGCCGTGGAGCAGCAACAGGAAAAACAGGGCAAAAGCGCGTTTCATGAAGGACAAATTTAACAGGCTAACGCATAATCCGCTCATTTCGTTTTAATTTGTTATTACTGCTGCCGGATAAACGCTAATTTTGGACCATGAAATTTTCGCAGGGACAGGTCGTCTTTATCATCTTTTTCCTCATCGTTTTTATTGCCGCCCTGGCCTGGTCGTTTCTCCGCGACAAAAACACGTCGGGCAAACATTTTAAGGGCGCGTGGCGGATTCTGCTCTTTTTTTTGCTGATAATGGTTAGTATGTCACTATTAATTCGCTACTCCGGTCGGTTCTGATTCTGATTTTGTTAAAATTCAGACGCCTGTTATTCAGCACATTAAGCTGTCCTGACATCCGTTGCTCGGGCCTTTGAAATCCACAAATCGGCGAATAATTGGTTTGAACAGGAGTATATACGGGGTACTTTTGAAACCGGAAACGCTACTTATTGCGTATAAATGGGTAGCCACTTTATCTTAAAAATAGCGATAAAATGCGTAATTTTGCACCCAGGAGAGAAACAAAAAGCAACTGCGACCCAATGAATGCTTTTAAAAAAATAACAGCTGTATGCGCTGCAATGATCGGACTGACCCTGTCTGCGAATGCTGCTGTACTGGTTATTGAAGGTGAATACCAGAATAAAAACCTCTACATACAGAATTCGCTTGCATCCGGAAGCGTAGGTTACTGCGCGTTCGAGGTACGTGTGAACGATCAGCTTACGCACGACGAAGTAAATTCAACTGCATTTGAAATTGATCTTTCCGGTTTTAACCTGAAAGCAGGTGAACAGGTAACGGTAAAAATTTCGCACAAGGAAGGTTGCATCCCCAAAGTACTCAACCCCGAAGCGCTCCGGCCGCGCCCCACATTCACTACTGAATTTATTGAAGTTACCAACGCCGGTTTACTCACCTGGAAAACCAAAAACGAAAACGGTTCACTTCCCTTTATCGTTGAGCAGTTTCGCTGGAACAAATGGATTTACGTGGGCGAAGTAAAAGGCGTAGGCACACCCGGTGAACACACCTACAGTTTTGAAGTTACCGCACATTCCGGCGAAAATAAATTCCGCGTAAAGCAGGTTGGTTTTGTTCGCGAAACCCGCGTTTCGCCCGAAGCCCGCTACACTGCAACGGTTCCGCAGGTTACTTACACCGAGTCGAGCGATAAAAAGAATACCTATCTGTTCTCAGCACCTACCATGTATGAAGTGTATGACCTGTATGGCAACATCATTCTGAAAGGATTCGGTAAAGAAGCAAATCTGAATCCGTACAACAAAGGCACCTATTACCTCTGTTACGACAATACGTTGCAGAACGTAACCAAAAAATAAAACGTTTTCCCGGACAAACAGGCACTAAATTCCCGGCCGCAGCAATGCACCGGGAATTTTTGTTTTCGTACAGAAGCAACCCCTTTGTACGATGCGCGTCTTTAAATTAAAATAACCCTGCTGCAATTGCGTGCTGATTATTGCGTTAATTCTACAGGAGCATTTTTCAAAAATAAAACACGTGCAGTGCTTGTCAACTGCGAAACATAACGAAACACAAGCCGTTGTATATCCGCATATACGATGAGGCGCAAAACCGACAGAACCCGTTCTGCAAAAGAGAGAAGAAAAGCAGCATGATAAACCGCTGTGTGCAGGATGGGTTCTGTTTTTATTTTTATAAAGTAAATACCATTCCGGTTATTTGATTTTGTAAAACAGTTCTTGCACAAGTGGCAGTGGCAGCAGGCAGTGGCAGGCTCCTTCAACTGTCGCTGCCTGCTGCCACTGCCACTTAATTAACAGGCTACTTTATATCAGACGGATTTTGGAGTCCGCGTTGTTTTAAACCAAACTCAGTTCCGCAGCAAAAACTCCACCTCACTCATCATCATTGCCGTAGCGCCCCATAGCAGCCGGTCGCCGATGCTGTAACCCGGCACGTGCATGCGCATGTTTTTTCCGACGGTGATGTGTTGTTTTGTTTTTACAGCCGGATCGAGAAAATGCTGCAGCGGCACATTGATAATGTCTACCACTTCGCGCGGATCAGCGTAAAACCGCGGTTCATTGTGCATCACGGCCACAAAGGGTTGTACAAGGTAATTGCTCACCGGAATATAAATCGGCGATAGTTTTCCGATCACGGCATCCGGTTCCAGTTTTATTCCGACTTCTTCCTGTGTTTCGCGCAGTGCGGTGTGCAGCAGGCTGGCGTCGGTTTTTTCAGCGCGGCCGCCGGGAAAGGCCAGCTGTCCGCTGTGTGCGCCGTCGTACTCGGGACGTACGATGAGTGCGGTGTTCGGGCCGTTTTCGCCGGGAAAGAGCAGCATCAGCACTGCGCTTTTGCGATGATCCGGATTTTGTTCGAGGTAGCCGGCGATGGAAAGCTGGGGCGCGCGGGCCGTCATGGCATACTGTGCTGCTTCGCCCGGTAACGCATCCTGCAGCCGGCCGGCCAGTGCGGCGGTAAATTCATGAAACGGATCGAACGGCAGCATGTACAAAGGTAATTGTATTGTACACTCGTACAGCGTTATCCATGTTGCATGGGGCAAAAGCCGGGGTTCGTCTAACAGCGGGCGTTTTGTGAAACATCGCCTGCCGCGGCCGCGTAAACAGGAGCCGGAGGAGGTTTTCTTATGGACCAGGAACAACTACAACAGCTCCTGAGCTGGCTGAATGAGCAGATTCGGCAAAGCAATCGGGTCGTGAGTGATGCCCGCCAGTCGCACAACTATGGCCGCGAAGCCATGTACGAAGGCATGAAAGAGGCGTACGAACGATGCCTCGGCCGCATCAGTGGCCGGAAAGCGTAGCACGTAAATCATCGGGCGCTTTAATGCGCACCTGTTGTCCGGCTGATAGCCGGACCCGGCCTTCCATGGCATTCCACATACGGATTTGTTTAACCGAAACACCATACTGCTGCGAAAGCGCGGTAAGGTTATCGCCTTTTACAACCTGGTGAAAAGCCGATTCCGCCGGGAAAGCCGCGTATCCGTTGCGCGTGCGTTTCACTACAAATTCATTGGCACGTAAGGTATTGAAAGCAGGCCCTAAAAAATACGCAGGGTTAATGGCCACGCCACGGAAACGCATTTCGAAATGCAGGTGTGTGCCGGTACTGTGCCCGGAACTTCCACCCAGTCCGATTAACCCGCCGCTCAAAACAATGTCGCCCGGCTTTACTTTTATTTTCCAGAGGTGCGCATACACCGTTTCCAGCCCGTTGTAATGCCGCACAATAACCACGTTGCCGAATCCGCCCGAGCGCCCCGCAAACCGCACCATGCCGTCAAACGCACAAACCACCTGCTGCCCGCGCTGCAGATCAATGTCAATGCCCCGGTGCATGGCCGAATCGCGCCAGCCGAATTTTGAAGTTACCGGTCCGTTAAACGGCATTGTAAACGCTCCGCTCACGGTTGGATCAAGATTCAGCAATGTGGTCGTATCCGATTTGTAAAGCGAATCGCTGTACGGAAACAGCAGGCGCGTACTCCAGTTGCCATAAAACCGGTTGGCCGGGTACAATGCAAATCCATCCGTAAACTGATTTTTGGGCGCCTGTTCACGCAGCATGGCCGCCTGTGACTTAATGCGTGTAATAAGCGTGGGTGGAATTTCAGGCAGTTCGAACAACGAGTCAATGAGCATCACCAGTTCCGGTTCACTCATGTCGGGTATGCTGTTTTCAATGGCCTGCAAACGGCCTCCCGGAATTTGCTGCAACGTGTCTTCTCCTGCATGTGCCGCTGCTGCCTGCAGCAAAAACAGCAGCAGGAAAACAACAACAGGCGTTTGCAGCAGGCGGCAGTTCATTATTATCAACAACAGTGTGGTGCAGTTACGGGAAAGCGAAGATAAGCGGATTCGGGAAAAATCAAAATGAAACGGGTGGCAGGATCGGGTTTGATGGCAAATACTAATCCGGCGCTGGGAGTTACTCATTCCATGTTTTCCATGAGTGATGCCCGGGATACATTTGTCCGCAATTAAAGACAAATCATCTACTCATTCTTTTTAAATCCGTTTCCATTATGAGCTACTTAAAAACGATTACGTTTTCCCTCGCTTTGCTCGCATTAGGCAGTACGCCGGGGAAAAGCCAATGCAATGTTATTGCCGACTCAGACAATTTCAGCAGTGCGGCAGGCTGGACAACCGTTGATAATACACCAAACAACGGCAGTGTCCGTATCAGCGGCGGTGCCATATCCATGTCCACTTTTGACGCACTCGGGCCGGTTTGTACCAATAGCCAGGGCGTGCACAACAACCGGGAGGTGCGCGTTCACCGCCCGCTTTCACTTACCCTGAGCAATACGCAATTCCGTGCGGAATGCAAAGCAAATATCACGGGAGGTAATGGACCTTCGCAAACATTAATGGGTTTAACTGCAGGAACAG
This sequence comes from Chitinophaga pinensis, assembly GCA_943372645.1. Classification (GTDB taxonomy): domain Bacteria; phylum Bacteroidota; class Bacteroidia; order Palsa-965; family Palsa-965; genus VBWE01. The sequence continues at coordinate 81,393 of CALRZN010000010.1, read as the reverse complement.
CTTATCCGCATGGCATTAATAACATGAATGCGTGGAGCTGCACCAACAGCAACCAGGTTCCGATTAATCAGTATTCAATACAGGACGGTATTTACGTGTCGCTTATTGCATTCGGTGCAAATCAGCTTCCGACAGCAAACGACGATAGGTTATGGCCGGGTGCGGCTGTGCAGACTTCTGTGGCGGCAACACCGGCCAACCTGGGCTGGCGGATTTATGCACATGCAACAAACGGTAACAATACGGCATTTTATCCGGCCACTGTTCTCAGTGCATCCAATCCGGCATTGCCTGCCAATAACAGTTCGCGTGGCATTGCACTTCCGACCCTTGGCGGAAACTACTGGATACGGCTCGAACGCCTGTCTGCCACGAACTGCGCACTCAGTGTGTTTTCGGATGCTGCAATGACAACACATGTGTTGGGGTCGCCGCAATGTTTTACCATTGATGCGGATATCGTTGGCCTGAATAACTTCCAGAATTTCGGTCACATGTCAGGCTCGTATTACCGCAGCATAACTGGTACTATTGATGACTTCCGGGTTTACAACAACTGCCCTGGAATTCCGGCTATGACTGTTACACCGCAAAATGCAGCAACCTGCGCGGGGGGCTCGGTTACACTTACAGCCACGCCGGGTTTATCCAATTACAGCTGGACCGATGGAACAACCACCTGGGCCACAACAACGAATACCATAACGGTAACGCCTTCTGCAAATACCACCTATACGGTAACAGCAACTTATAATGGAGCAACCTGCCCGGTTGTGTTAACTGCAACGGTTGCTGTATCCATTGTTACCCCGGTGCTTACACCGGCCATCAGCCTTCCGCCTTACATCTGCAGCGGAAACCCGATTTCCCCTGTTGGAAGTGCTTCGGGCAATGTAGCAGTATCCAATCATTTCTGGGAAATGATCGAGTGTGATCAGTACGGCGTACCTAAAACATCACCGGTTTATAGTTTTTCGCAATGGTATCCAGGTGCGCCCGGCAATTACACATTCCCGAACAGTTCAACCGTTCCGTGCAACAAATATTACCGTGTAAAACTCGCCGTTCAGAATACACCCTGCGTGGGCTGGAGTGAAGTTGCCCAGGTCATTTATGTTGCATGCACGCCAAACCCGGTTATCAGCGGCCCGACAACGGTTTGTTATGGTTCGCCGGCTACGCTTACGGTAACCGGTTACCCGAAGCTGTCAACGTTTGTGTGGACATCCGTTCCCGCATATTCCGGCCCGACTGTAACGACCAACCCGGCTACATTTACACCCACGGTAACCACAACGTATTCGGTTACGGTTACCAGTCCGTACGGTTGTGTAGGCTCTGCAACATTCACAGTTACACCCGATATAAATAATCCGGCGTTTAATCTGGGTACCAATTTAAATGCAAACGATCCGTTCTATACCTGTGCTGCAACACCGGTAGTAACTAACGCAAACGCGAATCCGAATTTCGGATATGCCTGGGTTGTGGAAGAACTGGATGCATCGAATAACGTTGTTGCAAATACCACCGTTTCCAACCCGGCGTGCTGGTGGGGCTACGGACTCGGTACCTGCCTGTTTACCGGTTACAATGGTACATCAACACTTGGAGCATGCAACCTGCCCGTTTCCGGACACTTTACAGCGGGGCACAAGTACCGCATCACCCGCGGCACCTGGATTATCGGTGTATGTCCGTGGCAGCAGTACTCCGTTATTGTGTATGAATCGCACAGCAGCAACGGGCAGCCGGTAATCATCGTGGAAGAAGACCTCTTTGCTCCCGATTACAGCGCTGCAATGCAGCAGGGTACCAATGAAATGCCTGCAGGTGAACTGCTGGTAACGCCGAACCCATCGGGCGGCAGGCTTAACCTGGCCAGCAATAACACTGCAGCAGGGGTGTACACGGTACGTATTTTCAACGCTGTGGGCAGCGAAGTGTATAATGAAACAACAACCCATGCGGACGGAAGCGCATTCCGGAAAGAGATTGATCTTACCGGTATGCAACTGCCTGAAGGGGTTTACCTTGTGAAATTACAGACACCGGGCATGTCAATTACCAAACGGGTACTGCTTGTAAAATAACCTGCATAAACAAGCATACTGCATACGGAACCGCCTGCCATTTCACTTTGGGAGGTGGTTCCGTTTTTTAACTGATTAACAGCTGCCTTCCGGAAAAAGTTCGGGGCATACTTTTAAGTAATATTGTTACCGCAATGCGATCTCCTGTTTTTTTACGTAACGTGTTTTTGCTGTTCTTCCTCTTCAGCGTATTTCATGCGCGCGCGCAGGAAGTGTGTATGAAACATTACAGCGTGAACAACGGGTTGCCCAGTTCAGAATGCCATGCAGTAATGCAGGATTCAAAAGGGTATACCTGGATTGCGACCGATGCAGGTGTTGTAAAATATGATGGTTACCGCTTCCGCTCGTACACGAGTAACAATGGTTTGCCGGACAATACCGTTTTTAAAATTCACGAAGACCGTTTCGGCAACATCTGGTTTGCATCCTATTCCGGTGAAGTTTCCTGGTACAGTCATGCAACTGATTCGATCTATGCACCGCCGGCCAATTCATTTCTTATCGAACATGCCAAATCAGCCCCGGTTGATTTTTGTTTTGATGAACACGACACCTTATGGATTTCATATTACCGCTGCGGTTATGTGAAAATCATTCCGCCCGCCTACAACACGTGCAAGGTGTATGAGTCGGCAACGGCCTGCTATTTTATCCGCGAAGTAAGCAAAGGACGGTTTGTGTATGGCACCGATCTTACACATGATGCCCGGACCATACCGCTGCCGCTTCGCATTACTCCTGTGGGCAGTTCAGCAGATGCAACGGTGCAAACGATATTCCCGCAACTCAGCCATACCTCGCTCACCGAAGTGCGGAACGGTGTTCAGTATTTCACAAACGGATCATCGGTGTACCGTATCCGCGGCTTGACTGCTGAAACGGTAATTCCAGAACTGGTACAGACGCGTGATAACATCAACAGCATTTACCTCGACCGGCAGAACGGGCTTTGGGTATGCACCTGGGACCAGGGGCTGCTGTATTATGCCGCATCGGATTTCAGCCGGAGTCCACGCCGTTTTCTGCGCGGGGAAAATGTTTCAGCGGTGTTTGAAGACCGCGAACAGGGAGTGTGGGTTTGCACGATACGCAATGGGGTGTATTTTATACCGTCGCTTAAAATCAGCCAGGCTGGTACCACCAAAACGGATGATATATACAGCTATAATAACAGTGTTATTTACCTCGCAAACGATTATGATCTCGTTCAGTTTTCAGTTGGAGATTCCGCACCCCGGAGTTTGAATGCGAATCATTTCTGGGCAAATTACATCAACGGCGGGCAGGCTTTGCTGGGTGCTTCACCAAGTGTTATATACGACCTCAGTTCAAAAACAGAAGTGCCGGTTTATACACGCACCGAAACCGGTGAAAAGAAATTTCTCCGCATCAAACAAATGCTCAATGCAGATGCCGGTCATTTTTACGGGGTTGATAATAATATCAACGCACTTTACCGCATTGATAAACGAACCGGTATCTCGGAGCAGCTTGCCGGTTTTCTGCCAACGGTTTATTCCATGGCTTTGTATGATAACCGCATTTACCTCGGAACCAAATCCGGGCTGTATTGTTACACCCGGAATACATTGATAAAACCCGATGGTTTTTTTGCCGGGCCGGATGCAAAAATTGACGCAATGGCAGTTTGGAATGACCTGCTGCTGCTGGCTTCGAAAGGCAACGGAGTAATCGGCCTGCGGAAAGACAAACAGGTGCTGCACCTCACCGAAGCAAACGGTTTGCTGAGTAATATCTGCCGTTCCATTGCAACCGACAGTGATGGCAATATATGGGCAGGAACAAACAAAGGCATAACCTGTTTCTGTTACACCAACGGCACGTATAGCGAAACCCGCAGCCTGACGGTGAATGACGGGCTTTCTTCCAACGAAGTGAATCATATCCTCGTGGCAGGCAACCTGCTTTATGCCGCCACAAACAACGGGATCAACTATTTCAGACGCGATGATATTCTGAAACCGGTTGCCCCGATTATGGTGAATATTGAAAAAACGGTACTCAATAATTCCCCGGTATATAACCTCAACGGCCGGGAGCTGGAGCATAACGAAAACTTTCTGCAGATCTATTTTAAAGGGCTTATTCCCCGCAAGGAAGGCAATGTAACCTACCGCTACCGCCTGCTCGGGTTTGATACGGCCTGGGTTGTTTCACAAAACACGTTTGTGCAGTACACCGCCCTGCCGCCCGGCGATTACCAGTTTATGCTTACCGCTTCTTCCGACGGCATTTTTTCAGCTAATGAGCCGGTACTTCGTTTCCGCATCCGTGCCCCGTTCTGGCAGTCGGGCTGGTTTATCGCGCTTTGTTCGTTAGCCGGCATCGTGCTGGTGATGGTTGTTTACCGGTTGGTGGTTGCGATGATCCGCCGCAAAGAAGCAGCGAAGATGCTGGTGCAGAAAACCATTGTCGAATCGGAACTGAAAGCACTCCGGGCGCAGATGAACCCGCACTTTATTTTTAATGCAATAAACTCCATCCAGCATTTTGTGCTGAAAAACGAATCGCTCAATGCACATAAGTACCTCGTGAAGCTTTCGAAACTGATACGCGCCGTACTTGAAAATTCGAAACACGAAACGGTACCGCTTTCCCGGGAACTGGAAACGCTTGGACTGTATATGGAACTGGAAGCCCTGCGTGCCTCGTTCGGGTTCGATTACGAAATGCATGTTGACGAAGCACTTGCCGGCCGAACGGTTTCCATTCCAACCATGCTGCTGCAGCCCTTTGTTGAAAATGCAATCCTGCACGGCTTGCTGGCGCTCAGCGGAAAACGGGGCATGCTCCGGATTGCCATACGCGAAGAGGCCGGCACTTTGGAATGCACCATTGATGATAACGGCATCGGCCGCGCTGCGGCTGAAGAAATCCGCAGAAAGAAAAACACCGGCCACCTTTCTATGGGTATGCACGTAACCGGTGAACGCATCGAATACCTCAATAAATTCGCGGCATTTTTTATCACGACCGAAATCACTGATAAAATGGTTGACGGAATGCCCGCCGGTACACTGGTAACTTTAAAAATAAAAACAGCATGAATGCAATTATCATAGACGATGAAAAAAACGGGGCAGAAGTGTTGCGGCTTTTATTGCAGCGTGTTTGTCCCCAGGTGCAGCTGGTGGATGTGGTGCATTCTGCTGCCGACGGGATAGCCGCAATCCGCAGGCACCGCCCGGAGCTTATTTTTCTCGATATTGAAATGCCCATGGCCACCGGATTCGATGTGTATGAAGCGACGAAGGACTGCAACTACGAAATTATTTTTACCACTGCATACGAGCATTATGCGCTCAAAGCCTTTAAAACAGAAGCGATTGATTACCTGCTGAAACCGGTTGACATTGAAGAACTGCAGGCTGCTGTTTCCAAAGCAGGCAACCGCCTGGTGGCGAAAAACGGCGGAGGGCGGCAGTCATCGCCGGATATTACGACCCTGTTTAAAAACATCACCCTGGCTTCGCGCAAAATTACAATTCCCACCAGCGAAGGCGTGCTGCTGGTGGCGGCCAGCGATATTGTTTACCTCGAATCGGATTCGAACTACACCAATATTTTTCTGAAAGACGGCCGGAAAATCCTCGTTTCGAAAACACTCAAGCTGATTGAAAAACAATTCCTCGATTGTAATTTCTGCCGTGTGCACAGCGCGTACCTGGTCAATCTCGACGAGGTGGAACGCTACATCAAAGGCGACGGGGGCACGCTGGTGCTGCGTAACCGGTCGTCTGTTCCCGTTTCGCGGGCGCACAAGCAGGAACTGATGCGCCGTATCGGATTTATGTAATACGGCCGGCTTTTTTCCGGGGGGAAGCCAATCTCCCGCGGAAGTGCCCGAACAATTTACGGGAGGGAGTCATTTTCCCGCAGGAATATCCAAACAATTTACGGGAGGGTGCCATTCTCCCGCGGGAGTTGGTGATCTCCCGGCAAACATTGCCAGGTTAATTGCGGAAGCGTTGGTTCTCCCCGCCGGAAAGCATCCTGGTTTGTGAAAACAGTGGATTTCAGCCATAACCGCGGCGCTGTATTCCATAGCTTAACAACTTTTCACAGCACATTCCATCGTCGCGCATCCCTGAATTCCATACCTTTGGCACAAATTTTAACAACAAATGAAAAAAGCACTTTTCTCCCTTTTCCTGCTCGCGGTTGTGTTTACAGCCTGCAACAACGAACCGAAAACCGATCCGGTGGTTGACAGCCTGAACAAGGTGAATTCCGGACTGAACAACAAAGTGGGCGAACAGGATTCGACCATTGAATCGTACCTGCGTGCGTTCAACGATATCCAGGACAACCTTGATGAAATCAAGAAAAAAGAAAAAATTGTAAACTCGGCTGCTTCCGGTGGCGATGTGAAAAGCCAGGAAGAACAGATCAAAACCGACCTGCAGGCCATTTATGACATGATGGCGAAAAACAAAAACACCATCGCCAGCCTCAGCAAAAAACTGAAAGGTTCGAACGGTGAAATTGAGCAGCTGAAACGCATGGTGGAACGCCTCGAAGCACAGCTTGCTGAAAAAGACACCGAAATCGCCGGCCTGAAAGACCAGCTCGAGCGCATGAACGTGGAACTGAGCACGCTCACCATGAACTACCAGGGCCTGGAAGAAACATCGAATCAGAAAACCGAAAAACTGAACACAGCGTATTACGCATTCGGCAGTTCGAAAGAACTGATCAAACAGGGCGTACTCACCAAAGAAGGCGGATTTATCGGCATCGGCAAAGCGCAGAAACTGCGTGAAGATTTTAATAAAAATTACTTCACCAAAGTGGACATCACCAAAGACACCGAGATTGCACTTGGCGGCGCCAAAAAACCGAAACTGGTTACCAGCCACCCGAAAAGCAGCTACCGCTTTGAAGGTCCGGAAAACAAGGTTGAAAAACTCGTGATCACCAATGCAGAAGAGTTCTGGGGCACTTCAAAGTACCTTGTGATTATTGTAGATTAAGAGTCTGTTTAAAAATCATCTCGCAAAACTGTTATGTGCCTTTTTCCGCCATACTTCGTTACTTTTTTCGACCGTAGCTGCTCCGCTATGCTCTTCAAAAAGTGCCTCGTCTGGCGAAAAAATGCACTTATAACAATTTCACGATCCAATTCTTAAACAGACTCTAACACTGTAAAAGTTTTTGATACTTCCCCCGTTCAGCGCGTCAGCCGGACGGGGGATTTTTTTTACTTCGCACCGTGAAAAATGGGATTGCCCTTTTACTGGTTTCGGGTTTGGCGTTGCTTACGTTGTTACCCGCATGCAGTGATGCGCCGCGTGTAAATATCGGTGCCGATTCCGCTTCCGACAGTACAGCTGCAATCCGCAAAGCCATCAACGCCGATAAAAAAGCGCAGATGCTCGATACGTTTTTTAAGGCGCGTTTCTATACCGGCAACTTCAGCGGAACGGTGCTGGTGGCACAGCGGGGCGTTATTCTTTATCAGCAAACGTTTGGCGTGTGCAGCCGCAAAAAAAACGACAGCCTCTGTGATACGAGTTCGTTTCAGCTCGCCTCCGTTTCAAAACAGTTTACGGCCGCAGCCATCATGCTGCTGCACCAGCAGGGCAAACTGAATTACAGCGACACGATGCAGAAGTTTTTTCCCGGCTTTCCGTATAACGGGATTACAGTGCGGCAACTGCTCACACACCGCTCGGGGCTTTCGAATTACATTTATTTCATGGACGAGTATTATAACGAGCGCGACAGTTTCCCCAAAACCATCAGCAACAGCGATGTCGTAGCCTTCATGGAGAAACATCGCCCGCCGCCGTACCACGCACCCGATACGAAGTTTGATTACAACAACATCAATTATTGCCTGCTCGCCGCCATCGTGGAAAAAATTTCGGGCAAATCGTTTCCGGATTTTATGCGCGAATCGTTTTTCAAACCGCTGCAGATGAATCACACGTGGATTGCCGGTGATACTACAAAACATACCGTTCCGCCGAAGGCATATTACGGTGCATGGAAAGAATGGGAGCCGAATTACCTCGATGGGGTAACCGGCGACAAAGGGGTTTACACCACGGCGGCCGATCTGTACAAATGGGACCAGGCGCTGTACCGCAATTTTCCGCTCGAACAAAACACGCTGGCCGAAGCCTTCACACCCGCCAGTCCCGAACGCAAAGGCCCGAAGAACTACGGTTACGGCTGGCGCACGCTGCAGTGGCCCGACGGACGCAAATCCGTTTTTCACAACGGCTGGTGGCACGGTTATACTACCACGTTTTACCGTGGGCTGGACGATCACACCACCATTATTATTCTCTGCAATAAATTTAACCGCAGCATTTACAACCTGCATCCGCTGCTGCTGCTCGTGAACGGATCATCACCTTACGGGGAAGAAGAAACCGACGACGCGGCCGATGCTGCACCCACGCCATGAAACAGTTCAACAAAATCGTACAGAAAACAGCACGTTATTTTCAGCTCGGCGAATTTTCTGCCGAAACAAAACACGTGTGGCTCGTGTGTCACGGCTACGGCCAGCTGGCTTCGTACTTCCTGAAAAAGTTTGAGTGTATTGCCGCACCCGACACCGTAATCATTGCGCCGGAAGGGCTGCACCGTTTTTATGTTGACGGAACAGGCGGGCGCGTTGGTGCATCATGGATGACAAAGGAAGATCGTTTAGATGATATCCGCGATTACATTTATTTCCTGGATGAATTGGACGTGACCATATTCGCAAACCTGGGCGGGAAGTTGGGTGGAAAAGAAGTCAGTTATCACGTGCTCGGGTTTTCGCAGGGCGGTGCCACGGTAGCGCGCTGGCTGGCAACGTCAAAACTGCCGGTGGATACGCTGATTTTATGGTGTGCCTTTTTCCCGCCCGATGTGGAATGGAATACAAACAGTGCAGGCACACAAACCCAAACGCACATTGTACTGGCCAGCGATGATGTATATATTTCCGAAGCCGATGCCGAAAAACAACTGCAGCAGCTTCGGGATGCAGGTGTGTCGTTTACCACGCACCGGTTTGAAGGAAAACATACGGTGGATGCGGAAATGCTGAAGCGGCTGGCGGCGGAGCTCCACGGGCACTGAAAATACGAGGAACCCCGTATTGCGCATTGCAAAGCAAACCAGTAATTTCGACGGATAAAAATAAGCGTATGCCATTCTTTCGTAACCTCGTTTTGTTTTTAGTACTGTTCATTGGAATGTATCCCGCACGGGCACAGGAAACCTTTGAAGTGGGCGTGCACATGCAGCACGCGCAGTTCAGCGACCGCAGCATGCAGGCGTACGGGCTGCAGTTTCATTTTCCGTTTAACGATGATTTTACGGCAAACTACACATTCGGTATAGGCGGTTCATCGCTGGGCGGGCATTACGTGCGTTCGTCGGCGGGCATGGCCACGGGGTTGTTTCTTATTTCGTCATTCGGTTCCGACAGTACAAAGTTTGGGCATAAAATCGTGAGCGTGGCGGGTTTCTTTGCCATGTTTGTTCCCGAGGGGATCGGTTATTATTTTAATCCCGATTCGAAATGGCGCATGCACCTCAATGTAAATCCGCTGCTGGTGGATTACTGGAAACGTAAAGAACCGTATTTTGAACAGATGCGTCTCGGCGGGGAAATTATGCTGCGTGTAAAACATCCAATCACCGATATGTTTTACGTGGCCCCGCAGGCCGGTGTAAAAATCCGTTACCGCGGCGGTTACATTGGCGGAAGCATTGGTTTTACTGTTGGTATGCAACTGAACGACGATTGATGATAACCGCGGTTATGAATTTGGTTACGAATGAATTATAAAAGCATAAAACACGAAACCGAACAGTTTTTCCGCAACCAGCTGGCGCAGGGAAACACAATTACCGTGCACTGGGATGCGGGCGGCGACAGCACCCCCGTGTGGGTGGAGTATGCCACAACGCCGGAAGGGAATACCGATGAATTTGAAAAAGAACTGCGTTACGAGGTAATCGATAAACTATCACTGCCCAACGCCGGCGAAGAATACCACACCGGCCGGGGAAAACTGGTTGCCGACGAAAGCGGCCTGTTCCTGGAGTTTACGGCATACGAACACGAATGGATGGGAGCCGATATTCCGGACGTAGTTACAGTAATCAACGATCCGTATGACCTGGGCAGTGAAAAGAACAAATCCTGGATTGTGATTTTCAAACATTACGAATACCTGACGGATACCTATACGACCGATGTGCGTATGGAATCTAAAAACGGGAACCGCATAAACCTGCTGAATGAAACGCAGATTGATTTTTACAGCAAAATACTCGAAGAGGCTGTTGTGCAGCACCGTGATAAAATGGGAAAAGAAGTAAAAGGATCGGAAGGGATGGCCATTCTGCAGGAAATGCACGCCTCGCTCAACTTCGATGCCCCGCATAAACTGCAGCTCCGCGTTACATTTACCTGCCACGCCGTCAAAGCAGTGCACTCCAATGAACTGGTGCAGCTGTTTGTGAAGGATTGATCGCTTCTGCGCTTGTTTTATCCGAATAAAACCAACACCACATTCCCTGCACCCAGCAGCAACACCCCGGCCGCAGAAAGCTGCAGCATGCGCACCCCCAGTTTTTTATTTACCATGATGAAGGTGGTGAGCAACGCAAGACTTGCAATGCCAAACAACGATTCCGCCACACGTTTTTCATAAACTGCCGCCAGTACACAAATGGTAAATATGGCTGTGATGGTTGCACAAACCTGGAAAATACGGATGCGGTCAGCCAGGATGTTTTCGGTTGAAACGGCTTTCATGATTTTATTTTTAAAAATGGAAGAAGAACAGGCAATGCACACGCGGTAATTACTATCCGACCAAACAAACGCTATGTAGCGTTGCTGCTCTTCTTCCGGTCATCGCAAATAAATTAATGGCTTGTTTTTACAAAACGTGTGGAACCAATCACCGATCCGTTTTCGCCGGCCAGTTTAATCACATAAATGCCATCGGGCAGGCTGCCTGTTTCAAGCGTGCTGCGGCTTCCGTTTACAGTTTGCTGCAGCAGTGTTTTGCCGAGCAGATCGGTAATGGTTACACTGCTGTTGTGCTGTTCCGGAAATGTTAGCTGCACCTGTGCGCCCGCGGGGTTCGGGAAAACGTTGAGGCTGCCGCTGCCGTATGCGGGCTCCGCGGTGCCCAGTGTGCCGTAACAGATTTCAAGACGCGGGTGCTTGGCGCTGTTCGTGGCCTGCGTCGACCAGTAAAATTTTCCGCCGTTAAACACACGCATCAGTAAGCCGTAATTCGGAAGCGTATTGTTTACCCATAACTGCGCGAGCGGTGTTATATCAAACGCTTCCGCTGCTGCAAAACGCGGATCGCTTGCCGGGTAAATGGTGTTGTATCGCAATACAAAATTGTTCGTGTCCGCATCGCCGCCCGGAACCGTCCACGTGCTGCTGCCGTTGTAGGTTGTCCAGTTCGCGCCGTTGGTTGTGGGACTTGCTTCTGTTCCCGTGCCTTCGGTGAAATCGCGGGTGAGCGGCTCAATCCACATCACGCCGTTCGTTTCTTCGGTAACACAGCCGTTTGATGATTCGGCGCCCATTGTTGCATCCGGGGTTAAGATCAATGTTGCTGATAAAATAACGCTGTTTGCCGGAATTGCCGAAAGATCGAAACGAATGAGCGGGGTGCGGCGTTCGGTGCCATTGCCCGCGTTAAACCCTTCGTAGCCGCCGTACATGCGCAGGTGTTCATCACTGCCGTAGTTGTCGGTGGTACTGAATGCATTGATCCAGGTGTCTTTGGTTGGCGTAAGAATAATGTTCGGCGCACATAATACCGAAGGTGAGGAGGGGAGCGGGTTGCTCTGCAGTTCCCACGGACCAATATCATTGTTGGTAATACCGCGCGGCTGTCCCAGTATGTCGGTTGTTACACCGGGCATGGGCAGTTGTACCCCGTTGTATCCGCCGTTCCATGCTGCACTGTTTAACGCCATACTGAAACCGTTTACAATAGTGCTGTAGGAAGTGAAATTCGACTCGTTGTATGCCAGCAGCGGATCCTGCTGCCATTTCGCATTGGTTTCAGCGGACGGATTATATAAACCGCATACCGGTATGGACTTGCCGGCGTTCCAGTAATAGTTGTTGCTGGTAACCACATTAAACACGGCGTGGCAGCGCTGGTCGTGCAGCAGGGCCGGCATGTCGCCATCAGTATCATAAAAAATATTGTTGCGGATGTACACGTTGCGCGACAGCGCAGAATCCGCATTGCCCGCACGGAATTCCATAATGCCCTGCGAAATTTCGTTTTCACTGAAAATTGCCGGCTTGCGGATGCGGCCCCCGCAGTTAAACAGCAGGTTGTTGTACAGCCACGCATTGCGCACATCGTAAAAACCCACAGCACCCCAGATGCAGCGGTAAAAAATGTTGTTGCGCATCGTCATGTTCTCCGATTCAAAATGTTCACCGGCCTGGAAGAGGTTGCTGTCCGTATGTCCGCCGAAGAGCACAGCAGGCTGATCACCGGCGGTTGACTGCGGACCAAACACACAGCCTTCAAACACGTTGTTGTGTGTGCCGCCTTTGCAGTAGGCGAGAATGGTTCCGCGTCCGCCCACGTGATGCACCCAGCAGTTTTTCAGGTACGAATCATCGGCATCTACAATGTCAAAACACTCCTGGTAAAACTCGGGTTGTGCGCTGCGTTCCGACGGATTGTAAATTTCGCAGCCTTCAAAACCGATGTGGTTACACTGGTTTACTTTTACCACGTCGCCATCGCCGCCGAGGTTGGCATCGTGAATTTTACAGTTGCGGAACGTGATGTACGAACAGTTCTGCAGATGCACCACGTTGCTTGGTGCGTTTTTAATTTCAAAATCCTGCCAGGTGTAACCGGTCAGTCCGTCCATCGCAATGCCTTCGCCGTTGCCCGCACCGCCGGTAAGTGTTACACCGAGCGGCGATTGTGCGCGGATGAGTACCGGGTTGTTCGTCGGAAAATTTGGGAACACGGGCGGATCCATGTATGCAGTGGCATCGTTGTAGGTGCCGTTCACTACGATGAGTTCATCGCCGCCATTCATGTTGCCCAGTGCAAAGCCCCAGTTCTGCCAGGCCGTGCCGGCGGTCTGCCCGTTGTTGCTGTCGTCGCCGGTTGCGGGATTGAGGTAGTACGTTGCCGCCGTGCTGTTCGTAATCACAAAGAGCAGCGCAAGTCCGAAGTAAGTACGTAATTGCTTTTTCATGTGTATATCGTTTTAGAAAAAATCAGTTTCGATTTGTTCTGCGATATTACGTGAACAAGCTTACGTGGTAACATTTTTCCGGCCAATATCCCCCGATTCTGCCCCGGTATCACCCGGATGGGGGAGGGTTTTAAGTGTAAAATGATAGCTTATAAAACAGGCAGGCAGTCATCCTGCTACCCCAAAATCTCCAGCTTCGCAAACTTAATCAGCAGTTGCTTTTGCCCCACCTGCTCAAACGCAACGGTGGCTTTGCTGTTGGGGTAACTGCCTTCCATGGCGGTTACTTTGCCGGTGCCGAACCGTTCGTGTTTTACAGTCATGCCTACGGCGAGGTCTTTCAGTTTTTCGCTGTCGAAATTGATGGGCGCGGTGCCGGTTACTTTCACTAAGTTTTTCTTCGGCGGCGGCGTTACATTTTTTACAATTTCCTTGCGCTGAAAAACCGGTTCCTCCGGGTGTACGGAAGCTGTTTTTGCGGCGCGGTTGGCGTACTCCACAAAACGCGTATCAATCTCTTCCAGGAAACGGCTCGGTTCGCAGCTGGTAAGCTGGCCCCAGCGGTAACGCGTAGAAGCGTAGGTGAGCGTGGCGCGTTTTTCGGCGCGGGTGAGCGCTACGTAAAACAAACGGCGCTCTTCTTCCAGGTCGCTGCGCGAATTGAGCGCAAGCTGCGATGGGAAAAGATTTTCTTCGAGGCCAACAATATAGACATACGGAAACTCCAGTCCTTTCGCACTGTGTATGGTCATCAGCGAAACCTCGTCCGGATCCACTTTTTTGCTTTTGCTGTCGGCATCGGTCAGCAGCGCAATGTCCTGCATAAACTGATCGAGCGTACGCACGGGTTCTTCGGGCGCGGCTGCTTCCGCGTTTTCGGTTTCCTGCTGCGCGCCTTTGTTTTCTGCTTCAATGCGCTGCAGTTCGGGATCTTCTTCCAGCAGTTCAATGGCCGGGGCCTGGTCGCCGTCGGCAAACTCTTTCAAACCGTTGAGTAATTCCTGCACGTTTTCGTAACGGCTCACCCCTTCCGGTGTTTTGTCCGAATACAGTTCCCGGAACAATCCGCAATGCTGCGCAATGTGCTGCCCCACGGTGTACGCATTTTCGGTGGTAACAAGCACGCGGAAACTGTTGATCATGGTTGCAAACTCACCCACGCGCTGGCGGGTGCCGCTGTTCAGGCCGATGTCGGCACCACCTGCAGAAATATCATCAATGATCGTCCACATGCTCACATCGTTGTCGCGGGCCGCAATCATTATTTTTTCAATCGTGGTATCGCCTATGCCGCGGGCGGGATAATTAATCACGCGTTTCAGTGCTTCTTCGTCGTTCGGATTCAGTGCGAGGCGGAAATACGCCAGCATGTCTTTCACTTCTTTGCGCTGGTAAAACGACGTACCGCCATAAATGCGGTACGGAATATTGCGTTTGCGCAGCGCTTCTTCCATCGCACGGCTTTGTGCGTTGGTGCGGTACAGGATCGCGAAGTCTTTGTTGCGGGCCTGCGCATTCATCATCGTATCAAAAATGCTGTTGGCCACCATCTGCCCTTCTTCGTTGTCGGTCATGGCCTTCATCAGCTGCAGTTTGTCACCGTCTTCGTTTGTGGTGAACACATTTTTCTGAATCTGGTCGCGGTTGTTGGCAATCACCGCGTTGGCTGCATTCACAATGTTCTGCGTGCTGCGGTAGTTCTGCTCCAGCTTAAACGTTTGCAGTTCCGGGTAGTCGCGTTCAAAGCTCAGGATGTTCTGGATGTTTGCGCCACGGAAACCGTAAATAGACTGCGCATCGTCGCCCACCACGCACAGGTTGAGGAAACGGGCCGCGAGCTGTTTCACAATCACGTACTGCGAAAAGTTGGTATCCTGGTACTCATCCACGAGGATGTAGCGGAACTTGTCCTGGTAATAATTCAGGCGGTCAGGAAAATCGCGCAGCAACACGTTGGTGTTAAACAGCAGGTCGTCAAAATCCATCGCACCGGCTTTAAAACAACGCTTGGCATAAATGTCATACACCAGGCCCATTTTTGGTTTGCCGCTCTGCCGGTCTTCCTCCATCACATTGCTGTTCAGCAGGTAGGCCGGTGCACCGATCAGGTTGTTTTTGGCCGCTGAAATGCGCGAAAGCACCAGCCCGGGTTTGTATATTTTTTCATCCAGTCCCTGTTCTTTCAGAATGGTGCGGATGAGGCTCTTGCTGTCGTCGGTATCGTAAATGGTAAAGTTGGTCGGGTAGCCGAGGCGTTCCGCTTCCTGGCGCAGGATGCGTGCGAACACGGAGTGGAATGTGCCCATCCACAGGTTGCGGGCTTCGCCTTTCGAAACGATGTTGGCAATACGTTCCTTCATTTCCCGCGCCGCCTTGTTGGTAAACGTAAGCGACAGGATGTTGAAGGGATCAACGCCTTTTTTTATCAGGTGGGCAATGCGGTAAGTCAGTACACGCGTTTTGCCCGAGCCTGCACCGGCCACAATCATTACAGGGCCTTCGGTGCATTCCACGGCGCTGCGTTGTACGCCATTCAGTTCGTTGAGGTAATTTTCGTTCACAGGAAGTAAGTCAATATTATAAATTAAAACAAAGTAAGCTCGTTTGCTGCTTCGTGTCTTTTTGCGACTTGTGGCTTGCGTTACGTAATTTGCCACGAAGGCGCAAAGGCACGAAGAGTTATTATTACATTTTAAAGCGACTGCAAATTTAAGGGTTTGTGCGGTTTGGCGTGGGGCGTGTTGATAAGTGTTTGAGAAGTTGAACCGTTCATTTTTACCCATTTTCCGCCGAAAAAGGGAAATACCTCCTTTTCCCGAAAACCCGCATCCATGAATTTTCCCATAAACAGAAAAACTATATCTTGCATAATTAATACACAAAAACAACTACACCGATACACCACCATAACTATGGCAACTTCAGAAACCAACACCGCACCCGACCAGGAAAAGCCCAATAAAGAAGCGGATTATACACCGAGCGAACAAAAGGTGCAGGCGCTGGTAATGTATATGATTATCGGTGGACTCGTTATGCTCTTTTTGATCAACGTGCGCCATTTCTGGGCCGGATCGATTGCATGGAATGACCGGTTTGCCTCTACACTCACAACGCTCGGCAACAGCCTGCTGATTGGCGGCGCCTGTTTTGGTGCAGGTGCGCTGGTCGGTTTTTTGTTTGGCATTCCGCGCCTGCTCGAAAATAAAAACGGCGAAGCGCAGGGCGGACTTGCACAGAATGATAACCTGGTGCAGATCAGCGACTGGCTCACAAAAATTATTGTGGGTGTCGGACTTACGCAGATTTCGCAGCTGTGGCCGGGGCTGGAGTACCTGGGAGGTACATTTTCCATAACGTTTGGCGGTGGTGCTACCGGGCAAAATCTAGCAATAGGTACCATCCTGTATTTTGTAATTACCGGATTCCTGAGCGGTTACCTGTGGACGCGCATTCACTTTTACCGCCTGCTGGCACAAACCAGCGGTGATGTGAAAGCCTTGGAGAAAAAATTAACCGAAGCCAACGAGCAGAAAGACAAAGCCGAAGCAAAGCGTATCGCGATGGAACAGGACAAGAAGAAAGCCGAGGAGGCAATGGAGGAAGCGAAAAAGAACGAACTGAAAAAGCAGAAGCAGATGGAGGCCCTGGCCGATTCGGGTACTGACCAGAAGATTCCGAAAACAGATAGCCGGTTTATCTCCGACGATAACAACGACGATCCGAATGCCGGCAAATTCGGCGGCAAAGCAGAAGTGAACGGGCGCAGACTGCAGGCCCACGTAGAAGAAACCGGGTTCGATCCGGAGCGTTTCTTTGTGGAACTGGAAGTGCTTTCAACCGACACAAACAAACCGCTGGAAGGCGAAGTGAAAATTTTCCTCCATCCCACCTACCGCCAGCCCGAGCGCGTGCTGCCCGTAATCAACGGCCGCGTCGATCTGCACCTCGTGGCCTGGGGTTCCTACACCGTAGGCGTGGAATGCGACAACGGCCAGACCAAACTCGAACTCGATCTTTCCAAGATCCCCGGCGTACCGCAGAAATTTGCGGAGCGGTGATCGGGAGTATCTTTGAAAAATGAAACATCCGCTTCCCGGCATTTTATTTCTTTTCCTGCTTTGTCTCTTTTTTTCTGCCGCAGAAAAAAAAGATCGTCCCAACCCGGCACCGGATTACACCTCATCCGCCGCATGGCTCGCCTTGCCTGACCGCCACGATGCCGGTGACAGTTTACCGCCCGGCTGCACGATTAATGACAACCAGGCGAATGCAGCTGTGGATGTGTTTTATGTTCATCCCACCGTGTTTTTTTCGGGCAGCGTTTGGAATGCAAACCTGTCGGATAAAAAAGTAAACGAAAAATGCGAAACCTGTGTGGTGCAGCAGGGCGCGGTGTTTAATGCGGCGGGCCGTGTGTATGCCCCGCGTTACCGGCAGGCTGCGCTGCGCGCGTTTTACAACGAAGATCCTGAACGTGTAGCCGCGCTCGATTTTGCCTACGCCGATGTAAAAGCCGCGTTTGAATATTACCTGCAGCATTGGAACAAAGGCCGCCCCATCATCATTGCCGGGCACAGCCAGGGCGCGCGGCACACGGCCAAACTGCTGCACGATTTTTTTGAAGGCAAACCGCTGAAAAAACAACTCGTGGCGGCATACATCGTGGGGATGAACTTTTCAAAAACGGAATTCAAAGACATTCCGCTGGCCGACAGTGCTTCACAAACCGGCTGTTTTATGACCTGGAACACCGTGGCCTGGGGACAACAACCCACCGGCAATTTTGAACGGTATAAAAACTGCGCGTGTGTTAATCCGCTTACCTGGACCACCGCGCCCGGAAAAGCACCACGCACGTTAAACACCGGCAGCGTGCCGCTGAAGTTTAACCGCATGGATAAAAACAATTGTGAAACGCAGCTTCACGATGGCCTGCTGTGGACAACGATGCAAAACAAAAAAGGCTACATCCGCATCGGCAACAGTTACCACGTGAGCGATTATGCATTGTTTTACATGAACATCCGCGAGAATGCGGTGCTGCGGGCGAATAAGTATCTGGAAGTGCAGAAGAATTAAAAAGTGGCAGTTTGCAGTGGCAGTCAACATGGTTCAAAAAATGGTGACTGGTTCAGATTGCCCGTACTACCCGGTATAGCCCGGAATACGAAGTATGCTATTCCGACTGCCGCTGCCAACTGCCACTGCCACTCAATTGTAATATCTTTCCATATTCCCATTCTTTTCGCTAAAAGATTTATCTTTGAAACGAGCGTATGCTATTCAATTCCACCATCTTCCTTGTGTATTTTCTCCCGCTGTTTCTCATCGGGTATTACCTTGTTGACCGGGATTACAAAAACCTGTTCCTGCTTGCTGCCAGCGGGTTGTTTTATGCCTTCGGGGCACCGCTTTTTATTTTCGTAATCGTTGCCACCACGCTGCTCGATTTTTACCTCGTGCGCCGGATGGATGCGCTTGCGGATGTGCGGAAACGAAAAACGCTGATGTGGATTTCTGTCGGTGTTAACCTCGGGCTGCTGGCGTATTTTAAGTACACCAATTTTTTCATTGACACCTTTCACAGCATTACCGGTTCGGCAGCAGGCGAAAGCAGATGGATTGAAATTGCGCTGCCGCTCGGCATTTCGTTTTACACGTTTGAAACCATTACCTACGTAATGGATGTGTATCGCGGGGTGCACAAACCGCTTGCGAAATTCAGCGATTACCTGCTGTACATTTTGTTTTTCCCGAAACTCATTGCCGGTCCCATTGTGCGTTACCACGAAATCGCTGACCAGTTGCAAGGGCGCAATGTGCAGGTGGATGATTTCCTGCATGGCTTTTACCGCTTTGTGGTGGGTCTGCTTAAAAAGGTACTCATCGCCGATCTGCTCTCGCCCATGGTAGGTGCGTACCTGCGCCTCAACGTGGATGAGTTTGATACCATGACCGCGTGGCTCATCATGGCTGCATTTCTGATGCAGGTGTATTATGATTTTTCAGCTTACTCCGATATGGCGATAGGCCTGGCGCGCATGATTGGTTTCCGCCTGCCCGAAAATTTCAACCATCCGTTTACCTCGGGCAGCGTTACGGAGTTCTGGCAGCGCTGGCACATTTCATTGGGTAACTGGTTCCGCAACTACCTGTATATTCCGCTTGGCGGAAACAAGGTGAGCAGGCCGCGCACGTATTTCAACCTGGTGTTTGTTTTTTTTATCTGCGGGCTGTGGCACGGGGCGGAATGGACGTTTGTCATCTTTGGATTAATACACGGCCTGTTCCTGCTCCTGGAGCGCATGTTTCTCGGCAGATGGCTGGCTAAAGCCGGGCGGCTACCCGGCATGATTTATACGTTTGCCGTATTTACAGTTTCTTTAACTTTTTTCAGGGCAAACACGCCGGTAAGCACCTGCATGGATGTGCTCGCAGCCATGTTCGGAGGCGGAAAAGGAACCCTTCATTTTATGCACTGGGAGCCTGATTTCATAACCGCGCTTATTATCGCCTTTGTTTTTGCATTCATCAATCTTGTGCCGCTTACTTCGCGTATCGAACAGGGCCTATACACGGCGTTACGGAAAGAGCGCTGGCACCTTACGCTGGCGCCGCTGATGACACTGCTGTTTGTAATCGCGCTTACGTTTGCGTGCTGGACACCGTTTTCACCTTTTGTTTATTTCCGATTCTGACCATGCACAAAAGGACAAAAAACATACTCGCTGCGTTTATCCTGCTGGTGCTCTGCCTGCCCATGCTGCAGGAACTGGTTCATTTATTCTCGGAAAAACCGCTCACGGGCCGCAACAGTGCGTCTTCGGTAAAGCCGGTTTTTAAACTGAAGAACTGGTTTAACGGCAGCTGGCAGGATTCGACGGTGATCTACGACAACCAGCATTTCGGCCTGCGCACCTGGTATATGCGCCTGAACAACCAGCTTTATTTTACGGCGTTCAAACGTGCGCGCGCAAACGGACTTATTGTGGGCAAAAACGATTACCTGTTTGATATACATTACATCAACGCCTACCTCGGCAATGACAGTAAAGGATATAAAGCCCAGCTGGAATACCTCGAAAAATTCCGGTTTGTACAAAACACCCTGCAGAAACGCAACATTACACTGATGCTGGTAATGATGCCCGGCAAGGCCACGTTTTACTCCGAATTTCTGCCTGATGAATATGCCACCGCGCCGCGCGGGATAACCAATAACATGCTGCTGCACCGCATTTCCGATTCGCTGGGTGTAAACTGCGTGAACCTTTCGCCGTACCTGCTTGAAATGAAAAAACAATCGCCGTACCCGCTCTATCCGCCTTATGGTATTCACTGGAGCGAATACGGTATGCTGCTCGGTATGGATTCCGTAGGCCGTTTCATCGAGCGGAAACGCAACATTGATCTGCCTGATGTAAAGCTGCAAAAAATGGTGTGGAGTGATTCTGCCCGCGGTGATGATTATGACATCGGCGCCGGTGCAAACCTGCTGTTTGATCTGCCGCCGGTGCGTTATGCATATCCCGACTACCAGATGATAACCGAAGGCAAAACACAGCTGGATGCATTGTGCGTAGGCGACAGTTATTACTGGCAGTTTTTTGGAATGTCGAAAATAGAACGCGAATGGTTCCGCAATTCGAAATACTGGTTTTATTTCCGCGAACTGCATACGCGCGATGTGGGCGAAATTTCCGAAGCCGAATCCCATAAAAAGCTGCGCGAAGAAGTGTTCGGTAAACAGGTTATCCTGATTTTTTACTGCGACGCCAACCTCGAAAAACCCGGCAACGGATTTGTGGAAGAGGTGTACGATATGTTACGTTACACCGGCAATTACGCAGGCACCGAAAACCAGCGCCTGAAAGACATTGAGCGCGATATCCGCGCCGATAAAAACTGGATGGAACTCATCCGGCAGAAAGCAGAAAAAAGCAACATCCCGCTCGATACGATGGTGAAGATGGATTCGAAATATGTGCTTGAGCATGAGTGGGATTAAGGCTGTTCTGCAAATAGCTCCAGCTCCATATCGTCAATTGTAATTTTTGAGTGGTCGCGTTTCAGGATGTAAATGGAAAGGCGGTCATCCGGATTTTGCCAGGCAGGCAATTTGTACGCGTATGAAAGTTGTTTCCACGTATTCTTCGTGTCGTTTTTCCAGATCAGCCAGGGCGACTCCCAGAAAAACACATTGCCCTGAACCGGGTGCAGCGTGGTTACAAAAACAGCATCGTTGGTATTGTTGTCCTGGTTAAACTGTGCACGCACGCGCACCCACAGTTTTCCGTTTAACGAATCAGGAATATATTTCGGCAGCACCAGTGAATAGCCCGGCGATTCCTGTTTCTGCGTTCCGATAATGGTGCCGGTGCTGCTGTTGTATCCCGGCGCTTTTACAAAACGGTCGCGGAGTTCCAGCACGCTGTCTGGCTTTTCGAAATCAAGTTTGTGATAAAAAATACGTTTTGTATTTGCAGGAACATCCGGCGGAACCGGTGCGCCCGGCATGTAAATGTATTTGAACTGCTGCCCGCCCTGCATAAACACCCGCCAGAATTTGTATTTATCCATAAAGTCGTACGCAATAATAGATTCACGGTACTGCCACGTCTGGAACAGGCTCACATAAATAAACGGCAGGGCCAGCAACGCACCTATTTTCCAGGCATGTTTTGTTTTGGTATAAAGCGCCTGCAGCAGCAATCCGCCGAGCAATGCATACACCGCGTAATAATCCACATACGGACGCATGCCGTAACAGCCGCCGTAAAACCACATCCACCACGAAGAAATCACATACGTGGTAACTACGAGGAACAACGCCATAAACAGCAACTGAAACCGGTTGCGGCGCAGCAAAATGATGCCGAAAATAAATACCGCCAGCAGCGGCGTATAAACAAACAGTCCGCGCCGGTAACTGAACAGTACGTTCATGATTTCGGGGTTGGTGAAATCAAATCCTTCTTTGCTGTAACTGTACACCCACCACGTTCCCGCCTGCAGTTTGTACATCAGCAGCTGTAAAAATACCGGCAGCGCAAATGAGAGAAAAAGTGTCAGCATGCTTTTCCAGTCGCGCAGAATCTGCAGGAACAGCGTTTTGGTGTTTTCCCACGATCCGCAGAGGAAAGGAATGAGTAACACGATCAGGATGTTGGTCGGGCGGATAATCAGGATCATGCCCAGCAGCAGCCCGATCCACACGAGCCGTTTGCGGCTGTACACATCCACCAGCTTACACCATTGCCACAGGAAAAACGTAACAAATGCGAATGAATAGATGTGTGACATCGAAGGTTCATTCACGGCATAATGAAACAGGTTGGTTCCGAAATAAAGCAAGGGCAGCAGTACCGCAATCAAATGATCTTCGATACCGAAACGCCGCAGCAGTTTGCGCAGCACCCACAACCCGGCCATGGCATAAAACAAACCCGCCAGGCTCACCGAAACAAAAAACAGGAACGAGTAACCGTCGTGTTTGTAACCCGACCAGCCGCTCACCAGCGACATGGGCAGCCAGAACGGACTGACGGCAACGGAAACCCCGACAAAATATTTGTTCACGTATTTTCCGTCGGATTGCGTGCAGAAGTACGGATAATTTTCAGCGCAATGATTCTGGTATTCGCAGAGCCGTTTCGGCGCGAACGCATATTGCATATCGCCGTAAATAAATGCGGCCGGCAGGTATGCGTAGTACCCGTGCCCGTCGGCCTCCACCACGTTTTTCCAGTTGTCGTCTTTCAGCCTTACGGTGAACAGGTAGATGAACGTGATTACAAGTATAATGAACCACGTTACTGAAGACCAGGAAAGATGGGTGACACGTATGCCGTCTCTGGAAAATCTGCTCATCGGTTATTCGTGAATTGCTTTCGGCAGATCCAGCAGGGTTTCGTCAATGTTATCGTATGCTTTCAGGAAATGATCGCCGCACGAATCGCTGATGTGTCGCTCGTTGCGTGAGCGTGCAAAGGCAACGTACTTCTCATATTGGTTGGTGCGTTCCAGTTCTTCCAGGAAGCCGGTGTATTTGCGGTAGTTCGTAAAAAAATCGCCGGCAAACAGGTTGTGAAAAATGGTGTAGGCCGCTTCAAACTTATGATACTGCAGTAGTTCTTCCGAACCGAGGGATGCAAAGTTCCACGAATCGGGGGTGTAAAACAGGCGGATTAAACGCTCCAGCAGTTTGTACGCTCCGTCCATATCGGTGTAGGTTGCTTCCATCCGGCGCAGGCCTTCTTCCGTGTTCTGGGTAAGCAGCTGTTCCACCGCATCCGAAACCCGGTCGGCACTTTCAAATGCCATGTAAATGCCGCTCGAAAAAATAGGATCGAGAAACGCGGCTGCATCGCCGATGAGTGCAAAGTTATTGCCGTAACGTGTGGTGGTTTTGTACGAATAATCGCCCATCACAATTACATCGTGTGTACGTTCGCCTTTCAGTATTTTCTGAATGGCCGGCGATTCCATGATTTCGTTTTCGTAAAAATGTGTTTTCCAGTCGTCGCCGTAGTGTGCGTATTCTTTTTTCTTCTCGCGTACGTAGGAGTTGTTCATGCTCACGCCCACGCTCAGCAGGTCGCGGCCCACGGGAATAACCCAGCACCAGCCGGTTTTTTCGCCGCCGAGATAAACAATTTTAATCAGTCCTTCCTGCAGCGCCGGATCGTACACGTTGCCTGACCAGTGCGAGAAAAACGCCACGCGGTCGAGTCCGTCGTACGGCACCCGTTTACCTACTTTCGATGCGAGAAAACTGTTCTGCCCGCTGGCATCCAGGATAAAACGCCCGGTAAAGGTGCGGCGTTTGCCGGCTGCATCAATGCCTTCGGCTTCCACACCACCGTCGGGCGTATCGAGTTTTACACTTTGCACGCGGAATTCTTCCAGCACTTTGGCACCGGCCTCGCGTGAATTATTCAGAAGCATTTTATCAAACGTCGAACGCAGCATGTGGTAGCTCACCTGGCTTTTATCTGTAAGTGTGCTGCTGAAACACCACGTGGCCTGCTGTATGCCGTCGGCATGTACGAAATTGATGCCCGGTTTTTTCACCGCGATGCGCTCAAGCGATGGAAGCACGCCGAGTTTTTCCATTTTGCCGTAGCAGAACGGAATGAGTGATTCGCCCACATGGTCGCGCGGAAATTTTTCTTTTTCCATCACCAGCACCGAAAACCCTTTGCGCGCAAGAAACGTAGCTGCGCTGGAGCCGGCCGGACCGCCGCCAATAATCAATACATCGTAGTTCGTGTTCATGCTTTTTCTTTATTGATAGAGGTAGCGTGAATCAATTCGTCGTCAATATCGCCAAAAATAGTCTGCCAATCGCCGCTGCACGTTTTTTCGTGGATGTTCGGACGATTAACGACTAAGTTTTTCCAGCGTGCAAACTGTTTCGGATTCTTCAGCATATCGAGAAATGCGCTGTACTCTTCATAGCGGTTAAAGAAATCGCCCGCCAGCAGGTAATGCACTAATGAGAAGGCCGATTCATAGCCTTTGTAATTCGATTCGGAAGTGGAGCTGATGCCGGCCAGGTTAAACGATTGCGGATCGTAGAAAATATTCACGAATTTTTCAACGAGGTTATACGCCCCGTCAATGTGTTTTTTCTTTTCTTCCATGGCCTGCAAACCAGCTTCGGTGCCTTCTTTCATAAGCACATCCAATGCTTCTGCAAACATTTTCGAGCTGTTCATGCCGAGATAAACCCCCGAAGCAAAAATCGGATCGAGAAACTTTCCTGCATCGCCCAGCAGGGCAAAGTTTTTTCCAAATGTTTTTTCGGCGAAGTAAGAAAAATCAGACACCACGATGAGTGGCTGCGCCTGTTCGGCGGTTTCCAATATGTCGCGCGTAAGTGCGCAGGCCTGTACTTCCTGCATGTAAAACGCCTTCTGCCATTCTTCAATGCCCTGCGCGGTGAATTTTGCTTTCTGCGATTTTAAATATTTGCGGTCAATCACCAATCCCACGCTGATGCGGTCTTTGCCCACCGGCTGAATACCGAACCAGCCGCTTTTGTGGTCTTCGAGATACACAATCTGCAGCAGGCCCACATCAATGCCCTGGCGGTATTTGGCGCCTTTCCAGTGCGTGAGAAACGCGATGCGGTCGAGGTCTTTGTACGCATTTTTTCCGCCGAGGCGTTTGGCCAGGAAAGTGTCCTGACCACTTGCATCAATCAGAAAGCGGCCGGTAAACGCCAGCGATTTATCGTTGCAGCTCACGCGCACCAGCCCGTCCGGTTGATCCAGGTCCACCGCATCCACGCGGCATTCTTCGCGCACCTCGGCCCCGTTGCGGGCGGCGTTGTCGAGCAGCAGTTTGTCAAAATCGGCACGCACCACGTGAAACGACAGGTAACTTTCGTCGGGAATAATGTTTTTAAAACACCAGGTCGAGCTCTGCGTACCGTCGTGGTTCGAAAACCGCGCGCCGGGCTTGCGCACAAACCGTTTCTTCATCTCCTCAAACACCCCGAGTTCCTTAAACAGCGGGTAGCAGAAGGGCAGCAGCGATTCGCCCACATGCTGCCGCGGAAATTTTTCCCGTTCCAGCACCAGCGTGGTGTACCCTTTTTTGCGCAGGTAAAAAGCCGCCGATGATCCGGTGGGACCGCCACCGATAATGATAAAGTCGTAGATGGTTGTGTTCATGCCGTTGCTAATTTACGAAAAGCCTGTAAAAATGCGCAAAGCAATGGAACAGCGGGATGATTTTTCTCAGGGGGAGGAGGAATTGTTCAAGGGAATGGTGGAGCAGGGTGGGGGCTGTTTAAACAAGCGATGGAGGTACGCAAACGCATTTTTGATTTTTGAATTTCGATTTTTGATTTTCCCGGACTTGGGAATCAAAAATCGAAATTCAAAAATGCCGGATTATTTCCTGCGTTTGCTGAATTTTTTGGTTGTGAGGTTGTAGTATCCCCTGACTTTACCGTGATCGCCTTCCTCATTATGACAAGTGAATTTATACCACGTGTTTTGCGCGTGTCTATGCTCTTCTTTTACTTTAGTAATAATCAAATATTTTTCATCTGTTGTAATGATGAATTTCTGTTCACCGTTATGAATATCGTAAAATTCCCGGCTATATTTAGCCGTGCTTTTGTTGTATCCGGCTTTTACAGCCATTGAATTGATTATGCAATAACTGTATGAGGTATCTGTAAGGTTGAGTATGTTTGTTTGGTTTTTCAAATCAAAAAAATAGATAGCAGCAGCTTCTTTATCATATATTGTAAAGCCAATACTTGGAAATTCCGGTTCTTTTTTTTGCTGACGGGTAATTGCCAAAAGCCCTGGTTCAAATAAAGTAAGGCTATAAAACGTATTTTCATGGCCCAATAAAGTTCGTTTTGTGCCGATGTAATTTTTGTATGTGAATGTTTCCTCTTTCACTCTTACGTTCCAGTGAAAAAATGTTATCAATGGTTTGCCATCAATTAGCGGAGTGTATGTGTTTTGGGTTGCTGTATTAAAAGTCTTAAGGGTGTCGTTTTGTCCCATGCAATAGTATAGTTCGGTGCTTAATATACCCAAACCGTTGCACATGCATGGTGCGATATATGCTGTTTTTTTTGTTTCGATATTTAGATAGATCAAGCCCCATTTGCCATTTTTGCTCACATATCGGTGACGCGGCCATTCACCATGGATTTCGCTATTATAGACAGTTAAAGGTATAGAATCAAACTCCGGCTCATACACTTCGTTGGTGGTGGGCTCCCAGAAACCGTATTTGCCGTTGAGGCGGGTGGTGTAATGGCATCACGATCAATACGAAAAATGGAATCATATTTAGCTTCTCGTAAGCGTAACGCTCCGAATCCTGCGATATAAAAACCGGCCGACGGGAAAATGCCATCGCCCGAACCGGTTTTTGTTTGCACATACATTATTCCCCAAAGTCCATTTTGTTTGTATGCAATTTGAGTGTATGAATAACTGCCTGAGTAGCCGGGTAAACCCACTACCATTGTTTGTAATTCGTCGAAATCAAATCTACTTGTGACCCAAAATCGTCTGCTTTCATTTAACCAATAGATACTGTCTAATTCATACCTGTAACAGTATGCCAGTTTGTTTTTCTTTTTAATAATAAAAAAGGTGTTCGTGTATTCTCGTAAAGGCCATATACTATCAAATTCAGGTTTAGCAATAACATTTCCCTTATCATCGGCAATGCCAAACCGGCCATCCTGTTTAATAATGGATTGCCCCGGCAGGTTTAATCCACCTAATATACCGGCAAATGATAAAATGAGAATTAATATACGCTTCCTCATTGCAGCTCATTCCCCTTTTTGAAAAAACCGAAAGTATGTTCTTCCGCTTGATCCTGTGCCATTTTTATCATAGGGAGTACCTTTTTCATGTCAAAATCAAACGTACTTACCCCGCAGTCATACAAAGGTAGTATTTGGTTATGATCGGTGATGTTTCGTACCTGGCCTTTTTCGTTGCCGTAACCGTAACCGTCTAATGCGGTTGTTGTTATCCTAACGGGTTGTTTCCAGGGGGCGGTGGCGTGTTTGCGTTCGTAGATTTTTATCGCTTCTATGGCAAGGCGTTTCATGGCTTTTTTGTCGCGGGCCATTTTTTTATCTGCCTACTTCCTGCGTTTACTGAATTTTTTTGTTGTGAGGTTGTAATAGCCTCTGACTACGCCATGGTCAGATGATGTCGTTCTTGAACTCGTAAATTTATACCAGGTGGTTTGACCGTGAGGTGTTTCTTTTTTAATATCATCAATGAATAAAAACTTTTCTGACGTTGTTATGCTGAACTTCAAAACACCGGTTTGATCGTCGTAAAACTCACGGGTATATTTTTTGGTTTTGTCGTCGTAATGTGCTTTTACAATTAATGGTGCATATCCCGAAAAATAAGAACACGTAGTGTCAGTGAAAGAAAGTGTAATCTTGTTTTGCTGCATGTCAATAACATATACACTGGTTGTTGTCTTGTCTTGAAAATTGTTAGCTACGACTGGGAAAAATTCCCTGGTATTATTTTCTTTGTTTAATGTAATATATCTATCATATTTCACATTTAAATAATAAAATGTACCGTCTGTTCCTACCAGCCATCCGGGGTTTCCGATATATGCCTGGTAATTGAATTTTGCATTATTCCATGGTCGCCAATAAAATGTAGTTATTATAGGTTTTCCGTCAATTAATGGTTTGAACGTTTGTTTTGTTTTAGTAGAATAAAATCGCAGAGTGTCATTTTGCCCCATGCAATAATATAGTTCAGCATTAAGATTTCCGAGGCCATTGCACAAACAAGGTACTTTGTATTCTATTTTTTTTGTTTGCTCATTCAAATAAACAAGTCCCCATTTACCATCTTTTTTTACGAAACGATGTCTTGGTAATTCTTCAGATGAAAAGTCTTTAATTTTCACAATCGGAATTGAATCAAACTCGGGTTCGTACTCTTCATTGGTAATGGGTTCCCAGAAACCGTATTTACTGTTGAGACGGGTTGTGTAAAAATCATCCTTTTCACTGATTGTTATTTGATCATATTTATTTTTCCGCCGTATTAATTTCCCTACCCCGTCAACAAAAAAACCGGCCGAAGGGAAAATGCCACTACCGGAACCGGTATGTGTTTGAACAATAAGCATTCCCCAAAGTCCTTCTTTTTTATAGCCAATTGTAGTATAACTAAATCCGCCTTTGTAATGCGATGTTCCAATCCAGAACCCCAACAAGCTGTCAAATTCAAATCCGCTGGAAATCCATTTTTTTTGAGATTCACTAAACGAGGTTATGCTGTCAAATTCCTGGTAGTAACAATAAGCGTATTTATTATTTTGCTTTATATAAAAGAAGTTGATCTCGGTAAACTTCGACATTCTGTAAATAGAATCATAGATTGGCTTATGAATCATATTTCCATTTTGATCCGCCAACCCAAATTTACCATCTTGCTTAATAATAGTTTGTGCATTTGAGTGATAAAATGCGAACAAACAGAAAAAGCAACAAAACCAGAAATATATATTTTTCATTCGGGCAATGTATTTCCTTTTTCAAAAAACTCGAGTGTATGCTCAAAAGCCTGATCCTGTGCCATTTTAATCATGGGCAATACCTTTTTCATGTCAAAATCAAACGTACTTACCCCGCAGTCGTACAAAGGTAGTATTTGGTTATGATCGGTGATGTTTCGTACCTGGCCTTTTTCGTTGCCGTATCCGTAACCGTCAAAGGCGGTAGCTGTAATAGAAACAGGTTGTTTCCAAGGGGCGGTGGTGTGTTTTTTCTTATAGTGTTTCAGGGTTTTAATGGCGAGGCGCTCCATGGCTTTTTTGTCGCGGGCCATTTGTTTATCTGCCTACTTCCTGCGTTTGCTGAATTTTTTGGTCTGCAGGTTGTAATAGCCTCTGACTACGCCATGGTCAGATGATGTCGTTCTTGAACTCGTAAATTTATACCAGGTGGTTTGACCACGTCGTTTTTCCTTTTTTACTTCGCCCATAAATAGAAACTTTTCTTGCGTTGTTATGCTGAACTTCAAAACACCAGTTTGATCGTCGTAAAAATACCGGGTATATTTTTTTGTTTTGCTGTTGTAATGTGCATTAATTATGATAAAAGGAGCATATCCCGAAAAATAGGAACAGGTGGTATCAGTTAGAGCGAATATTATTTTATTTTCTTGAATATTGATAGCATATACACTTGCGGTAGTCTTGTCGAACTCGTAATCACCTAAAACAGGAAATGGTTCAGGTATATTCTTCATTTTATAGAGTATTAATTCTTGTTTGTCCCTTAATCTCAGTTCATAAAATATGCTATCATTTCCAAGGATTAGTGTGTTTTCACCGATGTACTTTTGAAAAGTAAAATGGGTGTCATTATCCCACGGTTTCCAATAAAAGTCTAATTTTATCTGATTGCCTTCTATTATGGGTTTCAATATTTTGTTTGTTGGAGTAAAATAAATTTGTAGTGTATCGTCCTTACCCTTGCAATAGTATAGTTCAGCATTTATTCCTCCAAGAGCATTACACAAGCAAGGCACTTTATATTCAATCGTTTGGGTAGATTCGTTAAGGTAAATAAGCCCCCATTTGCCATTTTTTTTAACAAACCGATGTCGTGGTAAATCTTCAGTTGAATAATCTTTTCTTTTGGTGATCGGAATGGAATCAAACTCCGGCTCATAAACTTCGTTGGTAATAGGTTCCCAAAACCCGTATTTGTCTTTGAGCCGGGTCGTGTAAAAATTATCCTTTTCACTTATTGTTATTTGATCATATTTGTTTTCCCGTCGTGTCATTTTCCCAAGCCCATCAACGTAAAAACCTGTAGAAGGAAACATGCCTCCGCCCGAACCGGAATGGGTTTGCACAAAAAGCATTCCCCATAATCCGTTTTTCTTGTAACCAATTGTTGTATATCCAAACCCGCTGTGGTAATGCAAATCACCAATCCAAAAACCCTGCATGCTGTCAAATTCAAACGGGCTGGTTATCCATTTTTTTGCGATTCATTAAACCATGTTGTGCTGTCAAATTCAAGATAATAACAATAGGCATATTTGTTGTTTTGTTTGATATAAAAGAGGTTTATATCAGTGGATTTTGACATTCTGAAAATAGAATCATAAACCGGTTTGTGTATCGTATTTCCCTGTAAATCGGCAAGCCCGAATTTTCCATCTTGTTTGATAATGGTTTGACTTTGCATAACTTGTGTAGCTAACAAACTTATAAATAACAAAAGCAAGTGAATGCGGTTTTTCATTCGGGCAGTGTATTTCCTTTTTTAAAAAACTCCAGTGTATGTTCTTTAGCCTGTGCCTGTGCCATTTTAATCAGGGGTAATACAGCTTTCATGTCAAAATCGAATGTGCTTACCCCGTAGTCGTACAAAGGTAGTATTTGGTTATGATCGGTGATGTTTCGTACCTGGCCTTAAATAGTCCCGCCTGATCTGCACACCATCAGCCCTGCAGGCATTTGTTCAAAAAGCGATGTAAATCTTCCCGGTCATTTGCATTGGCATTGCGCATAATGTCAAAACAATTGTAACCGTACATGTTTTTTATAAACGGATCTGCTCCGCGACGGATAAGATCTGCTATGCGCTCCCGGAGCGCACGTTGAACCTGTAACAGGTCAGGAGGTAATTCATATCCGTTCGTTTCATAAAAACGTTTTGACCTGTAAAAACCTTCCATATTATCCAGCAGGATAAACAAAACAGTCTTACCATCTCGGTATGTGGCATTGATATCAGCCCCTGTCTGCAACAGTAATTCAAACGCTTCGGGATTTTCACTGAATCCCATACATTGGTGCAGCGCATAACGAAACGCTACATTTTTCGAAAGCAGGTATTTTACAAGCGCATTGTTTTTAAACCAGCAGGCGGCCTCCAGCCATGTTTTATCCTGGTTCACATATTTGCCATGCACATCAATTGTTCCGTTGTCAACACCGGCAATAAACAGGTCATTATGCCCATGTGATATGAGGTTATATTCATACGTTTCATTGGCGTCCTGTTGTGCTGGTTTTAATTTATTGTATTTAGGATGCGGCTGATATATTTTGGGCACGGAAGGTTGATTCATCTGGTCTTTCACCACTTCATAGGTGCCATTGTCTGTCACCGCATCCCAAAAGGTGTTGCCACTGATATCGCCGTATGAAATGACCTGCCCGCGATGAAAAAGAAGTTCAAGCCCGTGATCATCATCCCAACTGCAGTTCCCGGTCAGGTCAAAATACGCAACCCCCTTTTTGGAAACCAGCTTAATGGTAATGCTGCTGAAATTTATGAGCGAGCGTATTTGTTCCTCATTGGGGTTTTGATATACAGGTTCATGTTCCAGCCCGTAATTTGTAACAATTTCGGGGAGTTCAGCCGCTGTTCGTTCAATTGCCGCCTGTGCGATTGCCTCCTGGTTTTCAAAAATAAAACGTAACGCAAGCAGTTGTTCGGGGGAAGGATCGGGCGTGTCAGACAAGTCATCTTCGATGGTAACCCGCAAAATCCCGACATCATCACTTACATACTGTTTGCGGAAACCGGCAAAAGCAGGAAGCTGTATCGAAAATTCCCAGTCGCCATTGAAAATAAATTCTTCGAATTTTTTTAAAGGAGTCATTGGGTGTAAATTTTACAAGACACTTATAACAACCCCGCCACCACCCCCCGCAACACATCATTCGTCCCCGAGTAAGTCGCGGAAGCCATCGCATCACGCAAAAAATGTTCGATTGCAAACGATTTCATGTAACCATTACCGCCGTGAATCAGCAACGCATCCTGCGCCGTTTTTATAAGTGCTTCAGACGTAAATATTTTGGCCATGGCGGCTTCGCGGGTGCTGTGGCTTTTGCTGTCGAGCAGGTGTGCGGCGCGGTGCACGAGCATGCGGGCGGCTTCGCAGCGCGTCTGCATATCGGCAAGGCGGAATGCGACCGCCTGGTGTTCCGCAATTAATTTTCCGCCGGTGCTTTTGGTGTTGGCGTAGTTTACGCTGCGGTCAATCAGTTGCTGCATGCTGCCCACGTGCCACGCCGAAAGGCCCACGCGCTCCCACTGCATGGAGTGCTGAAACAACATGGTGCCCGATCCGGCTTTGCCGATGAGGCGGTTTTCGTTTACTTCCACGTTTTCGAAAAACACTTCGGCCATCGGCGAATTTTCGAGGCCCATTTTTTCCTGTACGGGACCAATGGTAACGCCCGGTTGTTTCGCATCCACAAGCAATGCACTGATGCCGCCGAAAAATCCTTTTGCTGTATCGGTTACGGCATACACCACCAGCACATCGGCCACCGGCGCGTTGGTGCAAAATTGTTTGCTGCCGTTGAGGATATAAATGTTGTCTTTTTTTACCGCGGTGGTTTTCATCGCATACGCATCCGAACCGCTGCTGCTTTCGGTCATGGCGTTGGCCAGCAAACAATCGCCTGCGGCAATGCGCGGCAGCCATTCGTTTTGCTGATCAGGTGTTCCACCCGAAAGCAAAGGCATTACACCGGCAAACAGGTGCGCACCAAGCGAAAAAACAAAACCGCTGTCTTCGGCCTTGTGCCCGAGCGCTTCAAAAACGAGTGCCGTATCAGTTGCCGTACACCCTGAACCACCGGTTGCAGCAGGAGCGGGCAGGGCGGTTAATCCCTGTGCGGCTGCGGCGTTCCAGCGTGTGCGTGAAAAACCGTTTGCCGCGCCCAGTTGTGTGGCCGCAAACTGCTCCGTGCTTTGTATTAATGCCTGCTGTTCGTCGTTCAGTGCAAAATTCATAAGTGCATGGCTGTAAGTTGCGGATAATCGGTTTTTCCGCTGCTGTTTTTTGGCAAGTTATCCAAAAAACGGATGCGCTCGGGAATCATATACGGCGGCAAATGCGTGGCACACCAGGTTTTAATATCGTGCAGTAAAGGTGCAGTTGTTCCGCTATGCACCAGCACGGCACACAGCAGCGGAAAACCATCGCTGTCGGTTTGTGCAATCACGGCGGCGTCGGCAATGGCGGGATGGCGCAGCAGGCATTGTTCCACTTCGCCGGGTTCAATACGGTAGCCACGTTTTTTTATCATGCGGTCCATGCGGCCTTTGTATTCCATGTTGCCGTTTGCATCAATTGTTACACAGTCACCGGTTTTGTAAAATAATTTGCCGTTGTGTTCCGCGAATGCATCTGCATTTTTTTCAGGACGGTTAAAATATCCAGGCGTAACATTTTCGCCTGCAATCCACAGCTCGCCTTCATCCGAAATGTGCGCCTGCAGGTGCTTGCACACACGGCCAATCGGGTAGGGCTGTTCGCGCTCCTGTTTATACGGGCGCGGAATGCTGTACCACGTGCACACATTCGTTTCTGTTGGTCCGTACAGGTTATGAAACGCGGCCTGCGGCCACAGGTCCATCAGCCGGTGCAATGGTTTTACCGGGAACACTTCGCCCGCGAAAAAAACATGACGCAGATTTGTCCACGTATATTTTTCCGGCCGCCCGAAATGCAGCATCGCGTTTAAAACACTTGGCGTGCAATATGTAACGGTGATTTTTGTTTCCGCCAGCCAGGCCGCAAACGCTTTGGCATTGCGCACCGTATTTTCTGCGGGAAGAATTAACGTTCCGCCGCTAGCAAAACAAACATAGATATCGAAAACAGAAAGATCGAAATGAAACGGCGCAACGGAAGAAAAGCGATCACCGGCTGCAAATGAAAACGTTTGCAAGGCCCAGTTGATGAAACCCAACGCATTGCTTGTAGAAATCATTACGCCTTTCGGAACGCCCGTAGATCCGGAGGTATAAAGGATAAACGCCGTTTCAGTGGTGTGCTGTTCGCCGGGAAAAAGCGCGAGGCGCAGGTTATCGGAAACCGCTGCGCCCATTTCCTGCAGCTGGCAGGGAATATCAGACGGAAAAAGTTCGGGCGTAAAAATAAGCGCGTGCGGATCAACATCGCGCAGCAGCAAACGGATGCGTTCGGGCGGTGCTTCGGGATCAATGGGAATGTACGTTGCCCCGCAGCGGTTTATACCCAGCAGCGCAGCAATCAATCCGATTGATTTGGGAGCCAGCAGTGCCACCCGAGAACCCGCACCAATGCCGCGCTGCGTAAGCGTTTCCGTCCATGCATCAGCCGCCGCCGTTAATCCGGAATAGGTAATGGAATCGCCACCGGCTGATTCAACGGCAATAACTTCAGGATGCTGAAGTGCCGTTTGAAATACGTATCCGGCGAGCGTGGTAATCACTTCATTTTCGATTGAACAAAAGCGCTGATGATCGCAATCGTGTTCAGGTTGTCCTGGTCCACTTCGTGTGCTTCAAACTCGATGCTGAAATTTTCTTCGAGATAGTTCACCAGTTTCAGCGCCACAATCGAATCCATCAGGCGTGACGAAATGAGCGGTGTGTCGTTGGTGAGTTCAGCTGTTTCCTGCCCGTTGTAAAGATTTTCGATGAGGAACGAGCGAACTGTTGCAGCAATTGTTTCCGTAGTAGCCATGAACCAAAAATAAGCATTTTTGATTACCTGCGGATTGTGGAACGGTTCGTACTTCATATAACCGCAAGGTTGCGCAATGTTTAGCGCAATGTCTCGCTATGTTCATTGCGTAACTTTGCGCTTTACCTAGCGGCAGGAAGGTTCGTGCAGGGGAACTTTGCGGTTAAAAGGAGGAAGCACAGTTACAGGAACTAAAATATGCTTGTAAAAAACTCCAGTATCGCCATGATAAAAGAACCCAAACCGAATTTCTCCTGCTCGGGTTTTGTCTTCTGCCTGTTACGCCTGCGAAAACGAACTGCCAAAGGTTATGCGTTTGTCGTTTTAAAATACTGTGCAACGGTTTCTTCCAGTTCTTTACCCCGGCGGGTGCCGAGCAGCAGTTTGGTGTCGTCGTTAAAAACGAGTTGCAGCCCGGTTTTGCCCGAAATATTGAGCGCCCCGTTTTTCCGGCGCATGCCGCTGCGGTAGCCCCAGCCGCCGTATTCGCTGATGGGGCTGTATTCGCGCACGAAGGCTTTTTTCAGCTCGTCCCATTTCACGTGTTTGGTATCGCGGTTAAACGGGAACATGCGGTAGTGCACGCCATCGGCATCAATGCGTGTTTCGAGGCGGATGCGTGTGAACAGGAATACAAAGCCGCCGTAAAGTCCGGTGAGTACCAGCAAACCGGCATCGGGCATGGGGTTGGTGCCGAACGGTTTGCCGAGGAAAAGTTGCTGCACGATGGCCCATAAAAGCATGGCCATAATACCGCCCAGGAGCAGCCACACAAAAGGCTGGCGGAAACGCTGGATTTCGGAAAAGTGTTTTGTTTTCATGTTTTATTATTTAAATATCATGGTTTGTAAAAAAATAACCACGAAGCCCGTCGCGCGTTCCTCCGTGCGCACAAAGGCATGCACAATGTACACGAAAAATCATCGTTGCATTGTGTCCTTCGTCGTGCATGCTATCGTGCCCATTGTGGTTGATTTTTAGTCCTGCAACTTGTTTAAACAATCAGAAAAAGCAAAAGTTCATTTCCAGGTCCCGGTTTCGGCGAAAAACGCTTCCGCTAATTTTTTACCCAGCAGCACATGCCCCTGCGCGTTGGGATGGTGGTCGGCCGCGGTGAGCTGCAGGGCCGCTTCGTTGTAACCGGCGTAAGCGCCCGCAAGCGAAATACGCGTATAACGATTTTTCTCCGCCAGTTGCTCCAGGTAGTTAAACTCGCCGGGCGGGGCGGGGCGGTTGAGCGCAGGCACATACACCCACGTGGCCGGAACATGCTGCTTTTGCGCGGCCCGCTGCACGCGGCTGTAACCGAAATCGAGCAACTGGTAATCGTATGGATACAACAGGTTCTGGATGCTGCCACGACTCATGCTTTGTTTTGCACCGGCTTTGTTTTTGATCAGCTTCAGTTCCTCGTATTCCAGGTCGAGGCCGTTCTGGATGAGGCGCGCAATTACCCCGTTCACGCGCTGTTTTTCTTCGGAATGCGAGAATACAAAAATGCGGTCGGGATGGAATTTAAACACTCCATGTTCGCACAGCCACACGTATTGCGGCCAGCTGTAACCGCCTACTGAAAAGTTGATCACTTCCACCCGCGTTTGTTTGCCAAGCTTTTGCAGCGTGTCGTTCATCTGTTTTTCAAACACACGTGCAAACACTTCTTCATCGCTTACGCCGCTGCCCATTTCATACGAGCTGCCGATGAATGCGATGCGATACACGTTTTCTTTTTTAACGGTATCACACTCCGGGCTGCGCATGCCCCAGCGGTTGGTGGTAAATGTTTTATTGCCTTCGCGCACACTGAAGTTTGGTTTCAGCGTCCGTTTGCGGATGTCCGGCGCAGCCTGTTCCGAACCCGAAAACCATTGTCCGCGCCCGCGGGTGCGTATGCTCTGTTCCCACGGCGTGCCGGTACCTGCGTCCACTAAGTTTTCGTAATAGCCCTGTTCAGCATTTTCGCGATCCTGCTGGTTCAGCTGGGGCTGCGTGAGTTCACAGATAAATGCAGTGGCTTTTGCACCGGTTGTCGTTATTTTTGGAAAAACGGCAAGAGCAAGCAATGCAATTCCGGCCAGCGAAACAGCAAGCGGATGGCGAATGATTAAAAACGGCTTGCTGTGTTCCGGATGTGTAAGTAAACGATGCACAAACGTGCCGATACCGATAAACAGAACGATACCGATAACATACCAGCGCAGCGATAGCGGATCATGCGTAATTTTTCCGAGCAGGAACAACCAGTCGCCGATGCTGCTGCCGTTCCACAGCGTCCATAAAACGGACATGAGCAGGTACATTTTTGTAATGCGCAGCATGGTGAAAAACGATTCACGCAGCGAACCGGCTGTTTTTTTGCGGGCCGGATTATCGGCTTCGCGGCTGATCGCAAAGGCGATGAGTGTGCCGAGAATGAGCCAGTAGGCGAGGTCGTTCCAGCTGAAATGAAAATCGCCGCGCAGCCAGAACCATTGCCAGTTGTGCAGGAACCACGTGGCCACGAATGCGAACAACGTGCTCAGCAGCACCGCCTGTTTTGTTTTTTTGCGCAGGCGGAAATAGGCCGGGTAATAAAACACCTTGGTTACAAAATCGCGCCAGTAAATGTTGATGCGCCGCCAGATTTCGGAAATACGCTCGGCAAGAAAAACCTGGTCGAACACCGGCGGTAAATCGTAACCATAAAGTCCGATTAGTCCCACCGCAATCCACAGCATACCGATCATGCGCAGCACCAGCGTGTAACCGAGCAGCGTATAACCGAGCAGATCGCTGGCCGTTTGTATTTCCGTAATCGGCGTAGCCCGCAGGTAAAGCAGGCGGTAAAGCAGCAGGCAGCAGATACCAAAAATAATGCGCCGGAACGCGGTGTCGTAAACAGGTGCAAATGCTTCCGGCGTTCGTGCGCGAAGCCAGGTTTTGTAATCCACCACCGGGAAAAGCGGCAAGCCAATATTCACCGGGTTAAAAAAGTACGAAAGCCGCTCCGTCCACGAAGGCGCATTTTTTTCATGCTTCAGTTCGTGCATGTATAAAATGAAACGGAACATAAGCATGCTGCCGATGAGCGGCGTAATAATAATGAGGCGCGGCGCATGAACGATCTGCAGGCGCAGCAAAGTCAGCCCGGCGGTAATGCCAAGCAGCAGCAGTACACGCAGCGTGTATTTGATTTTCAGGTGCGCAACGCCAAGCATAAATAAAATGGCCGCACACAACAACCCGCCACTGATCCAGCCGATGGCAAAAACAATAGAAACGATGCACACCAGTGTAAACAGCAGCGGACGAAAACGCAGGGGCAGAAAAAAATGCAGCAGCGCACCGCCCGCGATAAACGGGATGAGCAGGTTGAGTCCTGTGCCTGATTCAATGTTATAAAGAATGAGCAGTGTACTCACCAGCGCGAGGCGCAGCACAAACAAAAGAAACACGACCGTGCCCGGTTTTTGTTTTTCCGTCAGCGGAAGAGCAGGAGGGAACAAGTTGTTGAATAATGTTCCGCTCATTTCGGCTGGGGCGTTTTAAAAATAAAACCTTCGCCGGGATGCGTGTAGTTAAAATGTGCCAGCATGGCCTGCACACCTGCATCTTCGTACAGTTTTTTCAGCATGTGCGGTTTAAACAGTTTGCTCCAGCCACCGGCTTTGCCTTCGCGGAAAAAATGTTCGCCCTGCGTTTTATCCATAAACGCACTGCCCGCGTTTTCTTCCAGTTTGCGCAGTTCCTCAAAGCGGCAACGTGCGGCAACATCTTCCAGCGAAACAGCGGGTGTAATTTTCAGCCACGCCGAAAGTTGCTGCAACACCTGCACGGTATCGTTCAGCAGGTCTTCGTAGCGGACGATGATTATTTTTTCGGGATTTTTTTCCTGGAAAGCCAGCGCAGCATGCACATGCTCCGACCAGTTGCCGAACGGATGATGTGTATTCACATGCGCAATGTATTCCTCCAGCGTGCCGGTAAATACGCCCAGTGCCTGCTGGTAGTGGTAATACGAAACCAGCACATCACGGTAATCGCGCACGATGTAAATGGTTTTCGGAAAATAATGAAACCAGGCGTCATGCGCCTTGATAAAACGTGGACGCTGCAGTTTGTTCACCTGTTTGCGGGCGCTGTACACATCGGGCACAAAGTGGTCAATGTTCCGGAAATTGATTTCCTGGTCCGGGTGCAGCAGGTTGGCGAGTAAAAAACGCATCCACGTATTTCCCGATTTTGGATAAGAAACAATAAAGGTATCGTCCGGGTAAATGCGGTTGATCACAAGGCGGAAAGCCCCTTCGTCAAACAGCCCAAGTTTAACCAGTACAGCGCGGAAATATTGTTTCAGTGTGCGTGCCATCTGTTTATTCGTAACCGCGGTTATGATTCCGGATCGGCTGGTGAAAAAATATTCATCATTTTGCCGAGCAGGTTGTTGCGCTGCTGAAAAGCGGCCAGTTTTTTCCGGAACGGTTCACCCAGCGCCTTGTAATGCGCATCGCAGCGTTTCCATACAAAGTCGAACAGCTGCTGGTCAAACGTATTGGCCGAACGGATGGCCTGGATTTCCGAAGCGGGCAGGTCCTGCTGGTTGATGCGCCGCGCTGTAACGTGGCGTTTGCGGTACCAGGGTTTTTTCCAGCCGTAACGTTCGGTAAGTTCAAGCAGGCATTCGTCAAAATAATGCTGCACACCCACCACCGGGAAATATGTTTCAATGTTGTGAATGGCCTGTTGCAACTGTGTTTCGCCGATGCTGCCGTAAGGCGCCATTACGCTGTCTGAAAGCATGCGCACCTGGCAGTTGTCGAGTGCAGGCCAGTTGCCGCGCGTATGCAGATCGGCAAACGACGAGCGCGAGGTAACAAATTCCTGGTGCAGGTAATGGTCTTTGGTTTCAAGAATGTCGCTGTACGCCGAAAGCACGCGCTCTACCGGATCGCGGAGGAGCGTGAAATACTCGGAGGTTCCGCCGCCGAGGTGTTTGTGGTACCCGAACGGAAAATGTCCGTAGAGTAATTTAATCGCATGTTTCTTTGCGTCCGGCAGCGCGTTAAAATCCGCGTTCCCCTGCCACAGCCCTTTCGTTCCGAAACGCTCCGCTTCCGCATATTGCCGGAAAAGAATGCCCAGCATGGTAATGCCGGCCGCTTTCGGAATATGCAAAAACAAAAGATGATCCGGATGTTTTTCGGGCATAAACAAAGATACTGAAATAAGTGGCAGTGGCAGTAGGCAGTGGCAGTCGGAAGGTATTTCAGAAATTGATTCTGTTGCTTACGAAAACACGACTGCTACTGCTGCCTGCCACTGCCACTAATTGTAAGATGTTTTCTATAAAATATCCTGAACGATCCGGAGGACATTTGTTTTAAACGCCCTAATCATGCGGTTTCTTTACCCACGGCAGCGCATTCACAAACTTTTCGAACAGGCGGTTACGTTTTGCATACCGTTTAACGCGTGCCGGAAAATCAGGCCCCTGCGCGGCTACCTGTTTTTCAAAACGAACTGTTACATACGCAAGCAGGCGCTCGTCCCAGGCATTGTGCGCGCGGATGAGTGCGGTGGTTTCTGCATCCAGCGCCGATTTTGCAATGCGGTTGCCGCCCACTTTAAAACGCCGGTAATATGGCCGTTTCCATTGGTAACGATCGGCGAGCAGCAGCACAAATTCATCAAACCGGTTTTGTAGTCCTGCCAGCGGAATATAGTGTTCAAGGTTTTTGATGGCTGCAATGTAATGTGCTTCTGTAATTCCGCCGTAAGGCACATCCATGGCCCCGGCCAGCATGCGCACCTGGCAGTTGTCGTACGCCGGCGAAAGCTGTTTGTGCAGCACATCGGCCAGCGTATATTTTTCGCGCTGAAATTCTGCATACAGCGGATGTTCGCGGTTGCGCAATATGTGATAATACAATGACATGATGCGATCCACCGGATCGCGGAGCAGCGTAAAATATTCGAACGAACGTTCACCGATGGCGGTGTGTAAACCAAAGCCCTGGTGGCCCATCACGAGCCGCAACTGGTTGCGTTTCTCTTCGGGCAGCGCATAAAAATTCGGATTGCCTTTCCACATCTCCCGCGCCAGGAACCATTCGTTTTTGCGGTAGTTCAGTTCCAGAATGCTGCGCATAGATGATCCGGCCGTTTTCGGAATGTGCAGAAACAGGAGGCAGGATGGTGGTGCATTTGCGGGCATAGGGGTAAAAGTAATTAATTCAATTCAGTCTTTGTAATCAGCCGGCTTAAGACTTGCCGACTGCCGACTGAATTTTCATAGCTTTGTAACCCATGCTCCGCATAGCGCACATCGTTAATCCGTTTATTGCTCCCGAAGGCAGTGAAATGTTTCGCGTGCAGCCCATAACGTTTGAAACGATGCGCCGTGCAAAAGCGGCAGCGGCTGATGTGGCCGAAGTGGAACTGCTTGCGGCGCTTTTTGCAAACGACCGCGATGCGCTACCCGAAGGTTTTACGGCAACGCCTGAACTCACACGATCGCTGGCCGATGTACTGTCCGGCAGCAAACGGCAACTGCCCCTGCTGGCCGATGTGCTGGAACGTGCAGTACAAACAACGCAGGCCGATTACATTATTTATACGAATGTGGACATTGCGCTGATGCCCGGTTTTTACCGCATGGTGGCGCATTATGCCGCAAAAGGATATGATGCGTTTGCCATCAACCGCAGGCGTATTTCGGGACGTTACAATTCCATTGCGCAGCTGGATGAAATGTATGCCGAAGCCGGTGAAACACATACCGGTTTTGATACGCTCGTTTTTCACCGCGATCTGTTTCCGAAATTTATACTCGATAACACCGTGATCGGTTTGCCGTTTGTGGACATGACCTTCATGCACAATCTGTATGCGCATGCAACGCACTTCCGGTTGTTTACCGGCAAACACCTTACGTTTCACATCGGCATGGACCTGGCGAAAAGCTGGGGCAACGCGCCGGAAATGACGTTTAATAAAACGCAGGCTGTGGGCGTGGTGAAAAAACTGTATCCGCATTACACCATCAGCAATTTTCCCGGTGCGTACCGCGGTCTGTTTGTGCGTCATTTCAAATGGCTGATGAATCCGACCTTTCATTATCCCACCATGTTGCGCCTTGATTTTTCGCAGTTCAGCAAACCCCGTCGCCGCCCGGAGAAACAACCTTTAACAGAAGTTAACCAAAGCTGGCTCGAGTGGCTGGTGAAACGGGTTAATTTTGAGGATGAGTGGTAAGGTATTTTGACGTGTGATCGCTCTTACTTCTGCAATTGCCATCTGAACTGATACGAAGTGTTTTTTAATCGCCAAGAATGTTAAGAAGACTGATCCTGTTTTTCTGTTTCCTGCATACGTTCCAGTTCTGTGCAGCCCAAACCGCCCGCTTCTACGCAGACTCCATGCGCCTCGGCAGGGATGTGGGAAGCAAAAGCCACCTGGAGCATGTTCTTGAAATGGAATGGATCATCAACGGGCAACACATGCACTGGGGTTCGGATACGGTGCATGT
This sequence comes from Chitinophaga pinensis, assembly GCA_943372645.1. Lineage (GTDB taxonomy): Bacteria > Bacteroidota > Bacteroidia > Palsa-965 > Palsa-965 > VBWE01. Next base: position 38,521 of record CALRZN010000010.1, on the reverse strand, counting down.
AAAACCGGATGCAAATAAATTGGACACGGTATTTTTCAAAGCATCCAAAAACTCGAAATGGGATACCATTATTTGCAACATCAGTAAGCCCGAAGTGTACACGTTTATGTACAATTCCTGCTGCGGAAATTTTTACCTGCGCAACGAACGCATGAAAGGGTTTCCGGAAGTCCGGGTTGATTTTCGTGTTGCCGGGAAATTAAAAACGCCCTTCCTCGGAGTTATTGATGAATCCGGTGTAGAACTGAAAAGCGATACGGTTAAAACGATGAAAGCCCAATGCCGTTCGGCAATGGCTTCCAATATCTGCCACGTTGAATTGCGGGAGTTTTCCTATACCAGTGATACGGCCGGAAGTTACATGCTCATGTGCCTGGATATCGGCGGGGGCAGGGAACCGGTTTACGATTATTATTACAGAACAAAAAAAACATACACCTCGTTTTTGTACATGCCCCTCGACGAAACGCCGCTGGAGTTGCTCTTTCAAACAAAAAGCAGGCGCGTTGTAATTCGCTGAAAATCGTAAATTTGATTAGTTGCATGTATAGCTGATTTAACCTTTTTACCGATGATGTATACCCATAAATTCCGTTTAATCCGATTGTCTTTGCTGCCCGTTGCTGCTGTTATTATTTTCTTCATGCTGGGCAGTTTCAGAACAGTCGATACACCTATGTTCACCATTCGCGACCTGCAGGTGAGCAAAGGCGGAACGGTTACCTGGACTGCCGAGAATCAACCGGGAAAAATCGTTTACATGGTTTACGAATCGCGCTGGAATAAAGAATACCTGCTTGGCAAAATAAAGGGCAAAAAAGGAGGCGGCAGCTATACGTTTGGTGCAGATGCTTCCTGCGGCATCTATCACATCGTGGTGCGGGCCGAAGGAAAACAGGTAAAAGCAGAGGCCAAAGCAGATGTGCCCGATATGCCGGTAATTACTTTGAAAAATAAAAGTGCTTCCGATTTTATCAATTTCTCGGGAACAACACGGTATGAAGTTTATAATCGCTGGGGAGTAGTAATGCTCAAGGGATGCGATTTCCGCGCCGATATCAGCACACTGCCGCAAGGACAGTACTACCTTAACTTTGGTGATGGCACGGTTGAAATCTATAAACCTTAAAATAGCATATTGATTTTATCGCTTGGCAGCAACACCCGCCTGCATAAAATAACGCAACCGTTTGTTTTGAAACCTGCTGAACAACTCATTTCGCCAAACTGATCTTCGTAACCCCAAAATAAAATCCAAGCTTAATCCACACGCGCAACATACCACGCATAAAACCCGGCAGCTTTTTCACAAACGGAAATTGTACCTCCACCTGTTGCAGGCGGATGAGGGAAAGCGAATTGGAGCAGATGTTTTTTTGCTGATCCAGGAAATGCGGCTGCAGCACATCCATCATTACAATGTAACGCGGTTTGTTCGTGTTGTTCCAGGCGCGGTGGTAGCGCGCATCACAAAACAGCAGCCATTTGCCTTCCTGCCACGCGCGTGCTTCGCCACCAACTTCCATGGCGCAATCGGGCAGGCCGGCGGGTATGCGTATGCCGAGGTGACAACGCACCACCGTATTCGTATCGCCATAGTGCCCCGCAATTTCAGCCGGACCTTCGAGCAAACTCACCGAAGCCGAAACCATGCCCGGCACACTTTTAAAAAACGCTTCCACTTCCGGTGCGCGGTCGCATGACGATGCCACGCGCTGTCCCCAGAAATAAAACGTGTGCATGCGCCAGCTGTCTTTGCGCGATGCGAGTTCTTTCAGAAAATAGGGTTCTATATTTCCGTTCAGGCTGTTTAAATAATTTTCGAGTGCAGTACGGAAGGCTTCAAACTTTGCTTCGGTTTCGGGTATCCAGTTAAAATCTTCGCGGTTAAACCAGTCGGGCAGGTTGCCGGTGTAACGGCCGCCCATGTAACTGAACCAGGGCTTTTCAACGGCGTAATTCCATGCGTTGCTCATCGCACTACATTTAAGCGTTTTTTTAAATCGTCCGGCAGGCGGTCATATACTTCGAGGAAGTTTTTTTCCGCGGGATGTTCCGGATCGGTTACTTCACATTCAATCAGTTCTTCATAATGTTTGTGCAGCACCTGTTTTACACGGGCGATGCGTTTGCGGTAGGCTTCCTCGGTAAGTACATACAATTGGTTGTACTGTTCTTCCTGGTCTTCGGCGCGCACATAGCCGAGCTGCATGTTAAACGCAATGGCTTTCGGATTGTCGCGCAGCACACGTACAAAAGTGCAACGGAAACCGAGCGCAAACGAAAGATCGGTGAGCAGGATGGAGGCGGAGAGTGGCACCGGCGTGTCCCAGTATTCCTGCTCCCAGATAAAAATGCCCCCGTTGCCGGTTTCCATTTTCTCCCAGTCAATCTGCGCCCCGCTGATGAGGCCGATCTTTTTCTTTTTGTATTCGATTACAAAATAGTTGTTGTGGATGTTGTCAATGCTGCGGAACCATTTTTCCTGCATCTCCGGCGTAATGGTTTCGCGGAACTCCATGAAGCGTTTCACGTGTTCCGCATTGCGCATCTGCCTTACCAGCTCGATGTCTTCGTGCCGCAGGCGAATGAGTTTAATACCGTAGCCGGATATGATCATGCCTCCAAGTTACATATTTGATCCGGCTTACCGAACGGAAAATGATAAAGATCAATAAAACGGACTGCTCGATTCGGAACGCCAGGGCAATCGCGGCTAAAATAATATACGGAAAATAGCATTATGGGATGACTGCTGTTTTTTCTTCGCTGGCAGATTCTTTACGTATTACGATCGTACGGTTGATGCCGCCCTGTCTGGGCTCATTCGTTTTGTAAACATGCTCTTCTGACTTATGCCGTCCCGCCGGGACTACTCCCTATTCCGGTAATAAATCCGGACCAAAAAGTAGTCCTGGCAGGACGGCATATAATAGAAAATAGTATTTGTGTTTGTGTTTGAGCCCCAGCGGGGCGGCATCAACTGTACGATCTGCTATCATCGTATGATTTTCCTGTTTTTAAAAATCATAATTCGAACTACTATTTAGAAGTGATTGCCCTGGCGGAACAGCATCTCCTGCCACAGTGCCGATTCTTTTCCTATTTTTAACCGCATTATCGCAGCGCTATGAACGCAACCGGGTTTAAACTGCAGTTCCGCATCAAGGCATTTTTGCTGAAACTGCTCTATTTTAAAACCGAACAGGCATTGCTCCGCGGGCGTTTCAAACCGGTCAGCGATAAACCAAATGTGATTTTTTTTACGGTGCACAAAGCCGGATCATCGTTGCTCACCATGCGGTTCACGCCTTTTTTTGAGAAACACGGGTATGCCATTTCCGACCTCAGTTCCTGGTTTGCAAAAGTACGCCCGGCCGGCCGCGCGCTGTTTTTTAACGATGCCAAACAGAAACAAAATGTATTTGGTGCACACGGTGTTTTCCACTGTGTGTTCCGTTACCCGTTTGAAGTGCCGGAATTTGATAAACAACAGATCCTGCTCGTACTCCGCGATCCGCGCGATGTACTCGTTTCGCATTTTTTCTCCACGCGCTACAGCCATCCTGTGCAGAACCCGGAGTTTTTTAAACTGAAACAAACAGCCGGCGAACTTTCCATTGACGCGTACGTGCTGCATATCGCAGCCGATTTCCGGAAACGCTACGAAACGTACCTGCCCTGGATCGGTAAACCGAATGTGTTTTTTGCGCGCTACGAAGACATTATTGAAAATCCGGAAGCGTATGAAAAACAGCTGGAAACCTTTACCGGCCTGCCCGTAGTGCCCGGCGAAATCGTAAGCCCCGCCGATTTCGAAGTGGACCGCGAAGATCCGAAAGCACACAAACGAAAAGTAAAAGCCGGCGATCACCGCGAAAAACTGCAACCGGAAACAATCGCGAAATTAAATAAGGAATTCGCCGAAGTACTTAAAACATTAATGTATTAAAAATCCCAATAGCAACGTTATGAAGCGTCTGGACGGGTCCTGACGCCGGACCATACACCGGACCATACACCGTACCACAACCCCAACCGAGCCTAAATCTTTTTATTAATCGCAAACGGCGGCCGCCGATTCTGCAGCAGAAACAGTTTATACATATACTGTCCCACAATGCCCATACACAGCATCAGGATACTCGCTGTGAAGAGTATCGCCACAATCTGCGCGGCAAAACCGCTCACCTCAATTTTGTGTTCCAGCTTGCGGTAAATGAACACCATGCCGAGTGTAAACGTAGCAAACGACGAAATAAGCCCGATCCACGTCATCAGTTTCAGCGGGATGGCCGAGTGGTTGATCACCACATCCAGGTACAGCGAAATCAACTTGCCGAAGGAGTACCCCGATTTCCCTTTTTTACGCGGGTGATGGGCCACATCGGTAGTTGCAATATTGCCCGTGTACCAGTGCAGTATTTCATCAATAAACAGCATGGAGTGATTGCGGTGTTCGCAGATGTTATCGGCAATTTCTTTTTTCATCAGGCGGAACGAACTGCCTTCGCCCGTGTTGCCGGCCGCGTAGCGCGATGATTTGCGGACAAAATAACTGCCCGCAACGCGTATCGCACCGTGTTTGCGTTCTTTCGGAATGCCATACACCACGTCGGCGTCGCTGGCTTCTGCTTCGTTTACCAGTTTCATGATTTCGGAGGGCGGATGCTGCAGATCGTCATCCATCGTAAGCACATAATCGCCTTTTGCAAAACCAAAGCCACACACAATGGCATTGTGCTGCCCGAAATTGCGGCTGAGGCGTATGGCTGTAACTTTTTCCGGGTGTTTTTTCTTGATCTTCTCCAGCTCGGCCCAGCTGCTGTCGCGGCTTCCGTCGTCTACAAAAATTAATTCATAACCGCGGTTATGGTTTAATTCCGAATGCAGCGCATCCGCCAGTTCGCCGAGTGTTTCAGCGCTGTTGTAAACCGGTATAACGATTGAAATGAGCTGTATCATGTTATCCTTCCAGTAAAAATCCGCCGTCAAGTGTCAGGTTTACACCGGTAATCCAGCGCGAAGCATCCGACAGGAAAAAAACAGCCGCGTTGGCCACATCTTCCGGTTGCCCGGCGCCGAGCGGATAACGCGCCACGTGTTTGTCCATTTCTTCTTTCGACATTTCCTGCTCGGCCTGTTTGTACATCGGTGTAATCACCATGCCCGGCGAAAGTACGTTACAGCGAATGCCTTGCGGATAATTTTCGAGCGCCACCACTTTTGCAAACGTTTCAATGGCGGCCTTGGCGCTGCCGTACAATGCGCCGCCCTTGTGCGGGTGCTGTCCCGAAATGGACGACATAAACACCACGGAGGCGTTTTTATTCAGTTTTTTATTTTTCAGCAGCCCGCCGGTAAGCAGTACAGGTGCTTCGTAGTTGATCTTCATGGTTTCATCCATCTTTTTCTGATCGATGAATTTGATGGGAAACGGGTGTACCACGCCGGCGCAGTGCACAAAACCGTCGAGCTGCGGAGTATTTTCCAGCAACATTTTACGTTCGTTTTCTTTCAGCAGGTCGGCGGTAATGGCCGTGTGGCCGCCCCCGTGGAGCAATGTTTTGGTGTTTTGCAGTTCATCGGTGTTGCGGCCCGTAAGGACCAGCTTACCGCCCATCTGGCTGATGCTGATCGCAATCTGCCTGCCGATACCGGAGGAGGCACCGGTAACTAATATGGTTTTACCGTTCAGGTGAAAAGGCGTCTGTATCATGCGTCCGTTTCAATTACAGGTGGACAAACAAGCTGATCGGTTTCTACACTTACGCACCCCCACGAAAGCCCCACGCCGAAACCGGAGAAGAGCCAGCGGGCTGGTTGTTTCGCGCGTTCCGCAAGCTGCGAAACAATGGTAAGCGGAATAGAAGCCGAACTGGTATTGCCGTAGTCTGCCAGTGAATACGGTACTTTTTCTGCAGGTATCTTCAGCTTTTTGCGGATGGTTTCGTTCATCAGCAGGTTTGCCTGGTGCATCACGAGGTAATCGTAATCGGCTTCGGTGCGGTTGCTGTAATTCATAACCGCGGTTATGTTCGGTGGTGCTTCGCGTACTGAGAAGTTAAAAACATCGAGTCCGTTCAGCCACAAATTGCGTTTGCTGCGGATTACGCCTTTTTCCACTTCGTGCTCCACATACGAAGCGTCGTTGTATAACTGTTTCAGGCAACCGTCGGGCATTATGATCGCTTCGTAACCGGTGCCGTCGCTTTGCAGATTAAACACCATCGGGCCTGCGGCGGCATCGTATTCCAGCGCGGTGGCGGTGCCGCAATCGCCGAAAAGCGGGTAGGTGCTTTTGTCGCGTTTGTTTACGGAAACCGTTGAAATATCGCCGGCCAGTAAAAGTGCTTTTTTCATGCTGCCCCCGCTCATGTAGGCGGCCACGGTGGAAAGACCGTACACATAACCGCTGCAGCCGAGTCCCATATCAAACGCCGCGCAGTTTTTGGAAAGCCCGAGTTTCTGGTGCAGGATGAGTGCGGTGGAAGGCAGGAAATAATCGCGCGACTGTGTTACAAAAACAACAAGGTCAATTTCTTCTTTTTTCCAGCCCAGTTCGTTCAGCAGTTTTTCAGCAGCTATGGTGCAGAGATCAGAGGTGGTTGTGCCTTCGCGCGCAACATGGCGGCAGGCAATACCGGTGGTTTTAATCAGCAGTTTGCGCTCGTCTTCCGTAATCCAATCGTAATCGCGGTTATATTCTTTCCGGGCCGGTACACAGGCCGAAATGCCACGGAGACGAACGTTACGGGTTTCGAGAAAGGCCATTACATGCGGCTTTTTACCAGCGTGTACAAGTCATTTACTGTTTTGCAGCTCCGCATGTCTTCACCGGTAAGCGTTACATCATAATCGGTTTCGCAGAGCGCAATCAAAATCAAAGCGTGCATAGAACTCCATTCCGGTATTTCCCGGTAATGGGTTTCCGGTTGCAGCGATCCTTTCGGCAGTTCCTCAATTTCGCCCTCTATTTTCTGGATAAAATCGGCAATTGACATAGATGGTGTTTCTTGAAAGGTAAAAGTAAGTTTTTTATGCGGTTCGGGAGATATCCCGAACCAACAATAGGATAGATGCTGTGCCGTGATTATGCAATGACCGTTGATTTACCAGGTCATGGTTTGATACCAGCATTCAGAACCGGATAATGGTTGCGGCCCACGACAGCCCGGTGCCGAAACCGGCCACCAGCACGCGCATACCGGGTTTGAGACGGCCGTTCTGCCGGCATTCATACAGCGCTATCGGTATGGTGGAAGCCACTGTGTTGCCCGTATTTTCGATGCAATGCACAAAATTTTCTTCTGGTATGCCTATTTTTTTGCGGATCGTGTCGTTCATATACGCATTGGCCTGGTGGAATACGAACAGGTCAATATCAGCCAGCTGCAGGTTTGCTTTATCCAGCACCTGCTGTACCAGCGCAGGCACGGTTTTCAGCGTAAACAGCAAAATGCCGGTTCCGTCCATGTAAAAATTGGCGCGGCTGGTAATGTTGCCGTATTCGTCCTTTATAATGTCGTGCGAGTCCGCTTTGATGGGATTACGTGCCCCGCCGTCGCGCACAATGATTTTGCCCTCGCCCTTGCCATCGGTTCCGTAAACAAACGGCCCGATTCCCGGTTCATTACCGTTTCCGGCGGTTATCAGTGTGGCCGCCGCCCCGTCACCGAACACAAACCACGAACTGCGGTCGCGTTCATGAAACGTGTGGCTCAGTACCGAGGTGGTAATCAGCAGGATATTGCGGGCGCCCATGCTGTGCAGCAGGCCGGTGGCAATGCCCAGTCCGTACACAAATCCGCTGCAGCCCAGGTTGTAATCAAAGGCGCCGCAGTGTTTGGGAAGGCCCAGTTTTTCCTGCAGCACACAGGCCGTGGTAGGGGTGTAGTAGTCCGGTTCGTTTATACAGAGTACCAGGAAATCAATGGAACTGCGGTCGATGCCGTGTTCGGCAAACAGTTTTTCGCCGGCAGCCAGGGCCAGGTCGGAGGCCGTTTCGTCAGGGCGGGCGATGTGGCGCTTTTTTACGCCCACCTTTTCGAGGCTGGTTTTGCCGTTCAGCGCTTCCGGGAACGTGCGGTAATAGTCTTCGTTGGTGAAAACGCGTTCGGGGAGGTAAAAACTGATGGCGGAAATGGCTGCTGACATAAGACGTTCAAAAGTACATGATTTATTCGGATACCGGGAATTGCTTTTCGGGGCGTTTTTGGGGTTCCGAAAAGGAAGAAAACGGGGCGGTTTGTTCGGAGTAAAACGCAATTTGGCATCAAATCGGTTAGGACTCCATGTTGATAGTGCTATATCCCAATAGAATCGCAGCATTGCATAAAACCCTTGAAAGCACTGAAAAAATATTTCAACCACATGTTGTTTATATTAAATAATTTGTACCTTTGCCGTCCCTAAAAATGCAGTTTGGGGTGAAAATATTTTGATAAAAAACTGAGAATCAACTAAAAAGAGCAAAATGCCGACTATACAGCAGCTCGTACGAAAAGGCCGCATTTCAGCTACCAACCGTAGCAAATCTGCCGCACTCGATTCCTGCCCGCAGAAACGTGGAATTTGTACCCGTGTTTACACAACAACACCGAAGAAACCGAACTCTGCACTCCGCAAGGTGGCCAAGGTTCGTCTGACCAACAAACTGGAAGTAATTGCATACCTCCCGGGTGAAGGTAATAACCTGCAGGAACACTCGATTGTGCTTGTACGTGGTGGTCGTGTGAAAGATCTTCCGGGTGTACGTTACCACATCGTTCGCGGAGCGCTCGATACTGCTGGCGTAGAAGGTCGTAATCAGCGCCGCTCGAAATACGGAACCAAGAAAGCCAAAGCCGGTGCAGCCGCTGCAAAAGGAAAAGGCAAAAAATAATTAACGAAGAAAAGAACAGACTTCTGTAATCAACCATGAGAAAAGCCAGAGCCAAAAAACGCCCGCTGCTTCCCGATCCGAAATTCGGCGAAAAAATTGTTACCCGTTTTGTGAATAGCATGATGTATTCCGGCGGCAAACAAAAAGCGTATGGTATTTTTTACGATGCACTCGAAATCGTTCAGAAACGTACCGAGCAGGATGGGTTAGAAACCTGGAAAAAAGCGTTGAACAACGTAATGCCGAATGTGGAAGTGCGCAGCCGCCGTGTAGGTGGTGCTACATTCCAGATTCCGCAGGAAATCCGTCCCGAACGTAAAGTAGCCCTGGGCATCAAATGGCTCATCGGTTATGCACGCGACCGGAACGAGAAGTCAATGGCCAACAAACTGGCTGCAGAAATCATCGCCGCTGCCAAAGAAGAAGGTTCTGCTTTCAAAAAGAAAGAAGACGTTCACCGTATGGCTGAAGCAAACAAAGCCTATTCGCATTTCCGTTTCTAATTATACCAATATAAAGCAAGCAGCTTAAGCTATGAGTCAGGATCTTCGATTTACGCGAAACATTGGAATTGCCGCTCACATTGATGCGGGCAAAACCACTACAACAGAGCGTATCCTGTACTACACCGGTGTTAACCACAAGATCGGTGAGGTGCATGATGGTGCCGCAACAATGGACTGGATGGTGCAGGAGCAGGAACGCGGTATAACCATTACCTCGGCTGCTACCACCTGCCACTGGAACTACCGTGGTAATAAATACAAAATCAATATTATTGATACCCCAGGTCACGTGGATTTTACCGTGGAAGTGAATCGTTCACTCCGCGTACTCGACGGCCTGGTGTTTTTGTTTTCTGCCGTTGACGGTGTTGAGCCGCAGTCAGAAACAAACTGGCGTCTTGCCAATAACTATAACGTAACCCGTCTTGGTTTTGTAAACAAGATGGACCGTGCCGGTGCCGACTTCCTCAGTGTTGTAAAACAGGTGAGCGAAGTGCTCGGCGGTAACCCGATTCCGCTGCAGCTTCCGATCGGCAACGAAGAGAACTTCAAAGGTGTTGTTGACCTGGTGAACAACCGTGGTATCGTTTGGAACGAACACGACCAGGGAATGTCGTTTGAAGTAGTTCCGATTCCGGAAGACATGAAAGCAGACGTTGCCGAATGGCGCGAAAAACTGCTCGAATCTGTTTCGGAATTCGATGACAAAATCATGGAGAAGTTTTTCGAAAATCCGGATTCAATTACGGAGGCCGAAATCATCACCGCACTTCGCAAAGCGTGTATCGCCAACAAAGTTGTTCCGATGCTTTGTGGTACTGCTTTCAAAAACAAAGGTGTTCAGACCATGCTCGATTACGTGATGGAACTGATGCCTTCTCCGCTTGACAAAGACAATATTACAGGCACCAACCCGGAAACCGGCGAAGAGCTTACCCGCAAGCCGGATGCAAAAGAGCCGTTTACCGCGCTCGCATTCAAAATTGCAACCGATCCGTTTGTAGGCCGCCTCGCATTCTTCCGCGCATACTCGGGCCGTCTTGATGCAGGTTCGTATGTACTGAATACCCGCAGCGGTTCGAAAGAACGTATCTCGCGTATCTTCCAGATGCACGCAAACAAACAGAATGCAATCGATTACATCGAAGCCGGTGATATCGGTGCAGCTGTAGGATTTAAAGATATCCGTACCGGTGATACCCTGTGCGACGAGAAAAACCCGATTGTACTCGAAGCAATGAACTTCCCAGAACCGGTTATCGGTATCGCAATCGAGCCGAAAACACAGGCCGATCTCGACAAGCTGGGTGTAGCACTCAACAAACTTTCTGAAGAGGATCCGACATTCCGCGTGAAATCGGACGAAGAAACAGCACAGACCATCATCAGCGGTATGGGCGAACTTCACCTCGAAATCATCGTTGACCGTCTGCGTCGCGAATTTAAAGTAGAAGTAAACCAGGGCGCTCCCCAGGTAAACTATAAAGAACGTATCAACGGTTCTATCGAACACCGCGAAGTATACAAAAAGCAGTCGGGTGGTCGTGGTAAATTCGCTGATATCAAGTTTGTAATCGGACCTGCTGATGATGATTTCGAAGCAACCGATAAAAACGGTGGTCTGCAGTTCATCAACGAAATTACCGGCGGTAACATTCCGCGTGAATTTATCCCGGCTGTTGAAAAAGGATTCCGTGCTGCGATGCATAACGGTGTACTTGCTGGTTACGCACTCGACACGATGAAGGTTCGCCTGACCGATGGTTCGTACCACGCGGTTGACTCGGATTCGCTCTCGTTCGAAATCTGCGCCAAGTCGGCATACCGTGAAGCACTTCCGAAATGTTCACCGGTGTTACTTGAGCCGATCATGAAGATCGAAGTAATTACCCCGGAACAGAACATGGGTGATGTGGTAGGTGACCTTAACAAGCGCCGCGGAATGATTGAAGGCATGGATTCGAAAGGAACTGCCCAGGTAATCAAAGGCAAAGTGCCGCTGTCGGAAATGTTCGGTTATGTAACCCAGTTACGTACGATCACATCCGGACGTGCTTCTTCAACCATGGAGTTTTCGCACTACGCAGAAATTCCGCGTGCATTGTCTGAAGAAGTTATTGCAAAAGCAAAAGGTCAGAAAGCACAAAAAGCATAATCAAACAGAACCAGCATATTTAAACATATCATGAGCCAAAAGATCAGAATCAAACTCAAGTCGTACGATTACAATCTCGTTGACAAGTCGGCTGAGAAGATCGTGAAGACCGTAAAATCGACAGGTGCAGTTGTTAGCGGTCCTATTCCGCTGCCGACCCAGAAGCGTATTTTCACGGTGCTGCGCTCGCCCCACGTAAACAAAAAAGCACGTGAGCAGTTCCAGCTCTGCAGCTACAAGCGTCTGCTTGATATCTACAGCTCGACTTCGAAAACTGTGGATGCGCTCATGAAGCTCGAATTACCGAGCGGTGTTGAAGTAGAAATCAAAGTTCCTTAACCGGGAGCTGTTTAATAATCAATAATTAGACGTACAAGAAGATGTCAGGAATAATTGGTAAAAAACTCGGAATGACCAGCTTTTTCGGTGCCAATGGCAAGTACGTGCCATGCACAATTATCGAAGCAGGTCCTTGCGTTGTAACGCAAGTAAAAACCAAGGAGACAGACGGCTACGAAGCACTTCAGATTGCATTTGACGAGAAGAAAGAAAAACACACGTCAATGGCAATGCAGGGGCACTTCAAAAAAGCAAGCACCACACCGAAACGTAAAGTGGTTGAATTCAAAGGTTTCACCGAACCCAAAAATGTGGGTGATGTGATTACCGCAGAACTCTTCGCTGAAGGTGAGTTTGTGGATGTGAGCGGCGTAAGCAAAGGCAAAGGTTTTCAGGGTGTAATGAAACGCCACAACTTTGGTGGTGTGGGCGGAACCACGCACGGTCAGCATGACCGTCTCCGTGCTCCGGGATCACTCGGTAACTCGTCGTTCGCAGCACGTGTTATGAAGGGAATGCGCATGGCCGGCCGTACAGGTGGCAAAAATGTAAAAGCGCAAAACCTCGAAATTGTAAAAGTAATGGCCGACAAAAACCTCATCATTGTGAAAGGTTCAATTGCCGGATCAAAAGGTTCATACGTTCTGATCGAGAAGTAATCATGGAACTCGCAGTATATAACATCAGTGGCCAGGCCACTTCGAAAAAGGTGAAACTGAATACAGAAGTATTCGGAATTGAGCCGAACGATCACGCCATTTACCTGGATGTGAAACAATACCTTGCTGCGCAGCGCCAGGGAACCCACAAAGCGAAAGAGCGTGCGGAAATTCACCGTACTACCAAAAAGCTCAAGCGCCAGAAAGGTACCGGCGGAGCCCGCGCAGGCAGCATGAAATCGCCGCTGTTCCGTGGTGGCGGACGTGTTTTTGGTCCGAAACCGCACGAATACGATTTCAGCCTGAACAAAAAGGTGAAAAAACTTGCCCGTAAATCGGCACTCGCTTACAAAGCAAAAGATAACGCAATCACCGTACTCGAAAATTTCAGCTTCGAGACGCCGAAAACCAGCAGCTACGCGGAATTGCTTAAAAACCTGAACCTCAGCGGTAAAAAAACGCTGCTGGTGTTGGGCGATCACAACAAAAATATATATTTGTCGTCCCGAAATTTAAAGGGTGCGCGTGTTGTAACAGCTTCAGAATTAAATACTTATGATATTCTGAACGCATCAACACTGCTGCTCGCTGAAGGATCGGTAGAGACACTGGAAAAGCTGCTGAATAACTAATCAATACGAAAAACAACAGAGCGATGAATAACATCCTCATCAAGCCGATCATCACTGAAAAAGTGACTGCCAACCAGGAAAAACTGAACCGTTATGGTTTTGTGGTGGCCAGCGAAGCCAATAAACTTCAGATCAAAAAGGCTGTGGAAAGCATGTACGGTGTAACCGTTGAAACCGTTAACACCATGCGTTATATCGGTAAAGTAAAAATGCGCATGACCCGTACCGGCGTACAGGTTGGTGTAGCAAACCGCACCAAGAAAGCGGTTGTTACCCTGAAAAAAGGCGATACCATCGATTTCTACAGCAGTCTCTAAGAAAAATAAATAGAAAGAAAGCTCTATAAAATGGCGATCAAGAAATTCCGTCCGTTAACACCAGGCCAGCGATACAAGGAAATCGTATCGAGCGCTGACATCACGTCATCGGCTCCTGAGAAAAGCCTGCTGCAGCCGATCAAACGTTCAGGCGGCCGTAACAGTTCCGGCAAAATGACCATGCGTTATATCGGTGGCGGACACAAAAAAATGTTCCGTGTGATCGATTTCAAACGCGACAAGTTTGACATCCCGGCAACTGTAAAAACCATTGAATACGATCCGAACCGCACAGCCCGCATCGCACTGCTGGTGTATGCTGACGGCGAGAAACGTTATATCATTGCTCCGAACGGCCTGAAAGTAGGCCAGAAAGTAATGAGCAGCAAAACAGCATCACCGGAAATCGGTAACTGCCTGCCGTTGTCGGATATTCCCCTGGGAACCATCATCCACAACATCGAACTCCGCCCGGGACAGGGAGCGAAAATGGCACGCAGTGCCGGTTCGTACGCCCAGCTTGCAGCCCGCGACGGCCGTTTCGCAACACTTAAAATGCCTTCAGGCGAACTGCGTATGATTCTTTGCACCTGCCTCGCGGTAGTGGGCTCGGTTTCAAACCCGGATCACAACCTGCAGGTTGACGGTAAAGCCGGCCGTAAACGCTGGCGCGGTATCCGCCCACGTACACGTGGTGTGGCTATGAACCCGGTAGATCACCCGATGGGTGGTGGTGAAGGACGTGCATCAGGCGGTCACCCGCGCTCACGTACCGGCAAACCGGCGAAAGGTCACAAAACCCGCTACCCGAAAAAAGCTTCGAACAAATACATCATCGAAGCAAAGAAAAAGTAATCGACTAATTGCACTCGCAGCATAAATAACAAAAAATGGCACGCTCGCTGAAAAAAGGTCCCTTTGTGGAACCTGCACTGGAAAAGAAAATTCAAGTCCTGAACGCTTCAGGAAAGAAGACTGCTGTCAAAACCTGGTCGCGTCGTTCGATGATCACACCGGAGTTTGTAGGACACACCTTTGCAGTTCATAACGGGAATAAATTTATTCCGGTATACGTTACCGAAAACATGGTGGGACACCGTCTTGGTGAATTTGCTCCGACACGCAACTTCCGCGGTCACTCGGGCAACAACAAGAGCGACAAATCGGGAAAATAATAACTGACTAACAGCGACATTACAGAATCATGTCAACCAGAAAAAAAGACAGGGCTGAAGCCCGTAAAGAGGCGATGAAATCAACCTATATCGCCCGCATGCGCAACGTGCCGACATCGCCACGCAAAATGCGCCTCTGCGCCGACCTGATCCGCGGTCAGGAAGTGTTCAAGGCACTTAACATCCTGCGCTTCACCAATAAAGAAGCAGCCGGACGTCTTGAAAAACTCCTGCTTTCTGCGATCAACAACTACGAAAAGAAATCGGGCAACCGTCCTGATGAGAACAACCTGTTCGTAGCGTCGGTGATGGTTGACAGCGCCACTTCCCTGAAGCGTATCAAGCCGGCTCCGCAGGGACGTGCTTACCGCATGCAGAAGCGTTCGAACCATGTTACATTGACCATCGTTGAAAAACAAGGCGAATAATCATATAATCCAAAGCATCAAACAAAGAGCATAAACGCAATGGGACAGAAAGCAAATCCGATCGGAAATCGTCTTGGTATCGTTAAAGGCTGGGACTCGAACTGGTTCGGCGGTAATAATTTCGGCGATAAGATTGTTGAGGACGAAAAGATCCGCAACTACCTGAAAGCCCGTCTTTCAAAAGGAAGCATTTCGAAAATCGTTATCGAGCGCACCATGAAGCTCGTTACGGTTACAATTCATACTGCACGTCCGGGTATCATCATCGGAAAAGGCGGCAAAGAAGTAGACAAGCTGAAAGAAGAAGTAAAGAAACTCACCAAGAAAGAGATTCAGCTGAACATCTTCGAAATCAAACGTCCGGAACTGGATGCACGTTTAGTTGCAGACAGCATTGCACGCCAGATTGAAGGTCGTATTTCGTTCCGCCGCGCCATTAAAATGGCCATTGCTTCGACCATGCGCATGGGAGCTGAAGGCATCCGTGTAAAATGTTCGGGCCGCCTGGCTGGTGCTGAAATTGCCCGCGTTGAAGGCTACATGGAAGGCCGTGTGCCGCTGCACACCCTCCGCGCTGATATTGACTACGCTATTTCGGAAGCACATACTTCATATGGCCGTATCGGCGTGAAAGTGTGGATCTGCAAAGGCGAACTGTATGGCAAACGCGATCTTTCGCCGAACGCACAGAGCGCTATCCGCGAAAAACGCAGCAACAACAATAACAATGGTGGCGACCGTCGCCGTCCGCGCAAAGCAGGGCAGGGCAACAGCAACCGCAAACCCGCAGCAGACAACAAGGGTTAATCAGTTAACAGGACAATCACTTTTTAACAGCATACAACAATGTTACAGCCGAAACGTACGAAATATCGGAAGATGCACAAGATGAAAATGAAAGGCAACGCGAAACGCGGCGATCAGCTGGCGTTCGGGTCTTTCGCCATCAAAGCAGAAGAAGGATGCTGGCTCACCGCCAAGCAGATTGAAGCTGCCCGTGTTGCCGTTACACGTTTTATGAAACGCGAAGGCCAGATCTGGATCCGTGTGTTCCCGGACAAGCCGATCACCCGCAAACCTGCCGAAGTACGTATGGGTAAAGGTAAAGGTGCCCCGGAATACTGGGTTGCCGTAGTAAAACCCGGCCGTATCATTTTCGAAGCCGAAGGTGTTCCGCTGGCAATTGCCAAAGAAGCACTCCGCCTTGCAGCACAGAAATTACCGGTTACCACCAAGTTTATTGTGCGTGCCGATTACCAGGAGGAAACCGCGTAACCAAGAACTGATCCGTAAAAACCAGGAAAGCAATGAAAAACAAAGATATTATCGCTTTATCGGCAAGTGATCTGCAAAAACAGATTGAGATTGAGCGCAGCACGCTGGAGAAACTTTCACTCAGCCACAGTGTTTCGCCGATTGATAACCCGGCCAAAATACGCAACACGCGTCGCACCATCGCCCGGCTGATCACCGAACTTAAAAAGAAAACAAGCGCTGCATAAAACAACATAAGCCGGTTCCGGAAAAAAATATCGGAAAAAACCGGCTGAAAGCGAACAGAAAATGGAAAAGACCAGAAAAGACCGCAAAGAAAAGGTCGGCATCGTAACCAGCAACAAAATGACCAAATCAATTGTGGTCAGCGTTGAGCGTAAGGTGAAACACCCGAAATACGGGAAATTCGTTAAGAAAACATCAACCTTCATGGCGCATGATGAGAAAAACGAATGCAACATCGGTGATACCGTGCGCATCATGGAAACCCGCCCGCTGAGCAAATCAAAATGCTGGCGCCTGGTTGAAATTGTGGAACGTGCGAAGTAAGGGTTAACGAATAAACGAAACTGAACAATGGTACAGCAGGAATCCCGGCTCAATGTAGCCGACAACAGCGGAGCGAAAGAAGTGCTTGTTATCCGCGTACTTGGAGGAACCAAGAAACGTTATGCAGGCATCGGCGATAAAATCGTCGTTACTGTAAAACACGCCATCCCTTCCGGTAACGTAAAAAAAGGTACGGTATCGAAAGCGGTAGTAGTGCGCACGAAAAAAGAAATCCGCCGCAATGACGGTTCGTATATCCGCTTCGACGACAACGCCTGTGTGCTGCTGAATGCCCAGGACGAACTCCGCGGTACACGTATTTTCGGACCCGTAGCACGCGAACTGCGCGAATCAACTTATACAAAAATTATCTCATTGGCACCTGAAGTGCTTTAAACGTAACCAGACATGGCCAAGCTTAAAATAAAAAAAGACGATCTCGTTGAAGTGATTTCCGGCAACAGCAAAGGAGAACGCGGAAAGATCGTTTCTGTGGATACCAAAAACAACCGTGCGATTGTTGAAGGCGTTAATAAAGTGAAACGCCATACCAAACCCACGGCCAAATATCCGAACGGCGGCATCGTTGAAAAAGAAGCCTCCATTCATATCTCCAACCTGAAACTCGTTTTCAACGGAGAAGCGGTTCGCGTAGGACGCAGCCTGGATGAGAAAACCGGCAAAATGGCGCGCGTTGCCAAAGTAAAAGGCGACAAAAAAGGGTCTAACAAACTTGAAGTGATTAAGTAACATGGCTACTAAAACGTATGTTCCGCGCATGAAAGCGCACTACACTGAAAAGGTAGTGCCTGCGATGAAGGAAAAATTTAATTACAGCTCTTCCATGCAGGTTCCCCGCCTGGAGAAAATCTGCATCAACCAGGGTGTAGGTGACGCTGTAGCCGATAAGAAACTTATCGAAGGCGCTGTTAAGGAAATGGCACAGATTACCGGTCAGAAACCGGTTTCGACCATCTCCCGCAAAGATATTTCGAACTTTAAACTCCGTAAAGGCGTAGCCATCGGTGTTAAAGTTACCCTGCGCGGCGAAAAGATGTACGAATTCCTCGATCGCCTTATCGCCACTGCACTTCCGCGTATCCGTGATTTCCGCGGAATCAACGAAAAAGGCTTCGACGGACGTGGAAATTACACCCTCGGAATCACCGAACAGATCATTTTTCCGGAAATTGACATCGATAAAGTGTCAAAAATTATGGGAATGGACATAACATTCGTAACTTCGGCGCCCAATGATGAGGAAGCACATGCGCTGCTGAGCGAATTTGGCCTCCCGTTCAAAGGAAAAGAGAAGAAATAAGTAAGTAACAAAATATAAATAAACCAACAAAAGCGACATGGCTAAGGAATCAATGAAAGCACGCGAACGCAAACGTGCGAAGCTTGTAGCCCAGTATGCAGATAAGCGTGCGCAGCTGAAGAAAGATGGCGATTATATCGGCCTCTCGAAACTTCCGCGTAACTCATCACGTGTACGTCAGCGTAACCGCTGCAAGCTTACCGGTCGTCCGCGGGGCTATATCCGTCTGTTCGGTCTTTCACGTAACCAATTCCGTGAAATGGCCCTGATGGGTAAAATTCCGGGCGTAACAAAGGCCAGCTGGTAAAACGAACACCACCAGCTTTAAAATAAAAGGTGTTTGTATAATTATCCTGCGAGCGGGATAACATATAAACGCAAACAATGACTGATACCGTATCTGATTACCTCACCCGTGTGAGGAATGCCATCAAGGCAAATCACCGTGTAGTGGAAGTTCCTGCTTCCAACCTCAAAAAGGAAATCACCAAGATCCTTTTTGAAAAAGGGTATATCCTTAACTACAAGTTCGATGACGCTGCCAACGCGCAGGGAATCATCAAAATCGCTCTCAAGTACCATCCGGTTACCAAGCAGCCCGCTATCCGTGGTTTAGTCCGGATCAGCACACCGGGTCTGCGTAAATACGCAGGTGTGGAAGCCATGCCGCGCGTGATGAACGGACTGGGCATTGCTATCGTGTCAACATCACGTGGTGTTATGACCGATAAGGAAGCACGCACCGAAAAAGTAGGTGGTGAAGTATTATGTTACGTTTATTAACAGCGGAGGGAAAACACGATGTCACGTATAGGAAAACTTCCGATCACACTGCCTAAAGGCGTAGAAGTAAATGTTGCCGGCAACAATGTTGTATCGGTAAAAGGCGCCAAAGGACAGCTCAGCCGCACCATTGATCCGGCTATCTCTGTTGCAATTGAAAACGGGGAAGTAGTTGTTTCCCGTCATACCGAACAGAAGCGCCACCGCGCACTGCACGGTTTATACCGTTCGCTCCTGGCCAATATGATCAAGGGCGTTTCGGAAGGTTTTAAAACCGAACAGGAACTCGTAGGTGTAGGTTACCGTGCTGCCGTAAAAGGCCAGCAGCTGGAGCTCACCCTGGGTTACTCACACAACGTTATTTTCGAATTGCCTGCTGAAATCAAAGTGGTAACCAGCCAGGAAAAAGGGCAGAACCCGAAAATTACAATGGAATGTGCCGACAACGAACTGCTGGGCATGGTAGCCGCCAAAATCCGCTCGCTGCGCAAGCCGGAGCCGTACAAAGGCAAGGGTATCAAGTTCTCGGGCGAAATTCTCCGCCGCAAGGCAGGCAAATCGGCCGGTAAATAATAAAACCAGGAATTTTCACGGCCAAACCCGTGAGCTAAAAAGAAAGACCAATGAAAGTAACAAAAACATATCGCAGAAACCGCATCCGGATGCGTGTACGCAAAGTGGTAAAAGGTACCGCAGAGCGCCCGCGTCTTGCAGTTTACCGCAGCAACAAGGAGATTTACGCGCAGATTATCGACGACGTAAATGGCAAGACACTTATGTCAAGCTCGTCGCGTGATAAAGACTTCTCCGCTAAAGGACAGAAAATCAACAAAACCGAACAGGCCAAACAGGTTGGTGAAAGCATTGCCAAAAAAGCAGTAGCTGCCGGTCTGACAGCAGTGTCGTACGATCGTGGCGGTTATCTCTACCACGGCCGTGTTAAGGCACTGGCTGACGCAGCACGCGAAGCAGGTCTCCAATTCTAATCGAACCAAAGAAACGAAGAAACCAACATGGCAAACGTTAACGTAAGACGTGTCAAATCAAGCGATATCGAGCTCAAAGACAAGCTCGTTGCTGTAAATCGTGTAACTAAAGTAACCAAAGGCGGCCGCGCATTCACCTTCACCGCAATCGTTGTTGTAGGTAATGAAAAAGGGGTTGTAGGTTATGGTCTCGGTAAAGCAAAAGAAGTTACTGATGCGATCACCAAGGCAATTGATGACGCAAAGAAAAACCTCGTGAAAGTATGCATCGTGAACGGAACCGTTCCGCATGCCCAGGAAGGTAAATACGGCGGATCGCAGGTGTTCCTGAAGCCCGCTTCACACGGTACCGGTGTAATTGCCGGTGGTGCGATGCGCGCTGTACTCGAAAGTGTTGGTGTAACCGACGTTCTTGCAAAATCAAAAGGGTCTTCAAACCCGCATAACGTAGTGAAAGCTACGATGGATGCACTCATGAAAATGCGTGATGCCATTACCGTTGCCCAGCAGCGTGGCATTACCATGGAAAAAGTATTCAACGGCTAAGACAAACTGAAATGGCTAAAATCCGGATCAAACAGGTAAAAAGCGGCATCGACCACACTGTACGCCAGAAGCGTACCCTCGAAGCCCTTGGATTACGTAAAATGCACCACGTTGTAGAAAAAGAAGCTACACCGCAGATTCTTGGCATGGTTGCCAAAGTGAATCACCTGGTAACAGTTGAAAATATTTAACGCATTATTAGCACGATAAAGCAATGAAATTGCACACTTTAAAACCGGCCAAAGGTTCGGTAAAAAACGAAGGCAAACGCGTAGGTCGCGGACAGGGATCAGGCAAGGGCGGAACTTCCGCACGTGGTCATAAAGGTGCCCAGTCGCGCTCGGGTTACTCCCGCAAACGTGGCTTCGAGGGTGGCCAGATGCCGCTCCAGCGCCGGGTGCCGAAGTTCGGTTTCAAAAATATCAACCGTGTGGAATACAAAGGCATCAACCTTGACGCCATCCAGACACTGGTTGAGAAACGGAACCTGACTACTGTTGACCAGGCTGTTCTCGTTGAAAACGGACTGGCTGCGAAAAAAGATCTTGTAAAGATCCTTGGCCGCGGCGAACTGAAAGCAAAAGTTGACATTAAAGCGCATGCGTTCTCTGCTTCGGCCAAAGCGGCCATTGAAGCAAAAGGCGGAACCGCTACAACGCTCTGAGTATGAAGAAATTCATCGAAACTATTTCGAACATCTGGAAGATTGAGGAGTTGCGTGCGCGCATTCTCCTCACACTCGGCTTTTTGCTGATCTTCCGCCTCGGCACCTTCGTGGTGCTTCCGGGCGTTGATCCGGTGGCGCTTAAAACCGCACGGGATGCATCCAACCAGGGCGGCCTGCTCGAACTCATCAACCTGTTCTCGGGTGGTGCTTTCAGCAATGCCTCCGTGTTTGCGCTCGGTATCATGCCGTACATCTCTGCATCCATTATTCTGCAGCTGCTCACCATGGCATTACCGTACTTCCAGCGCCTCCAGCGCGACGGAGAAAGCGGACGCAAAAAGATCAACCAGTACACCCGTTACCTCACTGTTGTTATTACAGCAATGCAGGCCGGCGGTTACCTCGCCACACAGGTTGTGGTTAACCAGGATGTTGTTCCGAATATCGATTCCATGTGGTGGATTCAGTCGGTACTCGTACTTGTTACCGGAACCATGTTTGTAATGTGGATCGGTGAAAAGATTACCGACAAAGGTATCGGCAACGGTATCTCCCTCATCATCATGATCGGTATTATCGCCCGACTGCCGTATGCGTTCCTTACTGAATTTGACAGCCGTTACCACTCAGGCGGAGGCGGACTCATCATGTTCCTTGTTGAAATTGCTGTGCTGCTGGGTATCGTTATCTTCTGTATCCTCATGGTGCAGGGCACACGCCGCATCCCGGTACACTTCGCAAAACGTATTGTAGGTAACAAACAGTACGGCGGAAACCGCAACTTCATCCCGCTGAAAGTAAATGCTGCCGGTGTAATGCCGATCATCTTTGCCCAGGCGATTATGCTTATCCCGATTACGCTTGTAGGTTTTGCTGCTGATCAGTCGTCGTGGTTTATCCGCAACTTCAGCGATCATTACAGCTTTATGTACAACCTGGTGGAAGCACTGCTCATTATTGCGTTCACTTACTTCTACACTGCAATCACGATCAATCCGAACATGATGGCAGACGAACTGAAGCGTAACGAAGGTTTTATTCCCGGCGTGAAACCCGGCAAAAAAACTGCAGAATATATTGATGCCGTAATGTCGCGCATTACTTTCCCCGGATCACTCATGCTTGCCGTTATTGCGGCGCTGCCTGCGGTGGTGGTGAACTTCGGAGTAAACAACCAGTTTGCCCAGTTCTTCGGCGGAACGTCTATCCTCATCCTCGTGGGTGTGGTACTCGACACGCTGCAGCAGATTGAAAGTTACCTGTTAATGCGTCATTACGATGGTCTGATGAAATCGGGCCGTATCAAAGGACGCTCGTCAACAGGCATGGTAGCCAACGCTTCTGTTTAAGCGATGATTTACTACAAGACGGCAGAGGAAATAGAGTTAATACGACTGAGTTCTTTACTTGTTGGAAAGACCCTGGCAGCAGTTGCAAATGAACTGCGCCCCGGAGTTACAACGGCCGAACTGGACAAGATTGCAGAAACATTTATCCGCGATCACCAGGGCGTACCGGCTTTCAAAGGATACCGCGGATTTCCCGCATCGCTCTGCATCAGTATGAATGCACAGGTGGTACATGGTATTCCCGGCAAAGACGTCATTAAAGATGGCGATGTGGTTTCGGTGGATTGCGGTGTGGTACTCAATTCATACGTTGGCGACTCGGCGTTTACATTTCCGGTCGGTGAAGTAGGGGAGGATGTACTGAAACTGCTTCGGGTAACGAAAGAAAGCCTGTACAAGGGAATCGAAAAAGCAATCATCGGCAATCGCATCGGTGATATCAGCGAAGCGGTTCAGGCGCATGCGGAAAACAACGGTTACGGTGTTGTCCGCGAGCTGACCGGGCACGGAGTAGGCGTGAAGTTGCACGAAAGTCCTGATGTCCCGAATTACGGGAAGAAAGGCAGCGGACCGAAAATGGAAGACGGTTTGGTGATCGCCATTGAGCCGATGATCAACATGGGAACCAGGAACGTTCGTTTTCTGCGCGACGGGTGGACGGTAATTACTGCAGATGGCAAACCATCGGCACATTACGAACACACGGTGGCAGTAAAAAACGGGAAAGCGGATATTTTATCTTCTTTCGCGGAAATTGAAGAAGTATTGAAATTAAAACAGATCGAAATATAAAACATGGCAAAAACACCAGCCATTGAGCAAGACGGAACGATTATCGAAGCACTCTCGAACGCAATGTTCAGGGTGGAACTCGAAAACGGTCATGTGATTGTGGCGCATATTTCGGGCAAGATGCGGATGAACTACATCAAAATCCTGCCGGGAGATAAAGTACGTGTGGAGATTTCTCCGTACGATTTAACGAAGGGACGAATTTCGTACCGCTATAAATAAGTAAACAATACCCGGGCAGCATACAATGTGTTGCCTCAACCGATAAAAACGAGTAACAATGAAAGTAAGAACATCCGTAAAGAAACGCAGCCCAGAGTGTATCATCGTACGCCGCAAAGGCCGCGTATACGTGATCAACAAAAAGAATCCGAAATTCAAGCAGCGCCAGAAAGGCTAAGCCGGGCAACGGATTTAAAAAAAAGTAAAACACTTTAAACGACAATAAATGGCACGTATTGCCGGTATTGATTTACCGAAAAACAAAAGGGGTGTAATCGGTCTGACCTATATCTTTGGGATCGGCCGCAGCACCGCCGCAAGCATCCTGGCTGAAGCTGGAATCAGCGAAGACAAAAAAGTACAGGAGTGGAACGATGACGACCTGAACAAAATCCGAACCATCATCAACGAAAAGATCAAGGTTGAAGGTGCATTGCGCTCGGAAGTTCAGCTCAACATCAAGCGTTTGCAGGACATTGGCACGTTCCGCGGAATCCGTCACCGTAACGGGTTACCGGTTCGCGGCCAGCGCACCAAAACAAATGCGCGTACCCGTAAAGGTAAGCGTAAGACAATCGCTAACAAGAAAAAAGCAACCAAGTAAAGTAACGCTTAAACAAGCTGTCAGCGCCTTGATCCGTGTGGCGGCATAACGAGTAAATCAAAATGGCTAAACAACAGCAGGGTGGAAAAGGTGGTGCTGCAACTTCAGCTAAGGCTGCCGCTAAAAAGCGCGTAGTTAAAGTTGACGCAGTTGGCGAAGCACACATCAATGCCACATTTAACAACATCATTATCTCGCTTACTAACATATCGGGACAAGTGATTTCATGGGCAAGTGCAGGCAAAATGGGTTTCCGGGGTTCGAAAAAGAACACCCCGTACGCAGCCCAGATGGCCGCATCAGATTGCGCCAAAGTAGCTTTCGAAGCAGGACTTCGCAAAGTAAAAGTTTATGTTAAAGGACCGGGAGCAGGCCGCGAATCTGCAATCCGTACGCTGCACACCAGCGGTATCGAGGTTACTGAAATCATCGATATCACACCGCTGCCGCACAACGGATGTCGTCCGCCCAAACGCCGCCGCGTTTAATCCTCCGATCCATTAACAAAAAACATTTAAAAAGAAACAACGATGGCAAGATATACAGGTCCCAAGACCAAAATCGCCCGCAGATTTAAAGAGCCGATCTTCGGCCCTTCAAAAGCACTTGAAAAGAAAAACTATCCTCCCGGAATTCACGGCGCCGCTTCGAAACGTGCCAAGAAATCGGAATACGCTGTACAGCTCCAGGAGAAACAGAAAGTTAAATATACATATGGCATTCTTGAGCGCCAGTTCGCAATTATTTTCGAACGTGCATCACGTGCCAAAGGCATCACCGGTGAAGTGCTCCTGCAACTCATCGAAGCACGCCTCGATAATGTTGTTTACCGTATGGGTATTGCGCCTTCGCGTGCAGCTGCCCGCCAGCTTGTGTCACACCGTCATATCAATGTAAACGGCAAAGTGGTGAACATTCCTTCGTACACCCTGAAGCCGGGCGATGAAATTTCGGTTCGTGAACGCTCGAAAACACTGGAAAACATTACCAATTCAGTTTCCGGAACGAGCAGTTTCCCGTGGATTGAGTTTAATCCGAGTAACCTGACCGGCAAGTTTGTAAACTTCCCGGAACGTACACAGATACCGGAAAACATCAAAGAACAGCTGATCGTCGAATTGTATTCGAAGTAATCACTGACTTTTCCAGGGTAACTAACAAGGAGTTAAACAACAAAATATATAAAACAATGGCCATTCTCGATTTCCAGAAACCGGATAAGGTTATCATGATACAGTCAAGTGACACGGAAGGTCTTTTTGAATTCCGTCCGCTTGAGCCGGGTTACGGCATCACCATCGGAAACGCATTACGCCGTATCCTGTTGTCGTCGCTCGAAGGTTATGCCATCACTACCATCCGCCTCGAAGGTGTTGAACATGAGTTCTCCACACTCAAAGGTGTTATGGAAGATGTAACTGAAATCGTTCTGAACCTGAAACAGGTTCGCTTCAAACGCCAGATCGAAACAACCGATAACGAAAAGGTTGTAGTGAATATCACAGGAAAAACCCAGCTCACCGCCGGCGATATCGGAAAATTCACTTCCGGTTTCCAGGTGCTGAACCCGGATTTTGTGATCTGCAATATGGAACCGTCTGTGAAACTGAAAATGGAACTCACCATCGACAAAGGTCGTGGCTACGTTCCGTCGGAAGAGAACAAACCGGTTAATGCGCCGATCGGGCTGATTGCAATCGACTCGATTTTCACACCGATCCGCAACGTGAAGTTCACCGTAGAAAACTACCGTGTAGAACAAAAGACCGACTACGAAAAACTCGTTATTGAAATCGTTTCTGACGGTTCGATTCATCCGAAAAACGCGCTGAAAGAAGCCGCCAAAATTCTGATTCACCACTTCATGCTGTTCAGCGATGAGAAAATCACCGTTGAAAACCTTGAAAAATCAAGTGTTGAAGAATTTGACGAAGACACCATGCGTGTGCGTCAGTTACTTAAAACCAAGCTTGTTGACATGGACCTCAGCGTTCGCGCCCTCAACTGCCTCAAAGCAGCTGATGTGGAAACGCTCGGTGACCTGGTTTCGTTCAACAAGAACGACCTCCTGAAGTTCCGCAACTTCGGTAAAAAGTCGCTCACCGAACTCGAAGAACTTGTACAGAACAAAGGCCTTCACTTCGGCATGAACATCGCCAAATACAAGCTTGATAAAGACTAACGGATTTATCCAAAAAAAGGAACAAAGAAGAAATGAGACACGGAAATAAAAATAATCACCTGAGCCGTAAAGATGGTCACCGCCGCGCGCTGATGGCCAACCTCGCATGCTCCCTGCTCGTGCACAAACGCATCAACACCACCATCGCCAAGGCAAAAGCCCTGCGCGTGTATGTTGAACCACTGATCACCAAATCGAAAACCGACTCGACGCACTCGCGCCGCGTGGTGTTCAGCTACCTGCAGAACAACGATGCTTTAAAAGCCCTCTTCGGCGAAATCGCCGGTAAAGTGGCCGACCGCCCGGGTGGATACACCCGCATCATCCGCCTCGGCACCCGCCCCGGCGATAATGCTGAAATGGCAATGATTGAGCTGGTTGACTTTAACGAGTTGCTGCTCACCGAAAAGTCAAAAGGCGAGAAAAAAGCCAAAACGACCCGCCGTGGCCGTGGTGGCAAGAAAAAAGCCGAAGACGCTACCGCAAAAGACGAAAACAACGCAAGTGAATAATTTGTCAACAAGTTGATTTCTCCACAAAAAAGGGATAAAGTAATTTTGCTTTATCCCTTTTTCTTTTTCTAAATCGTCCAGAAGCGTGATTAACAGTACAAAAGACAAAGCCACCAAGTTGAAATACACCGCACTTCCACCCGCCGTTCTCCTGCTCCAGGACGGGACCGTATTTCACGGAAAAGCCGCAGGCGCCATCGGCACCACCACCGGCGAAATCTGTTTTAACACCGGGATGACCGGGTACCAGGAAATTTTTACCGATCCGTCCTACTACGGACAGATTCTTACCGCGGCCTCGGTACATATCGGGAACTACGGTATCAAAAACGAGGAAGTAGAATCGGATTCGATTAAAATTGCCGGACTCGTTTGTAAAAAGTTCAGCCCGAACTATTCCCGCCCGGGAGCCGATATGTCCATCCAGGATTATTTTACCCAACAGGGCATCGTGGGCATCTGCGAAGTGGACACCCGCGCCATCGTTCGCCACGTGCGCGATCACGGAGCCATGAACGCCATCATCTCGAGTTCCGAATTGGATATTGATAAACTGAAAGCCATCCTCGCCAAAGTTCCTTCCATGGAAGGGCTGGAGCTTTCATCCAAAGTATCCACAACAACGCCGTACCTCGTTGGTGATCCCGATGCCCCGCGCAAAGTGGCCCTGATCGACTACGGCGTGAAGAAAAATATCGTCCGCTGCCTCGCCAGCCGCGGTTGTCTTGTAAAAGTATTCCCGATGAAAACCGGTGTGGCCGAAATCATGGCCTGGAACCCGGACGGTATTATGCTGAGCAACGGTCCCGGCGATCCGTCGGTAATGACCGATGAAATAAACGTGGTGAAAGAACTGATTGCAACCGGCACACCGGTATTCGGTATCTGCCTCGGCCACCAGATCATCGCACTGTCGTTTGGCCTGGAAACATTTAAAATGCACAACGGCCACCGCGGCATCAACCACCCGGTAAAAAACCTCATCACCGGCAAAAGCGAAATTACTTCGCAGAACCACGGTTTTGCCGTGAAAGCCGCCGATGTGGACAAACACAAAGACATTGAAATAACGCACATCAACCTGAACGACGGCTCCATTGAAGGGCTGCGCCACCTCACGAAAAAAGTATTCTGTGTGCAGTACCACCCGGAAGCCACGCCCGGTCCGGAAGACAGCCGTTACCTGTTCGATGATTTTGTGAAACTGATGGCCGGCGTAAAACAAACCGTTTAATAACTATTCCCTCCAGTATATGAGCTTTATAGCACAAGTTGCAGCCCGCCAGATCCTCGATTCGCGCGGCAATCCGACCATTGAGGTGGATGTAATTACCAGCACAGGAACCCTTGGCCGCGCCGCAGTACCTTCGGGTGCTTCCACCGGCATTCACGAAGCGGCCGAACTCCGCGACAACGATCCGAAAAACTACATGGGCAAAGGCGTGCTTAAAGCCGTGAACAACGTGAACACCACGCTGCGCGAAGAACTGAACGGCATGTACATTTTCGATCAGAACGGCATTGACCTGCGCATGCTGGCCCTGGACGGAACCGACAACAAAGCCAGCCTCGGTGCGAATGCCATTCTTGGCGTATCATTAGCCGTGGCCCGCGCTGCTGCTGAAGAGTGCGGACAGCCGCTGTACCGCTATATCGGCGGTGTAAACGCCAGCCTGCTGCCCATGCCGATGATGAACATTCTGAACGGCGGCGCACATGCCGATAACGGTATCGACTTCCAGGAATTTATGGTAATGCCTGTAAACGCACCGAGCTTCAGCGAAGGACTGCGCATGGGCGTGGAAGTGTTTCACCACCTGAAAAAAGTACTGAAAGAAAAAGGCTATTCCACCAACGTGGGCGATGAAGGCGGTTTTGCGCCGGACATCAAAAACAACGTGGAAGCCATCGAGTTCGTGCTCCGCGCCATTGAATCGGCTGGCTACCGCCCGGGCGAAGATATTTACATCACCATGGATCCGGCCGTTTCGGAGATGTGGAACGACAAAAAGAAAAAATACGTATTCCACAAATCGTCGGGCGATGAACTGAGCTCGTCGGAAATGGTGGATTACTGGGTGGACTGGGTGAAAAAATACCCGATCATTTCCATCGAAGACGGCCTGGCCGAAGACGACTGGGATGGCTGGGCGCTGATGACCAAAGCACTTGGCGATAAAATCCAGCTCGTGGGCGACGACCTGTTTGTGACCAACGTAAAACGCCTGCAGGAAGGCATTTCGAAAGGCATTGCGAATTCCATCCTGGTGAAAGTAAACCAGATTGGTTCGCTTACGGAAACCATCAACGCCGTGCAGATGGCACAGAACAATGCCTACACCGCCGTAATGAGCCACCGCTCGGGCGAAACAGAAGACACCACGATTGCGGATCTTGCCGTTGCGCTTTCTACCGGGCAGATTAAAACCGGTTCGGCTTCGCGTTCCGACCGTATTGCAAAATACAACCAGCTGCTGCGTATTGAAGAGCAGCTTGGTGATGCCGCCCGCTACCTCGGACCTTCGTTTAAGTTTGTGCGTTAGGCACGGGCATCAATAATACAAGGGCTGCCTCAAAAGAGGCAGCCTTTTTTTATGGGGCTGGCAGCTGGGACTTTGGGTACTCCTGCGACTTGTTCCAGAAGTCGCAGAAGTCCCACCGGGGCGCGGTGAAACCAAAACTACCGCAGGTGAAACAGCTTTTAAAACCAGCCACTTTTCAGTTGAAAAAATGCCTTTTCCGGCACAATGCACACAAACAAATTGGGGGGTAATTTGTTATAGCATCAAATCCATTTCCTATGGATCGGGTCGAAGCAGCAGCAGGTAATTACGGTGTGCAAAAAAAATATTTGCACGGCAGTGGTATTTTCTTGCAATTGAGCCTTGTGCTATATACCTTAGCTTCGATTCTGATAACACGAAACACAGCAATTAATTCCATTCCTTTTTATGGACAGTTTGAAAGATAAATTTATTGCCAAGGCGAAGCCCATGGCAGCCGAAGTGAAGGCGATCATCAAAGAACACGGTGATAAAAAACTCGGAGAATACACGGTTGCCCAGGTGTACCAGGGTATGAAAGGCATTACCGGTCTTGTTACCGAAACCTCGAAACTCGATCCTGAAGAAGGCATCCGTTTCCGTGGTTACGGCATCCCGGAACTGCGTGAAAAACTGCCCAAAGCACCGAACGGAACCGAGCCGCTGCCCGAAGGTATTTTTTACCTCATGCTTGTTGGTGAGCTGCCGACCAAAGAAGAAGCGTACGACATCGGAAATAACTGGGCACGCCGCGCCATTGTACCGAAACACGTTTTCGATACGATTGACAAACTGCCTTCGTCAACACACCCGATGACCATGTTCAGCATTGCCGTAATGGCCATGCAAACCGAATCGCTGTTTGCAAAAGCATACCGCGAAGGCATGAACAAAAAAGATTACTGGGATTACACGTACGAAGATTCGATGAACCTCATTGCGCGCCTGCCGCGTGTTGCTGCGTACATCTACCGCAAAAAATACAAGAACAACGAACATATTGAACCCGATCCGAAACTCGACTGGGCAGCCAACATGGCGCACATGATGGGTTTTGATGAATTTGATGTAAAACGCCTCATGCGTTTGTACATGACCATTCATGCGGATCATGAAGGTGGAAACGTAAGCGCACACACCACACACCTCGTAGGTTCTGCACTCAGCGATCCGTACCTCGCATTTGCTGCAGGTATGAACGGCCTGGCCGGCCCGCTGCACGGACTTGCCAACCAGGAAGTAATTTCGTGGGTACTCAAAATGCGCGAAGAACTCGGTGTGGAATTACCGACCGAAGAGCAGATTGAACAATACATCAAAGATACTCTGGCCAACGGACGCGTGGTTCCGGGTTACGGTCATGCCGTACTCCGCAAAACCGATCCGCGTTTTTCGGCACAGCAGGATTTTTACAACCGCTACATCAAAGCCACGAAAGGTGTTGATCCGCTGTGCGAAATCGTACAGATGATTTACAAAGTGGCTCCGCCCATTCTCGAAGGCACCGGCAAAATCAAAAACCCGTGGCCGAATGTGGATGCACATTCCGGCGCACTGCTGATGCATTACGGCATTACCGAATTTGATTTTTATACCGTGCTGTTCGGCGTTTCGCGTTCGCTGGGTGTACTCGCTTCGCTCATCTGGGACCGCGCACTCGGCCACCCGATTGAACGTCCGGGTTCGCTTACTACGGAAGGGATTAAGAAGAAGATTGGGATTGTGACGGTGTAAACGAATTAAGAAATCCATATCAAGCCCTCGCATATGCGGGGGCTTTTTGTTTGTTGGCTTCTAGTAACTATGCGGGTTCATAGAACTTATCGGTAAGGCTTTTGTTTCTTCGAGCTTGCTGAACTTTGTTTTTTCAGTGTATGAAACTGTTTTCTTTTTTCCGATAAGGTAAGAGGCGATTGTTTGGATAGTTTTTCCGTGCCTAACCGATCCATTTCCTGAAATGATATTTTGTAGTTCATGCTTAACCATCATTTTTGTGATTTTACAAATTTCCCGGCAAGCCACAAAGTCATTTCCGGGTATTCATCCCACTGTTCAATTTCCCGTCTGAATCGAATAAATCCGACAGGAATAAAACACATACGTCAGTTCGAGCGGCAGTCGAGAACAGTGATGTAAGATCATTTAAAACCTGTTCTCGACTGCCGCTCGAACTGACGGTAATATTAGATCGTTTACATAGATAACCTGTACCTAGGGCTGCAGCAGGCGAAAGTTGCAGTTCGCAGGGACAGTTAATTTAAATAATAGGTTCTTATTGTGGAACAATGGACAGACTGCAAATTGCAAACTGCCGACTGCAAACTCAGCATAGGATTCATTTTGTATTTACCGAAGTTTGTTTGCGGTCTATTTTATAAGAGCAATGAATTACCGCTGCTCAATATCCGGAAGCGAATCCATTTTATCAACGGTGTAGCTGATGGCTTTGCCGTTTTCGCGGGCGTAGATGATGAAACCTTTGGTGAGGTCGCAGTTTTTGTTCATCACGGCGCGGTTCTGCAAACCTGATGATTTGCGGATGCGGAGTTGGTATAAACCCACGGCATCGCCGGGGGCGTCTTTTATGTATTTCCACTGCACGTCTTCCTTGGACATGATCATTTCCACCTTAAAAAATTCCCAGGTAATTTTTTTATGACCGGCAATGGTGATAACGGAATCAATAACAAACGTGGCGGCCTGTTTTTTCTCAAAGTCCACATAAATGTCTTCGCTCAGCAGTTTTTTGTCGGCGGTAATGTCATGTGAAACGGTTGTTTTAACCAGTTTCGTTACCTGTGCATGTGCCAGCGCAGGAGCGAGGAGAAGAAGCAGAAATAATACCCGTGTTTGCATACCGAAAGGTAATGATTTCCGGTATCTTTGCACCCGATGAGCGCATATTTTTACAACGGACTTAAACTCGGTATTCTCGGCGGCGGACAGCTGGGCAGGATGCTGATCCAGGAAGCCATTAACTACAATGTATTTGTAGCCATTCTCGATCCCGATGCCGGTGCGCCCTGCAAGGCCATTGCCAATGAATTTACGCAGGGATCGCTTACCGATTTTGATACGGTGTACAACTTTGGCAAAAGCTGTGGACTGATCACCATCGAAATTGAACACGTAAATGTGGACGCGCTCGAAAAACTGGAAAGCGAAGGCATTCCCGTTTACCCGCAGCCGAAACTGCTGCGCATGATCCAGGACAAAGGATTGCAGAAACTGTTTTACCAGGAAAATAATATCCCGACTGCGCCTTTTTACCTCGTTGAAAACAAAGCGGAAATAACACAGCACCTCGCGGAGTTTCCGTTTATGCAGAAACTGCGCAAAGGTGGCTACGACGGTAAAGGCGTAACACCGCTGCGCAACGCGGCATCGCTGGAGCAGGCGTTTGATGCGCCGTCGGTACTCGAAAAGTTTGTGGATTTTGAAAAAGAAATTTCAGTAATCGTTTCGCGCAACACGCTTGGGGAAACAAAAAGTTTCCCGGTGGTGGAATGCGAATTCAATCCCGAAGCAAACCTGGTGGAGTTCCTGTTTTCACCCGCATCCATTTCACCGCAGGCCGAGGCCGAAGCACAACGCATTGCCTGTCTCGTTGCAGAAAAACTGGGCATTGTTGGACTGCTTGCTGTTGAACTGTTTCTTACCAAAGACGGGCAGGTACTCGTAAACGAAATTGCGCCCCGCCCGCACAACAGCGGCCACCAGAGCATTGAAGGCAATTACAGTTCCCAATACGAACAGCACCTGCGCGCCATTTTCGGACAGCCCGCCGGCAGCACCGCGGTGATTATGCCGAGTGTAATGATTAACCTGCTCGGTGAAAAAGGATTTGAAGGCGACGCCGTTTACGAAGGCATGGAAGATGTGCTGCAGCTCGAAGGCGTGTACATTCACCTCTACGGTAAAAAAACAACCAAGCCGTTCCGGAAAATGGGACACGTTACCGTACTCGCCCCCGACATGGCCACCGCCAAAGCAAAAGCACTGCGCGTAAAAGAACTGCTGAAGGTGAAAGCCTGATTTTTACCGGCGTTTGTGCGCACAGTCATAATTTGGAGCGAAATAATTGCTTTAAATTTGTTCCGTTATGAAAAAAGTGCTGCCTGTACTGTTTGCTGTGCTGCTGTTTACCCAGCTTGGACTGCATTCCGGGATATGGGCGTATTACTGGGCCAACACCGCAACCGTTGCTGCAAAGCATTGCGAAAACAAAACCAAACCGCAGCTGCAGTGTAACGGTAAATGCCACATGCGCAAAGTAACCGCGCAACCTGAATCAGGACCGGAAGCACTGCCCCGTCCCGATCTGAAAGCCAGTGCAGAACCACTTGTGTTTTCCGATTTTGCAATTGCAATTCCGCAACCCGCATATTGTTTAACCTTGCTGCAAAACGGCCAGGTAAAACATCCGGCTGCTCCGTTTGCACCCGCAATATTCCATCCGCCGGCATATTCCTGCTGAATAATTTTCGTTAATCCGGTTGTACCGTTTTCTCTGCGTGGTGTTATACTGTAAAGAACACCTCCGGCAGAACGTGTTTATGTAACCGGAATAATTCACGTATTTATTTTCTTAAATCATACAGCATGAAAAACATTTTAATGCTGTTGTACGTATGTTTCCTGCCTGCACTTGCAGGTGCACAAACAGGAACCTGTCATTGCGGAACCGGTGGTGGCTTTTCGTTTTCGGCATCGCCGGGCGAAACAGCCGCTTTTGTTCCGGGCAGCGGCCGCTGGGTGGCCGACATGCGTTACATGTTCCTGACCCTGCGGCCGGAACGTACAACAGCCGATGATACATTGGTACAGCCGGAATCCATGCAGCTGATGCTGCCGGGACTGGGCTACCGGCTTTCCGATAAAATTGGTTTTGCTGCGGCGCTGCCGTTTTACAACATCCGCACAGGCACAGCAGGCGGTATTCATGCGGGCGACCTGCAACTTGCCGCTCATTATACACTGCGGCCGCACCTGGCCTGGCCAGCGATGCTTCGTTTTGTGGCGGGTGTAAAATTGCCCACCGGTTCAACCGCTGTTATTGCTGATCGCAGCATTGTGGTGGGAACAGGTTCGGTTGATTTTACCGGCGGTATGCAGTTTCAGCTGCAGCGCAAAAAAATGGTGTACCGGTACGCAGGGCAGTTCCGTTACGCCGGTACGGGTTATGAAAACATCCGTTTCGGAAACAGCACAGTGCAGCAAACCGGCATTACATTTATGCCCAAAACAGTCACCTGCGCCTCCGACAGCACACGTCCGAAAATGACCACCGGCTATACTGCTGATGTTACCTGGGAGTGGCAGCAGATGCAATCGCAGGGCATCCGTTACTTTGAAAACAGCGGGCAGCAAAACATCTGGCTGGGTACAGGTGTTGTATTCCGGTACCGGGCGGTAACAATTCCGCTTGCGGCGGAGGTGCCGGTGTACCATGATCACCACGGCCACCAGGCCACGCCACAATTCCGGCTGCGTGCGGGATTATCCGTAAAAATTAACTAACTTTAAAACAAGCAAATTATTCATGAAAAATAAATTCATCTTCGGAAGCATGCTGGCCCTTGCCGGTTTATTCCTCTTCAATTCCTGCAAAGAAGGCCTTGGTGGCGACAGCACACTGGTTGTTTACCTGAAACACCACGGCAGCATTATTAAAAATCATGTGGGCTGGCCCGATACCGTTTTTGTGAAATACAATACCAACGAACTGCCGGGAACAAAACCGTCGGATTTTGATACGTATTTTGTTGGTGAAACCGGGGAAGACCATGTGCATATTCAAGGACTGAAAGCCGGGAAGTATTACCTCTACGGTGCAGGTATCGACAGTGCAGGGCCGTACCGCGTGGTGGGTGGTCTGCCGATCAAAATCAAATACAAAGACCGCGCTGCCGAGCAGAACATTGATCTTTCAGTTACGGAATAGTAACCGGAACACTCCGTTGTTTTATATTTTTACCGCAATGGCGCAAAGGCAGGCAACGTACGCGAAGAATAACTTTGCGTGCTTTCAGCAGCTAATGGGCTTTGCGTCATTGCGGTTAATGGTGGTAGCGCAGTTCCACAAACTTATTCCTAATTTTGCCGCATGAAAGCACAGGTTGGAATTATAATGGGCAGCAGCAGCGATCTTCCGGTAATGAAAGAAGCCGCCGCCATTCTCGAAGCATTTGAGATTCCGTTTGAAATAACGGTTGTTTCGGCGCACCGTACACCCGAACGTATGGTGGAATACGCCAAAGGTGCAGCCGCACGTGGCCTGCGCGTAATTGTTGCAGGTGCGGGCGGGGCTGCTCACCTGCCGGGCATGGTGGCTTCGTTAACGCCGCTGCCGGTAATCGGCGTTCCTGTAAAATCAAGCAACTCCATTGACGGCTGGGATTCGATTCTGTCTATCCTGCAAATGCCGAACGGTGTGCCGGTTGCAACTGTTGCACTTAATGCTGCGCAAAATGCCGGTATTCTTGCTGCGCAGATTATCGGCAGCAACAACCCGGAACTGCAGCTCGTGATCGCCGCATTTAAAGAAGGCCTGAAAAATAAAGTGATGGCCTCGCTCAGCGAAACCACCAAAACAGATTTTAAATTCCAGGTGAAGGGATAGCGTAACTTTTTAAACGCAGAGACGCGAAGAATAAACAAAGGGCGCAACGGTTATCCGAAGCGCCCTTTGTTTTTGAACGATGTCTTTTTACCCGAGATTGTCTGCCTTCGTTTTGTTCGGTTTCGAAAGCGGTGTATCCAATCCTTTCAGTGTAGCTACTTTATAATCGGGATATAACCCGGCCTGTATTTTTTGTACGAACTCGCGGCGACTCAGTTCCACATTCAGTTTGGTATCCCAGAAACGCACGTTGCGGCCGCCCGGTGTTTCTGCAATTACAATTACATGTGCTTTTGCAGTGAGGTCAAGCGGGCGCGGCGCAACCGTAATAATCCCGGCAGCCGTGGCCCAGTCGCCGGTTTTGTTGGCCAGCTTCCCGTTGTAAATTGTTTTGGATGCACCGGCTTTTACCTCCGCTTTGGCAATGGTGGCCGTAACATCCTTCGTCCATTTATACGGACCTTCCCACAGTTCGAGTGTTCCGGCTGATGTAACGATTTTTTTGGCCGACATAGTGAGCTGCAGTTTCAGCACCAGTTTTACCTCGTTATCAACCGTGTGCGAAAACTCAATATTCACCGGCGTACCTGCGGTGGAAAGGTGACGCACAATGGAAAAGGCATACGGTTCTTCCTCATCCGGATTCCAGAAACCGAAATCGTGATCATGAATTTTACCTGTAAAACGGATGTGTACCGGATATGTAGCCATACGGTTGTTGTTTTTGGTTACCCAAATCTAATGGTTTTCTATGATAAAGTAGTATCCGGTAGCCTTACAAATCGTGATTCTTTTTTGCCGGCTGACAGCAATCATATTTCCGGCCCGACCTGCGGACTACTTTTGCCCGGTGATACAACTGCATAAAAACATCATCCGCCGTCCAACCTGAATTGCATCCGGAACGAACTCCTTTTACCCCGCAACGTTGTATTCATTCAAAAAACAGTTTCATGCGAACCATTATAGAACCTTTTAAAATTAAGGCGGTTGAGCCTATTCATTTCAATACCAAAGCCGAACGTATTGCGCTCATTGAAAAAGCATATTACAATGCCTTTCTGCTGCATGCCGATGATGTGCTTATTGACCTGCTTACCGACAGCGGTACCAGCGCCATGAGCAGCGCACAGTGGGCCGGTATTATGATTGGCGACGAATCGTATGCGGGCAGCTCCAGTTTCCTGCGTTTCGAAAAAACAATACAGGACATTACCGGTATGCCGGTTGTAATTCCAACGCACCAGGGCCGTGCGGCG
Source organism: Chitinophaga pinensis (assembly GCA_943372645.1). GTDB lineage: Bacteria > Bacteroidota > Bacteroidia > Palsa-965 > Palsa-965 > VBWE01. Next base: position 1,214 of record CALRZN010000010.1, on the reverse strand, counting down.
GAGAAAATTTTGTTTACCGTTACCGGCGGCAAAGGCAAAACGTTTATCAGCAACACGCTGTTTGATACCACGCGCGCCAATATTGAATTCAGCGGGGCAGAAGGCATTGACCTGCTCTGCGAAGAAGGCAAACATCCCGGCATTCCTGCTCCGTTCAAAGGCAACATGGACCTTGCGGCGCTGGAGAAAACAATTGCGGCAAAAGGTGCGGCCAACATCCCGATGGTGATTATGACGGTTACCAACAATTCGGGTGGCGGGCAGCCGGTGAGCATGGCCAACATCCGCGGGGCGCACGCCATCTGCCGTGCACACGGTATCCCGTTTTTTATTGATGCCTGCCGTTTTGCCGAGAACTGTTATTTCATCAAAATACGGGAAGCCGGTTATGAAAACAAACCGGTGCGCGAAATTGCCGCCGAATTGTTTTCGTATGCCGATGGCTGCACCATGAGTGCGAAAAAAGATGCGTTTGCCAACATCGGCGGATTCCTGGCGCTGCGCGATGAAAAACTGGCCGTGCATTGCCGCAACCTGCTCATCATCACCGAAGGTTTTCCCACGTACGGCGGACTCGCGGGCCGCGACCTCGAAGCCATTGCCATCGGTTTAAACGAAGTGATGGAAGAGAGTTACCTGCACTACCGCATCCGGAGCATGGAATACCTTACTGCAAAACTGGTGGAGGCCGGTGTGCCCGTAATGCAGCCCGCGGGCGGACATGCGGTGTACCTCGACGGCAAAGCGTTTCTGCCGCACATCCCGGTTGAACAGTACCCCGGCCAGGCATTGGTGTGCGCGCTGTACACCGAAGGCGGCATCCGCAGCGTGGAAGTAGGTTCGCTCATGTTCGGTAAATACGATGCAGCCGGAAAATTAATTCCCTGCCCGCTCGAACTCGTGCGCCTGGCCATCCCGCGCCGCGTGTACACCCAAAGCCATATTGATTATGTGGCCGAAGTAATCATTGATGTGTTTCAGCAGCGCGATCAGATTAAAGGTTTACGCATCACCGAAGAAGCGGATGTGCTGCGCCATTTTACGGCGAAGCTGGTGCCGGAGGATGGCAATCGCGTCTGAAAAATGCCATCTGTTATATCCCCATAATCAGGACTTTCGGGCAGACCTCTTACTTTTGATAGTGTTAGCGGGCAGTCAGTTCGAGTGTTTCTTGCTGATTTTTCATCAGCAAGAAATGTATCGGGAACGTGGGC
>CALRZN010000009.1:0-166716 GCA_943372645.1 Chitinophaga pinensis | reverse complement strand
AGACGCGGAGTTCTAAACGGATTTTGACGGTAAAAGGGGGGTACTGATTCGGGTGGGGTTTTGCTGAATTATGAAGATGTTTTTACGAGCGTCAGTCGAAATAATAAAGAATAAAATACAACACGTCAGTTCGAGCGGCAGTCGAGAACCGTGAAGTAAGAACGCATAAAACCTGGTCTCGACTGACGCTCGAACTGACGGTAATAAAGGATCTTACAAAAGAAAGTATGCTACGGACGCGAAGGCGTAAGGGCTACATCAAGGTACAGCTGATGATCGGCATCATCGCTGATGATTTCTTCGCGGGTGTAGGTGATGAAATGAAACTCGAGCGTGTAATTTCCGGAAGGAACAGCATCAAATGAAAAATGGCCGTCGAAATCGGTGTAAGCAACAATGTTTGTTCCCTTGATGCGAACTTCCACACCGGTGAGTTCTTCTTCGGAATAGCTGTCGGTAACTTTGCCGCTGATCTGCATCATCACCACATCGTTGGTAATGCCCCCGGCAAATACACTGTTAAGTGTGAGCAGGCAGGTAACAAAGAGGAGCAGCTTTTTCATGTACCGATTTAACATGTACAAAAATAGGCCGGGAAAACGGGGCGGGTGATAACGCAGGGGTTATGCGTTTATTAAGCCTGTGTAAAGTGCAGCAAAAAACATCCCCCGGTTCCGGCCGTTACCGGAACCGGGAAGATGAAAAAAATGGCAGGCGAAAAATCCCTTGTATTCCAAACATCTAACCCGGGATCTTTTAAAATTGCACGAAACATGACCGCCATTTTTTATACCTGGTACCGCGACGGCCGGGGCCATGCCACACCGCCTGTTGCCGGTGTTGTTACGCCCTTTTTGCGCCCGCCAATTTCTTTCAGGCGCTGGTAGTCGAGGTAATAAATCATTTTTACAATCAGCGAATTGTAAGCCGGTGATTCAATCGTGTTTTTCAGGTTCATCATGTAATTGTATTCGCCGTGACTATCCGAAGCACCGATGCTGTTTTTCCACACGAGGTTGAAAAAGCTGCCCGGCGCAAATTGCCAGCTATACACAAAGTCAATGTTAAACACATTGAAATTAAAATCGCGTCCTTCCTGGAATGCAATGGTTTCCAGCCGCCCGTCGCCGAGCAGGTTGTAAAACTGATCATACACCACCTTGCTCCAGTAATGCCGCGCCCTGAAATTAACCCCCATGCGCGGGTTGATGTTGTACTCCATCGAAAGCTCGTTGTTGGTCACAAAAATATCGCGGCGGCCAATGGTAACGATGTCGGTTGACGGATCGTAACCGGCGAAACCGAAGTTGCTGTTGTCGTGTGTCGCTTCCGAAAACAGCGTGAAATTAAAATGCGAATTGAGGCGCCAGAAAAAGCTGCTGGCACCGCCATACAGCGGATCGTTTGGAATCGGCGATTCGGCAAACTCAATCTGCCCGTACCATTGAAACGCTTTCCGCTGATCGGTCTGGAAATACGGCAGGAAATACACATACGGTGCATGCCAGAATTTTTTGCCCGGGATACGCGCTTCGTAAAAATCATTGTACCAGGCCGGGATGGTTTGCATGAAAATACCGCCCGATGAAAGATTCTTCAACGTGGCATTCCATGAATTGGTGATCTGCAGCGACTGGTAATCCAGCGGCTCCAGCTGCATTTTGTATTCACCTTTTAAGGATACGTTCCAGTTCAGCAGGTGTTTTTTCGGATCAAAATCCAGCCACTGGAAGAACAGCTGGTTGCCGAGCAGGTTGTACGCGTTGAGCAGTCCGAGATCGCTCGGATCCCAGTCGCGGCTGAACGCGTATTGCCCCGCATCGAACTGAAACTTGCCACGTTTTTTACCGTAGTTCACATTGTAATAATACCCCTGCCGCATGCTGTCGGGCACCTGCAGGTCGTTCACATAACTGTGGCGGCCCGTAGCACGGAACTGGTAATTGGTGGTTTTGTTATTCAGCGAAAGCGTTGCGGCCGCTACGTTCGCATCGCGTGATAAACCATCGCGCAGCGTATTTGCATTGGTAAATGTAAACGACGAGTTGTTGCGCAGGTTCTGGTCAAGGACCAGGATGTTGTAATTTGACAAAACGCTGGTCTGTACATCACGCGTTTGTTGCGTAACCGTATCAATAATACTTGCAAACGTAGGTGCGGCCAGTGCATTCAGTATGCCGATGCCCAGCCCGCTGCCGGTGCGTCCCGAAAACTTGGTGGCGTTATACAACCGCGTCTGGCTCGGGTTTTTATGTATTTCTTCATTCGGGCCGAGTAGCCCAAAGACATCATAATACCCGGCCGGCCGCGCACCAATGCGTCGCGAATAAAAAATGCCGTCTTTATTAAACAGTTCGGTACCCTCGGTAAAAAACGGGCGGCGCTCATCATACCGCACTTCAAACTGCGAAAGGTTCAGCACCGTGTTGTCGCTCTGTACCTGCCCGAAATCAGGAATAAGCGTAGCATCGAGCGTAAAACTTTCGTTCACGCCGTATTTGATATCCATTCCGCCGCTGGCATGTGTTTCATAATGGAACAGCGTCGGGTTAACACCCACCGGGTTACGGTCGAGGTACCCGGCCACATACGGCGTAAACGAAAGCCGCAGCGGCGCATCAATGTGTTCGAGCCCTTCGAGTATGCCCCACTGCTGCACAATGTTTGACACCTTCGGATCAATCGGGCTCCACGAGTTGATTTCACCGAAACGCTGGATGGTACGCACAAACTGCACGCCCCAGCGCTGCACTTCCTGTTTCGGAAAACGCAGTGCCGAGTAGGGAATACGCAGCTCCACATTCCAGCCCTTGCCGGTAACCGCCACACGACTTTCCCACACGGCATCCCAGTTCAGGTCGTAATTATCAGGCGTAAGGCGTCCGTCGGTTTGTACACCCGCCGCGCTTATTTCAAAACGGAATGCGTTGATGCCGTCTTTATACGTATCAAAACCGATTGCAAAACCATCGGCGTTATTGCGGTTGCCCTGGTCGCGCGGGGTTAGCGTGCGCATAATTTTGTTTGGCTCGGGATCGGGCATTTCTGCACCTACATAAATGTTGTAGTCGTCATAAACGAGGTAAGCAATCGTGGGCAGCGCAGCCGGTTCACCAAAATGCGGTAAAAACTGCGTAAACGATTCGGCTTTTGCGGCGGTGGTCCAGCACGCATCAGTAAGCTGCCCGTCAATGCGCGGGGCCTGTGCAATGCGCTGTGCGGTGTAAATGCGTTTCGGTTTCAGGGTGTCCTGCGCGGCCGCTGTTGCCGCAAAGCAACACAGCAAAACAGGAAGCAGTAAGCGTAAATGAAAATGCATAGGCTGAAGTTCAACACATCAAAAGTGCGATACGAAAATGCATCCCGAAACAAAATTCGGATGTACGGTAAGGATGGCGTGTTGAGTTGCGGCTTGCTGCTGTACGAATGGTTTCTAAAATAAAATCCGGGCAACAACACGTTACCCGGATTTTGCACGAAACAGGAATCAGAACGATTCCGCCAAACGCCGGCTGTACTGCCCGTGGCGGGCTGCCGGTTTGTTTTTAATGTTTATAGTTATTGATAAATACCACGGAGTCATCGTCCTTCAGTGGTCCGTGAATTTTCTCCACGATGGCTAAGTATTTCCGGTGCATGGCCGGATCCATCTTTTTGTCGTTGATCTCAAGCGTGGTTTTGGTTACCCGAAGCTTGTATGAATTGTTTTTGCCCAGCAGGTTATCTTTTTTCAGTTCCGATTCAATGGCGCTGCCCAGTTTTGCATTGCGCTTTTCCATTTCTTTTGCTGCTGCTTCGTGCACCCGCATGTCGGCTTCATGTTTCCGCATATCCGCTTCATGGTTCCGCATGGCTGCCTCGTGCTCACGCATGGCGGCTTCGTGTTCATGCATATTCCCGCCGTGTTTCTGCAGTTCTTTTTCCACTTCCTGTTCCAGCAGTTCGCGCAGCGAATCAATGCGCGCACTCCGGATTTCTGTTTCGGCCATGCGGGCCTGCAGTTCGGCCATTGCAGCGCTGTTTTCAAACTTCCTGCTGTTTATTGCTGCCAGTTCCTGCAATGCTTCCAGTTCAGCCAGTTCCGGGAAAGGGGGAATTGCAGGCAGTTCTTGCAGTGCTCCCAGTTCAGCGAGATCGGGCATCGGCGGCATCGGGTACTTTTCATAATGCGCTGAAAGTTCGCGGCCGTATTTTTCCATCTGCTGCTGGTATACTTCCCAGTTTTTTTCATTTTCCTGCCAGTATTTTTCCATTAGCACATCATGCCGCTGTATTTTATTCAGTGCCGCGGTATCCAGTTTATTCAGGTCGTATGGTTTGTCATCAACCAGTACCGATTTTACATTTCCTTTTTCGTCGCGTTCAATGCGGATGTTTTTGAACTGAAATGTACTGTCGCCAAACACCAGCGTGGCCGGGTCGCTGCCGGGTAACCAGTCGAACGGTGGCGGAGGCGGCATGGGCGGAAGCGGTGCATCCGGGAATGCAGGCGGCGGGGGAGGAGGCATGTTTTTCGAACGACGTTTAGACGTTTTCGTGGTATCGCCGTCATCATCATCGCCTCCATCTGCCGCAGCGGTAGAATCTGTTTTATCTTCACCGGCTTTATACGCCTGCGCCAGCGAAACACTGGTAGTTACCAGCAGCAGTCCGGCCAGCAGCAGCACCGACGCACCGGCCCGTTCACGTGGTGTGGGAATGGTTTCGTTGCGGAACATACGGCGGATGCGTTCCACCAGGTTGCTGCCCCGTTTGGCCGCCAGCACCAGCGCATCGCCCTGCTGCTGCTGTTCTTCAAGCGCCGCAAGTGCAGCCGCAAGATGGATTTTTTCAATGCCCGAGGCAAACACAATATCGTCGCAGCAGTTTTCACGCTCATCGCGGATCACTTTGTTCAGCCACCATGTTACCGGGTGATAGAAGAAAAACATACGCAGCATTTCCTGCACGAGGTTCAAAATAAAATCATGACGAAGCACATGCGCCAGTTCGTGCACCAGCAGCGCTTCCAGCTGTTCTTTCGGAAGTCCCGCCGCACAACCGAGCGGCAGCAATATCACTGGGCGGAAGTAACCGATCAGCACCGGCGATTTTACCATGATGGATTCGGCAATGCGCACGCGTTTAGGGATGCGCAGTTCGCGCAGGCGATCCGTTAACAACGCCTGCACATGATACGGCAGCTTGCCGTGTTTCGCAAAACGCAGGCGCTGCACAAACAAAAAGCCGCCCGCAAAACGCAGCATAAAAAACGCCGCACCAAACAGCCACGCCGTTACCACCCACGGCAGCAGGCTCAGCCAGTTAAACGTTGCCGGGGCTTCGGGTGTGGCTGCGTTAACTAAAAATGGATTCATATACACCAGCTGCTGATCAGCCGTTGCTGCAGCCGGTTCATACACGCGGATAAATGTAATTACCGCAAGTACCGGGATCAGCAGCAACGCTGCAAACGCCACGCGGTAACGGATGCGCGCACTGAAATGATTCAGCGAACGCAGCACCAGCCACGTGAGCAGGCCGATGAGTAAACCCTGCCACAGCGAGTGGATCAGCGTCCAGCCGATGGCTTCGGTCCAGCGGACCGGGATGAGTGTGAACAACGAATTCATTTTTTGCCTCCTTCCATTTGTTTGATGAATGCTTTAATCTGTTGCAGTTCTTCTTTCGTGGTTTTGGAATTGCCGAGTGCATGTAAAACCAGTTCCGCAGCCGATCCGCCGAAGGCGGTTTCCATCACCCGGTCGAGCAGCTGTTTCTGCGAATCTTCTTTTTTCCACGCTGCGGTATAAACATGGCTGCGCGCATCTTCCTCGCGCTTCAGCAGTTTTTTCTCCGTCATTATCTGCATGAGTTTTAACGTGGTGGTATAACCCGTTTCTTTTTTCTCATTCAGTTTGTCGTTTACAAAACGGACGGTATTCGGTCCTGCTTCCCACAGGATCTGCAGGATGTCGAGTTCCGATTCAGTGGGTTTCAGTTGTTCTTTTTTGCTCATGGCGTATATGTTGCTTACAGGATGAATCGCGTTGTACGAATAATTTCGTAGCAAACATATACGAAGGATTTCGTATTTCCAAATTTTTGTACGAAATAATTCGTAGATGAATCGGGCGTGCTTTTTAAAATGCCTGATTTTATTGAAGTTTTGGCGAAAATAAAAAAGTGTTAAAAAGCGGTAAGAAGCCTTTGGGTTGTGTGGCAGGGTGGTATTTTTTTGTGTTTCTCCGCCGCGGCGGAGTGTCTTCGTGTTTTTGTGGCAAAAATAATACGGACTTTCCCGCAGGGCAGGACACCATGATGCGAGGCTTCACGAAGATTTCAAATGGACACACTGTCCTTTTTCCACCCATTCCTTTAAAATTTCTTAACTTCGTAACCGTTAGAAATTACTGCAAATTTTACCAGGATAATCATGTCGGAAACCGTGTCGGAAAGCCGCAATAAAACATCGTTTGGCCAGGTGCCCGTTTCAGTTGCACTGAAAGCATTTGAACTCATGTGTACCGCCAAGGCCTTGGCCGAGCTGTACGAAGCGAACAAAGAAGTTACGGCCAAATATGTCCACGCCACTTCGCGCGGGCACGAAGCCATTCAGCTCGCCCTCGGTCTGCAACTGAAAAAGCAGGATTTTTTGTCGGCCTATTACCGCGACGACAGTATGCTGCTCGGCATCGGCATGTCGCCGTATGAACTCATGCTGCAGCTGCTCGCCAAACGCGACGATCCGTTTTCGGGCGGGCGCACCTACTACGCGCACCCGAGCCTGCGCCGCGACGATATGCCGAAAATTCCCATGCAGAGCTCCGCAACGGGCATGCAGGCCATACCGAGCACCGGCGTGGCGATGGGTTTAAAATACCTCGAAGAACAAAACCTGGCCGCTGATTTCGGCGACGAAAAACCATTCATGGCCTGTTCGCTCGGCGATGCCTGCATTACCGAAGGCGAAGTGGCCGAAGCCTTCCAGATGGCCGTACTGCGTAAACTGCCGATCCTGTACCTCGTGCAGGATAACGAGTGGGACATTTCTGCAAATGCAAAAGAAATACGCGCACAGGACGCCACCGAATACGCCAAAGGATTTAAAGGATTGGAAACACGCACCATTGACGGTACCGATTTTTTCAAATCGTACGAAACGCTGCGTGAAGTCATAAACACCATCCGCACCGAACGCCGCCCGTTCCTGGTGCATGCAAAAGTTCCGCTGCTCAACCACCACACCTCCGGCGTGCGCAAAGAGTGGTACCGCGACGACCTGGAAGAAGCGGCCAAACGCGATCCGTTTCCGCGCCTGCGCAACCAACTGCTCGTAGGCGGCATTGACGAAAAAGAACTCGAAACCATCGAGGCGCGTGCAAAAGAAAAAGTAGCAGCTGATTACCAGCTTGCGCTTGCCGCCGAAGATCCGCGCCCGGAAGATTTATTCGATCACGATTTTGCCCCCACACCGGTTACCGAAGAAAAAGGCATCCGCGAACCGCAGGGCAAAGAAAAAACCGTGATGGTAGACAGTGCGCTGTTTGCCGTGCAGGAAATTATGGCCAAACACCCGGAGTCGCTGCTTTACGGACAGGACGTGGGCGGCCGCCTCGGGGGCGTGTTCCGCGAAGCCGCAACACTGGCACAGAAATTCGGTGACAACCGCGTATTTAATACACCCATCCAGGAAGCCTTCATCATCGGCAGCACCGTGGGCATGTCGGCCGCCGGCTGTCGCCCGATTGTGGAAGTACAGTTTGCCGATTACATCTGGCCGGGCCTCAACCAGCTGTTTACCGAGGTAAGCCGCTCGTGTTACCTTTCCAACGGCAAGTGGCCGGTGAGCTGCATCATCCGCGTTCCTATCGGAGCGTACGGAAGCGGCGGGCCGTATCATTCCTCCAGCGTGGAATCGGTGCTGTGCAACATCCGCGGCATTAAAGTCTGTTACCCGTCAACCGGCGCCGACCTGAAAGGCCTGATGAAAGCGGCTTATTACGATCCGAACCCGGTGGTGATGCTCGAACACAAGGGCCTCTACTGGTCGAAAATAAAAGGCACCGAAGAAGCAAAAACCATTGAGCCGGATGAAGACTACATCATTCCGCTGGGCAAAGCGCGCGTGGTTCAAAACTGCGAACCTTCAGCCACACAAACCACGTTAACCGTAATTACCTACGGCATGGGTGTGTACTGGGCCAAAAATGCGGCGAAAAATTTTAACGGCCGCATCGAGATTATTGACCTGCGTACACTTGTTCCGTTTGATGAAGCAACCGTAATGGCTTCGGTGAAAAAACACAGCCGTTGCCTGGTGCTTACAGAAGAACCGTCGAACAACGGCTTTGCACAGGCGCTTTCGGGCCGCATCCAGCGCATCTGTTTCGAATCGCTTGATGCGCCGGTGGAACTGGTGGGTGCAGAAAACCTGCCGGCCATTCCGCTCAACTCTACGCTTGAGTTTACCATGCTTCCGAATGCCGACAAAGTTGCAGTGGCTTTTGAACGGTTGCTGGCCTACTAAACCATGTTTCTGAAAAAAAATGCATTCCGCATTGTGGCCATTGTGCTCGCACTCGGCCTCGGCATACACATGTATTACAAATACCGCGTGGCGCCGGATATTGCCTTTGCGGGATTGCAGCTGTACACGCCCGAAGGCGAAGCACGCAGCCTGGCCGATTATAAAGGCAAAACCATTTTCCTGAATTTCTGGGCAACGTGGTGTGCCGACTGCATTAAAGAAATGCCTTCGATGGTGAATGCACAGCAGCAGGTTGATGCAAACAAATTTGTTTTTGTGCTCATTTCAGACGAGGCCCCCGAAAAAGTAGCCGCATGGCGCGACCGGAAAAAGTACCCGTTTGAGTTCCTCGTCATCCGTAAACCGATGAGCGAACTGGGTATCCATGCTATTCCCACCACGTATCTGCTCAACAAATCGGGCGAAGTGATTTCCACCAAAGTAGGCGGCGAAAAATGGGATGCCCCCGAACTGCTCGAACGGCTGAAAAAGATGACCGAAGCTGCAGAATAGGCCCTGCCGCCTGTCCGGTTAATGTGCCTTTCATGGACTTAACAAGACTTAACAACCGCAAATGCACGGTTTTTGTGTAATTTCGTCACACGCAACATCGTAGTGCATTATATCGTTACTGATGTTCATGCCGTTTAAATTCGCATTTATGAAAAAATCAACAAAACTTATTTCGGTTGCTGTTCCGTTTATCACGGCTTTTTCGTCGTGTTTTTTTATGGCCGGCACCGATCCGAAATCAGCTCCTGCCCAGAAAGATGAAGTGATTCTGCAGATGATGGTGGGTATTTTAAGCCAGGGCCATTTTTCGCCTGCAAAAATTGACGATGAGTTTTCACATCGTGCCTATAAAATGTACATCGAACGCCTCGATTACCAGAAAAAGCAGCTGCTGCAGAGCGATGTAGATGACCTGAAAAAGTATTACGACCAGATTGACGACCAGGTGCTGAACAGTGATTTTACGTTTTTCGAAAAATCATACACCATGATCAATCAGCGCATTAAAGATGCGCAGGGTTATTACCGCGATGTGCTGGCCAAACCGTTCGATTTTACGGTGAAAGAAAGCGTGGAAATGGATCCGGAAAAAACAGCCTTCCCGAAAAACAAGGCCGAGATGAAAGAAAGCTGGCGCAAATACATGAAGTACCAGGTAATGGTGCGTTATGTGGACCTGAAAAAAGAACAGGACAAGGCGCTGGAAGACAAGAAAGCTGACATCGTGGTGAAAACCGACAAGGAACTGGAAGCTGAAGCCCGCAAAAAGGTGCTCAAAATACAGGACGAAGCCTTCGAACGCCTCATGAAAGTGAAACGCGAAGACCGTGTGGCTATGTACCTGAACGTGATCACCGCCGTGTACGATCCGCATACCGAATTTTTCCCGCCCAAAGACAAAGCGAACTTCGATATCAACATGAGCGGACAGCTCGAAGGCATCGGCGCGCAGCTGCAGGAAAAAGAAGGCTACATCAAAATCACGAACATCATTCCCGGCAGCCCGTCGTGGAAAGACGGCCGCCTCAAAGCCGGTGATGCCATCCTGAAAGTAGGGCAGGGCAGCGCCGACCCGGTAGATGTGGTGGGCATGGACATTGACGATGCCATTAAAATGATCCGCGGCAAAAAAGGGACAGAAGTTCGCCTGACCGTTAAAAAAGCCGATGGCACAACACAAATCGTAACGCTCATCCGCGATGTGGTGGTGCTCGAAGAAACCTTCGCACAAAGCGCCATCGTGGAACAGGGCGGAAAAAAATACGGGTACATTAAACTGCCTTCGTTTTATGCGGACTTCGGCGGAAGCGGCGGCGGACACCGTTGCGCAGACGACATGAAAGCCGAACTCGAAAAACTGAAAGCCGAAGGTGTTGCAGGCATTATGATTGACCTGCGCGACAACGGCGGCGGTTCACTGCCCCAGGTGGTGAAAATGGCCGGCCTGTTTATTGAAGACGGCCCCATCGTTTACCAGCGCAACCGCGGCGATGATGTGGAAACCCTTTCAGACCGTGATAAATCAATTACGTATAGCGGACCGCTTGCGATTCTCGTAAACGAAAACAGCGCTTCGGCTTCCGAAATTCTTGCTGCTGCTATACAGGATTACAAACGCGGTGTTATTGTGGGCAGCAAATCGTCGTTCGGAAAAGGAACCGTACAAACGTTTGTGGAACTGGATAACATGGCTACGCCGGAATATGCTTCGCTGAAGCCGCTCGGTTCGCTGAAGCTGACGATTTCGAAATTCTACCGCGCAAACGGAGGTTCTACACAGCTCAAAGGCGTTATTCCGGATGTTATTCTCCCGGATATTTTCTCAGGCATTGAAACCGGCGAAAAAGACATGGACTACCCGCTGAAATGGGACGAAATTCAGCCGAAAGTGTACCGCACCTGGGAAAATGCACCCGATGTGGCCGCCATTAAAAAGAACAGCGACGCGCGCATCAGTGGCAATGACGTTTTCAAACTTATCAGCGAACGCGCCGATCAGCTCACCGCTGATAAAAACAACACCATCGAGTCGTTGCTCCTGACCGATTATATGGCCGACCTGAAAAAACGCGAAGCCGATAAGGAGAAATACAAACCGATGGAACAGGAAGTGAAAAACATGATGGTAAGCAGCCTCAAAGTGGATATGGACCAGATGGCTTCAGACACCTCGAAAGTGGCCCGCAAAAAAGCATGGCTCGACCGCGTGAAGAAAGATGTGTATGTGGATGAAGTGGCATCGATGCTGAAAGAGATGAAGTAATTTAGCGTACATTTACTTGGACCACCTGTTCGCAAAAGGGCAGGTGGTCTTTTTTTTGGCCATAGCTAACGTATGCACCGTGATGCGGCGGGTATGATCTTTCTCATTGACAGAACTGATCTGCCACAGTTTTTCGGTTTGTGCCTGTTTCTACATTTGATAAAAATCATAAACGAACATGTTTGAAGAACTGAGCCTGTATCACAAACCCGTGGGGGTGCTTATCGTCCGCGTTTTTCTCGGGATGCTCTTTTTCTTCCAGGGATACGATGCGGTGTTTCGGGTAAAAACACGCAACGTAGTGCGGGCTTTTGAAACGCAGCTGGGTAACCGCAATATGCCCGGATTCCTGGTAACTGCCGGCGCATATTATACCTCGTTTGTCGGACTGCTGGCCGGTTTGTTGCTCATTGCCGGGCTGTTCAAATACATTGCGTTATACCTGCTTGGGGTTGATCTGCTGCTCGCGGCGTTTGCGTTCGGACTTATGAAACCGATGTGGGATATGCAGCATGTTTTTCCGCGTGTGCTGCTATTGTTTTTATTACTCGTGCTGCCTGAAAGCTGGGATGTGTTTACACTTGACCATTTGTTCTTTTTCCATAAACCATAATCTGCGCAAAAAAATAAGTTCCGATGAAAACGATCCTTGTTCCCACCGATTATTCCGAAGCTGCTGACAATGCACTGGAATATGCCGTTCATCTTGCCAAATTTGCAGCATCACACCTGGTATTGCTGCATGTGTATCGCATCCCGATTCCTTCGGGCGATGTGCCGGTGATGATTGTAACACCGGCTGAGCTTGAAAAAGACAACAAAGAACGTATAGCCTTGCTCAAAGAACGCATTGCTGCCCTGGGTTTCCCGGAAGACCGCGTGAAATACCTGGTGGAAGAAGGTTTGGCCGGCGACGAAATTCCGCGCATTGCAAAACAGGAACAGGCCGGCATGATTGTGATGGGCATCAGCGGGGCAGGTGTGGTTGCACATACCGTTTTCGGAAGTGTGGCCGCCGCCGTTATCGAAAAATCGAAAATGCCGGTGCTCGTGATCCCGCCCAAGGCTGCATTTAAAGTACCCGAAAAAATTGCGCTCGCCTACAATTACAAAAACCCGATCCGCAAACTTGTCCTCGATGAAGTGATTGACCTCGTGCAGCTCTTCGGTGCGAAATTGGATGTAGTAGATGTGGTGGAAACCGACAAACAGCCCGATTACGAAAGTGCCGTTGCCGGTATTACGCTCGAAAATGCGTTGCACGGCATCGAACACGACCTCTATTTCCCCGAAGCCAAAAGCGTTTCCGAAGGCCTCTGCGCATTTGCCGACAACCACGGCTGCGACTGGCTGGTGATGCTGCCGCACAAACATTCGTTCCTGTACGGCCTGTTTCATAAAAGCCAGACGAAATCAACCGTGTTTCATACACACGTGCCGCTGCTTGCGATACATGATTAAATTGTTTTGAAAGAAATAAAAAAATCCGAAGGGATAAAATTATTTTCCAAACCAGTCTGGTATTACAAATTCAGAAGGGGCATATTATGTCACCCCTTCGGGGTTTTTAATAAACAATATTCCATTAATTCAAAAATCATGTCATCCCTTCGGGATTTCATCGCAGAAACAAGGCGATCGTTTTCATCTGAAATCGGTTGCAGGCATAAGCAGGACATGAAAACATTGCCATGCAGCATGATTCAACCAATTCAATCCCGAAGGGATTGCATGTTTTTAAAAACGTAAACCCGCAACGATATGCGACCCCGATGGGGTCGTATGAATTACCTGATCTTTGGTTCTATAAATATTCAAATCCTCCGGATTTGCATATTAATTCTTTGGCAGGCAGCATGATTCAACCAATTCAATCCCGAAGGGATTGCATGTTTTTAAAAACATAAACCGGCAACGATATGCGACCCCGATGGGGTCGTATGAATTACCTGATCTTTGGTTCTTAAAAAATAAACAAGATTGGAATTGTAATAATTTGATATTAGCGCGGATTTTGTGTGTTGATAAGCGCGGTAGTTAATCCGTGCTGGATCACGGGCTTAAGCGCGGGGGATCGTGAACAGGCCGGTAATTATACACGCGCAAATTGTATGCTGTCACGGATTACCTCGCCCACCTGCATCGCACAAAATCCGCGACAACATCAAAAAGAGAATAACTAAGTGGATCGCTTTATGCAGACGCGATTGCTGAATGATTAATCTAATTCGAAGGAAATAAAAAAATCCCACGTCTTTCGATGTGGGATTTTGTTGTGGAGTCGGGCGGATTTGAACCGCCGTCCAAACAGGGATGAACTGTGCTTTCTACATGCGTAGCTTCCGGTTAGTTGTCGGGCGGAGCAGGTCCGGAAGCGGACCGACTTTTGCCGTAGTTTCTAGTAGTACGTTGCAGACGAAACGGCTGCAGGCACTCCCTGTGTTTATGGCGCTCCGGATCGGGACGTTACAGGAAAAAAACTTCCCGCGAAGCGTTGCCGGATAACTCTTAGAGTTATGCAGCAAGGGCGTAGTTAGACTCGCCGTTTGTTGTTTTGAACGTTATGTTTTACGGGTTATACGCACAACACCCGGCATGCTTACACAACTGACCGCCCGCTGTCAAAGCCTGTCGACCCCGTGTTAACAGTACAAAGATACACAATCGCGGTGAACATTCGTTAATAACTTTCGGACTGTAAATTCGGCAGACTGCACTTTTTTGCGGATTTTGGGGTGTAAAACCTACACACGTATGAAATTTTCCGGATCACCGGCCAGGAGCCTGGCCATTGCCATCATTGCCATCGGCCTGCTCATCGGGCTTTCCCTCTACCTGCTCAGTAACGATGCAGACATCCTGCTTGCCAAACGCATTGCGGCCGGTGTAGCCCTCGGGTTGCTGCTGGTCGGTTCCTTTGTTTTACTGCTGGATAAAAATGCACTCCGCAGCTACGGCACCGGTCCTGATAAACCCTACAGTTTTTCACGCGTGCAGATGTGGTGGTGGGCCATCATTATTCTCGGTTCCTACTTTGGTGTGTATGCCGCCACCGGAAATTACTGGTCAATGAATTCCACCTGCCTCATCCTGCTTGGCATCAGCAGCCTCACCACTTCGGGCGGCCGAATGATTGATGGCAACAAACAGGAGCAGCGCACGCAGCGCAGCGAACCGGAACTGCCGCTGATGGCTTCCCGCGGAATTATTTTCGATATCCTGTCCGACTCAAATGGAATGAGCGTGCAGCGTTTCCAGGCACTGGTGTTTAATGTGGCTTACGGTTTATCGTTTGTGGTCGAAGTATTCTCCGATATGAACAAAGGCGCATTCCCGGTTTATGATGCTACTGTACTTGCGCTGCTCGGCGTAAGCTCGGGCACCTACCTGGCCATGAAAACATCCGAGCCCGGCAAAACGGATAAAAACGCGGCCCCGTTAAAAACTGCAACCGCCGGCACAGCAGGAAGCGCCCTGCCCCCGCAGAACGACGAACTGCCCGATGCCGAACTGAGTTCAACCGATCAGCCGGAAGATAACTAACCCCTAAAAAAATAAATGCTATGAAATATATTGTAACAGCAACAACGCTCAACATACGCAAAGGTCCTGACCTGAATCAGCCGGTTATCGGTTCGCTTAAAATGGGGCAGACCATCGAAGTGTCGGAAGAATCAAATGCCGACTGGTGGCGCATCAATGTGCCCGGCAGCAACCTGGTGGGGTATGTTGCATCACGCTACCTCAAAGCAGTTCCGCCTGTGCAGCCGCCGGTTCCGCCGGTACTTAATCCGCACAACGTAATTGCCGTGCATTACCCGGTAAGCAATTCATCATTACGTACCTCGGTAAATGCACGCCACACGCCGCTGAGTGAAAACGATCTGCCGTTCCGCAACCCGGCATCGCCCACGCGCAACGACGATGTGCACCGGGCAATTCAATACCTGCGTGTGGAACAGAGTCCGCGATATCAGCCCACCAGTGCATCCACCTATTGCAATATTTATGCGTATGATTTCTGCTACCTCGCAAAGGCCTACCTGCCGCGTGTGTGGTGGAATTCAAAAACACTTATGGAGTTTGCACGCACCCCTGGTTACAATCCGAAACCGGTGTATGCACAGAACGTGTTTGAACTGAATGCCAATGCACTTTACGACTGGCTGGACGAATGGGGCGATGATTTCGGATGGATACGTACCTACGATCTTACCGATCTGCAGAATAAAGTAAACGAAGGCCGCGTTGGTGTTATCTGCGCCAAACGCCGCGATACGTCGCGTTCAGGCCATATTACCTGTGTGGTTCCCGAAGGAAACGGGCAGGCAGCCAGCCGGGTAAGCGCCGTAGTAAAAGCACCGCTGCAAAGCCAGGCCGGTTCAAAAAACAAAGCGTATTTCAGCGACGACTGGTGGGTGCGGCTGGCGGCGGAGTTCAGCGCAAGCGGATTCTGGTACCACGATTAAGGGCATCTCTAAAAATCTTCAATCTCTTCGTTGGACTCATTTCGAAAATGGGCATCTCGGCTCAGCCGAGACTCCGCATCCGATCATCGTCCGCCTCAATCTTGAAGTTTTTAGAGATGCCCTTAAGTTTCAGTTAGATTTTATTTCAGCGGAAAACGCACCTTGCATACATAGCCGCCTTCGGCGTTTACCTGCATGGTACCGTTCAGGCGGGTTACCAGTTCGCCGGTAATACCCTGCCCGGTTTTATCAGCGTCAGCTGAACCGTTGCCGTTATCCGAAACCGTAATGAGCGCCGCATTGCCGAGGTTCTGCAGCTGCACCGAAACTTTTTTCTGTTGCGTATTGTCAAACGCATGTTTCTGTGCATTGGCCAGCAGTTCATTTACAATAATGCCCGCCAGCAGCGCTTTCGAAACACTTACCTGCACGGGGTCGAACAACGTGGTAAGTGTAATCTGGTCAGCCGCAAAAAGATTTTTCACCTGCGCACACACATCCAGCAGAAAATCGCGCAGCGACACCTGGCCGGTATGTTCGCCCTGGTAAAACAGGCGGTGAATGTTGGCCATACCCAGCAGGCGGTTGCGGCTGGCTTCCAGCGCGGCGCGTGTTTCTGTATTGGCTGTTGCTTCCGCCTGTATGCGCAGCACTTCCGAAATCAGGTCGAAGTTGTTTTTTACCCGGTGATTCACTTCGCGCAGCAGCATTTTCTTTTCATCCAGCGCCGATTCCAGTTGTATTTTCATCTGCTGGCGGCTGTGGGTTTCCAGCGTCAGCGCAATAATCTGCGCCACCGTCAGTCCGAATTTCTGTTCGGCCACATCCCATGTACGCATGGCCTTCGTTTCTTCAAAACAGATCAGTCCAACCATGCGGCCTTCAATACGCACCGGCACATCCATCATCGACAGAATGCCGTTCGGAATAATATAATTCGCCGCAAGTTCCTGCGTCCGTTTGTCGTTCTGTGAATCACCAGTCGTAATCAACTCCTCCGTTGCCAGCAAATCAAAATACGCGGGCATGGATGAACGGGTTAATGTTACTGCCGGTAAAAAACCTTTATCGTGATCGTAATTGCCGATGCTGCGTATGGCCTGGAAATTATTGTCAATCTGCCAGATGTTGCAGCGCTCCACGTTCAACGCTTCAGAAGCCACCACCATTATTTCGCGTATCGCTTCTTCGAGTTTCCCGTTGCGGATGCATTCCGAACGGTACAGCCGGTCTTCGGCCTGTTTGTGGCGGTGCAGTTTTTCCCAGTAACGCGTTTCGGTCGAAATATCTTTCAGAAAAACAATAGTTCGGTTTTCATGCCGGTTGCGGTAAACAGCCACCGTGTGTTTTTGCTGCGCATAATCGGTAAGTGTGCGCACCACCGTTCCGCTGCCCGCCGAAAGCTGTACGCCTGTTGAATGTGATACAATTTCCGGAATCTCCCCGTCAATGAATTGATGCAACGGCATATTCACCGCATCTGTTCCCAGCAATGCCAGTGCAGCCGGGTTCAGAAAACGGATGATATCCGAATCGTCCGTAAGCAGTATAGCCTGCGGCGACCGTAAAATTATTTCTTCATAGAGCGTGAGCGATAACATGGTTACATATATAAACCGCCGTTGATATTAATGCATTGTCCGGTCATGTATGCCGAGTTGCAGATGAACACTACGGCATCCGCAATTTCCTGTGGTGTGCCGAGGCGCTGCATGGGTACTTTTTCAACCACTTTTGCAAGCACGTCTTCCGGCATGGCTTTTACCATTTCGGTGCCGATGTATCCCGGGCATATTGCATTTACGGTAACACCGCCCCGCGCGGTTTCCAGTGCAAGCGCTTTTGTAAAACCGATCAGTCCTGCTTTGGCTGCCGCATAGTTGGTTTGCCCGAACGCGCCCGCCTGCCCCACAATGGAACTGATGTTGATGATGCGGCCGTATTTCTGTTCCAGCATTTTGTGAATGGCCACGGTGCAGGTATTAAAAGCACTGCTCAGGTTGGTATCAATTACCTTGTGCCATTCTTCTTCACTCATTTTGCGGAACGATTTGTCGCGCGTAATACCGGCGTTATTCACAAGTATATCAATGCGTCCGAACTGTTTTACGGTTTCATCCACCAGGTTGCGGGTGGGTTCGCTTTCGGCTATATCGGCCTGTATGGCTACTGCGGTGCTGCCCATGGCAGTAATTTCCGCCACCACGTTGTCGGCGTGTTCGCGGCTGTGGTTGTAATTAATTACTACCGTTGCGCCCTGCCTGCCGAGTTCGCGCGCAATGGCAGCGCCTATGCCCCGCGAGCCACCGGTTACCAGTGCAATTTTTCCTTCCAGTTGTTTCATAAATGCGTTTGATTTTCCTGTGATATGTGCTTTCGTGCTACATTTGACAGGTGGTTTTTAAGATCAGTAGCTAATATAACGTATTAAAGGATATACCTAAAGAAGATGAAACATTTTTTACCAGACGGGTTGGGGTTGTATTACGAAGTTTCCGGAAATGAAGCGGCCGGCAGGACGATTGTTTTTCTCAACGGACTTTCACAAAGCACGGTGGCGTGGTCGGCGGTGGCGCCGGTATTTGCTTCGGAATACCGCATTGTTTTACTCGATCTTATTTTCCAGGGACAGTCTGATCGTGCCACTGATTTCCGCACGTATGATGCGCATGCTGCGGATGTGATGCACCTGCTGCAAACGCTTAAAATAGAGCAGCCGGTGGTGTGCGGCCTGTCGTATGGCAGTGCGGTGGCACAGCACCTGCTTGTAAATTATCCCGATCAGTTTGCAGGTGGAATTTTGCTGGCTACGTTTGGACACAACACCCCGCAGTTTAATTCCATCGGTCGCAGCTGGGAAAGTGCGTTGCGGGCCGGCGGTTATCCGCTCATGCTCGAAGTAATGCTGCCCGTGGTGCTTGGGCGCAATTATTTCGAAAACCCGCTGGTGCCCATTGAAACATTAAAAGAAAACCGGCTCGGCAATCCGCCCGATGCCGAAAGCCTCATCCAGCTCATGCGCGCCACCGAAGCACGCACCGATTACCGCAACGAACTGCGCAACATCAGTGCACCGGTGATGGTGGCCCAGGGCGAAATGGATTTCCTTATTCCGCCGGTTGTTGCACAACAGGTGAGCGAACATATTCCGCGATCTGAATTTATTGTGATTCCCGGTGTAGGCCATACGCTCAACCTTGAAGCCATCCCGCAGATCAATAAACTGATCCGGAATTTTTTGGAAACGAAAGTGATGTAATAGGATCTTTTATTATTCCGACATCAAAAAAAGACATACGTCAGTTCGAGCGGCAGTCGAGAACAGTGATGTACGATCGTATAAAACCTGTTCTCGACTGACGCTCGAACTGACGGTAATTAAAGATCATTTAAAAAAGTGGCAGCAGCAGTAGGCAGTGGCAGTCGTGCTTTCGTAAGGAACAGATTCATCTTCTGAAAAACAAGCCGCCTGCCACTGCTGCCTGCCACTGCCACTTTTAAAAGATCAAAAATTCGGAAATATGAACTCAATACCGGTTCAGGAAATGTTCTTCCACGTCAAAGGTTGAGCGAACACCCACCTGGTCGTATTCTTTTTCCAGCCATTGGTCGGCGATGCGGCGGCCTTCTGTTTTCAGAAACTGGAAAAACTCCCATGAAGTATTCAGTTTGCTTGAATAACTCAGGCCGTCAAGCACATCGTACCCCGAAATGGAGTGTACAAAAATTTCGCGGTCCTGTTCTTCCAGCGTAACGCCGCGGCGGATGAGTTCATTGCGGTAATGAATCATCTGCATTTCGTTTATGAGGCTGCTGTTGAAACTGATTTCATTTACACGTTCGGCAATGTCGCGGGCCGTGGTGGGCAGTTTTTTGATGTTGATGGAGTTGATTTTAACGAGCACAATATCGTGCGTGTTGGTTTCGCGGATGAGCGGCGAGAGCGGGGGATTGCCCATGTAGCCGCCATCCCAGTAATGTTCACCGTCTATTTCCACCGCCTGGAACAGGAACGGCAGGCAGGCTGAAGCCAGCACGGCATCCACGGTTATTTCGTGGTTATGAAATACACGCGCCCGGTTTGTTTTTACATTGGTTGCGCACACAAACAGTTTCTTTTTGTTGTAGTGCTGCAGTTCATGAAAATCAATCAGCTCGTTTAATACATCGCGCAGCGGATTGTAGTTAAACGGATTGAGCTGGTAGGGTGAAAAACTCTGCGATATGGTATTAAAAAACTGGTATCCCGGCGAATTGTAAATGTCACCGAAGTTCCAGTAGCGGTCCCACGGCGAAGGTTTAAACATAAAACTGCCGAGTTCCGAAATGCGTTTCCAGAGTTTTTCAAGAAGGATTTTGGCATGTTCCGGTCCGCCGATGTGCAGTCCGTAGGCCAGCGCCACCGCGTTCACCGCGCCCGCACTGGTACCGCAAATACCGTCGGCCACAATTTCAGGAACCTCCAGCAGCCGGTCGAGCACACCCCACGTAAACGCCCCGTGCGCACCACCGCCCTGCAGGGCCATGGCAACCAGCTTAATGTCTTTTTTCCTGTTCGGCATGTTATGCTCTCCGGGCGTAAAATTATGAAATGACGCGGGCCTGTAAATTTTTATAGTCGAACTAATCGCGCTGTTGGTCGAATTTGCAGGCGTTTACTGTGCATTCCAGCCCCCGTCAATGGGCAGCGCCGCACCGGTAATCAGATTCCCGGCATCGGTACAAAGGAACACACAATACTGCCCGATGGCTTCCACGGTAACAAATTGTTTTACCGGCTGTTTCACCAGCATCACTTTCTGAATTACTTCTGCCTCCGAAATGCCATGTGCAAGGGCCTGGTCTTTCACCTGGTTTTTTACCAGCGGTGTTTCCACGTAACCGGGGCATATTGCGTTGCAGGTAACCCCGTGCGGCGCACCTTCCAGCGCAGCCACCTTGGTAAAACCGACAATGCCGTGTTTGGCGGCCACGTAGGCCGATTTGTATTCCGAGGCAGTTAAGCCGTGTGCCGATGCAATGTTGATAATACGGCCCCAGCCGCGCGTTTTCATCCCGCCGATTACTAAGCGCGTGGTGTGAAATGCCGCCGTGAGATTTAGCCCGATAATGGCGTTCCATTTATCAACCGGAAAATCTTCGATGGGCGATACAAACTGAATTCCTGCGTTGTTGATCAGTACATCCACCGGGCCAAGCGTTTTTTCCGCTTCGCTGATAAACTGCACAATGGCCTGTTCATCCAGCAAATTGGCCGGCGAAAAGAAAACACGCACACCAAATTCGGTACCGATGGCGGCTGCAATTTCGGCCCCGTTTTTTTCCAGGCCGTTCAGTGCCAGCGCATAACCGGCGGCGGCCATTTCGCGGGCTATGCCGAGTCCGATGCCGCTGGTGCTGCCGGTAATTAAAGCAACTTTGTTGTTCATTCCTGCTTTTATTTGGGCAGCTAAGTTATATATTACTACGGTCGGAGGTTGTTCACAACGTGTTAATAAACGAAATAAAAACCCCGCGCCGTTTGCTTAACTTTGTTGTCCTTCGCCGAACGGAAATCATGCTGACTTTAGATCCAAAAACGCTTAAAATTCCGGTGCTTCACCAGTACCTGCTTCATGCCGTGGCCCCGCGCCCGGTGGCGTTTGTGAGCACCGTTGATGCGCAGGGCAATCCGAACCTCAGTCCGTTCAGTTTTTTCAACGTGTTCAGCGCCAATCCGCCCATTGCCATTTTTTCACCGGCACGCAGCGGACGCACCGGCGCCACCAAAAACACGTTTGATAATGTGAAGGAAACCGGCGAATGTGTAATCAATATGGTGAATTACGCACTCGTGCACCAGGCTTCGTTAACTTCTACCGAATATCCGAAAGGCGTTAACGAATTTGTAAAAGCCGGTCTTACCGAACTGCCTTCGGAAGTGGTGAAAGCGCCGCGTGTAAAAGAATCGCCGGTGCAGCTCGAATGTACCGTGCGCGAAGTCATCGAACTCGGGCAGCAGGGCGGGGCAGGCAACCTGGTGGTGTGCGAAATTGTCCGCATACACATCAGCGAAGACGTGCTCAACCCCGAAACGCAGATGATCGATCAGCAGAAAATTGATCTCATCGCGCGCCTCGGTGGCGACTGGTACTGCCGCGCTTCGGGCGATGCCTTGTTTAAAGTAACCAAACCGCTTACTTCTGTAGGCGTAGGTGTTGACCAGATTCCGGACAGCATCCGATATAGTAAAATACTGACCGGCAATCACCTCGGGCAGCTTGGTAATATGGAACAGCTTCCGGCAGCAGATGTTGTAAATGCGTATGCCGCAGCAAACCAGCTTTCGCAATTAACAGCTGACGAACGCCACCGCCGCGCGGCCTCCCTGCTCGATGCCGGGCAGGTTGCAGAAGCATGGCAGGTGCTGCTGGCCGAATAATTTTTTATTAATGTGTAAAAACCAAATGTCATGTTTAATATCACAGGTACTTTAAAAATGAAAACGCCGGAACAGAAGGTTTCGGAAAAATTCCGCAAGCGCGATTTTGTACTTACCGACAATGCGTCGCAGTATCCGCAGTTCATCAGCTTCCAGCTGGTGCAGGACCGCTGCACACTGCTCGATGCATTCCAGGAAGGACAGGAGATCCGCGTATTTTTCAACCTCCGTGGCCGTGAGTGGCGCGCTCCTTCGGGCGAAGTAAAATACTTCAACACCCTCGAAGCATGGAAGCTGGAAGCTGTTAGTGCTGCACAGCCTGCTGCAAACGGTACTGCTGTTAATGCCGTGCCGGATGTAACAACGTTTACTGCTGGAGAGTCGGAAGACGATCTGCCGTTTTAATGGCACCTCTAAAAACGCAATATCTTCGTTGGGCTCAATTCGAAAATGCTCATTTAAGTTAGTAAACTCCGCTTTTCGAAATTTTCGCCCGCCTCAATCTTGCATTTTTATAGATACCATTAAATTAGTTCAATGGAATGAAGCCATCGCGGAGCAATCCCGGTGGCTTTTTTATTTTACCATAAGCGGGCAGTCAGTTCGAGTGCCGTGCGGGCGGGATGGAGGAATGGAAGGTGTATCGAGAACGTGTGAGAGGCAGCCAGCGCACGTTCTCGATACATTTTTATCCTGATGAAAAATCAGGATAAAAACACTCGAACTGACGGCCCACAAATAAATAGAACAGATCATTTAAGCGGGCAGTCAGTTCGAGTGCCGTGAGCGTGGGGCGGGGCAATGGCAGGTGTATCGAGAACGTGCGGGGGGAAGCCCGGTGGCTTTTTTTATCAGCGGCGGAAGATGGTAATCGTATCATGCTGCAAAATAAACAGCCGTTCTTTTTCGAGGCGCGCATGATTTACTTTTCCGGGGGCAATGCGCAGGCTGTCGAGGGTGTTGGTTTTTATGACGTAACGGTACGACATGCCGGTGCTGTCGCCATAAAACACATCATCGCCACGCACCTGGAAATCAGTTAACCCTTTTGCGGGAATGGTTTTGTAATAGGTACCGAAAATATCAAACAGCAGAATGCCGTTTTGCGGGTTGTTCAGGAAAACATAGTTGCCCGATTCGAGCAGCGCATTGGGTTTCAGGTCCATGTTCAGCTGCTGCCCGAGGTTGCCGGTGCGCTGGGCAATGTTCAGATCCTTGTCTAAACGAACCAGTTCAAAATTCTGCTGATCGTAAAACCACGTGCCGTTATCAAACGATTGCGAAACAAGGCTGCCCGCCGGAAATCCAAGCTCCTGCAGGTTAATGCCGCTACCGTTCCGCGTAAGTGTATTATCCAAAAAAATAACCTGCGAAAAATCACGGTAAAAAACCACCAGCCGCAGCGGGTTCGTGGCATCCACGGTGCTTACCTGCCCCAGTGTTTTATCACTGAAAATGCGCACGAGGTTGCCGTTCTGATCGTACTTCTCTAAGTTCTCGCCCCGCGCAATGTACAGGTTGCCCATGGCATCGCTGGTGAAGTAGCAGTTACGCGCTGCAATTTTTTTTACAGCCACGGGTGTGTCGCTGCGGAAGGCTGCAAATGCAAATAGCAACAACATAAAAAGCGGGAGGCGCATGGCGGTGATGGAGCAAGTTTAGTACCAAAGATACGTAAGAGTTCTGTTATGCTTAATTTGTCTAATCTGTTACATCTATAAAATTGAACTTTTTTTGAGGGGTTTGGAGGGGATTATGGGGTTTGATTGGGGTTTTGGTGGGTTACTGGAAATTTAGCAGTGAAAGAGGTAATGGTTTGGGGCTACCCGAAGGGCGGACTTTTACTACAAAACTTGATTTGAAAATCTAATGTTTGATTAACCACAAAACTGTCTTTGGAACACGAAACCCCGCCTTTTGGGTAGGTAGCCAGTGGTTCTTGTTCACCGTCCTTGCAGACCATTGTCAGTATTTATTTTCTGTGGCATTTTCGTGTCGGCTGTTCGTTGCGTTATTTATTTTATTTTGAATCGTTGGAAATATTTTAAAAGCAATTTTGTCTTGGGTTGACTTTGCAAGCTCGTTTAAAAAATTTGGCCTGTGCGATTGTTTGTGCGGTTTTTAAATGTGCTTGCAAATGGCGCTTGTATTCTTTTACATTCTTTCTGTATTTAACTATTTAATACACTTAATATTGCTATGCAGAAAGGCATAAATTCATTGTCTGTTCTATTTTGAAGCATCTGTTCTAACAAATCAAAATCTTGCTCTGTTTCAGGCTGATTTACTTCTAAAAAATCCTTGATTGCTTCACTTCGTAAATGTTTTAGTTTACGGATGTTCAGATTTAGCTTTGTTATTGTATCTTCCCCTTCTACTGATTTGGGGTGTATTTGCCCAGCTGCATCAAATCGAAAATGTGTTTCGCAATCCGCATCAAAAGGGGTAACTAAAATTGCTTTATCCCCTTTGCTGTTATCGCAATATATTTTATCGTTTCCTTTTGGTTTTTCATCTTCTCCATTGCAAACTGTAAGCAGATTTGTATATTCAAATGTCAATGCAGAATGATGTTTTCTTGATTGCAAATGTTCTACTCTCGTATGGTGTGTATCATCAACTCTTGTCATACAGTATGCACACAAATAGCCCTGCTGATTATTCAGGTAAACTCTCATTTCTTTTTTTGAATAATAATTCACACCTGTTAACCTGTTTGCAGGTGCAGGTAAAGAAGAAGGTAAAGCATCCCAAACTGTTGGGTTTTCCTGTACTTTCCAATCTTCAAATGCCTGTGGCGAATTTTCTCTGGCTATTAATTTCATTTTTTCTTCAGAAATTCTTTTCGTTTTAAAATAGCATCTGCCTTAAAAAAGATTGGGTCGCTTACACTTAAATTTTGCTCTAAATCGGAACGAACCTTTTTTGCTTCTGTTAATTTATCCTGACTGATGAGGTCAAAATATTTTGTTTCCAACTCACGAATGTGAGGTGGTCGTTTATCAATTTCTAATATCTCTTCTAAAATAGAATTGGTGTCTTTACCATAGGATTCTGAATTTGCAGAATGATTTACACCGTTTTCCATTATTACTACATTGTTGATATGCACCATGCTTAGTGCTTGTGGCGAATGTGTAGCCATTACATAATGGTCATTTGTGTTATCGTTGTTTAAGTATTTCATAAATTCTCTTTGCCAATCAGGATGTAAGAAAGTATCAGGTTCATCCATAAGGAAAAGCGATTCTCTGTCTCTCAATAATTCTACCCCACCTCTTATTGCAATTAGTTGTTGCTCTCCTTCGCTGAGGTGAGAAAATTCTAATTCTGCTTTTACTTTTTGTTTTTGAAAATAGATGTTGATGTCTTTAATGTATCCACCTAAATCAGCAGCATCCAGCAACTTCACTAAATCAATTTCGGTGGCAATGGTAGAGGAAGGAATAAGTTTAGATAGTGTTTCTGCATTAAAACTAAAACGAAGTGTATCGTCATTTAACCGCTCCTCTGGGATTGCATTTGCCTGTAAAAATTCAAACAGAATCTTTACTCTGCCGCTGGCTCTCCAAAAATTATCATGTTTATCTGCCTTAAGTTTTGCCCACTCTGGACGCTGAATTATAATTTCAAAGTGTAACAGTTTTTCAATTTTAAGTTTCTCCTTTAGAAACTTTGAAAGTGCCGGAAGTTTGGAAGCAAACAAGCCCAACAAAATAAAACGGTAGTGAATTGGTTTGTAATAAAACAAAGGTCTGAAACCGTAGTATTTATTTTCTCTCAATGCCTTTGTGTAATCTTCATCTGTTTTTTCAAAATAGTTTTCCATCCGCTTGCTGTAACCTGCGTAATATACCAACACATTTTCAGGCAGTATGCCTTCTAATTTTTCAGGTTGCTTTTCATACATCCAGGTTTTTGAGATTTCAAGTATCTCTTTTGCAGATACCTTCTTTCCATCAATCTCAAATTTGTATTTTGGTTTTGCTTCCTCTGATGCTGTAATTTTTATATCAAAGCCATGAATTTTATATTGTATGATGTAATCAAACGGAACCGGCAATGATTCAGTGTAATGCAGATTGCGAAAAATAAAAAGCAATGCTTCAAGCAAGTTTGATTTACCTGCACCGTTTTTGCCAAGCAAAACAGTAAGCGGATTGTTTTCATTGTAATGAAATTTCAGCTTAAATTTTTTGAGGTTGCGAAACTCTTTTATGTATAAATATTTTAGTTGCATCGCACTATTTTTTAAAAAGTATTTGTTCTAATTCGGCTTTGGCATTTGCTTTAAAATCATCCGCACTAATTTTTAGTTGGGTTATTTCCTTGTGCATTGATTCAATTTTATTGGCAATGTCTTGCTGAATTTTAATTTCAGGAATGACAAAATTTATCAGCATTAAATTATCAATACCTAATTCGGTTTGCTTGGTAGATTGTGCTGATTTTATTTTGTTAATCTGGTCTTGCACAAATTGGGAATTGAATTGATAGACAATAAATTTCGGATTAATAATTTCTGTATTCAATCGTAAAAGCAGAATATGACTATCATACAAGTAACCTGAAAAATCTTTTGTTACCAGAGAAGACCTGCCTATTGTCCCCTCTCCTGTTGAATTTATTATTACATCATTTTCCTGAGTTAAAAACTTATTATCAATATTTTTCAACCAATATGGATTTACAGTTTTTGCAAAATCTAAATTTATTTCATTCCATCTATTGCACTTTTGATTGAGAATTATGGCTGTTGATTTTTCATCATACTTTGGACTTTTCCCTCTGAAGGCATCCTTATAAAGTTTTCTGTTCTCACTTAATTTGGTTGTTGTGTATTTAGAGGATTTGAAAATCGAATCATTGAAAAGTTTTTCTACACTCCAAACTGACAACTCTTTAAATTCTATTAGTTGCAAACCTGTTTTGAATTGTTGTTTTGAAATTTGAACTCCTAATTCATTTAAAATATCCGATGCAATATTTTTTTCTAATTGCTCTGCCTGTGTTTTTCGGTTTTCAGCATCAGCAATTTTTTTCTTGAAGTCATCAACAATTTTTTTCTGTTGTTCTTTTTTTGGTAATGGGATTGAGATATTTAAGAATGCTTCTTCATCTACTCTTTGCCTTCCAGTAGTTCCGCTGCTAAGTGTTTGACAAAAATTTTGAAACTCATTCGTTACAGTTATGAGGTAAAGAAATTCAGTAATTATTTTTTCGCTGTCAACATCATAAACTGGAAAGTCATTTGTTACAATTGCTCCATCCACATCATCACCTGCAATACCGAATGCACCATTTCTTGCATCTATTTTTGAAATGATAAATTGCCCTTTGGTAAGCAGCCATTGTGTTTTTGTTTTTATCTCACTTCCCAAAACTTCATCTCTTACCTGCACTCCGTTACCATAGAGTTTTACTTTAACCCTTCTGTATTTTTTTTCATCCGCAATAGTTACAGCGGTTTTATTTCTTTTTAAAAACGATTTGAGTTTACCAAAACTGTAATCATTATTGAAACCAATGTTGTAACCTAAAATAGTAGAGGCACTCCAATTCTCTAATGCTGCAAAAGGGAAAAATTGCAGAAATCGAAAATCAGCAGGGGTGATATTTAGTAACTGGCTATCCATACATTTCTTCCTTTTCGCCTACCATTATTCGGAATACTTTATCATCTTCAAGGTTATAGACTACGGGAGTTTCATTTACCTGCCACACCGGAGTTTTACCTCTATATTTTTTAAACTCTGCTAATACAGCATCTAACTCGTTATCAGTTTTTGCACCTGTGCTTGTAATACCTGCTTTCTCTACCTGAGCCACCGGAATAAAATATTTGAACTCTTCTTTTACCCCCTGCTTTATTTCAATGTCTTTCTTTACCTTTATAGCATCAAGTTTTGTTTTTAAAACTTTTCTCGCAACTGAAATATTTGATTTCAATTTATTTGTTGCATCTGCTAACTCTTGCAGTTCTTTATCAATGGCTTTCTTGTCTGCCTTTTTATTATTTGATTTTCGTTTGAGTGTTGCGGTATCTGTTTCATTTTTTTTGAGCAAAGAATCTAAGTCCTTCAAAGGTTTCTTTGCTTCATCTTCTTCTGGTTGGTATTTATCGTTCACTCTGTTTGTAACCAAATGTACTACCCTTTGGTATTCCTGCTTTTCTTCAAAAGTGAATTTTTTCAGAAATAGTAAACTTGGTTTAACTGTTGCTCCTGCTTTGTTGAATACATCTTGAGGAATGGAAACAATCAATATTATTTTTGCTCTAGCTTCAAAATACTCTCTCACTCCCTGCAATTGAGAATTATTTAAAACACCTTCAGGCAATACAACACCCATTCTGCCACCGGGCTTTAACAAGCGTAAGCAGCGTTCCATAAACAATACCTCAGTTAGATTTGATTGCTCTCCTAAGTCGTAAATACCAATCAGGTTCTTTCCTATGTTATCTGAAATTTGTTTGGTTGCTTTTGTGTATTCGTCACCAAATCTTTCTGTGTAGTATTTGATTTTCTTTTCGTCTTTAAATTTATCTGCCTCTGTAATTGTGTAATCTCTGGAAACTCTTGCACCGAAAGGTGGATTGGTAAGTATTACATCAAAACGATTTTCAAAAATCCCATTGATGTTTAATAACCCATCGTGATGATGCACCCCACCATGTCCATCACCGTGCATTATCATATTCATTTTTGCTGTCCGTGCTGACCGTGGCTCTGCATCGGTTCCAAATATTCTACGAAAACTTAAATCGTATAAGCGGCTTTTATCATTACCAATCTCAATGTCTTTATTAATTCTTGCAAAAGCCCAATTTATTTTTTCTAAAATCTCATTCTGTTTTTCTTCAGGTAATTCATCAAAAAAATTACCCATCAACTCCGCTTTAATTATTTCTTTCTGTTCCTGAATATCAGTTTCAATTTTGTTTCTCACATATTCAAAACTGCTGATTAAAAAACCACCAGTGCCACAACATGGGTCACAAACTGTTTCGTGTTCCTTAGGGTCTAAAACATTCGTCATGAAATTTACAATTGTTCTTGGCGTAAAGAATTGTCCTAAATCGCCTCTGAAAGTTTTGCCCAGAAATTCTTCAAAGGCAATTCCCTTTATATCATCTGATGTATCAGATAAATTGTATTTCTCCAACAGCTTTACAATCTCCAAAAAACTTGATTCACGAATTCGGATGTTATCTGCCTTTTCAAAAATTTCGTCTTTTTCAAAATGTCTTTTTGTTTGCTCAAAAAAGTATTGATAGAACGGTGGGTTTTCATCGCCTCTTACTTTTTTATCATTCTCTTTCAGTTTCAAAAATTCTTCTTTAGAAAAAATGGTTGCATCTTTTGCACTCATTCTCTCATAGCGAATTTTCATAAAAAGGATTTTACTGATTTCATCAAAAGCCATTTCAGGGCTTAACTTATCATTGTTGCGAATTACATTATGACAAGCGAAAAGAAGGTTTTGAAATTCATCACGGGTAAATGCTTTTGTCTGTTGTAAAATGCGGTTGATTTCTTTTTCATTGAAAATATCTTTTGCTTTTGGTATATCAACTATCTCATCAATTTCATCCGGTATCACATCATCCAATACTTTGAAAAACTTTGTTTCTTTATCGTTGGTTGTAACAAAAAATCTTGCCTTTGCCCAAGTTGCATAATTCAAGCCCTGGAAATAATCTACCTTCTGAATTTTTACATTCTCTGCTTTACACTCAATCACAATGAATGCACCTTTTTTATCTTTCTTATCCTGAGCATTACGCCAAATAACAATGTCGGCTCTTGCCTTGCCCTGTCCTCTTTTAGAGTTGCTGACTTTTAATTCCTGTTCCATCTGGTCTAATGAATAGCCATAATGATTTACCAAATGATTGATGAAATTTTGCCTTACTCTTTCTTCAGGAGTAGCAACTAACCAACGGTCTTCACCTAAGAGTGGAGCTTTGATTTTGTTTCCCTTCATTTCAATTTGTAAAGCCATATTTATTTAGATTTCTTCATTTTTTTAGAAACTGATTTAAGTGCCTCGTCTGCCATTGGTTGACCTTCAATAACATTATAGAGTTGGTCTGCCAACCAAAGTGTTTGAAGTTCTTCTTTGTCAGCTTTAAGAATGTCAGCTAAGATTGCAATTTGCTCTTGCTTGATGGGGCGGTCACCTCGTTCCATTTTGCTAATGATTGAAGTGTCAACGTCAAGTTTAGAAGCAACCTGTCTTAACAAAAGATTTTGTTTAGTTCTCAGCTCTCTTATTTTATCTCCTAATTGTGTCGCCATTATAAAATTATTGTCTTGACAAATATTGGCAAATATAAGAGAATATTTGATTCCGTTTCCTTTGCGTTGGCAAAAATCTGGCTCTTTTGGTTTTGTGAAAGATCGGCTTGTGTGTAGGGCAAAACCAAATGTGCCAAATGTGGGCTGGCTAAAATTTCTTTTAAAATATGTGCGGTGGAAAAAAAATAAAAAACTACTGGCCGGCTTACAAGTTCTCGAGTTGAAATATGGTCTGTTTGTTGTCCAATTGTTAATATGGTTTGTCTATGCGTTAAGATTTAAATTTTGGCCGGTCTGTTGTCGTTGGAATGGTCGTCCTACCATTGGCCATAACTCATTCATACACGCACCTCCCCCCCTAAAAAAGTTCACCTGTCCAGCCAAAACCAGCCGACATGCGCACCTTCAAGGGCAGGTTATTTTTTCATTGGCATTCCCAATAAATTTGTTTTTACAGAACTAAGCTAAGAGAAAAAATGTGAAAGAAAATAATTTTGTGTATAAACCTACCATTAAATCATAAAAGAAGCCCAAAACCAAACTAAAAAAATAAAGTAAAGCGTAATCCCAGTTACATCTGATACAACACCTAAAGCCCCAATATCTCCTCCAAAATCTTCCGGTCATTAGCCAAACGCGGAATTTTATGCTGCCCACCCAGTTTCTGTTTCATACGTAACCAGTTGTAAAACGTGCCTTTCGGCATGGCTTTTACCTGCAGCGGGTGCAGCACATAGTTGTTGTAACGTTTGGCTTCGTAATCGGAGTTGATGGATTTGAGCGCATTGTCGAGCAGTTCGGCAAAATAGCCGAGGTTTTCCGGTTCGCGTTCAAACTCGATGAGCCATTCGTGTGCGCCGCTTTTTTGTTGTCCGCTCATGAATACCGGGCCCACGGTGTATTCCGAAACAATGGCGTTTGTTTTTTCACAGGCAATGAGCAATGCTTTCTCGGCGTTTTCGGCCATCACTTCTTCGCCGAACACATTGATGAACTGTTTGGTGCGCCCGTTAATACGGAAACGGTAGGGCGTAGTAGAAGTGAAGCGGATGGTGTCGCCCAGCTGGTAACGCCACAGGCCGGCGTTTGTGCTTATGATGACCGCGTAACTTTCTTCGGTGTTAACTTCCTCCAGCCCGATTGTTTTGCCGTTTTCGTTTCCCCATTCGGCCTGAGGTAAAAATTCGTAGTAAATGCCGTAATCGAGCATCAGCAGCAGTTCGTCGCTGTTGCGCTGATCCTGTATGCCGAAAAATCCTTCGGATGCATTGTAGAGTTCAAGGTAACGCACATCGTCTGAACCGAACACATTGCGGAACTGTTCGCGGTAGGGGAGCAGGCTTACGCCGCCGTGGAAATACACTTCGAGGTTGGGCCACACTTCGCGTATGGTTTGTTTGCCCTTCAGTTCCAGGATGCGGCGCAGCAGCACCAGCATCCATGAAGGCACGCCGGCAATGCTGGTTACGTTTTCATCTTTCAGGGCGTGCGCCATTTTCTCCAGTTTGGCTTCCCATTCCGACATGAGCGCAATAGACACATGCGGTGCGCGCAACAGCTCGGCCCACAGCGGCAGGTTCTGGATGATGATGGCACTTACATCGCCGTGATACGATTCATATACTTCTTCGTGTTCGTAAATATCGGTGTTGTGGCTTCCGCCCAGTGCGAGGTTTTTGCCGGTAAACAACTGGTGGTCGGGATAGTTGCTGCAGTAAATGGAAACCATGTCTTTGCCACCTTTAAAGTGACATTCTTCCAGCGACTCCTGGCTCACGGGGATGAATTTGCTTTTGTCGCCCGTGGTGCCCGACGATTTGGCGAACCAGCTTATTTCAGCGGGCCACAGCAGGTTCTGTTCGCCGCGGCGGAGGCGTTCAATCCACGGTTTTAAACTGTCGTACGTTTGCAGCGGCACACGTTCGCGGAACTGTTCGGGGGTGCGGATGCTTTTGTAATCAAATCCTTTTCCCCATTCGGTTTCGGAGCCCGATTCCACCAGTTTCAGAAACCACTCGCGCTGCACATCGTGCGGGTATTTCATAAACAGCTCGATCTGGTGCATACGTTTCACCATCAGCCAGGATGCGATCGAGTTAAAAAGTGCCATTCGTTATCCGTTATGTTTTTTTAGTGTCAGCAAGATACCGGATTATTTCTTCCGGTTTAAAAACCATTTTTCAACAGCCGCTGCCGGTAGCGCATTAAAACACGATGCGGCCGTAAGCATGCCTTTGCGTGCTGCACATACACCGTAGTACATGTCAAGCCCGTCTTTTTCGTGCGCATCGGGATTGATGGAAATGAGCACGCCTTTTTCCATGCAGTACGGAATCCAGCGCCAGTCAATGTCTAAGCGGTACGGATGTGCGTTCAGTTCAATCACTACGCCGTTTGCAGCGCAGGCATCAATTACTTTGGCGTGATCAATCGGGTAGCCTTCGCGCGAAAGCAGCAGGCGGCCCGTGGGATGGCCGAGTATGGTGGTGTACGGATTTTCAATGGCCGTGATGAGGCGTGTGGTGGCTTTTTCTTTGTCCATTTTTAAAACGGAATGCACCGAGGCCACTACAAAATCAAATGTGCGCAGAATATCTTCTTCGTAATCAAGTTTCCCGCTCGGCAGAATATCCGATTCAATGCCTTTGAAAATTTTAAACGGAGCCAGTTCCGCATTCAGTTTATCAATCTCCGCCTGCTGTTCCAGCACACGATCCGGTTTTAGTCCGTTCGCATAAAACGCCGACTGCGAGTGATCGCATATTCCGAAATACTGCAGCCCGAGGTCGCGGCAATGCACGGCCATTTCTTTCAGCGTATTCATGCCGTCGCTCCACGTACTGTGGTTGTGCAGGCAGCCGACCAGGTCGCTTTTTTCAATCAGTACCGGCAGCTTTTTTTCTTTGGCCAGCAGCAGCTCCCCACGGCCTTCGCGCAGTTCCGGTTCAATATAATCCATGCCCCACGATGCGTAAATTGATGCTTCATCGGTTGCGTTGGCGGGTACAACAAGCTGCAAGGTTTCAATTTGTTTGCGGTGATCGGGCGAAGCCGTTGTTTCGAACAGGCAGTTGTAAAATTCGTTTGCGGCGCATGTGGTTACTTCTACCGGCACCTGGTGCGGATTATCGAACGCGGTAAGATCAACTTCCGCATCGGTGGCCGCCACAATTTCAACGCACGAAATAATTTCTGATTTGCGCCGGATGTCACCGGTAATGGAAACCAGTTCGGTGCCGAGTTGTTTTTTCAGGAAAGCAACCGCGTTAAACGCTGTTTCTTCCACCGTTGCGTAATGAAAGTTGCCCGCATTGGCCATTTTAAATTCAATGGCTTTTTTAACCTGCTCCTGTGTTTTGGTGCCGAAGCCTTTCAGGTCAACGAGGCGGTTTTCGTAACAGGCATACAGCAGTTCGCCCATGGATTCCACTTCGAGTTCTTTCCACAGCTGCGCCACTTTTTTCGGGCCGATGCCTTTGATGCTGATCATTTCCACCACGCCTTCGGGCGTGCGGGCGAGCAGTTCGTCTAATTCTTTCGTGCTGCCGGTTTGCTGCAGTTCATGTATTTTATTCGCAATGCTTTTGCCGATGCCTTCCAGCGCTTCCAGTTCGGCCAGCGATTTGCCGGAAAGGTCGATGCTCGTTTTATCGAGTTTAAAAGCGGCATTCTGCAGCGATTTGATCTTAAACGGATTTTCGCCGTGCAGCTCCATCAGCTGCGCAGTAAGTTTTATGGCGGAGGCAATTGCTTCGGTTGTCATTTCCTTGTTTAATATCTTCCTGCAAAGATGAATAAAAAAAAGTGCTTCTGTTTGAAATTCTATTTTAAAGCCAGGACAATATGGTCTGAAAAATGGTGTAATTGATTTAGATACTTTTCAAAACTTTTTTTATTTGAAAGAAAAGCGCGCGGTCAGTTCGAGTGCCGTACGCGTGGGATGGTGTGATGGCAGGTGTATCGAGAACGTGTGAGAGAAAACCAGCCCACGTTCTCGATACATTTCTTACTGATGAAAAATCAGTAAGAAACACTCGAACTGACGACCCGCAAATAATTTAAATGGATTACAACCCCGATACATTTCTTACTGATAAAAAATCAGCAAGAAATACTTGAACTGACTGCCCGCAAAAAATAGCTTTTACACCAAACAAAAGCGGGCTGTCAGTTCGAGTGCCGGGCGCGCAGGGCGGTGGAATGGAAGGTGTATCGAGAACGTGTGAGGGGCAGCCGGCACACGTTCTCGATACATTTTTATCCTGATGAAAAATCAGGATAAAAACACTCGAACTGACGACCCGCAAATAACTTCAAAAGTAAGTGGCCTTACATGTTTAGATCGATTGGCATACTGGAAGACATATTCACAAACGATTCCCCTGATTTTAAGCGCAAACACACGAATTCTGCCGAAGCGTTTTATCTTTGTGTACCGTTGCACCTCCCGGAAACCACCCGGACGAACGATGCAATGCCGCGAAATGAAAAAATACCTGATCCTGCTGTTCAGTGCCTGTGCCACTGTACTTGCTGCACAATACGGCCCGCAGCCCCCTTTTACCATTGAAGTGGAACCGGTTGCTACCACCAATCCTTTGCCGGGACTGCATTCCTGCGCCTTCGCGCAGTCGGGCAGCAAATGGCTGTTTGTGGGCGGACGCATCAACGGGCTGCATGGTTTTTCCACCAACGATAATTTCCCGGTGGAATATGCAAACACGAATATCGTGGTAATTGATACCGCTTCGTGGCAGTATTACATGGCCACCGTAAACAACCTGCCCCAGGCCATTGCCGATCCGCTCACGTCCACCAACATGCAGTTTGTACAGGACGGCAACTACCTGTACATGACCGGCGGTTTCGGCTGGGACAGCGTTACCAACCGCTACACCACGTTTCCGACGCTTACAGCAATTCATGTAAACGATATGATTAACGCGGTGATGGGCAGCACGTCCATCGCGCCGCACATCCGCCAGCTTACCGATACGAACATGCGCGTGTGCGGTGGCGAGATGCTGAAATTCAACGGGCATTTTTATTTGTTTTTCGGACACGATTTCCGCGGCCGTTATTCCGATCCGCCCGTTCCTACGTTTACGCAGGTTTATAACGAACAGATCAGGCAGTTTGACCTGGTGGATAACGGCACAACGATACAGGTGACCAATTATGTTGCTTACACCGACACGAATAATTTTCACCGCCGCGATCTGAATGTTTCGCCGATGCTTTATCCCAACGGCAGTTTCGGTGCCGAAGTGCTGAGCGGTGTCTTTCGCAAAAACGTGGATCTGCCGGTGCTGAATCCGATTACGTTTAACGGTACAACAGCAGTTGTGGATTCGTCGTTCGATCAGCTGTTCAATAATTATACGTGTCCGATACTTCCGGTATTTGATTCGGTACACGGAAGCAATTACACGGTGCTGTTTGGTGGCATGAGTTTGTACGATTACAATCCGCAGAGTGGTTTACCGGTGTACGATTCGCTGGTGCCGTTTGTGGCTGACATCAGCTGCATGATGCGCGATGCAAACGGGCAGCACGGGCAGGGTATACTGCCTGCAACCATGCCGGGGCTGCGCGGAACCAATGCGCGGTTTATCCCGGTTCACAGCGCGCCGTATTACAGTAACGATGTGCTCCGGCTCCGCAACATAACAAACCGGCTGCTCGTTGGTTATATCGCCGGCGGCATCCGTTCCGACCTGCCCAATCGTCCGAATACAACGGCGGTGCACGATACGATTTACCGCGTTTACCTCACGCCGGATCAGTTGCTGCTTTCGGCAGGGAACAATTCGCTGAAACCATCGTTCCTGCATATTTACCCGAACCCGGCCAACGATAAGCTCACGGTGCGTATCAAGCTGGAAACCGCCGACGAACTGCAGCTCGATGTTTTTGATGTGCAGGGCCGCGTGGTACGTTCGGAGCGTAAATCGTTTGCTGCCGCACAAACCGATTATGTGATTTCAACGGCTGCTTTTGCTCCCGGCTTTTATAAAATCCGCTTGTCCGGTAAAAATGTGCAGGCCACGCAATCGTTTGGGGTGATGCGCTGAACAAAAACATGCCGAATAAAAAAGCAGCGCTCTTTTTGAGAACGCTGCTTTTTTCTTTTTGTGCCGGATTACTTCGCGTGTCCGAACAGGAAACTGAAGTCGGTGGTAACGGTATCTGTTCCGATATTCACACTGGCGCTCTTGTGGCAGCCGATGCAACTGGAGTGTGGCTGGATAAATGTTTCAAGCGTTGGGTTGCCAAGAATGGGCGGTGCCGGATCGCTGGTTCCGCCCGGAGAATCGGAGTTGGCCACAAACCACTGCGTGCCGAGTAACCGGTAATTTCCCCACACCGAATTGTTCGCCTGCAGTTTTGTTTTCCATTTTGTGTTGGCTGCACGTGTGGTAATGTACGGTGCATTTACTTCGTAAACCTGGTTGCCGTAATGTGTGCCACCTGCTTGTCCCGGTATGGTATCGAAATAGGATGCTGCATACGGTGCCTGCGGTGCCCATTTGTACGTATTGTTGGCCGCCTTGATCGGTTTGTTTACCGGTATGGCCTGCGCGGCAGGATCGAAATAGGAGTAAACGGTGCTTCCGAAATTTTTCGTTGCATACTGAACACTGTCGGGATTGTTATCGTCATGCACAAACGTGCTCCAGATTTCAGAACCGAATTTCTGCGTGTTATGAATGATGTGCATTGCAACAAGACCCACAGTTACATCTGAAATGGTAAACGGCGCACCGGTTGCAGAATTTCCTGCCGGCACATAAATATCGGCCTGCTGTGTATAAAAACGCGAAGGAACATCGCCTTTCGACGCATCGAGTATGCGCCATACCGCTTTTATTTCCGTGGCACCAACCTGACCGCCGCTGGCGTTTACCGGGTTCGTGTAAAATCCTGCCGGTAAGGTCAGCTGCTTGTTGTGCTGGTTACCGTAAGCGATAATGTTACTCAGCGTATGCAGGTTGTTGGTGTTGATGTAATTCACTTCGTCCGGATTGATTTTTTCTTCATACAGCGAAAAATTCAGGTTCCGGTCAATCAATGCATACCCGTCAAACATGGTAACTGCACTGCCGTTTAACTGATCGGGGCTGAGTTTGGAAGTCATGTAAAAAAACTTCTTCCCGCTTTTTTTCGCCTTGGCAGCAGCAAGTCCCAGTTTACCGGTATAGGTGTAAAACACTTCGCCCGGATCCTGGTAGGTTTCCCATACGCGCATGCTGTCGCCGCCGGCAAAGAAACTGCCGACCGGTGTTCCGGTGCGGGTACTCGGCCAGTTGAATGCAATAAAACTCTGCCACGAAAATTCATCGAAATACGGTTGTATGGTCGGGCTCAGGATGGAGTGGTAACCATTGGTGGGCGTAAACAATACTTCGTGCGGAATTTCACGGCAAAGGCTGTCGGAAGTAGTGGTGTCGGCACAGAAACAGTTGGCCGGGATAGGGCGGTTGGGACCTACTTCCGGATCGGTGAGCGTGTCTTTGCCCCCGGGTGGTTTCGGATCCGAACAGGAAGCCGCAAGCAGCAGCAGCGCGGGAAGAGCGCAATAAAATGTTTTTTTCATAGGTGTGTAGTTTTCTGAAAAGAAAAGGCAAACCGGTGAAATTCGCCAGCGTCTGTTAATAACTCAGCAGTTGTCCTGATATGCTATGTTTTTTACACCTGCAATTAAAAAACGTGCACTCCCGGAATAGGTTGCAGGTGGGGTTTACCGGTCATGAAAAATGTAAATTTGCCGAGATGAATGAAGCCTTCGATCAGCTGCAGCAGGAACTGGCGGAAAAAATCAACCTTCCGCAAACAGCGGGCACGTTTGTTTTGCAGGCAAACGACCTCGTGTTTACCCTCGACGGACTGTACAAAAACGGGAGCGGATTTATCGCCTGTGATGTGGTGGCCTGGCCCGATACACACCTCGGTACATTCGGCAAACCGGTTACGGTAAGCGGACAGTACGAACCCGGTTATTTCGCGTTTTACGAAGGCCCCATGCTCATTGATTTTATCCGTGAACTCTCCCTGGAAAAAAACTGGACACCGCGCCTCGTTATTGTTGACGGGCACGGGCTGGCGCATCCGCGAAAGTTCGGGCTGGCCTGTTATGTCGGACTGACACTGGAGGTGGCTGCTATCGGTTGTGCAAAAAGCACGCTGCTTCCGTATGCCGGAACATTGGATTTGCTGGCCGGTTCACAACTGCCGGTGCTGCTCGGAACCGAAACGGTAGGTTGTGTGTTGCGGACGCAGGAGGGCATCAATCCCGTGTTTGTGAGTGTGGGCAACGGCCTTCACCTGGATGAAGCGGTGCAAATTATCCGTCACTTTGTAAAAACCTACCGGCAGGCCGAACCCATCCGCCGCGCCGACCAGTTTGTGCGCAGCATGGAGCGTGCGGCGGATTCTAATCAATAAAAATCCTATTTTTGCAGGCTTTTTGCCGGACGGCGCGTTTGCCCCGGCTTATTTTTAATGCAAATTACAGCTCATGAAAATCGGAATACTGCGCGAGGGAAAAATGCCGCGTGATAAGCGGGTGCCTTTTACACCGGAACAATGCATCGAATTACAAACCAGTTTCGGCCTCGAAGTGTTTGTGCAGCCCAGCGAATGGCGTTGTTACACCGATGACGAATACCGCAAAGCCGGTGTTACGTTGCAGGAAGACCTTTCGGCCTGCGACATCCTGCTCGGTATTAAAGAAGTGCCGCTGGCCGATCTGCTGCCCGCAAAAAAATACCTGTTCTTTTCGCATACCATTAAAAAACAGCCGCACAATAAAAAACTGATCCGCGCATTGCTGGAGAAAAAAATCCAGATGATTGATTACGAATGCCTCACCGATCCCGATTTTAACCGCATCATCGGTTTCGGGCATTACGCCGGCATTGTGGGTGCGTACAACGGGCTGCGCGGGTACGGACTGCGTTACCGCCTGTATGAACTGAAACCGGCCAACCAGTGTCATGATTACGATGAAGTAAAAAATGAACTGCGCAAAGTGCGCCTGCCGAACATCAAAATTATTGTAACCGGAAACGGGCGCGTGGCGAACGGTGCCATTGAAGTGCTTGGTTTCATTGGTGTGCGTCGTGTTACGCCCTACGAACTCACGAAGTTTTCCTTCCGTGAAGCGGTTTATACGCAACTGCACTCACATAACTATAACGAACCGATTGACGGCGCACAGTGGGATACGCAGCGTTTTTATCAGCACCCGCAGGAATTCCGCAGCACATTCGGCAAGTTTACACCGCACTGCGATTTCTTTATTCACTGCTCGTTCTGGGATCCGCGTGCGCCGCGCCTGTTTGAAAAACCCGATATGCGCCGCCCCGATTTCCGCATCAGCGTGATTGCCGATGTAACCTGTGATATCAACGGTTCGGTGCCTTCAACACACCGTGCAACAACTATTGATGAACCGTTTTTCGGATACAATCCCGAAACCGAACAGGAAGGCGATCCGTTCAGCAATGAAAATATTACCGTGATGGCCGTTGACAACCTGCCCTGCGAACTGCCGCGTAATGCGTCGGAAAACTTCGGGAAAGAACTCATCGAAAAAGTGGTTCCTGCACTCATCGGCAAAACCGACAGCGACGGGCTTATCGACCGCGCCAGCATTGTGAAAAACGGCGCGCTCATGCCGCGTTTTGATTACCTGGCGGATTATGCGTATTAACATGACTGTGTAAAATAGAATGCAAACAAAACCTGTTTTTGTAAAATAATTTCTATTCCCAGTTTGCAGTCGGCAGTTTGCAGTCTGCAAATTTTAAAGGGATGCTATTTTTCCGAATAAAAAATACGGAACATGCTGTTTCCCTTTGTGCCCTTCGTGCAAACCGTTGTGTGCTTTGTGGTTAATGTATGTAGTACAGTTCCTGAATCTTCTAAGTTTTTAAAAACGCACCAGTTTCGGAAAACGTTTTTTTACTTTTTCAATATCACAAACAAGCAACGCTGCAAACAGCAGGAACGGCAGGCCCGGGATGCGGTAACGTGTAAGTGCCCCCATCACCGGCGAGGTTAGTCCCGTGATGGAAAAAAGCACCAGCACAAACACCAGCGAAAATAAAAACAGGTTCATCCGTTCGGGCGAAATGCGCGAGGCATGCAGGATGCAGAACAGCAGCACACCCAGCAGCAGCCCGTTTTCGAGGGCAGCAAGCAGCAGCAATATTCCTTTTCCTTCCCACGGATACGGCCGCGCCAGCGTGTTCCAGATGGCCTGCGGTGTGTGCAATGTTATATCGGCAAACGTGGGTTCGAGTGGTTTTACATCAAGCATGCTGTTTGCTTTCGGAAAATCACTCAGCAACGTGTAGCGCGTGGTATCACGGCTGCCGGTTACCGAAAGTGTATCAGACAGGTTCATTACGCTCCAGGCCATGAACGTATTGCCTTCGCGGATGTGATAAAAACCGGAATCGCGGTCGGGAATTATTTCCGCTCTTTTTTCAGCAGGCAGGTACGCAATCCATGCTTTTTCAAGATTTACAGTGGTATCACTCAGCAGGTACGTTCCGCCCCTGGCCAGGTTCAGCATGTCGTGCTGTTTGATGGCGAGTACCTCAAACGGATCGTATCCCGGAAAAATTTTATCGGTAAGCAATCCGGCCACGCCATAAAAGATAATTACTATTCCGTATTTCAAAATCACCAGGCGTTTGCCCGTGAAATGCACCAGCAGCGCACCGAGCAATGCCGGAACAACGGCCACCAGCAGATAAAATTTGGTAACAAACAGCAGCAATGCGTAGGCCGCAACCGGAAGCATACGCCACCACTGTTTATTGTTAAGCATCCGGAAGAAATGATACAGCATTAACCCCAGTCCGAAAAACAAAAACCCTTCTTTCAGCACACCCGAACTCCAGAACAGCACCGAGGGAAAAAGAAAAATAATCCAGCCCGGTATGCGGCCCCACTGTTTCAGCAGCGGGTAAAACACTTTGTACAGCCCGCAGAGTCCCGTAAACGAAAGCAGGCACATCACCACCGTATGCACATGGTAATTGCCGTACGAAAACAGGCGCACAAACGCATTGAAACGGATAATCGTATGGCTGTCGTTATACAGGTTGCTGTCGAACTCGCGGTACCAGTGATCCATCACCTGGTAATACTGCGTATCGAAATAGGGCGTGTCGTTACCGATACCAAACAGCATACGGAAATAATCGCCGGGATGCTGATCGAGCGCATTGAACATGATTTCACTGTCGCTGAAGTATTTGTAAATGTCGGCGTTGGTGCTGTCGCTGTAATGATAGGTGTACAATGCCCACAGCGCGGTGCCGGCAACCACTTTCAGCAGGAAAAAAAGCGACGGTGTCCACGTTCCGAGCCCTTCGAGGCGGAAAAAGGAAACCCGGCGGATGAAAAACACGGCCAGGAGCGCATAAATAAACGGAAGCAGGATCACAAGGAGTAAATGTAAGCATACAATTGGAACTACGAACTCAGCGCGCAGGCCTCCGCTTTTTATGGTTAATGGACAATGTTTAATGGCTAATGGCTAACGGGGAATTGAATTTTTTAAACCATTAGCCATAAGCCCTTGTCCATTAACCATTTTACACGTGCGGCGGCGAAGTGCGCCGGGTAAGCATACAATCGGAACTACGAACGCCGCGCACGGACCAGCCTTTTATGGACAATGGGGCCTCCCCGCCAGCCGGCCTTTTATGGACAATGGCTAATGGCTAATGGATACTTATTTCAGCCATTAGCCATTAAACATTGTCCATTAACCATTTTAGATGCGCGGCGACTAAGTGCGTGGTTTAGCATAAAATGTTGATAAAACCCCTTCGTTCCTGCCCATAAGATGCGTACTTTTGCGTCCTCAAAACGCACCTGTTATGTCGTCAACCGTGAAAGGCCAGCCGGCCGATTCAGCTACCGCCCAGCAACTGGGATTACGTCCCGAAGAATTTGACCAGATCTGCCAGATTCTCGGCCGCACCCCCAACTTCACCGAAGTGAGTATTTATTCGGTGATGTGGAGCGAACACTGTTCGTATAAAAACTCCATCGTATGGCTGAAAACACTGCCGAAAGACGGTCCGCACATGCTGGCGAAAGCCGGTGAGGAAAACGCGGGCCTGGTGGCCATTGGCGACGGGCTCGGATGCGCGTTCAAAATTGAATCACACAATCACCCGTCGGCCCTCGAACCTTACCAGGGCGCGGCCACCGGCGTGGGCGGCATCAACCGCGATATTTTTACCATGGGCGCACGTCCCGTGGCACAACTCAACTCGCTGCGTTTCGGCGACCTGAAACTGGCCCGCACCAGCTGGCTGCTCAAAGGTGTTGTAAAAGGCATCGGCGATTACGGCAACGCGTTCGGTATTCCGACTGTTGGCGGTGAAGTGTTTTTTGACGAATGTTTTAACGTGAACCCGCTGGTAAACGCCATGAGCGTTGGACTGGTGCGCGTGGGCGAAACCGTAAGCGCTATCAGCGAAGGCGTGGGCAACCCGGTGTTTATTGTTGGTTCTTCTACCGGTAAAGACGGCATTCACGGTGCGGCGTTTGCTTCGAAAGACATTACCGAAGATTCAGCAAAAGACCTGCCGGCCGTGCAGGTGGGCGATCCCTTCCAGGAAAAACTGTTACTCGAAGCATCGCTTGAAGTAATTAAAACCGGTGCCGTTGTCGGCATGCAGGATATGGGTGCGGCAGGCATTACCTGTTCCACTTCTGAAATGA
Organism: Chitinophaga pinensis; assembly: GCA_943372645.1. GTDB lineage: Bacteria > Bacteroidota > Bacteroidia > Palsa-965 > Palsa-965 > VBWE01. The sequence continues at coordinate 123,488 of CALRZN010000009.1, read as the reverse complement.
GTGCCAAAGGCAAACACGGCATGAACGTGTGGTTAGACAAAGTACCGACCCGCCAGGCCAACATGAAAGACTGGGAAATTCTCCTCAGCGAATCGCAGGAACGCATGCTCGTGGTGGTTCACAAAGGTCGCGAAGCCGATGTACTGCGCGTGTTTGAGAAATGGGACCTGAACTGTGTGCAGATCGGTGAAGTAACCGAAGGCGACCGCCTGAAATATTACATGCACGGCGATCTTGTTGCCGATGTTCCTGCTGAATCACTCGTACTGGGCGGCGGTGCGCCGGTGTATCACCGCGAATACAAAGAACCGGCGTATTATGCCGAAGCGAAAAAGTTTAATGCTGATAGCGTAAAACAGCCCGCCGATCTGAAAGCAGTTGCGCATTTCCTCGCCACACATCCGAACATTGCTTCGAAACGCTGGGTGTATAACCAGTACGATTCCATGGTGGGAACGGTGAACATGAGCACCAACGCGCCTTCGGATGCAGCCATCGTAAATATTAAAGACAGCAACAAGGCGCTCGCGCTGAAAGTGGATTGCAATTCACGTTATGTGAATGCCGATCCGGAAATCGGTTGTGCCATTGCAGTTTCGGAAAGTGCGCGTAACATCGTGTGCTCCGGCGGCGAACCGAGCGCAGTAACCAACTGCCTCAACTTCGGTAACCCCTACAACCCGGAAGTGTACTGGCAGTTTGTGGGCGCCATCAAAGGCATGGGCGCTGCGTGTACAAAGTTCCAGACCCCGGTAACCGGCGGTAACGTGAGCTTTTACAACCAGACGTCAACACCGGAAAAAACAGAGCCGGTTTTCCCGACACCGACCATCGGAATGCTCGGTCTGCTCGATGACAAAGCGAACCGCATGACACTCGATTTCAAAAACGAAGGCGATGCGATTTACCTCGTGGGCACTTCGCGCAATGATATTGCTTCATCGGAATATGTGTATTCGTACCACAAAATAAAAAACACTCCGGCACCGTATTTTAACCTCGATGAAGAATACGAGGTGCAGGATACCGTGAAAAAAATCATCCGCGAAAAGCTGGTACTGTCAGCACACGATTGTGCCGACGGCGGCCTGTTTATCGCCCTGCTCGAAAGCGCTATGCCGAACGGTATCGGGTTTTCCGTTACTTCCAATGCGAACCTGCGCAAAGATGCGTTCCTCTTCGGCGAAGCACAAAGCCGCGTGGTAGTGAGCGTAAGCAAAGCAAATGAAACCCGCTTCGCGGAGTTCATGAAAAACAGCGGAACGGCGTTTGAAAAACTCGGTGAGACGGGTGGGAAAAATATGCTGGTGGATGGAGAGGATTTTGGTGCAGTGGCAGCGTATAAGAATAGTTATGATACGGCGCTGGAAGGTTTGTTACAATAGCCGCCTTCGACACCGCCTGCCTGCCGCCGCACTTGGCTTCGCGCCTTGCAGGCGGGCTCAGTCTGACTGGTTTCGTTACCCAGCTTCAATGATTGCACGATTTCGTTCAATTTCACTTAATCGTTACCTGTAATGTTTTCTGTCTCGCGGCACTTTTCGCGATTCGGGCTTTACCCGACACTCCACTCTCTGTTGTTTCGGGTTTTGTATGATCAGTCTTTTTGATCGGGATCCGGTTTTCTTTTTCCTCTTTTTCTGCGTTTTGCCAATTCTTTCAGCTTCTGCATATCGCCCTTTATCAGCGCTCGTTTTTTTGCGTGTGTCCAGCCTTTGATTTGTTTTTCGCGTGCAATGGCGTAACGGGGAATCTGAAAGTATTCGATGTATTTCATTTTAACCGGACGCCTGTTGTATGTATAAGCTGTTGGATTTTTACCTTCCTGGTGTTGCTGCAGTCGGCGCTCAGGGGAATTTGTTACGCCAACGTATAACGTACCGTCTGCACATTCAAGAATATACATCGCAAGGATTTTGATATAGGGCATGTTCCAGGGATTTGAGCCGCTAAAATAACAAAGGCTGTAACATACAAAAGCCGCATATCTTTTTGACGTAGTCAAAAAGATATGAACAGGAATTGCCTCAGGAAAAATGAGCGATCAGCAGTAAAAAAAGACACGCTGAGAATGAGTGGACTTGTAAAAGTAAAGCGTAGTCCGCGCCGGAAATAAAAAGTTTAATTATTATTCTGTCAGACTGAGCCCGCCTGTAAGGTGCGGCGGCAGGCAGGCGGTGTCGAAGGCTGATACCACAATCTAATCATCCGAAGGCTCCGGCGCTTTCACATACCCGGCCTTTTTCGGCTTCAGCGATTTCGGAAAGATAACATTGATCAGCTGATCATCCATCGTGAGCAGTGCGGCTGAAATGCCGTTGGTGATAACCATGGGTACATCGAACTTCAGTTTTTTCTTTACCTGGTCGTAGCTGCCGTCTTCGCGGCGCAGGTACATGGCGGTTACTTTTCCGCCTTTTACGTCCGCTTTTCCGATGAGGCACTCCGCGCTGTTGCCGTTGCGGAAACAGATGATGATGTCTTCGTAGGTGCCGTCTTTAATATCTTCCGCGCCGCGTTCTTCAAATTTGTTTTTCCACTTGGTGAAGCAGTTGTTGGGTTCGTCGTTTACGGCAGGTGCGGCTGACTGTGCCTGCAGGCTGAACGATACGAGGAGGATAAGCATTACGGAGATGCTGCGTAAAACTGTTTTCATGTACACGGTGCTGGTCTGAATTATTTTTTCTGGTTCATTTCACATTACCATAGGTAATGTGATGCAATGGCTAAAGATATAAAAACAGTTTCAGATTTGCATTTTTCTGAATTTTAATATATTTGCAGCCTCATTGCATTATTCGAAGAAGCTACAGTACGCATTTGAAGTTTAAGTTTTATACTATGTTATTTAATCAGAAAAGGAGAGATACGCTATGCTTGTTAAAACATTCGGCTGTGCCGTTCAGGGCATTCATGCAACCGTAATTACCGTAGAAGTCAACATCAGCCAGGGAATCAACTTTCACCTCGTGGGGTTACCCGACAATGCTGTAAAAGAAAGCCAGCAGCGCATTGACGCGGCGCTTAAAAACAACAACTTTAAAATTCCCGGCAAAAAAATTGTCGTGAACATGGCGCCTGCCGATATCCGCAAAGAAGGATCGGCGTACGATGTAACCATTGCCGCTGCTATTCTTGCCGCATCGGAACAGATCAGCGCGGAACATGTGAGCGACTATGTGCTGATGGGCGAACTGTCGCTTGATGGCGGACTGCAACCCATCCGCGGCGTGCTGCCCATAACGCTGCAGGCCCAGGCGGCCGGTTTCAAGGGCATTATCCTGCCAGCCGCCAATGCGGCCGAAGCGGCGGTGGTGGAAGGCTTCCCGGTGTACGGCATGGAAAACATCAGCGATGTAGTTGCCTTTTTTAAAAACCCGGAAAAAGCGAAACCCTTTCATGTGGATGTGCAGGAACTGTTTCAGAAAAATGCATTCGATCCGGCATTTGATTTCGGTGATGTGAAAGGTCAGATCGCCATCAAACGCGCGCTGGAAGTGGCTGCGGCCGGCGGTCATAACATCCTGCTCATCGGTCCGCCCGGCTCGGGTAAAACCATGCTTGCCAAACGTCTTGCCGGTATTCTGCCGCCGATGACATTGGAAGAAGCACTGGAAACCACAAAGATCCATTCCGTTTCGGGCAAGGGCGCCAAGCTCAACGGACTCATCGCACAGCGGCCCTTCCGTTCGCCGCATCACACCATAAGCGATGTGGCATTGGTGGGCGGAGGCGGTAATCCGCAACCCGGCGAAATTTCGCTGGCGCACAACGGCGTGTTGTTTCTCGACGAGCTGCCCGAATACAAACGCACCGTACTCGAAGTGATGCGGCAGCCGCTGGAAGACCGCGTGGTTACCATTTCGCGCGCCAAGTTTTCGGTGGCGTTCCCGGCGGGTTTTATGCTGGTGGCGGCCATGAACCCCTGTCCGTGCGGGTTTTACAACGATCCCGAAAAAGATTGTGTGTGCGGCCCGGGCGTGGTGCAGAAATACCTCAACCGCATTTCCGGCCCGCTGATGGATCGCATTGACCTGCACATTGAAGTGGCGCCGGTTGGTTTTAAAGCGCTCACGTCCATCGCTACCAGCGAATCGAGCGATGTGATCCGCAGCCGCGTGATGGGCGCCCGCACGCTGCAGCAGCAACGCTTCAAAAAAAATCCGGAAGTGCATTGCAACGCCATGATGCAGGCCGGGCTGCTGCGCGAAGTATGTGTGCTGAACGAAGCCGGGCAGGGTATGATGAAAATTGCCATGGAAAAACTCGGCCTCTCGGCGCGGGCTTACGACCGTATTTTAAAAGTGGCCCGCACCATCGCCGACCTGGCACATTCGAAAACCATTGAAGCGGATCATGTGGCGGAGGCGATTCGTTACCGCTCGCTTGATCGTTCGGGGTGGGCGCAGCATAGTGGGGTGAAGGCGGCGCGGTGAGGGTTGTTTTTCTTTAACTTCGGGTTGCTGAACTGACTGGTTTGTGCGCATGTCCAGCTGGGTTTGGCTGGACAGGTGAATTTTTTTAGAGGGGAAGGTGCGCATATAAATGAGTTAGTGGAAAATGGCGGGACACCTAAAATAATTTAGACATCATGACAAAAATAAATCTTTCATATCGCATCGGGACAATCAACGACATTGACCAGTTACAAGAGCTTGCCATAATTGCAAACGGACAATTTCAAAGTGTTTTCACGCCAGACAATTGGGAAATATTCAATGGCAATTTGCAGGACAGACAAAAGTTTATTGACATACTTAAAGTTGCCAAATGCTTTGTTTGCCTCGACCATGACAAAATAGTTGGCGTTGCTTATATTGTCCCAGGCGGTAACCCTACAAATATTTTCAAGTCTGAATGGTCTTACATTAGGATGGTTGGTGTTAATCCAAAACATAGAGGACAAGGCATTGCAAAAACACTTACAGAAATGTGTATTGACTTCGCCAAACAAAGCAACGAAAAGACTATTGCGCTTCACACTTCAGAATTCATGGACGCTGCAAGACATATTTATGAAAACATAGGCTTTACAGTTCTTGAAGAAATTCCTCTTTTGTACGGCAAAAAATATTGGTTGTACACGTTAGATATAAACTGACAAAGCTACGTACCGCCATCAACCACTAACACGGGTTTTGCGTTAGTGGGCGAACGGTGCGAATAGAAACATTTGAGCAATTAATAAACGTTGGTGCTGGCAGACAGTTTTCGGTTTCAAAAACCAACCAACGCAAAGCCCGAAACCGTTAGAGGTAATATGAAGAACATACTAAAAATACTCCTTTTGTCAATTCTTACATATGGTTGTTCCGGATCAGAATACCAAGTAGAGGATGAATTATATAATTGTTTAATACAAAAGTACGAGAGTAATGGGATTGACATTACTGTATTTCTGGATAGTTTGGAGAACCACTTTATTAAAAACAGAATTCTCAAAGATAATAGCGGCGCATCTAAACTTGAATTTTATAAGAAACTTGCGAATGGAGGAGAACTTACCATAATGGAGGAATATGAAATTACCGACAGTATCGCTCGAATAAAATTCGCTGAACAAGAGATTGAATCATGTATAAAAAATAAAGGCTTCGATTCATCAACACTTAACTCTAGTGTCTATTATAGACTGAAGGCTGAATTTAAAACAGTAAAAGAAATAAATCTAAGAAATGCAGCCATGTGTCATGTGAACGTGTTAACCGCAAGAGATTTAGAGCATCCCTATTTCAGGGCACACATGCTGTCATCCTATATTCTGTTGTTGGAAAGACAAGGAAGATTCATAACTAAATAACACCTCTGACAGCTGTCATGGTGCCAACCCTAAAATTTTGCCTCGAAACAATGATTAATTTGAAAGAAAATAATTTTAACTTCGGTATAACGATCTATTTAAAGCGTCAGGCCGAGTGCCAGGCAGCCAACCGTTAACCCCTGTTAAAATGACAATACGACTTACAACACTGACGGCATTTTTTCTGACCGCTTTTTCTGCTCAGGCACATGCTCAAACGGCAGACAGTTTAAAAGCAAAACGAATAATTATAACCACTTCTGTGTTTGAATATTTTCCGACAATTAAACTGAACACCGGCACCTTTAACATCGGAACTGAAATTTATTTGAAAAACAGAAAATCGGTTTATGCCAATTTCGGACTGATAAAATCGTATGGACAATCAAGCGGCTGGTTTGGTATATCTTCTCAAAACACGCAAGGACTGAAGATACAAGTGGAAGGCAGGCACTATTTAAACAGGCATAAAATAGTGGAGCCCGCCATTTTACTTTTCTGGCCACACATTTTTCAATTTAAATCGCAGACACTTGCGAACACCGGTTATTATTATGCTGTACAATCCATCTATCAGTGGACCGCAACGGACAGGCAAGAAACAGTTGTAGATTTTATTGATAACAACCCGCTCCCCAATTCAACGCATTATAAACAAAACAGATACACCGTAAACAGAGCTGTTTATGGACTAGGAATGAAGTTCGGTTACCAGTGCATAAAAAAATGCGGACTGACGGTTGATTATTCCGTTGGGCTTGGCGGACAATATATTTCAAGCAGTTCAAGTAACAAACTCGGGACCAACATTAACAACGATATCCCCTGGAAAAAATTATTTGACAGCGGGACCGGTTTTTATCCAGACCTTATTTACCAGGTGCGGCTGGGGTGGGGACTATAAGTCAGAACAATACACTGGGCATAACACGGGTTTTGCGTTAGTGGTCAGATCCCGCCGCGGCGGGACGAATAGAAACATTTGAGCAATAAATTATATTTGTTGCTGACGAATAGCTTCCGGTTTTATACGCAGCAGCGGAGCCCACCAACGCAAAGCCCAAAAACGGTGTACGCATGTTATGGCAGGAAGAAGTACTTAACTGATATTTATTTCTATTTTAGCTCTTATAAATTCGTAACATGATAAAACGTATTCAGCTGGTATTTATTCTCGGTTTTATTTTACACACCTGCAAGGCACAGCAAGTGTTTGAATGCCCTGAATTTGGTTTCAAGTTTGTGATCAGTTATGAGTTTGACGGCTATAACGGCAACTCCATTCCCCTGATAACTTATGTTGCAAAAGGCAGTCCGGCAGAAATAGGGGGTATGATTGCCGGAACTAACCTTACTAATATACCAGGCTCGCCCATTTTTTACGGAAAAAATGTTTCGGGCGAGGATGTATTAAATTGCATAAAGAATTTACCATACGATTGCTGCTTGAAACTTTACACAACCAGGGGCTGGCGGCAAGGTGGTGAGTTATATGTTAGCATGGTTAGTGGTGGTAAAATTACATTTCCGGAGGCAAAACAAGCTACGGTGGCAGGTGGCAAAAACCTGCTTGGTACCTGTGTTTCAGGTTGCAATGAAGATGTAAAAACCATTCTGTATGAAAACGGTGATGTTTATACAGGTGAGGTAGTAAAGAAGATTTATCCCGATCCTAAATATACAGGCGGCAGGTATATTACGTTAGCAGAATATATAAAACCGCTGAAAGAAAAACATGCAGCAAAGGAAGCGGAATATGCCGCAATAAAACAGAAACAGGATGATGATAAAAAACAGGCGGCTCAACTGCTGAAGGAACAACAAGCTGCTGCCATTATTAAATACAGGCAGGATTCAATCAATAATTTTAAGTCGCTGAACGAATTTATTGAAATGATTTACCCCGATGTTGCTAAACGTCCGATGATATTCGGGATAGGAATTGATGTAAAAAAAGAAAAGGGAGCATGGATCGTATCGGAAGTGAAACCGGCAAGCAGCGCCTGGTTTTTTGGTATCAAGGAAGGTGATGTATTAACAAATGTGAATGGAGCACCAGCCGCTTACATGTCTAAAATGAATATTGTAACCGGGGCCTTGCTGGGCAATCCCTGGGAAGAAAAAATCATAGAAATTTCAAGACCTGCTGACAACATCAGCTTGCAAAAGGTATTTGCCAAATGTTATACCGTTTACCATCGTCCTCCCTCATTTTCACAAGGATGCATCAGCGGTGATTGTGAAAACGGTGACGGGGTTTACCTGGATCAGAAGGGCGTTATGTACAACGGCGGATTTATTAACGGAAAATTTAATAATCACCTTGTGAGCAAGAACAGGGGGGAAGTGGTAAACGCTGCTGAGAAAATTTATACCTACAGCAGTTTTACCAACGGCATAAAAAACGGCTATACCATTATTTACAGCGACCGCGGGAAAATAATGAGCCTGAGTAATGCAGGAGGAAGTTATGGCAGCAGCAGTATTTTTACTGCAGGATATAGTGGTGAATTTAAAAACAATGTGCCGCACGGCAAAGGCGTTTTAACACGGGGACTTGCAGACGTATATAACGTAAACTACGAGAACGGTGTTATAAAAGGGCGGGCACTTAAAATAAAAGATAAAAATAATTACACGTATTGCGATGTAAGCCCGCGCTTTGAGCCAATCAATTGCAATGATTATACAGGAACACCTCCTGATGTTTCCATGATTCCAGTAAGCACACCCGGCACCGTAATGGATGAGCCCAATGATGTTCAGCAACTTTTGTCGCTTGTTTCAAATCAGATAATATCAAAACCCGGACCGGGTGAAACCTATTCGGGCAACTCACTTGAACGTTTTGATTACTCACAATCCGGAAAAAAATACATCCGCATTCCAGTGCCTTCGGGCAGTGAAATTCTGTTCAACGTATTACTTTTAAATTCTGAAATGGAAACGGCAAAAATAAATTGTTATGTAAGTGTTCGTGATGGCGAGGTTGATACCAATGTAAAATTTAACAGCGGACCCATGCCCCCCAACGGAGCTGTATATTACAGAGGCTGGGCTTATCATAATACCCGGCCGGGACAGGTGGAGCTTGTTGTGGAATTGGATGTAAAACCCGCCTCTATGTTTAATAGCCGCACCATTAGCTGGTTTTACAGCCTTAGAAAATAATAACAGCCCATAACAGGACCTGCAGGAAACTGGCGGTTCAGTGGTTAAATGAAGCGTTGTGCTTCGTATCAAGGTCAGTGCTGGCAAACCATTTTAGTCTCCGAAATCGCCAACTTCTTGTAGCTGCAAAACGGTAGCAGCAAGCCCTGGGACAGCAGAAGTAACACGAATATGACAAAATTAAATACGCTACCAACCCTCGCTTTCAAAACAACCGAAGCCTTCGAAACCTGGCTTGAAAAACATCATGTCGATTCAGTTGGAATCTGGATGAAAATATTCAAGAAAGATTCCGGGAAAAAGACCATCACCTACGCGGAGGCACTGGATGTGGCGCTATGCTATGGCTGGATTGATGGCCAAAAACAAAAATTTGATGAAGCGGCCTGGTTGCAGAAATTTTGCCCGAGAACGGCAAAAAGTGTTTGGTCTAAAGTGAATATCGGGCACGTTGAACGATTAATCAAAACTGCCAGGATGCGGCCTGCCGGATTAAAAGCAGTAGAAAAAGCGAAAGCAGACGGCCGATGGGAAAGGGCATACGATTCTTCCAGTAAAATGACAATTCCGGAAGACTTCCTGAACGAACTTGGTAAAAACAAAAAGGCAGAAGCGTTTTTTAAGGAACTGAATAAAACGAACCTGTTTATTATTGGTTTCCGGCTTCAGACAGCTAAAAAGCAGGAGACACGGGAAAAACGCATGAAAGAAATTATTGCGAAGTTGGCTAAAGGGGAGAAAATGCAATAACAACAATTCATTGGATTATGCCAGGCGCTGATACGACTTTTGTGTTAGTGGCCAGGCGGGACGAATAGAATCAGTTCAGCAATAAATTATATTTGTTGCTGACGAACAGCTTCCGGTTTTATATGCCGCAGCGGAGCCCATCAACGTCAACCCGAAGCCGTCAGTGACAAGTGTAACAGAAGGCACTTACAATATGTAGAAAAAAAATGCAAGACATCCTGTTTGACTTTATATCGAAATATGTTTCTCTGACAGAAGAGGAGCAGAACGCATTACTTTCGTTAGACCTGTTTCACACGGTAAAGAAAGGAACGGTTTTACTCCGAAAAGGACAGCAGTCACGGGACAGTTATTTTGTATTAAAAGGCTGCATCCGCACGTATTACATTATAGACGGAGAGGAAAAAACAACCGCTTTTTATACCGAATTGGAAGCGTTTACGCCGCCCTGTGTCATAAGCGGAACTCCGTCTGAATATTATATAAGTTGTATTGAAGACTCCATACTTACAATTTCCAATCCGGGTATGGAGGCAGAAGTAAATACGAAATTTCCAAAGTTTGAAATCATGTGCAGGATGTTGTCGGAAGAATTGTTAGCGAAACAACGAGTAGACTTTGATGAATTTAAAACGTCTTCCCCAGAACAACGATACCTGAATTTATTACAAAAAAGACCGGATCTTCTTCAGCGTGTTCCGCAACACCAGCTGGCGAGTTATTTAGGTATAAAACCCCAGTCATTAAGCAGGCTGAGAGCCAGGATACTGGGGAAAGGCAAAGCGTAACATCGTTTCTTAACTTAAGTGAACGATTTTTAGTTTATTGCCAATCTACTTTTGCTGTATCGTTTAACATCAACGTGATAATGATATGCAAAAGAAAAATTTATGGTTCGGGCTTGCCTTCGTGCTGGCAGGCAGTTTACAGGTGAAGGCACAATATGCCAGGCAAGACAGTACGTACAGCCGTTGGTTTATTGGCAGCTCGTTGTTCGTTTTTTTGGGTAACCTCGATATTGAAAATCCACCCAATTTTGTCCAACTCAACATCGGCTATCGCATTACCGGAAAAGATGTAATTATATTGGAACCCAAAACCTGGCGATACGCCTGGCCCAATGGTATTCACCCGTTTTTCAGCGACGCATACAAAAAACCGGAAGAGCGGTTTCCGGGATATGTGCGTGAGTTTGGCCTCTCAGTGGCTTACCAGCGTTTTTTGTGGAAGGGGTTATATGCCGAACTTAATGTAATGCCCACCGGGCAGGTTTTTATGAATGACCAGGACCGGAAAATTGACAATGGTTTTCAGATTTTCAATACATACCGAATGGGTTATCACGTCAAACTGTTTAAGGACATATTTTTTATCCAGCCATCAATTTGTATTACGCACCGTGCATATCACACCACGTTGCCCGATGGATTTAAGCAGCAGGATGATAAATGGTCAAAATTCATCCTGGGAGAACCGGGATTTCATTTTGGATTTAATTTTTAGCCGATAACTTATGAATACAGAAAAAACACTGCAAGACACCGGGGTTAATGTAAAGCTCAAGATTGCTGCACTCTGGACCGCTTTTATGTTTCTCTACATCTATGTTGATTATTTCCACTTGTATATGCCAGGCTCCATAAAAGATATTTTGGCAGGAAAAGTATTTGTATTTGACATCTCGTATGTCTTTTTACTGATCGCAATGATTTTTGTAGCAATTCCAGTCCTTATGATTTTCCTTTCTGTTGCCCTGCCGGCTAAAGTAAATCGCCGGACAAATATCATAGTGGCTGCGGTTTTTATTCCGTATATGTTGTTTAATTTAGCAGGTGAGGCCTGGGTGCACATGTACTTTGCTGCAGCTGCAGAAGTCGTTCTTCTTTGCCTGGTTATCCGTTATGCATGGAAATGGCCTCGCATTGACATGTAAATAATGTACGAACGAATAATTTATGAATAGCAGCAGTGTTAAATAGGAAACACAAAAAAAGCGACTGCTAAATTCTGTACAGTGAAAACGATATGAAGATTAGTGTCAAAAACATACTGGATTATTTTTCAGGAAAACCGAAGTCGCTTTTCCTGCTTGACGGCTTGGGTGCAGGATTGACAACGTTTTCCTTGTTTTTGATTTTAAGATTTTACTCCGGTTATTTTGGTATGCCGGCAAACATTTTGACCTGCTTATTCATAATTGGTTTGGTTTATTGTGCTTATTCTATGGCTTGTTATTTTTTACTTAAAGGCCGTTGGCCGGCATATTTACGAATAATAGGAGTTGGCAATTTTGCGTATTGTATGCTGACAATAACGTTTTTATATTCGTATTACAACAGCCTGACACGAATCGGATTGGCCTATTTTATGGCTGAAGTACTTATTATTATGGTGTTGGCTGCCGTAGAGTTTAGCGTAGCAAATAGGCTAAGAGCCAGGGGAACTATACTTTAATAATATAAGCGTGGATTAACAGATTTGTCTTTGTTTTGTTTGACAGTTGTTTTATAGATTAGATGTTTGATGCTTCATATGTAACTTCGTAGTTCAATTTGTCTCCTTCGCAAAGTCCGAACCCGTTATTGTAAACGAAGTACCGGAAAGAATTGTATCTTTAAAAAATTGATTTAAAGGTATAAACACGTGCGGATTTAACGCAGCTTATTTCCTGCACCGGAAAACCAGATTACAGCCAGCAAAAATATGCGTCTCAATAAATTTATCAGTGAAACCGGGATGTGTTCAAGGCGCGAAGCCGATCGTTTTATTGAACAGGGTGTGGTATTCATCAACGGCCGCAAAGCCCATATTGGCGACCAGGTGAACGTGGGCGACCGCGTGCGCGTGAACGGCAACGAACTGGAACCGCGCCAGGGCGATGAAGTTATTTTTATTGCACTCAATAAACCGGTTGGCGTTACATCAACCACCGAAGAAAATGTGCGCAATAACATCGTTGATTTTGTAAACCACAACAAACGCATCTTCCCGATCGGCCGGTTGGATAAAGATTCGCAGGGCCTCATTTTTCTCACGAACGATGGCGATATTGTAAACAAAATTTTGCGCGCCGGGAACAACCACGAAAAAGAATACGTGGTAACCGTGAACAAACCCTTAACCCCGAATATGATCAGCGGCATGGCCAACGGCGTTCCCATGCTGGGCGTTACCACCAAAAAGTGCAAGGTGGTGCAGGAAGGTGCAAGTACGTTCCGCATTATTCTTGTACAAGGATTGAACCGGCAGATACGCCGGATGTGTGAGCATTTTGGATATGAAGTAACAAAACTGGAACGCGTCCGCATCATGAACATCACGTTAAAAGGTCTGCCGGTGGGCGACTGGCGCGACCTGACCGAAAACGAAATGAAGGACATTTACAGTATGCTGGAAGAATCATCCGGCGTTGCCATGAAAAAATCCAATCAGAAACAGCCGGCTAAAAAAGGCAAACCGGCGCATGCAAAACCGGCGGGGTTCAAAAAATCGAAATCCGGATTTTCGAAGGGTGCTGATTTTAAAAAATCGCGGAACAATAACAGCAACAATAATAACAGCGGGAAGCGGATAGGAAAAAGCAAACCGGGACGCAGATCGGGGAGAAGGTAGGCGCGGCTGTTTTTTTGAAATTTCCGGCAGCAAAATAATTGTTTTGTATATTATATTCGCGTAACAGCAAACCTGCTGTAAAACGAAAATCATTTGCAGCAATAGTCTGAAGTCGCATGAACACAACGCCCGAACACAACGAAAAGATTGCCAGGCTGACCTTTGCATCGGTTTATCCGCATTACATTAACAAGGTGGAACGCAAAGGCCGGACCAAAGCAGAGCTGCACGAGGTGATCAAATGGCTGACCGGCTTTGATGAAAAAAAGCAGGCAGAACTCGTCGCCGAAAAAGTGACGTTTGAAACCTTTTTTAAACGGGCAAAGCTGCACCCAAATGCGAAGCTGATTACCGGGACGATTTGCGGGTACCGCGTAGAAGAACTTGAAAATCCCTTAACACAAAAGGTCCGGTATTTAGACAAGCTGGTGGACGAACTGGCAAAAGGCAAAACGATGGAAAAAATTCTGCGGAAGTAACGCAGCACATGGACGATTGATTCTTGGTTACGCGTTTACTTTTGCCATGGTTATACTGTTGGTATGCGCGTAGGCAAACGTGGTTCCGTTACTGTTTCTTTTTGCTCCATACTTCGTTTTTTGCGTGATAATGCGCAAATGCCTAATTTGGACTTGTTAATAACAAACACGTGTCCCTGCACGGTTGGATGCAGCCATGAAAACAAACTAAAGAATATTCAAAAAAAACAACCGGATCATTATGGCAAACAAAATAGTTAAAGGCAAAATAGAAGCCAGTGAACGGGTTGAACAGTATGATGATGATGGCAATAAAATTTACCGTTACCGGTTAACTGTAAACGGGCAAATTTTCACATTCACCTTGCCGGGCGAATCAGGTGTATATTTTGAAGATCACGTGGATGTTGTGCTTTGGGTAAATGAAAATAATGTTGCCGTAGCCGGTATTTGTGCCCGGATGGACTTCAGCTGGGGCGATACCAGCGCAATTAAGGGAGAAGTAAAAGATGCCGACCGGTTTGAACTGGTAAAAGGCACAGTGGTGGAGAAACGAAAGGAAAAGTTTAATTTAAGCAGGGGTACGTTTTCATCTCCTTCTTATTACAGCCAGTTTAAAAGTGTTACGACCTATACCATTGTATTGCCCGATAAAAATTTCAGGGTGCATGAAACCATCGGCAAACAAATAAAGCCGAATACTGAAATTGTCGCTTTATTGCAGAACGATGTTGGTTATGTTATAAAGGACAAGACGAATGATAAGATCTATGGCAAACCACGAACTGATTATTTAATTGCAGTTTTTTTATTGTTTGCATTTAACGGGTATATGGCATATATGGCCTACACCGGTCAAAAAGCGGTATTTACATCGTTCAACATGGTGCTCACAATCGGTAACATTACTTTTGGCATTGCTTTTCTGATTTCATTTTCCGGTTTTTTAAGCGCATCAAAAACGCTTAAGATTTTCAACCAGATGTACCGCCAGGATAAAATATGAATAAACGGCTATTTGTATGGATCGCAATACTGGGAATGCTGTTCACAGGCCGGATGCACGCCCAGGTTACTTATGATTTACTGATAAAAAACGTCAATGTTATTGATGTAAAAAAAGGTAAAACGATCAGTAAACAGCATGTTTATATTAATGGGGACCGCATCGTTAAAATTTCCGGTGCCGGGAAAACTGCAGCACCTGCCAAACAGGTTGTTGATGCCACCGGTAAATATTTAATTCCCGGGATGTGGGACATGCACACCCATAACTGGTGGAATATTCACTTCTCCGATGATTATGTTGCAAATGGCGTACTGGGCGTACGGAATATGTACACCCCGATGGCGATGATAAAACCAGTGAAGGACAGCATCGAAAGCAATAAGCTGGCTGGCCCGAAATACATTGCTGCGGGCAGGGTAATCGAAGGCGCTGAACCGGAATTTCCGGATTGGCTGGTTGTGGATTCCGTTCATAAAATAAAACCTGCCCTGGATACGCTCCAGATGGAAGGTTCTGACTTTGTGAAAATTTACAATAAAGTTCCCCGCGATGTTTACTTTGAACTGGTAAAAGAGGCGCATAAACGCGGACTGGAAGTGGAAGGGCATCTGCCGATGGCTGTTTCGGCAATCGAAGCATCACGGGCAGGGCAAAAAAGCGTTGAGCATTTGCTGGGTTTGCCCGATCTGTGCACGCGCGATTCCCTGTTTAAGAACAAATACAGGTACAACTGGTTTGCTGCTGTGATGAAAGAAAATGATTATGGCACCATGCAAATTGATCAGCCGCTTGCGCTGAAGAATTTTAAAGAATTGAAAAAGAACAATACGTATGTGTGCCCTACACTGGTGGTTTGGTACAATTATTTTCACCCGGATACGCTTTTCGAAAACAACGCATTGGTGAATAAATATCCGAAAGATGTTGCAGCATTCTGGCAGGGTGAAATAGAAAAATACAGGAAAAAAGATACTGCTTACAAAAATATGGCGCTGAAAAAATATGAGACGTTTAAAAATGTAACCGGTTTATTGTACAAAGCCGGTGTTCCGTTAATAGCCGGAACAGATGTCATAAACCCCTACTGTTATCCGGGTTACAGCCTTCACCGGGAACTGGAACTTTTGCATGCATGTGGCATACCCGAAGCAGCCGTTTTGCAAATGACCACCTGTAATGCCGCTGAATTCCTGGGCCTGAAGGACTACGGCCAGGTTAAAACCGGTTACGTTGCATCATTGGTCATACTGGACGAAAATCCACTGACTGCAATTAAAAATACGTCAACCATCAGTACGGTGATTCTGAAAGGAAACGTATTGGACAAGGCCGCGCTTGCGGAAATGAAAAAATAGCTGCCCCCTTTACATGTGTAAATTACAGCCCTGTTCCCCCTGAACAATCCCCCAAAGAGAAAAATAACATAAAACTTGCGCAAGTGATTGCTTGCGCATATATTTGCAAGCGATTACTTGCGCATTTAAAGCAGATACAATGAGAAGAGATATCTACCAGGCGATTGCCGATCCCACGCGACGGGCCATTCTGAGCCTGCTGGTGGTGCGGGCCATGACGCCCAACGAGCTGGCAGAACACTTTGATATTTCGCGGCAGGGCGTTTCGGGCCACATTAAAATTCTGGCCGAATGTGAACTGGTAAAACAGGAACAGCAGGGAAGGGAGATTTATTATTCGCTGCAGGTAAAAAAGATGAAGGAGTTTGATAAATGGCTGGGACAATTCCGCAAGGTGTGGGAAAAATCCTTCAGCCAGCTTGACGATATGTTACTAACCATGAAAAAAATCAAAAAATGAAAAACGACCTGCTGTTTGATTTTACCGTTGACAAAGCCGCAAAAACAGTAATCATTACCCGTGAGTTTGATGCCGGGCTGGACCTGGTATGGGATGCATTTACCAAAGCGGAATTTCTTGATCAGTGGGTTGCGCCCAAACCATTTGAAGCACGCACAAAATATATGGACTTCAAAGAAGGCGGACGCCGGTTTTATGCCATGGTAACGCCCGAAGGACACGAGCGCTGGGCCATCCAGACATTCTCGGCAATCAATCCCAAAACGGGTTTCAAAATGTTTAATCGCTTTGCGGATAAAGATGAAAACCCGGAACCGAACGGTTCGGAGTGGGATTACACGTTCAGCGAACAGAACGGCATAACAACGGTGCGCATTACAATCTACAATGAATCGCTGGAGCGCATGGAGCGAATGATTGAAATGGGTTTCAAAGAAGGGTTCACTATGAGTGTACAGAATCTCGAAGAGCTGCTGACCGCGTTATCCAAAAAATAAACGCACATGTCCATACAGACAGCAATCAACGCTTACCTCGCCAGCCAGCCGGAAGCCAAATGCAACGACATGCAGCAACTGGACACGATCATACGGAAGTGTATGCCGAAATGCAAACTGTGGTTCCTCGATGGAAAAGACGATACCGGGAAAGTCGTTTCCAATCCCAATATCGGGTATGGGAATTACACCATGAAATATGCCGGCGGAAACACCCGCGACTTTTACCAGGTCGGACTGAGCGCAAACACCACCGGAATTTCCGTTTACATTATGGGCATTCCGGATAAGACGTACCTTGCCAAAACCTACGGTAAAACACTGGGCAAAGCGCGTGTAACGGGGTATTGCATCAAATTCAAAGCACTGAAAGACATTCACCTCAATGTGCTTGAAGATGCAATCCGTTACGGGGTTGGTGCAACCAGCTGATGGCTTTCGGTAATACCGTTTTTTTAAGGAAGATGAAATGAAATCCGTTCATGCAATGCCGCAGTATGATCTTTGGTGTGCGCAGAAACCGTATTTTTATCCGGCAAACCAATAGCCGGAAAATCATGAAAACGAATGCGGAGCTGCTCGATCACCTGCGTGAAACGTTACCCGTTTTCGATCTGCACATCATGGCAACCGACGACGGTAATGTACTTTCAGGTGTTACCGACGAACCGCTTTCTGCGGAGTTGGGCGATCAGATCAAAGGACATTTCGAGGGCCAGCAAATGGAATACAATTTCAGGGTGCGGCCGCTTAACGAAATCATGAAGATAAAAACGGTTGCTGATAATGATACCACCGCCCAGGGAGATCTTACTTCATTGGCTGCGCTGCAGCAGTATTTCAGTCCGTTCGAAAATTGTAATTACGTAAGTCATACGGTGCTTGCAGGTAATACACTTGAGTTGCTGGTGCGGATAAATAAAACCAAAGCAACGGCGCTGCTCTACGACCATATTAATAAATATTTTTACGGGCCGTGCATCAACCCCGCACCGGTTGCAGGACTGCGGGAAGACTTTATGGATGGAACCGGCAACATGGTTTCGCAGGCGGATGCTGATCTTGTGAGCAGGTCCATGGGTTTTGATATCATCCGGGGGTTCATGTTGTTCCGGAAACTGCACAGCCGGGTGAACTGGAAATAGCAGCGGGCTGCTTGTAGGTTTTTCATAAACTTATTTTTAATTTGCTCCCCGAGAGCGCCCTTCCCCGATGCACAGGGCGAAAAGCTAAAATCATTAAATCAATGCGGGTATGCAAAATACAGAAGTAAAAACCCCGGAAGCAACCGGGCAGCTTTACAATTATGCGGCACATTTGCTGGTAAACGAAAACAAAAATGCGTTTCTTGTTAAAGAAGACCTGATGTCGAAAGGCATGGATGAAAAAGGCGCCGACCTGATGATAGAAACCCTGCAGCAGCAGATCAGGGCTGCGCAAAACGAGGGGGCAAAAAAAGATATGCTGTACGGCGCATTGTGGTGTGTGGGCGGAACGGTGCTTACCATTGCCGATGTTGGTTTTATTTTCTGGGGCGCAATTGTATTTGGTGCCATTCAGTTTATACGGGGCGCTGTGAAATACAACAATAACTGATTGTTTAAGCCGGATGCGCTTCATTTGTTTCTGAATTTGATTTTATCAAAGCTCCGGGTAGCATGTAAACATGTTGCCAGAGCGGCAGGAGTGCCTTTAACCATTTATTGAATTATGAAATCCAGGATTGTAATACTACTACTGCTTTGTTCGGAAATTGGTTTATCCCAGGATTATACCCGGTATTACGAAGGGATCAGTAAAGCGAAAACCGCCCTGGTTCATGATAGCCTGCAACCTGCTATTGAAACATATTTCAACACGTTCGCGGCCTTTGAGTTTGTGTTCGCCCGTGATTGTTACAACGCACTGGAGGTTTCGTGCCGTGCCGGCAATAATCAAATGACTTCCTGTTTTCTGAAACGCTGCCTGCAACAGGGAGTTGCCTTTGAATTACTGGAACAGGATACCCTGCTTGCCGGTTTTAAACAAACAGCTTACTGGCCGGGAATAGTTGCTGCAAAAGACAGCTTAAGCGCCATTTACAAAAAGTCGGTTAACTGGAAATTGCGGACAGCGATCAATTCCATGTTTGCAGAAGATCAGCAGATCCGCGACCTCGCAAATAAATACAGGTTCAATGTTTTTAAAATCAGGAAACTGAATAAGCAGTTTGAAGCGATTGATGAACGGCTTGTGCGGCGGCTCGTGGAGATTACAAAAGAATATGGTTTCCCGGGAGAGCAGTTGATCGGACTGGATACCGACAGCATGCACCCCAAAATCAGAACGGCAAACCTTTCGGCCGGTATGCCAATTGTAATCCTCATTCATCATTACAGCCAGCCGAACAGTTCGTATAATCCGCTTCTGAAAAACGAAATCGCCAAAGGAAACCTGGCTAATGAACATTATGCGGTCATTTGTGATTTTCAAAATGCCTATGGAAAAAAACATGCAGAAAAAGTGCCTGCGTATACCCGGCGTTTTAATACTGCAGACAGTCCCGGACAACTAAACACCAGGCGAAAAGAAATCGGTTTGCTGTCAATAGAAACGATGCAGGCTCTTGAAAGTGTTAAAATTATTACGCCTTTCTGGAAACGCCTGTATTAATGATTTTTTCACTTCATAAGTCCCTGCGTTTGTGAAAATGCGAAACAGCTGAACCCATATTGCCCGCATTCGTTATATTTATGTTTCATAGTAGCAGTTCAAAAAACAAAATAACGTTACGTTTCATCCAATGGTTATATCCGTCCATCCCAAACTGCCCATGCGCGATAAAGCCGCCACACGGGCGTATTACATCCGCCAGCTTGGGTTTGAAGAAACCGGCAGCGCTGATTACGACGGATACCTGATGCTGAAGAAAGACGGAATAGAAATTCATTTTTTTGAATTCAAAGCACTCGATCCTGCTGAAAATTACGGGCAGGTGTACATCCGTACAGACGATATTGAAGCACTGTACCGAGCGCTGATTGAAAACAAAACATCCATTCATCCGAACGGCGCCCTCGAAGTAAAACCCTGGGGCCAAAAAGAATTTGCGCTGCTCGATCCCGATAACAACCTGCTCACCTTCGGACAGGCGCTTTGAACGGTTTGCCGGGCACCGCAGCAGGCCTGCGAAATAGTTTGTAATTTCATACCGGTATCAATTCACACCACATGCACAAAGATATCCAGGCGTACAACAACAAACAGGAAACCGCCGAACGCGAAATCTGCAACCTGCTTGCTCAGGAAATTTCAGCGGCATTGCCCGAAGCAGAAAACAAAATATGGCACGCGCACCCGGTATGGTTTTTAGACGGTAATCCTGTTGCCGGATACAGCAAACAGAAAGCGGGCATCCGCCTCATGTTCTGGAGCGGGGCTGATTTTGAGGAAAACGAATTAAACGTAAGGGGCGAAAAATTTAAAGATGCGTCCGTTTTTTATAACCAGGTTTCGGATGTAAATCCAACGCGCTTAAAACGCTGGCTGAAAAAAGCACGCGACATCCAGTGGGACTACAAAAACATCGTGAAACGCAAAGGAAAACTGGAGCGGCTGAAATGAAATTCACGGTGAAGACAAAAACCATTTACAATTGCTCCCTCGAACGGGCGTATAAATCGCCGATGTTGTGTGATATTACAAAAGTACATACTGGTTTCCTGGTTATGCCCAGGGTTACGCACTGCACCGAAGACGAACACTGGGGCAAACCCGGTTTCAGTAAAAAAGTTTTTGTGGCGCCATCACTCAGCCAGAAAGGCGGCGAAATGTCAACCGACAAAGTGATTGAACGCATCGAAAACAAATACTGGAAAATCGAAGTCGGTAATTTTAAATCGCCCATGCTGGGGTTCACTGCGTTTGTGGGCGAATGGCAGACCACCGAACTGGAGCCGGGCAAAGTTCAGATTGATTATACGTACACGTTGCACGCAAACACGCCCTGGCTGTATCCGCTCAACTGGCTGTTTGCAAAACTGTTCTGGCGCGTGTATATGAAACGCGTGCTGGAAAACATACGCCGCATGGTGGATGCGGAAGAGCCGTATCTTTACGCATAATAAAACCGGCAGCTAAAAAAACGATACCGATGTACGATCTTCCACACCACAAAGACAAGGACGAACAAGTTGTCCGCGCATTTATGCAGCAGCATCCGTTTGCTTTTCTTACCGGCAGTGATGCGTCCGGACAGCCGGTGGCTACCCAGGTGCCGGTGTTTTACGAAGAGCGGAATGGCCGCAGTTACCTGAGCGGGCACATCATGAAAAATACGTTGCACCACAAGGGATTTCTCGAAAATGAAAATGTGCTTGCGGTGTTTACAGCCAGTCATGCCTACGTAAGTGCAACGTGGTACAGCAATCCGAACATGGCCTCCACATGGAATTACATGAGTGTGCATGCACGCGGCAAAATCCGTTTCCCGGAGGGCAATGCACTGGAAGAAATTCTGCGCAAAACATCGCTGCATTTTGAGAACAACAACCCGCATTCGCCCACGGTGTTTGATAACCTGCCCGTGGCTTTCCGCGAACGCGTGATGGGTGCCATTGCTGTTTTTGAAGTGGAAGTAACAGCACTCACCCATGTATTTAAACTCAGCCAGGACCGCGACGAAGCGAGTTACCACAACATCATAGCGAAGCTGAACGAAAAAGGGGAAAACGAACAGTTTATTGCTGCGGAAATGGAAAAAAGGGCAAAGACCCTTTTCCCGGATACAACACCTTAGCCGACATGTATTTTGTGGAAGCAGCCGCTCCGGGCAAAGCCAGTGTGCATCACACCGCCGAAGCTTTTGCGTAACTTTGGATAACCGGTAAAAGGCCGGTACTTATGAAATACATCCGCAACATACTCGCCATTCCGTTTATGCTCGCTGTGCTGTTTTCGCTCAGCGGCTGCCAGGCCAACCTGGAATGGTATGTGCGCAACCTGTCTTCCAAAGCCGTTACGCTGGTGCTGCGCTACGATACGCGCACCGACAAATACCGGAAAAACTACCTGCCGCTGAAAAAGCAGAAGGTGGATTACAAAAATGAAATCCTGAAAATAAATTACAACACGGCCGCACTGCTCACCGACAGCCTGCCGCTGCAGCCTATAAACGATTCTGTTTATCAGCTTGTAATTCCTGCAGAATCAACGGTTGAACTTTCGCCGGTAATTCCGACGGATTACAACTATGCAAAAAACGTGGTATTTGAATTTCACCAGGACGGAAGCATTTACGCAATTAATACCAGCAGTGTTTTTGAAAAACACAGCAACCTGCACACCACGGGCGGTCTTACACTTAAAAATCTTGTGTATTTTGATTACCCAATATCAAAAAAAGTGAAATGGTGAAAACAATTCCATTGAACACCGTTGACGGCTACATCGCCCCATTTCCGCCGGTTGTGCGTGAGCAACTGGAAAAACTGCGCACGCTCATTCGTGAAAACGCGCCCAAAGCCGAAGAAGTAATCAGTTACAAAATGCCGGCCTACAAACTGGATGGCATGCTGGTGTATTTTGCAGGCTATGAAAAACACATCGGCTTTTACCCCATGCCTTCGGCCATTGCCGCATTCCGCAAAGAAATTGCAGGTTACAAAAGCGCAAAAGGTTCAGTGCAGTTTCCCGTGGATAAGCCGTTGCCGGTTAAACTTATCGCCGCGATGGTGAAATTCCGCGTGCAGGAAAATGCGGCGAAGACGAAAGCCAAAGCGAAGAAATAAGCCCACAAATGAAACGGTATCTTTTTCTTGTTGTAATCGGATTTATTCTTTCCTGCGGTGAAACCTCCCGTGAAAAAAAAGCAGAACAATTATCTGCAGCATCATCCGATACGGCACCTGCAAAGCAACAGGCAGAAGCATTGCCACGCACCAAAAATGAACCGCCCGAAAGTACCGCGCTTAAAAAAGAATTTATCCGCTGGCAGCGCGATGAAATACAAGCACAGCGGTTCTGGGCAAAAGACAGTTGTTATATGGGATGGTTTGCCGATCACGATTATCCGGCAAGTGCCATGCCCTGGGGTTTCCCGGATTTATCAGAGATGACGTTTTCGTATGCCGATGTAAACAGCGACAACGTCGTTGATCAGCTTGTAACGTTTTCGCCTGCGCAGTGCGATGGCGGCAACGCTTCCATGTGGACCAAGTTTGCCATTCTGACCGTTTCCGAAAAAGGTAAATACATAACGAAGTCGCTCGATATCGAAGGCCTCTATTTTCCCGGCGGGCAGGGCGAAGAAGGATTTTATCACTATGACAGCATTGGTAACGGCGTAATTTACGGTACACACTATGTTTTCGGGAAAGACGACGGGCATTGCTGCCCGGGCGTAAATGATTTTGTGGTGTTTGATTTTAAAACCAGGAAACTGCTCCAGGGACGCAAGAAAAAAGGGCAGCTTTATTAATTTCAGGCCAGTACTGATTCGTTGCCCGTGGGTTGTTGTATCTTCGTTTTTATAAGTCAACCTTAATCCAATACGCTATGAGTTTCAGTATCCAGGTTTACCCGATCGCGTTGCGCCAGAAAACAGATGCAGCCGGCCTTGATTTTAACCAGGTAGGCGAATACATGGAGGTGGACGAAAACCGTATTCCGTTTACAGCGGAACAAGTGGAACTGATAAACCGTCATCTTGAAAAAAGAGATTATGTGCAGACCCACGAATACTCCGACCGCACCGATTTTGAACACAAAGAATGTCCATCGGTTTCGGTTATGCTGACTACGGACGGTTTATTTTTCAACGCACGCGGCGAAGACATTATGGAAGTTTCGATGACCGCCGGCGAGTTTGAGTATGATTACGGACTGAAAGGAAAGTTTGCCGTTTTCTGCAGCGATAATGGGGGCTGGAAGAAAGCGCGGGAATAAAAGCAACACGATGTCGTTCAAAAATCATTTCTCGAAACAGGCTGGTTTGTATGTAAAATACAGGCCAATGTACCCGGACGCTTTGTATGCCTACCTGGCAACGCTTGTGCCTGCGCATAACCTGGCCTGGGATTGCGGAACCGGGAACGGACAGGCAGCCATTGCATTGACTCCCTTTTTTGATACGATCGTCGCAACAGATCCAAGTGCAGAACAAATACAGCATTGTTTTCCGCACGAAAAAATAAGTTATCGTGTTGAAAAAGCAGAACACAGTTCGCTTGCGGAAGCTTCGGCTGATCTTATAACCATAGCGAATGCATTGCACTGGGTAAATTCCGATGCGTTTTATGCAGAAGTGCGGCGGGTGGGCAAACCCGGTGGCATTCTGGCTGCATGGGCGTATGCTTTGCCGCAGGTTTCAGCCAGCGCCGATCCGCTCATCAGGGAACTGCATGATGAAATTCTTGGAACATACTGGCTTCCTGAAAACCAGCTGGTGGCCAATGCCTACCGGGATGTGCCGTTTCCGTTTGAACAAATCAGTTCGCCTGCATTTTACTGTGAAAAAGAATTTACGTTGAATGATATGGTCGGCTATTTTAATACCTGGTCGGCCACACAGCGTTATATTGATACCAACGGCATAAATCCGGTTGAACGCTGGAAACACAAACTGGAAAATGTTTGGGGCGATCCGGAGAAAGCACATCGCATCGTTTGGAAACTTATACTTAAAGTGGGACGATTATAATACCATGAATCAACAGCTCGCACAAATCGCCATCGTGGTTCGTGATTACGACGAAGCCATTGCCTTTTACACCCAAAAGTTGCATTTCGATCTGCTGGAAGATACGGTGCTAACTCCCGAAAAGCGCTGGGTGCGCGTGGCGCCGAGAGGTTCGCAATGTGGCCTGCTGCTGGCCCGTGCGGCCAACGAAGAACAGGAGCGGAGCATTGGCAACCAAACCGGCGGGCGCGTGTTTTTGTTTTTGCATACGGATAATTTCGAACGCGATTACCAGGACCTGGTTGATCAGCACATTCGTATTGTGCGTGAGCCGGTAAACGAAACCTGGGGCTGCGTGGCTGTTTTTGCTGATCTGTATGGCAACCTGTGGGACCTGATTGAACCGGTTAAAAAAACAATGCATTAAACCCGAAAAGTAATAACATGCTAAACGAAACACCAGAACGCCTATACGACAGGGCAGTAAACCTTTGGGCCGACGGTCATGACAATGATTATATCCGCCTGCATTTTCTCGAAAACGGGGTTGAGAAAACGACTGTTGACGCGGTGCTGAAAAAACTGGATGGTGTGCGTAAAGCAGATAAACGGTCCAAAGCGCTGAAGCTGATCATCGGCGGTGTTGCCACAATTGCTGTTGCATTCCTGTTTACGTTTGTCAGTTTTTCAGACGGTTCGCCGGTGCTGTATGTACTTTATGGCATGATGACCCTTGGCGTAATGGTGGCCGCAAAAGGTGTAATTGATTTGTTCTGATGGGAACGAACGGAATGAAAAAAAGGGATAAATACATCTTCCTGGTTTTAACTGGTGGCATGCTGATTACAGATGCTGTATTGCTCTTTTCCGGTTCCAGGTATTCGAAATTTGTAACATACATTGGTATTTCATTTCTTATCGCAGGAACAATTGCTTCCACGTTATTGCTTTTGTCTTTTATTGCAGAAAAATTTCCGCGATTGTCTGTATTCCTGATGTTTCTGTTAATAGGATCAATAGGCTGGCTACACAGCCTGGCCGGGAAACACTATACTGCATCATTGGAAGCCACTATCAGACAGCACCCTGTAACTGCGTTTGCAGAAATTCAGCAGATAGAACAACATGGACCACGATTACTCAAAGGCGGAAACGGATATACAAACGTTTACTTTTGGTTTATGGTTGGGAAAGAACGCGTGTCGGAATCCATTGAAGTTTCAGGTGATGTTTCCGAATTTTATAAAACGGGCGATACGCTGGTCGTGCAGTACGAAGCAGGAAATCCGCATAATGTGAAAGTGATCGAGAACCGGAATAAAGACTTGCAGGAAAAACTGATTAACCTGTTGAAATGATATGGTGCATGAAATACGAAGATCCGCTCGAAACCCGCATCAATAAAGCCCTGAAATATGCCGCAGCGCAGAACCTCGGAAGCCTGATGAATAACACCAAATGGTACAAGGTGTTTGAGTTTATCAGCCACCCGAAAACGCTATTTGAAATTGAACTGCTTGGGAGCGGTGAACGCCGGGTAAGCGACTGGATACTCGAACTGGAAGGCGCGATGGTAATGGTTGATTATGGCGGATTCATTACGTATGCCGAAATTCACAAACTACGCTTGCCCGTTCGCGATGATTTACGCGATTTTCTGAATGAAATGCAGCTTGTGTTCGATGAGGATGCGGAACAGCTTGTTGTTTATGGTTACCGTTGAATATTGCAAACTATGATAATGCTCAGTGTTATGACTGATATGCATCCCGTATGTTGGTGCCTGCAAAACCACTGCAGATGTATATTTGTAATCCGATGCCAATTGATACGGATATACTTTTAACATACGGTGCTTCAACGCGAAAGTTGAAAAAAGGAGATGTGGTATTCGCGGAAGGCGGAGAAGCACGTTATTTTTACCAGGTACTCGAAGGTGTTGTTAAAGTAATCACAACGAACGAAGACGGAAAAGAACTGATTCAGGGTTTTTTTAAACCCGGCGAATCATTTGGAGAACCCCCGCTTTTTGTAAATCATCCGTACCCGAGCACGGCTCTTGCTTACGAAGATGCGGTGGTTCTGCGCCTGCCCCGTGAATCATTTTTCAGGATGCTGCATGAATATCCGGGCATTGCATTCAGTATGCTTGAAATATTCGCCTGCCGCATTTATAACAAAGCTGTTAATTCCCAGATCCGCAATACCCCCTCACCCGAACATAAACTGCTGGCACTGCTGGATAAGCTGAAATCGGAACAGGATCATTTTACCGATCGGATGCACGTTAAATACACCCGCCAGCAGCTTGCCGATTTTACAGGACTGCGGGTGGAAACAGTAATCCGAACACTTACAAAGCTGAGCAAAAAACAGGTTGTCGAAATTGTAGATCACAAATTGTACTACTGATATGGAGCAAAAAGGCAGTGCATGGTGGGCGAAAATCTGTATCATTAATCTGCTTGTAGTCGCTTTATTCGGGGTACTGATGCGTTACAAAATCGCATTTGAATTTCCGTTTTTCGACCAGAAGAACCTGCAACATGCACATTCCCATTTTGCATTTTCAGGCTGGATTTCGCAGTTGCTGATGGTGCTTATGGTTGCACGGTTGCAGGCGCATCATCCGCTGCTGCATAAAGGCAGTTATAACAGGTTGCTGCTGTTGCACCTGCTGGTGTCGTACGGTATGCTGCTGTCGTTTACGCTGCAGGGATATGGTCCTGTATCCATCCTGTTTTCAACGCTTTCGGTATTGATATCCGGCTGGTTCTGTATCCGGTTTATCACCGATTCGCGTGCTGCAAATCCTTTTGCGGGACGGCAATGGTTTGTTGCAGCACTTCTGTTTAATGTGCTTTCTGCAGCCGGAACAGCGGGCCTCAGTTACATGATGGCCACGCACCGGTTCGATCAGCACCTGTATCTCGCTGCGGTTTACTGGTACCTGCATTTTCAGTACAACGGCTGGTTCTTTTTTGCATGTGCCGGTTTGTTTGCCGATATGCTTCAGCGGCATCAGTTTCCTATTGCAGGTTTGCACCGTGTATTTTTATTGTTTGTTTGCAGCGCAGTGCCGGCATACGGACTTTCGGTACTCTGGCTGCCAATACCGTTGCCGGTTTACATTGTAATTGTATGTGGTGCGGTCCTGCAGTTTATTGCCTGGCTCCTGCTGCTGCGGATACTGATCCGCGGAAACGTATTTAAAGCCCTTGGCCTCGACCGTACTGGTAAACATATTTTGATATTTGTCTGCCTCGCGCTGACCACAAAACTTGCACTTCAGCTTGGTTCAACGGTTCCAGCCATAAGTAAAATGGCCTTCGGATTCCGGCCGGTGGTAATGGCTTACCTGCACCTTGTGCTGCTTGCTTTTACCAGTGTTTTCCTGCTGAGTTATCTCTACATTAACAAACTGCTTGTATTCCGCAAAGCAGCGCAGTCGGGCTTATATCTTTTTACTGCAGCTGTCCTGCTCAATGAGCTGATGCTTGCCGCGCAGGGAATATTTTCTTTCAGTTATACGGTAATTCCATTTGCCGACATAGTTCTGCTGGTTATCGGGTTACTCCTTTTTACCGGGATACTGCTGCTTTCACGCGCTTCTGCAGAAGCAAAACAACGCTCCTGAAATAAGTTTGCATTATGACTGGAATCATAAAACAGGGCTGAATCTTCTTTCGACATTTGAATCACATTCAGATGTTATGAAAACAAAACCAACCATTTTATTTGCTGCTGTAATGGCCTTCGGCTTTTTTTCCTGCAGCCAGGAATCACAAACTGAAAAAAAGGATTCTGCCGAAGCATCAACAGTTAACGGTCCCGGCCAGTCGGCGGTAAAGGATGAAACATCCGCTCCGAACATTGTACAGGTGGCTTCCAAAAGTCCCGATCATACAACGCTTGTTGCTGCTGTCCAGGCCGCCGGCCTTGTTGATGCACTCAGCAATGCAGGGCCGTTTACCGTTTTTGCACCAACAAATGATGCATTTGCAAAATTACCTGCAGGCACCGTAGAAGGTTTGCTGAAGCCGGAAAAACAGGCCGACCTGAAAAATATCCTGGAATACCACACGTATGTTGGTTCATTAAAAACCGATTATATGCAGGACGGACAGGAATTTGAACAGGTGAGCGGCGGTAAAATTAAAATCACGAAGAAAGACGGCAAGGTGTATGTAAACGAAACAGCAGAAATCGTTGCATCAATACCTACATCCAATGGAATTATTCACGTTATCAATACGGTATTATTACCGAAGTAGGTTTTCATTTTGGGTTTGTAGTTACCAGGGGCATTGCTGAAAAAGCGTGCCCTTTTTTTTATGGGGCCCTTTTCACGTAATGTATGCCGGGGTAAGTTACTGCTGCTTATGCTGCAAAGCGGATCTGCATAACGGTGGCTATACTGCCGGCCCGTTGTTTTATGAGTTCGGCCTTTTCGCCTGCGAATAGCTGGTCGGTTGTTTCCCTGAAGAGTTCCAGCCAGCGGTTGAAATGTGCGGCAGTAAGCGGCGATTTTTCATGTACATGCTGGTGACGTTCCATGGGATTTCCATTATATCCGCCGGTATAAAAAACAATGTTCTCCCAGAAACTATACATGACCGGCAGGTGTTTTTCCCAGTTCACTTTTACAACATCTGTAAAAAAGAAGCCGATAACCGGATCTGTTTTTGCTTTTTCATAAAACGAATTGACAAGCAGTTCGATGTCAGCCCGTGTTGCGATATCGTTTTTCATGATGGTTCCCCCTGGATTAAAATGCAGAGTGCATCCGTGTTTGCACTTACACTGTGAATGGTACGTACCGGAATATCTTTTTCATCATATTGGTTTAAGGGATATTCGTGTGGCCCTTCCCGGTAGGTTACAGTTCCCTGTATAACCAGCAGTTTTGCAGGCAAAAGCGTCTGGTGTTCACGCAGTGTCATGTCTTTCCGGAATCCGATTGCAAGCACTTTGTGGTGTTTGCCGGCCTGGATAACCTGTACTACCGGGCGGGAAGCCGTTTCAAGTTCGGACAGCAATGTGTGAATGCTCATAAGTCTTTTCGTTTGAATTTATACAGAGAAATGCGGAACGGGATAAATGCCCAGAGCAGCAGCAGCACGAACGAAATCAACAGTCCACCGTCTGAACCAAAAAAGTCGCGGAAAACAGCACCGGTGTATCCCATCATTGCCGAAGCATCGAGTTGCATCAGGATCAGTATACGGGCCAGGTCAATCGGGCTCAGTGCAGTTACGCCAACCATAATATGTTCTATCGGGTAATCTGCAAATTGAAACACCAGGAACAACACAAGCCCGTCGAAAAGCAAGGCAAAAAACAGCCAGAGCATAATGGCAATACCGATGCCCCGCGCCTTGTCCCTGCTCAGGATTGAACTCAGGAATGCGAGCGCCACAAAAATAAATGTGATTAATATACCGACCACAAGCATCATTATACCGGTGTTGAAATCAACAAACAGCAGAAGCGGTATCCCGGTACCCGCAAGAAAAGCAAATACGAGGCTGCCGGAAAGACCAAAGTACATGCTGTTCCATATTTTTTTTCGTGCCACCGGCTGGCTCAGTAGCAGTTCAATAAACTCGGCACTGTTGTAGAGATAGATCGTCGAAAACAAAACAGAAACCAGGGGAACAACAAGGAGGATAATATTCAGTAACGACAGGATCCCTTTTGCCGGATTATCTTCAAGACTGAATATGCTCCATGAAAAAAGTGCCAGGAGCAACGTATATATCAGTATGATCCGGTTCCGGAGCATGTCGGCCAGGATGTATTTCAGGATACGCCTCATGCTGCTGCTTTTTTCAGGTAGTTTGTTATTGCCCGCGAAATGGTCTGTTCACCGGTTTCGGCTTTCAGCTCATCTACCGTTTTGTGAAATACCACTTCGCCTTCCTGCATGAAAATAATGCGGGTAACAAATCCATCGAGTTCACTCAGCAGGTGTGAAGTAATCAGGATCAGTTTGCCTTTCTGTTTCTCGGCAATAATTTTTTCTTTCAGTATTTCAGCTGCAAGCGGATCGAGTCCTGCAGTGGGTTCATCCAGGATAAGAATATCCGGGTTAAACAGGAACGCGAGGGCGGCGCTTACTTTCTGGGTGGTGCCCCCGCTCAATGTTCCCATTTTTTTGCCGGCCATCCCGTTCAGTTTAAACTGGTTGAATAATGTTTCGTCTGTTTCACGCACACCGCCCCGCAAATCCCTGAGCATATTAAAAACCTGGCCGATACTCATATTGGCCGGGTACCGCCCGATTTGCGGCATATAGCCGATATGTTCGCGGTAACTGAAATCATTTGCGATGGATTTATCCATTACGCGTATTTCGCCTTTGCCCGGAATCACCAGCCCGAGCAGGCATTTGATCAGCGTTGTTTTTCCGCAACCGTTCGGCCCGATGAGTGCAATACATTCGCCTTTGTCCAGCTGCAGGCTTACACCGTTTATCACCTGTTGTTTGCGGAATGATTTAACCAGGTTGTTTATTGTTATCATAAATCCAGCGGGTGAATGAGTGGCCTGTTGTCAACAAAATTTTCCGGTGTAAGGCTGGGAATCATTTTTTCAGATTCGTCAAGCAGTGTTACCATGAAACTCCGGTACAGGAGCATGGCCGACTGGTTGTTTTCAACAATTACAGCAAACAGGCTGAGCGGGTGGTAAGGCAAATCGCCGAACTGATCCTTGTCAAGATCATATCCCTTGTATCGGTCCCAGTAGTTTTCATTGAATGTGTTCATTACCAGCGTGCCGTTGGTGCTGATGTCAAAGGTGTTGCCGTAAAAATTATTGTGTGTAATGCTATTGTCCATGCAGTTTGCCTGTATTTTCAGGCCCCAGCCGTTTTCACTGAATACATTGCGTTCAGCAGTTACCCGGTTTGTTCCGTCCATAAACACGGCTGCGGTATTGCGTGTAAAATGATTTCCGCCGAGGTGGCAGTCTGATATTTCTTTCAGCAGCAGGCCGTAGGCGGCATCGCCCCAGTTGGCTTCAAATGTATTGTTCATCATCACCACATTGTGTGTAAACATAACCGCTACACCTGCCCCGTTGCGGCGAAACAGGTTGGTGAAATAGGCGTCGTCATTTGAAAACATAAAATGCAGTCCGTACCGGATATTTTCGGAGGAAATATTGCGCCAGATTACCGAATGTGTTACAAACTCAAAATAAATACCATCCCGGTGGCCGGTTATGGTGTTCCCGATAATCTGCAGGCTGTCGCTTTTCCAGCAATGAATACCGTTGCCGATAGCCTGCTCGTCTTTGCCGAACGCCGTTATACGGTTGTTGCGTACAATACAGTTTTTGCAGTACTGCAGGTAAATGCCGAAAAAATTATCATAAAGTTCATTGTCCGTAATTACAACATGGTGGCTGTCATACACTTTAATTCCGCCGGGATCGTCGAGTGATGCAAAGCCCGAATGACTGATGTGAAAACCGCTGACGGTAACACCGTTTGCTTTAACAGACAGTACTTCATATTTACGGTCGCCATCAATCACCGGCATACCTGTTCCGATAAAACAGATGGATTTGTCGATTACAATATTTCCTTCTTTGTAAAATCCGCCAGAAACATTTACAGTGTCTCCGTTTACGGCTGCCGCAAGAGCGGACTTTATGGTATGGTAAGTTTTGTTTTTACCTACGTGAATGGTAACCGCAAACGTATGTCCGGTGAAATACAAACACAGGAGCATGGGGAGCAACAGTTTCATGTGCGTTATTTGTGAATTTCATTCCACCCCACCGGTTGAATTTTCCATTTTTCGCCCGTAGCGGCAGCCTGTTCGCGGGTGGCAAAAGCGGCTGTATTTCCTCCCATCGGGCTTCGCATGTTTTCGCTTTTGATAAAAAATGCTGTCCCTGCTGCCGTGAGGTGGCCAGGCTGCAAATAATCCGACACATAAAATCGGTTCACTTTAATGCCGGGATTCTGCTGCTCATGCAGGAGCATGCAGTAGATGTCATCAAACATATAAGCACGTCCTTTTTCTGATATAAACTCGGCTGCAAACCTGCCGTCCGAAATGGTCATCTGGCACGAGGCACATTTATCTGCATTCAGCCGGATGGGTTGCGGGCCTGCTGACGTGCAGGATACAAAAACGGTGATACCTGCAAAAAGCAAAGCGGCAGCTCCTGTTTGTTTCGCTTTCCTGAACCGCTGCCAGGGTTTCCATTCAAACAGCACCGCAGTAAGAGTAAGTATGCCTGCAGCAAGAATAAGCCAGCCCCCGGTATCGGGTATAGAGTAGGCGCCGAAATTCAGCAACTGTTTAAATCCAATGAGCGGAGGCTGGTAAGCCATACCCGGTACAATAATAGCGGCATGCGGATCGAGGTTGTGGCCGTAGTTGTATTCCCACCGGTAAAAATCAACCATGGCAATAATTCCAAACAGGAAAAACGCAATCAGCGTACCGTATAAAAGTTTTTTTCTGCCCCATGCCGCAGCCACAATCATAAGCAGGGCGTAGGCACCAAGTATGTACGGCAGTACGGTAAATTCGATGAAATTTTCGGTATGCAGGGTTCCCATTCCGATGTAATGATTTAAACCATTTATGATTTCGACGTCGCCACCCAGTCTGGCGGCATAGATCTGGAGTACCAACCCTTCCGGGTATTGCGGTGCATCCAGTTCTATGCGCCAGATGGGGACGGTTATCGAATATAAAAGCGCAAAGGCTGCCACACCCAGGATAATCCTGGATAGAATACTGATTCGTTCCCGCATATTGATCTGCCTTTTAAATGTTAGCCCTGCTGTGATGGATTTATTTCACTGCCGGTGTGGGCGTGTTTCCGCCAAGGGAAAAACTCAGCGGTACATTGCTTCCGGCCGGTGACACCCGAACATATCCCTGCATTTCCTGGTGCAGAGCGCTGCAGAAGTCGGTGCAATACATCGGGTAGATGCCTGAACGGTCCGGTACCCATTTCAGTGTTGCGGTTTCACCGGGCATAATCAGGAGCTCTGCATTTGAAGCGCCTTTTATCGCAAAGCCATGCGGTACATCCCAATCCTGCTCCAGGTTTGTAATGTGGAAATACACTTCGTCACCCATGCGGATTCCTTCGATGTTATCAGGCGAAAAATGCGAGCGTATCGAAGTCATGTACACATGTACTTTATTGCCTTCACGTACAACCTTGCTGTCGTTTTCGCTTTTGGTTACATAGGGGTGGTTGTTCTCGCCGATTTTATATATTTTGAGCTGGCCGTTATTGCGTATTAAGTCTGCCGGTGCAGCCTGTGCATAGTGCGGTTCGCCGATGGTGGGGAAGTCAAGTATCAGTTTCATTTTCTCGCCGCTGATGTCGTAAAGCTGTGCACTTTGCGCCAACTCCGGGCCGGTGGGCAGGTAACGGTCTTTCGTGATTTTGTTGTAAGCAATAAGGTATTTGGGCGAAGGTTTGCGGGTATTGCCGCCCGGTATGCACAGGTGCCCCACGGAGTAATAGGTTGGAGCACGGTCGAGCACCGTAAGGTCTTTGATATTCCATTTCACCACTTCCGATGAAACGAAAAAAGAAGTGTATGCGTTTCCTTTGCCATCAAACTCGGTATGGAGCGGCCCGAGTCCCGGTTTTTTTACTTCACCGTACAGTGCTGCTTCATATTTTACAACCGGGATGCCTTCGTATTCCCCGTCAAATGTTTTTGCTGCTATGGCCGCCTGCAGTTTGTCGAAACTGAACACGGGTATTACTGCAGCAAGTTTACCGCTGCCTACAATGTATTCACCGGTAGGATCAACATCGCAGCCGTGCGGTGATTTCGGGCAGGGAATAAAATAACAGATGTCTTTCAGTTCCGAAACATCGAGCACCGTTACTTCGGTTTCGATAACCGAAGTTGCCGTCTGCGTGGCTTCATTAAACACATTGTGTGCATAACGTACCGGTGTTTTTTTGCCTTTGCCGGCTTTCAGGTATTCTTCTGCTTTTTTCCAGTTCACGGCCATCACAAAATCCTTGTCTTTCTGCGAAGCATTTACTTCAAGCAGCGAGTTGGCCTGTTCTGTATTGTAACAGCTGAAGAAAAACCAGCCATGCGATTTTGCCCTTCCGCAACGCGCAAGGTCAAAGTTCACCCCGGGTGTTTTTAACTGGAATGCAATTTTCATTTCACCTGTTTGCGGCTCCACGCTCACAAAACTGATGTGTCCTTTAAAATTCTGTTTATATGAATTGATGGCCACATCGCCGTTTTCGTTATCGGGCGGAACACTGAAACGGGTACCGGCCACAATGTATTCCGAGTTTTCTGTTCCGAAGGGGGAACTGTGGTTGCCGCCACTGTTTGGCAGTTCAATAATTTCTGCCGTACGGAATGTTTTAAGATCGATGCGTGCGAGGCGCGGGGTGTTATTCGCATTTGCAAAAATCCATTTGCCGTTGATTTCCCCGTTTGTCTGTGATAATTCGGTATGGTGCAGATCGTCCCACGGAACAAAACCGTGTGATGTGTTCAGCATCGGTTTGGTTTCTTCACTGTATCCGTATCCTTTTTCAGGATCAACGGAAAATACCGGCACCACACGGAACAGGCGCCCGCTGGGCAACCCGTAAACACTCATCTGGCCGCTGAAACCGCCGGATACAAAATTGTAGTATTCATCATAACTTCCTGGTGCTACATAAGCTTTCACTGATGCATCGCCGCTTACAGCATTGGCTGTGTCTTTGGGTCTGCACGAAGTAACAAGGACAGCAGCAGCTGCGCTGATGGCCAGTACAAATCGGGTATGGTTCATTGGATGAGTGATTAATGTTATTCGTTGTATTGATTATTTTGCACCGTCATTTTTCCGGAGGAATTCCACAACCATACGGGCGTCATCGTCGCTCAGGTTCTGATTGGGCATCCGCACGAGACACAATTCCAGCTGCGCCTGCACGGCGGGGTCTTTGTCAATCATCGGATCGGGGTTGGTAATAAAATTCATGATCCAGTGCGGGGTACGGCGCTGCGTTACCCCTTTCCAGCCCGGACCAACCAGCTTTTCCTCGCTGAGTTTGTGGCAGGAAGTACATTTGGTTCCCGCAATCGCTTCACCCTTGGCGGCTATGGCATCATCAATTGCGCCTAACTTTACGTTATCTGCGGTAAACTTTCCTTCGCCACGGTTCGGATCGTAAGTTGGCGGATCTTCAATCATGCTTTTCGGTTGTTCTGTTGTTCCGCTTCCGGCGGTTGGTTTGCTTCCGGAATCTCCGCCGCACGATGCAAAAAACAATACTGCGGCAAAAGAAACCGGGAGGATAAACGAATTCGTTTTCATAGGCTTTATTTTTCTGCGGTAAAAGTAGCCGGAGGGTAGTAGCAGGGTTTATGATTCCAGTCATAAGCCTGTTAAAGGTCTGGTTCTATTGCCCGGCAGGATTAAAAATGTAACTTGCTGACAAGGTGTGCTGGTGTATGGCATTCCTCTGAAAAACGATCACAGCAAAGTGAAAAAAACAAACACATGGATTTCGCAAACATAATTGCAGACAAAAGCATCAACAACAAAGAAAAAGTGCAGCAACTCAGCGACTGGTTACTCGAAAATCCGGGTAAACTGAAAACGCTGCTGGCTTTTGCGGAAGGAGCCAAAGATCCCGCCAAAGCCACGTGTATCGAAAGCGTGGAGTTTGCGACAAAACAAAATCCGGGAATTGCAGACATTGCCTGTCTTACTTTTGTAACAGAAACGCTCACCGCCAAAGCACCCCGCGTGAAATGGGAATCGGCCAAAGTAATCGGCAACATTGCGCACCGTTTTCCGGGCAAACTGAACGAAGCCGTGAAAAACCTGCTGGTGAATTCGGAACACGAAGGCACCGTGGTGCGCTGGAGCGCAGCATTTGCGCTGGGTGAAATCATTATCACGAAATCGCCGCTGAACAAAACACTGGTTCCGGCTGCCGAAGCCATCTGCAAACGCGAAGAAAAAAACAGCATCCGCAAAATTTACCTGGCCGCGCTGAAAAAAGTATCCTGAACAACGCGGTATAAACAACCATGAAATTCCTCCGCCGGTTTTTATTTACCGTGTTTGTGCTGCTTACGGCCGGTGTACTGTTTCGCGGTTGTATTTACCGGAAGGTTGTTGTTTATCATTCGGCAGGTGTACGGCAACCTGTTGCGCTGTCAGCTGAATCACTTGCAGTGGCTATTTCGGAATGCGCAGCCGCTGAAAAAAATCCTGATGCGGAAACCATTGCAACTGATGCGTTGCAACTGACAGCCGATAAACTGCGTTTTGCATCCGAAGGCACATCAAACAATCCGAACGGGCTTATTACTTCACAGCGCGCCCATTGTGTGGGGTATGCGGCTTTTTTCACAACCGTATGCAATGAACTGTTCCGCCTGCACAATATGCAGGATACGTGGGTTGCACAACACCATATCGGTAAACTGTTTGCGTTCGGAAACAATGTGCATACGTATTTCCAATCGCCTTTTTTCAGGGATCACGATTTTGTGCTAATTAAAAACAAAACCACCGGCGAAACGATTGCGGTTGATCCTTCGCTTTACGATTACCTGTATGTGGAGCGTGTGCGCCTGGCGCACTAAAAAAGGCGGCCCGCAGATGCGTTCTGATTACAGGAAAAACACAAATCGTAAAGGGTTAAATAGCTGGAAAATAGTTTGTTGTGTTTTGCTGACTCGTTTTTTATGCTGCCTGCAAACCGTTCAGATTCCAAAGTTGGGCAGCGATTGCCTGTGCAGGCGACTGGCAGGGAAATACATTTGCCCATAATTATAAATGCACCCGATGAAAACAAGCTGTTTATTTTTCCTGCTCCTGCTGCCATTCACAGTTGAAGCGCAGGGCCCATTTCTCCGCGATCTGTATGCCGATTCACTGACCATGTGCTGGAAATCGGCGGAGCGGGTGGAGGAGGCCGTAAAATTTGCCAACGCATTGTACGATGCAAAAAACGGGATATGGACTTTTAATAACAAAATGCATGAGGACCTGGCGTTGCGTTTAAAACAGGCCGATGCCGGAAGCGGGGAGTGGCTTTTCCTGCAACGGTTATATGCAGAAGCACGACCGGAGATACGGGAGAAAATAGCCCCGCTGTATTACTGGGGTGCCATCCGTTTTGAAAAAGAGGAGAAAAAACGTAATTCACTTTGCGCCGGTTTTCGTAAGCTGCTCGGTGATTCAGCAGACAACAATAAACAAACGGAACTGTTTGGTTTGCTCATCCTGCAGGATTTAAAGCAACAGGGTTCACCCGATACCACCTGGCAGCGGGATGTGTATCAGCACATCCGCAAGAACCTGGAGGCGTGCTGTGCAACCGGGCAAATCCATTCGCTCGATTACATGAAAATTGAAAAACGGGCCTGGGCGAGGCAACTGCTTGCGTATTGTTATTTTACGGATTACAGTGCCGCCCCCGGTTCTGAAGCCTTGCTGCTGCTGGCGGTGAAATACAGTCCCGATGCGGACGACCGCATGCACGCCACGGTACCGGGAAGAAACAACCGCCTGCTTCGCGGTGCCGATGCAGCTCCCGGATATGCGATGGACTATTATTATTTCCTGCAAAAAAATGACCGTCATGCGGAAGCCCTGAATGTAATTACGGAGCATACATTTATTTATGCAACCGATGCCAATATGCAATTGCTGCAAAAACAATATGCACTGCTGAAAAACAAAAAAACGTTCCGCTCGTACTGGCAGGAGTACATTCATGCAGCCGGAAAATCAATCCCGGGAAATAAAATCGTGCAGACCGACGGAACGGAACTGCACCTGGAAAATAATAGCGGAAAATGGACATTTATTGATGTATGGGCAACGTGGTGCAAACCTTGTGTGGCCGAACTTCCGCACCTCGATTCGTTTTACGTGGCAAATGGTCAGAATAAAAAATCAACATTACTGATTTATACATTTTCGTTCCAGTCGCAGAAACTGGCGGATTACATGAAAACAAAAGGATACCATTTTCCGGTTGCAGAAATTGACGGGGCAACGAACGAAGCCTGGGGTATACATCAATACCCGACAAAAATACTGATTACACCAGGCGGGCATTATATACAGGTCGAATCGCTGACGGAATGGGAGATGTATCTTCGGAATTATTGTATGTTTGAGTGAAAAATTTAATCACCTCAAAACAAACAGTTGATGAGCCTCGCTTCAAAAACGCTGCAGATGCTGCAGGATAAAAAAGTATTCACAAATATTTACGATGATGGCCATACTACCAATATTGTTGGTTTCGTAAGAAAATTCAATGATGCGTTTTTGCTCATGGATGCTTATAATACCGATGGGTACTACGATGGTATTGTGATTTTCAGACGTGAATACATCTCGCGCATAGAATGGGATAACAACAAAACAATCAATACCGAAAAGTTGCTGGATACCCGGAAAACAGCCAAACAAGTGGCATCTGTTAAGATAGAATCCATGCAGCAGATTCTGAAAACGGTAAGTAAAGCATATTCCTGCATCTCCATTTTAATGGAAGACGCAGATGATGATGTGTCATTTATCGGCCAGATTACAGCAATGGATAAAACAACCGTGTTGATGCACGAACTCGGACCAAAATCAACCATGGATCGGGGAATGCTGATGCTTTCAATTAATGATATTACCCGTGTGGAAGCCGGGAGCATTTATGAGCGGACTTTAATTCGTGTTCATGGCGTAAAATAAATACGTCATTTATATTGCAATCAAACAGCAAACCATGTACACCATCCCGTTTCAAACCATTGACTGGAGCACGGTTCCGGTAACCAATCATCCCGGTGAAACCGGAAACGCC
Source organism: Chitinophaga pinensis (assembly GCA_943372645.1). GTDB lineage: Bacteria > Bacteroidota > Bacteroidia > Palsa-965 > Palsa-965 > VBWE01. The sequence continues at coordinate 83,854 of CALRZN010000009.1, read as the reverse complement.
ACCTGGCAAACGGTGTTGCTTGACGGACTGCGCATACGTGTGGTGGAGTACAGCGCCGGTTACCTGGCCGATCACTGGTGCGAAAAAGGACACATCGTACATTGCCTCGAAGGCGAATTTACCAGTGAATTGCAGAACGGCGAACCGGTAACCCTGCGCAAAGGCATGACCTATGTGGTTTCGGATGAACTGAGTTCGCACCGCTCGGTAACGGAAACAGGTGTTAAACTGCTGATTGTGGACGGCGCATTTCTGAAACCGCAGCCGTAATCTTTTATGCAGTCCATCGTAAATCCCAGGGCCATCCGTGCTTTGCAAAAACGTGAAAAACGTTTTGCGGAAATCATCCGTTTGCATGGCCTGCCGCCTTCGTGGAGCCGTCCGCAGGGTTTTGAATCGCTGGCGAAAATAATTCTCGAACAGCAGGTCAGCCTTGAATCGGCCAATGCGCATTTCCGCAAATTGAAAAGCGCGCTGCCCGCCTTTGTGCCGGAAGAACTGCTGCAACTGACCGATGAACAAATGCGCGCCTGCCAGGTGAGCCGGCAGAAAACAAAATACCTGCGCGCACTTGCGGAGGCCGTGCTGTCAGAACAACTCGAACTGCATACGCTTGAAAATTTATCCGAACCCGAAATACGTGCACAGCTGACGGAAATAAAAGGCATCGGCAACTGGACCGCAGATATTTACCTCATGTTCTGCCTGCAATCGCCGGATATTTTTCCGGCCGGAGATATTGCTGTGATACAGGCTGCGCGCGAACTTTTTGCGCTCGATTCGAAAGAAGCCGTTATTGCGCAATCAGAAAAATGGAAACCGTATCGTTCGCTGGCGGCGTACCTGCTGTGGCACAGTTACCTTAAAAAACGAAACAGGAACCCGGTTTTCTGATTTATTACGGTTAATTTCACCAAAAATAAACCGGCACATGTCCACCACCTATATTGTTATTTTTCCCGCCAATCCCTTGCTGCCTGTTCCGGATAAAAGCACGGTGATTGAAAAGCTGAAGGAAAAACAAGTGCTTGCGGCTGCCGATTACGAATGGATTAATCCGCAGACCAGGGAAACCGAATTGTTTTACCGTGCCGGTGAAAAGTACCTGGACTACTTCGATGTATCGGATGAAGAAGATGCGGAACAGCTCACCGCACGCGCCGCAACGGAAGTGATTGAATACCGCGAACACGAAAACATCCAGCCGGAGTTTTACACGCACGGCGATTTTGAATTATACAATCCCGCAACCGGAACCGATGTAAGCGAACAGTGGGCAGAAATTCTCGGCGCGTTTTTGGCGGACAACAGCAGCCGCTGGACCGATCCGGCAAACGGAAAACAATACGCCATTTTTGAATTGCGTAGCAGGAACATTGCTCTCGGCAACTATTTTATCCTGCTCGAAGAAGGCATCGGTAATCCAAATCCCGCGCTGCTCGAACTGCTCGAAGAGATTACAGGGCAGCGGCATAAATGGATGCGGGCGCTGATTTAAAAAAGAAAATCAGCAGCAAGGCAACGGCGAATTGGTATATTTGATGAAACCAATACCGGTTTTATTTAAAACTGCCGATGCATCTTATTTCTTTTGACCCCTTTCCCGAACTGGAAACCGAACGCCTGAAACTCCGCGCACTTTGTACAGACGACCGCGATGTTATTTTTAAATTACGCACCAATGTGCAGGTGAACCGCTACATCATGCGGGAACGCGAAAAATCGCTGAAACAAACGGAAGCGTTCATCACGCGCATTATGACCAATGTGGCCGAAAACAAATCGGTGTACTGGGTAATCACCAACCGGGAAAGCGGGAAACTGCTGGGTACCATTTGCCTCTGGAATTTTGCGTTCGATGCCATGGAAGCCGAACTGGGTTACGAACTTTTTCCGACACACCAGGGCAAAGGCATAATGCATGAAGCATTGCAGGCCGTTACCCGTTATGCGTTTGATACCTTGCGGCTCGAACTTCTTTCGGCTTACACGCACAAAGACAATGCACCGTCCATACGCCTGCTCGAACGCAACGGCTTTCAGTTTGCACCCAAACGCCGCGACGGACATTTTGCAGATAACCGCGTTTATGAATTAAAAAATATACCGTTAACGGATACTGCATCGTAATGAAACCGCTTATATATTCGAACGTAACACCTTCGCGGCTCGAAAATTTCAACATCGGCTGGGATAACCTCGTGCTTTCGGCCATGAACCTGGAAAAAGCAGGGGGCATCAGCTACCTGGAACACATTGAAAAATATTGCAACAACGGCGGTTTTCCCAAAGGCATAAACGTAAAGGTGTTTGAATTTCGTACCGACCCTGAATTTGATAAAGCCCTTGAACTGGTGCATGGATTGCCATTCGTGCAGGAAGAATTTATCACTGCTCTTTTTACAAAAACAGACATCCGCAATCACCTCCGCGAATTTGCGGCAACGGATGAAGTGCTTACTGAAAAAATAACGGCCGCAAAATTTACCTATCTCAATGCATTTCACATTGAAGCAGAACTGTCGTATTTTCTCTATCGGTATGGCATGTACAATCATTTCTGGCAAAACCACACTGCCGCAGAAGCGGAGGCACACGCACGCAGCCTCACGCAACTGATCTATAAAAGCGATCCCGGTAACGTGGTGTGTTTTACCACCCGCAGTTCCTGGGGCGAATGGTTTGATGTGCACAGCTGCAGCGATTACACATTTGTGCTCATCAATAAAACAGAACGTACACTCTGGCTGCTCTGCTTTTCGCACAGTGATTAAAAGGTATAATGCTCCCCGCCGAATTCGTACCTTTGCCTGCCCGCATATTGCGGAACACATCCAATGAAGCCGCAAAAAAAAGAACATCCCGCGGAAAAGGTAAAACTGCACCCGCGCAACCGTCACCGCGAACGTTACGATTTTAAAGCACTGGTGGCCACTGCGCCCGCACTTGCACCGTTTGTGCAGGTAAACAAATGGGGCGACGAATCCATTGATTTTTTTAATCCCGAAGCGGTGAAAATGCTGAACAAGGCACTGCTGCTGCATTTTTATGGTATCAAACACTGGGATATTCCCGAAGGCTATTTGTGTCCGCCCATTCCCGGCCGGGCCGATTACCTGCATTATATGGCCGAACTGTTAGGCAACTGCAATAACGATGTTATTCCCACGGGGCGAAAAATCCGTTGCCTCGATATCGGCACCGGCGCCAACTGTGTGTATCCGCTCATCGGGCAGCACGAATACGGCTGGAGCTTTGTGGGTTCAGAAACCGACGCAATGGCCATTACCGCCGGGCGGCACATGCTTGCCGAAAACCCGGAACTGCTGAATGTGATTGAATTGCGCGAACAGGTCAATCCGCGTTCCGTTTTTCACCGCATCATTCAACCCGATGAAAAATTTGACCTCGTGGTATGTAATCCGCCGTTTTATGCTTCTGCTGATGAAGCCATTGCCGGTTCGGTGCGCAAACAAAGCAACCTGCAGGGTAAAAAAGTAACGCGACCGGTGCGCAACTTCGGCGGCTGGAACCGCGAGCTGTGGTGCGAAGGCGGTGAGGCACAGTTTGTACAGACCATGGTGCACGAAAGCAAAATGTATGCGAAAAACTGTTTTATGTTTTCGTCGCTGCTTTCGAAAAACGAATCAGTTGATCTTGTATATGCTGCGCTCGAAAAAGCCGGTGCGGTAGATGTGGCCACCGTTCCGATGGGGCAGGGCAACAAAACCAGCCGCATCATTGTGTGGACTTTTCTGGATGAAGCCGCACAGGATGCCTGGCGCGAAGCACGCTGGAAATAAAACGCTTTACGCATGAAAATGCAGCCTGTGAAATTTCGTTCGGTGGAAGAGTTCCTGGAATTTCTTCCGGCCGATGAACGCCGCATAACCGATGCGCTGCGCAAAATTGTTTTTGACTCCATTCCCGGCGTAACGGAAAAACTGGCCTACAACGTGCCGTATTATAAACGGCATAAAAACATCTGTTTCATCTGGCCCGCTTCCGTACTGTGGGGAAAAACAAAAACGTATGAAGGCGTACGTTTTGGGTTCACCAGCGGACATTTACTCAACGATGACACGGGCTGGCTTGCGAAGGAAAACCGGAAGCAGGTGTATTGGCGCGATTTTAAAAGTGTACATGAAATAGATGTAGCCCTGCTGAAATCCTATATTTACGAAGCTGTACTGGTTGACCAGCAGCAAAAAAAGTAACGCATGGACAGAGCAACTGCACAGCGCATGGCCCTCAAAGGCCTGTACGACGTTTCGCCCGGTGAAGGTCACGTTATTGAAATTATTGCCGAATACGGTGAGTCGTTCCCGATGGAGGAGTACGGCAACTTCATGAACAAACAGCTGATTGCACCGGGGTACGTGGATTTCGGCAGCAGCCCGTTTCATTTTATCATTACGGCAACCGGCAAAACATTCGTGGAATCACTCGGCGAACTTACACCGGTGAAACCGGAAACCACCGAGGAAGTGCTGATGCCCTCGCTGAAACCGGCCGGTGATGCGTCGCGCGATGCGGTGATGCAGCAGCCGCTTTTAAAAGCAACTGTTCCCGGTAACGATATTCCGTTTATCTGTTATGGCATTGATACGCCCGACCGGTTTATCCCGCTGCGTCCCGGCGATTCGCCCGACCCGCTCGCCAAAATTCACGATGCCTGTGTGGTAAACCTGAAAACGGTTTTGCCCGTGATACACGAAGCAGATATGGGCGGATTTAAAATGCTGCTGGTTACCGGCCACTATTACGCCTGTGAGAAAATACTCGATCCGGGTTTTATGAAAAAAATGCAGCTACAGTTGGGGGCCGATATGCTTGCTGTTTCGCTGCCGCGCAAAGGAACCATGTATGTTACCAGCGGCATAATGGAAACCGGGCTGCTCCGTAAATTTGAGCAGATTACCGCGATGAAATACGGCGAAAACGAACAGGCACCCGCGATGAGTAAAACGGTTTTTACTGTGCAGGATGGCGAACTGGTAGGAATAATAAAATTTAACCGCGGCGAAACAGCTTCCCCGGCCGCCCCGCCAAAGCAGGAAAACAAACCGGGATTTTTTGGTAAACTGTTTGGAAAAAAATAAATTCGTTTAGTGATGCATGCTCTGCTTATAATACGTAAAACCTGCCAAAGCGCCCTGCTGCTGCCCCTGCTGGTGCTGCTCTTTGCCGGTTGCGGAAAAGTGCCTACACCTGAACCCGATCAGCCAGTTGTGTATTTTAAAGGTGACTTTGAAACCGGCAATTTAAACGGGTTTCATTTCCTGGTGGTGGATACGATGGTGAATACGGAAGTGGTAAACAACCCGGTGCGCCGCGGGAATTATGCGCTGAAAAATGTACTTCGCCCCGGCGATTATATTTTTAATGGTTACCGCACCGAACTCGCCGTGTATAATTGTGCAACGTATAAAAGCGAACTGTATTACGGTTTCAGTTTTATGATTGATACGGCTTACGCCGACAACGCATATAACCTCATCTGCCAGTGGCAGGATCAGCCGGAATACCTGCAGGGTGAAGTGTGGGAACCGATGCCGGTGCTGCATGGATCGCCGCCGCCCGTAGCGCTCATTTATATTAATGGAACCGTGGAGCTGAAAATGAACCGCAATCCGAATGTAGCCAATGAAACGTTTATTGTGGGTTCTCCGCAGCCGGTTACCAAAGGGCAATGGAACGATGTGGTGTTTCACATGTACTGGGCCGACGACGGCACTGCATTTACAGAAGCGTGGCTGAACGGTGTTTTGTTTACGCCATTTAACGGTACAGATTACCGGTATTACGGGGCAAACCTGTTTGCACGCAGCGGCAACTATTTCAAATTCGGGCAGTACCGCGGCAAAGACAAAACAGCGCATACGAATGTGATTTATTTTGATGAAGTGAAAACCGGTTCATCCTATAACGATGTTGCACCATGAAACAAATTGTGCTGGTTTTGTTCGTAATTATTTCTGTTGGAAAAATAGCTGCACAGGAAACAAACAGCTTTGCAACGCATCGCATATCAGCTGATTTCGGGAGCTACCGTAACCGTTACCTGTATGCAATCACCGACTTGCGTTACCACTCGCCGCTGGCGAAAAAACAGCCGGTTGCAGTTTCAGCGCGCCTGCGTTCGTACGGTACATTGTTTTTTTTCAGCAAAAGTGCATACGACATCACGCCGCAGGTTTCGTATTTTTTTACCCGCGAACCCGGACCGTTTTTTCTTTCGGCGGGTGCCGGTTTAGATGCGCGCATCCGGTTATCAAACGACGAACGCAGCGATGCCGTAAGCAGTGCAGAACCGCTGGTGTTTGTTACAGCGCACAGTGCGTGGAAAAAGTTACGGGCCGATGTGCCGCTGTGGACGCGTTTTTATTCCAACGGCATTTCGTTTTCGCTGCAGCCCGAAGTGGCGTGGCAGTTCAGCCCGCGCATCGCGGCGTTTGCACGTTACGAATGGAGTTACCTCCGCGTTTATAAAAACAGTGCTTCAGAGTGGCGCCGCGATTGTTTTGTGGGTGCTGCCTTTGCATTCTGACAGGAGATACCATTCGCTTCAACGCAGAAAATAATTTAAATACAACAGCATGAGCCAGGCCTTTTTCGACGATAAAACATTCTTAAAAGCAGATTTCACCGCGCAGCCCCTGGAAAAAGGCACGTACGAAAACTGCACGTTTACCGACTGTAATTTTTCGGGCAGTACATTTGCCGGTGTGTCTTTTGCCGAATGTGTTTTTACCGGCTGCGACCTCAGCATGGTAAAGCTGCCGCAAACCGCTTTGCGCGATGTGCAGTTTAAAAACTGCAAACTGCTTGGCGTACATTTTCATACCTGCAACAATTTTCTGTTTACGGTAACCTTTGAAAACTGCATGCTTAACCTCGCATCGTTTTACAAACTGGGCATGAAAAAAACGCGTTTCACCAATTGCATCATGCACGAAGTGGATTTTACTGAAACCGATTTGTCAGCAGCGGTATTTTCAGATTGCGACCTGGCCGGTGCCGTATTCGATCAAACCATACTTGAAAAAGCCGACCTGTCAGGCGCATCCAATTTCACCATTGATCCCGAAACAAACCGCATCCGCAAGGCCCGTTTTGCATTGAACGGATTGCCAGGGTTGTTGCTGAAGTATCAGGTTGAAATTATATGATGGTATGTTTTCAATAGTTCATATAACTGTACTGCATTTTATTTAACCACCAAGGGCACAACGGCATGCACAATGGACACGATGAACAAATTATTCTTAGTGTTCTTTGTGTAATCCTTTGTGGGTGCGGTTGTATGTGGGGCGACCTTTGTGGTTAAATCGGTTAAAGCGTAGTTCCTCAACTCTTTATATCGAAAATAAACGTTCTGAAGCTCCTGACATACTGTTGTCACTGAAATGCATTTACTTTGCACCGCAATACATAAAACACAGCACCATGACCAACCAACTGGAAGTAACCAACTCCATCATCATAAGCGCAACACCCGCGGTGGTGTGGGATGCCCTTGTTAACCCGGAAAAAACAAAAGTATATATGTTCGGCTGCGAAACCATTTCCGACTGGCAGCCCGGCAGTGCGCTGCTGTGGAAAATGATTCATGAAGGAAAAGAATTAATTCCGGTAAAAGGAACAATCGTTTCCATTGACGCGCCGAACCGCCTGCATTATACCGTAATCGATCCGTTTGCGGCTTACCCCGATATTCCTGAAAATCATTTACAGGTGGTGTATGAACTGGCAGCAACCGGCGCGCAGACCACGTTGCTCACCGTTAAACAATTTGGTTTTGAGGGTGCAGCCGAAGGTGAAAAACGGTACAAAGATGTTTCCAATAACGGCGAAGGCTGGAACCCGATCCTGGTGCAGATTAAAAAACTGGCGGAAGGAAACTGATCCGCATCAGGGTACAGCAACTGGTGCATTCCTGAAACGGGAATACTGCTACCTTTGCAGCGACAGCCGCTAAAGCATCGGCGTTGATGCTTCCGGACCTGTTTTTTATGGGCGCCGAACACCTCATTTATTTTATCCTCCTGGCCCTGCTCGCCGAAATATTAGGCACCGTAGGCGGTTTCGGTTCGTCGTTGTTTTTTGTTCCCATAGCCGGGCTCTTTCTCGATTTTCATTCCGTGCTCGGCATTACGGCGCTGTTTCACGTAACGAGCAACATTACCAAGATTGTGTTTTTCCGGAAAGGATTTGACAAAGCCCTCATACTGCGCATTGGTGTACCTGCTGTACTTTTTGTAATTGCCGGTGCGCTGCTCAGTAACGTCATTGATTCGCGGCTGCTCGAACTTTTTCTTGCCATTTTCCTCATCGGGCTCAGCCTCGTGTTTTTGATTTTCAAAAACCTGGTCATCAAACCGACTACGGTTAATGCAGTAACCGGTGGCGTGTTCTCCGGTTTCGTGGCCGGGCTGCTCGGTACGGGCGGCGCCATACGCGGACTGGTACTTGCTGCATTTGACCTGAAACAGGAGGTGTTTATTGCCACTTCTGCGGTGATTGATCTTGCGGTTGATTCAAGCCGTGCGGTGGTTTACGGACTCAACGGGTTTATGCACAAACACGATTTGTACCTGATTCCGATTCTGCTGCTCGTAAGTGTTGCAGGCACCTTCATCGGCAAACACATCCTGAAACGCATTTCGGACAAACAGTTTAAATTCATCGTGCTGGTATTGGTGCTCATTACGGGCATCGTATCGGCTGTAAAATTTGGCATGACACCCGCCTGATAAACATGGAAACACCGATTTATAATACCATCGGCAGCACGTACAACAGCACCCGCCGCGCCGATCCGTACATCACCTCGCGCATGACCGCGCTGCTGCAACCCAACGCACATGAGCTTTACCTCGATCTCGGCTGTGGAACCGGCAACTACCTGCGCGCGATGTTAAACCAGGGATTCCGTTTTTACGGCGTTGATCCTTCCGATACCATGCTGGCGCGTGCCCGCGAAAACTGTGCGGGTACAACCATTTTGCAGGGCGTTGCGGAAGCCATTCCGTTTGATGAAGCTTTTTTCGACGGGGCCATGGTGATGTTCACGTTGCATCACTGGACCGATCAGCAGCAGGGCATCCGTGAACTGGGCCGCGTAATTAAACCCGGCGGACGATTGGTGTTGCTCAGCTTTTCGGCGGAGCAGATGGATCAGTATTGGCTCAATCATTATTTCCCGGAAATGATTTACCGTTCGGGCCGCTTAGTGCCTGATGTTGCAGGAATGATTGCGATGTTTGAACAGGCCGGTTTTACAGCAGTTGAAACAGAAAACTATTTCATCCGCGAAGACCTGGAGGATCATTTTCTCTATTCGAATAAATACCGGCCGGAACAGTACCTCAATCCGGAAGTGCGCGCAGGTATTTCGTCCTTCGCTGCATTTTCAACACCCGATGAAGTGGAGCAGGGGCTGCAACGCCTGGAAGCGGATATTCGTTCAGGCGCGATTACGGAAATTATACAGCTGTATGAAAATACGCTGGGGGATTATATTTTTTATTCGGCGGTGCGGAAATAACTCGCGCTGTCAAATCTCCTTTGCAACGATAAACACGCAATGCCCCTGAAAAAAGCCACCGAATTTTAATCAATTCACTTTCACTGTATGTGTAGTGTACCCCAAAGCCATTTGCAAATGAATAATTAGTGTAAATTTGTTAAAAAGGAGAAACAAATTATTTTTGTAAGCGTATTTATAAATAATATTATACTGAAAAATAAATTAAATATGCCAAATATCTACATTCGTCTGCACGTAAGTTTTTGCCCGTCAGTTTTTTAGCCTGAAATGGCAGGCTGCTGCGGCCGGAAAGGAGGTTTATGGAAGATACACCGCATGACCGGATTGCCCTTGGCTCCGGTAAAAATGATTGTATAACCACAAAACAACCTTTAAAATGAAAACGTTTTTTCTTCTTTTAACCTGCTGCGCAACGGCAATCGTTGTAACGTTTGGTTCGTGCAGCAAAACCGGTAATTCATCGCCACAGGCGGTTGTTTTACCCAAACTGAATAAAGACGGTATTAACGGAAATGCAGAACGGATGGCCATTATTGCATTAGAAACCAGATCCGAACAGGTAATTGCTTTTAATGCAAAATCAGATGCGGTTAAAGCGGCGATCTGGGATGATAAATTAGTAACTGCAATAAATACGGGCGGTCTTAATACTGCACAAATCACAATGCTTGAAGATTTGCGTGATCAGATTACCCCAGATCTTTGGGTAGAGAACAGTTCTGCGCGTAATACATACATTAATAGTTATCACGATACCTGGGTGAGCAATGCGCTGGGTGAATTTGATGAAAACCTGCTTGGGCATATTGTGGGTTCGCTGGAAGATATTGGTGTTCCTTCTGCGCCGTACACTACCGGGGAAGGTGATTGTGAGTGCAGCGTTAAATCAGATTGGTGCGACATGGGAAGAACATGTAAAACGCATAATTGTAACAATCTTGCTCACGGGTGCGGTACAATTTGGGTTTACAAATGTGTTGGTATCTGTCAACTCTAATAATTAATCGACATGCCCGTTTCGTTTTCGAAACGGGCATGTTAAACTATCAAATATGAAAAAAGCACTCATTTTGTTTTTGGCAGGATTTGTTGTAACAGTTTTAATTGATCTGACATTTCCATTTATTGATATTCGTTTAACCTGCATTGTTTCCGGGTTATTTTCTTTCATCGCCGGACTGTTGTTTTCAAACAGCAGTTGGGGAAGCGCACTGTTCAAAATAATGATTCTGTTTTTCCCGACATTGTGTTTTGTGGTTTTTATTTCATGGGTTAATCCAGAAAATTTTAAACTGCTGAGTCCCATGATAACAATAACTGCACTATCCGGTTTTGTTTTAGCAGTATTGGTTGAAAAATGGAAATTAATAATCGGACTGATTTATTCGCTGATTGTTTTTCTCTTTGCATTCTTCGTTATTCCTAGAATAGATGTTAGTCTGAGCGCGGAGTCTGTTTCGGTTAAAATGGAAAACGAAATTCTATTAAATAAGGATAGTATAACAGTACTTCCCGATTCGCTAAAAAACAAAATCGCCGTATTCGATTTCTGGAACATCGGCTGTGGCGTTTGCAGGCATGTGCATCCGTTTATGGATTCACTTGCGAAAATTTATTCCGGCCGCCCCGACATTGTTTTTTATGGGGTAAATACCGGAACTGATACCTTTGCAAAAGCCCGTGATTTCTGGATAAAAAAAGCATACACCAATGCGATGCTGTTTGACAACGGCGGCAAACTGCGCACTGCGCTCAACATCACCGGCGTACCGGTAATCGCCATAAAAGACAAAAACAATGTCATCCGCTGGAAACATGAGGGTTACGTGGCCGGCGAACGGGAATTACTCATCAATGCGATAAAAGAGGAGATCGGCGAATTGGAAAAAGAACGGTAATTTTATACCCGTTAAATATTAACACATTTCAGTCAGCCGCTTCTCATTTGATGCATACCCAGGATTCGCTGCCACGTTTTGAAACCTCGGAATTCATTTTCGAAAATAATTCCATCCGCCTGCGGCGCAACGATTTTATCTATGAAGAAATACCCCTGCAATCAGTTTCGCAGATTACCATCCGGACCGGGAAGCGATTGAAACGCTGGCTGGTAACGTTGCTGCTCGGTGCAGGTCTGCTCACGTTTGTTGTGTTTGACGTGGTTCGTCTTGTTACTATCCTGATGAACCCCGAAGGATTTCATATGTATATCGAGCGGTTGCTGATTCCTTTTATTCCGGCAGTCATCGGAACATATTCCGTTATTATTGCACTACGCAAAACGCGGGTTATGATTGTAAATGCAGCAGGCAAATCCCATTACCTGGAACTGCATGATTTAATAAAGCAGCACCAATACGACTCTTTTGTTAAAACCCTGTCAGCATCATTTCCGGCACTGCAGGTTAGCGAATAGCATTTGCAGTAATTTTGTAAAATGCCTGAGAACGCTATGCCAGCAACCAAACACCTCCTCGCCATAAACGGCAGCACCCGCAGTGCTTCCACCAACCTGTACCTGCTGCAGGCCATACAGGAAATGACTGCCGCACAGTTTGTGATTACCATTTACGACGGACTGATGCAGCTGCCGCATTTTAATCCGGATGATGATGTGGAACCTGCACACGATCGCGTTGCCGGTTTCCGCCGCCTGCTGCGCGAAGCTGACGGTGTGCTCATCTGCACGCCCGAATATGCCATGGGTGTTCCCGGTACGCTTAAGAATGCGATTGACTGGACGGTTTCTTCCTGCGAGTTTTCGCACAAACCCACCGCGCTTATCACGGCTTCTTCTGTTGGAGCCAAAGGGCATGCTTCGCTGCTGGAAACATTAAAGATTATCGAAGCCGGCATTACCGATGAAACACAGCTGCTTATTCCCTACGCAAAAACAAAAATAAGCGCGGCCGGAAAAATTACCGATGATGCAACGCGGAATGCTGTTGAATTGCTGCTTTCAGCTTTTCTGAAACGTATCGGATAAACCAAAAAATCCCGGCTACTTGTTTTTATAGTGCTGAAAACAAGCGTGTTAAGGTGTTTTAAACAAAATAATTAATCAAATGATTAAAACAAAAGAATAACCCTTTACCTTTGTACCGCCTGAACAACCTGTATGCGCCAGAATAAACGACTTCCCGTTCCTGATCTCTCCACCGAAGAAAAAATAAAAAACGCGGCGCGGATCATCTTTCACCAGAAAGGATTTGCAGCTACACGTACCCGCGACATTGCCGAAGAAGCCGGGATTAACCTGGCACTGCTGAATTATTATTACCGCAGCAAGGAAAAACTGTTTGCCATTATCATGCAGGAAAGCCTTGCCGCTTTTTTTCAGACGGTGAGCAGTGTGATGAATGATGAAACGACTTCGCTGGAAAAGAAAATCGAACTGTTTGTGAGCAACTATATTGACCTGTTGCTGGTGGAGCCGGACATCCCGCTGTTTCTGCTCAGCGAAGTGCGCAGCAACCCCGATGAACTGCTTGGTAAATTAAATATCCGTGAATTGTTTCAGCACTCCGCTTTTATGAAACAATACCGGGCCGGCGTTGAATCCGGCAAAATTGCGCCCGTGCACCCTATGCATTTTATGATGAACGTGATGGGATTAACCGTATTCCCGTTCATCGGAAATCCGATGCTGAAAATGGTGGGTGGCATGTCGCAGCAGCAATTTGAAACCATGATGAAAGAACGCAAAGCATTAATACCGAAATGGGTGAAAACAATGTTGAAAGCCCGTTAACGCTAAAAAAAGAAAACATGTCTGCATTATTTTCTTCCACCCGCAAAACATTCCGCAAAGCTTCGCTGCTTGGTGCGGCAATGGTGCTTTATGGCCTGGCTCCCGCACAACAGGTGCTGCTGCTCGACAGCTGTTACGCGCGCGCCCGTGCAAACTACCCGCAGGTGAAACAACTGGAACTGATTGAAAAAAGCCGCGACTATTCGCTGAGCAACGCTTCGAAAGGATTTCTTCCGCAGGTGCAGTTGGGTTTGCAGGCCACGTACCAGTCGGCGGTTACGGAACTGCCGATCATGATTCCGAACCTCACGCTGCCTTCGCTGAGCAAAGACCAGTACCGAATTTACGGCGAAGCCGTGCAGCCGCTCACCGACCTCATTACCGTAAAACAGCAGAAAGAACTGATTGAAGCCAACGCTGCCGCAGAAGTACAGAAACTGGAAACAGAACTGTACAAACTCCGTGATCGCGTAAGCCAGCTCTACTTCGGTATCCTGCTGCTGGATGCGCAACTGCAGCAAACGGAACTTTTGAAAAAAGATATCCAATCCGGGCTCACCAAAACAAACGCGGCCATAACAAACGGCGTAGCCACCCGCTCCAACGCGGATGTGTTGCAGGCTGAACTGCTCCGCGCCGGCCAGCGCACCATTGAACTGCAGCAGGCCCGCAACGGCTTTGCAGATATGCTGGCTCTGTTCACCGGACAACCGGTAGATGAACGCACGGTGCTGCAAACGCCTGAAATAGTTCCGTCAAACCCCAGTATCAACCGCCCCGAACTCAAATTATTTGAACTGCAGAAACACACGTTTGATATCCAGAACAAACTGCTCACCACGCGCAACATTCCGCGGGCCAGTTTGTTTGTGCAGGGCGGTTACGGGCGGCCCACGCTCAACATGCTTACCAATGCGTTCGATTTTTATTACATCGGCGGACTGCGCGTAAGCTGGAACCTCTCAGGGCAATACACGCTGCAGAAAGAACGGCAGCTGCTTTCGCTCAGCCAGCGCATGCTGGATGTGCAGCGCGAAACATTTGTGTTCGGTACTTCTGTTACGATGAAACAGCAGGACCGCGAAGTGAATAAATACAGTGAACTCGTACGCACCGACAACGAACTGATTGCGCTGCGCGAAAAAATTAAAAAGACCGCCGAAAGCCAGCTGGGCAACGGCACCATCAGCGCAACCGATTTTCTGAACTATGTAAATGCAGAAGACCAGGCGCGGCAGAACCAGGTGCTGCACAAACTGCAGTGGATACAGGCGCTGCACAATTACCAGTTTACCACAGGCAATTAAACCTACAAATACCGGTTAATATGAATCGTATTTCCATTTTCACAATCGCCGCACTGCTCAGTCTTACCGCGGCATCGTGTTCCAAAAACAAAAAAACGTTTGATGCTTCGGGCACCTTTGAAGCGGATGAAATTATTATCTCCGCCGAAGCCACCGGCACCATCCGCCAGTTTTCCATTACCGAGGGTAGCACCGTTACTGCCGGCCAGGTGATCGGTTACATTGACAGTGTGCAGCTGTACCTGAAAAAGAAACAGCTCGAAGCGCAGATCAGCGCAGTACTCAGCAAACGTCCGAATGTGCCGGTTCAATTAGCCGCGCTGCGCGAACAGCTGAAAACCGCCGAACGCGAACAGCAGCGCATCAGCAGCCTCGTAAAAAGCGATGCCGCACCGGCCAAACAACTCGATGATGTGAATGCGCAGGTTGACGTACTGAAAAAACAGATCGCCGCGCAACAGTCGGCATTGGAAATTACCAGTTCCGGACTGAGCAACGATGTAACGCCGCTGCAGGTGCAGGTGGAACAGCTGAACGATCAGCTGGCCAAATGCCGCCTCGTGAATCCCGTGGCCGGAACGGTACTCGTGAAGTACGCCGAACCCAATGAAATGGCTGCCGCCGGAAAACCGCTTTACAAAGTGGCCGACCTCACCACCATCACACTGCGCGCTTACATCACCAGCGATCAGCTTGCATTGGTGAAACTGAACCAGGTTGTAAAAGTGCTGACCGACGACGGCAAAGGCGGTATGAAAGAAACAAGCGGAACGGTAATGTGGATTAACGACAAAGCCGAGTTCACCCCGAAAACCATACAAACCAAAGACGAACGCGCAAACACGGTGTATGCCATGAAAGTGCATGTGAAAAATGATGGGGCATTTAAAATCGGGATGTACGGCGAAGTGAAATTTTAAAACCATGAGCGACGTAATTGTGCAGCACATTTCGAAAACGTATAACAAAGGCGCCGTAAAAGCGGTAACCGATGTTTCGTTTGCTGTGAAGCCGGGCGAACTGTTCGGGCTTATCGGTCCCGACGGGGCGGGCAAAACAAGCCTGTTCCGTGTGCTTGCCACGCTGCTGCTGCCCGAGGGCGGAAGTGCTTCGCTGGGCGGGTTTGATGTGGTGAAAGACTATAAGGAAATCCGCAAACGACTTGGGTATATGCCCGGCCGTTTTTCGCTTTACCAGGACCTGACGGTGGAAGAGAACCTCGAATTTTTTGCAACGGTTTTTAAAACCACCATCAAAACCAATTACGACCTCATCCGCGATATTTACGTGCAGATTGAGCCGTTCAAAACTCGCCGTGCGGGAAAACTATCCGGCGGTATGAAACAGAAACTGGCATTGTGCTGTGCGCTCATTCACCGTCCCGAAATTCTGCTGCTGGATGAACCCACCACCGGTGTCGATACCGTTTCGCGCAAAGAGTTCTGGGAAATGCTTGGCCGCCTGAAAGCGGAAGGCATTACCATTCTTGTGTCTACACCCTACATGGATGAAGCCACGCGCTGTGAACGCATTGCACTGATGCAGGACGGGCGGTTGCTTTCAGTAGAAACACCGGCAAGTATTGTTGCGCAATATCCCGGCACGTTGTACGCCATACGTGCTGCAAACATGAGCCGCCTGCTGCAGGACCTGCGAAAAAGTGAAATGCTGAGCAGCTGCAATGCGTTCGGTGAATATCATCACCTCGCGTTCAGGCAGGATACACCGGAGGCACATGCCTCGCTCATCCGTTTTCTCGAAGTAAATACACACGAAGGCGTAGAACTGAAACCGGTGGAGCCCACCATCGAAGATTGTTTTATCCGTTTAATGCAGCCCTGATATGGATGTCGTAATTAAAACCGAAAAACTGACCAAACGTTACGGCGATTTTATTGCCGCGAACGAACTGACGATGGACGTATATGCCGGTGAGATTTTCGGTTTTCTCGGTGCAAACGGTGCGGGCAAAACCACGGCCATGCGTATGCTCTGCGGACTGTCGCTGCCTTCGTCGGGCAAGGCCACCATTGCGGGATATGATATTTACAAAGAAACGGAAGAGATTAAAAAACACATCGGCTACATGAGCCAGAAGTTTTCGCTGTACGAAGACCTTACGGTGCGTGAGAACATCCGCTTTTTCGGCGGCATTTACGGATTGCCGGTGCGCGAGCTGAAAGAAAAAAGCGAAGCACTGCTGGAAACACTGGGCCTGGAAAAAGAAGCGAAAACACTGGTGGCTGCGCTGCCCTTGGGCTGGAAACAAAAACTCGCGTTTTCGGTGGCGGTGCTGCACGAACCGAAAATTGTTTTCCTCGACGAACCCACCGGCGGCGTTGATCCCGTTACACGCAGGCAGTTCTGGGACCTCATATACGCAGCAGCGGATCGTGGCATCACCATTTTTGTGACCACGCATTACATGGACGAAGCCGAGTACTGCAACCGCATTTCGATGATGGTGGACGGTGTAATCAAAGCGCTCGATACACCGGCCAACCTGAAAAAACAATACAACGCCGCATCCATGGACGATGTTTTTTACGAACTGGCACGCGGCGCCAAACGCAAAGCAGACTAAACGATGAAACAGTTTCTCGCTTTTGTGAAAAAAGAA
The DNA here is from genome assembly GCA_943372645.1 of Chitinophaga pinensis. Lineage (GTDB taxonomy): Bacteria > Bacteroidota > Bacteroidia > Palsa-965 > Palsa-965 > VBWE01. The sequence goes on along the minus strand of CALRZN010000009.1, from coordinate 66,623 downwards.
TTTTATCACGTGTTCCGCGACCGGAAAACCGTGCTCATGCTGTTTGGTTTGCCCATTGTGCAGATCGTGCTGTTCGGTTTTGCACTTTCGAACGAAATCAAAAACACGCGCATCGTGGTATGCGATTATGCCCGTGATGCGGCTTCGCAGGAACTGATTACCAAAATGGAAGTGAACCGCAACTTTGAAGTGGAACGTTCACTCATGAGTCAGCAGCAGCTCGAAGCCGCGTTTAAAACCGGTGATATTAAAATGGCGGTGGTATTTCCGGCCAACCTGAACAGCGACCTGCAGCACCTGCACAAAGCACAGGTGCAACTTATTGCCGATGCCAGCGATCCGAATACGGCCACCACACTTACCAGTTACATGAACACCATCATCGCGTCGTACCAGCGCGACCTGCTGGGCGATAATCCGATTCCCTACCAGGTGGTGCCGGAAATCCGCATGCTTTACAATCCCGAACTGAAAGGTGCATTCAATTTTGTGCCGGGTGTAATGGCGCTGGTGCTTATGCTGGTGTGTGTAATGATGACGTCGGTTTCCATTGTGCGCGAAAAAGAAAAAGGCACGATGGAGGTGTTGCTTGTATCGCCGTTTAACCCGGTGTTTGTGATCATCTCCAAAGCCATTCCGTATTTCGTATTATCCGTTGTAAACCTCGTGATTATTTTGCTGCTGAGTGTTTACCTGCTCGGCATGCCCATCAACGGTAATATTTTCTTACTGTTCGGCGAAAGTGCGTTGCTCATCATCACGGCCATATCGCTGGGGCTGCTGGTTTCCAACAGCACGGATTCGCAGCAGTCGGCCATGCTTATTTCCATTATGGTGATGATGCTGCCCACGATGATTTTTACCGGCTTCATGTTCCCGATTGAAAACATGCCGGTTCCGCTGCAAGTCATTTCAAACGTTGTGCCGGCCAAATGGTATTACATTATTGTAAAAGCAATCATGATCAAAGGACTCGGTTTTTCAGCGATATGGAAAGAAACACTGATTCTTGTGGGCATGAATGTGCTGCTGCTGGTTGTGAACATCCGTAAATTTAAAACGCGCCTGGCATGAGAACCTTACGTTTCCTGCTCCGGAAGGAGTTTCTCCAGATTTTCCGCAACAAGGCGTTGCTGCCCATTATTTTTATGGCACCGGTGCTGCAGCTCATCATTCTTCCGCTGGCCGCGGATTACGAAGTAAAAAACATTTCGATTGCCATTGTTGATCACGATCATTCGTCGTACTCCCGCGAACTCACGGCAAAAATAACAGCCTCCGGTTATTTCCGCCTCAGCAGTTACACCGCCACATTTGAAGAAGCGATGAAACAGATTGAATCGGATAAGGCCGATCTTATTCTCGAAATTCCGAAAGGCTTTGAGAAAAACCTGGTGCGTGAAAACAAACAGCAGTTGTTTGTGGCCATCAACGCCATCAACGGCACCAAGGCCGGGCTGGGCGGGGCATACCTCAGCACTATTCTTGCAAGTTACAATGCCGACCTGCGCACACAACTGTTGCCGCCGGCACGGTTCAGCGCAGCGCCGGTGGTTGAGGTAACTTCATCAAACTGGTACAACCGGCATCTGAACTATCGTTTTTTTATGGTTCCAGGCATACTCGTGGTGCTCGTTACCATGGTGGCATCGTACATGTGTTCGCTCAACATTGTAAAAGAAAAAGAAGCCGGTACGATCGAGCAGATTAACGTAACACCGATTCGCAAATACCATTTTATTCTCGGCAAACTCATCCCGTTCTGGGTTATCGGCATGTTTATGTTTTCAGTTGGATTGTTTGGTGTAGGCTGGGGCATTTACGACATCATTCCGGCGGGAAGCATTGCGCTGCTCTATGGTTTCCTGGCGGTGTACCTCGTGGCGTTGCTCGGATTCGGGTTGCTGCTATCCACGTATTCCGAAACACAGCAGCAGGCCATGTCGCTCGCGTTTTTCTTTATGATGATTTTTATGCTCATGAGCGGACTGTTTACACCGGTTGACAGTATGCCCGACTGGTCGAAGGCCATTGCCAACTGCAGTCCCGTTACGTATTTTATTGAAGTAACGCGCATGATCATTTTAAAAGGCAGCACCTTTGCCGATGTGAAATATCATTTCCTGGCGATTGTGGGCTTTGCCATTTTCTTTAATACGTGGGCTGTGCTTAACTACCGGAAGACCAATTGATTTTATTCCCGGAGAATTTACCACATTTGCAGTATGCATACAACGAACTACGCCAACACATTCATCGCCGTTGCCGAGGACTGCCCGGTAACCAAAGCGGAAATTCCTGCTGTAAAAGGCGAAAACAAAACGGTTGCGAACCTGCAGTTTGAAATGGTATACGACAATCCGTACAAATACACGTCTGACGATATTCTGTTCACCGTACATGCCACGCGCAACAAAATTGCCGCAAAAGAACTGAAAGCCGAACGCGAAAAGTTTTTCTCCAAAGGGCAGCCCTGTTTCCGTGCTTCGCCGCTCACCAAACGTTATGGCTGGGGTGTACACAACGATGCAAACGGCAAAATGGCCATCTATGCCATGGATTCGAAAGAATACAAAAAGTTTGAGGCCGATAAAAAACTGGAACAAACGAAAGCGATGCGTTCGAAGCGGGGGTGAGTTGTAAAGCCATCGGCAGTTAATCAATTGCATTTCAAATGATCATCAAATTGAAGTTGATTGATTGCCGACTGAAATTTCACAAACATATACCTTGAAGAAAATGTTTTTCCGCGAAGCCACCGTTTCCGACATCCCGCAGATTCAACGCGTCCGAAATTCCGTAAAAGAAAACACGCTTTCCGATCCGGCACTCGTTACCGATGCCAATTGTGCGGAATACCTTACGGTGCGCGGGCGCGGCTGGGTGTGTGAAGCAGAAGGCCGTGTTGTTGGTTTTGCCATCGCCGATTTATCAGAACACAACATCTGGGCGCTTTTTATTGATCCGCTTTTTGAAAAACAAGGCATCGGCCGCAGGCTGCACAGCATGATGCTTGACTGGTATTTCAGTCAGACCACCGAAACCGTTTGGCTGAGCACTTCACCCGGAACGCGTGCTGAACAATTTTACAAAACCGCAGGCTGGAAGGCGGCAGGCATGTACGGCAAAGGCGAACTGAAATTTGAAATGACCTATAACGACTGGCTGGGAGCAACGATTAAATAACAATCCTGTTTTAATTCTGTTGCTTCCTGCAAACAGTAATCATAAACCGGACTGACATAATACATGGTTTGGTGGTTGCGATTGCCGCAACTTTGCTCAAAACAAAAACCATGAGCCAGGTTCACATCCATCTGCTGATTACACACCTCCCGGTCTTCGGATCCGTACTTGGTGCGCTTGTATTGATTTACGCGTTGTTTGCGCGTAGCATTCCCACCAAAAACGCGGCATACCTGCTGTTTGTCATTTCAGGTATTGGTGCCGTTGTTGCTTATTTAACCGGCGAAGGCGCCGAAGAAGCCGTTGAAAAAATGCCCGGCGTTACGGAGCAGGCCATCGAAATGCATGAAGATGCAGCCATGGCTTCACTCATTGCGCTTATTATTCTCGGGGCATTTGCAATAGTCGCGCTTTTTCTCAATATGCGGAAAACCAGTTTCTCCCGCCAGGTTGCAATTGGAATCCTGCTGGTTTCGTTTGCCGGTTTCGGATTGGTTGCACGCACTGCTTCACTCGGCGGAAAAATTCGCCACACCGAAATCGCTGCTGACGGTGGTGCTGCTGCACAGCCCGGTGAGCAGGGCGGCGGTGAAGAAGATGATGATTAACCTGTGAAATAAAAGGTCTGCCTGCAACAGATTGCTGCAAAAGCTGCATCTTGTATTGTTTTAAAAGCACGCACGATGAGCGATTTTCTTTCCTACCGTTTTGAAGACACAGCAGAAACGGCTTCCACATTCGATGAAGCACCCTTGTGGAGCGCTGCGTTTGGTTTGCTGCTGCTGCGCCACCTGGAATTAAAACCGGGCATGACCATTATTGACGTAGGCACCGGAACCGGTTTTCCGCTGCTGGAACTGGCCGGGCGGCTGGGGCCTTCCGCAAAACTGTATGGCATTGACACCTGGAAAAATGCATTGGACCGTGCGCAGGAGAAAATTAAAAACTACGGCCTCGCCAATGTGCAACTGCTGGAAGCTTCAGCCGCACACATTCCGCTTGCGGATGGCACTGCTGATCTGGTCGTGTCAAACCTCAGCATCAATAATTTTGAAAATCCACCGGCCGTGTTCCGCGAATGCGCGCGCGTGCTGAAACCCGGCGGAAGGCTGGCGCTCACCACCAACCTCAATGGGCACTGGGATGTGTTTTATGCCGTGTTTGAAAAAGTACTGCAGCAGCTGGGCAAAACAAACGAGCTGGAAGCGCTGCGCAAACAGCAGGAACACCGCGGTACCGTGGACAGCCTTGCGGCGCTGTTTACCGAAAACGGATTCCACGTTACCCGATTTGCGGATGATGAACTGGTGATGAATTTTGCCGACGGCACCGCTTTCCTCAATCATTATTTTGTAAAACTTGGCTGGCTGGCTTCGTGGCGCGATTTGTTCACTGAAAACGACCGTCCGGCCGTATTTGCATTGCTGGAAAAACAGCTGAATACCTACGCCGCTGCCTTCGGAAGCCTGAAGCTGGCCGTTCCCATGGCATTTATGGAAGGCGAAAAAATAAGCGGGGTGTAAACAAATCCCGTTTTGTGGTGTTTACTTCCTTTCGGGCCTGTTGCGTGTTAAAATCCGTTAAGCGGCACCGGGATTGCCGGAAACTGTTATTTTTGCACTGTTCAAAACGCTGGATTTTTGAAAAAGGCCGTTGCATATTCCTTGTTAGTCCTGTTTTTCCTTACCTCCGGGTATGGAACATTCTACTGCATGGCCAAAAAGCTGTTCGATAATGCGTCGTTTGAACTGGCCGATCTGAAAAGTACCGAAGAGGACCAGAAAGAAGAAAAAGAGGAGAAGGAAAAAGAGAAAGAAAAGGAAAACGACAAGAACGGCTATTACGAATGTTTTTTTGAATACGACATCCTTGCTTCCGGCATTTCCACCGGCAGTTCGTATTTCCGGGGCAGCTCCAATACGTTCCCGGTTTCTGATTACCGTTCCGAAGTCTTTTCGCCCCCGGAACACGCTGTGATTTAACAGCAGCTCCTGCACTGTTTTCGTTGGTGCAGCAAAATCACCTTTACATTTTATTATAACCAGGCCGTTGGCAGTTCCGTGTGGAGTTGCGTCGCCTCAATTCATTGCTATACTTATGCAATCAAAATCGCATCAGCATAAAGAATTTACGTTTGCTTTTCTTAAAAATGACATTCCTGCCGGGCTTGTGGTGTTCCTGGTGGCGCTTCCGCTCTGCCTGGGCATTGCCCTCGCATCGGGCGCGCCGCTTTTCTCCGGCATCATCACCGGCCTGGTCGGCGGTATTGTGGTGGGAGCTTTGAGCGGATCGCAGCTGAGCGTAAGCGGGCCGGCAGCGGGACTCACCGTAATTGTACTCGGTGCCATCACAAAGCTTGGTTCGTTCGAAACTTTTTTGCTGGCCGTAGTGCTTGCCGGTGTTATGCAGCTTATTCTCGGTTTTCTGAAAGCGGGTATAATCGGTCACTACTTTCCGTCAAGTGTTATCAAAGGAATGCTTGCTGCAATCGGGCTCATCCTGATCCTCAAACAGATTCCGCACGCACTGGGGTATGACAAAGACAATGAAGGTGATTTTGATTTTTTACAGGTGGACGGAGAAAACACGTTTACTGAAATTTTTACTTCGGTTAATTTCCTCCATCCCGGTGCCATTATTATCGCCTCGGTTTCCATGTTCATCCTGATTATGTGGGAACGGCCATTCCTGAGAAAGTATGCCTTTTTTAAACTCGTTCCCGGTGCGCTCATTGCGGTAATAACCGGTGTTGCAATAAATGAATGGGTGTATCCTGCGGTTGCTGCCGACTTTATGCTGGAGGGGGATAAATTAGTACAACTGCCTGTTGCGCATTCACCGAACGAATTTATCGGACAGTTTACAATGCCCGATTTCAGTGCACTCGGAAACATCCAGGTGTATATCACCGCAGCTACCATAGCGCTTATTGCAAGCCTGGAAACACTGCTGAGTCTTGAAGCAACCGATAAACTTGATCCATGGAAACGCAACTCGCCCACCAACCGCGAACTGAAGGCGCAGGGTGTGGGCAATATTATTTCCGGGCTTATCGGCGGGCTGCCAATGACCGCGGTAATTGTGCGCAGTTCGGCAAATGTAAACTCCGGCGGCAAAACAAAAATTTCGGCCATTTTTCATGGCCTGCTCCTGTTCGGCAGTGTGGCCGGGCTTGCTACCATGCTCAACCGGATTCCGCTGGCTTGCCTCGCGGCAGTACTGTTGGTGGTGGGGTATAAACTGGCAAAAGTGTCGCTGTTTAAGGCAATGATCAAACTGGGGATATTCCAGTTCCTGCCATTTATCGTTACTATCGTTGCAATCCTTTTAACCGATCTGCTCGTGGGTATTTCAATCGGCATGGGATTATCCATCCTGTTTATCCTGCGCAATAATTACAAACGCACCTATATCTATGATCCGGAAAAAAATATTGCCGGCGAACCGATTGTAATCAAGTTGCATGAGGATGTTACGTTTATCAACAAAGGCAGCATTGCACAACTGCTGAACCACATTCCTGAAAATTCACATGTGATAATTGACGGAAGTAATTCGGTTGACATTGATATTGATGTGCTGGAGATCATTCACGATTTCCGTTCCAATGCCATGTACCGGAACATTAAACTCGAACTGCGGAATGTTCCGGAGTTCCGCGGTGTTGCCGGGCATTAATTTGTCAAAAACAACTAAAAAAACATTTTATGGAAAAGTCATATAACCAGTTACTCGATAACAACAAAGCATGGGTTGAACAACAGAAAGCCAGCAACCCGGAATTTTTTGAAAAGCTGGCGCAAGGCCAGAGCCCGCAGTATTTATGGATCGGATGCTCCGACAGCCGTGTGCCGGCCAACCAGATTACCGGAACGGTTCCCGGCGAAATATTTGTTCACCGCAACATTGCAAACATGGTGGTACACAGCGATATGAATATGCTGAGTGTGCTGTCTTATGCCGTTGAAGTACTGAAAGTAAAACACGTAATTGTTTGCGGACATTACGGCTGCGGCGGTGTGCTGGCGGCAATGGGAAACAAACAGTTTGGCCTTATTGATAACTGGCTGCGCCATATTAAAGACGTTTACCGTTATCACCACACCGAGCTCGATGGTATCAGCGATATGGAAGCCCGCGGCCGCCGCCTCGTAGAACTGAATGTGATTGAACAGGTGCACGATCTCGGCAAAACATCAATTGTGCAGAACGCCTGGGCAAACGAGCAGCCCCTGCACATTCACGGCTGGGTGTATGACATTAACGACGGCCTCATCCGCGATCTCAATGTAACATTTACCTGCACAAAAGACCTGCATAATGTGTATCATTTTGACCAATAACTAAAAAAATGATCGTAAACAAAACCGAAACAGCACATGCGCACAAGGTTGGAATGCAATCCCATTTCAACCTGGCGCATACCCTGCACAACCTGAAGCATTACCTGCCCTCGCAGACACCGCTGAAGGATTTTATTCATCACAATTCCCTGCACGCGTTTCAGCAGCAGCGTTTTTATGATGCACTGCGGCAGGCTGCTGCTGTTTTTGGTTACCAGGTTACCCTGCAGCTCGGCGAATACCGGCAACTGTATGCGAACGGACGTATCCGGGAACAAATTCTCGACCGTGTTATTGCGGAAACATGTGGTGCAGAAAACCTGCAACACTGGAAGGATAACCTGTTGCTGCGGCATTACGATGCCTGCATTGAACCACGTACCGGGCAGCTGCGCGCAAACTGGAAAAAACATTACGGCATTGATCTCGATACACAGGTGCAGCCTTTGCTGTTCCGTATCCTTTGCAGTTACCTCGACCAGGGCATTGCCTTGTGGACATTTCCACAACACCCGGACGGATTTCTGGCGGCATTTACGGAACTGGAAAAAAACGGGCTGGTGAGTTTCTTTAAAACCACACGTGCCCGCAACCTCCTCCTTTCCGGCGACTGCAGCCTCGAAAAACTGCTTGGTATGATTGTCGGCCGCGAAACGTATTTTGAAAATTACATTTACGACCAGCAGTTTGCACACCGCGGCTGGTCGGGAATGGTTGCGGTGCTCGAAGAGCGTCCCGACAGCCTGCTCGATCAGCGGAAAATTACGTTGCAGGAACTGATTACCCTTGAACTGCTACTCGAAATTGATGCACTTGATGCAGAACTCGGAAAAGGCTGGGCGCCTTTATCGGCAACACTTACGGAGCCGCCCGCCGATCTGTTCGCTGAAGTTACCGAAACAGAATTGCATACCGTTTTTAAACTCTGGCAGGATGCCTTTGAATGGAGTTATTACGACCAGGTGCTGGCCGGCATTGCCAACCCGGTTCCGATTAAAAACGGGCAGGAAACAATGCGCAGTTTCCAGGCGGTGTTCTGCATTGATGAACGGGAATGTTCGCTGCGCCGCCATGTTGAATTTACCGATCCGGCCTGCGAAACGCTTGGATCTCCGGGCTTTTTCGGTGTTGAATTTTATTTTCAGCCCGAAGGCGGGAAGTTTTACGAAAAACTGTGCCCTGCACCGGTTACACCAAAATACCTGATTAAAGAAACGAAGGTAACGGAGAAACGAAAACATGAACTGCTGTATATCAAACAGAGTCATGCGGCACTTCCCGGATTTTTTGTTTCGCTTGGGCTCGGTTTTGTTGCGGCCGGTCAGTTGCTGCTCAACCTGTTCCGCCCGAAAATGAGTCCGGCCATTTCGGATGCGTTCTCGCACATGGGCCACAACTCACAGCTCACCATTGTTAACCGTCACCCGGAAGATATTGAAAACGGTTTGCAGATCGGTTTCACCGTTACCGAAATGACCGTTCGTGTGAAAGGCCTGTTGCGCAGCATCGGGCTCGTGAAAAATTTCGCACCGCTGGTATATGTGGTGGCGCACGGTTCAAGCAGCGCCAACAATCCGCATCATGGTGCACACGATTGCGGTGCATGCAGCGGCCGCCCCGGTGCCACAAACGCCCGCGTGTTTGCCGCCATGGCCAACCATCCCGAAGTACGCAAACGGCTTGCGCAGGAAGGAATTGTTATTCCGGAAAGCACCGTTTTCGTAGGAGCCATGCACGATACCGCCAGCGACCTCATCCGTTTTTACGACGATGAACAGTTACCGGCCAGCCTGCCCGATGCACATGCAAAAAACAAACGTGCATTTGAAACAGCACTCAACCTGAATGCAAAAGAACGTTCGCGCCGGTTTGCTTCCATTGCAACGAAGCAGTCGCTTCCCGGTGTGCGCAAAGCCATCGAAAAACGCTCGGTATCCTTGTTCGAACCGCGCCCCGAACTGGGACACGGAACCAACACGTTGTGCATTGTGGGCAGCAGGAATCTTACAAAAAATATGTTCCTCGACCGGCGTGCGTTTCTGAATTCATACGATTACAAAACCGATCTGAACGGAGAACTGCTCACCGGTGTAATGAAACCGCTGGGGCCGGTGTGCGGCGGCATTAACCTGGAATATTATTTTTCACGCGTTGATAATTTTAAACTCGGTGCCGGAACAAAACTGCCGCATAATGTAATGGGACTTTTTGGCGTAGCAAACAGTTGCGACGGCGACCTGCGCCCCGGCCTGCCGGTACAGATGATTGAAGTACATGACCCGGTGCGTTTACTCATCATTGTGGAGCATTTTCCGGAAGTGGTACTCAAAACCATCCAGGCTGTTCCTGAAATGTACGAATGGTTTATCAACGAATGGGTGCACCTCGCAGCCGTTAACCCGGAAACACGGCAGGTGTATTATTTCAGCAGGGGCGCTTTTAATTTGTATCAACCGCTTTTGGGGAAACTTCCTGCACTGGATAACCCGGAAGAACTATTTGAAAGTGCCCGCGAAATGGAATCGGCCGCCGTTGCCGATGCCACCCGCGAAAATCTTCCTGTTTATACATTAATCCGTTAACCTGATGCAACGCCTCCTGCCCGCATTTGTCGGAACTCCTGTATTGGCGTTCCTCGTTGCCCTTTTTGTGCCACGGAAAAAAGAACGTCTTCTTTCGGGTATTGTCATTTCAATTGTATCGGTTTATTTTATCGGCCTGCTGGCGTTCCTTGCCGGGTGGATGATGGATGGCAGCCCTGTGCTGAACCTGAAATTTCTGCCGCTCTACACATCAGAAAACTTTGAGTTTATTCTCGACTTTTATTTCGATTATTATACGGCTGTGTATTTGTTTGTAGGCGGTCTCATAACAGGCATTATTGTCATTTTCAGCAAGTATTACCTGCACCGTGAAGAAGGGTTCAAACGTTTTTTTGTAACGCTGCTCGTGTTTTTTACCGGCTATAACCTCGTGGTACTTTCCGGTAATTTTGAAACACTGTTTACCGGCTGGGAGTTTGTAGGCATCGCATCGTTCCTGCTCATTGCGTTTTACCGCGACCGTTACCTCCCGGTAAAAAATGCGTTGAAAGTAATTTCCATTTACCGCCTGGGCGACATCTGCCTCGTAATTGCAATGTGGATGAGCCATCACCTCTGGCACGAAAATATTACGTTTCTCAAACTTAACGGAAACGGTTCTGCCGTTTTCCTGGCACAGCATCCGGCCGAAGTTTTTACAATTGCGCTGCTTCTGCTTATCGGCGCTGCCACCAAATCGGCCCAGTTGCCATTTACCTCGTGGCTGCCGCGTGCCATGGAAGGACCAACCAGTTCAAGCGGCATTTTTTACGGATCGCTTTCGGTAAGCCTTGGTGTTTTCCTGCTGCTGCGAACGTACCCGTTGTGGGAAAATGTACTCCCGGTTAAAATCATACTCATTGTAATAGGGGCAGCAACTGCGGTGGTGGCCACACTCATTGCGCGGGTGCAGCCCACGGTAAAAACACAGATTGCTTATGCATCGGCCGCACAGCTCGGACTTATTTTTATTGAAGTGGCACTTGGCTGGCATGTGCTGGCACTCATTCATTTTGCAGGCAACGCTTTTCTGCGGACGTACCAGTTGCTGGTTTCGCCATCGGTGCTCGGTTACCTCGTGCACGAACAGTTCTTCAGTTTCAAACCCCGCGCATCCGGCAAAGCGCCGGGTAAAATACTGCAGGCGTTTTATGTACTCAGCATAAAAGAATGGAACCTCGACCGCTTTTTATACCGCACATTCTGGAAACCGTTTAAGTTTGTCGGCAGCCGCCTGGTTTTCCTGGGCAGCAACAGCATGGGGATTCTTTTGCTGCTGCTGTTTGCTTTCGGGGCGATGATTTATGTTGCACAGTCGGATCGTTTTGGATTGATCCTGCCGGGAAAAATGCAATTGTATCTGCCACCTGCGGTTGCATTAATCGGTGTGCTTGCCGTGCTTTGTGCTTTTGCCGAACGCGGGAGTGCGCTGCGCAGCTGGACGCTCGCAGTTGCTGGACAGTTTTTTGCGGGCCTGGCCATTGCACTCAACGATCGTTTTGAACCGCTGCAGGTGTTACTTTTTGTGAGCGGGCTTTTGCTGGCGGCAGTAGCCGGATGGGTTGTGCTCCGCCGCCTGCAAAAACTGGAAACGGATATTCGGCTTAACCGGTTTCACGGCAATGCGTACGAACATCCGAAACTGGCGGCGGTGTTCCTGCTCTGCTGCCTCGGCCTGCTTGGTTTTCCTATAACCGCAAGCTTTGTAGGTATTGACCTGTTTTTTACACATATCGGCCATCACCAGTATGGATTGCTGATCCCGGTTTCGCTGGTCATTGCTTTTGTGGAGCTGACCGTACTGCGGATGTATGTACGCCTGTTTCTCGGGCAACATAAAAAAACGGATCATCCGATTGCGTATCGTTCTTCCTGAAGTCTGACATTGCGCATGTTTTGCACCCCGCGGAACTGCAGCACACCGGTACATCTGCAATTCGCGTATCTTTGCGGCAACACAACAGGCCGCACCCTTGGACAATAATCAACAGAAAGCCGTACGCACCACGTGGTTCAGTATTTTCGGGAATACTGCGCTTGCGCTGATCAAATGGCTGGCCGGCTATTTCGGCAACTCGTACGCCATGATTGCGGATGCAATCGAATCCACCACCGATATTTTTTCGTCGCTCCTGGTGCTGTTCGGCCTCAAATATTCTGCCCGCCCGGCCGATGAAAATCATCCCTACGGGCATGGCCGCGCCGAAACACTGATTACGTTTCTTGTTGTAGGATTTCTCATCACCTCCGCACTCATCATCGGGCACGACAGCATCAAAAACATCCAGACCCCGCATGAACTTCCGGAGCCGTACACGCTTTTTATTCTCGGTGCAATCATTGTGTGGAAAGAAATTTCGTACCGCCTCGTCATCCGCAAAAGCAGGGAAACACACAGTTCGTCGTTAAAAGCCGATGCGTGGCACCACCGCAGCGATGCCATTACCTCGGTGGCGGCGTTCATCGGCATTTCGGTGGCGCTCATTCTTGGCAAAGGATATGAATCGGCCGACGACTGGGCCGCGCTTTTTGCATCGGGATTTATCCTGTACAACAGTTACCTCATTTTCCGTCCCGCCCTGGGCGAAATGATGGATGAAAACGTGTACGACGAACTGATTGCCGATATCCGCAAAGTAGCTGCAACCGTGGAAGGTGTGGTGGATACCGAAAAATGTTTCATCCGCAAGGCCGGCATGAAATACCATGTGGACCTGCACGCCACGGTGAAAGCAGAAATTACGGTACGCGAAGGACACGACATTGCCCACCTGCTGAAAGACACGCTGCGCGAACAACTGCCCCAGCTCGGGCACGTACTTATACATATTGAGCCGGATGATCATTTGTAGTTGGGATCATAAATGCTTTGAAATACCGGCAGTACGTATTCCAAAATAGCCTGTGCGGATTTTAGATTTTTGATTTTGCATTTTTGATTTATCCGATCATGTAAATCAAAAATCGCAAAATCAAAAATCTAAAATCTGAAACCGCTTCTTTCCTTAGCGCTGCGCGGGATTCGCTGATTGCAGGATTATCGTACCTTTAAGAACGTATTTGTATGAAACCGGACGTACAGCAGTTACTGCTGAAACAGCCTGAACACAAACTGAAACGGGTGCTGGAATTACGCGACTGCGTGATGCAAACTGATGCCGCATTAACTGAAGGATTATCATTTGGACGTATTACTTTTTTCAGTGGCGGAAAAGCCATTGCTTTTATCTGTTCGAAAACAGAAACGGATTATACCGAACTCGGTTTTTTTAACGGCGCATCGCTCACGGATCCGGAACAGGTGCTGCAGGGCAAAAACGGCAACAGCCGCAGGCTGCGGATGTATGCAAATGAAAAACTGCCGGTAAGGCAGATTCGTAAATGGGTGAAGGAAGCAATAAAATAAAATCATGAAAAAAAGCAGCATCATTACCCTACTCCTGTTTTTGCTTCCCCTGCTTATGCAGGCACAGGCCAGTCCGCGCACACTGAAACAGCTGGAAGGCCGCTGGTACGTTATCATGTCCGATTTTCCGATGTGGACCAAGGGCAAAAAAACAAATCCGTCGTTTCAATATACGATCGAAACCCGCAAGGGGAAACAAGGGCTGCGCGATGAAGTGATTTGTACCAAAAAAGGAAAAACAAAAACCATCCGTGGTTTTGATACCCCCGGTGATTCCACCAACACGGCATTTACATGGCGCGGCAAAGGACTGCTGAAGCTGCTGAAAAGCAAATGGGAACTTGTTGCCATTGACACAGCAGGGCAGTGGATGCTCATCCACTTTGAACGCACGTTGTTTACACCCGAAGGATACGATGTGATTTCACGTTCGAAAACACTGCCGCCCGCATCTGCAAAAGACCTGGTAACAAAACTCTCCGCCATCAGCCTGCGCCCCGAAATGAAAAAAGTAGAACTGCAGGTTATTCCGCAAAGCTGAATTTATTAATTTTAATGTTGCATGAAAGACTGTACAATGCCATTTATGTAAAAACAATCTTGACTGCACCAAGCGGGGAGACCGTCCACGAGCGGTGTGAACCAGTGCGTGCCCGTGTGCGAAAGAAACCGAAGCATGGATGTGTGGATCGGGTAAATAGTTAACGAAAATAGCCGGGCAATGCCAGTGCACGCGCTGGTTTTCGCTCGTGGCGTCTTTTTTTGGCTACTTTTTTGGACGAGCAAAAAAGTAGTGAAAGAAGATCCCGGCCAGATCTTCAGGTTATTAATCCGGTAAGTCGGACCAATAAAAAAACATCTGTATTTAAACCATTGTACAGGTTTCGGAATCTTAGCTTTGTAACATCCGGTAATAAGATGCGTTTACAGATTCTATTCCAGGCCTACTTGTATTGGTTAATCAAATCCAAAACAAACGAATGAAACGACTTCTTGTTTTTTTATTCAGCATCACCGCTGTTGCAGCGCAATCACAACCCTGCAACGCCGTGCAGCAGCTTTCCGTTCCGCAGCAGCAGCAAATCGCGCCGCTGGCCAGCCTGCTTGATACCGCGCTGAAGTATGAAGTGCTGAACGATATTGATTCGCTCCTTGCCGAAATAAAAACCGTTTACGGCAGCGAGGGCGGACAACCCGACGCACCGGAAACCTACGCTGCGCTGCCGTTGAACACGAACTGGATTTCCCTCCCGAACGCCATCCTGCTTTCGCGCCTGCTGATTGCAAACGACAGCCTTGTTTACCAGGATATCTGGAAAGCCGCCAAAGGCATGCTGCCGCCCGCGTACCAGCCGCACTCCGTGCCCCTGCGCAGCGCCGCTGAAATTGCGGCAGGCCTGTTGCAGATTGCCGATAACGAAAGTGATCTTGCCCGCAAAGCATTGTACCAGGCCTGGGCCACCCGCGCGCTTGATAGTCTTGCAACGATGCAGTTGCAGAGCGGCGCATTTCCGTTTCCCGATCTGCGCCCGTATGGCGATCCTGTTTTTGGTCCCATCATCCAGAATTTCCTGAACGCCTGCGGACCCGATTCCGTAAATGTGTTGCAGAACGGCTGGATCATTGACGACAAAGGCACCGGCGAATTTAAATTTGATGCGGGTGTAATCGGCGATGCGTTTTACAAAGCCTTTGTTTACACGGGCAATCCGCAATACAAAACCGTTGCGCTGGCGGTGGCGGCGTACCTGAAACCGCTGCGTTTTAACAGCAATTTTAATTACAATACGTTTGCTGCACTCGGCCTGGCGCGCGGGTTTCAGCTCAACGGTGATATTACATCGTACAACCGCGCCGTAGAAAATCTTCGTTATTCCGTTTACCCGGGGCAGCTGCCAAACGGGCGCTGGGTGGATGGGCACAATGCCAATTCGCGGTACCACAGTTTAATGATCAAAAACCTGGAGCCGGTGATTCAGCTGCTGGATGTAAACGATCCGGAAAAGCCGCGCCTCGATTCGATGATGCGCGCCGCGGTAAGTAACATCACCACATACACCAACAGCTGCGGCGCTGCCACCGGTTTCCGCTGGGCGCTGCATGCGTACCCGATCGGCACGGTGGTCATTCCGCAAACGCTGCACGATTCGGTGACCGACCTGATCGGAAAACACATTCACCTCGCTGCTGATTCCGGTAATTTTATAGATGTGCAGACCATGGGCGAGTACCTGGAATTGCTGGGTGGGCTGAATGGTGTGCAGCAGCAGGAGCAAGCTGTTTCTATTTCGGTTTTCCCGAACCCTGCCGGCGACTTCATTCATCTTAAGATGAATTTCATACCGGATGAACGCACGGTTATATGTGCATACAATGCTACCGGCGCATTGCTGAAACCATTGCAGGAGCTGCGGCTGGTTCCCGGTACCGCAGAGTTGCGTATTCCGCTTGCGGGTTTCCCGGAAGGACTTTGTATATTTACAGTAACCACTCCGGAAAACAGGTATACGGTGAAGTTTATCCATCGGTACTAACGATATTTTTTCAAAACATAACCCGCTATGAAAACAAAAACAATTCTCCTGTTTTTTTTAATCACAACATTGCTGTCCGCATGCAAAAAGTATGAATACGGTCCCGAATTTACATTGCAGACAAAAACAAAGCGATTGTGCCGGAAGTGGCTTTATGATTCATACATCGTGAACGGAGTGGAGTATAAAGTCACCGGACGTGTAACGCAGTATTACAAAAAGGGTGGCGACTGTGATTACCTGGGAAGCACCGGGGGGCAGCCAACATGGGATTTCCGTAACCATAAAAAAGAGATTCTGATGAGCTGGAATGATGGATACCAGCAAAAAACGCTGGTTATCCTGAAGCTTACGGAAGAGGAGTTCTGGTACACAATCGAAAATAATAATGTTATTGAAGAACGTCATTTTGTTGCCGACAATTAGCCGGTTTTGTGTACACACGGTATCAAAAAAATCAGCATCTTGCAGCTATGAAAAACGCCCTGTATGTTTTACCGCTGCTGCTGCTGGTAGCCTGTTCCGGGGAACCCAAGCCCGCCACAGATTCTGTTAAAAAAGACACACCACAAACAGATTCCGTTCGTGATTCTGCCGTTCAGCAGGTAAATACCGGTACAGCCGACTTGCAACTGTTCAGCAACATTGAAATCGTTGATTTCAGCGTTCCTGTTCCGCTGAACGAATACAAAGTGAATTACGACCGCAGCAATGTGAAAGCCAAATTTGTGTTTGAACACGTTACGAAAAAAGACAACGAAATTGTAGTGCAGGGTTTGTCGCGCGCAGATGAATCTGTTTCGCTGGCCGATTACAGCAAAAACACATTTGCAGCGTACGAAGAAGAAGGAAAAATAATCCAGCAGCAGGGCGTGGTGGAACAGACGGGCTGCTTTTATTGTAAAGGATACTGGAACAATAAAATTTACGAATCACGTTTCATTGAAGTAACCTGGCTGCGTAAATCAGACGTGGTGAAACTGGAGGCCAATTTCGATATTGCAGACACCTCGCTGTGGAACCAACGGCTGACGCAGCTGATAAAAAGTGATTCAAAGTTTAAACAGTAAGCTGGTTGTTGATTTTCAGTAGCTTTTGAAGCATATCTGCACCTGCTTTAACCACAAAGCCTGCCCGCATTCTCACGCACACACAAAGGGTTGCACGAAGGCCACAAATGAAACGCAATGTGTGTTGTGGTCATTGTGTATGACTTTGTGATTATTGTGGTTAGTTTTTTTGTCCAGTTCCAAAGGCTTTCCAAATTAAAAGAGCGATTATTACCGTCGTTCAATTTCGAAATGACAGTAATAATCAACGATTTATTATATAGAATCCCGGTGCTTCGATTTAACCGAAATGTCACGCAAAGGTATGCGCAATGTTTCGCAAAGCGTTTACATCCATTTCCCGTAATACAATTAAACATTGCGAAACTTTGCGAAAAAAACATCGCGCAACTTAGCGGTTAAAAATTAATGATAGCGCAGTTCAACGAACGTAATACGTATATAATCCATCGGGTTTAAAAAGATACAGGCTTTTGAAATTTCTACAAAAAACCTGTAACTACTTTTCATGTTGGTGTTATAGATTGAAAAAACAAACACCATGCGAATCCTTTTTCTCTCGGCAGTTCTTGGTTGCTCGCTCACCGCGCAGGCCCTCGGCGATCCGTTTATGCGCCTGCACCTCAACCAGCGCAACTACATCAATCCCGGCAGTGTGTGCCCGTTCTGCAGCGGCTCATCGTATGCCACCTTTGGTTTCCGCAACCAGCAGGGCATTACCGGTGATCCGTTCCGCGCCACGTATTTTTCCGTCGGCGATGATTCGCGCAATATTTTACACGGCCCGTTTGATGCCAGTTATTCCCGTGTGCGTGAAAACGGTTTTACGGTTGACGGGTACAGCGCGCGTTATGCGTTTGCATTTGAAACCGGCGGATGGCGCACCGGTATCGGCGGGCGTGTAAATTACATGCACGTGGCCCGTGTGCCTGACTACACATTAGGCCCGATTTACCCCGTAATGGCATTTACAAAACAAGATCAGTTCGATTTTGATGCCGGCATTATGGTAACAAACCTGCACGGAACTTATTTCGGCGCATCGCTGCGGCACATCGGCGGTAAAACACTTTCAGTGGGGACTTATGAAAGTGCTCCTGCTGTGCCCGGTGTTCGGTTTAATCTCAAACAACAGGCGGCATTTGTTGCAGGAACTAAAATTGATCTTGCATCCGATTGGGATATACTGCCCGAAGTTACATTTATCCACGACGGCGAAACCGGCGTGTTCGACGGCGGCGCCATGATCCGTTTTAATCACCAGTGGGCGCTGGGCGCATCGTATGCCACCGGCGATCGCACACCTGCTGTTGCAATCCGCGGCGGGTTTACCCATCAGAAATTCAAATGGCTGGCCACGCTTGAACCCTCCGCTGCCGGTATGGCCGTAGAAACCGGAATCGTGTGGCGATTTAATTTCGATGGCGAATGTAACGGTGTTCCGCCCAAACCGATTTTCAAAAAGAAACGGGAATTTTCACCGCACGAATAAACAGGCTCTAAAGCAGGTGTTCCGGAATTAACACCTGCGTGTCTTTCATTCGTTTCACCAGGTAGGGCTTGTGGGGATAATTGCCTTCTTTTGAAACATGCTGCACAATAATGAGGTGCGGAAACTGCTGCTTATTCACAGTGGCAGTTGTACCCAGCTCAAATGCATAACAATTGGATATGACAAAACGGATTTTAAACGTTCCGTCAGCTGCTGTAGTTCCGATGCTTTTTATTTTGTCGCCTTCGTATGTTTGTGAAAACTGGTAATGGGTCTGCCCTCCAAAACTTCCCATATAGGTGGCCTGTGTTCCTGCCTTTGCGCTGCGGGCTTTCAGTGTTTCGCCGGCAACCGGATTTCCTTTTTCATCTACAAGTTTAAAGTAAACAAAACGGGCGCGGCGGCGAAGACCAAGAATGATCACAGCTGTTAAGCCGCCAATAAAAAGAATGATAGCCGCGAATATCCAATACATCGTTTATGTTCAGGTTGTCGTTTTTTTTAACGGATTAAATTTACAAATCCTTTTTTAATATGCGGTTCGTTGGTGGTGTCCGCATAACTGATCACATAATAATATGTGCCATCGCTGCAGGGCAAATCACCATCGGTTTTCCCGTTCCACAAAAAGATAGTGGTGCTGGCGTAAACGGTATTACCCCAGCGGTTGTAAATTGAAAACGCGCTGATGGTAACACCGGGATCGGTTTCGGGAAAAAACAAATCGTTTACCTGGTCGCCGTTGGGTGTAAACACATTGGGAATTGTTACTACCGGATCGGGCGGAAGCTGGGAGGGATTGTTGCTGTTCGGTCCTTCTACCAGCGTGTTCCAGCAACCTGCTGCAGGAAATGTTTGCGGGGTATACACCACGGTGAGTTTCGGACGGAGCAGCGCATTCACATTATCGCTGCTGGCAAACAGCAGGCTGCGGTAATACGATTCGTTCTGCAGCCGCAGCATGAAACCAAAACTGGTGGACGGGTTGTTCAGGTAATCCTGTACCAGTTGCGTTACATTCAGCGAATAATTTTGTGTCATGGATGTGGGCGCCGGTATATTCACCTGGTTTTGTGTAGTGGTGGTGGGCTGGTTGTTCCAGGTCAGCGTATTTTCCTGCCAGGGTTGTGTAACGCGCTGCAGCCAGCAATCGGCCGGACCCGAAAGGTTGGAATGCCCGGTGTTTAATGTGCTCGGGTAATGAAACAGATCGAGTATGGCCGACTGCACCGTAACACCGGGCGGAATAACAGCAAGGTCAAAATCCACAAACTGCCGCGTGCCGCTCGGGTTGCCGTTGTTGGTCCACATCGTGGCAATAAAATCAGGATGATTCGGATACGAATTATTCGGCAGCAGCGTCCATGCAAACGCATCTTTGCCGCAACTGGCATCGGGCTGGAAGGTGAGGGTGATCTGTGTTTTTGCAATCAGCGGCGCAAATGCAAGAACAAAAAGAAGTATGTTTCTCATCGCTGTTATTTTAGCGCTTTCAGAAATTCACTTAACGAAGTCCAGTATTCTTCATTTCCTTTATTTGTACGCCACAATGCCCTGCTGCCATGATATCCTTTCCCCGACGGGATGAACTGCGTTTTTTGTTTCGATTGCACAGCGTCAAATAATTTCGTTGCTTCAGGTGCTTCTTCCAGCGAAGAAGTCATCCAAACCGGCATATTCAGTTTTCCCATAAACGGAAGAAGGTGCAACTGGTCGCCAAAATATTCGCCCGGGCTGAATGATATTACCGCTTTCACTTTATCGGGATGTTCAGCAGCAACTTTCAGCACGAGTGCAGCAGAATAGGAACTGCCCACCAGGACTACCGGTTTTTTACTTTTGGTATACGCAAAAAGCAGTGCGGCTGTGATGTCCTGTTCCGCATCGAGGAAATCGGTTCCTTTACCTGCTGTCGTTGCAGCAAGATTGGTTTGATTAACTACTCCGTTGGCTTCTTTGCCTGAACGCTGGTCAATAGCGATGGTGTTGTATCCGAACTTTGCCAGTTCGGGTGCCGTTTGTGTGTATTCACCGCGGCTGTACCGTGCCTGGTGGCAAAGCACCATCCACGGGTTTTCCGGGTTTGACTGCAAGATATTGGCTGTTATCGGAATGCTGTCAAGCGATGGAAATTGCTCCCGGTAATAAACCGCATCAATTACTGTTTGCGCATTGGATATTCCGCAGCAGAGCATCAGCAGACAGAGTAGATTGTTTTTCATGTGGTTCAGCGTTTCGGGATGAACGAATATAACAAAAAAAGCGACCCGTTTCCGGATCGCCTTTTTCTATCTTGTTATGAAGCCGGATTACTCCGCCAGCACAATCACTTTGTTGTTATTGATTTCAGCTACACCGCCTTTGATATCAAAGGTCTGGGTTTGTTGCGCATTGTCAATGACTTTGATTCTGCCGCTTTTGAGGGAAGAGATCATTGCTGCGTGGTTGTTAAGCACACCAAAAGAACCTTCTGTACCGGGCAGTGTTACTGACTTCACATCGCCGTCGAAGATTTTTTTATCAGGTGAAATTATTTCCAGGTGCATAGCGAGCTGTTTTACAGGTTAGCGGGCTTCAGCCAGCATTTTCTTGCCTTTTTCAATGGCGTCTTCAATTGAACCAACAAGGTTGAACGCTGCTTCCGGATATTCATCCACTTCACCGTCCATAATCATGTTGAATCCTTTGATGGTATCTTCGATCGGAACGAATACGCCTTTGAGGCCGGTAAACTGTTCAGCAACGTGGAACGGCTGCGACAGGAAACGCTGTACGCGGCGTGCACGGTGTACCACCAGTTTATCTTCTTCGCTGAGTTCGTCCATACCAAGGATGGCGATGATGTCCTGGAGTTCTTTGTAACGCTGCAGGATCATTTTCACACGCTGTGCGCAGCCGTAGTGAACATCACCGAGTACGTCCGGGGTAAGAATACGCGAAGTAGAATCCAGCGGATCCACAGCCGGGTAAATACCAAGCTCAGCGATTTTACGCGAAAGTACGGTGGTTGCATCAAGGTGGGCAAACGTAGTAGCCGGAGCCGGGTCAGTCAAGTCATCCGCCGGTACATATACCGCCTGAACTGAAGTGATCGAACCGCGTTTGGTTGAAGTAATACGTTCCTGCATCGCACCCATTTCGGTAGCCAGTGTCGGCTGGTAACCTACCGCCGAAGGCATACGTCCGAGGAGTGCCGATACTTCCGAACCCGCCTGGGTGAAACGGAAGATGTTATCAATAAAGAACAGGATGTCGCGTCCGCCGCTCTTCTCATCACCGTCGCGGTAGTATTCTGCGAGGGTAAGACCCGAAAGTGCCACACGTGCACGTGCCCCGGGGGGCTCGTTCATCTGACCGAATACGAGGGTGGCCTGCGACTTCGCAAGTTCATTCATATCTACTTTGCTGAGGTCCCAGCCACCAGCTTCCATCGAATGTTTGAATTCTTCGCCGTAACGGATTACGCCTGATTCAATCATTTCGCGGAGCAGGTCATTGCCTTCGCGGGTACGTTCACCCACACCGGCAAATACCGAGAACCCGGCATATCCTTTTGCAATGTTGTTGATCAGTTCCATGATAAGAACTGTTTTGCCTACACCGGCACCACCAAACAGACCGATTTTACCGCCTTTTGCGTACGGCTCGATGAGGTCAATTACCTTGATACCTGTGAAAAGTACTTCGGCAGCAGTAGTGAGGTCTTCAAAACGCGGGGGATCGCGGTGAATGGCATAACCACCGGTGTTGCTTACGGTGTTGATACCGTCAATTGCTTCGCCAACCACGTTGAAAAGACGGCCGCGGATCTGTTCGCCGATCGGCATCAGGATCGCTGAACCGGTAGCAGTAACTTCCATGCCGCGGTACAGACCGTCGGTGGAGTCCATTGCAATGGTACGAACGGTGTCTTCACCGATGTGCTGCTGGCACTCCAGTACCACGCGCTGTCCGTTTGATTTGATAACCTCAAGAGCGTCCAGGATGTTCGGAAGTTTGCCGTCATTATTGTGGAAACTTACGTCAATCACCGGTCCGATAATCTGGGCAATTTTGCCTGTTTGCTGTGCCATATTGAAAATGAGCTTTTTAGATGCGTCTTTCTGAAATCCGGCGCAAAAGTAGTAACTTTTATCTGAATCTGGTTCCGCGATGTTGATAAAATGAGAACAAAAAACCGTCCTTCGCCCAAATCCGGGTTTCGTTCGACGAAATTGGCCCGGATGCCCCTGTCCGTTGGTTTTCTGTTTTGATGGTTTGGACTGCTCCTGCGGTTAATAATCCAATGGTTTTTACATTGCACAATCGGCAGTTATTAATACCTTTGCCGCACTTATAAAACCAGAACCATTATTACAACTATGAGAAAAATTTACCTGACACTCTCCGCACTTTTCCTGCTGGGCGGTCTGCAGGCGCAGATCATCTTCCAGGAAGATTTCGACGGAATCGGCGGCCCTACTGCCGGTGGTGCCGGAACGTATTCGTTCCCGGCCGGCTGGCTTAAACGCAATGTGGATAACCGCACACCTGCGACTTCTGTTAACTATGTAAACGAAGCCTGGGAACGCCGCGAAGACTTTTCCTTTAACGTAGCCGACTCCTGCGCGTTTTCAACCTCCTGGTACTCACCGGCTGGTCCGGCTGACGACTGGATGTGGACCCCGCTCATCGGACCGCTGCCGGCCAACTGCGTACTGAAATGGAATGCAGTTACGTATGATGCATCGTACCCGGACGGGTATTCGGTGCGCATCATGACCTCCACACAGGGCCCGCCTACAGGTGGTACCGGTGTACTGGGTAACCAGGTAACAAACTCTACGCAGGTGTTTACTATTCCTGCCGAGAAT
Organism: Chitinophaga pinensis; assembly: GCA_943372645.1. Classification (GTDB taxonomy): domain Bacteria; phylum Bacteroidota; class Bacteroidia; order Palsa-965; family Palsa-965; genus VBWE01. The sequence continues at coordinate 43,157 of CALRZN010000009.1, read as the reverse complement.
ACCACCTGGACCGCGCGCCAGCTCAGCCTGAACGCGTATGCCGGCCAGAGCATTTACATCGCTTTCCGCAACACCTCGAACGACGAGTTCCTGCTGCTGATTGACGATGTTGTTGTAGAGGTGCAGAACACCATCGACGCACAGATGCAGGTTGCCGACACCGCCACGCAATACACGCTGATGCCGGTTAACCAGACCACGCCGCTCAATTTCAACGGAACTATCCGTAACGTAGGTGTTAACGCCCTTACCGGCGTTTCGGCTCATGTGAATGTGTTTAATGGCAACACCAACGTGTACAGTGCAAACAGCACTACGGTAAGTTCGCTGGCTTCGCTGGCAACCACCAACTTTACAATCCCGTCGTTTACTCCGTCAACTATTGGTAACTATACGATCCAGTTTATTGCCAACCAGACTTCGGGTACCGACCAGCAGCACAACAACGATACGCTGTATCAGTACTTCTCGGTTGTGGATTCTACTTATGCCCGCGATGACGGAACGGTTACCGGCGGACTGGGTATTGGTGCAGGAAACGGCGGCTATCTTGGACAAACGTTCCAGGTTACCAATGGTTCGGCACCGATGACTTCGGTTGGTGTGTTTTACACCGCTGGTTACACCGGCGAAAAACATGCACTTGCCATCTGGAGCACAAACGTGTCCGGTGTTCCGAATGCAATTATTGCTTCAACCGATACGCTGCTTTACCCGGACGATTCTGCACGTTATTATACGCTGCCGGTTCATGGCGGACCGCTTACGCTGGCTCCCGGTAACTACATGGTATCTGTAATCGAATTTGACAGCACCGTACAGGTTGGTACCTGCGTAAACGTATTTACTGCCAACCAGGGTTGGATTTACTGGCCGACCATTCCGGGCGGCAACTGGATGAACCCGGAAGATTTCGGAGGGCAGTTTGCACGTGCATTCGTAATCCGTCCGAACTTCGGTGATGTTTGTCTGAATAACCTTGCCAGCAGCACAGCCACACAGGCTACCTGCCTCACCTGTACCGATGGCAGTGCAACAGTAACTGCAACCGGAACCAACGGAACCGTAACCTATTCGTGGTCGCCCTCGGGTGGCAACGCGGCTACAGCTACCGGTCTCGGAACAGGAACTTATGTTGTAACAGTAACAGATGGTTTCGGTTGTGTAATCAACGATACCGTAGTGGTTCCGTTTGATACCTGCGGCGGCTTCAGCGCCACCACCAGTTCGGTGGCAACCAGCTGCGGCATCTGTAATGATGGTTCGGCTACCATTACACCGGCCGGCGGTTACGGCACACTGACTTACACCTGGGCCAACAGCAGCGAAACATCTGGCACACTGAGCAACGTGCTGCCGGGAACATACACGGTAACAGTAACCGATTCGTTCGGCTGCGCAATCACTGAACAGATTATCATCAATCAGAACATCTGCGGTAACGTAATCATCACCAGCGATTCTACTGTATCCAGCTGCAGCACCTGCGCTGACGGTACTGCATGGATTACGATTACAGGAAGCAACGGTCCGGTAACGATTACCTGGAGCAACAGCTCAACCAACGACACCATCACCGGCCTGCTGCCGGGCGTTTACACTGCGAACGTAGTGGATTCGGCCGGATGTACATTCAGCATCCCGGTAACTGTTACATCGGCAATCTGCGGTGATATTGCTGCCAGCACATCATCGGTACAGGCTACCTGTGCTACCTGCGCTGACGGTTCGGCCACAGTTACCGTAACCGGCGACAACGGCGGCCTGAGCTACCTGTGGAGCAACAGCCAGACTTCTGCTACCATGAGCGGCGTTCTGCCGGGTGTATACTCGGTAACAGTAACGGATTCTGCCGGCTGTTCGGTATCGGACACCGTAACTGTAACTTATGACCTGTGCAGCAACGTAACCGTAACCGGCGATACCACCTGGGCAAGCTGCGGCACCTGTGCCGATGGCAGTGCTTCGGTAACTGTATCGGGTAACAACGGCCCGGTAACGTACCTGTGGAGCAACGGTAACACCACAAGCACCATTACCAACGTGCTTCCGGGTGTTTATACTGTAATTGTTACTGATTCGCTGGGCTGTATGTTCTACGACACACTGACCGTTGGATTTGTTGACGGTATCGGTGAGAACCAGTTCCCCGGAACAGCGTTCATCTTCCCGAACCCGAACAACGGTGCGTTTACACTGAACCTGCAGATGAACACAACTGCTGATCTGAAAATTGAAGTCATCAACGTGCTTGGTGAAAAAATTGTGGATCAGCGCAACGTGGTGTTCGGAAACAGCAACATCCATTTTGATCTGAACGTGCCGGCCGGCAAGTACATGGTTCGCCTGTACACCACCGAAGGCATACGCATTATACCGGTTGTGATCCGCTAAACCCGGAAAACACCGTTTGTGAAATTGAAAAAGAATCAGGCTTTAGGGCCTGGTTCTTTTTTTATAAGTGTTTTTAACCGGCTGAGCGGGAAACCGGAGGAGGTGGGAACAATGTTGCCCAGTAAAAATCCCCACGGTTTAAGTGACTCAATGTTGTCGAAGATCACTTTGAAAATGGCCGTTACCGGGATAGACAGGAACATGCCGGGAATACCCCATATTGCACCGCCGATAAGCACAACGACAATAGAAACCAGCGCATTTATTTTTACGCGTGAGGCAACTATTTTGGGAATGATAAAATGGTTGTCAATAAACTGGATCACCATATAGATGATAAATACGAGTATGGCAGAGGTGGCCGATTCTTTGGTTACAAATGCAATGGTCATGGGCAACGCAATTGCAATTAAACCGCCGATGTAGGGAATGATGTTGAGAATTGCGCCTGTTATACCGAGTACGATGGCATAATCAATACCAAGCAGCAGGAGCCCTGCTGAACTGAGTACGGCAATTATCACCATCTCGAAAAAAAGCCCGGTGAGGTACGTCTGTATAATGTGTTTTGTTTTTGAAAGAATTTCGGCCACCGCATCGTGGTGTTTGGTGCGGAACAGCAGGCGGATGAAATTCAGCAAAAGTGTTTTGTAATACAGGAACAGGTAAATGTACACGGGCAGCAGCGTGCCGGTAATTACCAGCCGCCCCATCTCGGTCAGTTTTTCACCGAGTTCAAAATGGCTGATGGCGTCTGACTGTGTTTCTTTTGTCCATGCATTGATTTTCGCTTCCCGGATGTTGAATGTTTCTGAAATCCAGTTTACCAGTTCGCTGCTGGTGCTGTTGAATTTGGTTTTCAGCTGCGGATAGGTTTCGCTGAACATGGTGAACTGGGAAGAGATGATGTAAACGATTATCGCCATAAAAAGCACGGCAACCATTACTGCGGTCATAATTGCGATGACTTTATTCCATCTTTTCCGGATCAGGAAATTAACGAGCGGGTTAAGCAGAATGGCGATGATGGTTCCGAATACAATCGGGATTATAATCTGCTGACCGAGGTACATCACATAAACAAACAGGAACAGGCTGATGCCGGTTAATGCGGCCCTTGCATAAAAGGGGATCTTTAAATCGGAGTCCATTAATCGAACTTATTTGGCAAGGAACCGGCCGATGAGTTGTTTGATAAAATGCCCTCCCGCCGAGCGGATGGAGTCGGCATTTGCTTCCGTTTTGCGGGCAACCACTGTTTCGAGTACTATGCCAAGCATGCGGGTAATGGGATTTGCGGAGCCGCCGGTTACCAGTTTCTTTGCAACAAAACCGGCTGCAAGTCCGATACCGGTATTTATCAGGTTGGAACCGATTTCCGGTGAGCTGATGGCCTGCTGCAGGGTGGTTTTGATCAGGTTTATTGGTTTCAGGCTTTCATAAGTAACCTGGAATTGTGCTTTCAGTTCCTGCCGGTGCGTTTCGCGTTCGGTTTCTTTTTCGCGTATCTGTGCGCCGAGTAATTCAACGGGTGGTGTTTTCATATTGCCTTTAATTCAGTGCCTGTTTTATAATTGCGTTTTGTACGGGTGTTTTTATCCAGCTTTTCCGGAATGCAAAAAAGAGGAGTCCGGCGATCACATAAAATCCCGAAACGCTGAAAAAACCGTAGTACGTTTTACCCAGCAGTTCGCCAAGCCACAACGCAACACCGATATTGGCGGTAATAAAAAACAACGTTAAAAACACAACCAGCACAAGGCGTACGGTGAGCGATGAAACCACATCAGCCGATTTGCCGATCAGTTTCAGCCGGTACACTTCGGCACTCGACATAACATACTGTTCGGTTTTCTCCAGGAGTAATTCGATTGGTGTTGACTGGTCTTCCATTTTTAACGTTGTTACTGCGTGTTTATAGCGCAATGAATTAATTGGCTTTTCCGCCGCTCATGCCTGCTTTTTCTTTGGCAGCTTCAAATTCTTTTTTTGCTTCTGCCAGGAAATTGTCGAGTTTCTCTTTCAGGGCATCGGTGAGGTCGTGTGTTTTGCCTGCGATTTTTTTACGGGTTTCGCTGCCTTTGTCAGGTGCAAATAATACGCCCAGCACGCCGCCTACGGCTGCACCGATTAATAATGCGCCGATCAGTTTCCCGGTGTTGTTTGAATCTTCCATGTTGTTGTTTTGTTGTTTTAAAAAATGAAGTGATTGTTAAAGTTTCTCCCCGCGGATAAGGCGGAAGAGGATTGCAATTACTGCGATAACCAGCAGGACGTGAATAAGCCCGCCTGCATTGAAACCAATGTAGCCGACCGCCCAGGCGATAACCAGGATGACTGCAATAATGTATAAGAGATTTCCCATGATTGTTTTTTTTAGATAAACTGTTGACTCAGACCGTATATTGAAGTGCTATCACGACCACCGCACCTACTGAAATGAAGGTGATAAGAAACAGGGCGAGGTATTTGTTTATTCCAAATTCCTTCACAATAATCCGCACCGGGTAGGTGATGATCTGGTAGAGGTGTGCCGTGAGTTTCTTCCGCGATCCGCGCCCTTTCACGATATAATTACTTGCCCCTTTCCGGAACGAATCAATCATTACAGCCATTTCTTCGTTTGACGAATGCATGATGACCTGCACCTTTGCGTTTTTGTTTTTGATGGCTTTCAGTACAGCGTTCCCGTCTTCGTTTTCCAGGTGATAATCCAGGATAACGATGCTCGTTTTTTCATCCACCGAAGCAAGTGCTGCAGCGCCTGAACTGAATGTGGAAATAACTAACCCGTTGTTAAAACGTTTATCGAGATAGGCCCGGAGCTCGGTCAGTACCTGCGGATTATCATCTACGATAAATAAGTGAAGGGCATCCAGGCTCATAGTTGTAATATTGAATTGGTTAATGTGTAAATCAATGTGCAGCAAAATGCCGCAGGCCGGTGTTACAGGTGAAAGCCGAGGCCAAGGGTGGAAATGCCGCTCGAAAGATCGAGGAACATACCCAGCCGTTCGTTGAAGTGATATTCCGTTCCGATGTGCCCGTCGAAATACAGTCCGCTTGAACCGTGCGCAATGGTTGTTTCACCGGTGTACCCGTTTTCCCAGGTGGTTTTGCGGATGGCAAAACCCAGCGAACCGGCAAGGTAAAAGTCCCATTTCGGACCCGCACCGAGAAACTGATCGAAGTAATATGTTCCTTTTACACCTACCGGTATCACCGATTGCCGGTACGAATAATTGCGGTACGGGTTATTCGGGTTGCCCCAGTAGTAATAACTTTTGTACGAATAGTAAGTAATAAACGGTGCGAGTGTAAAATTACGCGCCACATCAAATTCGAAGTCGGCATGCAGCACCGGTAAAACGTTATTGATATACCCGTAGTAACCGATTCCGACACCGGCATTCAGCGTGTGGCCGAATGATTCACTGCCTTTGTTTTCCTGTGCAACTGCCTTCAGTCCCGAAATAAGAACAAGGAATGCAGTTGCGGCGATTAACTTTTTCATTTTAAGTATGGTGTTTGGTTTGATTCAGCTGGCAGACTCCCGGTTTAATAAAAACGGTAGCCGAGCGTAGCCTGGTACCAGGCGTTTTTGTAACGCGGGGTAGTGGATGAGCCGTCGCCGTTGTTGCGTTGCAGATCCCAGCCGGCACGTACCCCTATAACGAGGTGTTTCATCGTCAGGTCGAGCCCGCCGGTTACACACAACATGTTTTTGCGGATGTTGTCGTTTTCAAATTCCTGTTCCTGTGCAATCGTTGTACTTGCATTGGCAAAAACATCTTTCTGTTTCAGCAGGTACGAATATTGCGGGCCGGCAACAATGTTGATGAACTCGCTGGGCTTGAATGAAAACAGCAGCGGAATATCCAGGTACGTGGTGGTGCGCGTAAAGGAATAGGTGCTGCCGAGGATCAGCCCGGTGGCTTTAAATCCTTTCTGCGAAAGAAGTACTTCCGGCTGAACACCAAAATAACTGCCGATGGGAATGGGAACAAATATGCCGCCCGCAAAACCAAATTTTGCATCGGCCTGGAACGCTTCGCCTTCCGTATCATATACGTTGGAATAATTGGTGCCTGCTTTAAAGCCGAACATCAGTTTGCTGCGCAGATCGGTGTCTGTACTTTCCTGTGCAACGGCGCTTCCGGTCATTGCTGCAAAAACGGTAATTGCAAGAATTAAATTTTTCATGGTTGTTGTTTTACTGTTTACTCGTACTGTTTTCCCGGGATCCGGGAGGAATAACTATTTACTTTTTACAGTCAGCCCGTTAATTGCCGTTCCGAGTTCATTCATATCGTGTGAAAATTCCGTTTTGAAAATTTCCCAGTTGGTTTTGTTGTCGGACTGATACGCATCCAGTTTCTTTTTGTACGCGTTGTTTTTTTCTTCCAGCGCGGCAATGTTTTTGTAATATTCGGCGCGTGCTTCTTTTTTCTCGCCTTCAACCTGCAGTTTGAACTTCGCTATTTCCAGGTTGTTGCGTTCAATCTGCAGTGCGGTCAGTTCGCGGTAGTTTTTAATATCGGCCAGGTATTCGGCGTTGGCTTTGTCCAGGTCTTTGTTTGCGTCTGTAACGGCTTCCTGGGCATTTTCTACTTTTTCTGCAGAGGAGCGGCATCCTGCAAAAACAATTGCTGATGTACAAAGGATGAGTGCCATTCTGATTATTGGATTTTTCATGATTCTGATTTCTTCTTTTATGAAATGTTAGCTGGTTATGTACCTGTCTGATACGATGCAAAGGTGATTCATGATCGTTGTTTGCGCCTTACATTTCGTTTCGGAATTTTTGCATACTTCACACATTGCGGCAGCCGGGTGGATAAAAAAAAGACAGGCCATAAGCCTGTCCTTTTTGTCCTTTTTAATACCATTCAGCCTTACCCGGCATTGCATAACCGTATCCGGCACGAATAATACTACGCTTTTACCGTGGTGCCTTTGTTGATCAGGGCAATCACTTCATCGCGTTTTTTGTGCAGGCGGTTCTCAATCCGCGTAAGCAGTTCGTTCTCTTTGCCGGTTTCGAATTTCAGATCGTCGTCGGTAAGCTGGTTGAATTTTGCTTTGAGTTCTTTCGATTGGATTTTCCAGTCGCCGGTGATCTTAAAAGTCTCACCATTTGTGGTTTGCTTGCTGTCCATAGTCTTTCGTTGTTTTAAATGTGTCATTAAAAACTTCTGAGACAAAGGTGCAGTTTACCAACCGGCAGGCGTTACAGTTAAAAACGATGGAATTGCAGATTTCACACCTTGTGTTTTTTACATCCGGTCCATATACCAGTTCAGCTGCTTTTCTATTTTTCGTTTCGCGAAAATGGCTGTAATGATTTTACGCAGGCGAAGAAATGCCGTTTCACTTTTCACCACGTAATCATACGCATGGTGGTGCATACAGTCAACAGCAATTTCAATTTTATCCTGTGCCGAAAGCATGATAACCGGTATGTTCGGGTCGTACGCGTTTATTTTATCCAGAACCTCAATACCATTCATCACGTTCTTTTCTATACCGTCCAGTTTGTAATCCAGTATAATGATGTCCGGGTCTTCATCCAGTGCCGCAATGCATCGTTCCCCGTTTGCAAATGCCATAATTGTAAAATTGGCCTGTTCCAGGAATTCGATTTCCAACGCTCTTAAATAAAGCAGGTCGTCGTCAACAATAAAAAGCAATACATTCTGGTTAGTTGGCATTTGTTGTTCCTTTCATACGGTCAAATTCTTCCTGTAACTCCATACACGCCTGTATGCAGATGTTTTCCAGTTCCTGCACCAGGCCCGGTATGCCGTCTGTCTGCTTCTGTGCCGCGGCATAGTCCTGCAGCATTTTTGCCTTGTGTTCAAAATCGCTGTTGATTCCCATAATGGCAAACGAAGGAATTATTTTGTGCACAGCGGCATGCAGGCCGTCCCAGTCTTTATCCAGCAGGCTCTTTTTCATCGAACTGATGAGCGGGGGCGTCTGTTCCAGGTACAGCGAAATCATTTCCATCATCAGTTTCGGATCCGATTTGGTGCGGTGGCCGAGGTATTCCAGGTTAATGCACCGTACTTTTTTTTCGGCAGGGGTTTCAGCCAGCAGCTGTTCGCGCGTGGCGTCGTATTTTTGTATATGGCTCACAATCTTGGTGTATAAAAGGCGTTCGTCAACCGGTTTTGCAATGTAATCGTTCATGCCTACCGCTTTGCACTTTTCGAGGTCCGCAGTGGTTACATCAGCGGTAAGCGCAATAATAGGGGTGTCTGTAAGCAATTTGTTACGGATGTATTCCGTGGCTTCAAATCCGTTCATTTCGGGCATCTGCAGGTCCATCAGGATAACAGAAAAAGCCTGCTCTTTTATTTTCTCAATCGCAATTTTTCCGTTGGCAGCAATCACACTTTCAAATCCGAAATCATCCAGCAGCGTTTTCATCAGCAACTGGTTCAGCGGAATATCTTCCACCACAAGTACCCGCACATTTTCGAGCGAACTTTCTGTTACAGGCAATATGTTTTCCGCAGCCGTGTCCCTGGTTGTTTTCCGGTAACTCAGTGTAAAGCTGAATTCCGATCCTTCATCCACTTTACTGCTCACGTTTATTTTTCCGCCCTGTCCTTCCACCAGTTGTTTCACAATGGCCAGGCCCAGTCCCGTGCCGCCGTACATGCGCGAAGTACTGCAGGAAGCCTGCTGAAAGTTTTCGAAAATATGTTCGAGTTTGTCTTCCGGGATACCGATGCCGGTATCACTCACCGAAAAACCGATGGTGGCTGTTTCACTGTTTTCACCCAGCAGGCGCACACTGATTGTGATATGCCCGCTGTTCGTAAATTTAACAGCATTACTCAACAGGTTCATAATAATCTGGTGCAGCCGCACGGGGTCGCCGATGAGTATTTCGGGAATATGTTCATCATACGCTTTTATCAGTTGCAGGTTTTTTTCCTGGATTTTGGTTTCAAAAAGGTGCAGCATGGCATGCAGCGAAACGGCCATCTTAAACGGGATGGCCTCAAATGTCATTTTGCCGGCTTCCACCTTTGCCAGGTCAAGTATATCATTGATGAGCACAATCATCGCGTCGCCGCTTATTTTGATTGCATTCAGGTATTCTTTCTGTTTAACGGATAAATTGGTTTTGAGCGCCACCTTGGTAAACCCGATAATGGCATTCATCGGCGTTCGTATTTCATGGCTCATGTTCGATAAAAACTGCTGCTTGGCTTTCACCGCATTTTCGGCCACTTGTTGCGCACTCTGGGCTTTTGTTTTTGCCTCTTCGGCAGCAGCTGATGCGAGTTCCGCAAACTCTTTGGCCTCGGTAAGTTCGCGTTCAATCAGTTTCTGTGCCGTAATGTCGCGTGCAACCAGCACCACACCGATCACCTTGTTGCTGTCGTTATGACACACCAGTCCGTTCAGTAAAACATCAGTGTGTTGCCCGCTCCTGTTTACCAGTACAAGTGGCCAGTCGGCAACGGTATGCGGCACCAGCACGGCATTATACATTTTGCGGGCCTCGTCCGGATCGGTAAAATAGCTGAAAAAATCAGTCCCGTTCAATTCTTCCCTGGTCATCCCGGTGATTTTTATGAACGCACCGTTGTGGTCGGTTATCTGCCCTTCGAGGTTCAGGGTAATCATCGGATCAAGACTAGCTTCGATGAGGCTTCTTGCATACCGTAATAGCGAACTGTTTTCCATGGCGTTGCGGGGGGCTGTGATTATAAACTTTCAATCACAATACGACCGTTGTTTTTTAACTGTTTGAAACGGGAGGGTGAGAGCCCGGTGATTTTTTTAAACTGGTTCGAAAGGTGGGCAACGCTGCTGTAATGGAGCTTGTATGAAATCTCTGTCAGGTTAAGTTCATCATACAACAACAGCTCTTTTGCTTTTTCAATTTTATGAATGATAATAAACTGCTGAATTGTTATCCCTTTTACCGAAGAGAACAGGTTCGACAGGTACGTGTAGTCATAATCAAGTTTTTTACTGATGTAATCCGAAAAATTTATTTTCAATGCATCGTCGGTATAGTGGATCATTTCCGTGATTGCATTGATGATCTTTTCAATCAGGATGGCTTTTTTATCATCCATCAGTTCAAGCCCGCAGCGCAGCAGCGATTCTTTCAGCTGTTCCCGCTGCAGCAGCGAAAGCTCCTCCATAATTTCTACTTCGCCGAGGTCAACAACGATAAAGTGCAGGCCAAACTTATTCAGTTCCTCCTTCACTGCCATCTTGCAGCGGTTGCTCACCATATATTTAATGTATAGCTTCAAAAGAACGGGTATTGGTTGAGTGTGAAGGTCGCACTCTTTAAGCGGAATAGCTTGTAAAATCAATTAAATGACTTACATAATTCACTGTTTTTCCCTTTTAAATGTGATAAAAGCTGCTTTTTGTCAGTTTCCGGGCGCGAACGTATACCCGCTGTTTTTTTTATCGGAATCGGCGGCTCCGAAAAAATGCCGAAATTAGCAGCCAGACACGTGAAGGTTTATTATCATATCAACGATTTCAGGGGCTGCGAAAAAGCGGTGGTAACTACCGGCACGTTCGACGGCGTTCACCTCGGTCACCGGCGCATCATATCACGCCTGCGCGATGTGGCTGCCGGAACGGGCGGCTCCACCGTGCTGCTCACCTTCGACCCGCATCCGCGCATGGTGCTTTTCCCGGAGCGCAAACAACTGCTGCTGAATGCACTCGATGAAAAAATAAAACGCCTCGGTGAAACGGGCATCGATCACCTCATTATACATCCGTTTACCCGCGCGTTTTCCATGCTCAGTTCACAGGAGTTTATCCACGATATTCTCGTCGGTAAACTCGGCACACATAAATTGGTTATCGGTTACGACCACCATTTCGGCCGCAACCGTGAAGGCAGTTTTGAACACCTCAGCCAGTTTGCACCGCAGTACGGCTTTGAAGTGGAAGAAATCCCGGCCCTGGAAGTGGAACACGTTAACGTAAGCAGTACCCGCATCCGCGAAGCTCTTTCGCGTTGTGATGTTACCGAAGCGGCCAATTACCTCGGGTATAATTATTCCCTTGCGGGAACCGTGGTTAAAGGCGACCAGATCGGCCGCACCATTGGTTACCCCACGGCCAACATCCAGGTAAACGAACCGTATAAATTGGTGCCGGCCGATGGTATTTATGCCGTAACCGTGCATTACCGCGGGCAAACGCTGGGCGGTATGCTCAGCATCGGGGTGCGCCCCACCATTGCCGAAGGGCTGGCACGTACAATTGAAGTAAATATCTTTAACTTTGATAAAGAGATTTACGGCGAACATCTCGAAGTGCATTTTATCCGTCACCTGCGTCCCGAACTGAAGTTCGAAAACCTGGAGGCATTAAAATTGCAGTTGGCCAAAGACCGGGAAGACACCATAGATGTACTGGCACATGAAAAAATCGTTTATTCTTAGTTGCATCCTGCTTTTTGCAGTTGCATTCCACGCCCGGGCACAGCACCCGCTGCTGGATTCCCTTTCGCTCGATACCATCAGGCCCTATACCAGCCTGGAGGAAGCGATGAAAAATCCGGACGACGTAGTAAAGCTCGTACTCCGCAAGGAAAAACTGAAAACCTTCCCGGTGGAAATCGTGCAGTTTAAAAACCTGCAGTACCTCGACCTCAGCAAAAACAGCCTCACCGAACTGCCCGACACCATCGGTAACCTCACGAATCTGCAGGTGCTGGTGCTTTCCAAAAACAAAATCGAATACCTGCCCAAAACCATCGGCAACCTCACGAACCTGAAAATGCTGAACGTAAACCAGAACGAACTGGTGGAACTGCCGGCATCCATCGGCAAACTGAAAAAACTCGAATACCTCGACCTGTGGAGCAATAACCTGGAACGTTTTCCCGACAGCATGGCCGAACTGAAAGACAACCTGCTTGTACTCGATCTGCGGGTGATTCTCATCAGCGACGATATCCAGCAACACCTGCTGCGCTGGCTGCCGAAAACAAAAATTCATTTTTCGCCGAACTGCAAGTGCAAATACTGATCGCTGACCAAAGCGAATTACATTGATCTGCCGGGAAAACCGGTTGCTATGAAAAAACTGAATGTTATTGTTATCGGTCCGGCTTACCCGCTGCGCGGCGGCCTGGCCACCTTTGATGAATCGCTGTGCCGCTCGATACAGGAGGCAGGACACCATTGCGAAATCGTTTCGTTTTCGCTGCAGTATCCCGGTTTTCTTTTCCCGGGTACCACGCAGTACGATACCTCCGGCAATGCACCCGCGGGGCTTACCATTCACACGAAAATCAATTCGGTGAACCCGTTTAACTGGTTTGCCGTTGGCAATTTCATCCGCAAAAAAAATCCGGACTTTGTGATTTTCCGTTACTGGCTGCCGTTCATGGGGCCATCGCTCGGAACCATTGCGCGGCGCATCCGCAAAAACGGGAAAACAAAAATTCTTGCACTTACCGATAATGTGCTGCCCCACGAAAAACGCCCGGGCGACCGTATGTTCACGAAGTACTTCCTGAAATCGTGCGACGGTTTTATTACCATGAGCAAAGCGGTAATGGCCGACCTCGATCAGTTTACCGATACACCGCATAAATTATACACGGTGCATCCGCTGTACGATGCTTTCGGTGAAAAAATGCCGAAACAGGAAGCGCGTGCAAAAATGGGTTATGCCGCCGATGATAAACTGCTGCTGTTTTTCGGATTTATCCGCAAATACAAAGGGCTCGATCTGCTGCTCGAAGCCATGGCCGACAAACGCATCGAAGCGATGGGCGTGAAACTGCACGTAGCCGGCGAGTTTTATGAAAACCGGGAACCGTACGACGAACTGATTAAAAAACACAACCTCGGCAGCCGTGTGCGCATGACCGGCGATTACGTCGCCAACGAAGACGTGAAAACCTGTTTCAGTGCCGGCGACCTCGTTACACTTACGTACCGTTCGGCCACCAACAGCGGCGTTACGCAGGCGGCGTTTCAGTTTGACAAACCGGTACTGGTTACCGATGTGGGCGGACTGGCCGAAATTATTCCCCATAAAAAAGCCGGTTACGTGGTGCCGGTTGAACCCCAGGCCATTGCCGATGCCATTGTTGATTTTTACGAAAACAACCGGGAGCAGGCGTTTACCGAAGGCATGATTGCTGAAAAACCGCGTTTCGGATGGGATGTGTTCGTGGATAAAATCGTAAACTTGTACGCCGCTATCGGGGCACAAAAATGATTGTACGCAGTAAAGCACCATTACGTATCGGGCTGGCCGGGGGAGGAACAGATGTTTCACCGTATTCTGATCTCTATGGCGGCGCCATTTTAAATGCGACGATTGATCTGTATGCATTTGCATCGCTGGAACCGCGCACTGACGGGCTGATCGTTTTTGCAATTGACGGAACCGACCGCCGCATTGAATTGCCGGCAACAGAAGAACTTCCGCTCACGCCGGGTTTCGAATTGTTTGCGGGCGTGTATAACCGCATCATCCGCGAATTCAACATCAAACCGTTTGGTTTTACACTCACCTCCTACATTGAGGCGCCGCAGGGTTCCGGGCTCGGAACTTCATCAACTATCGTGGTTTCATTACTCGGTGTGTTCGTGGAATACCTGCGCCTGCCGCTCGGCAAATACGATATTGCACACATGGCCTGGCAGATTGAACGCGTGGAGCTGAAAATGGCCGGCGGCAAACAGGACCAGTACGCAGCCACATTCGGCGGGGTAAACTACCTCGAGTTTTTTGCAAACGACCGCGTAATTGTGAACCCGCTTTCGCTGAAACCGCAGATACTGAACGAACTTGAAATGTGCCTGCTGCTTTATTTTACACAAACGCAGCGCCTTTCGGCCGACATCATTCACGCCCAGGTGAAAAACGTGGAGCAGAAAAACGAACAGGCCATTGATGCGATGCACAACCTGAAAGAACAGGCTTCGCGGATGAAAGAACACCTCATGCGGGGGGAAGTGGATCAGATCGGCGAAATTCTGCACTTCGGCTGGATGAATAAAAAACAGATGGCCAAATCCATTTCCAATCCACACATTGACGAGATTTATGAAACGGCCCTGGCCAACGGCGCAACCGGCGGAAAAATATCGGGCGCAGGCGGCGGCGGGTTTATGTTTTTTTATTGCCCCGGTGTCAGTAAAGTACGTACCGCAACGGCACTTGAAAAATTAGGCGGGGAAGTACAGCATTTTTCATTTACCCAACAGGGACTCACCACATGGACCATATAGACTTTATCCGCAAACGCGTGGAAGCGTCGGTGCAGCTCAAATCGGCTTTGCTGAATGATACCGCCGTACTCGAAACGGTAAACAGCATTGCACAGGCCGTCATTACCTGTTACCGTACACACAACGGCAAAGTGCTGTTCTGCGGAAACGGCGGCAGCGCGGCTGATGCACAGCACCTCGCGGCTGAATTATCGGGCCGTTATTATTACGACCGTCCGCCGCTTTTTTCAGAAGCGCTGCATGTAAACACGTCGTACCTCACCGCGGTTGCAAATGATTACAGTTACGATGTGGTGTACAGCCGCCTCATCGGTGCTATGGGCCGCAAGGGCGATGTGCTTGTAGGGCTTTCCACCAGCGGCAACTCCGGCAACGTGGTAAATGCACTCATCAAGGCAAAAGAACTCGGCATGATCACTGTTGGTTTTACCGGCGAAGGTGGAGGCAAAATGAAAGCCCATTGCGATTTCCTCGTAGCTATTCCTTCGAAAGATACGCCGCGCATCCAGGAATGTCACATGCTGTTCGGCCACACCATCTGCGAAATGGTGGAGTCGGAATTATTTCCCCGCCATGCTTGATGAAGCGATCATTCTTGCAGGTGGCTTTGGTACACGCCTGCGCGATGTGATCAGCGACCTGCCCAAACCCATGGCGCCGGTTGCAGGCAAACCATTTCTGCATTACCTGCTCCGCAATTTAAAAGCACAGGGCATTACCCGCGTGGTTTTGTCAACCGGTTATCTCCACGAAAAAATTGAATCGTATTTTGGTGATAACTACGAAGGTTTAACCATTTCGTACGTGGTGGAGCGTGAACCGCTCGGTACCGGTGGTGGCATTCGTGCAGCGCTGGAAAAATGCACTTCGGAATTTGTACTCGTACTCAACGGCGATTCGTATTTCGATTTTCCGCTGCTGCCGTTTTTTACGTTTTTCAGCAGCAGTAATGCTGATGCCGCACTCGCCCTGCGCCAGGTGGAAGATGCTTCCCGCTACGGCATGATCACGGTTGAAAACGGGCAGGTAAACGCGTTTCACGAAAAAAGCGGGCATGCTGCGCCCGGGTTTATCAATGCCGGTGTGTACATATTGCCCCGTGAACGGTATATGAACGAAACGCCGGCCGCGAAAAACTTTTCCATCGAACGCGATTTTTTTGAGCCGAAGGCGGCCACCTGGAAATTAGCCGCACACGCCGCCGAAGGCTACTTTATAGACATCGGTATTCCCGCCGATTACCACAAAGCCAATGAAGACTTTCGACATTTCCGGTATTGATAAAACGTGGACCCTGTTCCTCGACCGCGACGGCGTGATAAACAAACGCCTGCACGGCGATTACGTGAAAAACGTTTCCGAATTTGAATTCCTGCCCGGTGTTTTGGACGCACTGAAAACGTTTTCAGAAGTCTTCGGAAAAATAATTGTGGTCACCAACCAGCAGGGCATCGGCAAAGGCATTTACAGTGCAGCACAGCTGAACGAAATACATGCACACATGGTACAGCAGGTGCACGCAGCAGGCGGCCGTATGGATGCGGTGTTTTTTGCACCGAACCTGGCTTCCGAAAACTCGCCCCTGCGCAAACCCGGCATCGGCATGGCACTTCAGGCCAAAGCACAGTTTCCTGAAATTGATTTCGGCCGTTCGCTCATGATCGGCGATTCCATAAGCGACCTCGAATTCGGACGCACGGCGGGCATGCGTACCATGTATGTGTATCATGACGAACGCCTGCCCGCCGCGCACCACGCACTGTGCGACCGCGAAATACATTCGCTGTCGGAAGCAGCCGCGCTTTTACAAGCAGTCCGCTAAAACTTCAGCGTTACCATTGACATAAAATGTACACCGGCCTGCGGGAAATAATAATTTTCCGTGGTAAAGTTACCGCCGTACTGGTAACTGAAGGTGTAACCATTGGCTTCGTACATTTTATTCAGCAGGTTGTTCACCTGCCCCGTAATGCTGAGTTCGCGCATGTTTTTGAACGTAACAGCATACCCTGCGCGCAGCCCGGTGATTGCATACGGATTGATGCTGCGGTCGGTGCGGCCGGAATTGTCGAGAAACTGACGGCTTACATATTTTTCGGTAACAGCCAGCGTGAAGCCTTTGCAGGGCGTCCACGTAAGCACACCTGCCGCAATGGTTGCCGGTGAAAAAGCAATGTCGGTATTGGGATAAAAGAATCCCAGTTGTTCGCCGGTATCGTAATTGTCTGCGTACTCCGTATAGTTTTTTATTTTGTTTGTGCTCAGCGTGGTGTTTGCGCTGAGGGTAAGGGTGCGGTGCAGTTGCACACCGGCTTCCAGTTCTACACCGGCGCGGTAGCTGTGATCTACGTTTGTGCGTGTGTATGCGCCCACGTCGTTTATTTTCCCGGTAAGTACAAGCTGGTTTTTGTACAGCATGTAATACAGGTTAGCACCGAGCTGCAGTTTTTGTTTGCGCATTTTCCAGCCGGCTTCTGCATCGTACAATGTTTCGTGTTTCGGGCGCGAAAGCGTTGTGGACTGCACGTAATCATCGCGGTTCGGTTCTTTGTTCGCAACAGCACCGGAAAGATATACGCTGTGTTTGTCGGTGATATCAAAATTTATACCGGCTTTCGGATTAAAAAAGAGGAGTGTTGCATCCTGGTTGGTCGGCAATCCGTTTGCATCAAAGCCATCGAAATTGTAACCCACATAACGGTATTGCAGATCGCCGAACAGCGAAAGCCGCGAACCGGGTTTGTAAATGGCTTTGGTGTAAATGTTGGCATCGTTTTTTACGGCATCGTTGCGGTAATATTCAAACGGCTGCCCGTCGTTAAACGGGTAGGTGCTCCAGATCAGTTCACCGAAATGCGCCCCGCGGTACTGGTGCGCGCCGCCGCCGATGTGCAGCTGCAGTTTTTTGTTGCTGGCATAATTGGCCGACCATACCATTCCGTAAAAATGATTGTCGAGCCAGCGGCGGATTACTGCATCGCCATAAACAACAGTGTCAATAAACGGGATGTAATCATTCAGCGTTGCATCTTCTTTAAAGTTTTCATAGTACCCGTAACCACGCGTATAATGCAGCGCCGTGTTCAGGTGCCAGCGTTCGCCGAGGCGCTGGGAGTAATGCAGCTGGTAATAATCCTGGCGGTAATTGTCCACCTCGTTATCGTAATAACGCACGTTGCCGTTTGCATCGGTATACCTGCCGGATGGATTGAAGGTGCGGCTGGTGTCGAGGTAACTTTCCGGTACTCCGTTCCAGGCCTGGTATGTTTTTTCATTGCCCGAAAACGTAACTAATTTCAGCGTTGCATTTTTTCCGTAATAACCACCGGAGAGGTACCACGAACGCAGATCGGATGAAGCGCGGTCAATATAACCATCCGAATTGATCGTTGAAAAACGCCCGTCAATGGCCCAGCAGCTGTCGAGCAGCCCCGTACCAAGCAGGAAACTTACCCGTTGCGTGTTAAATGAACCATAACCGGCAATTACTTCCGAATAGGCTTTTTCGCGCACACCGGAAGTCTGCAGGTTAATCGTTCCGCCGAATGCGCCCGCACCGTTGGTTGACGTTCCCGCCCCGCGCTGCACCTGGATGTTGTCGGTGGAAGAAAGCAGGTCGGGCATATCCACCCAAAACATCCCCTGCGATTCGGCATCGTTTACCGGTATGCCGTTTATACTTACGTTGATGCGTGTGGCATCGGTTCCGCGGATGCGGATGCCGGTGTAACCCACGCCCGCGCCGGCATCGGAATTTACCACCACCGAGGGCAGCGTTTCCAGCAGGTAAGGCACATCCTGACCGGTGTTCTGCTGTTCAATGGTTTTGCGGTCAACGTTTGTAAATGCAATGCCGCTTTTGCTGTCGGCGCGTGTGGCACTTACAATTACTTCATCAGCAACATACGTCAGCGGCTTCAGTGATACATCCAGCTGTGTGAGTTTCGTTAAAGTAACTTCACGCACCTCGTCGGTATACCCCAGCATGTGAAAAACAGCGGTGTACGTTCCGGTTTTTAATTTAGTAATGGAGTAGGTGCCGTTCGCATCCGTCATGGCGCCGATAAAGGTCTGGCGGAGTTGTACCACCGCACCTGCAATTTTTTCGCCGGACTGTGCATCGGTTACAGTGCCGGTGAGTGTGTACCGATTGTTGTCGGTTTGTGCTGCCGCGGAAAAGCTCCACAGGAACAGGCACATGATAAAAACATGTTTCATTTGTAATGGTTCCGTGCAGCGCAACACACTGTGGCCGGTTGTGTTTGCTGCGATTAATTTCCCTACGCAAGCATTACCTTGGTCAGGTGTATGATCACGGATTACATCCGGATGATCAACGGGTATCATCTCAGCCTTTGTGTGTGGCATTTGCCCCGGCCGGACAAATACACAAAAGCACCCCTTACAGAATTAGGACAAAGTTAAATGGAAAACGTATTGAAGAAACTTATTTCAGCTGAAAATGTTTTTCAATGGCGCGTATGGCGTTCAGCAGGCGCTGTTCGTAGCGGCCGGTAATTATTTCATACTTCAGGTTGTAATGATCCAGCTCACGTTTGTACCAGCTGAAAAAATAATCGCGGCGCTGCGGATTTACACGCACCGGGTCGGCAATCCACGGCAGGTCGTTGGAGGTGAGCAGGTACAGGTCGTAGGGATTGGCGAGCAGGTTTTCTTCAAACCACGCGGGCGCACTGCCATACACATCTTCACACCACACTTTTGCAACAATGTGTTCGGTGTCGGAAAAAATAATTTTGTTTGCCTGCAGCAGCAGCTGTTGTTCCTGTTCCAGCTGTGTCCGGGTCATCTGCACAATTTCATCGGCCGTGCAGGCTTCCGGGTGATTGGAAACATACTCGCGTGCATATTCCGGAACCCATGTAGTACCGAACCGCAGTGCCAGCGAACGGGCCAGCGTGGTTTTGCCGGTACTTTCGGCACCGAGTATCGCTACGCGTTTGATTGCTGCAGTTGTTTTTTCCATTGCATCCAGCCGTAAACAGCAAGTATGGTATATATGAAATACAAAAGTGCAAATAAATACATTTCTTTTCCACGGCTGATGTAAAGGATTCCTGCGGCAAAATCGGTAACTATCCAGAGCACCCAGTTCTGCAGGTGTTTGCGGGCCGTCATCCAGGTTGCCGTAACACTGCAGGCTGCAATGGCCGCATCACCGAATGCGTTGGCTGCGTGTAATGCAAAATGATTGATGCTCCACAGCACCGCAGCAAGCAATACCGTGGCGCCTGTAAGCAGCACCAGTTCCCGCGACGTTGCGCGTACAACGCCGGTGGTTTCTTCCTGTTTGTTTTTACGCTGCATCCACGCATACCAGCCGTAAATACCCAGCAGCACATAGCCCACGTTCAGAAAACTTTCCATGAACAACGGTTTTTCCAGCGCAAAATAAAACCAGGCCGAAATGGCCGAACCCGCAATGCCGAAGGGCCAGCACAGCACATGTTCGCGCGCTGCCAGTATCACGTAAACAATCAGCAGCACCGTGGCGGTCCACTCTTCCGCGCGGGTGGCAGCGGCTGATTCAGCGATAAAATTCCAGGCAGATAAAAGTGTTGCCACGTCCGGTAACTATTATTCGTTGGGAATCTGATGCGCTTCCAGTGCATCAAGCACGCGTATGAATTCAGCAACCGGGTCTGTTTTTTTCCAGAGCGAACTGTTCAGCGCCACACCGCCGAACCCCAGCTCCGCCGCTTTGTCTACATTGGTGTTGTTTACACCGCCACGTGCAATTACACAAACCATTTTTTTGGCGAGCATTACACGCAGGCTGTGCGTACTGAACCCGTTGTGCAGCTGCTGCGTCAGCGTATCGAAAATGGGACTCAGAAAAACATAATCGTAGATACGTTCTTCTTCATAAATGCTTGCCAGTTTGTGATAGGAGGTGCTCACCGTCAGTTGCGGCCGTTTCATGCGGACCCATTTCAGCAGTAGGCGGTAGGTAAAACTCCGCTGCAGGTGCGCGCGCGTGAGGTGAATGCCTTTTACATTAAACGAAAGCGCAAGCCGGTGGTGGCTGTGCAGTACAATGCGGTTGTGGAAGTGCGCCGGTATTTTTTCAAGATACGTCGTCATTTCCCGCGTGCTCATTTTTGGTTTGCGGATGTGTAAGGTGTGCAGTCCGCATTCGAACATACGGGTTATAACGGCTGTTTCATTTTCATACAGCGATGAAGGCGTAATCACAATCAGTTTCATAACGCGGCGTGGTTGAACTGGTGAACCGCCCCCGCCATTTCGCCAAGCATTTCCGGATGGGTTTCAAACAGGTTGCCTACAACAATGATGTCTGCCCCCGATTCACAATTTTCTGTAACTTTTTCCGGTGTGCAAATGCCGCCGCCCACGATGAGTGGTATGTTTACCGCTTTGCGTACGGCACGTATCATTTTTGCAGTCACCGGTTTTTCTGCGCCGCTGCCGGCTTCGAGGTAAATCATTTTCAGCCCGAGCTGTTCACCCGCCAGTGCGGTACATGCCGCAATTTCATTTTTGCCGCGCGGTATCGGTATGGTGTTGCTCATGTAAGTTGCTGCGGTAAGCTGCCCGCTTTCAATAAGCATGTAACCGGTTGAAATCACTTCCAGTCCGCTGCGCCGGATAAGCGGTGCAGCAGCCACGTGCCGGCCGATGAGCAGGTCGGGATTGCGGCCCGAAATAACCGAAAGCAGCAGCAGTCCGTCGGCTTCCTCATTCACCTGCAGCACTGTTCCCGGGAAAAGCAGAACCGGGATATGTGTCTGCGCTTTTATTTTGCGGATACACGCCGCCAGTTCGCCTTCCGTAAGCAGCGAACCTCCAATAAAAATAAAATCAACCTGGTGTGTATTGCAGTCGCGGAGCAGCGCATCGAGGTGCCCGGTTTTATCGGGATCAATAAGCACCGCGAAACATTTGCGCCCGGTGGCTTTGTGTTGCAGCAGCGTTTTGTAAATCGGGTCAGTCATAATTATTTTCAATGCATGCCATGAGTAAGCCCCGCACGGTCCTGAATTTTAAATGGCGTTTCAGCTGATACGCGCCGTCAGTAATTTCGGCAACCGCGTAACCCGGGTCGGTATAGGTTAAAGGATATACGAAAATATTGTTTTTTAACGATATTCCCTTTCGTCCGTACACTTTATAGATCGCTTCTTTTACGCACCAGTAGGCATGCAGGCGTTCCGGGTGGGGCGGATGCAGGGCTTCATCCATTTCCCGTTCGTGAATAAATTTGGGTGCAATGCGTTCAATGCCGGGACGCACACGTTCGATATCAATGCCGGTGGGTTGTGAATCATGTACCAGGGCAATGAAATCGCCGGAGTGTGAAAAAGAGATGAAACCTTCAGCACCTTCGAGGTGCGGTTTGCCGGCGTCATCATACGTAATACGGGAACCCGGAAGCATTTCATGCAGCAGCACACGCGATGCCAGCCACTGCCTGCGCCGGTAGGGATGCGTGAACTGTGCCAGTCTCGCAGCATCGAGCAGGGCAGGGGGAAGAGCCGCAAGCAGCGTTTCTTCCGTTTCAGTAACCTCCCAGAAATGAATGCGGCCGGCCGATCCGATGTCTTCTTTATATACTACGGGCATAAACGCTTACAAGGTATAAATTTCCGTTTAACAGTTAACCGCGACGCTGATTCCCTGTTTAACCATTTACGCAGATGCGTACCACGGCGGTCAAACAACACCGCGCAATCATAGGACAAAAGGCATTTTTGCTGTGCCTGTTATCGGAATTTCGGCCGTTTCGGGGAAAATGCTTATTTTTGCACTCCTTTTTACGTAACTAAAAAACAAATTCTGATGAGCACTGCGACCGTGGGTAACACTACCCGCTATAAAGTAAAAGACCTCGCTCTTGCCGAGTGGGGCCGCAAAGAAATTAAACTGGCTGAAGCTGAAATGCCGGGCCTGATGGCACTCCGTGAAGAATTCGGACCGAGCAAGCCCCTGAAAGGCGCACGCATCGCCGGTTGTCTGCACATGACCATTCAGACTGCTGTACTGATTGAAACACTGGTTGAACTCGGCGCCGATGTAACCTGGTCTTCATGCAACATTTTTTCTACACAGGATCACGCTGCTGCAGCTATTGCTGCTGCCGGTATCCCGGTGTATGCCTGGAAAGGCATGAGCCTCGAAGAATACGACTGGTGCATTGAGCAGACGCTGTTTTTCGGCGACGACCGCAAGCCCCTGAACATGATTCTTGACGACGGCGGTGACCTCACCAACATCGTGCTTGATAAATACCCGGAAATTGCCAAAGGTGTAAAAGGCATTTCGGAAGAAACCACTACCGGCGTTCACCGCCTGTACGAACGCCAGCGCGCGGGCAAACTGCCGCTCCCGGCAATCAACGTAAACGACTCGGTTACCAAATCGAAATTCGATAACAAATACGGATGCCGCGAATCGCTCGTGGATGCCATCCGCCGCGCAACCGACCTCATGCTCGCCGGCAAAGTAGCCGCAGTTGTTGGCTTCGGTGACGTCGGAAAAGGTTCGGCTGAATCACTGAAAGATTCGAAAGTACGTGTAATCGTTTCTGAAATCGATCCGATCTGCGCACTGCAGGCCGCCATGGAAGGTTACGAAGTGAAAAAGATTGCGGATGCTGTGAAAGAAGCGGACATCATTGTTACTGCTACCGGTAACTGCAACATCATCACCGGCGAACTGTTCAAAAGCATGAAACACAACGCCATCGTTTGTAACATCGGCCACTTCGATAACGAAATTGATATCGCATGGCTGAACGACAACTACGGCAACACCAAAGACGTGATCAAACCGCAGGTGGATAAATACACCATTGACGGCAAAGACATCATCGTGCTGGCCGAAGGCCGCCTGGTGAACCTCGGCTGCGCGATGGGACACCCGTCGTTCGTAATGTCGAACTCGTTTACCAACCAGACCCTTGCACAGCTTGAACTCTGGACGAACGGTGCGAAATACGAAAACAAAGTGTACACACTTCCGAAACAGCTCGACGAAAAAGTGGCACGCCTGCACCTGAAAAAAATCGGTGTGGAAATTGACATCCTTTCGAAAGAGCAGGCCGATTACATCGGTGTGTCGGTAGAAGGTCCGTTCAAAAACGACGCATACCGCTACTAAGCAACTGCAGCATATAAAAAGTAAAACGACCTGTGCCATGTTCGGTACAGGTCGTTTTTTTTTGATCGTTAATAGCAGACATCCTATTGAAGATTTGAGCTATCAGATTTGAGATTTAAGACAGCGTGTGATTCAAGGAAAAAGAACCTGTTAATTACGGTGTCAAATCTCAAATCTGATACTGGAGCTATTTTATGAAATCCGAACCTGAAAGCTATCGGGTTTTTATGCGGGCTAATTTATAGGATCGTTTTTAAGCTGCTTTTACTGTCGGGGATAGGTTTTGGAATCGGTAAATGTTAGCTCAACGTAGCTGAACCTGTCGTTTTTAGCTGTTCCTGCACGATTGTACCAGAAGCGGATTTCAAAATCCCACGCCGGGTTATTGATTGCAAAATGATCAGCATCCACCCGGAGGTATTTTGCCGGCACGGTTCGCCGGTAATAATTCAGCTGTTCATTATAAAAGGCCAGCATCTGTGCATCACCAGCAAGCGCACCGTTTAAAATATGCGTGAACCGCATGACAGGCCTGCCGAGGTAAAAAAAATAGGTATAAGGTCCGGCGGTTTTGTCGCGCTTTGTTGGTTTTGTATTTGCACTGTTTGTGGCTTCGCCGCCGCCAACAGCTATCAGCGCTGCTGCTTCGGGGTTGTAGCTGCGGAACGATGATTCGTAAAGCCCGCGTTTGAATTTATAGAACCGGCACAAACTGTCCATCGTTCGTATAACAGATAACGAGTCCGCTTTCCGCTGTTGTTTTTCTTCCAGTTTTATTTTCACCACGAACTCGCCGTTGAGCATGTTTACAAAAACGCCGGTAACTTTATCACTTTCAATGGCCACGTTTTTGGTGACGGTTTTTTCGCCCCAGGAAAAAGTGATTTCATAATTCCCTGCCGGGATTTTATCGGCCATCCATTCATCTTTTGTTTTCTGGCTTTTGTCAACACCTTCAATGTCGGGGATCGTAATTTTAATTTCGATGGGTACCGACTGGATAATGAGCTTCCCGGTTTTTACCGTGGCTTTTTTATCGGTTTCGCCGGTGTTTCCCTGTTGCGAAATTTCAACCAGGTGTTTGGTAAACGGTTTTACATTGTAAGCAAAAACTTCACCGGGTTTAACTGTAATTGCTTCTTCGTAAGGCGTAAAACCTTCCTTTACAATTTTAATCAGATTTTTGCCTGCGGTAACATTCTCAATAATCAGCCCTTTGTATTCGGCAGTTGTTTTTCCTTTAAACGAACTGTTTAAATAAACCAAAAGGCCCGCTTCCCCGTTCACCTGGATGTAGGCTGTTTGTGCGTTACCGAAATTGGAAAAAAGTAAAAGCAGTAGAAGGCACCGGAATGCATTTATCATTTTGGTTTTTTGTTGATTGCTGTTCTGTGAAGCACAGCATCAGAATTGCCGCATCCCGATCAAAGATACGAAACGAAAACGGTTACACGAATTAAGCAGGAGCCGCCCGAAAATAAACATTCAATTAAAAATGCGCAGCACCGCCCCGTCAAACGAAGTCTGGTAGGCTTTCAGCGGAAGTCCGGCCGGGCCTTTGGTAACGCTGCCGTCGGTAATAATAAAACGCGAGCCGCAGTGCGAATCAACGGCTTCGATGTTGTTGGCATCTACTTTCACAAATTCATCCGCATCACCGGGATCGTTTGTACATGAACGATCGTACGCCATAAACTCGGTGGTGGATTTGCGGTAAATAAGTATGCCGCGGTACCCGCCGGTAATATACACCCAGCCGCCTACTGCGTTCAGGTTTATATATTGCGGATCGGACGGATACAGCTGCAGGTTCACATACACATACGGAACGCCCGGGGTTTCTTTTTTACAGTTTGAAAAAAGCAGCACCACGAGTAATGCGGTTATGGCCGGGTATTTGTAGAAATGCATAAAACAAAGTTAGTTAAAATAGCGGACTGCTTTTCAACGTTATAACATACGATCTATTGTATAATTGTTTTAACATTGCACCATGAAAATGCGTCATCACCGGTTTCTTTTTCGTGCCATCGGGGCCACACTGTTGTTTATGCTGCTTGCCATTCACATGCCTGCACAAACTGCGGGCGGTGGTGAGGGCGGGGGAGAAGGCGCTGCAGCCGGCCCGCCGGTGAGCAAAGCGGCCCGCAAAAAGGCAAAGAAGGAGTGGAAGAAGGACCGCGAGCAGATGAAGATTGAGAAGAAAAAGCAGAAAGAGTTTAAGAAAAAGCAGACCAAAAACACACGCAAACGCATGCGCGAAACCCGCCACAAGTCGCGCCTGCACAACGATAACCGCCGCGAATCGTTCTTTGTCCGGATTTTCCGGAAAAAGAAATGACCACTTGTAGGTTCAGTTTGCCCACTTATTTCCTGAAAATGCCCGCAGGTTAGAATGGTGCACAATTCCTTGAAGTTTACCGAATCATTTATTAAATTTGCCTCTAAGCTGCTACAAATACCTTGTTGCAGCCCCGGTGTCTCCCGTTTCCGAAATTACGGAAGCACACCGGAGCAAAGGGAGGGAAACCCATACTGCTCGAAACTCGTTCTTTTAAATACGTGCTGTTGCTTGTTTAGAGGCCTCAGCACATTTGAAACCAATCACCGGTTTCGAGCCAGAAGGGGTCAACATCCCTCGTCGCATCCCACCTTAATTGCTCGGAACGGAAATTTCAGCAACCGTAACTATCGTGCGGGTTTCTGAAGTTCCCGGAGGCCGTAATCGCAGTAATTCATTTTCGTGTTTATAGACCTGTTGCAAGCGTTCACTAACGCTTCAACTACCTGTAAATGAACGTGTTAAAATTTGTTAAAATAAATTTTGCGCAGAAAAATGATTTATTTCTATATTTACCGGCTTTCAAAATTGCACGAAACAATTTTTTACAATCTAAACTCTGCGACATGCTACGAAAATTCTACGTTGCATTAGCCGCTATTCTTATTGCAAGTACAGCTGTATTTGCCCAGGGAAGCGGTGCTATTAAAGGAAAAGTAGTCGACAAGGCTACAGGTGAAGGGGTGCCATTCGCCAACGTAATTGCTACATTGAACGGTGTAATGACCGGCGGTGCGCAATCGGATATTAACGGTGATTTCACCATTAAGCCGCTTCCGCCCGGTAAATACGATGTTAAAGCATCATACGTAGGCTATCAGCCTTCACAGGTAAACGGTGTTGTGGTATCAAGTGATAAAACAACCTACCTGGTATCACCGCCGATTTCACTTTCGGTGGGTGTTGAGCTGAAAACGGTTGAAATCGTTGACTTCAAAGAACCGCTGATTGACCCGGATACAAAATCGGGCGGCACGGTTACCCGCGAGGAATTCCTTGCGATGCCTTCCAAAAACATTAACTCGGTAGCTGCTACCACGGCCGGTGTTTACCAGGGCGATGAAGGCGACGCACTCAGCGTTCGCGGTCAGCGTTCTGACGGAACCGCCTACTTTATCGACGGTCAGCGCGTTATCGGTTCTTCGAGCCTGCCACAGCAGTCCATCGAACAGGTGAGCGTTATCACCGGTGGTGTGCCTGCACAGTATGGTGATGCAGCCGGTGGTGTAATCAATATTACTACCCGCGGCCCGCAGAGCACTTACTTCGGCGGTGTGGAATTAATCACATCGGAAGTACTCGATGCCTACGGTTATAACTTCGTTGGTTTCAGCGTTGGTGGTCCGATCTGGATGGCAAAAGATACTGCAGGCAACCGCGTACCGAAACTCGGTTTCATCCTTTCGGGTGAAGCTGTTTCTGTTCGTGATGACGATCCTTCGGCTATCGGCACCTGGAAAGTGAAAGACGAAAAGCTGAAAGAAATTGAAGAAACGCCGCTGATTCCGGCTGAACTCGGCCAGGGCTTTATCCGTTCGGCTGAACAGATTACAGCAGACGATCTTGAAAAAATCAAGGCCCGCCAGAACGTTGCTACACGTTCGCTGCGCCTCAATGCAAAACTCGATTTCAAACCGACCCAGAACCTGAACGTTACCTTCGGCGGGTCGATTGACTATAATAATCGTCATGATTACCAGTACACCTACGCCCTGTTTAACCCGGTTAACAACCCGCAATCGATTGATCAGACCTGGCGCGTGTATGCCCGTCTGACCCAGAAATTCGGCAACAACACCCCGGGCGACGAAAAATCGGCTTCGAACATTTCGAATGCGTTCTACTCGTTACAGGTTGGTTACACCAAACAGTTCGACATTACCCAGGACGATTCGCACAAAGAAAACTACTTTAACTACGGTTACATCGGTAAATTCACCCAGCACAAAACACGTGTGTTTGTACCGGGCACCATTACCGACCAGAACGGTAACCAGGTGTTCTGTTACTATCAGTCGGCTTTTGCTGACTCGGCGCTTGATTTTGAGCCGGGCGACCTGAACCCGCTGATGACCAACTACACCGAACAGGTTTACAACTACCTCGGTTCTGAAAACATTCAGAACGGTGATGATGTACTGGCCAACCTCGGTCTGCTGAACGGTTACCGTCCTTCGAACGTTTACTCACTGTGGCTGAACACCGGCCGTCAGTGGAACGGTTACTCGAAAACAGACAACACACAGTTCCGCGTTACCACCAACTTCTCGGCGGATATCAAGAACCACGCCCTCCAGGTTGGTTTCGAATTTGAACAGCGCAACGAGCGCAGCTGGCAGCTTTCGCCGATTGACCTCTGGGTACGTATGCGCCAGCTGGCCAACCTGCACCTGACACAGCTTGACCTTGCCAATCCGATCCAGGTTCCGCTGGGAACTTACGATGCATACTATTATAACCGTGCTTATGATGCGGCCACCCAGCGTTATTTCGACAAATCACTGCGTGAAGCCCTCGGCCTTGCAGTAAATAACGTAGACTGGATTGACATTGATAATCTTGATCCTTCTTTCTATACAGAAAACGGCGGACTGAATATGTTCAGCCCGGAAGATCTGCTCCTCGACGGTAACAACATCGTTGCATACTGGGGATATGATGTTTACGGCAACCGCCTCAGCAACAACCCGTCGCTTGATGACTTCTTCACCAAGAAAGACGAAAACGGCAACCTGAGCCGCTCGGTTCCTGCGTTCCGCCCGATTTACATGGCCGGTTACATCCAGGACAAGTTTGACTTCCGCGATCTGAAATTCAACCTGGGTCTGCGTATCGACCGTTTCGATGCCAACCAGCCTGTATTAAAAGACAAGTACCTGCTGTATGAAGCTGCAACCGTAGCTGAAACAGACGGCGTTTACAATCCGTATGGCGCACACCCGACCAACATGGGTAACGAATACGTTGTATATGTGAATGACCAGAACACCAGCCAGATTGTGGGTTACCGCAACGGCGACCGTTGGTACGATGCTGCAGGTAACGAGCTGACTGACCCGAAAATTCTCGCACAGTCAACTACTACCGGCCAGATCACACCGAAACTGATTGACCCGAGCGACGACGAAGTAAGCTCGAAAGCGTTTAAAGATTACGAACCGCAGCTGAACTTCATGCCGCGTATCGCATTCGCTTTCCCGATCTCTGACGTTGCAAACTTCTTCGCACACTACGATGTACTTACCCAGCGTCCGTCTACCGGTTACCGCATGGATCCGTCGCAGTACTACTTCATGGCATCGCGCCAGGGTTCATTTGTAAACAACCCGGACCTGAAGCCGCAGCGCACTACCGACTATGAACTTGGATTTACCCAGACCCTGAATGAGCGTAAGAACTCGGCGATCACAATTAGCGCATTCTACCGCGAATTCCGTAACCTGATCCAGGCCATCAACGTGAACTATGCATACCCGGTTAACTACCTTACTTACGGTAACATTGACTTCGGTACTACCAAAGGTTTCACCGTAGCTTATGACTTACGCCGCACCGGTGGTGTACAGTTAACTGCCAGCTATACCCTGCAGTTTGCTGACGGTACAGGTTCAGGTGCAAACGACCAGGTGAACCTGCTCAACTCGGGCCAGCCGAACCTGCGTACACTCATTCCGCTTGACTTCGATCAGCGCCATGCAATTGTAACCAACATCGACTACCGTTTCGGATCAGGTGCAAACTACCACGGTCCGGTTATGAAAACCAAAAAACGCGAAGTGCGTGTGCTGGATAACGTAGGTGCCAACGTAGTACTTCGTGCCGGTTCAGGTGTTCCTTACTCACGTCAGTTTACACCGACCCAGGATGCTGCTTTCGGTATCGCCCAGCGTTCTACCCTGAAAGGTTCTGTAAACGGTTCACGTCTGCCGTGGCAGGTTCGTATGGACCTCCGTGTTGATAAAAACATCGACCTCAAATGGGGCGGTAAAAAAGACGACGGAAGCGACAAGAAGATGGCTGGTCTGAACGTGTATGTGCAGGTGCTCAACATCCTCAACACTCAAAACGTTGTGAACGTTTACCGTTACACCGGCAACCCGGATGACGACGGTTACCTGTCTGCAGCTTCTTCACAGACTTCTATTGATGCACAGATCAATCCGCAGTCGTTCATTGATCTTTACAGTGTGAAAGTGAATAATCCGTCTAACTACAGTATTCCCCGTCGTATCCGCTTAGGTGTGATGCTCGACTTTTAACAGTTAGGATATACCAATACGGATAAGAAACGAAAAGTGTAAATTTTAAAAAAGAAGTACCATGAAAATCAAGCGTCAAATAATCGTGATTCCGGTGGCCGCCCTGCTGTTCTTCAGCACGACTGCTACAGCCCGTGAAAACGGAGCGCAGCCCGGAAGACGCGCGGAAGGCAGCCAGATGCGTGGCAACAGCGGAAACCAGCAGGTGCTCGCTTCATGTACCCCCGCTACGGCCAAAACCGATCTTGACATCAATAACGTCCGCACCACACTGCTCACCGGTGGTGATATGTGGTGGGATCTGAACACTGCCCGTTACGAAGTACCGAAAGGTGGCGGTGCACACTCTGTATTTGCCGGTTCACTCTGGATCGGTGGCCTTGATGCGGGCGGACAGCTGAAAGTGGCTGGTATGACGTACCGTCAGTCCGGTAACGACTTCTGGCCGGGACCGCTCGATACCATTAACGTATCTACCGACCAGGATCAGTGCGATAATTATGACCGCCACTGGAAAATTACCCGCAAAGAAGTAGAAGAATATGCGGAATACCTTGCCGGTAATGCACCAGCAGGTTACGTTATTCCGCAGGTGATTCTGACCTGGCCGGGTAACGGCGATGCCAGCAAAAACCACGGACGTTTCCTCGCCCCGTTCCATGATGAAGACGGTGACGGCGTTTACAACCCGACTGCCGGTGACTATCCCGGCTACGTGCTGAACAGCTCGGTAGTGGATTGTCAGCGCGACCAGCTTTTTGGTGACCAGACGCTCTGGTGGGTGTTTAACGATAAAGGTAACGTACATACTGAAACCGGTTCACAGGCCATCGGTCTTGAACTCCAGTCGCAGGCATTTGCGTTTACCACCAACGACGAGATCAACAACATGTCGTTCTACAAATACAAAGTAATCAACCGTTCGACCATTACCCTGAACGATTGTTATTTTGGTGTTTGGGTTGACTCGGATCTTGGTTATGCATTCGACGATTTCGTAGGATGCGACGTAGGACGTGGTCTTGGTTACACCTTTAACGGTGATGCAAACGACGGCAGCAGTGCTTCGGCACAGCCGGGTGCTTACGGTGCAAACCCGCCGGCATTGGGTGTTGACTTCTTCCAGGGACCGCTTGCTGACCCGGGTGATGCAATTGATAACGACCGCGATGGTGCCATTGACGAAATCGGTGAGCAGATCATCATGGCGAAATACCTTTATTATGACAACGATTTCAGCGTTCGCGGTAACCCGGAAAACGCTACCCACTTCTACAACTACCTGATCGGCTTATGGAAAGACGGAACACCGTTTACCTACAGCGGAAACGGTTACGGCGGATCACAGCCCTGCGACTTTATGTTCCCGGGTGACAGTGACCCGACCGGTTGGGGAACCAACGGCCAGCCCCAGCTTCCCTGGGATGAGGCTTCATCGAACAACACACCGAATGACCGTCGTTTTGTACAGTCAGCAGGTGCATTCACACTCGCCCCGGGCGCAATCAACTACGTAACAACCGGTGTGGTTTGGGCACGTGCAAGCGCAGGTGGTCCGGCTGCTTCAGTTGAACTGATGCGTGTTACCGACGACAAGGCGCAGGCCCTGTTTGATAACTGCTTCCAGGTACTAAACGGTCCTGACGCACCAGACATCACCCTGCAGGAACTCGATAAACAAATTATCCTGTACCTGAGCAACAAACCGACTTCGAACAACTACCTCGAACGTTACAATGAAGTAGATCCGCTGATTGCACCGCTCGATCCGAACGGAACACTCAACCTGGATGAAACATTCAACTTTGAAGGGTACCAGATTTTCCAGTTGAAAGATGCACAGGTAACAACTGCTGACCTGTATGATGCAGACAAAGCCCGCCTCATTGCACAGTGTGACGTTAAAAACGGTGTAACACAGCTCGTGAACTTTGAGTTTGACCAGTCGCTGAACGCAAACGTTCCGCAGGACATGACACTGGAAGCTGCTGACGGAGGTGTACTGCACTCCTTTAAAATTACGCAGGATGCATTTGCAACCGGTGATAACCGCCTTGTAAACCACAAGACGTATTATTTCCTGGCACTTGCCTACGGTTACAACGAATACTTCCCGTATGCGGATGACGTTCCTCCGAATATCAGTAACCCGACAGCGCCTTCTGTAAACGGTCAGAAAAAGCCGTACAAAGCTGGTCGTAAAAACATCAAAACCTACACTGCAATTCCGCACATTCCGAACCCGGAAGCAGGCGGAACCAACTTCGCTTCTACTTACGGAACAGGTCCGAAAATCACACGCCTGGAAGGTAACGGAAACGGTGGCAACTACCTGGAGTTTGATGCAGCCACAATCAACAACATCCTTGCAGCAACTTCGGTAGAT
Organism: Chitinophaga pinensis; assembly: GCA_943372645.1. GTDB lineage: Bacteria > Bacteroidota > Bacteroidia > Palsa-965 > Palsa-965 > VBWE01. The sequence goes on along the minus strand of CALRZN010000009.1, from coordinate 10,382 downwards.
GCAGGCGGAACTTCACGCGCTGATAACCCGACCTACGATTACGGCAAAGGGCCGGTTAACGTAAAGGTTATTGACCCGCTGAACGTACCGGGTGGTGATTTCACCCTCAAATTTGTAAACAACGTACCTCCGAGCAACAACCTGGACTATGTGGACGGCGACAGCACCAGCTGGATTCTTACACAAACTGCACCGACTGTTCGCTCATGGAACTCGGATACCATGCTTCGCCTCGGTGCTGCAAATGAACAGCTGATTCCGGAACTTGGTATTTCGGTTTCGATTACGCAGACCTACATCACAGGCGGCGCGGTGAACCCGGTTAAAAACGGTTTCCTCGAAGCGTCGATGACCTTCAGCGATCCGACCAAAGTATGGCTCACCGGTATTGAAGACAATGACGGACAGAGCAATGACAACTGGATCCGTGCGGGTACTATTACCAACGGAACCGGTGGATGTCAGCCTTACATCGGCGACTTCTCGGGTGATGATGAAGGTGAATTTGAAAAAATCCTCGGCGGAACATGGGGGCCTTACACCCTGTGCAGCCGCGATGACGCCACCGGTTGTTTCACCGGTCCGCAGATGAGTGCAACTTCTGGCCCGGCTCCGATTCAGACGCTGAACAAACTGGAAGCACTTGCCAGCGTAGATATCGTGTTTACATCTGACAAGAGCAAATGGAGCCGCTGCGTGGTACTTGAAACCGGCAACAACCCGGGTCTGACCGAAGGCGGCAAGAAAAAACTGCACCCGCGTGCAGGCCAGTCGGTTGACAAAAACGGTAACCCGGATGGTACAGGTACAGGCATGGGCTGGTTCCCGGGCTATGCAATTAACCTGGAAACCGGCGAACGCCTCAACGTTGCTTTTGGTGAAAACTCGGCACTGGTTGCTGAAAACGGCCGCGATATGAAGTGGAATCCGACAACAACCGTACAGTCGCCGCTGTTTGACGACCTGTGGGGTGGTATGCACTACATTTATGTATTTGGGCACAACGGCAACACGTTCTACACTTCTGCGCAGAACCCGCCGGCCGACCTGCTCAACGTGCGCAAGAACGTACCTGCGTATGACGGCTGCAGCTCGATTTACAAACAGCTGACTTCAACCGCTGCATTCTCTGGAATCAACGCCGGCCGCGATGCGTTCATTGACGCAATGTGGGTAAATATTCCGATCGTTACCGAAGACCGTTTTGAATTCTCCGATCCGGGCAGCATGCCCTGCGACGTGAAGGTGCGTATCCGTATGGCGAAACCGTACAACAAAAACTACCACCCGTCAACCGGTTCGAACCTGACCACGACCAACATCCCGGATCAGGACGTAACACCGCAGAATAACAACGATCCGATGTACGCATTCAGCACGTACGACATCGAAGCGAAAACAAACGACAACGAAACCGCTGTTAACTCGCTCGACCTGATCAACGTGGTGCCGAACCCGTACTACGCGTATTCGGGATACGAAGTCAACCAGCTTGACAACCGCATCAAGATTACCAACCTGCCGGAGAAATGTACGATCCGTATGTACACCGTAAATGGTACACAGATCCGGAAGATTACGAAAGACTCACCGCAGACATACATGGACTGGGATCTGAAAAACCAGGCCGGAGTTCCGATTGCCAGCGGCCTGTACATCATTCATGTGGATGTGCCGGGAGTAGGCGAGAAGATTCTGAAGTGGTTTGGTGTGATGCGTCCGATTGACCTTGATTCATTCTAATCGGAAAGCAAAAAAAGAAGTTCATCTAAAGAAACAAGTCCTATGAAAACAACATATAAAATTCTGACAGGTGTTCTTACAGCAGGTATGCTGATGGGAACTGCCGTACAGAGCCAGGCAGGTAACGAAGACCGCGCCGGACAGGCTGGTGCGACTGAGCTGCTGATCAATCCCTGGGCCCGCTCATCGGGTTGGGCAGGAGCAAACTCCGCCGGCGTTCGCGGGCTGGAAGCACAGTACCTGAACGTTGCCGGTATTGCATTTACCCGCAAAACCGAACTGCTGTTCACGCACACCAAGTGGCTGGGCGGTACAGGCATCAACATCAACTCGTTTGGTCTGACCCAGCGCGTAGGTGAAACCGGTGCACTCGGTCTTGGCGTAATGTCAATGGATTTCGGCGATATTCCGATCACAACTGTTGACCTGCCGGAAGGCGGACTCGGTACTTATTCGCCGCAGTTTACCAACATTGCACTTTCGTATGCCAAAGGTTTTTCGGAAAGCATTTATGGTGGTTTAACAATAAAGGCGATTTCGGAAGCACTTCCGGACGTTGCTGCACGTGGTGTAGCCCTGGATGCAGGTATTCAGTATGTAACCGGAAAATACGAGCAACTGAAATTCGGTATCGCGCTCAAGAACATCGGGCCCCGCATGCGTTTCAGCGGCGACGGTCTTTCGTTCCGCGGCGATTCGCCGAACGGCAATTACTCGATGACTGTAGAACAGCGTTCTGCAGATTTCGAATTGCCTTCGATGCTGAACATCGGTGCAGGTTATGACCTGTATTTTTCGAAAGACAGCGTAACCATGAAAAACAACCGTGTTACACTTGCCGGTAACTTCGTATCGAACTCGTTCGGTAAAGACAAGTTCCAGTTCGGTGTTGAATACGCATGGCGTTCGATGCTGATGGTTCGTGCCGGTTACGATTACGAAAAAGGAATCACCAGCACAGATACACGTACAACTGCTTTCACCGGCCCCACAGCAGGTGTTTCGGTTGAACTGCCCTTCACCAAGAGCAAATCTACATTTGCAGTTGACTACTCGTACCGTGCTACCAACCCGTTCAACGGGGTACACAGCTTCGGTGCACGTATCAACCTGTAAGATCATTTAAACGGATCAGTTGCTGCAACTATTCCAGCAGCAACTGATCCGTTTCTTTTTTTTCATCCCCGCCTGCCAGTACCCCACATCCCACATTGCAATAATCCATCCCCGGATTTTTTTTCAACGTCCCCGCTGATTTACATTCCCGCATTTACATCTCCGCTTCGTTCTTATCCTGTGCATTGCACCGGCTGAAGCATCCCCTTATTATTCCGGTATTGCATCGCAGATACCCGGTTTGATCCGTGTTTATACCCGTACGGCAATTCAAACAGATGTAAACTTTAAAACAGAACCTTATGAAAATCAGGCGTCAAATTTTTTTATGGGTGCTCGCAACGTCATTGACCGGAAGCGGGCTGGCCGCGCGTGAACGGGTGGGCGGAACCAGCACGACAGGAAATTCCGCAGGAGGAGATGCAAGGCAAACCCTTGCGTCTTGTACACCCGCATTTGCGAAAACCGATCTTGATATCAATAATGTGCGCACCACGATTATGACCGGCGGCGATATGTGGTGGGATCTCTCCAACCCCAAATATGAAGTACCAAAAGGAAGCGGAACGCATTCTGTTTTCGGAGGTTCACTATGGATCGGCGGGCTGGATGCGGGAGGACAGCTGAAAGTAGCTGCAATGACTTACCGGCAGAATGGAAATGACTTCTGGCCCGGACCGTTGGATATGTCAACTGTTTCAACCGATGCAGCAGTTTGTAATGCATACGACAAACATTGGAAAATTACTCGCAAAGAGGTCGAAGATTTTGTAAGCTGGTATGAAACCGGATTGCCTTTAAACTACACGCCCCCGCAATCAATCCTTACGTGGCCGGGTAATGGCGATCCGACCAAAAATCACGATCAGTTTCTTGCACCCTTTCATGACCGCGACGGCGATGGTATTTATAATCCTTCAGCAGGTGACTATCCGGGATATGTACTCAGCAGTTTGAATAACGATTGCACGAAGGAACAGTTGTTCGGTGATCAGACCTTGTGGTGGGTGTTTAATGATAAAGGCAGTGCGCATACAGAAACCGGTTCGCAGGCCATCGGGCTGGAACTGCAGGCACAGGCTTTTGCATTTACCACCAATGATGAAATAAATAACATGACGTTTTACAAATACAAAATCATCAACCGTTCAACGATCGCACTCAACGATTGTTATTTCGGCGTGTGGGCCGATTCGGACCTGGGTTATGCGTTTGATGATTTTGTCGGCTGCGATGTAAGCCGCGGATTGGGTTACACTTATAACGGTGATGCCAACGATGGCAGCAGTGCTTCTGCACAGCCGGGTTCGTATGGTGCAAATCCACCCGCACTTGGAATTGATTTTTTCCAGGGACCGCTTGCCGATGCAGGTGATGCAGTTGACAATGACCGCAACGGAGTTGTAGATGAACAGGGTGAGCAGATCATCATGTCCAAATTTTTGTATTACAACAACAGCGGCTCGGTGCAGGGCGATCCGCAACTGGCAACAGATTATTATAACTACCTGGTTGGGTTGTGGCGCGATGGTACGCCGTTTACGTATGGCGGAAACGGTTATGGCGGAAGTCAGCCCTGCGATTTTATGTTTCCCGGCGATTCCGATCCGCAGGGCTGGGGAACGAACGGGCAACCGCAACTTCCGTGGGATGAAGCATCATCAAATAACCAGCCCGGCGACCGCCGTTTTGTGCAGTCGGCCGGCGCATTTACCCTTGCGCCGGGTGCGATCAATTATGTCACTACCGGCGTGGTCTGGGCGCGTGCAAGTTCCGGTGGTCCGGCTGCTTCGGTTGACCTGATGCGCCTCACCGATGATAAGGCACAGGCGCTGTTTGATAATTGTTTCCAGGTGCTGAATGGCCCGGATGCACCCGATGTATCTATCCAGGAAATGAACCAGGAACTGATTCTTTTTCTGAATAATAAACAAGGTTCGAATAACGAAGGCGAAAATTATTCGGAAGTCGATCCGCTGATTGGTGTGCTCGATCCTGCAGGAACATTAAACCTTGACGAAACATTTGATTTTGAAGGCTACCAGGTGTTCCAGTTAAAAGATGCCACTGTAACCACCGCCGATCTGTATAATGCAGACAAGGCGCGTCTCGTTGTGCAGTGTGATGTACGGAATGATGTAAAACAACTCGTGAATTTTAATTTTTCTCCTGCGCTTAATGCCAATGTACCGCAGGACATGACCCTGGAATCAAATGATGCGGGCATAGCCCATTCGTTCAGCATCAGATCGGATGCATTTGCTACGGGCGATAACCGGCTCGTGAATCATAAAACATATTATTATATGGTGCTGGCATACGGGTACAATTCGTATATCCCTTACAAGGATGATGCACCATACAATGCAGCAAACCCGATGCAGGCTTCTGTTATCGGGCAGAAAAAACCATATAAAGCGGGACGCAAAAACATTAAAGTGTATGCCGCAATTCCCCACATCCCGAACCCGGAAGCGGGCGGAACAGCGTTCAGCAGCTCTTACGGCAGTGGTCCAAAAATTACCCGTATCGAAGGAAACGGAAACGGCGGACAGGTGCTCGATTTTGATGATAAAACAGTTGAAGCCATTTTAAATGCCACACCTGTTGATGCCGGTGGTACTGCCCGGGCTGATCAGCCAACGTATACCTACAGCCGTGGCCCCGTCAACATTAAAGTGATTGATCCGCTGAATGTAGCCGCAGGCGATTTTGAACTGCGTTTTATCAATAACGTGCCGCTTTCTACCGATCCCGATAATGTGCGGGAAGATACCACGCGCTGGATACTCACACAGACTGCGCCGGTTCAGCGATCGTGGACCTCGGAAAAACTGCTCAATCTTGGTGCGGCAAACGAACAGCTCATTCCCGAACTCGGTATTTCTGTTGCGATAACACAAACGTATAAAACCGGTAACGGAACACATCCGGATAAAAACGGATTTATTGAAGCGACCATGGCATTTGGTGATGCATCAAAAGTTTGGCTCACCGGTGTTGCCGACCAGGAAGGACAAAATAACTTCAACTGGATACGGTCAGGAACAGTTGCTGCCGGAACCGGGTGCGGATTGTGGGCCGGTGATATTATCGGGCCGGATGATAACGGCGAGTATGAAAAAATGCTCGGCGGCACCTGGGCACCTTACAAAATGACTTCGGGCGATGATCCCGACGGATGTTTCACCGGTCCGCGCATGACTGCAACCACGGCGAATATAATAGCAACACTCAACAAAATTGAATCGCTGGCCAGTGTTGATGTGGTGCTTACACCTGACAAAAGCAAATGGAGCCGTTGCGTAGTAATTGAAGCCGGTAATACTGCCGGTTTAAATGAAGCTGCCACACCCAAATGGCACCTGCGCGCAGGCCAGTCGCTGGATAAAAACGGAAACCCCGATGGCACCGGTACCGGCATGAGCTGGTTTCCCGGCTATGCCATTAACGTAGAAACCGGCGAACGGCTCAATATTGCTTTTGCAGAAAACTCGGCACTCGTTGCTGAAAACGGCCGCGATATGAAATGGAATCCGACCACCTCCGTGCAGTCGCCGTTATTCGATCCGCTGTGGGGCGGCATGCACTACATTTATGTGTTCGGGCACAACGGCAATGTCTATTACAACGGTACAAACGGTCCGGCAGATCTGAACGGATTGCGGAAAAATATTCCTGCATACGATGGCTGCCAGTCGATTTACAAAATGCTGACCTCCTCCCAGGCATTTACCGGCAACAATCCATCCGCCCGCGATGTGGTGAATGATGCCATGTGGGTAAATATTCCCTTGCTGACCGATAACCGTTTTGCATTTTCCGATCCGTCAAAAATGCCCTGCGAAGCAAAAGTGCGCATCCGCATGGCGAAACCGTATCAGAAAAATTATCACCCGACCAGTGGCACAATTTCGGCCTCCAATATGCCCGATCAGTCGGTGCAGCCGCAGAATAATAATGATCCCTTGTATCGTTTCAGTACGTACGATCTGCAAACCGAAAAAGCGGATCACGAAACGGCGGTGAATGCGCTTGAGCTCATCAACGTAGTGCCGAATCCGTATTACGCGTATTCGGGCTATGAAACGAACCAGCTTGATAACCGGGTTAAGATTACCAACCTGCCGGAAAAATGCACGGTACGCATTTACACAATCAGCGGAACGCAGATACGGAAGATCACAAAAGATTCGCCGCAAACGTATATGGACTGGGACCTGAAAAACCAGGCCGGTGTGCCCATCGCCAGCGGCATGTACATCATTCATGTGGATGTGCCGGGCGCAGGTGAAAAAATACTTAAATGGTTTGGAGTGATGCGCCCCATTGACCTCGATTCGTTTTAAATCGGGTGCTAAAACAGGTGTCAAAACTTGTTTGATATTGTAAAATTTATATAACTTTGCTATTAACAGAAAGAGAGAGTCCTTGTTATGGGGATTCTCTCTTGTTTTTAACAAAACCAAGAACACGTTCACCACGAACACGTCTTTAAATTTTACGATATGTCACAAGTATATTATGTAACAGAAGAGGGCTTAAAAAAACTGAAAGAGGAACTGCATTTCCTGGCTACCAAGGAGCGTTCCAGCATCTCGAAACAGATTGCGGAAGCCCGCGATAAAGGGGATCTTTCCGAAAACGCCGAATACGATGCCGCCAAGGATGCCCAGGGCCTGCTCGAACTGAAAATTTCGAAGCTCGAAGAAACCATCAGCAATGCACGCATTGTAGATGAATCGCAGATGGACAACTCGAAAGTGTTTATCCTTTCGAAAGTAAAAATCAAAAATTCGAAAACAGGGGCAACCACCGTTTATACACTTGTTCCTGAAAACGAAACCGATATGAAATCGGGGCGGATTTCGATCAATTCGCCCATCGCCAAAGGACTGCTAGGCAAAGTGGTTGGTGATAAAGTGGATATTGTGGTTCCCGCAGGAACCATCCAGTTTGAAGTGCTCGAAATCACCCGATAAATAAATCATGAAAACAATAAAAAAGAACGCTTTCGTTGCAGCAGTAACGGGCGTTCTTTTTTTATGCGTTTTATGTTCATGCAATTCCGCAGAAAAGAACGGCAATGGTTCCGTTAATGATTCGGTTAAGGCAGCGGAAAAACAGCATTTAGCTACCGCTTACATTTTTATGACACCGGACTGTCCGCTGTGCCAGGGTTATGCCGCTACGCTGAATGCGCTGGTGGATTCATTCGCCGGAAAAAATATCGAACTGATCGGAATCATTCCCGGCGATGCGTACAAACCGGAAGAAATCCGTTCCTTTAAAACGAATTACAAACTGCGTTTTGACGTGATCAGCGATCCGGGTTTTGTTTACACCAAACGCTTTGATGCGAACGTAACGCCGGAGGTTTTTGTTACCGATGCTTCCGGCACCGTTTTGTATTCCGGGCGTGTAGACGACTGGATGTACGAAACCGGGAAGAAACGCCTGCAACCCACCGAACACAACCTGCGCGATGTACTCACTGCAATAACAAACGGGGAAAAACGTACGTTTGTAAACACACAGGCATTAGGCTGTATTATTGAACGCGAATGAACCGCAACCTGTATTTTGTTTTGCTGTTTCCGCTGCTGTTGCTGGCCTGTACCGGCGACGACAAATCCGGCACTACTGATACGACCGCAGTTAAAACCGATTTTAAAATTCCGGAAAACGTTAATTTTTCGGAACACATTGCGCCGGTTATTTTCAAAAACTGCGCGCCCTGTCACCGGCCGGATGGCATGGGACCGTTTCCGCTGCTCACCTGGAATGATGTTAAACGCAAAGCCAAAACCATTCGCTTAGTAGTGCCTGCGCGTGTAATGCCGCCCTGGCCGGCCGATCCGCACTACAGCGAATTTATCGGGCAATTGCAGCTGGGTGAAGCAGATATTGCATTGCTGTGCGCGTGGATTGATAAAGGCTGCCCGAAAGGCGATACAACAAAACTGCCGCCGCTTCCTGCTTTTCCAAAAGGGTCCATGCTCGGTACACCTGATTTTGTGGTGCACATGCAGCAGGCGGTTCCGATTGCCGGCAACAACCGCGACAAGTTTCTGCTGATGAAACTGCCGTACACATTAAACAGTGATACGTTTCTCCGCGCGATTGAATTTGTTCCCGACAAACGCAAAATTGTGCATCATGTGAACGGTTTCCTCATCCAGTACGATGGCCAGCGCGCCAACGACCGCTTCAGCGGCGCACCGTTTGTGAATTCGGAAAACAGCGATTTTGCAGAAGCATATAAGGAAATGAAAATCGCATACACCGATGGCACATTCCCGATGCTTACACCTTCGGCAGTGAATTACCTGCCCGGCGTGCTGCCTTATTTTTATCCGGATGGTATCGGCGGATTAACGGTGAAAAAAGACGGTGCTGTTTTCCTGAAAGACATTCACTACGGCCCGAGTTCTGTTGACCAGCAGGACAGTTCGTATTTTAATTTCTTTTTCATGAAGTCGCCGCCCGGGCGCCCGCTGCGCGAACTGCAGATGGGCACGTTCGGCGTTTCGAAAATAGAACCGCCGCTAATGGTTCCGGCCGATTCGGTGAAAACATTTGTAACGCGCTACACGGTAAAGGAAGACATCTCAATCGTTACCATCAATCCGCACATGCACCTGCTCGGTAAATCGTTCAAGGCGTTTGCAACCACCCCGCAGGGCGATACGATCAAACTGATCAACATTCCGAAATGGGATTTCCGCTGGCAGTATTTTTACACGTTTAAAAAGATGGTAAAAATTCCCGCCGGTTCAGAAATCAAAGTGATCGGGGTGTATGACAACACGCGCGCCAATCCGCTCAACCCGTTTAACCCGCCGCGGCCCGTGGGCGAGCGCGAGGGCAGCATGCGTACCACCGACGAAATGTTTCAGTTCATCATCAATTACCTGCCGTATCGTTCCGGGGATGAAAACATCAGCCTGGAGCAGGATGCGGCCGCACCAAAAACAAAATAACCATGGCATCCATCTTCACGAAAATCGTTAACGGTGAAATTCCGGCATACAAAATTGCAGAAACCGAAAACTGCCTCGCATTCCTCGATGTGTTTCCACTGGTGAAAGGACACGTGCTCGTGATTCCGAAAAAAGAAGTAGATCATTTGTTCGACCTCGATGAAGCCACCTACACCGAACTGCAACTGTTTGCCCGCGAAGTTGGAATTGCAATGAAAAAAGCCGTGCCCTGCAAACGCATCGGTGTGGCGGTAATCGGGCTGGAAGTACCGCACGCACACATTCACCTCGTACCCATGAACGAAATTGGTGATATCAATTTTACCCGCCCAAAAATGCAGCTGCCGAAAGAAGAACTGGAAGCAATTGCAAGGGAGATACGCGAAGCGTTTCTGGCGTAGTTAGCTTGTTTAAAACAGATCGTATGCTTTTCGCTGCGCGAATTTGTTTGCCTTAAAGTAAATCTGTTTATCAGTGGCAGTGGCAGGTGGCAGTGGCAGTATGCATCCGTACTATGATCTTCTTAACTTCCAAAAACCG
>CALRZN010000008.1:0-169090 GCA_943372645.1 Chitinophaga pinensis | reverse complement strand
ACATCACTGTTCTCGACTGACGCTCGAACCGAAGTATGTGTTTTATTACAAGCCGGATTTAAAAGATCATTTTACGTACACAAAAAACTGCAAATTGCAAACTGAAAAACTGCAAACTGATTATAGGATGTAAACAATAAACAAAGACTTTTGTCCATCCCCAATTCCCGATATTCCCGTACTTTTGGTTCACCACTTATGAAACGTACACACTTTCTTATCCTCTTCCTGCTGATGAATTTCGGGGAACTGCTTTTCGGACAAACCGCTACTGAAGATCCGCTTGTGGGTTATTTTGAAAACACGGAATCACAGCTGGGCCTTACCGTTACCAAAGAAGGCAAACAATACAGCGGCAATTTTATTTTCCAGGGACAAAGCTATCCGTACAAAGAAGGCTTCCGTTTCCTGGGCGTTTTGTCGGCGAGTTATGCGTATAACGGCAACCTTATCCCGTTTTCGCTTTCGGGTTCAGGCACCGCGTTTGAAGTAATTACCGAAGGCGTAACCATTCCGGTTACCAAAAAATCAAACGAACCGGTAGCGCCTGCTGCAACAGCAACGGTTACACCGAAAACAACAACAACTACAACATCATCATCCGCCAAAGTACCGGCTGCTGCCGGAACGCGTTACAAAGATCCGTTCGGGGCGTATTCCTTCCAGGTGCCTGCGGGATGTTCGGTAACGCCCACCAAAGACGGTTTTGAAATCAACTGCGGGATGGCCGGCATTGAAATGACCGTGAGCAGCCACGCATACAATTCAACTGCTGCGGTGAAAAAAGATGCTGTTGATGTAAATGATGCATCGTCAGCCGTAAGCCTGAAAGCGACCACGGCCGATTATAACAGCAACGGTGTGCTTGTGCATTACGAAGGCAAAGCATCCGGTTCGCCGCTTGTTATTGAATCGCTGGTGCTGGTATCGCCGCACGGCGGGGGCGCATCGGTTGCAGCCAAAGGCGGCATGCTGAATTACACACCTGCCGTTACGGCCATACTTAAAAGTATTGCGAACAGCATGCAGTTTACAAAGCCAGTGGTTTCGGCCGATGCGCAGCAATGGATTACCAAACTGAAAGGAAAACAGCTGCTGTACCTTTATACCGCCAGCGGGTATTCTGAAAAATACAGTTACGATTTGTGTGTGAACAACACCTTCGTGGCGGCCGGCGATAACAGCTATACCAGCACGGGTTACGACAGCAATGCATCCGGTGCCAGCAGTTCAGGCGGCAGCGGTACCTGGAAAATTAGTTCGCAGGGAAGTGCAAGTATGCTGGTGCTTACGTTCAACAACGGCACGGTAAAAACATTTGAAATCACCGCCCGCAGTGCTTCCAACGAGGTCGGACTCAACGGCAAGCGTTATTTTATCCAGGCTTCCAAGAGCTGTAATTAAACGATCTTTTATAGCAGACATCGCGGAATTAGTGGCAGTGGCAGCAGGCAGCGGCAGTTGCGTTTGCGTAAGAACCAGTGACATTTTCCTTGAAATCCGATCTGACTGCCATTGCCAACTGCCACTGCCAACTTGAGCAGGAATTATTTTATACAAATAAAAATTATTCCCTGTCTATTTTAAAAGATACTATAAAGGCGGCAACTATTTCATATAACCCCCGTCTTTCCTGTGCAAACACATTTTTCCGGAAGTGCTGTAACTTTTGTGTACAGTGCGCCGTCGCATACACACTAAAAACGCACAGATGAAATTTATTCTCCCGTTGTTGCTGCTCTGCAGCAGTTCCGTGTATGTATTTGCAGGAAAAAATGAAGGTGAAATACGCGGCACGGTTCGCCTTGATGATCAGTCGCCGGCGGTATTTGCGTCGGTGGTACTGCTTAACGCGGCCGACACCTCTTTTGCGGGAGGCACTGTTGCAGGTGAAGATGGCCGTTTTCGTTTGCCGGGTATTGCACCGGGAACTTATTTTGCAAAAGCCAGCATGGTTGGTTATGCGCCGCTGATGAACGGTCCGTTTACCGTTACCGCATCAGCGTTGCTGGTAGAACTGCCGGTGTTTGTGCTGCAAAACAGCAGCCGCGAAATCGGGCAGGTGGAAGTAACAGCCATTTTACCCGTGTTTGTACAAAAGCCCGACATGCTGGTGATGAATGTGGAAGGCAGTGCGCTGCGCACCACGGGCAGCCTGTACGAATTACTGAAACGCACTCCCGGCGTAATCATTGATCAGAACGGAGCCATTTCCCTGCGCGGCAAACAGGGCGTGGTGATTATGATTGACGGCAAACAAACCTACCTCGCAGGCGACCAGTTAAACGCCATGCTGAAAAACATGCCGGCCGAATCGGTGGCGCGCGTGGAAATTATTTCAAACCCATCGGCGAAATACGATGCACAGGGCGTGGGCGGTATTATTAACATTGTAACAAAACGCAATAAAAACAGCGGGTTCAACGGTTCGGTACATGCCGGTTATGGGTATGGATTTATTGCCAAAGCAAAAGCCGGTGTGCGTTTCGATTATGGCGGAGAAAAGTGGGGCGGTATGTTTTCGTACGACTGGAACCAGTACAACAGCATGCAGAAACCGCAGCTGGAGCGCCGCATCAATTACCTCGGTACAACCTCCCTGTTTGAACAGTCGTCGGAAATACGCAGCGATGACAATGCACACAACATCACAACCGGTTATGATTTTTATCCCGGCAAAAAAATAACAACGGGCTTTCGTTTATCAGGTCTGTACAATCCTTCGTATGAAGTAACGAACACGCAAACGGCCAAAACAGAAAGCAACCAGCCCGGTATAGAAAATCTCGACCAGCAGAATGTTGAGCAAAGCCGTTTTTACAATCCCGGCATTGGTATTTACCTCAAAAAAGCATTGGATACCACCGGCCGTGAACTGAGTTTTAATGCTGACTACCTGCAATACACCTCGCGTGCGAACACCAACTTTGCGCTGCATTATTACGACAGTGCCGGCACCGAACTGCAGCAGCCGGAATGGCAGCGCAACGCCAATACGAGCGTGATCCAGGTGGGCGCACTGAAACTGGATTATGTGCATCCCGGCAAAAATGGAATCAAATGGGAAACCGGTTTGAAAAGCAGTTATGTAAGCACCGGTAACGACCTGCGTTTTGAAAACCTGCAGGGCAGCGAATGGATCAATGATTCGCTGCGCACCAACGATTTTACATACACCGAACTCATTAACGCCGGTTATGTAACGGCATCGGGCGAGTGGAAAAAATGGGCCTGGCAGGGCGGCCTGCGCGTGGAGCAGACGCTTGCAAAAGGCTATTCCGAAACGCTTGACCGCACCAACACAACCGATTACCTCCAGTTTTTCCCGAGTGTGTTTGTGCAACGCCCGGTCAATGAAAATCATGCGTTTAACTTCAGTTATTCGCGGCGCATCGACCGTCCGGATTACCAGGAACTGAACCCGTTTGTGTTTTACCTCGACAAATACACGTACAACCAGGGGAATCCGTTTCTGAAACCGTCGTTCACCAACGCGCTGCAGCTGACGCACGTGTATCACGAGTTTTTGTTTACCACGGTAAGTTACAGCCACGACCGCGATGCGATGATGGAAGTGATTCAGCAGATTGATTCTACAAACGTTTCGTTCCAGACTACCGCCAACCTGAATACGATCAACACCTTTGCGTTGTCGGTTGGTTTCGGACTGCCGGTGGCCAAATGGTGGAACATCGAGGGCGGCATCGAAGCATTTGATCAGCGCATCAATTCGCCGCTTGACGGTACCACGCTGCGTACCGAAAGCCTTGGCATAACTGCAAACATCAGCAACACCTTTGTGCTGCCGAAAGGCATAAAAGCAGAACTGTCGGCGAATTACATGTCGAAACTGAAGTATGGTATGCTCAACCTCAATTCGAACTGGGCGCTGAATGCCTCGGTTTCAAAATCATTTCTGAACGAAAAATTATCGGTTGCACTCAGCATAAACGATATTTTCTTTACCGGTTACGTTACCGGCTCCATTGATTTCAACGGCATGGATGTGTACATCAATACGCAGGATGAAACCCGCGTGGGCTGGCTTACGTTGCGTTACAACTTCGGCAAACAGTTTGAGAAAAAACAAACCGGTTACGAAGACGCTGCCGAAGACATCAAACGCAGGGCAGGAGGGAAGTAGCCGTGCGTCAGGGCAATCGCGTCTGAAAAATGCCATCTGCTATATCCCCATAATCAGGACTTTCGGGCAGACCTCTTACTTTTGATAGTGTTAGCGGGCAGTCAGTTCGCGTGTTTCTTGCTGATTTTTCATCAGCAAGAAATGTATCGGGAACGTGGGTCGGGATCCCCTCGCACGTTCTCGATACACCTTCCATTTCGCCGCCCTGCACGCCTGGCACTCGAACTGACTGACCACTTTTTTTTGATTCAATACTATTTTGGAAAACCGCTAAATCAGCATAAAAATTTTCAGACGCGATCGCCATGGCCGTGCGTAACTGCTACCGGATGAAAATTGTATATTTGGGGACCGTAAGACCTCCGTATGATCCAATTACCCGACTACTCGAAAGCATTTCAGTATGAAAATGACTTTTACCTGAGCTGCGACACCACACGTTTCAGCAAATTTATTGCGCACTATGAACTGTTTAAAATGGTGAAAGACCTGCCCGGTGCCATCGTGGAATGCGGTGTGTTCAAAGGGGCGAGTTTTTCGCGTTTCGCCGGTTTCCGGGAACTGTTTGGCGGTGCGTTTTCGCATAAACTCATCGGCTTTGATATTTTCGGCGAGTTTCCGGCAACGGCGTTTGAAGACGACAAAGCCTACCGCGAACGTTTTGTAAATGCCGCCGGCGCATCGTCCATTTCCACCGAACAGCTGATGGAAGTTCTTGCGCAGAAACGCGTGGAGAAAAATGTGGAGCTGGTTGCCGGTGATATCACGCAAACGGTTCCGGCTTATGTAAAAGCCAATCCGCACCTGAAAATAGCGCTGCTCAATTTAGATACCGATATTTATGAACCGGCGGTTACCATTCTCGAAGAATTGTATCCGCGCCTGGTAAAAGGTGGCGTGCTGCTGCTGGATGATTACGGCACGTTTCCGGGTGAAACCAAGGCGGTTGATGATTATTTTAAAGGCCGTACCGAAGTAATCCGTAAATTTCCGTTTGCAATGACCCCGTGTTACATCATTAAAGAAAACGAATAACCGGCGAACAGCTACGCATGAAGTTACGTCTCGTTGTATTTTTTACCGAAGCACTGAGTTATCCGCTCAGCCTGCTGCTGCGGTGGAGACGTAAAAAAGAAGCGGTGCTGCATATATCCTACAGCGTTCACATTGCATATTACACCGTGCAGATTCTGCGCGAAAACGGCATACGCGCCGATTACCTGGCTGTTGAAAAAAGTAAAGGCTGGTCGAAATACGACCTGCTTTTCGAACACACCGGCTCCCCGGCGCGCAAACGGCTGAGTGAATTTCTTTTTTTCTGGAAAGTAGTGGCGCAATATCCGATCATTCACAGCCATTTTATGATTACGCATACCGAAAGCGGCTGGGAACTGAAGTTCCTGAAAATGATGGGGCGCAAAGTAGTGGTGCATTTCCGCGGCTGCGAAATCCGCGACCGCGAAAAAAACATGCAGTTGCATCCGCAGGTGAACATCTGCCAGGTATGCGACTACAATGCACGCATCTGCAAAGGCGAAGTAAACAAAATGCGCCGCGCACTTGCTGCGAAGTATGCGGATTACACCATTGTTACCACGCCCGACATGAAAGATTTTGTGCCGGCCGCCGAGCATATCCCGTTTTTTACACCGCCCGTTGAAATGCCGGTTGCTCCTGCCGCAGTAAAAAATGAAGCGTTCCGCATTGTGCATGTAACCAACCATCCCGGCATTGAAGGCACGGCTGAAATTGAAGCAGCAATTAATACACTGCGCGGAAAAGGCATGCACATCGATTTTGTTTTCCTGAAAGGCGTGGATAACGATACCGTGCTGCGCGAAATGCAAACCGCCGACCTTAGCATCGGTAAAATGAAAATGGGGTATTACGCCAACGCGCAGATCGAAAGCCTGCATGCCGGTGTGCCTGCGGTGACGTGGGTGCGGCCGGAGTTTGTGACAGATGCGATCAACAATTCAGGACTCATAATCACCGACATCGAACACCTGGCCGAAACGCTGGCGTATTACATTTCCAACCCCGATGCGCTGGAGGCCAAACGGCGCATTGCAAAACAATCGGCACAGGATTTACACAACAACGCCGAACTGGCTGCCCGTTATCGCCGGATATATTTATCTTTGCGCTAACGGATATTTATGGCTGCGATCCAGGCAATCGAATCATTTAAAGGAACAGTGCTTATAACAGGAGGCGCCGGATTCATCGGCTCCAACCTCGCCATACGCCTCGCGCAGTATCCGGACATCACGGTGCGCATCATTGACGATCTTTCAACCGGATACCTCGAAAACATCAGCAGCATTATTGATCAGCCCAATGTGCAGTGGATGCAGGGCTCCATCTGCGATGCGGATTTTTGTCACCACGCCTGTGCCGGGGTGCATACCATATTTCATCATGCGGCGCTGGGTTCTGTACCGCGCAGCATTGATAATCCGCAGGCCACCAACGCGGTAAACGTGGACGGTTTTCTGAACATGTTGCACGCTGCTGTAAAGGCCGGTGTATCGCGTTTCATTTATGCCTCGTCATCTTCAGTTTACGGCGATGATGCGCAACTGCCCAAAGTGGAAGAACGCACCGGCAACCTGCTTTCGCCGTACGCGGTGAGCAAAGCCACCAACGAATTGTATGCGGCTGTTTTTAACCGCGTATATAACCTGGAAGTGATCGGCCTGCGTTACTTCAACGTATTTGGTCCGCGCCAGAATGTGAACGGTCCCTACGCCGCTGTGATCCCGATTTTTATCACGAACATTTACAACGGTGCACCGTGTACCATTTTCGGCGACGGCACCACCACCCGCGATTTTACATTTGTAGAAAACGTGGTGGATGCAAACCTCTGCGCAGCACAGGCCACCAACCCGGAAGCGCTGAACCGCATTTACAACATTGCCTGTGGCGGCACCACGTCGTTAAACGAACTGTTCCACCTCATTGCAGGGGAAATGGAAAGTACGCAGCAGCCGGAATACAAACCGCGCCGCACCGGCGATATCGCGAACAGCCTCGCCGCCATTGATAAAGCACGCACACTGCTCGGATTTACACCGGCAATGGATGTGCAAACCGGTTTGCAGAAAACCGTAGCCTGGTACACTGCCTATTTTAAAGCGACTTTAACCGAACGCCCTTGAAAAACATCCTGCTCACAGGAGCCAGCGGGCTCATCGGTTCGGCGGTGCTTCCCCTGCTGCTGAAAGAACATGCCGTTACCGCGCTCGTGCATCGCCCGGAACAGTTTTCGTTTTCGCATAAAAACCTTACGGTAATTCCAGCCGATCTTGGTGCAGACTGGGACAGCTCGCAGTTGCCCGAACGCATGGATGCGGTAATACACCTGGCGCAGTCGGAACACTTCCGTGAGTTTCCGCACAAGGCCGAACTCGTTTTTAAGACGAATACTGCAAGTACGCTCCGCCTGCTTGATTATGCACAGCGGGCTGGTGTAAAACACTTTGTACTCGCATCATCCGGCGGCATTTATGGCACCGGCGATCAGCAGTTCCGGGAATCGGACCAGGTGGTTTCGCGCGGTGATCTCGGATTTTACCTCGGCACCAAATTGTGTTCGGAAGTGCTTACCGAAAACTATGCGCCGTTTTATAATGTGGCCATTCTCCGCTTTTTCTTTGTGTATGGTGCTGCGCAGAAACGCAGTATGCTCATGCCGCGCCTCGTAGATTCCGTATTAAACGGCAAACCCATCACGCTGCAACAGGAAAACGGTTTACGCATCAACCCGATTCATGTAAGTGATGCCGCCCGCGCGGTGGAAAAAGCACTTATGCTGAACGAAAGCCGTAAAATAAACGTGGCCGGAAGTGAAGTAATGTCGCTGCGCGAAATTGCGGAAGCGATCGGAAACCAATGCGGAAAAACACCGGTGTTTGAAATACAACCCAACGAACCAAAACATTTGGTGGCCGATACTACGCTGATGCAGCAATTACTGCACGTGCCCAAGGTAAAAATTGCAACAGGGTTAAAGGAACTTTTTTAACTGCTACCCGATTAACAGCCTTTTTTTTTCAGGATTTTTTATCTTTTGAATAATTGTGCTTCAGCGGTTATAGTATTATGAAGTATGAAAAAGATTCAGCCGGGATGCTTCCCGGCTACAGCACAAACTATTTTTTATCCACCGGCGTACCTTTTTCATCCAACTGCGAAGCGTCAGGTTTAAAATCCAACTCCGGTGAACCATCCAGCTTCGCCATATATGTTGTAGCACCGTGTTTCCGCTGCACACGCACCGCCCACACAATACCAATAACAAGCCCCGCAGCTCCCAGCCCGCAGGCGATAAATAACCGCGTGGTGTTCGGGTTGTACAGGTAAACGCAGGCGCCCGCAATGGCACCGATCATCGTGGGGGAAGCGATGATGCGAATGGAAGAAATAAAATCAAACAGGCGTTGCATGCTTGTAAAGGTACAATGGTTTATCCGACCAAACTAAAGCCTCCACAAACCCCAGTTTATGCTGCTTCAGCGAATCCTC
This sequence comes from Chitinophaga pinensis, assembly GCA_943372645.1. Classification (GTDB taxonomy): domain Bacteria; phylum Bacteroidota; class Bacteroidia; order Palsa-965; family Palsa-965; genus VBWE01. The sequence continues at coordinate 160,416 of CALRZN010000008.1, read as the reverse complement.
ATTTTCAGGTGCAACGCCCAGCTCATCCAGTATTGCGCAGGTTTCGGCGTAGGTGTACAGTTTGCCTTCAAACCAGCGGTTGTCCCATTTCGCTTCCGGGTTGTGTGATTTGGCCATGGTCCACAGGCTGTCGTTGATGCAGAAACAGAGTTCGTGCGGTTCAAACGCGTTAACCGGTAACACCACTTTCCGAAAGTTGTTTTTGTAAATCCGTTCCAGCACCGGTGAATTGCCGAGCGTAAAATAATGTGGAACCTGCCGTTCCGGTTTTCCAAATTTTGCGGTGTACAGCGCACGCATGGTTGCTTCTGCTTCCAGGCGTTGCGGCATATACCATTCCGGGAAAGCACGCAGTGTATGGCCTTCTGCTGCGCGGGCATTGAGCGCTGCAATTACGGGCGAACGTGTTTCTGCATCCAGTTCACTCAGGTTGAGGAACGGTGCTTTATCCGGGTAATGGTAATGCGTGATGGAATCGGGCAGGGGCATAGTTCAGCAAATAAGTTTTTTTAACGCGTCCAAAAGTCCTGGGAGTCCCACCAGGAAAATGCCAGGAGACAAAAAATTAAATCGTGGTCACATCCAGTCCCTTGCACAGCAGCGAAAGCTGACCGGCATGCGTGCCTTCATGGCGGATATGATGAATGATCATGTGCATTTTCGTATTGCCGCGTTTAAACGCCATGCCGTGGTTGTTCGGTTCCTGCAACTGTTCATCGCTGAGTGAAGCGACCACTTCCAGGCTGGCTTCGTGTATTTCTTTCAGCGTGGCGCGCAGTTCTTCCGGCGAAGGATACAACTCCACCGGTGGCGCTTCTTTGCGGATGGCAAAATGGTCGAACCAGGGTTTGGTGAGGTCTTTTGCAGCACAGCCCTGCAAAATGAGCATATTTTCGGCCCAGGCTAAGTGCGCGGCCAGCCACGAAACGGTGTTCAGTTTTTTGCCGTTCAGTTCCAGCGATTTGTTCCAGTATTCCGGTTCTATTTTATTGATGTAAAAATAAACCAGGTCGCGGGTACCGGCCATGGTTTCTGCAAGCAGTTGTCCCTGTGTCATGGTGTAACTTCGTTAAAAATCCAGTAACCGGCCAGCAGCCAGATAATTCCTTTCACCAGGAAAAACAGGAAACCGGCCCATCCGAAGCGGATCAGCCAGCGTTTCCATTTGGGGGAATTTTCTCCGGTTTCTGCCAAAGCGGTTGCTGTATTTAATGCTTTTGCAAAGATAGCAGAGTCGTGCACAAATTCTCATAAACCATACAAACCGCCTGTTTTTGCCAGTAAAACCGGTAAAAAGACCAGAATTATCCCCGGAAACACCAACCGTTCATCCCAAAACCGGTAGCGGATTTCGCAAACTCTTGTAGCTTTGTACGCTATGAAAAAATCACATCTACTGCTATTTTCTGCGCTCATGGCCGGTTCACTGGTTTTTGCGCAGAAACCCAAACCGGCTGATGCACCTCCTGCACCGGCCCCCAAAAAAGACGCGTATGCCGATGCCGGCACGTATGGCGCCTTCCGTTTCCGCAGCATCGGCTCGGCCGTTACTTCGGGCCGGGTGGTTGACATCGCGGTTAATCCAAACAACAAAGCCGAATGGTACATCGCTGCCGCTGCCGGCGGCGTATGGAAAACCGTAAACGGTGGTATTACCTTCGACCCGATTTTCGACGGGCAATCGTCGTTCTCTATCGGCTGCGTAACCATCGACCCGCGCAACACGCACACCGTGTGGGTGGGCAGCGGCGAAAACAACAACCAGCGCGCTGTAAGTTATGGCGACGGCATCTACAAAAGTGAAGATGACGGCAAGAGCTGGAAAAACATGGGCCTCAAAACCTCCGAGCGCATCGGCCGGATTGTGGTTGATCCCGAAAACAGCGACATCGTTTACGTGGCTGCTTACGGTCCGGTGTGGAATGCAGGCGGCGAACGCGGCATTTACAAAACAACCGATGGTGGCAAAAACTGGAAACGCATACTCGAAATAAGTGAAAACACCGGCTGCAACGAAGTACTGATGGATCCGCGCGATCACAACGTACTGTACGCCACCGCACACCAGCGCCGCCGCCAGGAATGGACATACCTCGGTGGGGGGCCCGAATCGGCAGTTTACAAAAGCACCGATGCCGGCGCAACCTGGAACAAAATAATGACCGGTATGCCTGCAGGCGATGTAGGCCGCATCGGCTTAGCCATTTCGCCGGTGAACCCGGATTACATTTATGCCATTGTGGAAGCGGCCGACGGCAAAGGCTTTTACCGCAGCACCGACCGCGGCGCCAGCTGGGAAAAACGCAGCGCATATTCCACTTCGGGTAACTACTACGCCGAAATTTTTGCCGATCCGAAAGACGTGGATAAAGTCTATTCCATGGATGTATTCAACCAGGTAACTACCGACGGCGGAAAAACATTTCATAACCTCGGCGAGAAAAACAAACACGTGGACAACCACGTGCTGTTTGTTGATCCGGCCAACACCAACCACCTCATCGCGGGCTGCGACGGCGGTATTTACGAATCGTGGGATGGCGCACAGCTGTGGGATTTTAAAGCCAACCTGCCCATAACGCAATACTACCGCGTGGCCGTTGATAACAGCACACCGTTTTATTATGTGTATGGCGGAACCCAGGACAATAACTCCATGGGCGGCCCTTCACGCACCATCAGCCACAACGGCATTACCAACGCCGATTGGTTTATAACAGTAGGTGGCGACGGTTTCTGGCAGGCGATTGATCCGAAAGATCCGAACATCGTTTATTCGGAATGGCAATACGGCGGACTGATCCGTTTCGACCGCAAAACCGGCGAGTTTCTCGACATCAAACCGCAGGAAAAAGAAGGCGAACCGGCTTACCGCTGGAACTGGGATGCCCCGCTGAAACTGAGTACGCATAACAACCAGCGCCTGTATTTCGCGGCGAATAAATTATTCCGCAGCGACGACCGCGGCAACTCGTGGAAAGTAATCAGCCCCGATCTGTCGCGTGGCATCGACCGCAACAAAATGCAGATCATGGGCAAATGGTGGAGCATGGATGCTGTTGCCAAAAACGGATCTACTTCCATCTACGGCAACATTACCGCACTCAGCGAATCGCCGAAAAACGAAAACCTGATTGTTGTTGGAACGGACGACGGACTGATCCAGATCACAACCGATGGCGGAACCAAATGGACCAAAACACAAACGTTTGCCGGTGTTCCCGAGCGTACCCGCGTACAGAACGTGTATGCTTCACGCCACGATGAAAATGTAATTTATGCCTGTCTGAACAATCAGCGCAGCGGTGATTTTAAACCGTACCTGATGAAGAGTTCAGACAAAGGCCGCAGCTGGAGCGCCATGAACAACGGCCTGCCTGAGCGCGGTTCAACCTACTGCCTTGCAGAAGACCACAAGAACCCGAACCTGCTGTTTTGCGGAACCGAGTTTGGTGTGTACTTCACAATCGACGGCGGTAAAAACTGGATTCAGCTTACCGGCGGACTGCCTGCTGCAGTGAATGTGCCTGACATGGCCATCCAGGAACGTGAGAACGACCTCGTGATTGCCACCTTCGGCCGCGGCTTTTTCATCCTCGATGATTATTCGCCGCTGCAGACACTGAAAAAAGAAGACTTCGATAAAGGCGCTGTGATTATGCCGGTGAAAGATGGTCTTGCCTACATTCAGTCGGGCCCTTACGGCCACAAAGGCAAATCGTTCCAGGGCGCTTCGTTTTACAATGCAGAAAATCCGGGTCCGGGTGCAACCATCACCTACTGGATGAAGGATTCGTACAAATCCATGAAAGACAAACGCAAAGAAGCGGAAAAAGAACTGGCGAAGAACAACAAAATGATTCCGTATCCTTCGGCCGACAGCATGCGCCTTGAAGACCGCGAAGAAGCGCCGTATGTGCTGCTGCTTATTACCGATGCTTCAGGCAATGTGGTGCGCCGCATGAAACAGCCTGCGAAAAAAGGCCTGTACCGCGTGGAGTGGGATGGCCGCATGGACATTACCAGCCCGGTAAGTTTTTACGTGCCGGATGCAGACAATCCGTACGATACACCCGACCAGGGACCGCTTGCGATTCCGGGCAATTATACCTGCAGCCTGCAACTCGTGCGCGAGGGTCAGACTGAAAAATTAGGCGAGCCGGTTTCGTTTGTGTTCAAAACGCTTGGCAGCAGCACACTCCCGGTTGACCGTGCAGCCCTGCAGAAATTCAGTAACGACCTTGCTGCATTCCGCCGCGTGGTGCTGGGAACAAACAACTTCCTCGGCGATACCAAAGAGCAGCTGAAGTTTATGAAAAAAGCAGCGTTGCAGGTTTCCGGCGACAATACCGCCCTGCTGAAAGAAGTACGCGAAATTGAAAAAGTAATTGCGCAGCTCGATCAGCAGATGAACGGCGACGGCAGCATTGCCAAACGCGAATTTGAAACACTGCCCGGCATTGTGGGCATGGTAGAAGGAATCGTGGGCAACCTGTGGATTACTTCGGCGCAGCAAACCGGTACGTATGAAACCAAACTGGCAGAAGCAAAAACCAAATTCCGCCCCGTGTACGATCAGATCAAACAACTGAAAACACGCGTGGAAACACTCGACAGCAAACTCGAAGGAGCAAAAGCTCCGGCTACACCGGGACGTTTACCGGAATGGTAGTGTAGATTTTCATAAGCACAAAAAAAGCATTGGCCGGTTTATCCGGCCAATGCTTTTTTATTTCAGGCGGGTTTTGGTTTAATCACCCACAGCAACATTCCCGATCTGTATCACCTCTTTTGCAGTGGAAACCCGGCGGGTAACTTCGCGCAGTTTTTGCGTGGGTTTGCCGTAGTCGGTGTAAATCTGCACGGTAATGGTGGTCGGGCCGAGGATGGTGGTGGCGCTCTGGCCGAAGTAATTCAGTTCAATTTTGTAATCGCCATCAAGCGGGTAGTGGAGCATGTATTCTTCCGGACCATAACCGCGTGTAAAATCGCGCGAGAGGCGGCCGCCGATGTTCGTTAAGGCGTGGTTGTAAATACATTTTTCTCCGGTGGGTTCGGTTACCCACAAATCAAGATCGCAGTTGTCCGTATCCCAGCACACCACCACGCGCGTGGCTGCAGTCATGTTCAGCAGGAAACGCGAATCTATTTTCGCCAGCGAAAGCGGTTCACCGCAGGTAGCAATAATGTTGTTGATTTCCGTAAGCACAATGGATTCAATTTCCGGGAAGCGGTCGTTCCAGTCGCCGGTGATTACATTGTACAGCGTATCAATGGCCGCCTGGTACTTTCTGCTGCGCGCCAGGGCCAGTCCAAGATCGCGGTACGACTGCGGTTCTTCCGGCCGCAGTTTCAGCACCTGCTCAAACATTTTTACGGATGTTTCCACTTCACCCGCCTGCAGCATGCGGTTACCGAGAACGCGCATCATGGCAAAATCCTGGTTGCCGAGTTCCACCACGTTCGAGAAAATGCGGTTGGCCAGTTCGATTTTTCCTTTTTTCGCAAACAGTTCGCCCATGTCCATATAAAACGGTGCCATGTTCAGGTAATCGTTCCGCAGGCGCAGGTACACCGCATACAGGCTGTCGTCTTTTACGTGTTCCATCGCTTTCATGTAAGGCGCATCCGATTTCCAGTCGTCGAGGGTAATGGCTTTGGTTTTTTTAGAAGCATTAACGCCGCGTCCAGCCCCCTGACCTTGACCGATTGAATCTGCTGATATGTTGCCAAGGTTCACCACGCCGCCCGTTGCATCGCCATACATGGCCGGCACACCGCCGGCTGAAAATCCAAGGTTATAGGCTTCACCGGTTGTGGTTATCGTTGTAATATTGCGGCTCGGCATGGCCTGTACCTCATCGCGGCTTATCAGCGGCTCGGTAAACTGCACTGTTTCTATCATTTTCGCCGACTCTTTCATTCCCGATTTCAGCAGTTTTTCTTTCTCCATGTATTCTTTCTGATACTTCACCGGATTTTTCAGGCTGTCGCTGCGCCATTTGACGCCGCTGATAATACGTTTCAACGAATCAATGCTGCGGTCGCGCTGCGTAATAGTGAGCTGCGCTTTTTCATACAAACGTTGCAGCGAATCTATTTGCTGCTGTTGCTGTGCCAGCTGCACTTCCCATTTTTTGGCTTCTTCCGCAATGCGTTTTTGTGCGTTTATATCGGCAATGGCGTCAAAATAATCTGTTTCCCACCAGTCTTTTTTCTTTTTGTAAATCGCATACACGGCATCGATGCGATCGGTTTTTTCTTTCTGTACGGAGGTGCGCATACTGTCGCGTTTTACAGCATACTGCGCTTTCAGTTCGGCCGGTGGTTCCACTTCGTAACGCACATAATCATTAATGTCGTCCAGCACCAGCAACGAGGTGAAAGGGGAAACCACATTGTACGTGGTGGAGTGTTTGATCACCGCCGCCTTGTTTTTCTCGGGCAGCAGCAGCAACCGGTTCATTTTCTGAATGGCCCAGGTACGTTCAACTGCGGTACTGCCTTTAATTTCAGTTTCTGAACCGAGGCTCAGCTGTGCGGTCTGTTCTGTTTTTCCGCCATTACCAAATACAAGATTGAGCGTGGTCTGCGGTTTATCACACAACCCGGAAATGGTAAACCCATAGCCCGGTGTAATGGCCAGGTCGTAATACACTTCCGATACATTTTCGTTGGCGCTGTAACGCTGCAGGCGCAGGGGCAATTGTTTCAGTGCCTTTTGTGCGGCAGCAATATCGCTTCCAGGTGATGCAATAATGAGTTTGCCGCCTGTTGCTGCTGAAATATAATCGAGGTACGCATAATTGGCCGAAGCAGAAGTAACAATGCTGTAAACCGGTGTTTCCCCGAAACGGATTTCGGCATCGCCGTAATTGGAAATGCCATCGGTAACTAAAAGTATTTCGTCTGCTTTAATAGCCGTCAGATCAATTGCGCCGAGCTGCGTGGCCCCGTCGTACGTAATGTTTTGCAGGTATGCCAGCAGCGCGCTGCAGTTGCCCCCGCTTACCGGGAAGCCCTGCGCTGCACCCATGCGGATGTTGCTGGTATAAACATTCACCTGTACTTTTTTCAGCGCGGAAATATAGTTTTTGATTAGCTCCAGTTCCTGTTTTTTATCCCGGCGCAGGCCCGAGAGGGAGTTGTCCCACACAATGGCAACGGTTTCCGGGTCGCGTTTTTCGGCTTTCGCTTCAGGCAGAAAAACAGTGGCGCTGAAAAAGTATCCTTTCCCGTCTGGCTGTTGCTGCAGAAACACCTGCGGTCCGGCCGGAACCGGCACATCATAACGGAGCGTGGTGTTGAGGCTGATGTTGGTATAAGCACATTCGGCCACCCAGCGCTGCTGTTCTTTTTCGAAACGCGTTTTTATTTTATCGTTGCCCTGCAGTTCGGGTTGCGCCCCGCTGTTATTCACTACCATGCGCAGGTTGAACTGATCTACCTTTTCGCCGAGATTAAGCGGCACAGTAACCGGCATGGCCTGTTTGTAAGGCACAGCAATTACACTTTCGCAGGCAATGATGAGTTGTTTGGTGCCTTCGGCCGGAATCGGGAATACCCGTGCCCGGTAGTTGTTGCCTTCCGTTTTTTCCAGCAGTCCCGGATCAACACGTCGGCGGATAATTTCTTCAAAAACCTTTTGTCCCTTGTTTTTATCCACCACCACGCCTTCGCGCATCTTGCCGTTTATTTCGAGGGCAAAGCGGATTACGTTCTCGCCATTACCCAGCGCAAAATGCAAAACGCCTTCGAGCTGCCGCTTGAACGGGTTGGCAAAGGTGAGCGCGTAGGTGGTAATTACACGGTTGCCGGTTACTTCCGACGTGGTGCTGAGCGCAGCCACCCGCAGGTTTTCTTCTTTGCCGTTGGCCGGATTGGTAACGCTGAGGCGAACGCGGTTCACCTGTGCGGAGCAGTTAAAGGCCAGCAGGAGCAGGAGGAAGGAGGCAAAACGAAGTCGTTGCATCGGGATGGAATTAGGTAAAACGAATGTAGCTTTTTTACGTACCGGTTGAACGCAATCCGGCCGCGCACATTTTACAGACGGGGAAAAGGGTCGTTTTTCATAAATGGAGGTGAAATAAAAAAGCGCCCCGGCAAAAGGGCGCTTTGGGTGGGTTTTAACCGGCCAGCAGTTTTTTGTAATCATATTTCCGGTATTCCTCGAATTTCTGTTTCTCTTTCCGCAAGGCATCCAGTTCATTTTTGATCTGGATGCGGTACCAGATTTCGGGCTGGGTATGCAAAAAGGCACTTAATTTCAGGACGATATCCGGATTCAGTTTGCGTTCACCGGTAAGGTACTTATACAGGTTGCTGTCTTTCATTTCAAAACAGTCGGCCAGTTCTTTCTGGCTGATTTCCAGTTGCGATAAATACAGTTTGACGAAATCAAGAATACGCATTTCCTTTTCAACACGTTCCTGTTCGATGTAGTCCTGCATCTGGTATTGTATAGAAAGCAGTTTGTTTTTCAGTACGCGCTCAGGCGTCTGTTTTTCAGATTCGGATAAAATGAAGGCATTTACTTTTTTCATTTTCTCCGGATTCCAAACCTGGCGCTTCGTGATTTCAGCAGGAATTACAGCCTTCTTTTTGCGCGTGGTGCTCATGGTATGTTTATTTTATATCGTTTGTTATTCAATCGGGTAGTGCTCAATTGTTTGTTATATTCTGCTGACGTTGCATTATGTCATCAGGATATGTACGCTGTATTTGGGTGCAGTTTTTCATCATTCAGCAGGAATTACAGCCTTCTTTTTGCGCGTGGTGCTCATGGTATGTTTGTTTTGTATCGTTTGTTATTCAATCAGGTAGTGTTCAATTGTTTGTTATATTCTGCTGACGTTGCACAATGTCAGCAGGATATATACGCTGTATTTGGGTGCAATTTTTCATCATTCATTATGCATTCAGATAGTGTTCAATCAGTTGTTCGCCGTCTTCCGGCTTAATCAGCATGGAAGTAGTATCCGGTATCCCGACGGCTTTGTATTTCCGGCTGTAAACCGCCATCAGTTTCAGCTGATCAGCTTCAGTAGGTTCCTGCACATCAAAAGCCAGCCAGCCCCGGTACGGGCCTCTGCCCAGCAAAAAACTCAGTCTGCACGCAAAAGCAATCAGGCATCCGGCTACAAGATCATACCGCCTGTCTTTGCCCAGGTTGTGTGGTGCAATTTCGATAAAAGCCATGTAGGGCTGATTATCGTCCAGCATCTTGTAAATCAGGCAGCCTTCAATAATATCCGGCGTTTCAGCAGTAACAAGAACGTATGTTTTTGCTCCGCGGCTTTTAGCGTGCCGGGGGAAGTTAAACCGCCAGCCGTCATGCATCGAGGGCAGGCGGTTGGTAATGCCGTCCGCTATCCACGCTTCAACATGTTCATTCGTGCTTACCTGCAGAATTTGTACACGCATAAAACAAACCTCATTACCCCACAAATATACAACTTTTATTATACAAAACGTATAATAATTATACATATTGTATATTTTTAAAGGTGTTAAAAATTCAAATCGTGGGCACTGGATTATTCCTCCAATCCCTCAAAATTGGTCGCTTTCAGGTAATCAAGCACTCGGATAACAAGGTTGTAATGGGCTTTAAAATATGAATAACCTTCTCCTTTGAGATTGGGCAATACCAGGTTGTATTCTGATTCAAGTTTGAGTAGCAGGAGATAATGCGCTTCACTCATTTTTCCATGCGTTCCTTTTCTGCCCAGAAACGTGCTGATTACTGCATGTGTATCTGCCGCCAGCATTACGAAATCAATTTCAAAGATTCCATCCCCGGCAAGGTCTCGCGGAAAACGTGTCTGGTCGTTTTGCTGAAAGGTTTCAAAAAGAGAGGACAGGCTATCGGGCATGGGTTACGGTCACTATTGTTCAAAAATAATAATTCAGACCGGATGATATATGATACGAAATAAGGAACCCCCTGCCGCATAATGTCCATAATCCGGTAATTGTTATCTTTGTTCCTTCACAAAACGCAATTTATGGCCAACGACCTGTTAAAAGGAAAACGAGGAATTATTTCCGGAGCATTAGATAGCAACTCCATTGCATGGAAAATCGCCGAACGCGCCCATGCAGAAGGCGCAACCTTTACACTTACCAACGCACCCATTGCCATGCGCATGGGCGAAATCAATAAACTGGCCGAGGCAACCGGCTCCAAAATCATCCCGGCCGATGCCACCAATATGGACGAACTGAACAACCTGTTCAGCCAGTCAGTAGAAGTGCTTGGCGGCAAAGTGGACTTTGTACTGCACTCCATAGGTATGTCGCCGAACGTGCGCAAAAATATTCCCTACACCGAACTGAACTACGATTTTTACGCCAAGAGTATTGATGTAAGTGCCATGTCGTTCCACAAAATGATGAGCGCCGCCTGGAAACAGGACGCCATTAACGAGTGGGGCAGTGTGGTGGCCCTTTCGTACATCGCCGCACAGCGTGCCTATCCGTTTTACAGCGATATGGCCGACGCCAAAGCCATGCTCGAAAGCGTTGCACGCAGTTTCGGTTACCACTACGGTAAAGCGAAAAAAGTACGTGTAAACACCGTTTCGCAGTCGCCCACGCGCACCACGGCCGGTAACGGCATCAAAGGGTTCGGTGATTTCTTCGGTTATGCCGATGCCATGTCGCCGCTCGGAAACGCCAGTGCGGAAGCCTGTGCGGAGTTCTGCATTGCGCTGTTCAGCGATCTCACGCGCATGGTAACCATGCAAAACCTGTATCACGACGGCGGTTATTCCAACACCGGCGTAAGCAGCGAAATCCTGGACGCTTTAATTGAAAAACCATAACACCGGTTTGAAACGCATCGCCGGTTATATCACCCTGCTGCTGCTGGTCCTCGCGCCGGCCGCGAATGCGCAGGATGACGGCCCGATCGGGAACACCGATGTGGCGAAGGCCCGTTTTATGATTCACGTGAACGGAACGGTGCCGCATGGCATCGGTAACGTGGCATTCAAACGCAGTTTTACCGGCATTTACGATGTGTCTTCCTCGTTTAACGTGCGCCTGTTCAGCGGTTTTTCGGTGGGCATCAGCGGGCGGTTCAACCAGTTTAAAACAACCGACAACAAAATACCGGGGCTGAACACCTACGCGCAGATCATCGGCGGGGGCGGACGCATTTCGTATTACCATTTTCTGAAAGAAACCACGGCGGCGTATGGTGGTATTAATGTGGGATATTCGAACATCCACTACACCGGTTTGTCGTGCCTGAACAACACGCAGCCCGAAAAAACAAAATCGAATGCGCGTTACATTGAACCGGAACTGGGTGTCCTGTTTTTCATTGAAGGTGATTTTGCCATCGGCCTGCACACCGCGCTGCCGCTATACAATTACGAGTTTGATCCGTACGACATCTGCCTTAACCAGCACAAGGCGTACCTCGACAGCGACCGCGTGGGCAACCTGCGTCACCTCAATTTCGGCTTCAGTCTTTCGTACGCATTTCTGAAAAAGTAACTGGTTTTTGCAGCGGAAGCATCACGCAACCCATGCCTTATTTTTTTACATTCGCTGAAGATCTCTGACTATTATGAAACGTTTTCTCCCGCTTCTTGCATTATTGCTGCTGACAACGCTCGCTTCCGGGCAGAATGTTAATCTCGGCAAAGGATTTAGCAAAGACAAAGCGGGCCAGGAAGAATTCAAAGGAGCCGAGTTTTTTTTCGATGACGCCAATTACCTCTCGGCTTTGCCACATTACCGCGCGCTGGAAGCATCGTATGGCGATAATGAATACCTCCGCTACCGCATTGGCATTTGCCTGCTGTATAAAAGTGACGAAACGCAGCGGGCACTCGAATACCTGGAAAGCGTAAAAGCAAAAAATGCCAAAGCAGCCGATATTGATTATTACCTCGGGCGGGCATATCACCTCAACGAAAAATTTGACCAGGCACTTGTTAGTCTCGATCTCGCTGTAAAAAATAAAAAGACAACACCGGCGAATCTCGAACTGGCAAAGCGATACATCACTTACAGCACCAATGCAAAAGCACTGGTGGCTTCGCCCATAAACGTAAAAATTAAAAATGCAGGAATGCCGGTCAATTCGGAAGCTTCGGAATATGTGCCGGTGGTTACCTCAGATGAATCCACCATGCTGCTTACCTATGTGGGGCCCGAATCGCGCGGCGGACTGCAGCGCCTGCCGGGGGAGCCTGATCCGCTCGGGATGTATTTTGAAGACATCTATTCCACCTTTAAAGTGAACGGCCAATGGGAAAAACCGGTGGCGGCCGACACCAACATCAACAGCCTCGGGCACGATGCCTGCATTGCTATTTCGAACGACGGGCAGACGCTGATTGTTTTTAAAAACAGCGAAATGGACCTCGGCGATATTTATTTCAGCAAATTAGACGGTGTGCATTGGAGCATCCCGGTGCGCATTGAAGGCGATGTAAACACGCCGGTCTGGGAAGGCAGTGCATCGCTTACCGCAAACGAAAAGGTGATGTACTTTGCCAGTGAACGCGAAGGCGGTTACGGCGGCCGCGATATTTACGTGGCCAGTATGCTGCCCGACGGACGCTGGGGCAAGGTGCGTAACCTCGGCCCGAAAATCAATTCGGCGTTGAATGAAGATGCGCCGTTTATTCACCCGAACGGGGTTACACTGATTTACAGTTCCGAAAGTTTTAACAGCATGGGCGGTTATGATATTTTCAGAACCGACCTCAGCCTGGTTGACAGCACCTGGTCGGAACCGGAAAACATTGGTTACCCGATTAACACACCCGGCGATGACAAATATTTTGTGCTCAGCACCGACGGTAAACGCGGTTATTATTCATCCGGTAAGGCAGGCGGAATGGGCCAGCAGGATATTTACATTGCCGAAGCCGATTTCGATCTGAAAGATGCAAACGTGGTGATGGTAACCGGTGTAATTACCGTTGACGGCAAACCGGTGAAAGGAACGATTCTCGTACGCAGCGATGGAAAAGTGCTTGACGGTTACACGGCCAGTTCAAACAGCATGACGGGCAAATACCTCATCAACCTGCGCCAGGGCAAAGTGTACGAAATTGAATACGATATTGCCGGTTTCCCGAAAATCCTGAAAATGCTCGATGCCTCGAAAACACGGCTTTCGCTGATGACCGAGAACATTGACCTGAACCTCGTTACAACGGATCGTTTGAAAATGGCACGCGAAGATTCCATACGCCACGCCGACTCGCTGCTGGCCGAACAGAACCGCCTGAAAAATACGCTGCAACAAACGCAAAACGTGGTAATGGTTGATACAACGGTAAAAACATCCAATGGCGGACAGATTGCGCTTGCCGGGATGAATACAGACGAATACACCAGCGTGATGGATAAATTTGGCGACGTGCGCGTGGAAGGACTAACGTTTACGGTGCAGGTGGCTGCTTACCGTTATGCCGCCAATTTTGATTTCAGCCATTTGCGTTCGCTCGGAACGGTGGAGAAACAACAACTCGATGATGGCGTAACGCGATTTACGATCGGCACATATAACACCCTGCGCGAAGCCGACGGTATGCGCAAAAAGGTAAGTGATAAAGGCAACACCGATGCATTTATCACGGCCATTTACAAGGGCAAACGCATCCTGCTGAAAGACCTGGCTGCTGCGAATTTCTACCGGCAATGAAAATCCTTTTCCTTTATACCGAACTCGCGGGATATTTCCTGGCCTGTGTGCGTGAACTGGTGAAGCAGGGGCATACCGTTCACATTGTGCGCTGGCCCGTGAACAAAGAAGCGCCGTTTGAATTTGCGTTCGGGGAAGGAATAACGGTTTACAACCGCAGCGATTATAACGACAAACAGTTACTTGCCCTCGCCACATCCATCGCGCCCGACGCCGTGGTATGCAGCGGCTGGATTGACCGCGATTATGTGAAGGTGTGCAACCAACTGAAAAAAACAGCGGTTACCATACTTGCGCTCGACAACAAATGGCAGGGATCGCTCAAACAGCAGTTCGCGCGCATCATCAGTCCGTTTACACTCAAACGCATTTTTAAATTTGCGTGGGTGCCGGGCGCGCTGCAGGCGGCGTATGCGCGTAAACTCGGCTTCAGTGAGAACAATATCCGCAGCGGATTTTATTCGGCCGATACGCCTTTTTTTGCTGCGTATCACGAAGCATATCGAGCCGCCAAACAACAGCATTTTCCGCACCGGTTTATTTTTGCCGGCCGTTATTATGATTTTAAAGGTGTGCGCGAATTGTGGCAGGCCTTTGCCGAACTGAAAGAGGAACAACCGAACGACTGGCAGCTCTGGTGCCTCGGTACCGGCGATGTGCCGCCCGCCGAACATCCCGCCATTCACCATTTCGGATTTGTGCAGCCAAACAATATGCACACGTACCTGGAACAGACCGGTGTATTTGTAATGCCCAGCCGCGTAGAACCGTGGGGCGTGGTGCTGCATGAGTTTGCTGCGGCCGGTTTTCCGCTCGTTTGCAGCAGCAATGTGGGCGCCGTAAATCAGTTTGTGAAAGAAGGCGAAAACGGTTTTGTGTTTTCCGCAGGCGATGTTAAAAATATAAAAGCGGCCCTGCTGAAAGTGATCAATACCACCGATGAACAATTAGTACAAATGGGCGAAACCAGCGCCGTGCTCGGAAAAACCATTTCACCGCAGAGTTGGGCGGAATGCCTGACGGGGATGATTGGTAATTATTGATCGTTTGTTTTGAATGCTTCTTGTTTGAGGAACTGGGCTTAATTTATCTTACTGCAAAGCCTCGCCCACATGCTACCGCACGCACAAAGAACTACACAAAGTCCACGAAGCGAATTATTATTTCATAGTGGCCTCTTTGTGCATGCCTTTGTGTCCATTGTGGTTAGGCGAGAGTAACACAGTTAATCAAACTGTCGAAAATAATCTATTTTACCCCGGCATTCCAGATCTCCCACGCTTTCTCCGCCTGCGCTTTCAGCATGTCATACCCATTCATAGCGGTTGCGCCGTGCTGCCGGCCGTTTTTCATAAAGAGCGTTTCGGCGGGATTGTACACGAGGTCGTACAGCAAATGTTCGGGCGTTAATGCATTCCAGGGCAGGGCAGGGGCTTCTTCAACGGCCGGAAATGTACCGAGCGGCGTGGTATTCACAATCAGTTTAAACGCCTGCAGGATGTAGGGATTGAGTTCTTCGTACGTAAAACACAGTTGTCCTTCTGCAACCTGCGATTTATCGCGGGTAACAAATGCGCAATCAATTCCGATTTCATCCAGTACATACTTTACGGCTTTGGATGCGCCGCCGGTTCCGAGAATAAGTGCACGATCGTGCGCGGAGGTGAGAAACGGTTTCAGCGACTGGCGGAAGCCCCACGCATCAGTATTATGCCCGATCAGTTTATCACCAATGGCAATGCAGTTTACAGCGCCAATGCGGGCTGCGGTTTCGTCCAGTTCATCAAGAAAAGGGATCACTGCTGTTTTGTAAGGAATGGTAACGCTCAGTCCGCGCAGATCGGGATACTGTTTCAGCAGTTGCGGAAGCGCATCAATGGTTTCGAGCGGATAAAGTTCAAAAACAGCATCAGTAATGCCCAGCGTTTCAAATTTCGCTGTGAAATAGGTACCGGAAAACGAATGGGAAAGGGAACGACCGATGAGCCCGAAACGCCTCATGCTTTTTTGCGCTTGTGCTGAATGTAGCCGATAACCATGGGCAGCACCGAAATGCCGATAATGCCTACTACTACCATTTCAAAATGCGCTTTCACCCAGGGCAGGTTGCCGAACAGGTAGCCGCACAACAGCATGCTGCTGATCCAGAGCAGGCCACCGGCAATATCAAAGGGCAGGAATTTTTTGCGGTAGTTCATTTCGCCCACACCGGCCACAAAAGGGGTAATGGTGCGCACGATGGGAACAAAACGCGCCAGGATGATGGCCTTGGTGCCGTATTTTTCAAAAAAGGCATGGGTTTTTTCAAGCCATTCTTTTTTAATGAGCACGCGTTTCCCGATGCGCAGTTTCATGGCACGGTGCCCTGCAAATCGTCCGACGACGTAGTTCAGGTTATCGCCGGCAACGGCCGCTACAAACAGTAACGGAATCAGTATCGCAAGGCTCAGCGGATGTCCGTCGGCTGCAGCCAGCGCGCCTGCGGTAAACAGCAGCGAATCACCGGGCAGAAACGGCATAATCACCAGGCCGGTTTCTACAAAAATGATGAGGAAAAGCAAGAGGTAAATCATATTGCCGTGCTCAGCGATGAACAGGGGCAGCGATTTATCAAGATGCGTTATAAAAAACCAGAATTCTTTGATCAGCTCCATGCGGGTGGTTTAGTACGTGGGCATGTCAGGATCAATTTCGCGCGCCCATGCAAGTATGCCACCTTTCAGGTTATACACATTGGTGTAGCCGTTTTTCTCCAGGTTCTGCACAATGGCTGCTGAACGTGCGCCGCTGCGGCAGTGTACAATTACTTTCTGTTCTTTGGAAATCTTGTCCAGGTTGGCCATCACGCTGCCCATGGGAATGTGTTCGCCGCCGATGTTTGCAATTTCAACTTCGTAGGCTTCGCGGACATCAATGAGCTGGTGCGCTTCGCCGCTGTCGCGCATTGTTTTCAGCTCCTGTACGGTAACTTCTTTCATTTGCCTGTTATTTTTTTACTGCAGAATTTTTAGGAAGGTATTGGAAAAACGTGTCGCCGCGCAGGCCGATGCGCAGGGTTTCGAGCGGAATCACATCATCCGGCCCGATGTTGCCGAGGTTCACATCAGCGCCCAGCAGTTTAATAAACCACACCTGCTGCGATTTCTGCGGGGCTTCCCACAGGATGGCTTCTTTCGGCACTTTCGACATGATTTTGTTGATGAGCATGGTATGGGCCGAGCCGTTGCGGTGGTAAATGCCCACGTTGCCGCTTTCGCGTGCTTCCGCAATCACTTTCCACGAACCGGCTTCCAGTTCCTTTTTCATCATGCTCGTCCACATGTTCGGGTGGATGATAATGCCTTCTTCTTTCGAGCCTACTTCCGACAAAACGGTGTAGTATTTCGAAAGTTTATTGATGTATTCGCATTTTTTGCCGTGATCCATTTCAATGGAGCCGTCGGAAACCTCAGCTGTATCCAGTTTCAGCTTATCCACCAGTTTGATATAATCCTCAAACATGTTGCGGATAATGAACGCCTCGAACAGCGTACCGCCGAGATACACTTTCATGCCGGCGCTTTTGTACAGCTTGATTTTCTCAGCCAGGTTTTTAGAAACGTAGGAGGTGCCGAAACCGAGTTTGACCAGGTCCACGAAATCGCCGGAGCTTTCAATCATGTCTTCGGCCTGGCGCAGGCTTAATCCTTTATCCATAACCATGGTAATGCCATGGGTACGCGGTTTAACCGTACGTTCAGGTATGTGCGGGAGTGTAAAATTCATAGTTAGTGTGCAAAACCGGCTTTATGCCGGGTTCCAAAACTACGAAAATTAATGATCGCAAAAAATAGCAGGCAAACCGGGGCGCATTTTGTAAAATAACCGCTGAACCAGTCAGCAGTCGGCAAATTGCAGTCAGCAGTCTGAATCATTAATGGACTTATTCAACAAAATCAACTTTAAGCGAAGCTAAAAGTTGATTTTGTATATGCATGGAATAGTATCTTTTCCTTTCAGGAATCAGACTGCCGACTGCAAACTGCCGACCTGAAATAAAATTTACGTAATGAAATCCGGGTTTTGTTTGCGACCTGTTTTATACGAACTTATTTGCGGTACGACTCGATAAATGCAACCACCGCACTGTTTTCACGCAGCTGGGGAAGGAAATCAAAGAGTTCGGTATGGCGCTCAAAGTCAAGCAGCAGCGCATCGTGCAGGTACCCCATGGCTTCCTGGTTTTTACCCGTTCCGAGCAGGTAGCCGGTCATGCGATAACTGAGGTCGGCATTCTTCGGGTGGTATTTGATGGCTTCGGCCATGGTTTCGATGGCGTAGTCGGCTTTGTCCTGTTCGTAGAGCAGGCGCGAATAATCGAGCCAGATGTCCGGGTTGTCCGGATCCAGTTCAATTACACGGCGGTAGGCTTCTTCGGCTTCCTCGTAAAAGCCCATTTTATGTTCGAGTTCACCGAACACGTACCAGGCTTCCGGGTTGTTCGATTCCAGCTCCAGCGCCTTTTTCACGTAGTGAATGGCTTCGGTACGGCGGTTCTGCTGGTCGAGCATAATGCCCATGCCCAGCCACGCCTCGCTCATCTGCGGGTTGAGGCGGATGGCCTTGTTATAATGAATGATGGCCTGTTCGGTATCGCCTTTCTGTTCAAAACATTCGCCGATGTAATAAAACGCACTGGCATCGGGATCGTTAAACTTAAAGGTTTCGCGGAAAGCCTGAATGGCTTCGTCGTAATGGTTCAACGCCGCCAGTGCATTGCCTTTGCTGAAATAGGCACTGATAAAACCTTCATCAATGAGCGTGGCATAATCGTAGGCTTCTACCGCCTTTTCAAAATGCCCCGCGCGGCTGAATGACTGCCCGAGGTTGAACCAACCGGCCGGGTTGTAGGGGCGCAGGTCGGTGTAATTATCAAAAAATGCAATCGCTTTTTCGTGCTGCCCGGTCATTTCGTAGGCAAACGAAAGTTCGTACAGCGCCTGCGTATAATCCGGATTCATGTTTATGGCCTTGCAGATGAGCGGGATGGCTTCTTCGTAACGCCCCATATTGCCCAGTTCGTAAGCAATACAAACCATCATTTCGTCTTCCGGCTCGTCGCATTCAGCGGCGCGTTTAAAACAGGCAATGGCTTTTTCGGGCAGGCCCATCTGGCTGTAAATGCTGCCGCGGGTGAAGTGAATATCGCCAAAACGGGGCTCCATTATTTCGGCCTGGTTCAGCAGGTCGAGTGCAATCTGGTTTTCACAGAGCTGCATATGTACCTGGGCTTTCATCACAACAAACAACACGGCGTACGGATGCTGGCTGCGGGCTATTTCGAGTGCGTCAAAGGCTTTTTTGTAATGACGTACTTTAATATAGTGGTCGATGATATCTTCTAAATCTTCTTCTTCAAAAAACGAAATGGTGTCGTTTTTTCTCATCTGCTCAAAACGCTGCACCATTTCTTTTATGGGATCATGTTCACTCTTCATAGAACGGTGTATTATAGTACAATGCAACTTTATCAAAAATACGGAAAAATCCGGCGCAAAATTAGTTAAAGTTATCAGCAATATGGCTTTTTTCGCTGTTCATATTTCGCTGTGTGAAAAAGCCCGCTGTTTAACCAAACAACTAACTTTGCACCCCGGTTTCATCCAAACGCTGATGCCGCAGGTTTATTACTGAAAAACAAGCCGTTAAACATTATTTAAGCTATTTCACGTGTCGCTCATAAAATCCATTTCAGGAATCCGTGGTACCATCGGTGGCAAACCCGGTGAAGGTTTAAGCCCGCTCGATGTTGTTAAGTTCACTGCCGCTTACGGCACCTGGCTGATCAACCGCAGCAAATCGAAATCGAAAAAACTGAACGTAGTGGTCGGCCGTGATGCCCGTATTTCGGGGCCTATGGTCAACCAGCTGGTTACCGGAACGCTTTCGGGACTGGGCATAAACGTAATTGATATCGGACTTTCGACCACACCCACCGTGGAAGTAGCCGTTCCCAACGAAAAAGCCGACGGCGGCATTATTCTCACGGCCAGCCACAACCCGAAGCAATGGAATGCGCTGAAACTGCTGAATGAAAAAGGCGAGTTTATTTCCGGCGCCGACGGGGAAGAAGTGCTGGCCATTGCTGCTTCTGATGCATACACCTTTGCCGATGTAAATAACCTCGGTACCATTAGCCAAAAAGACGGTTACATCCAGTTTCATATTGACCAGGTGCTTGCGCTTCCCCTTGTGGACGTGAAAGCCATCAAGGCCCGCAACTTTAAAATTGTGGTGGATGCCGTTAACTCCACCGGCGGCATTGCTGTGCCCATGCTGCTGAAAGCGCTGGGTGTAGAGCAGATTACCGAACTGTACTGCGAACCGAACGGCGATTTTCCGCACAACCCGGAACCGCTGCCCGAAAACCTCCGCGATATTGCCAAAGCGGTTAAAAAGAACAACGCCGATCTCGGCATCGTGGTCGATCCCGATGTGGACCGCCTGGCATTGGTGTGCGAAGACGGGGAAATGTTTGGTGAAGAATACACGCTGGTGGCCGTTGCGGATTACGTGCTTAAAAACACACCGGGCAATACGGTTTCCAACCTTTCGTCAACCCGTGCGCTGCGCGATGTAACCGAAAAAGCCGGTGGCAGTTATTTTGCATCGGCAGTAGGGGAGGTGAACGTGGTTGATCTGATGAAGGCCAAAAAAGCGGTGATCGGTGGCGAAGGCAACGGCGGGGTAATTTACCCGGAACTGCATTACGGCCGCGACGCACTGGCCGGCATTGCGCTGTTTCTTACACACCTCGCGAAGTTTGGTAAAACCACATCCATGCTGCGCTCGTCGTATCCGAATTACCACATTTCGAAAAACAAAATTGAACTCACACCCGAAATAGATATGGGTGCCCTGCTCGAAGGCATACAGGTACGCTACAAAAAGCAGCCGGTGAATACGATTGACGGGGTGAAAATTGAATTCGACAAGGAATGGGTACACCTGCGCCGCTCAAACACCGAGCCCATTATCCGCATCTATTCCGAAAGCGAATCAGAAACCACGGCCGATAACCTGGCGAAAAAAATCATGGGCGATATTCGTGAACTGATCAAGCAACAACAGCTTTAGATTTTGGTTCTGATTGGGGATTGACGGTGTGTATTTTCCACTGGGAGCTTGTTTACCCAAGCGTTTTTTCAAATTTTCAATGTTCAATAATCAATTCTCAATACTCAAGTAAAAAAACTTGAAAATTGCGCATTGAACATTGATTATTGTGCATTTTTTCACCGCACCACCAGCATCGTATTTTTCACCCCAAACATTACCACCGGCACCACTTCCAGGTTCGGGAAAATATGCCGCATGCGCTGGATTACGGGCGCTTCGCTGGTTTTGCCGGCTACTTCTTCGGTGATTACATTAAAAAACAACAGCCCGTTTTTACGCAGCAGCCGTTTGAACTGTTGCAGGAACGGTTCTTCCCGGAAGGGATCGGGAATGTGCTCTTCGATGAACAGGTCAATCACAATGAGGTCAAACGTTTGCGTGCAGCCTTTTACAAACGCGGCAGCATCTTCGTGTACGAGTGTGAGTCCGCTGATGCGTGTGGTGCCGAAATATTCCGCTGCAAGATCGAGCATCACGCC
Organism: Chitinophaga pinensis; assembly: GCA_943372645.1. Classification (GTDB taxonomy): domain Bacteria; phylum Bacteroidota; class Bacteroidia; order Palsa-965; family Palsa-965; genus VBWE01. The sequence continues at coordinate 139,107 of CALRZN010000008.1, read as the reverse complement.
ATCGTTTTCCACCCCGGTAATGGTGCCTTTTTGTCCGAACTCGTCGCGCAGCAGCCGCACCACGCTGCCCGCACCGAAACCAAGCAGCAGCATATTTTCGAACGTGTACTGCTGCAGTTTAAATTTGCGGAACACGCGCCGGAACACTTCCTGCAGTCCGCCGAACGAATAGTTTACACGCTCGCCGTTGAGCACATATTTTCCGTTTACCAGCGCAATTTCCAGCACCGGCGTAATGTCACCTTTCCGGGTTTCGATGTGAACCGGCACGAGGTAGCTCAATACTTTTTTCAGGAACAGTTTCGGCATACGTTTAATGCGATAAAGTTACGCACTGGGATTTAACGGCAACATCCCGGCATTTATTTTCAGTTATCTTTGAAACGTGCAGCGCAGGGGGCGTATACGTTTGCTGCTGCTGCCATTTTCTGCCGATGGAGTTGATTGGTTTCATATTGCTGTGTTTTGGCCTGCGGGTGCTGCCGCGCCTGTTTCTCCGCAAACTGCTGGTTTCCGATACGTATTTTCACCTCGGCACCTCGGCCGATATCCGCAAGAACAGGTTCCGTGTGCCTGACAGCCTTTCGTATTTTGTATTGCCGAACAAACACCGGTATCCGTTTTTGTTTCACTGGCTGTGGGCGCTGCTGCCGGTAAACACGTGGCGTTTTTTCGAATGCATTGCCGGTGCGTTGTTCGATACGCTCGTACTTATTGTGGTGTATATCCTGGCCATGTATGCGGATGCCACTGCCAAACTGCCCGGCGATTTTCCGGATGTGCCGTTTATGGCCGCAGCGTTGTATGCCACCGCACCGGCCCTGCTGCGCACCGGCGACGGACCGCGTGCCTATAATATGAGTCCGCGCGTTGCGGCTATGCTGCTGTACCTGGTGCATATTTTTCCGGCGTGGTATTACACCCAATCGGGAAACATAACCGCGCTTACGGTTTCGCTGGTTGCAGGTGCCATGCTTTACATTTTTGCCATTTTCAGTGTGCAGGTGTTGCTGCTTTTTATGGTTCCGCTGAGTATTTTCTGGTGGCCGTTATATCCGCTGCTGGTGCTGGCCGCGTTTGTGCTTTCAATCGCAATTTCGTTTGGCCGTTCGCCCGGCATTTTTGTGGCCAACCGCAAACACAGTGTGTATTACGCACGGGTGCAGCACCTTGTTTTGTATCCCCGCTATAAAACAGTAATCGCTTATTTTATAGAAATGCTGCGCAAAACCTGGGGACTGGTGCGCCACCGGCAATGGCGGGTGTTCCGCGACTGGTTTTTTGTGGAGCCGCATTACCTGCATTTGCTGGTAACCGTTTTCCCGTTTATTCCGCTTGTACTCATTGCCGGGTACAGTAATCAGTATAAACACATGGATTCGTTTATGGAATTCCTGCTGTTGCTTACGGCCACCGGAACCGGAACGTTTCTGCTCACCAAACACAAACCATTTTTGTTTCTCGGTTCGGGCGAACGCTACCTCGAATATGTGCTTGCGCCTGCATTCATCCTGTTTGCAGCACTGGCCGCGTTTTATGAAACGGTACGCATTGGGGTGTATGTGTGGCTGGGGTATAGTTTACTGGCGTATGCGTATCATGCCTGGAATTTTGTGCGCAGCTACAAAGCTGCTAATGCCGAACAGGATGAACTGAAAAACATCTTCCGGCAGTTTGAACAATTCCCGGAGGGCAACCTGTTCCCGATAAATGCCAACCACAATAAAATGATTCACTATTATGCGCCGGAACGAAAAATACTGGTTTACCAAACCATGCGCGATGAAGAACGGCTGAGCGAAGAAGAATTCAAACGCATCTGGGGAACCGGCTACAATTACCCGGTGGCCGGTCTGCAATATATCATTGACAAATACGAGGTACGTTACCTGTTCGGCAGCCGCAAAGAAACCGACCGTTACGTAAACACCATTTACAAAGGCGATGTGCCGTTTGCGCAACTGTTTAAAACGGTTTGTGAAACGGATGGGTATGTGATCCTGGAACGGGTGAAATAAACCAGCGAAGCTGCTTATGGTTGATGTTCGTACGCACCCGCATCGGGATTTCCGATTGTAAACCGGTTGTAGTTTACAATATCAAAAGGTAGAGAGCCACTGTAAAGCGGGTTACCAAGGTTAATTGCAGGTGAACCTGTGAGAATCGTAAAATCATTGTCCTGCGGATGCGGGAACATCGGGTTGCCGTTGGCCACAACATTTACGAAGTTGTTCGGGTGCGCGCCGAAATTCAGGTTCGTGCGCAGCATACTGAATGCAACCTGGTAATTAAACGCAAATGCCCCGTTGGCCGTGTTCGAATCCACATCAAATTCATTATCCAGCGCGCCGGCAATAATGCAGTTTAAAAAATGCGCACTGTCTAAGTCGCGCCTGATGGGGTTTCCGTCGGCATCTTCGTACCAGTTGGTAACGATAATGGCCGGTTCGTTGCGTTCGTCAATGTTCCAGTAGTTGGCAAACGTGCAATGTGTAAACGTATAATTTCCGCCGTAGGCCAGGGCTGCGCAATATTGTCCGCAATTATTTACAACGAGGTTTCCGCCGCGGATGTGGCTGTCGCGGCCGAAAATGCCGGCCAGGGTCATGTTACGTACTTTGGTGTTACGGATGTTGAGCGTGGGGTTGGGCGACGAGCCGATGCTGTCAACAAGGAAACCAATGGTCCCGTTTTTCACGATCGCCCAGTTTACATCGTTGTTCACGCTGTTGGCCGAAAGCCATACGTAGCCCCATTGTCCGGGTTCTTCGCGGTATTCCATTTCGAGGCGGTCGCCCTGTATGGTAACTTCGTTTCCGAAAGTGCCCTGTATCTGTAGTGTGGCGTTGGAGTCGGCGGCAATCACAGCGCCTTTGTGCATGTGCACACGTGTACCGGCCTGCATGGTGAGTGCGCAGTTCTGCGGAATAATGGCCAGCCCGAACACGAGGTGTGGTTTGTCGTTGGTCCACACTTCGTTGCAGTTAAAATACGAATAACCGACACCGGTGCTCGATACATTGGTCGGGTAGTGGAGGTACACATCCTGGCCCACGGCCTGCAGAATTATCGTTTGCCGGTTGCCGTTGGTTTCAAACAAAATGGAATCAAGAATAAGCAGGGGCGAATTTTGGCTGGTCGGGTCCACATTCACTTCGGCAAACATCCAGAGGCTGTCGCCCCCGCGGATATCCACATCGGTAAACTCACGCCCGGGGAGGCCATCCACGTTCAGCGTAAATTGCGAATTACTGCCACCGGCCAGTTTGATGGAACTGATGCGAACGGTTTGGCTGCTGGTATTAAACGCCTTGAAGCGGCGGTACGTAGAGCCTACGGTTGTAAAAACGGTGTCAAACGTAACGGTATCGCGGCTGAAGAGTAATTTTGCGGTCGGATCGGTATCCAGCGGATCTTTCCGGCACGAGCCGGTAAGCAGGCCGGAAATAAGGACAATAAACAGTAAAAAGGGCGTTAAAATCCGCGTCATAGAGGCACAAAGATAGTCAGTCGGGGCAATAACGTGATTTCCGGGCGAATATTTTGGAACGTATTACTTTCATCCTGTAAAATAGCAGTGCTGCGGCTGCGAAACCATTACCGGGGCTAAAAATACAGCGCCACAGGAGCACTGTAAACCGCAATCTGGCCTGGCTGATCGCATTCCGGGCAGTTATCAACAATGGAATTGTTAGTTTTTCCGGAGAAAGTATTGATTTTCTGAAAACAATTGTTACCTTTGCCGTCCGATTTAAGATTCAAAACAACATTTATTGTCATGAAAAAAGACACGCATCCGGAAAATTATCGTTTCGTAGTATTCAAAGATATGTCGAACGAAATGTCCTTCATTACCCGTTCTACTGCTGAAACCAAAGATACCATCACCTGGGAAGACGGAAACGAATACCCGCTGGTAAAGCTTGAGATTTCGAACACCTCGCACCCGTATTACACCGGCAAAATGAAGCTGGTTGATACTGCAGGCCGTATCGACAAATACCGTAACCGTTACGAGAAGAAAGCGAAGTAATTTTCGCCTACCGCATAGTTCCCCTGGTTTCGTTCCGATAACATCCGATAAATTTCGGATCGGAACGAAGCCGGGGGATTTTTTTTGTTATTTTCACCCGTTATGAATATTGTTTTCTACGATCCCGGATTTCGCGAAAACCTGCTGCCGCTTACAGCTACCCGTCCGGCTGCAGACCTCCGCGTGGGCATTCTTACCATCCGCGAAAAGTGGCTGCATGATTTGGGCGAAACAACCTCATCCACACATACCGCCGCATACCTTTCGGGAACGTATCCCTACAAAAAAAGCAAAACCGAATTGTGGATCAGCAGCACCATCTGCCCCACACCGGAAATAGCGGCCGCAGCGCGCACACTCCGGCCGGGCGACCTGCTGCACGCCGGCCATGTGCACATTGCACAATGCCAAAGTAAAACCGCAGGGGATAAGGTAAACCAGGTTTCGGCCGGAAGCGGGGAACTTGTTGAAATCATTCGTCCGTACGACATTTTTAAAAATAACGGCATCGAAATCAAACGCGATTTTGAACGCCTCACGAAAGGCAAAAAATCGCAGCCGGTTTCCGCTACCAATACCATCATCGGTTCGAAAGACCAGCTTTTCCTGGCGCCCGGGGCAAAAGTGGAAGCATCGGTAATCAATACCACAGACGGCCCGGTATACATCGGTCCTGATGCAGAAGTAATGGAAGGCTGCCTCATCCGTGGCCCGTTTGCGCTGTGCGATCATGCCGTGCTTAAAATGGGCGCTAAGGTGTATGGCGCCACCACCATCGGTCCCGGCTGCAAAGTGGGCGGGGAAGTGAACAACGTGGTGTTTTATGCCAATTCAAACAAAGCACACGACGGTTTTCTCGGCAACGCGGTAATCGGTGAGTGGTGTAACCTGGGCGCCGACAGCAACTGCTCGAACCTGAAAAACAATTACGGCGAAGTATCGCTGTACAACTACCACACACACAAAGCGGAAAAAACGGGCCTGCAGTTTTGCGGACTCATCATGGGCGACCATGCCAAATGCGGCATCAATACCATGTTTAATACCGGAACCGTGGTGGGCGTTTGTGCCAACGTGTTCGGCGCAGGTTTCCCGGAAACTTTTATTCCTGACTTCAGCTGGGGCGGAAAAGAGGGAATGACGACCTACGATTTTGAAAAAGCATGCGAAACCATTGAACGCGTATATGCCCGCCGCGATAAGAAGCTGGATGCAACCGAACGCGAAATACTGAAGGCCATTTTTAACCAAACTGCGCCCCTGCGCCGTTAGCGTTTTTGCGCCTTTTTGACAGGAAAGAAGCGCTGGCACGCCTGTTGACCAATTGTAGTACAAGTTACTATTGCCAGTTAATCCATTGAATTTTACCCGGCCGCCTGATCCTGAACCCGATTTTGCTGCCAATTTGACCGCATATACATGAAGACAATTTTCGGACTTGACGATATGAACATGAATCAGCTGAACGATGACGAGATGGAGTTCATACCGTTACTCAGCAGTGAAGATGAAGAGTTGATGAACAACGAGCCGCTGCCGCTCGAACTGCCCCTGCTTCCGTTACGCAATACCGTACTTTTTCCGGGCGTGGTAATTCCGATTACCGTGGGCCGTGATAAATCCATCCGCCTCATCCGCGATGCGTACAAAGACAACAAAACCATCGGTGTTACCTCGCAGAAAAACGACAACATTGAAGATCCCGGCATTGAAGACCTGAACCGCATCGGCACCGTAGCGTACATCATTAAAATGCTGCGCATGCCCGATGGCAATACCACGGTGATTTTGCAGGGCAAACGCCGATTTATGGTGGGAGAAATCACGCAATCGGAGCCGTATCTGCGCGCCACGGTTGTACCTTTTCACGAAACGCGTCCGCCGGTAACCGATACGGAATTTACCGCGCTCATTTCGTCCATCAAAGACACCGCGTTCAGCATCATCCGCCAGAATCCGCAGCTTCCGAGCGAAGCGCAGCTGGCCATCAAAAACATTGACAGTCCGTCGTTCCTCATCAACTTCATTTCGTCGAACATGAACGCGACGGTGGAAGAGAAGCAGGAACTGCTGGCCACAGCCGACCTGAAAGCGCGTGCCGAACTGTGCCTGAAATACCTGAACAACGACCTGCAGATGCAGGAACTGAAAAACCAGATTCAGAATAAAGTCAAAGGCGATCTCGATAAACAGCAGCGCGAATATTTCCTGCACCAGCAGATGAAAACCATCCAGGAAGAACTGGGCGGAAACCCGGTGGAGCAGGAGCTGCATGAATTACGCGAACGTTCGCAGACCAAAAAATGGAGCAAGGAAACCGGCGAACTGTTTGTAAAAGAACTGAACAAACTGGAGCGCATGAATCCGAATGCGGCCGAGTATTCCATCCAGATCAATTACCTGGAAACGTTGCTCGACCTGCCCTGGAACGAATACACCGAAGATATTTTTGACCTGAAACGCGCTTCGCAGATTCTTGAACGCGATCACTACGGCCTCGAAAAAGTGAAAGAACGCATGCTCGAACACCTCGCGGTACTTAAGCTGCGCGGCGATATGCGTGCCCCGATTTTATGCCTGTACGGTCCTCCCGGTGTAGGCAAAACCTCGCTCGGCAAAAGCATCGCTGAAGCACTGGGGCGCAAATACGTGCGCATGTCGCTCGGCGGATTAAAAGACGAATCGGAAGTGCGCGGCCACCGCAAAACCTACATCGGTGCCATGCCGGGACGTGTGATTCAGAACATCAAAAAAGCAGGTTCGTCCAACCCGGTGTTCATTCTCGATGAAATTGACAAGGTGGGCAACGACTGGCACGGCGATCCGTCATCGGCCCTGCTCGAAGTGCTTGACCCGGAACAGAACATGAGTTTTTACGACAACTTCCTGGAACTCGATTTCGACCTGTCGAAAGTGATGTTTATTGCCACCGCCAACTCGCTCACCACCATACAGCCCGCGCTCCGCGACCGCATGGAAATTATTGAAGTGAATGGTTACACGGTGGAAGAAAAACTGGAAATCGTAAAACGCCACCTGCTGCCCAAACAGCTCGAAGAACACGGCATGAAACCCGGTCAGCTTGAACTGAGCGAAGACATCGTGGTGGCCCTCGTTGAAAATTACACCCGCGAATCAGGCGTACGCAGCCTGGAACGCACCATCGCCAAACTGGTTCGCCATGCGGCCAAAAACATTGCGATGGATAAAAAATACAAGGTGGCGCCCACCATGGCCGACGTAACCAAAATACTCGGTCCGGCACACGAAAAAGACCGCTACCAGGGCAACGACAACGCCGGCGTAGTAACCGGCCTGGCCTGGACACCTACCGGTGGCGATATTTTGTTTATCGAAACCAGCCTCAGCAAAGGCAAAGGCGGCAAACTCACGCTCACGGGCAACCTCGGCGAAGTGATGAAAGAATCGGCGGTACTCGCGCTCGAATACCTGCGCGCCCACGCACACATGCTGGCCCTCGATCCGGATGTGTTCGATCATTTTAATGTACACGTACACGTGCCTGAAGGTGCTGTGCCCAAAGACGGACCGTCGGCCGGTATTGCCATGCTCACGGCCATTGCCTCAGCATTTACGCAGCGCAAAGTGAAAACACACATTGCCATGACCGGCGAAATTACGCTGCGCGGCCGTGTGCTTCCCGTAGGCGGCATCCGCGAAAAAATATTAGCCGCCAAACGCGCCGGCATCAAAGAAATCATACTCTGCAGCGACAACAAAAAAGACGTAAAAGAAATCAAAGCCGAGTACCTCAAAGGGCTCAGCTTCATTTACGTCAGCGAAATGAGCGAAGTGCTGAAAGCCGCGCTGCTGAAAGAGAAAGTTAAAAATCCGGTGGATATATCCGTTCCGCGGGATGCCTCGGGAAAGCTGAAAAAAGTAGATTAGTTTCCGTTGAGCGTTGAACATTTTAAAAGCCCGTTTTTCACCGGCAGATGGTGGAATGACGGGCTTTTTAAATTTTCAATTTTCAGCGCTCAATGTTCAATTCTCAAGTATTTAGTTTGCGTAATTTCCAAAAGCTTATTATTCCGTTGAGAATTGAAAATTGAGTTTGAATATTGAGCATTTTGCCTCAACAGACCGCGGATTAACAAGCTTTTCAAATTTTCAACAATCAATGTTCAATGCGCAATTCTCAGGTTTAACCGCCTCAATTTTTAAAATTTAACTATACAACAACAAAATCCCTCGGAAAATCCGTACCTTTGCCCCCGTTTTAAAATCAAAACAAGAAGCACAATAAGCGTTATGGCAACGAACAGAACTTTTACCATGATTAAGCCGGATGCGGTTGAAAACAACCACATTGGTCCTATCCTCGCAAAAATAAACGAAGCCGGTTTCCGCATCGTGGCGATGAAATACACCCGCCTGAGCAAAGAAGCGGCCGGACAATTCTACGCGGTACACAGCGAACGCCCGTTTTACGGTGAGCTGGTTGACTACATGTCATCAGGCCCCATCGTAGCGGCTATTCTTGAAAAAGACAATGCAGTGGCTGATTTCCGCACACTTATCGGTGCTACCGATCCTGCAAAAGCAGAGCCGGGTACCATCCGCGCACTGTTTGCGAAATCCATCGCGGCCAACGCCGTTCACGGATCAGACAGCGACGAAAATGCAGCGATTGAAGGCAACTTCTTCTTCTCGCAGCTCGAGCGTTTCTAAACGGTTTACATTTACTGAACACAACGAAAAAGCAGCTTTCCGGGCAACCGGGGAGCTGTTTTTTTATGCGTTTTTGGTACTGTGCATACAACATTAACCACTATGGCCACCATGGTATGCACAAAGGCCACGAATAATGGCTATTTCCTTTGTGCCCCTTGCGCAAACCTTTGTGGGCGCGTTGACTGGTGTGGACGCACCTTGTGGTTAAATTAAAAAGTACAGTTCCTCAATCTTTTTCGAAGAGCAAAACCCGGTTAATGCAGTTCCCGCGAATAATGCTGCCGGTGCCATTCGTGCAGCTGGCGGAAAGCGGGGGCAAGGCCCTGGATAATATCTGTGGCTGTAAGAGATTCTTCTGCGTTTTCAGAAACCATGATATCGCCCGCGAGGCCGTGAACAAACACGCCGAGAATAGCCGCATCAGCCGCTGCATACCCCTGCGCCACAAGTGCCGTGATGATACCGGTAAGCACATCGCCGCTGCCGGCCTTGGCCATGCCCGGATTGCCGGAACTGTTGAAGAATACGCGGCCGTCGGGAAGCGCGATGGAGGTGTGTGCACCTTTAAGCACAATCACTACACCTAATTTCATGGCCATTTCACGCTGGCTCAACATGCGATCATATCCGCGCGTATGGTTTTCGGTGAGCCGGTCAAATTCGCCGGGATGCGGGGTGAGGATGCTGTTTTTCGGCAGAAAATGCAGCCAGGTTTTATTGGCCGCCAAAATGTTCAGTGCGTCGGCATCCAGTACCAGCGGGGCGGTGGTGTCCTGCAGCAGGCGTTTCAGCAGGTGTTGTGTATCATCGTCAAGGCCAATGCCCGGACCGAATCCGATGGCGTCAAACGCATCGGTTTTAAAGTTGCCGGAAAGGTGGTTGTCGCTTTCGCTTTCGGTTACCATGGCTACCGGCTGTGCGGTTTGCATAATGTTATATCCGCATTTCGGAATAAACGTGGTAACCAGTCCCGCGCCGGCCCGCAACGCCGCTGAAGCAGCCAATACCGCTGCACCCATTTTTCCCCGGCTTCCTGCCGCAATCAGCGCATGGCCGAAATTGCCTTTGTGCCCGAATTTGGGGCGGGGCTGAAAAATAGTTGCAATATCGGCCGGGGTGATGTAGTGGTAATTGGTATTTACCGATGCCATAAAATCGGGATGCAGGCCGATATCAATTACGCGGAAATGTTGCACCCACGAACTGTTTTCCGCAAACATAAACGCCAGCTTGGGCGCCTGGAAGGTGAGCGTATGCGCGGCCTGGATCACGGTTTTAAAATCGTTGTCCGTATTGTCGTCCGCATACAGCCCCGAAGGCATATCAATGGCGATAACGGACTGGTGCTGTTTATTGAACCAGTTCACGAGTTCGGCATAAAAGCCTTCCATCGGCCGGTTGAGTCCTGTACCGAAAAGCGCATCCACAAACACGGCCTGTTCGTCAAACACAAAATGAAACAGGTCGTCCATGCGCTGAATCACATGCACACCGGCCGAAAGGCGTTTGCGCAGGCGTTTCAGGTTTTCGGCGGTTTCGGGCGAAAGCTGGTCTTCGCTGCCGCACACAAACGTAGTAACCTGCAGGCTGGTGTCTTCGTGCAGCAGGCGCGCAAGGGCCAGGCCATCGCCGCCGTTGTTGCCGGTGCCGCAAAAAATAACCACGTGCGCATCTTCTTCCAGGTGCGCTTTCATCCAGCGCGCACAGCCGGCGGCGGCACGTTCCATCAGGTTCAGCGGGGTTACCGGTTCATTGGCAACCGTATAAGCATCCGCTTCGCGGATCTGGTTTGCAAGTAAAATCTTCATGGTTTAAAGGTAGCTGATTCCTCTTTCCCGGAAAGGGCTGTTTTGCGGAGTAATGTCATTGCGGCAACTGATCTTCGTTAGTTCTGCTGCAAACCAACTGGCTAAAGGAGATACACGCTTTTAATAACCAGCATGCCCGCAATGGTAAGCACACCGAGGGCGAAAATGGTTTTGTGGCGTTCGTAAAACGACAAACCCACCATCACAAAAAGCGAAACGGCCACCAGCACCGCGGCCAGCAGGTAAGGCTTCAGCGCATCAAAAGAAAGGGCACTAGCCGCATAATACTGCAGGCGGAAGGGCTCCGAAACCGTGCGGACGAGAGCCAGGAAAAGTATAACCAGCGTGATGCGGGCAATGCGTTTTTCGTGTTTCAGGATGAATTTTTTCATGGTAATACGGATGTGTTCTGGTGTGTTAAACAACCCTTAAAATAAACAAAGTTCCGGGGCGCTTGTTTAGCAAATAATGGAGGTACTTGGCTATTTAATCATCGGCATTATTGAAGCCACTTTTGAACTGCTGGAAGGAAAATCCTTCGGCAACGGAAAAGGCAGTAGTGGCAAAAGTTGGATTGAACGGCTGCCGTGGCTGGTCAAATGGATAATTGCGCTTGCCGGAATGATTGCGCTGGTTATGATCATTTTCGTGATTGCACATTTAATACTTGGGCCCGATGCGCAAGGAAACTCGCGGGTGTTTTGAGTTTTTGGTTGCGAATTGAGGATTGAACATTGAAAATTGAGTATTTTTTCAGTAACGATAGGGGATTTAGAAGCTTTTCAAATTTTCAATAATTAACGCTCAATTCTCAATTTTCAAGTATTTGTTTTGGTAAAACGGGGTTTTCGTACAAAATGCAGTCAACTAACCCGCTTAACACTTTTAGGCTTTTTTCTTCCCCGTTTGCATTGTAAACTTGCTTCAGATTAAACCCGTTTCATGGAATTTTTTGGCGAGTTGTTGATATGGTTGGTTTTTGAGGGAGGCGAATGCGTGGATGAACGCCTGGACATCGAAATTCGTCCGTGGTGGGTGAAAATGCTGGCGTGGATCGGGTTTATAGCATTGATTTTTGGGTTACTTTTCCTTTATCTGCACCTGGCGCTGCTCTGGGGGAAGAAAGGCTGAGTTTGGTCAGTTGTTTTCGGTTGAGCCTTGGAAATTGAGCATTTTTCCGTTAACGATAGGGGATACAGAAGCTTTTCAAATTTTCAATAATCAACGCTCAATGCTCAATGCTCAATTCTCAAGGTTTTGTTTTTGGTTTAAAATGGAACGTTTTCCCTGTAACGATAGTGGATACAGAAGTCTTTCAAATTTTCAATAATCAATTTTCAATGTTCAATGCTCAAGGTTTTGTTTTCGGTTGAATATTGAGCATTGAACATAGAAAATTGAGCATTTAAGCACATTCCAGGGCCGATTCCAGAAACGCTAAAGTTTCTTCCACGCTTTTATCAGGCCATTCCACCCAAATCTATGTTCCCACCTGTATCTTTTCGGACACTATAAGTTATAGTAGCAACCGGGGAAAGTAGTCCCGGGGCAGAATGCCCGAAAAAGGCCGGAATAACACCCGGAACGGAGGAAAAGCGTATCTTTTTGGGCATTTTGCAGTAGCGTTGTTCAACAGCCTAATTGCAAGCGAATGCGGTCAGTAACTTTAAGTCCCCCTATGGAGGTTGTCTCGAAATATCATGCGACCCGCGACGATATGGAGCAGGAGCAGGTGCTGGTGGAAGCAGCCAAAGCCGACCCGGCACGGTTCCGCCCGCTTTATGATAAATACTACGAACGCATTTTCATGTACGTCTATCAGCGGATGGACGACAAAGACATGGCGCACGATGTGGTTTCGCAGGTTTTTCTGAAAGCGATTACCAGTCTACCCAAATACGAATACAAAGGCGTTCCGTTTGCCTCGTGGCTATACCGTATCGCCAAAAGCGAAGTGTACCAGGTGTTCCGCAAAGAACAGGCCCACCGCACGGTAAATATTGAAACAGCCGGCCTGGGCGAAATGATGGAAGGCATGGAAGAAGATCGCTACGCCGGTTACGCCCCGCTGCTGGCCGATGCCGTGGCCGAACTGGAAGAAGACGACCTGCAACTGATAGAGATGCGCTTTTTTGAAAAGCGTGCATTCAAGGAAATCGGCGAAATACTCGACATCACCGAAAACAATGCGAAAGTAAAAGTCTATCGCATCCTCGAACGCCTCAAGAAAATACTGATCAACAAGAAAAAAACAGCATAACCCGAGATACAGAACGTGAAGCCATGAAAAATATTAAAGTAAATATCGACCGTACAAAACCTACCAGCGAAGAAATAAACGCCGGCAAGGATTTCGACAAGTTGCTCGGCATGCTGCCCGCAACCGCCACGGTTAGTGCGGGTGCTGCTGCCAAAAAATCATTCTGGAAATCGGGCTGGGGCATTACGTCCCTGGCTGCCGCAACAGTTGCCGTAGCAACCGGCGTGGTGCTGCTGTTTAACGCATCCGGTTCAGGCAATAACACCGCAGGTAACAATGGTTCAAACGGAAACAATAATACCGTTGACAATGTGCGCCAGCCCTCGGCCAACTCGGTGCAAACCCCGGGAGCTTTCATCGCGCCGCCCCTGGCCGGTGTAGATGTGCCGTTTGATACCTACCGCGTTAAAAGTGAAAAAGGCGGCAAACTCGATCCGTCGTCCGGCTCACACATCATCATTCCTGCCGGTGCATTTGTTGACAATGCCGGCAAACCCGTGAAAGGCGATGTGGAAGTACGTTACCGCGAACTGCGCGACCCGGTTGACTTTTTCGTGAGCGGTATTCCCATGCATTACGACTCGGCCGGTACCCGGTACCATTTCGAATCGGCGGGTATGGTTGAAATTGCAGCGTTCAAAGACGGCAAAGTGGTGTATCTGAAACCGGACAAAAAAGTAGAAATTCAACTGGCTTCGGATAATTCGTCTACGGCATTTAACCTGTACAAACTCGATACGAATGCCCGCAACTGGAGCTATCTTGGCAAAGACCAGGTAACGCAGGAACAGAACAACAATCCTACACAACTGGCTGAACAAAAAATAGCCGCGAAAAAACAGGAAACCGATGCGGTGATTAAAACATTGGAAACCGAACGCGATACCAAAATTGATGCGGTCGTAAAATCAACAGTGCTGCCCGATAAACCGCTGGAGCCGAAGAAATCAGACAAAACGAAAAACCGGTTCAATGTGCTGTTTGATACCAAGGAATTCCCGGAAATGGCCAACTTCAAAGATGTGGTGTTTGAAGTGGATGAATCGCAGAAACCGTTTGACCGCGGCCTGTATGGCATCAAATGGGAAGATGTGCAGTTGCTGAAAGGTACCAAAGAAAACACCTACATCGTATCGCTGAAAAAAGGCATACGCATCGAAAAAATTGATGTGTACCCGGTGCTGGCCGGAAAGAATTACGATGAGGCGATGAAGAAATTTAACAGCCAGATGGACAGCTATAACACCGCGCTTGCCACCCGCAAAAAAGCGGAAGAACAGCTGCAGCAGCAATACAGCAAAGCCATCAGCGAACAGCGCGCCGTGTATCAGAAATACCAGGATGCCATCCGCGCCGAGTTCCAGACGCAAAGCGTGAGCAGCCAAACGCTGCGCGTGTTCCAGGTGGCCAGTTTCGGGGTGTACAACTGCGATTCGCCAATGAACTATCCGACCGGTGGTGTAGTAAACGCACTGTTTACCGACGAACAGGGCAAACAGCTTACCTGCCATTCTAACGTGTATCTCGTGGAAAAAGGCCGCGATGCGCTGTTTACCTACTACAAAAATCCGGAAACCACGTTCCGTTTTAATCCGGGATCAAAAAACCTGATCTGGACGGTATCGAACGGTCAACTCTACACGCTTATGCCGGAACAGTTTGCCGGTATGCCAGTAAGCGGCGAGAAAGACATTGTGCTGAAAAAAGTGGAGCAGGAGTTTAAAACGCCGGATGATATGCGCCGGTACTTTGGAATATAATTTACGTTTTACACCGTCTGCATTAAAAACGTAAATTCGGCTTCATGATCCGCCCCGTCTGTTTATTGCTTTTGTTCCTCCTGACCGGGTTTTCGCCCGTGCGTGCGCAGGATACCGCCATAAGCATGGGAACCATCATCGTGGCCAAACAGCCCATTGCCCCGTTTTACAAAGTGGAGTACGACATGCGCCGCATTGCCGACCCTTCAAAAACGGTAAAAAAAGTACGCACGCCGGCCATTGATTCAACAGCGGGCGACACGGCGCAGTTTGCCTCCACCGACGGCAGCAGCGAATGGACGCGGCGCAGCGGCAACCCCGGCGGCGATTCGCTGGAACTGGAAAAAGGCGCGCGTCTCGTTTTTCCGAAAACTACCCTGTTGCTTTCCAAACATTATGCGGATGATGTAAACTTCTTTTACAGCCGTTCCGACACGCCGCGCGTGGATACAATACGCGTGGGCCTGTGGATTAACAAACAGGGCGCTGTAAAACGCGTCTACATCCGCCAATCGAATGCGGAAGAAACGCCCAACGATTTATACGACCAGGTGGTGGGCGCCTCGCTCAAACTGAAGAAGTGGGGCGAACCCGGTGGCTACTGGCCGCGCAAACGCATCTTCCGCAAAAGTGTTTTTGTGAAGGACAATTTTTACTGCGATATGTACATTATCGTGGCTTCGTACCCCATGTCGGCCGAGCAGTTAAAATCAGGCTCCCGCTACATGAACACGGATCGCATCCGCAACCTGAAAGCGACGGAGGTGGAGCCGCGGAAGAAAAAGAAAGAGAAGAAGGTTGTAACGGAGCAGACAGATGGGGTGGAGGGGTGATTTGGATTGTTATGCCTTTGGCGCCCCGTTACCATGGTGTACTAAAAATGGCAAATAAAAACATACAACTATCATCATCGGCAACGAAATTAATCCGATCGCTTTCGTTGTATGGCTTTCCAGTTTTCGCACTGCTAATTATGCTTTTGCTGATTTTTGACAATAATGATAAGCCACTTTGGATTTATATATTTACTTTTTTATTCTTCGCTTTCCTATATTTTGTGATGATAATACCCAGGCATGGGAGAATTTATGAGGTTTTTTCATATGACAATCATCTTTTATTGGTTCAGGGTAAGAAACGAAAAACGATACTCAAAAAAGATATAATAGCAGTAACTCATGGAATGAGTGCTCTTTATACAATACGTCTTAATGATGGAGAGAACTATTATTTTATTTCAACAGTGGCCAATCATAATATTGAAAAAAAAGATGTTATTATTCAATCAGCAATAAAGCAATAAATAAATAGTGGCATGCCCAAAATGTCCTGGCAGGTTAAGTGGAGAATGGGAAGCAGCAAGCTGATAATTACCGATTAAAACAACCGAAACTTCTGCCGCTGAAAATCCTTAAAGTTGCGGTACGCGTTTTTGTCGCGGCCGAAGTTTTCGCGGTAACCCAGGGTAATTTCATGCGTGCCGCTGTTGAACGAGCGCATGCGCGAAATGGTGAAATCGTAGGAGTAAATAAGCTGGATGCGGTTTTTGTACACGTAACCCACCTGCGGAATCACCGAATCTTTTAAACGCAGTGCGCCGCCGAACATCAGTTTTTCGCGGTAATGCACCCGCAGGTTGTATTCAATGAGCATGGGAGCACCTACAACGTAATTCACCAGCATGTTGTTTTCCCACGTAAAATCGGGGTGGTAACGGAAGTTGTACCCCACGTTGAAGTAATAGTGCTGCTTGTAGTTTACAATGGCTTTGTGGTTTGGATCGTCCTTGTAAAATTCAAGGTGCGAATCGGGGATGTTTTGCACGCCGAGGCCGAAGTGAAAACGGTCGTTGTACAGCAAAATGCCGCCACTCGCATTAACGATTTTGTCCACATCGTTTACCATGCTGTTCACGGCCGGATCCTGGTTGTTGTGCGTGGTAAGCAGCGAACTGTTAAACGTGTATTTGTTGAATTGTATGCCCAGCCCGGCGCTGAGTTCCACATCCGGGAAGCGAAGGTGATAGGCCGTGGTAAAACCATACATAAAACGGCGGGTCGGACCGGTTTCGTCTTTGTACATCATGCCACCCGCACCAATTTTCCCTTTCCAGAAACGGCTGCTGAGTGCGATGGTCTGTTCAATGGGCGCATCGTCAAAACCCACCCACTGGCGGCGGTAATTGAGACGGAAGTCAATGGTGCTTTTGGTACCCGTATAGGCCGGGTTGCTCATAAACAGCAGCGACGGGTAATGCGAGTAGTTGGGCAGTTGCTGTGCCTGTAAACCGGCTGCGGCACATCCGCAAAATAGGAGGGTGAATAGTTTCCGCATAAGGCTACCGCACAATAGTTACCGATCCGTTTTTCTTTGTTCCGTTCCCGAGGTCGAGAATGTAATAATACGTGGCTTCCGGAAGCGGATCGCCGAAGGAGCTGCCATCCCAGTCGTTGCGGTATGGTGCTTTTACGTACACCAGCTGCCCGTAACGGTTATACACTTCGAGTTTACTGCTCGTGTATTTTAAAATATTGCCGATGTACCAGTAATCATTCTGTTCATCACCGTTAGGTGTAAAGCTGTTGTAAAGCACCACCTCATCATTCGGAATAACCGTTACCACCACCGAATCCTGCCCGTAGCAGCCGTTCTGATCCAGTGCATACACATAATACACCATGGTATAATTGGGCTCCACATCCGGTGAGGCCGTTCCCGGGTAAGTAATATAAAAGTTCGGTCCCCACGAGTAAGTAGCGCCACCGGTAGCGGTGAGCGTGGTAACCTGGCCTTCGGTAATGGTAACGTTTTGCCCTGCGTCAATAACAGGAAGCGGGTTTACAATTACATTAATCGTAGAAACCTTTGTCGGGCAGTTGAGGCTTGTTATCGTAACGGTGTAGGTAACGTTTGCAGGTGCGGTGGAGGGTGTGAAAATGGGGCGCGGTGCGTTTGGATTATCCAGGTTCACCGTTGGCGACCACGAAAACGTAACACCGCCGTTGGTGCTGTTGGGCGCTGCGCCGAGGGTGAGCGAACTGCCCATGCAGATGGAGGTATCATCTCCGGCGTTGTACTGATACACCGGGTTTATATCAACATAACAATATGCAGTGTCTTTATTACCGTTGGCATCCGTTACAATAAGCTGGTACCAGGTTGGAGTAGAAGGGAAGGCCAGCGGATTGGGTCCGGTGGTATTGCTCAGCCCGTTTGCCGGAAACCAGGAATAGGTGTAAGGCGCTGTTCCGCCGGTAGCCGACGGTGCGCCACCGATGGTAACGGAGGAATTCGGGCAGATGGATTCGTTGGGACCGGCATCGGCAGTTACCTGCGCGTGCACAACAGTTCCGGAACATGCCAGTATGATAAAAATCAGTAATCGGTTCAATACAGGGAAATACATAGCTCAACAAATATACGCATTAGGAATAAAACGCGGAACAGCTAAATTATTGTGTTTATCGCCTTTCAGATGATTTCGGAGACGAAACGGGGATTTTTAAAGGTAAATACACTGTAAACGAAACGCCCGGTCTGCATTTGGTGCAAACCGGGCGTCTGTTTTATGATGCTCTTTTGTTATTACTGTTTTTTCACAATCCGGATAATTGACGAGTAACCGTTTTCTTCATCCGCAATTTTGAGCGTGTAAACACCATTGCCGGCTTCATTTATTTTGGTCTGAACCGCGGTGCGTCCTTTTTCTGCATTGCGTGTTTCATCCACCACCACACGGCCGAACATGTCGGTAATTACGATGTGGATAACGGTTGTTTTTTCAGTTACAAAATCAAAGAACACTTCGCCGCCGGTTGGGTTCGGGTGCACGTTTTCAACTACGCTTGCTGTGAAGTGATTTTCAATGGATACAATGCCCGAATGCGAGAACGTACCGTTAAAATCAACCTGTTTCAGGCGGTAGTAGTTAACACCTGCGCCCGGGTGCAGATCGTTGAATGTGTAGCTGCGCAGGGTGCTACTGTTTCCGGCGCCATCCACTTCGCCTATTTTCTGGAAGGTAACCCCATCGGTTGAACGCTCTACATCAAAACGATCGTTGTTTGTTTCGTTGGCGGTCATCCATTCCAGGCGGTTGTAGTTGCCTTCGTTGCGGCCTGTAAAGCTGGTGAGTTCAATCGGCAGCGGCAGCACCGACTGTGCCACAGCAAACCGGGAATATCCGTTTAAGCCGGTACGCGAAGTTTGTGCAGCGGTGCTGGTAGTTACGCAGGTTCCGTTCAGTCCCCATGTAAACGAAGAAGAAGGCGATTTCATTACTGTCCATCCGCTTGCCCCGCCCGAGTTGGTGTAGTTGGTGCTGTACAGCGTGATGTCATAGTTGCCCGATGTCGGGTTGGCCGAAGCATCAATCTGCCAGTACCCGTTATCCAGTGCGGGCAGCACGTTGTATGTATTGGTCGGGCATTCGCTGGCTGCCGGTCCGGTTGGTACCGCTCCCCATGCTGTAAAGAATGCGAGCAGTTGCGGAATCGTTGTGGCAGTTGTAAATGTTACGTTCGCCAGCTGGTAGTTTTTAACGGCGTGCCCAACCGGGAAATTGTACGACGTTGCGGCACCATTGAGGTAGCGGCGCAGGTTACCCTGCACAAAGCTGCTGGTGTTTCCTGCAGTAATCGCAGCCGATGCCGTGTTGGTAATCTGTACTTCGTTGGCATTGGTAATAATTTTACCGAGCGTAAGTGTCATTACACCTGCTGTACCCACCACCATGTGTGTGGCGGCAGTTACACCGGTTCCGGTATGATTCATCAGCACGTTATTCAGCGCAAGGGTAGAAGCACCCTGGTTATAGGTTTGTGCTGCAGTTCCGTTAAACTCCAGTGTACCACCTGTAACGTTTGTAAATGTTGAAGCACCGTTCGCATTCAGGAAGTTACCTGCCACTTTGATGTATTTGCCGGTCGTATTAAATACGCTGGTATTGTTCGAGGTGGTAAATGTTCCCCCGATATCAATGTTGTTGTTCAGAATAACTGATCCACCGGTTTTGTTGACGGAGAGGTTGCCGAATTTATCGGTTCCTACCAGCGCTCCGTTAATATTCTGGGTGGCCGCAGCGTTGTCGAAAATGATGGTCGAAGTAGGCGAAGCAATCAGCGATCCGTTGTTGGTGAAATTACCGCAAACGTGCAGGATCGCACCGGCCTGGAGCGTTAAGCTGGCTCCCGGATTAATGGTCAGGTTGTTTACATAGTAGTTACCCGCCGGAAGCGAAGGCTGGTTGAGTGATGCCGGAACAATAACTGCACTGATACCACATACCGGGGCATTGCAGCCGCCCCAGTTGGCCGGTAATAACCAACTGGTGTTGTTACCACCGGTCCATGTAACTGTTGTTCCCGAACCGGAATAGTTGATTGGCGATGTACCGCTGAACACTAATGAAAAACCAGAGGTCGAATTGGAGAAGTTACTCACTGCAAGCAGATACACTTCGCCAGCCAGCACGTTTACCTGCTGTTCATACGCAAGGTTAAATGCCGGGTTGTAAGCAGCTGGCGCATTGTTAGTTGTGGCGCTGAAACATCCGGTAACACCGAGGCCGCTGTAGTTGCATCGGGTAGGTACGGCACCGGCTGCAATACCGGCACAGTTGGTAGCTCCCGAACCGGCAATTTTCCAGAGCGCGAAGTCATAATCCGTTTCATCGTAAGCCGAAACCCACGGGTTGGACTGACCAGTTATCGGATTCGGATTGCCGTAATCGTTCGGTACAATATCGAATGCGAGAATACCGTTCGCGCTGATCGGAATGGTATACCATGCGTTGCCGCGTTCGCCCGAAGCAAGACAAATGGTTGTTCCCGGGAAATCGCAGATGTTACCGTACGCCTGGTAACCGGGGTTACCGATGGTAATGGTTTGTGCACACACCGGGTTCGGTGAAGAACAATCCTGTCCGGCAGCAGGCGGGAAACCGATAGCCCCGTCAACTGCCATTATGTCGAATGAACCAACCTGGTCAAGTGTGCCGTCAACACGAATATAATAGGTGCTGCCAGCGGTAAGGCCGGTTACCGTCAGTTCTGAGTTGAGGTAGCTTGATGTACCGCAGGCCGGTGCGTCGTCGTTGCAGGCGCTGGCCACCATGGTCAGCGATCCGCAGGTACCGGAGTAGAGCGCGATCTGGGTATTGGTTAATGAGCCGAGCGTGGTCCGTATTTTAAGTTGTCCCGATGCCGGGCATACCACGGTGTACCAAACGGTATTCATGGTTCCTGAAGTCCAGCAGGCCGGAACACCGGGTTCGCTGGCGCTGCCTGCGCACATGCTGTTGCCCGAAAGGTTTACGTTGATTGCCAGTGCGGATGCGCTGCAGGGCAGATCGTTTACCGGGCCGCTGCCATTTGATACAATACTGATGTCGTAGTTTGCATTGTTTGGCGTTGCCCAGGTATCAACCACAATATAATAGGTGCCTGCTCCCGGTATATTCACTGAACCGGTAAGCGGGTTAGAACCACCTGCACTTCCTATGCAGGTAGTGCCAACGGTGCCGGGGCAGCCATTGTAAACCTGGTATCCGATAGAAGTGGTGCTGGCATTGCTCAGTGTAATACCAAGACATTCCGGACCGGTAGCTGTGTAGGCGTAAACACGGTCTTCGCCCGATTCATATAATGTACCGCAGGAACCGGAACTGGCATTGGTGTAATCGTTGCCATAACAGGCCGTGGTATGTCCTGTAGCGGTATAGGGCAGTGTAATTGCCGGTGCTGTACCGCAAACGTTTCCGGCAAGCGAACCGCTTGGTGCAGAGATCGTAAGGCTGTAAGGATTACAGGTTGGCGATGCCCACGAGTCTATAATAAGGTAATAGGTTTGTCCCGAAGTTACGTTTGCGCAGAAGGCTTTGCTGCCGGTAGAGCTTTGTTCGTTGGCGACGCAGGTTCCCGGGGTGGTAAAACAGTTGTTCGGGCAACCCTGGTACAGCATCATGCCGGTATATGAACCGCTTGAGGTAAGGTTGAATGTAACCTGGCCGCTGCTGGTGGGTGTAAATACATAAACATTATCCTCACCGGTATAATAGTTTGTGCTTCCGCAAACCGGTGCATTGGTAGAAGTAATGTTATCAACACCGCCGCAGGTAGAAACAGCGCCAGAAGAATAGGGCAGGGAAGCGACGTTAACCACACCTGTTCCGAGTGTTGATGCGCAGGTGCCCATTACGTTTGAAATAACCGAGATGTTATCAACAGCAGGAGGCGGCTGTGTGCCGAGTGAACCGTCGCAGCGGAAGGTAAATACCAGGCGCATGGTGGTTCCGGCTGCTGTGCAGGGAAGCTGGCCGGAGAAGGTTTGCCAGGTGGACTGGCTGTTCAGGTTACCGGTAACAAAACCGGTGGTAAGAAGTGTACCTGCTGCAGGAGTGGTTGTGGTCGGAACCAGGTGAACACGCACATAGTCGCAGCACGACTCGGCAACGGCTTTCCAGTTAAATGAAATAGTGATGTTCGTCTGACCAGCCGGGAATGTGATATCGCGGTAAAAATGCTGAACACGCGGATCATTTAAGGTGTATGCATTGTTTGTTCCGCTGTTGTTGGAAATGTAAGCTGAACGCGCGCCGCTGTTGAACGTGGCTGTACCCACATACCATTTGTTTGCAGCTGCACTGCCGTTCTGTGCCTGCAGCCAGTTGTTGAGGGCAAGCGTGTTACCTGTTTCAAAACCACCGTCACCGGCGGGATTAAGCAGTGTGGTTTGTGCCTCAAGATAACCGCATGCCAATAATGCAGTAACGAAGCTAACCGGTTTTATGTAGCGTTTCATGTTCATAGGCTTCTCTGGATGGGGTTAACGTGAAGAATGATTATTTGCCGGGAATGCGATGTATCCGTTTGCACATCCCGCGTGGGCCTGGGCAATGGAAGCACCGACTTTGACTTCATAAGTCATGTTAAGGTTCCGGAAAATAGTTTCCAGGAACAGGTCGTCGGCATGCCGGTTACGATCGACCAGAACATAAAACATGTGCTGGCTGCCACAATATCCGACGAGTGAAATCCCCCCGGCATTGATTAAATCGCGTTTAATGGTTTCGAAATTTTTTTCGTCGGTTTGTTTCACAAAAACAATAAGCTCCTGGTTATTCGGAGTAATAAGTTGCGCTTTGAGGTTTCCGGCTGAGCAGATCAAAGCCAAAAACAAACCGAATGTTAAAATGTTGGTTCTTAGTAAATTGTGTTTCATAGTTGGATTGCCTTTGAACTAATTTAGGGATAATAACTTAAAAAACAAATTAATTTGGCCGCTAAGTGTGCTAAAAACCAGCATGTTATCGGTGGAAATCTAATTTAAGCGATATGTTTTTTGTGTTAATAGGCTATTACGTTGTTTTTGTCGATTTGTTTCTTTGTTAAAAAAAATGTTTAAAACTATGTTTTCACTTTTTTTTCGGGAAACGCTTGACAGCTAACAAGAGGTAGTCTATATTTGTAAGTAAACACGGCAAAACAATGATAAAGAAAATGACATTAATGGGTACCCTGCTTTTTGCAGCAACGCTGGCAATGGCACAGTACCAGTTCTCGGAGAATTATCCGGGCGGGCAGCTCCTCATGAAAGGAGAATACTCCGCAAATCCGGGCATACTTCCGACCGACAGCAAAGAAGTTGCTGCGCAAAAACTCAGTAAGGTGACCAAAACCGGAACATGGAGTTACTTCTATGAAAACGGCAAACCGAGCGGCATTGAATTTTACACCGCATCAGGAGCAGCCACCGGAATCTGGAAAACCTGGTACGCCAGCGGAAAGCAGACTACCGAAATCAACTTCGCTACCGGTGCAACCACCTACTGGTACGAAAACGGAAAGAAAAGTGCCGAAGGCCGCACGCTGCAGGGCATGGTTCAGACCGGAAAATGGACCAACTGGCACGAAAACGGACAGAAAAACTCCGAAGGTTCGTTTGACAGCAACGGGGTGCAGACCGGAACCTGGACATTCTGGGATGCCAGCGGAAACAAAGTTGCAGAACAAACCTGGTCAAACGGTGATTTAGTATCTACTACGAAATTCTGATTGCTTTTTCTTCGCCATAATTTGATTTGAAAAACGTCCCCTTCCATTTCCGGAAGGGGATTGTTTTTTTATCATCATTACATTTGCACATGCAGAAAAAAGAACGCTTCGAAAAAATAATCAGCTGGTTCGAAACCCATCACCCGGTTGCTGAAACGGAACTGCATTATAAAGATCCGTACCAGCTGCTGGTGGCGGTAATTCTTTCGGCGCAGTGCACCGACAAACGCGTGAACCTGGTAACGCCGAAACTGTTTGAACGTTTTCCCGATCCGGAAACGCTGGCCGCCGCATCGAGCGATGAAGTGTTTACGTATATACGAAGCATCAGTTACCCCAACAACAAAGCCAAACACCTGGTGGGCATGGCGCAGATGCTGGTGAATGAATTCAACAGCGTAGTGCCCGACACCATTGAAGCACTGCAACGCATGCCGGGCGTGGGCCGCAAAACTGCAAACGTAATTGCTTCGGTGGTTTACGAAAAGCCGGCGCTGGCAGTTGATACACACGTGTTCCGTGTTTCGGCGCGGCTCGGTTTAACCACCAATGCCAAAACACCGCTGCAAACCGAAATGCAATTATTGAAGTTTATTCCCTCCGAAAAAGTCGCGGTGGCTCATCACTGGCTAATTTTACACGGCCGCTACACCTGCCTTGCCCGCACACCAAAATGTGAAACGTGCGGATTATTAGCGTATTGCAAATATTACGCGACCAAAGGCAAAAAATAATTGCATCTTTTTTTCAAAAAACTTTTGGTGGTACCGAATTATATTTATTTTTGCAGCCCTTAACTACTGGTTCGGTAGTTCAGCTGGTTAGAATGCCGCCCTGTCACGGCGGAGGTCGCGGGTTCGAGTCCCGTCCGGACCGCACGAAGCCTCAGAGAAATCTGGGGCTTTTGCGTTACTAATGGTTTACTACGTTAATATCCTGAAGAGCCAGAGAAGCGGAACCTATTACAAAGGTATTTCCGAAGACTATCGTGCGCGGTTTGAAGCACACAACCGTGGAGAATCTACTTATACCAGTTTACACATGCCCTGGGAGTTGATTTATGTTGAAGAACATGCAACCAAAAAAGAAGCATTGA
Organism: Chitinophaga pinensis; assembly: GCA_943372645.1. Taxonomy (GTDB): domain Bacteria; phylum Bacteroidota; class Bacteroidia; order Palsa-965; family Palsa-965; genus VBWE01. The sequence goes on along the minus strand of CALRZN010000008.1, from coordinate 114,402 downwards.
TACGGGAGAAAAAACTGAAGCGGTGTAAAGCCGATTATTTCGAGTGGCTTCGCAGCCAATCTTCCAATTTATTGAACCGATAGCCGCCCTGTCCCGGTCTCGGCTGAGCCGAGACGGGTTCGAGTCCCGTCCGGACCGCTTACTAAAGCCACACTTTTCGTGTGGCTTTTTTTATTTTACAACGGGACGAGAAGTTCATCTCGCTTTTCAGCGGGAAGTCCCGTCCGGATTTACAAACCGGAAACACGATAGGCTAATTTTTAATGTACGGATGCTGCGAAGTAGTTACCTGTATTTTCTGCACCTGCCGTGTTCCCCATTGTTGTTTAACCGTTATGGCAGTAACTTTGACGAGTACATCAATGGGCTCCATAATATTATCATTTTCGAGACCGAGATAAATTTTTCCTCGCAGTGGTAATTTCATTTGTGATGCGTCATTGATTACATCCCCTTGTTTATAGTAGTTAAAGGATTTTTCTCCCTGGAAGGCAATCACATTATCCCTGCTGGTAATGAAGAAATATTTCACATTGTCTTCTCCCTGTACTTTACTGAAATAATTTGCACCATATAAAGCAAGGGCGGCCATTGTACCATACCCCGGAAAACGGGCAGCCATCATTGCAGCCCCGTTCAACGCTTTTGATTTGGCGGTTTCATAGGCTGCACGGCCTTCGCGCCCTACGCCAATGTAATAGCTCCAGGAAATTGTTCCCTCCGGAAGAATGATGTCAACTACCGTTTTATTTGAGTTGCCATTTAATGCATTGGTAGAGGAAACTTTTGCGGTCTGATCAACAACAGTTATTGCAGCAGTATCCGAACGTACAAGATAACGTTCATCAACAGTTGTAAATGTTGTATCGTATTTTGTTTCCCAATATACATTCGTGTTAAAAATCCGGTTTTTTTCATTGGCAGGAATCCGCTTGATATAGAATTTACATATTCGCCCTGTTATGGCTCCGTTTGAAAACCGGAATTTATATACCCCGGACTGAATTACGGAAATTGTCTTTTCATCTATTTTTTTTGCTTTGAAATCCATAAACTTAGAGGTTCCGGGCATAGCGATAATTTCAATTTCCTTCAGTTCTTTGCCATTCACTTCTTCAAATCGGAAAAGAATCTGATCACCTTCCGCAAATCTATAATAAAAGACCTCTTCACTGCGTGCCCCGATTTTTAATGTTGATTCAGCAACATCAATAGCAGTCTGCGCCAGTGCTAATGAGCAGGCACTCAAAAAAAGTACAGTTGAAAAAATACGTTTTCTCATAACAGGTAATTTATCGGATATTAATCTGTTTCAATTTCCGCAGCTCCCAAAAACAGGCCGCCACCACTTCCGTTTCAGCCATGCCCTGCGGGATGGGTTTTGAGAAAAGTTTCTGGTACAACTCCTCCAGCGTGGGCCATTTGTTGCCGTAGGTGCCGGGTATCTTGCAGAAAGCGGTACCGCTGATCATGGTACATACCTGTTTGTGTTCTGCAAGCAAATCGGGTATGCCGAGGCGTGCGCATTCGGCACCGATTATTTTTGTGTGCAGGCCGATATTGTGTGCAACCAGCGTGGTTTCGTTTGTTAGCGCGGTCTGCAATTGCTGCAGTGCGTTTGCGATGCCTATTCCTTCATTAAGCAATAGTATTTCACTGAGCCCGGTTTCTGCAAGTTCAGTTGCTGTTACTTCAAAACCCTGCGGGCGGATGAGTAATGTATTTGTTTTTTTCTGTTCACCAGGCGCGTTGGTTATGAACCAGGAAAGACGTAGCAGCCTGGGCCAGTTCCATGGCTCGGTAACGGGTGCCTGCCAGTTTTTGGGTTTGCCGCTGGCGCGGGTATGCAGAATGAGACAAGATGTCGGTTTCATGATTTGCGGGATCGTTCAGAATAGGGAATGCTTTTTTTTATCGCAGCGGCGGGCATATCACGCAGGGTGATGCACCCGGTTTGTGTTACAATGTGTTTGTGCTGTAAAATAATTTCCAGCAGACGGCTGATCAGTGCGGGTTCATCAACTGTATCCACAAACAGGGCGCTTTCCGGCACACTGAAATGCACTGCAGCAGTTTGCGGATCAATGCCGAGGTACACGGGCAACAGGCGATTGCGGTAACGCTGCAGTTCCAGCAATGCATTCAGTTGTGTGATGGCCCAGGGCAGCTGCAGGTAAACCGGGCTGATGATGAGAATACCGTAATACACATCCTGCAGGGCCAGGCGCAGTCCTGCACCAATCGGTTCGTTGGGCTGCAGTTCGAAACCGGAATACCAGATTCTCAGTCCTGCATTTTTTAGTGTAAATGCCAACTCGTTGCTGAATGTGCTCTGGTCGGCATACGCATGCGATATGAAAACATCATACTTTTTCATGGCGGGGTGGAAAGCAGGAAGTAGGGGCGGATAAAACGGCGAAGCAGTTGCTGCCTGTTAAACAGCAATATCCGGGACTGTTATAGGCCCGGAGGAACTGCAAAAAAATGCCCACACGCATAAATCCGGTATTGATTTACGCGAATAACGGATTGCATCCGGTGACCCCGAAAAATTCTTTGCAGAAGCCGCCTTTTTGTTCCCGTAGGGCGTCGACGGCTTTCCCGAACGAAATGCTAAAGTGTTTTCAGCCGCCTGAATATTTCGTCTTTGTAACTCGAACTGAACTGGATGTTTTCTGTTTTACCGTCTTTCTGCACCTGGAGCATATTACCCATAATCCCGGTAACCTTATCCATGTTTACGATATACGAACGGTGTACACGCAGGAGCAGGGGATGAATCAGTTTGTTTTCAAATTCCTTGAGGTTGCCTACCAGCATAATGCTGTCGGTAATGGTGATAATTTTAAAATACGAACGGTCTGCTTCAATCCACAGAATATCGTTGATGTCCACCCGCTGCAGTGTATCTTTTTTCTTTACAAAAATGCGGTCGTTTAAGCGGTATGACGATTCTGCTGTAAAATCTGCATTTCCGGGTACGGCTTCTTTGCCCGAACTCGCATTAAAAAAAGCAAGTTCAATGGCATTCAGCAGGTCGCGTTCCTTAAACGGTTTCAGCAGGTAGGCGGCCGGGTGCGTGTGTTTTGCCCGGTTCATCGTCTGGTTGTCATCAAAGTCAGTGAGGTAAATTACCGGCAGATCCAGTTGTGCATTCAGTTTTTCGGTAGTCTGTATGCCATCCAGTTTACCGGCGAGGTGAATGTCCATCAATACCACATCCGGCATATTTTCTTTCGCAATCAGCAAGGCTTCTTCACCTGAATCGGGTGATGCGATTACATGATAACCGGCAAGGCTGAGCACCTGGCTGATATTTTCGGCAATCAGCAGGTTATCTTCAACGATTAGTATATTCAGCTTTTTCATGTGTATCCTGGTTTAGCGGTATTTCAATTTCAAATGTAGTGCCTTGGCTGCCCGTGCGTATTTCAAGTGTGCCGCGCATCTGCTGTATCAGTATGCGGATAAGTTTTAGTCCGAATGATTCCCTGCCGGCAATAGGACTTTGCGGAGGCATTCCGCTGCCGTTATCCGTAAAAATAAAACGGAATTTTCCCGGTTCCTGCCAGCTCTGCACTTTGATTTCAGGGTTTTCAGTTTCACCAAATGCATGTTTTAATGCATTGCTGATGATCTCGTTGGCTATAAATCCGAGATTGAGTGCTACGTCCGCATCGAGACGAATGGTTTCGATTTGCAGTGTGGTGTTCAGCCGTTCGAAGGCGTATGATGCTGTAAGGTTTTCTACCAGTTTTTCGATGTACGAATTCATTTCTACGGTTCCGTCAGCAGCATTGCCGTAAAGACCCTTGTGAATGAGCAGCATGGCATCGAGCCTGTTTTCTACGGCTTTCAGTGCTTCACGGCTGCCGGTATCCGTAAGCCGTTTCTGCTGCAGGCTGAGCAGCGTGGCAAGTACCTGCAGGTTGTTTTTTATACGGTGATGCAGTTCACTGAGCATGTATTGTTTCTGTTCAATAAGTTGTTGCTTCTGCAAAATAATTTCATTGCTCTGCCGTAATGATTTTTGTTTTGAACGGTAGGCATAGACAACAAATAAAACAAGCAGTAAAAGCAGGCTGATTCCGGAAACAAGCAGCGCAATAGTAATGTTGTTTTTTTCCAGTTTCAACGTACTTAATTTGTCTTTTTCATTCAGTTCAATAATCTTCCGTTCATTTTCGGCGGTATTGTAGCGGATATTAAGTCCCAGAATGGTTTTGTTTTTCTGGTCATTAAACAACGAATCATCCAGCAAGGCAATGGTGTCATTCAGCGCAACCGCATATTCCCATTCGTTGCGGGCGCGCAACAGCGAATGGCGGATTTTGTACGATGTGAGCAGTGCTTTAAGAGCATTGCTCTGGCTGCTTATCTGTTCAGCCAGTTTAAGCTGGGTGAGGGCTGCATCAAAATTACGTTGCGTGATATACATTTTGGCAAGGTTGTTCCGTACATCAGCTTCCCCTTTGCGGTCGGCCGCAAGCAGCATACTGTCGAGCGCACTGTTAAAGTAAAATGCAGCTTTTGTTTCATCTTTTTTCGCAAACCACACCTGGCCGATAAGGTTGAGAGAGGGGCCTGTTTTGTTGCTGCCGGTTTGTTTTATCAGCCGCAGCGATTGTTCGAGGCTTTGCAAAGCCTTTTCCAGGTCTCCTTTCTGCAGGTACACTTCACCCATGTTGATAAGCGACTGAGCTATAGGTGGTATTAATTCAATATTTTCATCTTTTTCCCGAAGCTGCAATGCAAGTGTATGGTATTTTAATGCGTTAACGGTATCAGATAGCTGGAGGTGTGTATTGCCGAGTACGCCGTAGCACTTACCGAGTTCATAATACAGCTCTTTTTTCTGTGCCAAGGGCAGTACTTTTAGCAGGTACTCCGTGGCAAGATCATAAAATCCCTGTTCATTATAAACCATGCCAATATTAATGTAGGTACTAATGATAGCGATGGTGTCTAATGATTTTTTGCTTTCACGGATACTGCGGTCGTAGTAGTATGTACCTTGCTGATAATCTGCCTGATTGAAGTAAACTGCGCCGAGATTGTTGTACAAACTAGCGAGCGCGTGCCAGGCGGTATCTGCATGCAGGAAGGTTTCTGCCTGCAATAAAATGTGTTTGGCCTGTTCATATTTCCCCTGTTGCATGAGCAGAATGCCTTGCTGCTCCATACAACGGGCAATGAGCACCGAGTCATCCCGGTCATGGCTTTTCTTAAGCAGGTCTGCAAGTATTTTATCTGCTTCTTTGGGGTGGTTTAATTCAGTGCTGATCTGCGCTTTTTGAAACCCCGCGTATATCTCCTGTTCATATAATTTGGCAGCAGCAGCATTTTCCTGGGCTGTATCGAAGTGGAGATACGCTTTTTCAGATTCATTAAAGTCCCAGTAATAAAAACCGAGTGCTGTGTAAAAGTCGATTTTTTCGGATATAATTTCCGGGTCTGCTGTAAGCTTTTTGGCTTCGCTGATGGTTTCGGGGGGAATGACTATCGCGGGATTACGGAGTTGTTGTATGATTTCCCGTAGCCTTATAACAGCGGTGTTTTTTTTATTGTCGTTTTCGGGTGTGCAGTTAACAAAATGAATATGTACAAGGCAAATAAATAAAAGGGTACAGAAGCGGGAGTTAGTCTTCGACCATTGGCGTACCTGCATGAGCCGTTTATTTATTTGAAATACATCAGCATTTAATTGCACGAATGTATCAAAAAATGTTATAATACTATTTACTTGAATAGTGTATTATGATTTATAAAGCAAGACCACCGCACCATAATTAACAGGTGCAGTGGTCGTAGCAGTAAACAGGTATTAGTTAATGGTTAATGTATCGCTCCGCTCGGTATTAACGGAAAGTACCAAAACGGTATCCAGCGTTTTACAACCCGACGCAGTAATTTTGTAATGGTATGTTCCTGGTATTACTTCATCGAACGTTACGTCGCCATTGCTGTCAGCAGTGCCCGAATAAAGCGGAGTTGTTTCATTAGGTTCTGTAAGTGTAACAACAGCACCGGGCAGATTGGTAACCGGCGGGCGGCGTTTGACATGTACACTCAGCAGTATCGGTTCTTCAACAGGTACAGCGGCCGTGTTTTCAAGCAGGTTGTTACTTCCGTTTACCGGCATTTCAGCTGTGCCGGGTGCAGCCAGGTTCAGCAGTGAAGCGAACAGGCTGGAGCCTATAAAAACAAGAATTGTTTTCATTTTTTTAAGATTTAAAAGATGAATTGTTGTTTTTTTTCCGCGCATAGCTTTCCCCGTATTGTGCTGCAGCAGCAACACAGCGTAGCCTGCATTTCGGTTTTTTTGTTTTGGAAGTTTTCCCGCTTTCGCTTTTGGCCGCAGCAGTCAGCTGTAACTGCTGTACCCATACCGGGGCGCAGGCCGAAGCGAAATCAGGAACGGTACGATTAACGGCTGAACATCAACGACTCAGCAACCATGAACGTTTTTTCTCTTACTGAGCAGGTACACACCTGTGCGTTTTTCATTGCGCTGCTTTTTGTTTTTGTACATCCGTTTGTTTATCAAATTTGATGTAGCAAAGGTGGAGCAAGCGCAGCCGAAATTTGAGTCGCTGTATTGGCGTTGAACGGAAACTATTTTCCGTCACTTTCCGTTTTTTTTCCGTCCGGCAAATGAGTTAAAAACAGTGTAACAGAACGGAGTACAGGTTGCGGCGGGAAACAAAAAGCAGGGATTGGGAAACATTCTTTTTATGACTTCCCGGAATGTGATAACTCGCAAATAAAAAAATGGCTTATCCGTACCAGGTAAAAACAATTCTGAAACTGATGCAGGCACTCAGTGAACTGACAAAATTCAGGTTAACGAATGCGTCACTGAAAGAAATGCACATCTTTCTTTCCAATAAATACAAGGACCTGCCCTTCAGGGAAGATTATCTTTTTAAGCAGGTACTGAATGCAGCGCGCAATAAGGAAAAGGAGGGACAGACTACCATAAACCTGAATGAAACGAATATTGAATTTCTTATCGGGATACTGGATTATGAGAACCTGGATGATTTTGAGAAACGATACGGAAAGCCGAACCATCACAGCATAGAAGTATGTGCAGGAACATGGTACAGCTACGTGCGCTGCAATTCCGGGAACCCCGACGTATTACGTTCGCCGGTTCGCATTTTTGAAACCGGGAAGGATGTGCAGATTGAACTGAAAGGGCCGGTACGAAAATTTACCGGTACACTTACCTGGGAAACGAATTGCCTCTACAGCCTGCTTGAAAGCAGCAGCGGCAAAAAACTGCAGCTTGTTTTTCGTTCTTCTGAAATTAATAAACCCAATATGCTGCAGGGGGTATTTGCAGGTGTTTCAGCTGCCGCTGAGCCGATTGCTGGCCGTGAATTGCTGATCCGGCAGGATGTTCCGTTTGACGAATTAACCAATGCCAAAATACCGGTTGATGATCTGCTGGAATCAAAGGACATTGCTATGCGCCGGATCGGAAACTATTTTTCAGAAGCTGCATCAACTATTCTGAAGGCAGGACCAAGTGTCAACTTTACAACCGATGATCTGCCCGCTGGCAGTACCACCACAAAAACAACGGCAGCGCGCTCACCAAAAACAAAACCGGCAAAAAAGCCGGTTGCAAAGAAAAAAAGATGAAACAGATTTCACTCGTTGTGCTGCTGCTTTTAACATCAGCACTGCTGTCGGTAAAAAACACAGCCACCGTTTTTATTTGCGACAGCGAAGGTGCCGTGGCATACCATTCCCGTATAAAATGCCGTGGGCTGCAGCACTGCAAAAGCGATATCCTGGAAGTAAAGCCGGAGGTTGCGCTTAAACGGAACCTCCGGGCTTGTAAGTTGTGTTACTGAGCGGTTGACTCTTTCATACATCAGGCTTCAATAGCTTCAAACCTTCTTTTCATATTCGATATAAACTCTTCTGCAATATGGTGTGCCTGTTGTATATCGGTTTCCGGCATGCGTTTGTAATGCATCCATTCGACCCAGCCACTGAGGTATTCGTAAAGCCGGTGTTCAAACTCCTGGGGATTAATAATAACAATATCGTTTAACGATTCCAGTTTGCGTATTTGCTCTTTGTTCGCATTGCGTTCTGCTGCCATTGCCTGTGTCTCGATGTCATACGCCTGCAGCTGCATTTCATTAACCTGTATGGTTTTCATCTCTGCTTTCAGCGCGGTTCGGATGCGGTTACGTTTGGCTAACCCGTCAGTGAAAAAGTCGAGTACCAGCCCCCACAAAAAGTAACCGGTAAATCCGGCAAAAATTACCTGCCAGAAAACGGCATCATTGGTTGCTTCTGAAATGGAGTAGGGGTGAGGGTCTGCATACGATGCAATGGTTGTTGCATCATGTATTTTAGCAGCTACCTGGTATCCCAGTATGGCATTGAAGGCAATTGTGAGCATAAGAAATAACCCCAGCCTGATCATACTCAACACCGTTCTTTTTTCAAGCATCTTATGCAGTAAATACCCGATGGCCATAAATACAAAGGGCATGCTGATTACAAAAAGGGCCTCCATAAATCCTTCGTTGTAAGCACTCGTAATTGCACCGGGATCAAATATCACCTGTGTTGTCCGGAAATTCTGCGGGCCGAAGTTTTTGTAAAAAGCAGCGTAAGAAGCAGACGTATAATACACAAACAGGAAGACACTTAACCCGGCCAGTAAAACGGCACACATCCAGAATGTAAACCGGCTGTACGATCCATTGGCAATTGTTTCCGGCTTTTTCCGTATTTCAGTTATTGTGTTGCGGCAAGATGCAATCTGTGTATGTAATACTTCTTTGTTAATTGTTTTTATCGTTGCAATCTGTTCATCAAGCGAATTGTTTTCTGCAATAAGCAGTTGAATCCGCCGGAAGTTGTCTGCTTTTTTTTGATCCTGTTCTGCAATGTTGGCTGCATGTTTTTCGCGGTAACGCTGAAATATCCGGTTAATATTGATTTTCAGGGCATGCAGGTTTCCCCGGTTCATACGCGATTGCACAAAACCTTCTTCACTGTAATGATAAGGTTCTGCAGTTTCCGCTTCGGTGAATGTATCATCGTGCAGTTCCTGTTTGACAACAAATAGTCCTTTTTTCAGCATGTTCGTTTTCGTTCAGGTTAAGAGATTTAATTTTACAATGGCCTGGATATCAGAAATGGAGGTGCCCTTTTTCAGCTCATCCGTAAAAAATGCGACAATACCATCTGCATTTTCCTCCAGGAAACCGAGCTGCAGCACAATTGTCCGTAACGCATCCCGTTCGGATTCTGCCAGTTGTCCATCGGCCAGGGCCATACCCGTGCAGAAATAGAGGTATTCTACTTTTTCATTCAGGCTGTCGGGCGGCTGTACTTCCTGGAAAACCGGCATCAGTAATAACGATTCAATAGCATCTTCCGGCATCCCGTTCTGCTTTGCAAATTCGTGCAGGTATAACAGTTCTTCTGCACTTACATTTTTATCGGCCAGCGCAATGGCATACAACTGTAAAAAAAACTTTTTGTGTTCTTCCGTTATCATATTTGTTTCGGTATTTGCAGTTCGCAGACTAAATTCAACAGGCGGTGGTTATCAAACAACTGTTTTTTGTGAACACCGTGTTTCTGTTTCCCGCGGCGTTATTTTATTTCCTCAATTTTCCATTGCCCGCTGGTATTTGCCAGTATATATTCTTCACGTGGCATGAATCCAAAAAGATCAACGTACTGTTTGCGTTTCGGTTTGCTGTTTTTCCAGATTATATATTTTACACGTACCGCGGCAATATTATTACTGTACTTCACATAGATGTGTTGCCGTTCCTCCAGGTCTGTCCAGGAAGAGTCTATTGTAAATGACATGTCTGACTGGCTGATCATGCCATAGTCTGCATAAAATACGGTGTCCTTCCGCAATACTGTTTCTTTAAACCGGTATGCAAAGGGATCCACAAGGCCATGATAGGCGGAAGGGTCTTCGGAAACCGGAATCCGTGCTGTTTGAATCGCCTTTTTAGATGACAGCTTCGGTTTAATTCCACTTTTAAACGTGTAGTAATGATAACCGCCGTTACCCCGTTTCAGGTAATACCGGTATTTCTCAATAACGGTATCCGGAGAACTGAGCATGCCCCTGTTTAGGGTTTTTTGTTGCCTGAAATTATTTTCAATTTCCAATTTCCGTTCATGGATTTTGTTTCTGATCAGCGTTTCAAAAACGGTATTGTTTTTTGCTTTAAGTTGGCGCACATGCTGCACTCCGGGAATCAGCATTGTGGAAAATGACATTAAAAACGCAAGCGCTGTAAACCGTAATAAATTCCGTTTCCGTTTTTTATACTTGCGGCGTTTTACCTGTCTTGTTATCTCTGAAGCAATAAATTCAAGCCCTTTGTCGGTTGGCAAAGCGTATCGGTTAACAAGGTCGGGAAAATGAGTTTTAATTTCTGAAAACCGGATGTGATGCCAGACCGGGAAAATAACCGCCTGCCTTTCAAATACCTCTTTGTCTATCAGGTTAAATAACTCCCCGAACGTCCACGATCGGTTATAGTCCGGACTAAGAATAACCACACCAAATTTCGACTGGCGTAACCCGTTATGTATAACCTCCCGTATATCATCACCAATTCCAAGTTCGGTTCCCGCAAAAAAAACCTTGAGCCCGTTTTTTTTTAGCAGTTCAGCCAGCGGGCCTGCAACAGTAGTCTTATCCTCGATTGCATACGAAATAAAGATGTCGTATTTTTTGAATGCCATGGGTTCTCTGCTTTTTTGGTGAATTAAAAACAGCCTTGCCGTGTAACGAAATGTATTTTCCCAACAGGGCATATTACTTTCCTAAGCGGTCGTTTTACAAAACAAAAAAGCCCGCAATTGCGGGCTCCGGGTAATGTTATGTATGTAAACGTACAGCCAGAAGAAGTTTTCTATCCCGTAAACGTTTCAAACGCCAGCGTACTGCCATCGAACACGGCATAGGTGTTATAGTTGATCCAGTCGCCGAGGTTGATGTAACGGCTGCCCGGACCGGCTTCGCGGTTGAGCGGGAGGTGGCGGTGTCCGAAAATAAAATAATCCACGTGGCGTTTCTGCAGCACTTCGCGGCAATACAGCATCAGGAATTCTTTGTCGTCGCCTTTGTAATCGCGTTCCACGTCTTTTTTGTCGTAGCCTTTGCGCGAAAAATAATCGGCGAGCCACAGCCCGAAGTTCGGATGCAGGCGCGCATACAGCCATTGACAAACCGGGTTGCGGAATACTTTTTTGATGAATTTGTACCCGTGATCGCCGGGACCAAGCCCGTCGCCGTGACCGATGATGAATTTTTTACCGTTCCATTCCCGTTCAACCGGGTTGCGGTACATGGTAACGCCGCATTCCTGTTCGAGGTAGCTGAACATCCACATGTCGTGGTTTCCGGTAAACACGTTTATTTTTATGCCGCGGTCGCTGAGTTCCGCCAGCTTTCCGAGGAAACGCACAAAACCTTTGGGTACGGCGCGTTTGTATTCGAACCAGGCATCGAACAGATCGCCCACGAGGTAAATTTCTTCAGCATCAGCAGCAACCTGATCGAGCCAGCGGATAATACGCTTTTCCCGCTCCAGGCTCGATGCGTGATCGGGAATGCCCAGGTGAAAATCAGAAGCGAAATAAATGCGCTTGCCGTTTTGCATCAGAACTGAATCAGGTTTTGCAGGTTCTTCGGATTTAATTTTTCCAGCTGCAGTTCAAAGCGAATGGTTTGTACATACGTCCAACCGTTTGCATCAACAGCATCGGCCAGATCAGTTGACATCAGCAGCGGGAAATACACATCTGCAAGTCCGCCGAACAGACGCAGGTCAATACCTGCATTGTACAGGAAGTTGTCTGTGTTGAGCCCGTCGCTGCCGCAGGTTCCGAAATCGCCATACAGTTTAATGCTGTTCAGGAACTTTACGTTAAACGGCAGATCGGCTTTGATGTTGAGCGCGGTGAGCCATTTCGCCGATTGTCCGACCGGCGTGTAGAGCTTGAAGTTGCCATCGTTCTCCGTCATCTGGTTCGAAGCTACTTCCCACGTTGCGCTGCGGCCGAGATAGGTGTGATCGTACAGATAGTCCTGGTAACCGCGCCAGCCGCTCATGCGGAAACGGTACGGCCCGGCATTGGTGTTGTCGAGGAACGTGCCCGCAAACACACGGAACCGGATCGATTTTGTTTTGTTGATGCGCAGTTTGTAATTACCGGTAACCATCAGTTTACGCATCGAATCGCCCTGCTGCAGTTTCACCGTAACATCAAGCGGATGCACCTGGTTGTCTTTTACAAAAATGCGGTACGATACTTCGTAAAATGATTTTTTGATCTGCGTGTAATCATAAATCGGTGGCGTAAACTGGTATTTGCCAATCACATTGTCCTGCCAGATCAGGATATTCCGCAACCTGATTTCCTGGTTAATCGGACTGATGGCCCGTTTCTTTTTAAATTTCAAAAGAATTTCAGGAGCTACCTTATTAAAATCAAGGTCCTGCAGCGGTTCGTTGGAATAGCAGTAACGGCGGGCAGTTGCGCCAACATCAATGTGATCGAACACGGCCTTCGGGTGGAAGTGGAGCGTGGCACCGGCATAACCCGCAATGTTTTTGTTACGGAACCCGTACATCGGCGCTGCTTCCCATTCAAAGCGTTTCATGGGCGCGGCGTGGTTGTACACCGCAAGACCGAGCATATACCCGTTATACATATTCCAGCCCATGGCGGGCAACCAGAAGAGCTGTGTGCGCGACGGATTGTCAAGGCTGCCGCCAAACTGAATTTTCAGTGGTTCGGTGCGTTTAAACAATCCGGATGTGCGTGCGGTATTGTTTTTACGGTTGTACTCCGGGATGTCTTCGTAATAGTCCAGCACAAAATAATCAATCTCCGAAGGCGGGAAGGGGAGTACCATTTTGCCATCGAACCCGTCATACCACACCATGCCGCGCAGGTTGCCGTCTTTCACACCGCAAACCGAAACCGGTCCTTTCACATCGCCGGTGTTTTTTACGGTAACGGCCCACGAGCCATCGCTGTTGTGGTGTACATCACCGATTTTGTAATCTAACTTTTTGGTGGTGGGAATCAGGTCATCAAATAACCACGCGAGGTTTTTACCCGAAACTTCTTCCATCACCTGGCGGAAATCGGCAGGCTGCGGATGTTTGAATTTCCAGCGTTCAAAATACGCCTGCATACATTTGTCCATCAGTTCATCGCCGAGGTAACCGCGCAGGTAATCAAACAATACGGCCGATTTGGAATACACAATGGCACCGTAATTCAGTTCAAGGTATTCTTCAGCAGGAAATTCAACCGGCTGGTCAATATGCTGGCGGCATGATAAATTGGAGAGCTGGTAATATTGTGCTTTCTGTTTGTAACGCTCCAGGTTGAGTACTTTGGCCCCGGGGTTTGGATTGAGTGTATCACCGAGCAGGTATTTGTTCGGGTACTTGGTTTCCACATACCGCAGTTCGTTGTACGAGTTGAGTCCTTCATCCATCCACGGGTGCATGCGTTCGTTGCTGCCGAGCATGCCGTAAAACCAGTTGTGGCCTACTTCGTGCATAATTACGGTTTCGAGCTGAAACGGGCTGCTGCCGGCACTGATCACCGTAATGTTCGGGTATTCCATGCCGCCGCCGGCTGTAAGTGCGCCATCTACCGCGGTGCAATGATCGTAGGGATAATCGCCGTTCCATTTTGAATAATAAAACAGGGCATCGTTAATGTAACCGGCTCCTTTTTTCCACACATTGGCGTGATTGTCTTTAAACAGCACCCACGTGGTAACCGTGTGGTTGGTGCGGGGCAGTGTAACCTGGCTTTTCATTACGTTAAACGTCTTGGCACAGAACCATGCAAAGTCGTGTACGTTTTCCTGGTGAAAATGCAATGTTTTTGTTTCGGAAGCAGAAGGCGGAATCTCTTTCGATGCGTTTTTAGGATCGAATGTTTCCATCTTTTTTGCGGTGGCAGCGGCCAGATCATCCATCCACAAGCGTTCCGGGTCGTTCGGCGGCAGATCGCCGGTTGCACCTACCACGTAGTTTTTGGGAAGCGTTATAAACACATCGAATGTGCCGAACTCGGAATAAAATTCGCCCTGGTTGAGGTACGGCATTTCGTTCCAGCCATTGCGATCATACACCGCCGGTTTCGGATACCACTGCGTAACCTGGTATTCATTTCCATCATGTCCCATGCGCGAAAAATTGCCGTTCGGTATACGCACATGAAACGGTGTGGTGATGGTTATTTTTTTGCCCGGCTGCAGCGGCTGGTTGAGCACAAGCTTAATAATATCAATGTGTTTGGGATGCGCTTCTGTTTTTGCGGCAACACCATCTACCTTATAATCAAGCTGATCTATTCCGCCACGGTTTTCGTCATCGGTAAAATGAAAATCAAGATCACCGCTCCGGCTCAGTTGTTTTTCCAGCGCTGTTCCGTTTTCACGGTAGCCGTTTGGCCAGAGGTGCATCCAGATAAAAGGAAGTGCATCCGGTGAGTTGTTGGTGTATTCCAGCGTTTCAAAACCGGTGAGTTCGTGTTTTACATCATCAAGCGAAACGGTGATGTTGTATTTTACAAACTGCTGGAAATACGGTTTGTTTTGTGCGGAAGCATTTGCAAAAGCAAACACACCGGCAAAGGCGACGAGCAGTGACCGACGTAATGTCATAGGCAGGTAGTACGAGTTAATGATCAGGACGGGAACAGTTCCGCCAGTTTTTTCTGGAGCGCAAAACCACGCAGTCCGCGCGAAATGATGCGTCCCTCTTTATCAATCAGGAAGGTAAGCGGAATGCCCTGGATTTTGTACAGCGGCACTACGGCCGATTGCCAGTATCCGAGATCGCTTACATGCGAAGACCAGGTGAGGCCGTCTTTTTTAATGGCATCGGTCCACTGCTGTTTGTCTTTATCGAGCGAAACGCTGTACACTTCAAATCCTTTTTTGTTATACTTTTTATAGGCTTCCACCACGTTGGGCAGTTCCTGGCGGCAGGGGCCGCACCACGCAGCCCAGAAATCGATGAGCACCACTTTGCCGCGCAGCGACGAAAGCGGGATGGATTTGCCGTTCGGATCGTTGAGTACAATTTCGGGGGCAATTGCTCCCGCAGTGAGCGGGCGGATGGCTTCGAGCTGATCGTGCAGCGGTTTGAGCGATGCGAGGTTCGGGTAGCGTTTGGCAAGCGCTTTTGAAACGGTATCGAAGTACGAAAAGTTTTCATACGGATCAACCAGCGACTGCCTGCTCTGCGGATCGGCGCTGAGGTAGAGCGCGGGCAGGTTGGCCATGGAAGCAGGGTGCTGAAGCACAAAATTTTTGATATAGGCTTCGGCGCTGCTGTCGAGGCCCATGAGCTGCATCTGCCCCATGTTAAATTCGCCTTCGATGACTTTGCTTACCGAATCAATGCGCTTCGGATCTTTCAGCAGGTTTACCTGCACCTGGAAATCGGCCTCCATCTGTTTCAGGCGGCTCATCACTTCCACTTTCTGTTTGTTGTATTTTGCAGCGTAGTCGTTAAACTCTTTCAGGAATTTATTGTCATCCGATCCTTCCACCGTGCAGGTGTTCGTAAAGTTTTTCGCATCACCGCTGATTACGGCCGTTTTGCCCGGCTCCAGCAACACCATGGCAAATGTTTTGCTGCCGATTTCGATGTTGTAAAAGCCCGGATCTTTGATGGTATCGTTAAACGCAAAGTTGCCGTTCTCGTCGGTCAGCACGGTATCTATACCAATGGCCTGGCCGGTATTGTAATCAATGAGGTACAGCGTATCGCCGTTCGAGTTCAGCAGCTGGCCTTTTACAGTGCCACTGTTTGCTTCAGCTGATCCGGATTTGGGACTGCACGATGCCAGCAAAGCGCCGGCGGCAAATAATGCAACAAGTGATTTCATATTCAGTTTGTTCCTTCCAGTATGTTCGTCAGTAATTCGTTTGTTTTTTTCGGATCGGCTTTGCCTTTCGACATTTTCATGACTTCGCCCATGAACATGCCCTGCAGGCCTTTTTTGCCCCTGCGGTATTCCGCCACTTTTTCCGGGTATTTTGCAACCACTTCTTTGATGAGTTCCTGCAGCGTGTCTTCGTTGCTGTCCTGTATCAGGTTCATTGCTTCGGCAATCTGCAGCGGAGCCTTGTCCGGTGTTTCGAGCAGGGCGGGGAAAATGCGCTGTGCAGCAACCGCAAAACTGATTTTCCCGTTTTCAATCAGCGCCATCAGTTCCGCCAGTTTTGCAGCACTTACCGGGAAACTGCTGATGTGCATGCCGCGTTCATTGAGGAACGATTTCACCGGGCCCATTACCCAGTTGGCGGCGGCTTTGGCGTTTGATGTGTGTTTTAAAACATCTTCGAAATAGAGTGCAATTTCTTTGCTGTCGGTAAGCACGCCCGCATCGTATTCTGAAAGGCCGAGTGTGCCGGTGTATTTTTTAAACAGCGCATCGGGCAGGGGCGGCATGGTTTTGCGCACATCTTCAATGTAGTCTTCCGTAACAATTACCGGCAACAAATCCGGTTCCGGAAAATACCGGTAATCGTTTGCGGCTTCTTTGCTGCGCAGCGAAAACGTGGTTCCGGTAGGTGCATCAAAGGTGCGTGTATCCTGGTCAACCACACCACCGGCTTCGATGATGTCGATGTGTCGTTTCACTTCATGTTCAATCGCACGTTTAACGTTGCTGATCGAGTTCATGTTTTTTACTTCCACGCGGCGACCGTATTTGTCGGCCCCTTTCAGGCGCACCGATACGTTTGCGTCGCAGCGCAGGCTGCCTTCTTCCATGTTGCCGTCGCAGATATCGAGGTAACGCACAATGCGGCGCACTTCGGTGAGGTAGCGGTAGGCTTCGTCGGCGCTGCGGATATCCGGCTCACTCACAATCTCGAGCAGGGGCACACCGGCGCGGTTCAGATCCACCAGCGTATCGTTCGGATCCTGGTCGTGAATGCTTTTGCCGGCATCTTCTTCCATGTGGATACGCGTGATGCGGATGGATTTTTCGCTGCCGTCGGCTTCTTTAAAGGTGATCTCACCGCCGGTGCAGATGGGTGTTTTGTCCTGCGTTATCTGGTAGCCTTTCGGCAAATCGGCGTAGAAATAGTTTTTGCGCGCATACTCGTTGCGTTCGCGAATGGTGCAGTTGAGCGCAAGGCCCAGGCGTACGGCAAATTCAATAACCTGTTTGTTGGCGCGGGGCAGGGTGCCGGGCATGCCCAGGGTAACCGGGTTTATTAACGTATTGGGCAACGCGCCGTATTCGGCCGCATCGGTAGAGTAGGCTTTGCTTTTGGTAAGCAGCTGTGTGTGCACTTCGAGACCGATAACGGCCTCGTATTTGTCGTAAATACTCACAGTTATTATAAAAGCTTGTTGATGCGCGAAAATACGCATTTTTTAGGGGGCGGAGATGGATTTTCGGTTTATTTAACGCGGAGCGGGGGAGTTAAGGATCCTGCTATCAGGGCAGGATGGTTTCCAGGTTGGCATGCTGCTGTAGATGATTTAAAACTGAATACCCCATTCCAGATCATTCAACATGCGTCCATTTATTGCGCCAATCGGTTTCTCTATTTTATACTTTGGATTTGAAATCTGAACAAGTGTCAATAGTTTTTGACCATATGCGAATTGATACCGTGATTCACAGGCAAGGTAATTGAGAATTAAGTGCATTGCTTCCGGATCAGGGTTTTTCATATCCCTAAAGACAATTACAACCCCACGCCTGGCGATATCCGGATTAAAAAAAATCCCTTCTGACAAATCTACATGCAGATCAGGAACATTTAGCTTGTCTTCAAGATGATAAAACAGTTCTTCTCCATATTTCAGATATTGCCCATCAATTTCAATGATGTGAAAGTCTTTACCGGCAAGAAGGGCAACATCATAATCAAGTACCTCGGTCTGATGGTAAAAACGAATGCCACCACGAGCCAGAATCGCAAGATCAATCTTCTCTGCGCGCAATTTTTGTTGTGTATCGGAGAGTTTTCTCATACCAAGGTGCATTGCAATCAATCAAATATACAAAATGTCCTTTCGTTGCATTCCCCCAATTTTATGCAAATTTACACCCTTACGCGTCCTCCAAAAAAGTTGTCTATGCCGTTTCGTTTACTCCTCCTGTTTTTCCTTTTCAGTTCATTTGCAATGCAGGCGCAGGGACCGCGGCTTATTATTACGGGCAAAATAACGCGGGCCGAAAGCGGGGAGGCGCTTTCAGGGGCGCTGGTACTGCAGGGCAAAAGCAAAAACATGGCGCAGGCCAACAGCAAAGGCGCGTATGCCATTTTGGTTGATCTTTCCACGCGGCCAGTGCTGGAGTTCCGGTTCTTCGGCTGTGAACCGCAGAAAATTTCCATCAGCGGCGATCTGCTTAAAAAAGCGTCAAACGATACGTTGCGCCTCGATGTGCAGCTGAAGTACAGCTTTTTTGAAAAAGAAGGTGTAACCATCCGGCCGCGCGGTGCTGATACAGTTATCGGCAACTGGCGTTTTTTTATTGAAGATTATTTGTTTGCCGGCGATCAGTATGTGTTGCTCACCTGGGAGAAAAGCCTCGACGATGCACGCATTACACTCGCCTCTGAACGTGACGGTGTAATTGCCCAGCAGCGTATTCCCAAACCGGCGAAGGAATTGTTTCTCGATTACCAGGGCCACATCAACGTGATATGCGAAGATGGTTTTTACCGCGTCCGCATCCGCGAAAATGAAATTACGCTGTTTGAATTGCCACCCGACGATTTTATCTCCGCCATCATGCCCTGTATTGATACGCTGGACGGACTGATCCTGTTTTCAAATTACAATAAAAATTATCCTGCATTCAGTTATTTCACCTACAACGAACGCGATACCACCATTAAACGGTTCCGCTTTATTATGGATGAGCCACTGCTCGGGTTGTACAACTACGAGTTTGATTACCTCAACCCGAAAGACCGCCTGTATGCGCGTAAAATGGAAGCATACACCGGCGTGGATAAACGCATTATCGCCGCCAGCATGACCGGTTTTTCAAAATCGTTGTATTACACGCCGCTGTATGCACCACTGTTTGTAACCGGCGACACGGTAAACATTTTTGATCATTACACGAACAAACTGTACAAATACAACAGCCAATGCGAAGTGCTTGATTCGCTGCCGATAACGTATCACAAACCGAAAAACTGGAAAGACTGGGACCGCAAACTGTTGCAGGACGACATTACAAAAGTCATTTACACCGTGTATGAAAAAGACGGCGTGTATTCCCTGAAAAAAATTAATATGAAAACCGGCGCAATCGAAGGTTCGTATAAACTGCTGAACAAATACCCCAAGCACCTGCGTGTTCGAAACGGTTATGTCTATTACATCAACCGGCCGTATGAGTCGTTGCAGAAGAAGTTTTTGTATAGGGAACTTATTACTTTATCGCAGGAGTAATTGATCCACTTTAATGTTCCATATTCATTTTGGTTTTCAGGCATCAGTCATTAGGCATTAGGAATATAGCCTAATGACTAATGACTGATGCCTGAAAATGAACTATTCCGAAGGAATTTTAAACGATCCTAGAAGGGTGCGCGGTGGTAACTCGTGGTATCCGCATCATCGGCATTTTGCAGGTATTTTACGATGGCTTCGGCGAGTTCGGCATACACGATAAACTTGTTCTGATGCAGCCAGGCCATGGCGTTCATGTCTTTGTTAACGGCGTTTGCGGTAGCGGCCCAGAATACTTCTTTGTTTTTCATGAGCCAGCGGAAGGCGGTTTTATCACCGCGAACGGCGTTGGCAAAGGCGGCAATAGCGAGGTGTTTGTTATCAATAAGCCAGCGGAATGAAGCTTCTTTGCCCGAACGGATGTATTCCACACCCTCGATGAGTTCGCGCAGGTCTTTTTCCACCATGATGTTGAACACACGGGTGCTGTTGGTGAGCACCAGTTCGGTCATCAGGCGTATTGCTTCCCCGTTATAGATCTTTGCGGCCACAGTTGAACAGATTTACAGTTTTCCCGTATCGTGTAAATGCCAAAGATAGATACCGCCACCGATAATAGCTAATACAGCCAGCACCGCCAATGTAATCTTCCAGGCGCTGTACGGACGTTCGCCCTGTACTTCGCCGGTGCGGCCGTTGATCATAAAACGATACACTTTGCTTTTGTAACGGAACGCACTGAGCCAGATCGGGAGCAGGATGTGTTTAAATGTAATGTTGTTGAATTGTGCATTGAGTGTAAGCACCTGCTGCACATCCCCGCCAATATCGCGGCGGCATTGTGAGCGTATTTCCTCCTCCATTTTTGTTTTCGCCTTGTCAAATCCCTGTTTCACATCGGTCTGATACCGTTCCGACTGAAAACCGCTCAGGAATTTTTCGCTGAAGGCTGCCAGGTTACCGAGGTCCCACGGTTCGAGGGCATCCACATATTTGTGGGGCAGCGAATCGCTGGCTACAACAAGTACATCATCAAAGGAAACATACACGGTTCCGGAAGCCGGTGTCCAGCGTGTTTTCTGTACCGAACGCGTTTGGGTTTGCCCGTTTACGGTATATGTTTCCGTAACGTAATAATGATCGCCGCGCATGCCGGTGTAACTGGAAATGGTATTGCTGTCGTATGTCCAGTATGGAATATACAGCCCGTTCAGTTTATCGTTTTCGGCAACGTGTTTCAGGTCGTTGGGTGCCCACCACAGCTTTTTGATCCAGGTTTTAAAAAGCTCGACGCTTTTCTTTTTGTCCACCACAAATGGCAGCACATAACTGGGTTTGATGATTTTGCTTGTGGTTCCGCCTTTGATTACGAGCGGTGTTCCGCAGAACACACACGAATCGGACGTAACATTGGGTTTAAGTGTGGAAGATGCACCGCAACTGTCGCATTTTACAGTGGTAATTTCAATCTGCTCGGCGGCGTTCTCTGCGCTGTTAAAACTTTCGAAGTCAATTTCTTCTACTTCAACCGGCTGCACAATGTCCGAAATATCGTTTTCGGTCCCGCAATATTCGCAGGTGAGGCTCATTTTACCCGGTGCAAATTTGACAAAAGCACCACATTCTTTGCATTTTACATCATTATGTGCAACGTCTTGCGTTTTTTCGGCAAAGTCTTCCATAGAAACAATTCTGCTATGCGATTAAAAAGAAAAAGTGCATTGCCTGTTGAATCCGGAATTATTCAGGACTTCAAAAAGCAATGCACAAAGAACAAATTTTACTGGATGAGAATCGCTTAAATTGCCGGCGGCGGTGGTGGCGGAACTGCACCAAACATCGGCACTAATCCGGCAACCTGTCCGGCTGCAGTCCATGCGGCCATACCGTTTGCCCATACCAGCGTATCCTGCTTCACCTGTCCGCTCTGTATCATCTGCGCCATCACCTGATCGGTAAAGGGGCCTGACTGTTGTCCGTTAACGGCCACAAAATATTGTACCATTTGTGGCGGGGGCGGGGGAGGCGGCATATTGCTTCCGCCCATCATGCCCGTTTGCGGGTTAAAGGTGTTCTGCTGGAACATGTTGCCCATCTGGTTGCCCATGGCCATTCCCATTCCCATGCCCATACCGGCACCGGCAAGTCCGCCGTTTCCGTTTTCAGCGGCTTTCTCCATAGAAGTAGCGGCCTGGAACTGGGTGAATGCACCGAGGTTGCCCACAATGCCCATGCTGCTGCGTTTGTCGAGCATGGTTTCCACTTCCGGCGGAAGCGAAATGTTTTCCACGAGCAGTTTGGTGAGTTCAATACCGTATTCGTCAAACTCCGGTTTTACTTTGTCAAGCACAAACTTCGACAGTTCGTCGTAGTTCGATGCCATATCGAGTACCGGTATTTTGCTTTGTGCAATTGCGTCGGTGCAGCGGGTTACCACGATGTTGCGCAGCTGTTCGGCCACTTCTTCGGTGGTAAACTGATCGTCGGTACCGGCAATTTCTTTCAGGAACTTGCCTGCATCGGTAACACGCATGGCGTAGGAGCCGAAGGTGCGGATGCGGATGGGACCGAATTCAGCATCACGCAGCATGATCGGGTTTTTGGTGCCCCATTTCAGGTTGGTGAACTGTTTGGTGCTGACAAAATATACTTCCGCCTTGAACGGGCTGTTGAAGCCATATTTCCAGCCTTTGAGCGTAGAAAGGATCGGCATGTTCTGCGTGTTCAGCGTGTACATGCCCGGTTTGAATACGTCAGCAATCTGGCCTTCGTTTACAAAAACGGCCTGCTGCGATTCACGCACAGTAAGTTTTGCCTCATTCTTGATTTCGTTCTGATGACGCGGAAAACGCCACACCATCGTATCGTTCGAGCTGTCCGTCCATTCGAGAATGTCTATAAACTCGCCTTTGATTTTGTCAAATAATCCCATTTCGCTTTGTTGGTTTAAGTGTTGTTAAATGCAAACGAAAACAACCATTGCAGGAATTTGTTTAACGTTTCCTGCAATCGTGGGAATAAAGATAAAAAAAGGGATGTGTTTTTGAGGGGAATGTGGAAATATTTTTTTGGGTAAAGCGTGGCCGTTTTTCTGCTTCCGGTGCATCCCGTACACGAAAAAAAAGAGGCTGCCCTTTTGAGACAGCCTCTTTATGAAAAGCGTGTGTTATTATCCGCTTTACCTGACAGCTTACCAGTTTACAGTTCCGCTGAACGGAACAACCATAATAAGATCGAGCAGCTTTGCGCCGTCAATCACCCCGTTGTTTTGCAGCGAGGCATCAACATTGGAAGCATGCAATGTCCAGGTGAGTCCGCCAGGAGGAACGGGCTGACTTGTATTGGTTGAATCAATTCCCAGGGTTTGTGTTTCAGCAACCCAGGAAACCGAACTGTCATTTAAAATAAAGACGGTAGCGCCCACCTCAGCACCGGGTGCAACCACCGGTACCATTCCGGCCAGCCCTGTGCTGCTGCCTGCGGTAACCGAATTGCGTACAAGGTTTGCGGGGTACATGGCCGGTGAAAGGGCAAACTGCAGATTAAATGTTCCGTTTGACGGATTGTTGCAGAAGCTGAACCAGGCCGGACCAAACAATTGCCGCAAACTGAGGTATTGATAGCCCTGGTAGTTTTTCAGCGGATCGAGTTGTACGACCTGTGATGCGTATGCGTTGCCGCCATCTTCAGCCGAATAATCAATGGTGAAAATCACATCGCTGATGGCCTGGAGCGGGAACGTATTGGTGGCCTGCGGAATTTCAAGATGCCACGACGAAACAGCTCCCGTACCTTCAAACGGCAGGTATTGTTCATCATTCAGGTTGAGCTGGAATACGCCACTGTCATTCAGTCCGCTCGACAAAACGATTTCCTGGTTCGGGTTCCAGTTCACGCGCAACGATCCGTCAGCAGGCATCGAATTGGTAACCCCGGTAAGGTATTTCACTGCATCGATTGACGGACGCATCACAACGGTATTGCCGGTTTGCTGAAGCGTAGCGCGGATGTTCTGGTAAGGCCCTACCACTGCCGGAACGGTAACTGCAATGGTTTTTATTTTGCGGTTAAAGTGCCCGGGGTAATCCTGGTCGTACGTTAATTCACTCCACGAAAAATCACATTGCCCGGTACTGAGCAGTGCAAGAAGCGCCTGCGGATTCTGCTGCCGCATTGACCATGTTTTACGGATGGCCAGTTTGCGTTTGTTCACAGCGATGTATGCATTCTCCATCTGCTGCAGGGCCAGTGAAAGTGCGTCGCCTGCAAGCAGGCCCTGGTATGCCGGATTCCATGCCGCACTGTTCAGGTAGCGCTGGCTGATGTTCAGTTCATATTGCATTGCCGATTGTGTACCCTGCGCAAGTGCCCAGGCCAGGCGGTACATCTGGTAATAAAGTGTGTTCAGCTGGCCGGCCATCCATTCGTACAATGCTTCGCTGGTGAATTTCTCCGTCATAAAGCGCAGCAGTTCCTGCGACTGGGTGATCTGCATCTGTGTCAGCTGGATATCCTGCTGTGCAGCTTCGAGTGCGTAATTGTTGGCGGTAATCTGCGCAAGAATTTCGGTAACCTGGTTTGCCGCGAGATTCTGCTGCAATGTCCATTCTTCCGAACGCCTTGTGAACTGCGCCGTCTGGAATGTTTGCTGCGATTGTGTGTTCAGCAACTGGCCTGCTGTTTCAGCTACACCGGCAGTGGCGTTAATACTTTCACCCGGGTTAAATCCGCCGTCAGCCATTCCGAAAATGGTTGGCAGCAGGTAGGAGAAAACTGCAACTGTTTTCACGCCCATGGCAATTTCCTGTTCAATGGCTGCCCGGTTAAGCTGGTCGAGGCCATACGCTTCATCGGTGCTGACCGGTGTTTTCAGCCAGCCGGTGTAGGTGTCATAAGTAAGCTGTGCACTGGCAAGGCTTGACTCCAGGGCAACACCAGCGTATAACAGCTGGTTGGCCTGGCTCGTTTTAATCTGCAGCACCATGGTATTCAATGCAACCTGGTAAATGGTCTGCAGTTGCGCGAGTTTTTCTGCATCGCGTTTTTCGAGTGCCGTGTTCAGTTCATTTCCGAGCCGGATTACTTCAGAAGTAACGGCGCGGGCGGTATTGATCATATAAGCAAACCGGAACCACGGCACGGTAACAGCCGGCAGCGACTGCGCTCCTTCCGTAACGGTATTGTTGCCGGTCAATTCAGAAGGCGAAACTGCCGGAGCAAACAGCGGCGTTTCACGTGTTGATCCGTCAATGGTTAATCCGTGCCGTATTTTAAATAAACGGTCAGCAATGATTTCCCAGAATTGCAGCATCTGTTTGTTCGGCGGCACACAGAAATACGCATCGGCCACGCTTTCGGCCTGCTGCAGCGGTGTGGCAGCGCCTCCCAGTCCGATCAGCTGGTTTTCCGATTCAATAAGGAACGGCGGAACCGGGTTTGATCCATACGCTGCAACAATGTCAGCATAACTCATCGTAACCGAAGGTTCGCCGGCAGTTTCCGGTGCGGGGAAGCGACCGAGCAGCGTATCGGCAAGTACATAACGCATGGTTGCGTTGGAAATGCTTTCCCACGTGTTCTGTGCAAAAGCCGCGTCGCCCCAGTTGACCAGGTTCCGGATGTATTGCATGAAAGCCGCTTTCTGCCAGGGCACCACGCGCAGGCGTGCGAGGGTATCCGGATCGAACGGATCATATTCATAAACGAACAGTTGTTCCGATGCGGTATAAAACTGTGCCGGTTGCTGGAACCCGCTTTCCCATGCTGTTCCGTTCAGAATATGATACAATGATTCCGCATTTACCCGCCGGAATGGCCGGAAATTCCAGTAGCCGGCATTGATGTCCGTGTTTTTATAATCCGCAAACAGCGCCTCGATTTGTCCCGCAGAAAGTGCATAATCGAACAGTGTTACATCTGCAATCTGTCCGTTGAATACATTATTGGCATTTACATCGCTGTTGCTGTATCCGATGCGCAGTGTTGCTGATTTATTTACGAGGTAACCATTATCAGGCGACAGGTTGTTTGCGGTAACCTTCACCCCGTCAATAAACACATTCAGCTTTTCGCCGTCGTAGGTTCCGGAAACAAACATCCAGCGGTTCGGAATATTCATGGTATCGGAATAAACCTTGAGCCAGGTCGTTTTTGTGGTGGAAATAACCAGGGTGAGTCGCGTTGTCGTTGCAGATATATAATCCATGAACAGGTGGTAACCCGTTGTGTTATTCTGGCTGCAAACCACAGTGGAGAACGAGTTGCCCGACGACTGCCCGGTCATTTTGATCCAGGCCATTACCGTAAAGCGCGGTGGATTGAGTGCTGCCGACCAGGGCACGACAACCTGCGAAGCAGAGGACGGTGAAAAAGTCCACACATTACGCTTCTGCCACGCAAAAGGTACTTCTGCCGGTGTTGCCGATTCGGTGATACCGGAATACGTTGCTGCAGCTCCGGCACACAGGTCCGGGAATTTGCCCTGCGCATTGGTGCGGTTGATCGGCCATGCAGCCACCGGACTGTGCTGTGATGTGGGATCAAAAATATACTGATACCATTGTTCCGCAAGCATAAACTGCTGGCTTCCTGCCAGTTTTTCGGCAATGAATAACGGTGCATAGAAAAACAGCTCCCAGAAATAAATTCCGAATGAACCGTTAAAATTCATCAGGTTGGTATCGGGCTGAATGACATAGGTTGTATTCGGACTGTAGGTTGTAAGGCCCGTTTCGGTATGGTACTGGTTCAGCGGACTGAGCAGCGCCGGTACACCACCAACAGCAATGGAATCAATCAGCGTATGCATGACATCGGTATTGATCCGGATGAATTTCATCTTCGGAATCAGGTCGTGTTCCATCGGCGATTGTGCGTACGTAATACGCAGGCGATGTGCATGGCCCGATGAAATAACGGAAAGACACGAGTACACCGACCGGTTGACGGCATCCGGGAGAACCAGGTAACCGGCTTTAGCCAGGTTAACAACATAAGCGGCTGCACTGTTGGAAAGGGAATGCAGGCTATGCAATGTCTGGATATTCTGCAGTAAAACGGCGCCAACGGGTACGCTGCTGTAGGAGTAGATTTCCTTACTGTTAAGCGTCATGTTCCAGTAACGAAAATCATACATACCACCGGCAAAAGTTCCGAACGTGAGGTTAGTGACACTCGTTGTATTTTGATTATATGTCCCGACGGTACCACTGTCGTTTACACCGTTCAGGTAAATCTGTACTGAAGATGGGGAGGCAACAATAACAACCGAGTACCAGGTATTTGCAACCAGTGTTGTTTTTGACGGCAGCAGGTGCGAGTTGCCGCCTCCGCTGCTGTCGTACGTTTTATAGTTCAGATTCAGCTTCCCTGATTTTATTCCGAGTGCGTAGGCCACATTGATGTTCTTGAATGTATAACCGGAAATAGAACCGGGAGAAACATACAATGCGCGGTAATTAGAGTCCGTCTGTACCGTAGTCATGTAAAGCCGGAAAGCAATTGTGTAATTTTTTTGTTTCGCATTGCTCGTCCACGGAAACACCCAGCTTCCGGCGGAAAAATTAAACACCTGCTGGTCGGGCGCAGAAGCAATTTTATTCGAAAGCCATGCGGTGGTTCCGGTGATGGAGCCATTGTTTTTTCCGGATACATCATAAACTGCGCCTGTGCCAACGAATGCGGTATCATTCAGTCCCGGCCAGAAGCCATACGGATCGGGGAAAACCAGGTTCTCCGGCAGGTTGGTCAGATTAAATGTGAGTTTGGCAGAGTTACTGTCGTTGAGAAAATGTCCTGCCAGCAGTTTTGCAGTTCCCATGGCATTGGTAAACTGGCAGTAAACAGCCTGCAACGACGCATCGAGCAGTGTTCCCCCGATAACGCTTGCATAATTCTGCTGTTCATCAAAGGCCAGCAGGGCAGAAGCATAAAGCTGCTGCTGGAATGCAGCTGCTTCCACAGCCATGCCGGTTACTACCGGGGCAGCAGGTACAACTGTTCCAACCGATGAAGAGCACATGCCCATGGTACCCAGCGAAACCAGTATGCCTTCGGGTGAATTGGCGGAGGAGGGAATGAGCTGCACGGCAACTTTCTGCCAGTAATTTGTGAGCAGGTACGGATTGGCAGTTGATTTGGCGGCATTATACATGCCACTGCCGGTGAGGTAATCCGGGTAATAATTGATGGCGGTTCCGTATGCGCCGGAAACACCAAGTATCAGTTCTTTGCGCAATACCACCGGTGCGCTCCATTTTTTATCCGAATCGCGGAAGGTGTAATAAACCGTACCGAATGTTGTGGTATATTTTGATGAAGACGATGTTGATCCAAAAGTGTTCACCACCGCCGTTTGTTCAAGCCAGAACAGGAACAGGCGGCCGAATGCGGGTATCACGGATAAGTAAGCGGAATTTGCCTGGATGCTGACCGGCTCCCACGGGCCAAACGTAACCTCGGTTGCTTCTGCCGGCGTGCTACCGTTTGTTATAGCAGCATCGCTGGTTACCGCAACTATGCAGCGGGTATAAAACGCATACGGCTGTGTGCGTGAACGGCCAACGAGGTAAATTTTCTTTACCGAATTTCCGCCCAGGTCTGCTACCGAAACGAAGTCCACATAACCGTCAACAAGTTCGAGGCTCGCCACTTCTGAAACCGACTCGAGGTAACCGGCCAGTGCTTGTTTTACATTGCTTTCGGTAATCTGCCCTTTTGAAATTTCGCTGATCAGTACTTTATAGGAATCGGTTTGCAGGCGGCGCAACGAAGGGTCGGCGTAATTTTCGGGATACAGATACACCTCGCGGTTGGCCTGCCATACCCGGTACGTGCTCATCCACGACCACCATGCTTCCGGAATGTTATTGATGATTCCGGGTTCCAGGCTGTTCAGGCAGCGGTTTACATACAACTGGATGCTGTTCATTCCTGCAACCAGCCACGATGTTTTTACATCCGGCGACGTGTTTACATCAATGAGCAGATACTCATACAACTCGTTGCGGTTGGTAATGCCGCGCGCCTCGCTGCCCAGTTTCCAGATCAGCCAGTCGCACATCACATCGCGGAAACCGGCGTTCACTGCCAGGTTGATTTGCTGTGCTGTTTTTTCACCGGACCGTAACCGGACCGAACCGGCGAGTGCCGAAGCAGTATTGTTGTATGATGCCCAGGCTTCGGCCGTTTGTGAACTGTCGAACAGGTTATATGCCGGCAAACCGCGCAGCATATTCAATGAATCAATGTGCATGGCCAGCAATCCTTCGATGCGGAATACGGATGCCATTTTCAGCAGACCGTCAACCGTGTTGAAGTTATATCCGGCAAAATTATTGCCGGGTCCGAAATACGGTTGTGAGGCAATTGCCATGATTTCATCCGGACTCCAGTTCATGAGTGCGCCCAGCAGATCGGCCTGCGACTGAACCGGTGATGTGGTACCGGTTTCGGCCATTGCAAAATAAGTAAGCAAACCGTCGGGCGATCTGCTTTTCTTTTTCAGCGCAGCATAGCCGGTAATGGTTTGCTGCTGCTTAAGGGAGTAGGTGAATGTTGTAAAATCCGGATTCGTTCCGAAGGCCGTTTTTTGATCATACAGGGCCTGCATATCCGTTCCGGAAAGACCGGTCCATTTCAGCAGCGAGGTATTATAGGCGAGCATATCGAGGTAATGCAGGCCTACGGTATATTCATCTTTGGTGGGCGAGGGAGTAAGCAGCAGATTTGCAGGAAACGGGTATTGCGTAAGATCCGATCCGGACTGATTCTGGTACGGCGATTCTTTGCCGGCGAGGTAACAGATTCCGGTCATGGCTGCCGGCGTAACAGCAACAGCAGCACTCATCGTTTTGTACACCAGTTGTTCCTGTGTATCACGTGCCTTTACCAATACGGACCAGATTTCGGCACTGATTTCCATTGCACTGAGGGTTGGATCATACACCCAGCCCGAAGAGGTGTTCAGCGTCGCAGTTCCGTTGTAATTGGTATTGTTGTTTACACTGTTGTGAATGGTTGTGCCTTCCCCTTCATTCACCGGCCAGTAATCAATCAGCCCGGCCGGTTTCTGACTCAGATCAACAAACATATCGGAGGCAATCTGGCTGGCGGTACGGGCCACATTCCAGATTGCAATATTGGCCATGGCTCCGCCAAAATTACGGGCAGCGAAATAACCGATCGGACTGATGGACTCCTGGTAAACACCGGGCTTCTGATTGGTTATTGTAAAAAACAACTGCCCGTTGCGGTACACTTTCCAGTAGCCGTTATCATTCACCCAGGTAAAATAAACCCATTCGTTGGCGCGCAGGAACATATCCTGAATCTGCTGCGAATAGAATTTTCCGCTATAACCTTCACATACCTGTATGGCATTCGGCACATCCTGGTACTGGTAGACGGAAGGGCTTTTCGTTTCGTTGGTTCCGCCATCCGAATACCCCATCAATACCGGCCAGTTTCCGACAGACGTACTATCGGGCCGCACCCAGAAACTGATTGTAAATGTATTCGTGGATTGAATAACCGGATCTGCAAAGGGATCGAAGGTAAATGCGATCTGCGTTCCTGAACCGTTAAACTGCAGCACACTCCGGTTGGGTGCTTTATTAAAAACCTGCTGTGCGGCTTCGCTTTGCGATGACAGCAGTTCATAAATTGCCTGTGGGGTAAGCGGTTGCTGATTAAGTACAATGCCGTGCCGGTCGAGATAATGGGAATCGGTTAGTATTTTAAACACCTGTTCCGATCCTGCCACATCGAGCATATCCGATTGAAATGCAGCAGGGGTAAGGCGGGTGGCCGTGCCGGCATTCACGAGGCTGTCGAGCTGTGCGGCAAACTGTGCTGCCAAATCCGGTAGCGGAAAATTCGGATCGGGCGCGCCGTTTTTGAGGTAGTACAATTGACCAACCGTTAATCCGGCCGCTTTCATCCAGGATGCGGTTTTTGTTATTGTTTCAACCTGGGCCGTATTCCACCAGGGTTGAGCAGCACCTGCAAGCAATTGCATATCCAGCAATCCGGTAAGCGCGATAAAATCAGCAACCGGCATCTGCAGGGCACGGGCCAGCCGCGAAATGCGATACAACAGGCTCATGTTTTGAACCGACAGTGCGAGTTGTGTTCCCCCGGCGGTAACCGCCGATGCAAGTACCAGCAATTCCTTTTCGTTGATCTGCAGGGCCGCGGCGAGGCGTGTATTCAGGCGCAGATCGTTTTCACCGGGTGAAGATGCAAAATCCCAGTTCACTACAGCGGTAGCAAACATCGGGTTTCCGCTGAATTGCGGACGGTAATAATTTGCTGCAATACCGGACTCGCCTCCGGTAACCGGCGGACTGTTAAAAACAACATCCCACAGATCGGCGGGTTTTGCATCGTTACCCCAACCAAACGTTTTCATGTCGGCAAAACAAGCCGCCAGTTCTGTAACCGGTATTTTCAACAGTTTTTGAAGTACGGCCACGCTGCCGGCGGCTTCAATCAGCGCATCATTAATTAAAATATTGCCACCACCTGCTGTACGTAATACCCAGTCGAGTTCTTCAAATGACCAGCCGGTTTGCATGCGCAGGCGGAGCAGTGCTGCCACCTGTTGCAGCATGGCACTGTTCAGTGCGTATGTATTGCTGCCATTGGAAACCATAACGCCGGCGTGCTGTGTGGCAGAGCCGGGAGTTAAAGCCAGGTATTGCCCGCTGCTCAGCACATTATTTAAAAACAAATTGTGCAGCAGCGATGGATTTAGTTCATTCAATCCGTTTGCAGGCAGTGCTTCGTAAAACTGGAAAACGGTTCCGCTGTGCAGTGTTGCATTACGTCCGGCTTTTTTATCATGTGCAATGGTTCCGGAATTTTCTGTGAGCGGCCAGTATCCGAACAGGGCCGGATCGTTCATATCCACCAGGCGGCGATACATATTCATGCGGATTTCCGTTTCGGTACGTAAGGTATTCCAGATACGTACTTCGGATATCATCCCATACAATGAGGTCGAATTGCAATAACCAATACCAAAGGGGCAGTTTGTTGTAACCGGCGTATCTGAATGAAAATCCTGTGTTGCATCGGGCACCCCGTTTATGTAAAGCGTACTGGTTCCGTTGCCGCCCACCATACGCGTCCAGGCCACATGCACCCAGGTATTGAGCGGCAGTATTGTTTTGCTGTATATGGACCAGTGCGTGCCGGTTAAAGTACAACTGTTTGCACTGTCATTCCCGAAATAGCCCGCCAGTTTTCCCTGGCTGGTGATATTGAGTGAAAATTCAGCCGCCGCGTTTTTTCCCATGATGCACAAATCACCGGAATAGAACTGATAGACATAAATCCAGGCTTCGAGTGTAATGGAGCCGGCAAGTTTGTTATCGGTAAAACCAGCAGTTAAAGCTCCGCCGTTTCCGCTTACATTAAGTGCATAATCGCCGTTTCCCCGCTGCAGTCCCTGGTAAACGAAACGTTCCAGTTCTTCGGGCAGCAGCCCGGTTTTTTCCAGGAATGTTTTCTGATTTTGCATGGCCGTGCACACTGCCGAATCCGAAGTTTCCGATGGAAAACCATACAGCACAGCGATGGTTTCTGCCTGGGTTCCGTTCACCAGTTTCAGTTGTTCAGGCGACAGCTGTAAAGCAGCAGCGGCAGCAGCAGGCGGGGGTACCAGCAGTTCTTCATACACTTCCGTGAGGGAGGTCCCCAGTGTTTTTACAGAACGGTTAATGCTTTCGAGCGGTTTGTTATACGGCGTGCTGAATGGATACACGTTTGATGCAAACATCAGGCTGGCATCGGTATCTGTGGTATAGTTGGCCAGGATGTGCTGCTGCAAAACATAATCCACAATATCCAGGTAACTTACCTCGGTAGTGGCCGAAAGGCAGTCGAGCGGCAGTTTCCACAAATCGGGGCGGCGGAACTGCAGGGTGAACAGTTGTTCGATCGGCGGAGTTACATACGTACTAACCACGCGCATGAGGTCAACGAAATATGCGGCCGGACCGAATATGCTCATGCATTCGTCACAATCGCAGGTAAGCATGGGTCCAAAGAGGCGGAGGTAATCGGGAATACCCTGTTCAAAATCAGGCGCACCGTTTTCGCTGCCGGCTTCAATGCGTGATGAACCGTTCTGCAGCCCGGCCGCGCCGTTCGGATAGGCCACGGCCAGTTCAAGGCTCTGGCGGCGAATTACGGAAGCACGGTGATGCAATGCCAGGCAAAAAGCGCGCGCATCATTTATATCCGGCATTTGCTGCAGTGCAGGCAGCAGCTGCTGCACAAAACTGTCGGCAGGCAACGATGCCAGGTGATGGGCACTGTGGATGCCCTGCTGTTCGAGTAACGTTGCAATAGTATCGTCCGTACAGATTTTCAGCAGGCGCTGCCGGATGCGCAGTTGCTGCAGCAATTGCTTTGGATCGGCACCTGACGGCCAGTTGTATTGCGCCAGTGCATCGGCGTTAAACAGATCGGCCAGTTGCAGGCTGATGCCCGGGTTGGCTGCGAGGAAGGAGTGAATTGTTGTATTATTCATGTGTTATTTTTTAATATTCCGGTTCTGAGTCGGAATCTGTTTGTATACTGCCATAGACTGCGTATTTGGCTGAGGCAAACGTTTCGAGCGAGATTTTCCCCAGCGCCGTTGTGATATCGGCATCCGTTATTTCGGCACCCGTCAGCGAACGGCCTGCATTAATGGTATTCCAGAACGCCCCGATGTGGTTGTTGTAAATCGCTTCATGCACCCCACGGATAATGAAATAAACGAAACAGCACAGGCAGGGCCGTTTTGCGCCGGCGATATAAAGCAGGTTGGCGTGCGGAACATTATCAATGATTTTGGTTTCGGCATGTCTTCCGTTTTCGCCGGTGATAACCTGTATTGTATAATCCTTGTAGGTGCCCAGCGCATCAATCGTGCGTAATTTTTCGCCATGTTTGTAGAGTTTGTCAAAATAGCGCTGTTTGGAAGCCTGCGATTTTTTTGAAGTGGATACCTGTCGTTCCGGCTGATCAAACCCCGCGAAATCACTCAGCTTTTTACCATTATATTTTGCAAGCAATTCGGTTTGCAGCGTATTGCTTGCGATATAGATTACCGGCTTTGTTTTATCAATAGCGGCCTGCACTTCTTCATGACCTGGATTTGTGGAAAGGATAAATCCGGAAAGATGCCGTGTAACACGCTTGTATTCATCTGTAAATGCATGCGGTTCAACAGGCGTACCAATTTTCGAATAAGTCCCTCCCTTTTGCCCGCCGATTCGTTTAAATCCGTTTGCAGTCAAAAAATCCCGTATAACATCCAGGCGCGACTGTACAATGGCATTTTTTGTCATTTCAACGGCAGAACTTACATCGCTGGCTACTTTTACTTTGCCGCTTTCAATGTCTGCTATGATTTGTTCTTTTTGTTGCGGGGTTGCCTTTTTAATCCTGGGGCGGACGGTTGACTTGCGCTCTTTTTTCGTTGTTGCGGTTCGTTTGCTTTTCTCGCGCTCCGCCCGCAGTGTACCGCCTTTGCTCTTTGCCAGGCCAGAAGGGTCGTTGTAATTAACCGGGTTATTCCCTGCATATTCGTAAAGGTTCATCCCGTCAACCGCACCGGCAGGATCAGGACTAACCCAGCGACATATCCAATCGGCGTAATACCGTTCGCCATAATAATACAGCCCGGAAACCGCATCCTTTTCCTTCCCGCAAAACTTCAACTCCTTTGTGTCTGCATCAAGCTGAACGGCAGCGAGCAAAAACGCAGTGCCTCCGAATGGATAATAGACTTCATAGGTTAATATTTCCGCCTGCTGGTTCACTTCAAACGTAACCGAATTCAGCGGGTCTGTTAACTGGTAGCGGTATTGCATATCACCGGCTGCGATTTTTTGCTGACCGGCCGGAACTGTAATCCAAAGATTGGTGATTAAGGCAGGTCCGTTTCCATCATACACCAGGTACGTATTTTTTTCCGCCTGGATAACAGGCGCAATAATTTGCGAACCTGCCGGCAGTGACCAGGTCCGTGTGCGCTGGTAGCTGCCGAGATAAATTTTTTCGGTGTATTCAACCAGTGCCCCTGCATTTACAACCCGCTGTGTAACCTTCCTGACCCGGTTACCGGCCATGTTGTACTGATAGTATTCCGCATCATCCAGGTTTACGTTTTCATTAGTTTGTGGATTTACAAATGACCTTTCAATCGATGTTGTACTTGCTATGCGGTTTAAATAATTCCAGGCGAGGGTGCCGGTACCCCCGGGCCGGAAACGGAGCATGTTGCCGGATGCATCATAGGTGTACTTTGCGAGATTTTTAGAAGCATTTGATACGCTGCCGGTAAAACTGGTTTCAAGCTGATTCGAGTTTGAAGAAACCTGGAACGACTGAGTCCAGTTTCCACTTGCCGCCCGGTGCTGCCGGACTAAAATATTATCCCCGAAATCATATTCATATTTTTCAGTATAGGTTTCCATGCTTTGTAAATCACCGGGTGATGATCTTGTCCTGAACGGGGTCGGGCTGTCCGGCATATTTAACCCGGGAAGCGTATATCCGTTTGCAGTACAAAGCCGGTATAAGGGATCATAGGAAAACGTATTTGTCCGTTCCACTTCGGCATTATTACTGAATACCGGTTCTGCATTCTGGTCAGCAACTGCGGTTTTGTGCCCCATCGGATCGTAACTGTAATACAGGTCCTGCAGAACCGCAGTTGTTCCTGCTTTTTCCGGCACCGGTCGCACCGTATAGAGGTGAAGCAGTTTATTCGTTAATGCATCATAGGTGAATGCGGTAATTACACCGTTACCATATTTAACACGGGTCCGTTGTCCAAGCGCATCGTAGGCCAGCCATTCGATTACCTGCTGTTGTATTGTTTGTGATGTAACTGAATTTATTACCGTTTGGGTCACGTTTGACAACCTTCCATTAATATCAAATGCATAATCCATCCGGCTGCCATCGGGCTGGATTTCTGTTACGAGGTTTCCCTGAGCATCATAGGAGAGTTGCTTATTCAATGGCGTTTCAACCAGTACCGCTGAACAGGCCGCATTCGTCCAGTTGGCATCAGCCTTGTAATCCGGGCGCAGATAAAGCGCGCTTTCGAGGGGCAACCCGGCAAGGCTGCAGCGCTGTATTTCCGTCAGTCCCGACTCATCATATTGTTTCCATACTTTGCCGTTCATGTTGAACGAGGATGCGTTTTCCATAGCCTCCCCGTACACCGTAACAGAGGTTATATTATTCAGCGGCGCTGTGCCATCACCACCAGTAACCACAACATTGGTCATACGTTGCAGGCAGTCGTAGGATGTTGTTGTGTTAAAAGCCCTGCTGTTGCTGCCCCAGGCCGGATTGCCAAATATATTTACCAAAGCATAGGCATTTCCGGCATCCGCACTTTCCGTACATATCGGGGTACCTGCAATATTGTACGTATACCGGAAGTTGTAATAAACCTTTTCTTCCCGTACCATTTTCAAAAACAACCGTGCATCGGCCGAAAGCACTTGCTGCCCCTGGATATTATACACAGCCAGTGTAGTCATGCAACTCTGTGCCAGGTAATCTTCCAGCTTTGCGCCGTTATCCGGAAACTGCTCCAGGAATGCAGCATGAAATCCGGGCTGATACGGCTGAAACACATCCGTAACCCAGGCTGCTGTTTCGGTATCCGGTGTTGGCGACAAATAGCCGGCCGCCTGCAACGCCTGCCAGGCCTGCAGCGGTGTCTGCGGCGAAGCCACTTCTTCCGGTATCGCGTTGCTTGCTATTGCTCCCAGGTTACACGCAATGGAACGGATGGGGTTGCCCAAATTGTCAAGCAACACACGCAGCGGCGTATTGTAACACGGCAGCGCCGATTGCAGTGCGTTATATTCCGCCTGCTGCACGGGTGTCGGCTGCTGCGGATACGCTGCCATAAACGCCAGGTAATACGGCGATTCCGGCATCGTATCATTTAAATCGTACGTAACATTTTCCCAGGGCGTGTAAATGGCTTTCGAGAAAAAACCTTTCGGGGTAACCGAACGGACTGCGCGGCTGAGCGCATCGTAAAATGTGATTGCCGGTGGCGGCACAAGACCTGCAGCGATTACCGCCCGCTGATTTTCATATTCCGGTGTGGCTGAAAAATAGGGCAGGTATTGCTCCGCAGGTAATCCTTTATTGTTGTAAATCGTATAACCACTCACCAGCCAGCGTTCTGCTGTGTTATCGCCGGACCCGGGATTAACCGCTATGCCATCAACAATACGCAACGCATCGGGCCCCGGGGTTGTTTTTGCTTTTGCCTGCAGTTGCCGGCCCAGCCCGTCGCTGTAGGTAATACCAACCGGCATCAGCGTATCATCCTGTGTTTTACCGGCAGCAAGCAACGTCTGCACATGCTCCTGCCGCGTAATGCTGATGCTGCTCACCGGCTGCTGTTTCAACTGCCAGGCCATCGGATCGGAAAAGAAATATGCGGATGCGCCCTGCAGGTATTTGCCCGGATTATTGACCACGTCGTCAAATGTTGCATCGGTATATATGATGTACTGATCCAGTGGCAAATCACCAACAGGCTGGCCATCCAGTTCACCATAAACCGAAGCCGCAAGCACCACGCCCAGTGCATCATACAATGCGGCACTGCTGTTGGCATTCGGATCGGTAGTGCGTTCCGGGCCAAGTGCTGCGTAATCATAACTGTATGTGGTTTGCAGTGCTGCTGTTGGTGAGTACCATGCTGAAAGCTGAACAACAAACAACTGGTAATCGTCATATATCATACTGGTTACCGCATCCAGGTAATCCGGGTAGCCCGGTTGTCCGGCCACACAAGGCACTGTTTTCCAGGGGAGGTAATAATTGGCGGAGTTCCACAGGTAATACTGAACCAGGCCCTGGTTCCACCAGTAATTATCGAGAAAGATATAACCGCTGTCGGTCATCGCAGTTGCCGGAAGCGCATCACCAAACACCGCCTGCAACTGTGCCGCATCGGTTACAATGCTTTCATTGTGATGCAGCAGCCCGAGTGCATTGATAGTTCCGCCGTCCAACACTGCTGCCCCTTCGCTGTTCCAGTAAAAGCTACGCTCCCAGCTGAGTAAACGGCTCCACGCACCGGAAGGGGGCGGATCAGTAAGTGGATTTTGCAACGCCGTATTTACCTGCGCAAGTAAACCGGAGGCCGTAAACGGCGTATCAACCGGTGCATCCAGGTTTCCGATTTCAAACACCTGCGACTGCCAGCCCACACCAATGTATTGCCAGGTGTTTTGCGGTTCAGCCGGATTGTTTTCAATCGTATTGATGTAGGATGTTGTTGTTGCCACACAGCGCAACTGCTGCTGCTCCGGGTAGATGACTGCGCCCTGAACCGTCCGCCGCGGATAACTTACTGCAGCCGATTGTGTGATGTTGCCGTAACTGTCCCAGGCCAGCTGTATTTGCTGGCTGATCACCGGGTCGGCCGGATTGCGGTCGTAGGTATAGCTGAGGTTGTTTACCGGAATAAGCTGTACGCAGGCATGCTGCTGTTTGATACTTGGCTGCAGCAAACGCAGTAGTACACCGCTCATGCTTACCGTAAACGGATGTGCTGCTTCCGGTGTGCCGTCGAGCCCGTACACTTCACTTCGGATCGCCTGCCCGACAAGATGTGCGTATCCCTGCTGCAGAGTTTGTCCATCGCAGTTTTGCCAGGAATCGTCAAATGCAAACGGCGCTATGCTCCATGCTTGTGTATCGCCCTGGTAAAACTCCGATTGGTATTGCTGCAGCAGTGCCGGTGTTTGTGAATAGGTGCCGGTCAGGCTCCAGGTGCGGGTGTACACATCCGGCATCTGCATGTGATCATTTCCGTCAAACGGCAGCCGGCGATCGCTGTCCCAGCTTTCGGTAAAACCAAATCCCCGGAACTCCCGCTGCGTGGTATCGAAATAACCATCGTGGTAGGCATACGTGCTGGTATAAACAGTTCCGGTTATTGCATCTGTTACACTGCTCGATTCAACCACCTGAACCGCTATGGGCAATACGGTAACCCATGGACGGCCGGCTTCCCGGTCGCGCAGATGCTGCAGCACCGAAGAGGAATAGGTAATGGAGGAAGATCCGCCAATGCCGTTATTCATCACTCGCAGGAGGTAGGGTTTAACCGCCCCGCTGAAATCAAAATACCAGTGTACGGTTTCCGGTTCCACGGTCGTGAATATCAGCGACGATGTTCCGTAACCGGTAACATCGCCCGCCGTGAGCGCAGCCAGTTGCGAATACGCTCCGGGAAGCGGAATATCTACGGGCGTACTGAAACTGTTCCCATTCTGGTTAAACCAGATGCGCACAAAATCAGCAAACGCATAAACGATATCCATTGCACCACTTCCGTCGGCATCAAGCATAAAAAAGCGGGAGGCATCGAACCCGGAAGCCACAAAGGGTGCATTGTTCAATACGATCCGGTTTCCGAACCGGCCATGCCCGAGGCTGGGCCACACTTCCACAGCACCGTTGCTGATGCGGTAGCGGTGCGCGAGCCCGTCGCCGATTAAATCAGCATACCCCTGCAGGGCATTGGTATGATCATTTTCCGGGAAACCGGCAGGTTCATTTCGATAAACAGCAGAAGCAAACCCGGTTTTACCGAGCGACGCATTGTAATGAAAAGCCTTGTGTTCGTTGTACACGAGATCGGCACGACCTTTCCCGGAAAGATCCACAAACACGGCTGCACCATCTTCCTGCTGCAGCGGCCGCGCATCAAAGGGCCGAAATGCTTCCCAGCGGCGAAAACCGGTACGTTCAAAATAACCGCTTTGTTCCCCGTTCTGCAATACGAGATCGGGAACATAATTTCCTTCGAGCGACGTGAGTACCGTTTGTCCTCCTGCTATTTTTTGAATTGAAGGAAATGTTTCCAGTACGCGCATGGGCTCGTACCGGCCGTTGCCCAGGGGCGCCAGGTAACCGGTAAATGATTCGGCAGCGTACAATAAACCATCCATCCCCAGGCCGTCGAGATCGGTTGCCAGGAACCCCGAAGAACCCAAATATCCGGGCGCATCAGCCTGCAGGCGTTTCCAGTTCTGATCTGAAAAAGCGAACGGCTGATAGTGCAGTGTTACCGGCGGTGAATCCTGTTTCCATAACACCGTGCCGTTGCCCTGCTGATCCGGAACATTTTTATAACCGCGCAGGGTTGCATTGGTCAGTAGGCTCATGCCGGTGGGTTCTGCGGTGGTGTATGAAAGTAAAAGTGCACGGGTTACAAAAGGCTGCCCATTGTTTTCGCCGGTGAAAAAATGTTGCAGCCAGATGCCGGTACAAATACGCGCCGTGCGGATTTCAAAACCACTTTTATAAACACTGAATGCATCATTCCGGCTCGCCCAGCTGCCCGCAGGCGCATCCGGGTTTTCCGCATCGAGTTGTCCGTAATTAAAAAGTATTGTGTAGGCAAAAACAGGTTCTTCATTTTCACTGCCAGCCGGTTTGTAATTACCAAACTGGATTGACCACGGGTAACGCTGCGAGGTAAAATCGCGGCCTTCATTTTCCGGTGAAGCCGGAATGTTTTCGGTATCGCCTGCCTTGTAATTGTAAACAATGCAATTGGAACGGGCATCGGTGGTTGACTCAATGAGCCATTCGAACACCTGTTCCGGGTGTGCCGGATTACAGATGCGTCCGTTGCTGCTCTGACCGAACACATGCGTAACGTTGCTGTCGGTTACGACCCGCCAGTAACTGTTTGTTCCCTGGGGTGTTTGCCAGAACTCAACCAGGGGAAAAGCAGCTGCCGTTTGCGGACGGTATTGGCTCACAATCCACGTTTCGCTGTTTACAGTAACTGTTTGCTGCACCGGTACCCAGGTTCCCTGCTGCAGGGTGCATACCGGAACCAGTTCGCCGTAACTGCCGAGTATAAATACATCCGTTTCATCGTAGCGGGGTACACCACTGCTGGTTTTCCGCACCACCGAATCCAACTCCACATTGCAACCGACGCCATAAATGCCGTTACCTGCGCCGGAACTGTAACTGACTGTTATGGCAGGAGCAGTTCCACGTGCATCGGGCACCGGGAAAGGAATATTGAACCCACCGGCACCTGTAAAACTTTGCGCTTTAAATGGTTCGCCGATGCCACGCAAAGCGCCTCCGCCCGATGGCGATGAAACGGAAGGTGCTTCTATTTTTTTATTGGAGTAAGCCATAGCGCAGGAAAGGTTTACAATCGGCTTTTAAACTCCAAGAAACTGTTGATAACTAGTGCTATTCAGGTATTTTTACCGGTAGCGTAAGTAGGTATTCCGAATGAGTTACACCTGGCAGAGTAGCGGATTCGAATCGTAGTTATGTGAAGCGGGGGCTATAACGCAATCAAAAACTTCCGGATTCTTTATTTATGAAATTCATTTCATTGTCCGCAAACCATTTCAGGCTTATGGTACACGTTGGAATAATTTCTTTGGCAGCAATTATCTCCTATATTTGGTTCTCAAAAAATAACCCGATGAACCTGCGAAACCTGTTTTTACTCCTCTTTTTAAGCTGCGCCGGTATGGCATACACACAACCTTCCGGGCAATGGTATTGCTGCGGCAATGTGGGGATGGCGGAGAAGATTACGCTTTTCAATACCAAACAAAACTGCAACGCTGTTAAATGTGTTTATACCCATTGGGATTTTACGAATATGATTGCACCAGGCAGCATGACTATTTCTTCTGGAACATGTTGCCCGAATGACTTCACCTGTGATGCAGCAGGTATCGGGTTTACTTATAATTACGATCCGGCAACAAAACGCATAACGCTGGTTTCGGGCACAACAACGTATGTTTATGCGATAACCAAACAGACGGCAACGCTTCTGGAACTGGTGCTGGTGAAATAGATTATTCATGCAACCACAACTCCGCTACATCGAACTGAAATGCACTACTACAAACGCCCCTGGAAACAATCATCCGGTTCGCAACAAACCGGCGATTGGGGTGAAATAACATCATATTTCGAAACCAATGAAACGTATTACCCGGTGCGGCAGCTGGATGTTTTTGCCAACGGCAATGCGTTAAAATACGATACCGTTTATCACCGCGACCGCAACGGGGCGCTTTTTCAGTTTGAGCTTAATCCGGATGAATTTGAAGTGTTTCGCATTACTGCGGAAGAATTTGAATCGGCCTGGGAAAATACACGTGCCATCCGTTTTCCGGAAATAGTTCATGGAGGCGGTATTGCATTTGGCCAACCCCGCCTGGATGGAAGGCGATTAACGGTTGGCGATATTATTTCCATATTGCATCATGATGGAAATACAGATGAGGTTCGCGATGATTTTGAACTCAGCGATCAGCAAGTGTTTGAGGCATTGGTTTACTGTTTTACAGGTCAGTGTTTAAAAGACAAGCCTGAAAATTATTGCCATAATTGTACACACCGTGCATTGCAGGATAATGAACCGCCGGATGAAGAGCAAACCGACCGCTGGCGCGAAGCCGAACAACTGCTGAAAAAATACACGTGGTAACCAGAAGCACCCGCTTTCTTCATCCACTCCTGCACCATAATCACCACTCATCCCACAACTGCACCCCGGTAATCCGATTCCGTTAACTTTGTCGTGCTTAAAAAAACGCATTGATGAAAAACCTGTTTTATGCCGCTGTGCTGGCGCTGGCCGCTGTTTCGTGCGGCGATGATAAACCGAAAACGACGGACGGAACAACGGCTGCTGCCATTGCTGATAATGCAAAGCTGGCGACGTTTTTCCACGATTATTACGAACAGCGCCTGCAGTATTTTCCGCTGGAAGCCACTTCGAACGGCGACAACCGGTACAACGATAAATTGTATGCCGACTTTACCGACAGTTACCGCGCGAAGCTGAAAACCTTCTGGGAAAAAGCGCTGGCCGACCTCGGGCAGTTTAACCGCGATTCGCTGAACAGCAACGACCAGGTGAGTTACGATATTTTCAAAAACGAAATGAA
Organism: Chitinophaga pinensis; assembly: GCA_943372645.1. GTDB lineage: Bacteria > Bacteroidota > Bacteroidia > Palsa-965 > Palsa-965 > VBWE01. Next base: position 71,921 of record CALRZN010000008.1, on the reverse strand, counting down.
CATGAGCCTCGAAGGGCTGCAGTTTCATGACAACTACATTCCCTGCCAGCAGTTCTGGGGCCTGCAGCTCACCATGGGCCAGCTCGGAAGCGGGGAGGGCAACCAGCCGTTTAAAACCGTAAAGGATTACGACGACTGGATTGCACGCGCCACTGCATTTGATGTGTGGGTAGACAGTGCGCTGGTGTATTTCCGCAAAGGCATGGAAACAGGCATTGTGCTGCCGAAAGCGCTGGTGGTGAAAATGATTCCGCAGTGCGAAGACATCGTGGTGAAAGACGTAACCAAAAGTTTGTTTTACCAGCCCGTGGGAAAAATGCCTGCCGATTTTTCAGCTGCAGATAAAGAACGGTTGACAAAAGCCTACACCGCGCTGGTTGCAGATCACATTGTGCCCTCATACAAAAAGCTGGGCGATTTTCTGAAAAACGAATACCTGCCGAAAGCCCGCACTACGTCTGGCGTAAATGCCATTCCAAACGGGGCGGCGTATTACAGTTACATGAGCCGTTACTGGACCACGACCACCAAAACACCGGAAGAAATTTACAACACCGGCCTGAAGGAAGTGGATCGCATCACGGCGGAAATGGAGAACACCAAAAACAGCGTGAATTTCAAAGGCGACATCAAGGCGTTTTTTGAATACCTGAAAACCGACAAACAGTTTATGCCTTACAAAACCCCGGAAGAAGTGCTTGCGGCGTATGCAGCGATACAAACGAAGATTGATCCGAAACTGAAAAACATGTTTGGCCGTGTGCCGAAAACGAAATTTGAAATCCGCCAGACCGAAGCGTTCCGTGCCGCCAGCGCCAGTGCCGAATACGTGCAGGGCAGTGCCGACGGCAGTCGTCCGGGTATTTTTTACCTGCCGATTGTTGACGCTACAAAATTCAACACCACCAGCGGCATGGAAAGTTTGTTCCTGCACGAAGCCATTCCCGGTCACCATTACCAGATGTCATTGCAGCAGGAGAATGAAGGACTTCCATCGTTCCGCCGTTTCCTGTGGTACGGTGCCTACGGCGAAGGCTGGGCGCTTTACTGCGAAAGTTTAGGCAAAGAGCTCGGCTGCTACACCGATCCGTACCAGTACATGGGTGCGCTGGGCGATGAAATGCACCGCGCCATTCGCCTCGTGGTGGATGTGGGACTGCATACCGGCAAAATGACACGTGAGGAAGCTATTAACTATTTTACGGATCACGAAGCCATCAGCCTCGACGGGGCCACCGCCGAAATAGAGCGTTACATGGCCATTCCGGGCCAGGCGCTGAGTTACAAAATAGGTGCGCTGAAAATCCGCGAGCTGCGTGATAAATACACCGCGCAGTTGGGTGATGCATTTAAGATTTCCGATTTCCACGACGAGTTTCTGAAAGACGGTGTAATGCCGCTGGAACTTATCGAACAGAAAATGGACCGCTGGGCGGCGGGTGTAAAGCACTAGCTTTTCGTTTGGCCATGCCGGCAATAATCACATAAATGGAAATGCTGATTATCGAGGCGAAAAAACACCAGACCGAAAGCAGGTAGTTGCTGTAAAACAACGCTGCCAGGATGTACGATACCGCAACGGAAGCCCCCAGCAACCACATGCGCCGCACATTTGAAAAGAACGGCGGAACAATGGTGGCCAGTACATACGGAATGATTCCGTAATGCAGCGGAAGAGCCGGGTAATCCTGGATGTAGCGGATATGGTACGATGCAATTTCTGCTTTCACATCAAATACACAGAGGCAATACAGCAGGTAAGCGCCCACGAAGAAACCAATACCGGCAAGTGCTTTCTGTAATTTTAACCGTGCCGGATTACGGGCGAGCTGATAAATAGCAACCGGGACCCACAACGGCCAGATGACCTGCGCAAAAAACAGGAAGACATAGGTTGCAATTCGCTGCAGAAGGAATTGTGATGGATCATGCAGCGTAAGCCACAGCACACCCTCGGCCAGTTGCTGCAACCCGAAAATGAACGGGATGGCAGCAAATGCAAGCTGTGAGCGATGCGTTGTTTTACGGATCGTTGCTATGCCGATAACGGTAAGCAACGCACCGGCACCGAAACTGGCACTTGCCGAAAAACACATAATGGTTGAAGGTTATTTTACATTCAGCTTTCGAGCAGCCGTTTCTTTTCCAGGTATTCTTCATTGCTGAACTGCCCGGCAGCGAATCGTTTTTTCAGCACCTCAAGCGGTGTGTTTTTCTTTGAACGTTGTCCGGGAACATCATACGGTATGGCATAAATCCAGAAAATAAGCGCTCCCCAGATCACCCACCACACAAGGTGCATGCCCCAGAACGTATAGTCAGCGTAATTCATATCGTTTATTTTAGGTGTGAACGTAAAAACCAGGCCATCTTTTCATGGCTTTCCATCAGCCCGGTAATAAAATCGCTGGTTCCGGAATCATTATACACTTCTGCAAATGGTTTGATCTGCTGGCGCAGGAAACGGATAATGTTTTCATGATCAATTAAAAGTGCCTTGATGAACCCGCTGCCAGTATTGGTTTCGTTTGTGTCTTCGCCCAGGTTAGTAAGCGCCAAATATGATTTTAATGTTGCCGGTGCAAAATGCCCGATGGTACGGATGCGTTCGGCAATGCTGTCGGTAAACCCATCCAACTGTGCAAACTGCGTTTCAAAAAACAGGTGTTTGTCGTAAAAATCGGAGCCGGTTACATTCCAGTGCGCATTTTTGGTTTTGATATACAATATGGTTTCATCTGCAAGCAGTATGGAAAGCTCGTTTGCAACCGCCTGGCGGTGTGCATCGGTTAATCCGATATCCGGGTTCATGTGTTTATTTTTTCTTGATTTCTTTCAGGATTTTTTTCTGGGCTTTTTTCACGATCCGTTTAACCGACTTCTTAATCACCTTTGCCGTTTTGGAAGTCATATCCGATTTATTTTCCCTGAGCACAAGGTTAATGGCATCCGATAACTTTTCATTTAACGATTTGATTTTTTTCTTTTCCATGGTGCGTGTTTTGCGGTATAGTAATCCCGTTCACAAAAGTGCGCGCAGTTTCATCCTTACGCATTACATAATAAACGCATGGAGTTACATTATTCACATATCGGGGTGATAAGGAAAGCTTGCATATCAGGCTGGAGGGAATATCGGCAGCTAACTGCTGGTGTTAGATTGCCACAGGAAGTTATTCTTGCTACTGTCGGCGATCCGAACGTCGAATGATTTTGTAATAAAGAAGCAGCACCGCTGTAACTGCAAGCCAGTATATCACAGCAAAGCAACTGAAAAAGGGCAGAAAATAGAGGAGCCAGATAAGGACAAATTTGATGTCAAAACCATAGCGGGCTATCAGTTCATAATCATCATATAGCGCATAAAGCCAATAGCCGGCAAAAAACAGGATACTCAGCCACAGGAACAGTTTTAATGCTTTAAGCAGCGCCTTATCCATTTCAGCCGCTACCGCTTCGCCCGTTTCTCCTGCGGAATATTAATCACGCCCGCGCCGTCAACCAGCCACTGGTTGTTTTGCTGCACCACTTTTAATACCACCTGGAAATCGGGCCAGTTGATGCCGGTTACAGTAACATAACCGTTTGCGGTATCTGCACTTGAAATTGTGAAACCTTTATCTGGATAATCCTGTGCATCAAAAATCGGGTCGAAACCGAGGCCCATTTCGGGATCTGCTTTTTGCGCGTCTTCCAATAACTTTTTGTGCGCGGCTTTAAAATTGTCCGTCAGCAGTGGTTGTTTGGCAATCCAGTTTGCATCGGCAGAAGTTGCACAGTACGCGGTGTATGCATTCATGAACTGCAGGGCCACGTTAAAATCCGGAACCGGGGTTGTATTTACAGTTGCCTCCGTTTTCGGAACAAGTGTATCGTTTGGTTTTTGCGGTTGCGGGCTGCAGGCCAGCAGCAGCAGGGCGGGGAGGAGGAGGGCGGTTGTTTTCATAGGTTTTGGTTATTCAGTTTGGCGTATATAGCAAGGCTAATAAATTGTCCGTTTTTGATTTCACTATCGGTCATGGTGCCTTCATACACAAATCCGAGTTTGTCCATAACGCGCCTGCTGTTCGTGTTTTCTGATTCTACGATGGCTTCAATGCGGTGAATGTGCATGTGTTCAAAACCATACGCACAAACTGCCGGTACCACTTCCGGAATGATGCCTTTGCCCCAATATTCCGGCAGCAGCCAGAAACCGATTTCCGCTTTGCGGTGCACCTGGTGTAACCCATTCAATCCGGCTGCACCATAAAAAACGGTATTGTCCGGTGAACAGATTGCCCACCACTGGCCGGTTTCCTGTTCTTCCAGCTCGCGGAAAAATCGCATCTGTTCCTTCGTCTCTTCCAGCGAATGGTAACTCACCCCGTAGTATTTAATAATATCCGGATGCGACAAACCGAAGTAAACGCGTTCAAGGTCATCGTCCTGAAACGGGCGAAGCATAAAGCGGGTTGTGTTTAAAACAGGCATCTGATTTGGTAATCCGTATTCGTTTTTTACAATGTTGTTTTCACCAGCGGAATCACTTTCGTCCCGATCAGTTCAATGGCTTCCATCAGTTTTTCGTGGGGCACACCGGCATCCATCTGAAACGTAAACCGCGAAATACCACCGAGTGCTTCGCTGTGACGCACAATTTTAGCAGCCACTTCCACCGGGTTGCCTACGAGCAGTGCGCCGGTAAGTCCGTTCTGCGCATCAAATCGTGCCCGCGAAACCGGCGGAAATCCACGCTCTCTTCCGATTTTTGTAAACATGGCTTCGTAACCCGGATAGTACGTATTCACCGCTTCTTCTGAAGTGGCCGCTACATACCCCAGCGAATGCAAACCGACTTTTAACTGCTCCGGCGCGAAACCGGCTTTGGCACCGGCCTGGCGGTACAAATCCACGAGCGGACGGAAACGGTGTGTTTCACCGCCGATTACAGCCACCATCAGCGGCAAACCCAAAGCGCCTGCGCGTGCAAACGAAGCCGGCGTTCCGCCAACCCCGAGCCACACGGGCAGTTTAGGTTGCACCGGCCGCGGGTAAATGGATTGCTTATGCAACGCCGGGCGGAATTGTCCCGACCAGCTTACCGTTTCGTTATCGCGCAACTGCAAAAGCAGATCGAGTTTTTCGGAAAACAATGCATCGTAATCATCCAGGTCGAGGCCAAACAGCGGGAACGATTCGATAAACGAACCGCGTCCTGCAACAATTTCTGCACGCCCTTCCGAAAGCAGGTCGAGCGTGGCAAACTGTTGAAACACGCGCACCGGGTCGGCCGCGCTTACAACGGTAACGGCACTGGTAAGGCGGATGCGGCTGGTGCGTGCAGCTGCGGCGGCCAGTATCATCGGCGAAGCCGAATCGAGAAACTCTTTGCGGTAATGTTCTCCCAGCCCGAATACATCCAGTCCCATGCGGTCGGCATACTCCATGCGTTCCAGCAGCTGCTGTATAGCGGTGACGTGACTTAGCGAAGTATCGGTGGGTGCGGCGGCAAAACTATCTATTCCTATTTCCATCAGGGGTCAAAAGTAGTTAGTTAAACGTTCCGATTCTGAAATAAAAGCTCGTTTTTCTTTTTGGTTTTTCAGGCTACGTTAATGCACGAAAGCGATTAAATAAACCTTAATGATACGAAAGGGGCGTTCGTTTTACTTTTTGGATTATGGGGCTACGTTGATGCGCGATGCATCGCGCATCAACGTGGGAAAAGTATCCAACCAGAAAAATAATTCAAGAATCTTCCCGCTAGCGAAATCTGGCTTTTGAAAACAAACGGAAGGTTTATATTTGTAAATCCGAATGCTCAAATGCAGCGCGATGCAGCCTCTAAAATCCCGTAGCAATGAAAAAACACCTCTCGTTTTATGTAAACCTGTTGTTGGGTATTCTTCTGGTGGTGAATATGCTTTTGAAATATCCAGGCAGGGATTATGTTTTTATGGCCCTTCTTACTGCTCTTGCTGTTAATGCCACGATCAAACGACTACCAAACATCCGGAAAAACTATGCGGGTGAAATCGTCTTGAGGGTTAAACGGGCGAGAATTAACTGGTTATTATTTTCCATCGCTGCCCTTCTCGTAATTTTTGTATTGCTTTTCCCTCGTAAACGCACGAGTCCTGATTTTTTGGGTTACATGGTTTGTCTGTTCGTCTTAAGCGATGCTTTTGTTTATTATTTTAATCGGCGATACAAATCGGTACTTTTTGTAATCAACGGAAAGGAACTGATCTACACGCTCAATACCGGCAAAGCGTATGATGCAACCGCACTTATCCAGATTTCAAAACGCATCATGTTATTTGAGCGTATTTACATTCTCACATTTGATGATGATTCTGAAATAGAATTTGACTCCCGCCAGTTCCGCAAAGAAGACCTTAAAAACTTCCTGGAGGTGCTCATCCAAAAATCGCGTTTTAAAGTAGATGTGAATGCAGAAATTCAGCAGCATTATAACCTCGTTGTTTCAGCAGATGGAATCCGAAAACCGCGGCCGGGCATTTACGGGCAGTTTGCGGATGAACCGTTTGACCTCGCTGATTTTGATGCAATTTCAGTGCGCTGGCGCGAAGCAGGAATGGCTTATTCCGATGCAGTGAAATTAGTGATGGAAAAAACCGGTATGCTCATGGGCGATGCCCGAAACGCGGTGGAAGCATCGGCGGGATGGAACAGGTAATTCTGATCCGAAAAGGCCGTTCGTGATACGTTTTCATTTTTTATGCTACGTTGATGCGCGATCCATCGCGCATCAACGTGGGAAAAGAATCCTGTTCGGAAAAATACTCATAACCCGCTTAAACCTTTTACCCGTTTCATCATCTAACCCCCGCAACACACCACTTATGAAATCCATAAAACTACTTTTCCTCTCCCTGTTTTTTACTGCAACGGTTAACGCGCAGATGCTTTATTTTCCGCCCACCATGGGCAACAGCTGGGATACCATTTCGCCCGCATCGCTGGGCTGGTGTGTGAACCAGGTAGATACGCTGTACGATTACCTGCAGAGCAACAACACCAAGGCGTTTATCCTGCTGAAAGACGGCAAAATTGTGCTTGAAAAATACTTCGGTACGTTTACGCAGGACAGTCTCTGGTACTGGGCTTCGGCCGGGAAAACGCTTACCGCTTACATGACCGGTATTGCGCAGCAGGAAGGTTATCTTTCCATCAGCGACACGACTTCGGATTACCTCGGGCTGGGCTGGACAGTGTGCACACCTGCGCAGGAAGAAAAAATTACTGTACGCCACCAGTTAACCATGACGAGCGGACTGAATGACGGTGTTCCCGATCATTACTGCACACTCGATACCTGCCTGCAGTACCTGGCCGATGCAGGTACACGCTGGGCATATCACAACGGGCCTTATACTTTGCTCGACGGTGTAATTGAAAACGCAACGGGCGTTACATTGAACAGTTATACGTATCAGAAATTGTTGCAGCCCACCGGCATGAGCGGGTTGTTTGTGCCTTCGGGATACAACAACCTGTTTGTAAGCAAACCGCGAAGCATGGCGCGTTTCGGCCTGCTGATGCTGAACCGCGGCAACTGGAACGGCAATCAGTTGATGACTGATACGGCGTATTACAACCAGATGGTGAATACTTCCCAGAACCTGAACGAATCGTACGGTTACCTCTGGTGGCTCAACGGTAAACCGACTTATAAACTTCCGGGATTGCAGTTCAATTTTCCCGGTCCGCTGTTTCCGGCTGCACCGATGGATCTCGTTGCTGCACTCGGTAAAAACGGGCAGTTCATTAACGTGGTGCCCTCGCAGAATCTCGTACTCATCCGCATGGGCAATGCACCTTCCGGCGGCGAAGTGCCTGCGTTTATGAACGACACCATCTGGCAGAAACTGAATCTTATAATGTGTAACTCCAGCAGTGTGGCGGCTACAGCAACTGTTTCGCAATCGCTTTGCGTTTATCCGAATCCGGCTGGTGATTATGCTGTTGCCACGCTTCCGGGTAGTGTGTTTGATTATGCGCTGTTTGATATTGCCGGAACGATTGTGCGCAGCAAAACCGGTTGTGCGGATAAAACAACCATTGATACGGCGGAGCTACCGGCGGGGATGTACCTGCTGCACGTAACTTCTGCCGAAGGCGTGGGCGTGCGTAAATTGCTGGTGCAGCATTAACGCTGTTTGCCGGGAGAAGTGTAATTTGCAGACCATAACGGAAATGCAATGCACGCACTTTTTAATTCACGCGGGAAAACAATTGGCTGGTACAGCAACTTTTGTTTTTACAGTTTAAATGGCCGCGAAGTAGTTGCCTGGCTGCACGATGACATGGTGTTTGCTTCCGGCAGCCGTTTACTCGGCATCGTGCGCTCCGATTTTATTTATGATCTGCACGGTTATGCCTTCGCTTTTGTGCATGGCGCATCAAACGGTCCGGTAACGCCGCTGCCCGAGGTTCCGCCGATTGCACCGGTTACAACTATTCCTCCTGTAAAACCTGTTCCGCCGGTGAAACCGGTATTGCCGGTGTTTCATCTTTCGTGGTCGGCGTTGTCGTGGGAAGAATTTTTGCGTCAGTAAAATCGCTTATCTTTAAAATTCAGACCCGCACGTATGCGTATCGCCCTGTTTGCTGACATCCACGGAAAACTGTTGCTCCCGTTCAAACTGGTAGAACTGTACCAGCGCGAAACCGGTAAAACGGTTGATCTTATTTTGCAATGCGGCGATATGGGCGTGTTTCCCGATATTGAAAACCTGGACAAAGCCACGCTTAAACACGCCAGCCGCGACCGCGATGAACTCGGTTTTTACGATGATTTTATGCAGGTGGAACCGGAAGTTAAAACGATGCTGGATAAACTTGATCTGCACATGATCTGTGTGCGCGGCAACCACGAAGACCATGATTTCCTGGATGCGCAGGAACAGGCTCACGCACCGGCCACACGTTTTCCGATTGATGTGTATAAACGCGTATGGGTGTGCCGCACCGGCTGTGCGCAGGAGTTTGAAGCCGGTACTGAAAAACTTACGTTTGCCGGAATAGGCCGCATTGGCGACCGAAAGGGGCGCAGCGAAAAACGATTCCTCCAGGATTATGAACGTGCAGAACTGAAAAAACTCATCCGCAGTAAAACCGACCTGGATATATTAATCACGCACGATAAAGACACCACCGGCGATCCCGGTTACGGCATGGAAGAAATCCGCACCGTACTCGACGAACTGATTATTCACTATCACTTTTATGGACACACTGGCAAACCCTGCAGCAACGAGTTGGATGCAAACGGCATAACGCGAACGATTAAAATAAAAGAGCTGGAGTTTGACGAAAAAGGCGCACTGCCCGAAGGCTGTATGCTTGTGCTGGAGAAAAACGGCCCGGGTGATTTTACGCTTGATGTGGTGCCGCATGCGCTGCTGAAGCGGGTGATGAAGTTTAACTGGAGAACGTTTTAAGAATGGGATACGAATATAATATCAAAGCCGTTTTGTCAGAAGCTGATCGTGAAGCGATTACAACACTCTTCGAAACGCATCCGCTTTTCAAACGTAAAATAAATTATGGCGGCAAGCTGTGGTATGAATTCCAGGATGTGAAAACCAATACCGGCCGTATGCCGGATGTTTCTTTTATTCTGGAAACAGAAGGCATATATTGCTGCCGGCACGATTGCGCAACGCTGTGGAAATCATTCGAAGTGCTTGTTGAATATCTTGAGAAGACTGGGATTGAATTTCAAATCGAAGAGTACTGATGGCAATGAAAAAACAGGCGCAGGTCATTATCAGCGAACTTGAAAAACGCGGCTGGGTATTATCTACGTATGAATACCCGGAATCACAGCCGTATTGGTGGGTATGGGCGTTTTATGTTTTCCGGAAAGGGGAGAAGCGACTGGTTTTAAGTTTTCTTACCGATCCGATGTGGTATGGCCCCAAAAAGGTGGTGGAAAAAATTGCTGCAACGGCAGAAGAACCCGCCGGACGGTTTGAGGCTGAAGCAGGCGCCGTGCTCTGGTTCAACCGTGGCTGGCAGGAGCGGCTTACCGGCTGGCTGAAAGAAACAGAAGAACGAATTGGTTAAAACAGTTCGATTTACTTTTCAGGTTCGTTAGCTACGTTGATTCGCGATGCATCGCGAATCAACGTGGGAGAAGAATCTAATGAGGAAAATTAACCCCGAACTCCTTCAGGATATCATAACTCCACGCGATCAGCACACGCAAGTAAAAAAATACCGGTACTTTTGCGAAATCAAATTCGATTCATGAACCAGTTTCGCCTCAGCGCCGACGGCTTTCAGAAAACAAAAAAATACACCCTTTCGCGGGTATTCCTGTTTATGCTGCTGGCATTTGTCGGCAGCATTTTTGTTTCGTATTCCAATTACCAGAACAAGCAGGGCAGCATCCTGTTTCTGCCTACGGGCGTTATCGGACTTACGATTATCCTGATGATTGGTATTAACTGGGTAATGAACCGCAGCCGCGAATCGATGCAGAGTTATACGCTCACGCTGAAAGACAATACCATCATCCGCGAACAACTGTATCTTCCTACCATCACCATTCCGTACAGCGAAGTGAGCGACCTGCGCATCAGCCGCAACGGCAGCATCCGCATTGTGGGTGCAGAAGCCACCACGCGCATTGCCGTTTCCCCCTACATTGAAAAGTACGACGATCTGCTCGAAGCCCTGAAATCCATTGCAGCCGATGAAACCCGATAAGAACGAACGGTTTAAAAACTGCATCACATTTTACGCACCAACACGCAAAGCATGGCGCAACTGGCTTGCAAAAAATCACGCAAAAGAAAAAGCGGTCTGGCTGGTTATGTTTAATAAACAGTCGGATATGGAATGCATCAGTTACCCGGAATCGGTGGAAGAAGCGTTGTGTTTCGGTTGGATTGACAGCGTAAAATACAAACGCGAACCGGGAAGCGCCTACCAGTATTTTACCATACGCAAACCCAAAAGCAACTGGAGCCAGTCGAACCGCGAACGCGTGGAACGGCTAACCGAACAGGGATTAATAATGCCAGCCGGCCAGGCCATGATTGATCTGGCCAAACGCACCGGCACCTGGGAAGCACTCATTCCCATTGAGGCCGGCGTAATTCCCGACGATCTTGCAAAAGCATTTGCCCGCAATAAAAAAGCGTTACAAAATTTCCAGGCTTTTTCAGCTTCCGCCAAACGCATCATCCTCGAATGGCTTGCCAGTGCAAAACGCCCCGAAACCCGCGCCGCCCGCATTGCGGAAATTGTAAGCAAAGCCGCTGAAAATAAAAAGGCGAATGAATATGTGCGGAAGGGATAAAAACAAACAGTACCGCCACCGATTAACTCCCCATTAAGTATTTTAAGATTGTATCTTATTCATGCTACCGTTATTTGCTGATACATTTGCAACCGGCAGCGGTATGTTGTAACCGAACAATATCGTATCCGCCTGCGCCTGCAAACACCGCCATCCTCCCGTGTCCAGGCCGCCGCAATTATTACGTGCTGTAAAGAGCCGTGGTTTATTCAATAACATTTTAAAATTTTCAGATCATGATCCGGAAAACTGCTGTACTTGCGGGTTTGCTGTTTATTGCAGGCCATACGACCGCCACTGTTATTTCTGTTCCTGCACAATACACCACCATACAGGCTGCGGTTCTTGCCGCCACGGATGGCGACACGGTGGCTGTTTCGCCCGGTACGTATTACGAGAACATCAATTTCCGGGGCCGGAATATTGTACTCACCAGTTTGTTTTACCTGAACAACGATACATCGTATATCAGCAGCACCATCATCAACGGAAGTCAGCCCATTCATCCCGATACGGCTTCATGCATCATCCTGAATTCGTATGAAGACTCAACCGCGCTTATCCAGGGTTTTACACTCACCGGCGGAAAAGGTACCAAATGGCTTGATATTCACGGTGCCGGCACGTACCGCGAAGGTGGCGGAATACTTACGGAGTTTGCTTCTCCCGTAATCCGTTACAATTACATTCACGATAATTATGTAAACAACACGGCCGGTGTAAACTCCACCGGTGGCGGTGGCATCCGCTGCGGCGACGGACACCCGGTGATTATAAACAATGTGATCTGCAACAACCAGGCATACGGATACGGTGGCGGCATTGTGCTCAATTACTGTTCAGCGGATGTGGTCAACAACCTGGTTGTTTACAATTCATCGGGGCACGCATTCGGGGGTGGAGGATTGTGGCTCACCGGTTCAAGTACTGCAATGGTGGTGAACATCATCAACAATACCGTGGCGTTCAACGAATCAGTTGGTACGGGAACTTATGGGGGCAAAGGCGGTGGACTGTTCGTGTTTGTTATCCAGGCCAATGTGCACAATTGTATTTTCTGGGGAAATACACAAAGCAGTGGTGGTGATTTTATTACTTTTTTCGGCGGAAATATTACAACGGAGTATTCCGATGTGCAAACGGTAACAGCAGGCACCGGTAATATTTCAGTTGCCCCGCTGTTTGCCGACTCCGCTTACTTTTTCCTTTCACCGGGATCGCCCTGCACCGATGCCGGTGATACTGCATTCACCTGGAACGACCAGTCGCTTTCATCCGGTGTTGCATTGTTTCCGTCAACCGGAACCGAGCGCAACGATATGGGTGCTTATGGTGGCGGCAAACCCGCCGTGCTGCCGGTATGCCATTCCGGGCTTACTGCAATTGCCCCGGTTGAACAAGCAGCGCTTTTTAAACTGATGCCTGTGCCCGCAACCGATTTCATAACCGTAGTAATGCCCGGCAATCCCGAACCCGGACAATATGCCGAGTTACTTGACCTCACCGGGAAATGCCTGCAACGCACAGTAATAAATACAACTACCACGCAGTTGAACCTGCAGCACTTCACTGCTGGTTTTTATCTGCTGCGCATTACCACTCCCGGCAAACCGGCTGCAGTGCAGAAGATACAGGTGATGCGCTGATTATTAAAATAAAACCGGTAGTGTTTGAGATGTGTTCCGATACTTTTTAATCCGGAGATTCTGTTTTGAATAAACACAGATTCCGCAATCTTATGCGTTCGTGATTTACGTTGATCAGCGATGAATCGCGGACCAAAATGGTAACTAATCAATTTCAGATCAGTAATTATAGCGTCTTTGGTGAAAGTGGCCGAAGCATTGGCCTTTTTCAATAAAATCGAACAGTTTAGCTGATTCACCCCGGTACGTTCTGCCAATACACGCAATTTGCCATATCGGATGTATTGCATTAAATTTGAAACTGTACTCCCGCAAATACATTGGCAAAACCCGTGATCATGAAAAAATTAGTACTCGTTTTTGTGCTGTTCAGTAATTTTATTTTTGCCCAGAAGCAAGGGTATAACTGGTACTTCGGCGACTCTGCAGGCGTAACGTTCAATACCGGTTCACCGGTTGCACTGCTGAACGGGGCGCTCACTTTCCCCGGCCCACAAAACCACAATGAAGGCATCTCCACAATTTCCGACAGTGCAGGTGCCATTTTGTGTTACAGCGATGGCATGACGGTGTGGAATAAACAACACCAGGTGATGCAGAATGGTACAGGGCTGCTGGGTAACTCGTCAACCACACAATCTTCCGTTATTGTTCCGTCTCCGTTTAATCCCGACCGTTATTTTTACCTCTTCACACTTAGCAGCGGTTTTTGCTGCTTAGGCAATATTACAGATGGACTTCGGTATTCGCTGATTGATATTTGTGATGACAGCACGCGCGGGGCGGTGATGACGAATTACAAAAACATCCCGCTGATGGATTCCGTAACGGAAAAAGTTGCGGTAACACGACACGCCAACGGAACCGATTACTGGATTGTTACCCATCGCTATAAGTCCAATCAGTTCTGGGCATTTCACCTGGACGCAACCGGAATTGCGGATACGGTTATTACTGCAATCGGAAGTGTTTACAACGGGAGCATTGCCGGCACACAAGGCCAGATGAAGTTTTCGCCCGACGGGCAGATGCTGGTTGCAGGAAGCAGCAACGGGCAGGACCTGCTCGAACTGTTTGATTTTGATCCGGCCACCGGTATCGTTTCCAATTACCGCCCGCTGGTTAAACCGAACAACGACCAGGCTGCCATTTACGGCGTGGAGTTTTCGCCCGATAAAAGTAAACTCTATGTGCGGGGCATCACGTCGTTCGGGCTGGTGTATATTTTTATGGTGCAGTATGACCTGAGTGCGGGTAACCTTGCCGCCATCAATGCATCGCAGGTAATTATTGATACGGATGCGATGGGACTTATACGCCCGAGCGGGCTGCAACTCGGTCCTGACGGGAAAATTTATATGACGAGCATAAATGGCATTGCAACACTTGCGGTAATACAATCGCCGAACGTGGCCGGAACCGCCTGCAATTTCCAGGACCAGGTGGTTTCACTGGGCGGACGGAATTCGTCGTATTCATTGCCTACTGTTATTGCCGGATATGCGTACACCAATACCAAACCAAAATGTGATCTGAACGGAACAGCTGAAAACGCAGCAGGGCAGAAGCCGGTTGTTTTCCCGAATCCGTTTACAGATGCAGTTACTTTCCGTTTCCCGCAATCGGTACACGCTGCACAACTTGAGCTGACCGATATCTGCGGCCGCAGCATTCGTATCATAACCGGCATCAGCGGAAACAGTTTCACCTTGCAGCGCGATGAATTGCCGGGCGGAATTTATTTTTACCGCATTGCTGGTGAAGCCAATTTGTATTATACCGGTAAGCTGATTGTAAACTGAACGGTACACAGCAAACAGGATGCGTTTTACTGGCGTTAAATTTCAAAAAAATGAATCAGGAAATAACAATACCTTGCTCTTCATGAACATAAAAATACTTTGCGCTGCAATATTATTCAGCGTCAGCCTCTCCGCTCAAAACTATGGTACCGTATGGCATTTCGGCAATAACGCCGGGATGAGTTTTGCCAACTGCACCCCGTTTTTGCTGGAAACAGGAAGCAACAGCGGCTTCGAAGGCTGTTCGTCGGTATGCGACAACACCGGGCAGCTTTTGTTTTATACCAATTCCGATAACGTGTGGGACCGGCAGAACAACATTATGCCCAACAGCCCGCTGGTAAGCAGTTCAGGCACACTCAGCCAGGTGCTCATCATTCCGCGCCCCGGCAACCCGAACCGCTATTTTGTGTTCACCACCATGATCCAGGCGCAGTCGTCATTATCGCTGCAGTACCACGAGATCGACATTACCTTGAACAACGGGCTGGGCGATGTGCTGAATAAAAACAATGTGCTGAGCAACGTTACGGTTACCGAACAGGTTGCAGCTACCTGGCACAATAACGGCACAGACATCTGGGTAATGACACATGAATATGGCACCAATGCGTTTATGGCCTTCCTGGTAACCGCTTCGGGTGTTTCGTCCACGCCGGTCATTTCATCGGTCGGGCCGGCACATGTGGCCTGTATTTCCAATATCAATGCACGCGGGCAGATCAAATTTTCACCCGACGGAACAAAGCTCGCGTTTAATGCAAACGGGGTTGCTTCCAACAATGCAACCAACCTGCTTGCGTTGTTTGATTTTAATGCTGCAACAGGTACCGTATCCAATCCGCTGGCGCTGCCATTCAGCCGCGGCGAATTCGGACTTTCGTTTTCGCCCGACAATTCCAAGCTGTATGGAACAACCTGGAAAGCGTTCGGTTTTACCCAAAACGATTACGATTACCTCTACCAGTTCGATCTTTCTTCGGGCAATCCGGCAACCATTGCAGCTTCGCGCCAGGTGATTGATTCAACGACGCTTTCACCCGGTTACGGCGATATCAAAATCGGTCCCGATGGCCGCATTTATGTGGCACGTAATACCTCGAACTACCTCAGTGTCATTCAAAACCCGAATCTGCCTGGCCTGACCTGCAACTACATCAGCAATGGTTTTCTGCTGGGTGCTGCAACCTGCCGTTTCGGGCTGAACAATTACATTGAATACCAAAGTTATTGCAGCCCCAGCGGGATAAACGAAGTAGCAGCGCAGGAAGTGGTTGTATTCCCAAACCCGGCTGCGCATGAAATACACATACTTGTTCCGTCATCTATAAAAGGAGGATACACCTTTTCGTTGCTGGATGTGAACGGTAAACGGGTACATCAGCAAACAGGGCGTGGCCAAAACGAACTGCTTATCCGCTGCGACGAACTTCCGGCAGGTTTGTATTTTTATTGCATCGAAGCGGAGCAAAACGTGCGATTTTCCGGCAAAATTAGGATTAACTGAACCGGCGAATTGCTTATCCGTTAATTTTGCAAAATGCAACACCCGCTCATTTACCGCCCCGCCACCCCCGCCGACAAACCGCAACTCCTGCAACTCGGAATTGATTCCTACGGCATGTACAGGGATGAACTTTCTGCCGAAGGATGGCAAACCATGCACACCGTGCTGCACGATGCCGAAAAGTCGGGCAAACTGTTCGACAGTTCCACCTGCTTTGTGTGTACCGAAAACGAAACCATCATCGGCATGGCGTACCTCGTTCCGAGCGGGCATGCATGGGATGTGTACAAAGCCGAATGGGCGCAGATACGCATGGTGGGTGTCCATCCCGCAAAGCAGGGAAGAGGCATTGCCAAAGCGCTTACCCGCATGTGCATTGAACACGCCCGCAACACCGGCGAAAAAACACTCGCCCTGCACACCTCCGAACTGATGCCTGCCGCCATGCATATTTATGAAGGACTCGGTTTTGTAAAGCAGTTTGAAATGGAACCGCGGTTTGGGAAACGGTATTGGTTGTTTACGTTAGAACTCTGAAACACTTCCTATGTTTTTCCTCCACGGTATATTTTCTGCTGTTTTGCTGAAAGCGATCGTGTTCAGCAGTTATATGTATGCATTCGGGCAACACGAACCGGGACAGGAAACGGCTGTTAACGACCTGCGGGAATTGCATGTGGCCTATGCTGCAAGCATCGAAATTCCAGTGAAAGCTGTGGATACGTTGTGCATCGGACGTTATGAACTGTGCGGAAATACAAGCGATGCAGAAATGCGAAATTTTTTTTTGCCGGATATCTGCGGAGAACCATATACATCTGCTTTGAAAAAGCGGTATCCGGAAATGGTTGTTACCCGCAATGAATCAAAAGCAATGCAGCTCGACCTGGAGGGAATACGGTACAGCACGGATTCGGTGCGTATTACAGAATATTTCTCTGGACAAGGCCAGTTGATCACAATTACCAAAGTGGCCGTGTATAAAAACGCTTCGTGGTTTATTTATCCGGAAAAGATTTTGAATACAAATGAACAAGGAAAATAACCCTGTTCGCAAATCATTTCGGCTTATCGGTTTACGTTGATGCGCCATGCATCGCGCATCAACGTGGTAGCTAAATCATTTCGGAATAGTAAAATTTCATGGCGTTACTTTGCGCAATACGTTGCGGTGCGTTGAAGGTGGGGCGCACTTCGCGTTTAACCGCCGGAGGCGAAAACAAAGCACAGTTCCAAAATCCTCCCTATACTTGCACCACCAAATGCAGCACACAAGCATCATACTGGGGGGCGGGGCGGCCGGATTTTTTGCTGCGGTAAATACCGCGCGGCTCAATCCCGATCAGCGCGTAATCATTCTCGAAAAATCGAACAAGCTGCTTTCCAAAGTCCGTGTTTCGGGCGGGGGGCGCTGCAATGTTACCCATGCCTGTTTCGATGCCGGACTGCTTTCCAAAAACTATCCCCGCGGCGAAAAAGCCTTGCGCCAGGCGTTCGCGCGTTTTGCAGCAACCGATACCGTAGTGTGGTTCAGCGAACGCGGTGTGCAATTGAAAACCGAAGCCGACGGCCGCATGTTCCCGGTTACGGATAACTCACAAACTATAATTGACTGCCTGCTGCGCGAAGCAGAAAAATATAACGTTGAAATCCGCCTGCAGACCGAAGTAACCGGCATCACCCGCGAAGACGAACTGTTCCGGCTGCAGCTTGCGGACGGCAAAACGATGCAGTGCAACAACCTGCTCATCGCCACCGGCGGCCATCCGAAAGCAGCAGGCTACGATGTGCTGCGCAGCCTCGGACACCGCATTGCAGAACCGGTTCCGTCGCTGTTTACGTTTAACATGCCCGGTAATCCCGTGCGTGAACTGATGGGCGTGAGCGTAGAAAAAGCACTTGTAAAAATTCCGGGGTTATCAGCAGGGCAGGAGGGACCACTCCTCATCACGCACTGGGGCATGAGCGGGCCGGCCATTCTTAAAAGTTCGGCATGGGGTGCGCGTGTGCTGAATGATGCGCATTACCGTTTCGATGCACGTGTTACCTGGGTGCAGGGGCAAAACGAACAGCAGTGGCGCGAGGCGCTGAACCACTTCCGGGAACAGGAAAAACACAAACAGGTTTCCAATGCGAATCCGTTTCCGATACCGAAACGGCTGTGGGACTTTTTTACCTGGCGCGCCGGGATGGATGCTGCATTGCGCTGGGCCGATGTGTCGAACAAACAGCTGAACCGCCTGCTCGAAATGCTGCTGAATGATACCTACCGTGTGGAAGGCAAAACCACCTTTAAAGAAGAGTTTGTTACCTGCGGCGGCGTGGAACTGAACGAAGTGGATTTTAAAACCATGGAAAGCCGCGTGGTGCCGCACCTCTATTTTGCCGGCGAAGTGCTTGATATTGATGGGGTAACCGGCGGTTTTAATTTCCAGGCCGCGTGGACTACCGGCATGATTGCGGCGCATGCCATGGCCAATGCGTGAGCCGAATCGGAAATTCTTTCAACACCCGTCGTTTTATCGGAACAAACCCTTATTTTTGGGCTTCATTTTTACCACAATCCAACTTTATGAGCGTTCTCGTTAACAAGAATTCGAAGATTATCGTTCAGGGCTTTACCGGAACAGAAGGCACTTTTCATGCCGAACAGATGATTGCCTATGGTACAAACGTAGTAGGCGGTGTAACACCAGGCAAAGGAGGCACCAAACACCTCGACCGCCCGGTATTCAACACCTGCCACGACGCAGTGGCCCAGGCCGCCGCTGATGTTTCTATCATTTTTGTACCCGCACCGTTTGCTGCCGACGCTATTATGGAAGCGGCCGATGCCGGTATCAAAGTGATCGTGTGCATCACCGAAGGCATCCCGGTAAAAGACATGATTGCGGTTAAAAATTACATCCAGGACAAAGGCTGCCGGCTGATCGGACCCAACTGCCCGGGTGTGATTACTGCTGACGAAGCCAAAGTAGGCATCATGCCCGGTTTCGTTTTCAAAAAAGGAACCATCGGCATCGTTTCCAAATCAGGTACCTTAACCTACGAAGCAGCTGACCAGATTGTGAAAGCCGGTCTCGGCATCACCACCGCCATCGGTATCGGCGGCGACCCGATTATCGGAACCACCACCAAAGAAGCCGTTGAACTGCTCATGAACGATCCCGAAACCGAAGGCATCGTTATGATCGGCGAAATCGGCGGAACACTCGAAGCCGATGCAGCCCGCTGGGTGCACGCCAACGGTAACAAAAAACCGGTTGTCGGCTTCATCGCCGGACAAACCGCACCCAAAGGACGCACCATGGGACACGCCGGCGCTATTGTCGGCGGCAAAGACGATACCGCACAGGCCAAAATGGAAATCCTCCGCGAAAACGGCATCACCGTATGTGAATCGCCCGCAGTAATCGGAAAAACCATGGCCGAACTGCTCAAGAAAGTTACCGCTTAGTTGAAGTGAAAAGAGATTTTGCACGAAACAGATTCTCTTCAAAACGAAACGACCATCCTTTAAATCGGGTGGTCGTTTTTTTTTATGGACAATAGATCATTTATATCAGAGATTTTACAATTAGTGGCAGCGGCAGACAGCAGTGGCAGCCGGCTGGTATTTCAGAAAATGAATCTGTTCCATACGAAAACACGACTGCCGCTGCCAACTGCCGCTGCCACTAATTTCAGTATCTATTTTGCAGGAACTTTTTTAACCGGGAAGTTATTTTAAACGATCATTTACAATATAACATCCACACTCCCCAACCCCTCACGCACCACCTCAAACACGCCTCCGGTGCAATTAATCACCGTTGAAGCCTGCAGGTTACCGAAGCCGCCGTTGATAACAAGGTCAACTTTGTCGCCGTACTTTTCATAAATCATTTCGGGATCGGCATAGTATTCCATTACTTCATCATCTGCATCGTGCACCGAAGAAGAAACAATCGGGTTGCCGAGTTCTTTTACAATGGCGCGGATGATGGTATTGTCAGGCACACGAATGCCTACCGTTTTCTTTTTGCTCTGGAAAATTTTCGGCACATTATTATTTGCATCCAGGATAAACGTGTAGGCGCCGGGCAACGCTTTTTTCAGCACGCGGAAAACGGTATTCGAAATGGGCCGCGTAAAATCGGAAAGGTGACTCAGGTCGTGGCAGATGATTGACAGGTTTGCCTTTTCAACTGCAATGCCTTTGATCTGGCAGAGGCGTTCAATGGCGCGTGGCTGGTAAATGTCGCAGCCGATGCCGTACACCGTATCCGTTGGATAAATGACAACGCCGCCTGCCCGCAACACATTTGCTACGCGTTCCAGTTCGCTGCCCTGCGGATTCTCGGTATTGATTCGGATCAACATAACTGTTCTTTGGTTTAAATGAAAAAAGACACAACCAGGGCTGTGTCTCTCTTTCTGTATGCTAAAGATACGTTTTTTATGCAAACTTTTTCGCGTCTTCGAGAAACTGTTTCAGCCCGTTATCAGTAAGCGGGTGTTTCAGCAGCGCGGTAATGGCGCTCAGCGGACAGGTAGCCACGTCAGCACCGATTTTGGCGCACTCAATAATGTGCATCGGGTGACGCACCGAAGCGGCAAGAATCTGCGTTTCAAAACCGTAGTTATCATAAATCTGGCGCATGTCCGCAATCAGATCCAGCCCGTCGGTTGAAACATCATCCAGGCGCCCGATAAACGGCGACACGTACGTTGCACCGGCTTTGGCAGCCAGCAGCGCCTGTCCGCACGAAAATACAAGCGTGCAGTTGGTGCGGATGCCTTTCGAGCTGAAATATTTGATGGCTTTGATGCCGTCTTTGATCATCGGCACTTTTACCACGATCTGCTTGTGCAGCGAAGCAAGAAATTCGCCTTCGCGAACAATGCCTTCATAATCAGTAGAAATTACTTCGGCACTCACATCACCGGTAACGATGTTGCAGATGTCTACATAATGTTTCAGCACCGCATCCTGGCCTTTGATGCCTTCTTTCGCCATGAGCGAAGGATTGGTGGTTACACCGTCGAGCACACCCATGTCCTGGGCTTCGCGGATCTGATCGAGATTGGCAGTATCAATAAAAAATTTCATACGGTTCTGTTGCGGTTTGTTTTCACTGCAAAACTACACAATAGCGCGATGGGGTGGAGACGAAGTAATTAACAAATTATGTACAGGTTTTAGGGGTTGAGCATTGAACATTGTTTGTTGAACATTGAGAATTAATGCTCAATGTTCAATGTTCAACGCTCAATTTTCAACCGAAAACGTTATCGAAAAACACCTCAATAATAAAACAGATGCGCCCCAAAACCCTGGCTGCTGAACGACAACGCGGGAGCCGGAATCTTTATAAACCCGAACGTATTGGTAAATGCGCGCAGCAGCGGCCCCTGGTCGGGGATGCGGGTGAGGTCCACATCAAGTGCGAGGTAAAACTGCCGGAAACGTTTGTAATCAACAATATTGCCCGCGGCATTGGTAACAGGAATGTTTTCAAAACCGCCGGTCATGCCTTCTGCACCGTAACCTGCCGCCACGTTCAGCCATTTCGGGAAGGCGCTTTCCTTTTTAAGAAACGAAGCAATGTTTACCGACAGCCAGTACGTTTGCCCGTTGTAATCTTTAATGAGCTGCTGCAGCCGGTTTTTGCCCAGCAATTCCGGGCGCAGGTTCGCAAACGGACTGCGGTGGCTTGAAATCTTCAGGGCAATACGTTGTTCGTTCCAGCCGTATTGCTGTGCGGCCATAATACCGATACCGCCCGCGTTTGCAATCAGGTCGCCGGTCGAAAATCCCCAGTCGCCCGAAAAACCGTCGAGCAACTCAATCGTTCCCTGGTACAAAAAACTAACCCCGATAGCGGGCAGAATGCTTTTCCGCGCATCCGCACCTGCCCAGTGATACATGCGGTGGTTGAGCACGGCCAGCGTGTAAGCGGTCATCGTGTGGCCGGCTTTGTCCATCTGCAGCCATTCCGCATTATCATTAAACGTATGGAATTTGGTACGGTCGTAATTTGCGTACCAGAACGTGGCCAGCACACCCAGCGATCCGCCGTACCCAAGTGTTTGGGTTCCGGCAACCAGCGTCATGCGTTTTTTGTGGAAGGCCGGGGCAGGAGCAAGAAAACGGTTTTGCCTGTTGCCGGATGTATCTGCTTCCTGTGCCGGAAGTTCAGTAGCAATGAGCACGAGCAGAAACAAAAATCGCCGCATAGCTGCAAATGTAACAGCTATCCGGCGATTACACCAGCGCGGCCGGTTTTTAAAATTCGAGAATCAGGCCTACAGTTGGTAATACGTTTCCCGATTTATTTTCAATCTGGTACGTTTTATAGGCCGCCGGGTTATTCGGATCGGTTACCAGGTTGCCGTTTGCATCACGTTCTGCAAGCAGAATCGGGTTCAGTGTCGGCTGGTAATTATACACGTTCTGAATATCAAGGTACAGGTTCAGTGATACTTTTTTCAGGAACCATTTTTTGTCCACACGCGCATCCAACTGGTGAAATAAGGACGTGCGCTCGCTATTCAGCAGGTCGTAGTTGGGAATGCCGCGTCCGGTGATGTTCCAAACGTTCTGCAGCGATGAAGTGGCAATATCATCAGGCGTGTAAGGCGAACCACCCTGCAAACGCCAGCGCATGCCGAACTCCCAGTTTTTCTTGAACTTTTTGCCGCCGGTCATCGACACGATATACCCGTTGTCCCAGGCCGAAGGGGCATACACATCCGCTTTTGTTTTGAACTCGCTGCGAACCAGTGTTAACGACAGAATGCCGTAAAACCCTTTCATCAGTTTCTGCTGCGCCAGGAATTCAATACCATACGCACGGCCTTTTGAAGTAGAAGTTACTGCCTCATTGCCGATGATGCCGAAATCAGCACCAAGGTTGGCCAAACTGATGGAATCGTTTAACTGGAACGGATAATAGTCATACCACTTGTAAAATCCTTCCACCGTGAATTTCGAATTTTTAGTGGAGTTGTATTCAAATCCGCCGGTGATGTGATCACACTGCACATAACGTACGCGGTTCGCTTTGTTTACAAGTGTTCCTGCCGTGTTGCGGAAACCCATTACCGTATAGGCCGGCAGCTGGTAATAACGGCCGGTGCTCATGTTAAAACTGAGGTGTTCGGTTATATCATACGCTAAAGAAAAACGCGGCGACAACTGGTCCTGTGCACGCATCATTACGGTAGAGTAGGTATTCCAGTCGGTGCGCAATCCCAGCGCCAGTGTGAGGCGGTCACTGGCTACAGTTTTCGAGGCCTGCACAAACGCACCCATTTTCAGGAAACGCAGCTCGGAATCAAAATCAACAACCAGAGGACCGTACGAAGTAACTATTTTATTGTAGGTGGCGTTGGTGTACGTTACATCTTCCACACCGGCTCCGAATACAATTTTGAAAAAATTGTTCCGATACACCTGCTCGTAGCGGAACTTGTTTTCGATTTCCTGCGACGAATAATCCTGGATGAGGTTGGCCGGATCGCTGTCGTCGTTTTTGTAATACTTGATGGCGTTATTTTTCAGGTGGTTGCGGCTCAGGAAAAACTGGATGTTCCCGTTTTTCATCAGGTGTTTGTACGAACTGCCCACGGTGTAATTCCACTGTGTATTTACCGGCAGGTTGTCCAGCAGGTATTTCTGGTATTCGGTTTCGTTGGCATCCAGGTTCAGTGAAAAATCATCAATCGCACCGAGGCCGATCACTTTCAGTTCATCGTTGTTTTTAAACCGGTACGTGTATTTAAACTGCGCGTCATTATACGTGGGCAGAAACGGCAAACCGATGGCCGCAAACAAAAACTGCAGGTACGAACGCCGCGCCGAGAAAATGAAGTTTGAGTTTTTGCCGAGCGGACCGTCAAACGTTAAACCGAGATCGGATGCACCAACCGTTGCAGTGGTCAGCAGTTTGTCGGCATTGCCTTCTTTCATTTTAAAATCAAACACCGAACTCATGGCATTGCCGCGGTTGGCCGGGAAAGCGCTGGTAATCACATCCACTTCGCGCAGAAAGTTCACATTGATCATGCCCACCGGTCCGCCTGACGAACCCTGCGTGGCAAAGTGATTGATGTTAGGTACTTCAATACCGTCGAGGTAAAACCGGTTTTCATTCGGCGCACCGCCGCGGATGATGATGTCGTTACGGAACGAAACCGATGAGGCCACCCCCGGAAGCGACTGGATCACTTTCGAAATATCACGGTTGCCACCAGGTGCACGTTCAATTTCGGCCACGCCAATGGTGCGCAGCGAAACCGGGCTTTCGGCGGTTTTGTTAAACGGTGATGCGGTAATCACAACCGAATCAATGGCAACACCTTCGGGCTGTAACACCACATCAATTTGCGCCGGTCGTGTGTTTGTTACCTGAATTTCAAAAACGGTTTTCGGTTTGTACCCGATCATGCGGACGTCAATATTATAAAGTCCGGCTTCCAGGTTTTTCAGTTCGTAACGCCCGGCGGTGTCGGTTGCTGCTGCTTTACCGGTCCCCTGGATCAGTACGGTGGCAAAGGGCAGGGGCATATTGGTTTCGGCTTCCACCACGCGTCCGCGGATGATGCCGTTGTTTTGTGCAACAATTAAAACCGGGAGCAATAAAATACTTAAACAAAGTGCGATTTTCTTCTTCATAATGGCGTACAAAAGTACGCGGAATAACAACAACGGCGGGCGTTTGTTTAATAATGACTTGTTTTTTTTCTGCAATTATTTCCACACGGTTTTGAAGCCGGATTCAACCTTCGCTGCGCATTTTCCTGTTTTATCAAATTGTCCCAAATTAAGCAACAGACAACTTAACAGGATTATATAGGATAATGGCTTTTGCTGTTGCTTAAATTTGAGCATCCCGCAGCATTTCCCTCAAAAAATGTCTTTCCCATTCCTATGCGGATTGCGGGAATAAGTATCTTTAACCCGCTTATGCTCGTTAACGAATTACGCAACAAAAACGTCGGACTCATTGTGCTGGTTGCAGCCCTCGGGTATTTTGTTGACATCTACGACCTCGTATTGTTTGGCATGGAGCGCGTGCGCAGCCTTACGGATATACTCACCACCAATTTCCCGCACCTGGCCGAAGCCGCCAACAAAGCGGAGCTCGACGGCAAACTGAAAGATTACGGCATTTTCCTGCTTAACTCACAAATGGTCGGCATGCTGGCCGGGGGCATTTTCTGGGGCATTCTTGGCGATAAAAAAGGACGGCTTTCGGTGCTGTTCGGTTCTATTTTATTGTATTCGCTGGCCAACATTGCAAACGGGATGGTGGAAGATACCACCACGTATGCCATTATGCGTTTCATTTCCGGCTTCGGGCTTGCGGGTGAATTGGGTGCGGGCATTACGCTGGTAAGTGAATCCATGAGCAAACAGATGCGCGGCTGGGGCGCCATGATTGTGGCTTCTGTGGGCCTGAGCGGGGCCGTAGTGGCAGGCATTGTGGGCAACTTTATCGACAGCTGGCGCGTTTCCTATTTCATTGGCGGAGGCATGGGGCTGGTGCTTTTACTGCTGCGCATTGGCGTGTATGAATCGGGGATGTTCAGCCACGTGAAAAAATCAAATGTCAGCCGCGGCAACTTTTTTGCGCTGTTCCGTTCTTCCAAAAACCTGGTCAAGTTTTTCAGCATCATCCTCATCGCTTTACCGGTTTGGTATGTGATGGGCATTCTCATCACGCTGTGCAAAGAAATGGGCCAGGCTTTTGGTATGGCAGAAATCCCCGTACCGCGAACCGCAATTACATTGGCGTATGTCGGCATCACCATCGGCGATGTGGTGAGCGGCTGGATGAGCCAGAAACTGCGGAGCCGCAAAAAAGCGCTGCTGTATTTCCTTTCGCTGGTGGTTATTTCCATTGTAATTTATTTCCTGTTCGGAAAATACCATTCCATCTTCGGTGATTACGAAATGGAAGCATTTTACACCATCGTTGTTCTTATCGGTTTTGCCACGGGCTACTGGGCGGTGTTTATGGTTACGGCTTCCGAACTGTTCGGAACCAACATCCGCGCAACGGTGACTACCACAGCCCCCAACTTTGTGCGTGGTGGAACGGTTTTAATTCTGTACGGCTTCACCTTTTTCTCCTGGATGTTCGGCAGCGACGGAAAACCGGCCAACATTACCGGTGCAATACTCATCGGTGTAATTGTAATGGCTGCGGCATTCTGGGCCCTATCACGCCTGGAAGAAACCTTTCACAAGGACCTGGATTATGTGGAAGGGGAGCACCCTGAAAACCATTTGCAGTAAGATTTGCCCTGCTTTTTTTTGAACAGGTTTCCAGATTGAGTCAAAGTAGTTTGGAATTTCGCCTTATATTTCAAACTGCTTATGGATTTCACCATTCTCCTGTCTAATTTCACCAGCCCGGCCCTGCTGTTTTTCCTGCTCGGAATTATAGCGGTTGTGGTAAAAAGCGACCTGGAGATTCCGCCGGCCATCGGCAAATTCCTTTCCATTTACCTCTTGTTTTCCATCGGCTTCCGGGGCGGGCGCGAGCTTACCCACGGGGCAATTACACCCGAAATCACCCGCACACTGCTGTTTGGCCTTGGCATTTCCATTGTGATTGCGCTCGTTACATTTTATATCCTGAAACGCAAATTTTCCATTCACAATGCCTGCGCGGTTTCGGCATCGTACGGTTCTGTAAACCCGGTTACGTTTTTCGTTTCGCTTGCGTTTCTCGAAGCACAAAAAGTGCATTATGGCGGACACATGGTTGCAGTAATGGCGCTCATGGAATCGCCGTCCATCATCATTGCCATGTTGCTGCTGAACAAATACGATCCCGAAAGCCGCAGCAACAGCAGCATCGGACATACACTGAAACATGCTTTTACAAACGGCAGCGTGCTCATCATTCTGGGCAGTTTTATCGTGGGCATGATTGCAGACAAACCACAGGCCGAGGCCATCAAACCGTTCACTACGGATATTTTCAAAGGGCTGCTCATCATTTTTATGCTTGATATGGGCATGCTGGCCGCGAAGAAATTTGCAACCTTCAGGCAGTACGGTTTGTTTGCCACCTCGTTTGCGCTGCTGGTGCCGGTAATCTGCGGCAGTTCCGTGGCCGTACTCAGCGGTTTTGTAATGGATGGCATCGGCGAACGCTTTGTAATTGCCACCTGCGCGGCCAGTGCGTCGTACATTGCAGTGCCGGCAGCCATGCGCCTTACTGTTCCGAAAGCCGATCCCGGCCTGTATGTTTCCATGGCGCTCGGGGTAACGTTTCCGTTTAACATCACACTCGGTATGCCGCTGTATTATCTTATCGTACAGCATTGCTGATTTTTCTCCCGATATTTGCACCATGAAAAAAACAGTCGTCATCGGTGCTTCCCCGAACCCGGAACGGTATGCATTCCGCGCAACCGAAAAACTGAAACAGCACGGACACGAAGTCGTTGCCGTGGGCATTAAACCCGGCATGATCGGCGACACACCCATTGTTACTGATCGCCCCGCCATTGCTGATGTGGATACCGTTACGCTGTACGTCGGCCCGCAAAACCAGCCCGGCTGGTACGAGTACATTTTTTCACTGCACCCGAAACGCATCGTTTTTAACCCCGGAACAGAAAATTCCGAACTGGAAAGAATGGCCACAGCCAAAGGCATCGAACCGCTCGAAGCCTGCACGCTGGTGATGCTTTCGCTCGGCAATTACTGAAGCGGTGTTATGCTGAAATGTGTTTCTGATACCACGCGCAGATTGCAGGATTATTGTTATCTTCATCACGACCAAATCGTTTCCCCGTAGTTTATGCCAAATGTGATTACGTTGCTGCTCGGATTAGTGCTCTGCATTTCACCTGTATGTGCCCAGCAAAATTTCGATACCACCGGCTTCAAACAAAAAATAACAAGTGTTGACCGCCTGTTTTCGCAGAGCAAAAAAAATACGCCGGGTTACGCGGTCGGTATTTTTTACAACGGTTCTGTATTGTATAAAAAAGGCTACGGCATGGCTGACATCGAACGCAAAGTGCCCATGACACCGGCCACCCGCATAGATGTAGCATCGCTTTCGAAACAGTTCACCGCGGTATGCATCCTGCTCCTGGAAGAAGAGGGCAAACTGAAGTTAGACGATGACATTAAAATGTACATGCCGTATCTGCCGTTTAAAGATACCATCACCATCAAACACCTGTTGCTCAATACCAGCGGCCTCGACAATTACCTGAACATTTACCGCAAGCCGAAAGACGCTGATAAATTAGACAGCGCACACGCCATGGAATACATGGTTAAATCGGTGATGCAGTTTAAGCCCGGAACGGAATACGAATATTGCCCCACCAACTACATGTTCCTGTCGCTCATCGTGCAGCAGGTGTCAGGCAAAAATTTGCGTGAATTTGCGCAGGAACACATCTTCCGTCCGCTCGGCATGAGCAACACCGCTTTTGAACCGGCCGACAGCACCTGGGCAAAAAACCGCGCCATCGGCTACATGGCCGGCAAGAAAAAAGACGAGTACATCAACTGCATGATCCACAACAAAAACATCGGCGATGTGGGCGTGATCACTACCATTGATGATTTGTTTTTGTGGGACACTAATTTTTACAACAACCAGCTCGGCAAAAAATCGCAGCAACTGCTCAGCCGCATGAAAACCGTGGCCACGTTGCCCGACGGCACAAAAACAAGTTACGGATTCGGGCTTGCCACCGGCATCAACGACAGCCTCGTGTATTGGGGACACAACGGGCGGAGCAGGGGATACGGTGCAAAAATGCGCATGTTTACCGACGACCGTTTTTCGGTGTACGTGCTTTCCAATGCCGAGTATCCCGACAATGCCGGCCCGTATAAAACCGGCGACCGCATCATCGGTATTTTCCGCAGGAAGTAGCTTGAATACAGGGTAACCATTTTACCTGCTGCTGCGTATTTCTCCCTATCTTCATCGCCACAAAACAGCTTTCAGCAAATGATTCCACTTTCAGTTCCCAACCTGGCAGGTAACGAATGGCAATATGTAAAAGATTGCCTCGATACAAACTGGGTCAGTTCCGTAGGCAGTTACGTTGACCGTTTTGAACAGCAGAGCGCCGCTTACAATGGTGTGGCCGCAGCCGTGGCCACCTCCAACGGAACAGCCGCACTGCACATCAGCCTCATGCTGGCCGGGGTAAAACAACACGACCTGGTGCTTACTGCAAACATTACGTTTATTTCGCCGGTGAATGTGATCACCTACCTTGGAGCAGAACCGGTACTCGTAGATGTGGATACGGAAACGTGGCAGATGGATATGGAACTGGTGGCTTCATTTCTTGCAAACGAAACAATTGTAACCGATGCCGGGTGCATACATTCCGCAAGCGGAAAACGGATCAGTGCTTTGCTGCCCGTACACATCCTCGGCAACATGTGCGACATGGACCGCGCGCTGGAACTCGGAAAAAAATACCACATTCCCGTAATTGAAGACGCCACCGAAGCCCTCGGCAGCACATACAATGGTAAACACGCCGGCAGCATGGGTTTCAGCGGTTGCCTGAGTTACAACGGCAACAAAATCATTACCACCGGCGGCGGCGGCATGATCCTGTTTAATGATGCGGAACTGGCAAAAAAAGCGAAACACCTCACCACGCAGGCCAAATCCGATCCGTATGAATATGTGCACGATGAAATCGGTTACAATTACCGCCTGGTAAATATTCTCGCGGCGCTTGGTGTTGCCCAGATGGAGCAGCTGCCGGGGTTTGTGGCGCGCAAAAAAGAAATTGCCGCACGTTACACCGAAAAACTCAAAACCGTTTCGGGTGTAAAAGCATTTCAGCAGCTCACCCCGGGAACGGATGCAAACTGCTGGCTTTATACCGTTGCATTTGAAAATCAGCCGGCGCTTGCAAAACATTTGCTGGCAGAAAAAATACAGGTGCGTCCGTTGTGGGTGCCGATGAATCAATTACCAATGTTCAGTCATTGCACTTACATTAATGCAAACGACCGCTCCGGCAACCTGTATGGTGACTGTTTAAGTTTGCCGTGCTCCACAGGCATTACCAACGAAGAAATTGACCGCGTATGTGAGCAGATCACTGCTTTTTACACGGGGTAACTTTATACTATGCGCTGTTACGTTTGTTTTTACGTTACCTCGGCCAGCCTGCAGCAAGCCCAAAAAGCGGGCTGCGATACCATTGTGTATTACGGGAATACGGAAAAAATAAACTGCGCACCGCTCACAGCTGTTAATGCAAACGATTTCGACCGCGCTGCATTTGAATGGAGTTTTACACACACCAAAAAACGCCTGCAGCACTGGGCTGAAAAAAGCCCGGCTTTTTTTACGTACAACGGCATTCCGCTGCTGGATGCGCTGAACAAAGATTTTTTCTGGGCCAACCGCATCGAAAATATGCTGGCGTATGCCTGCAAACAGTTGCCCGGCAGCAACCACATGTTTGTGTATGAACCGCGGGTTTCTTCTGTAAAATTACAGGCTGCAGCATATTACAAAATCAGGAAACACTGGTGGAACCACCGGTTTATGAACGAACCGGCGCCTGTACACATCCACAACACGGCCCGCATCGGGTTTGCAGTAAATGCAAACGAACACCTGGTGTATTACAAAACCCTGCTTGACACGATTACGGATGAGCCGTATGCGTTTTTCAGCAACTGGCTGCACCACGGCCATGTAAAAATGCGCGACATTCCCGGCGTGTCCGATTTCCGGAAAGGTTACCGTGTAATGCCAAACCGCTTTTCACTCGGCGATATCCGCAAAGGAGGCAAATGGTTTACCGCAGCTGAATTGTATAAACTGATCGCCATCCGCAGCGAGCTGATCAATGCCATCCATGTTAATGAAGCCAACTTTGCTTCCGGTAGTTTGAAAGCATTGTTTCTGCTCGCGCAGGAAAATACCGGTTACGGCATCATCACCGCGCTGCAGGCCCGCGCAAAAGGAATTACCACGATCAATTCGCATAACGGTACCAAAAACAAAGACCCGCATAACCGCGATAATGTATTTGACTGCTGGTGCGTGTGGGACGAGCAGATGAAAACCATGCTGCACACGCATTGCGGCATAGCTGCTGAACAATTGCAGGTAACCGGCCACCTCAAGCAGGACCTCGTTGCAGGTTATGTGTACAGCGGCGCGTTTGATGCGTTTTTAAAAGATGCACCTGCACACCGCAAAGTCATTTCGTTTTATTCCGTGCATGCCGATTTTTCGTACCGCTACCGCGTTGCAGAAACGCTGGTGGAACTCATAAAACAAAATCCGGATCAGTACCTCATCATCCGCCTGCACCCGGTGGAGCGCCGCAGCGACTGGACCTTCCTGGAAAAGGCTGCACCCGAACGGGTTTTGCTTACGCATCCCGCAGATGACAATGGTGTAAACCGCCTGTACGATCAGCTGCGCATTTCAGACCTTACGGTAACACTTGGCTCAACAGTTACCATCGAAAGCCGCTGGTTTGGCGTACCGGCCATCACCTATGAAGAACGCGAACAATCCATCGTTTATGCCGTTGATGACAAAACCATTTTTCACATCAGCAGGCTGGATGAACTGAAATCAAAAGCGGTACAGTTGCTGCAGCTGGGCAAAGCAGGCGGGCAGGAGGGAAGTACCGCCCCGGTTGCTGCTAAAATGCTGGAGCTGGTTTATGAACGAATCGGCAGGCCATGAGAAAAATTATCCCTGATTCGCCGCTGTCCGATGTAAACGGATACATCAGTTTTCACAAACTGAAAGGCTGGGCGTTGTTCACATTTCGTATGCGCATTTTTGCCGGCAACCGAAAAGCCTGGTGGCGCCTGCAAATGACACTGTTGTTCAAACGCTGTTATTATGGTCCGTTCAAAGGCGAGTTCGGCCACTTTCTGGCGCATACCTTACCATTCCTGGCGTACCTGCACCGGCGCGGGGTGAAAATCCATTACTGCGGCATGGAACTGCACAAACCATTTTTGGTTGATGAAAGCGGCCAGTCCATCATTCATGAATTTACGCCGCTCCGCGATTTTTTTGCGGAAGTGGCGCCGCGTTCAAACAGCGCCATTCCGCCGCAAGATGTGCAGGAAGTTATTGCAGCATTTAATAAAAAAGCAAAGCGGGGAATCGCTCCGTTCTGGAACATCGGCGATGATTTTTACTACTGGTTCATTCATCGCAACTGGCTGCTGCGCAAGCCTTACACGCAGGGGTATGACCTCAGCAAAGTGTACGGCGGCAAAAAAGAAAACAACGTGGTCATTTTTCCGCGTTCGAAAGGCGCAAAATTTTCCGACAACAACGGCGGCCCGTGGGATTACCAGCAGCTGGCTGAAAAACTGGGACCCTATTTCAATAAAGTATTGATCTGCGGGCACCCGTCGCAGGTGCTGGCGCTGGAAGCCAAAGGCAATATCGAACTGCACATTACTGCTGACAACGCGGTGATACTTGAAAAATGTGCGAACAGCACCCTCATTATCACCCAACATTCGGGGGTGAATAACCTCGGCGAATTTGTAGGTACACAGGTACTGCTCATATACAACGGCGAAGGTCCCATCGGCAGCCTGCACAATACACTGCGCTTCCGGCCATCGCTTATGGGGCAGAAAACACAGCAACGTTTCGAACTGGCGTACGCTTTTTCGGATGCCGAAATATTGGATTATCTGCAAAAGCACATTGCCCGGATTTGATGGATAAGCCGGCTTTTATTTGACAGATTCACTGCTTTTTCCTTACCTTTGCAGGAATAAATTGTTTTACAATATGCTACCTGTTAATGCATATCCGGGTACCGAAACCGAAGAACTCGTTGAGGTACTGGATCAAATCGAAGAACAGAAAGACCTGATCATCTATAACGATGATGTAAACACCTTTGAACACGTTATTGATTCGCTGATCAAAGTGTGTCGCCACGAAATGCTGCAGGCCGAGCAGTGTTCCATTATCATTCACAACACCGGCAAGTGCGCTGTTAAACGCGGCGATTTCAACAAGCTGGAACCCATGTGCACCGCGCTGCTCGATCGCGGATTGTCGGCCGTTATCGAATAGGATAAAACAGAACGGCACACGGTTTGCAAATCTGCAGGTTACGCACGTTCTATTGATCCACTAAACTGAATAAATTATGAAGCGTACGCAACTGGCCATTTGTGCCATCATTATGGTAACGGGCTTTTCATGCTCCCGTGTACCTATTACGAACCGTGTGCAAACCCAGGTGTTTCCGGAATCGGAAATGATGAAACTGGGTCTAACCAACTACCGGCAGTTTCTTGCAACCGCACAGGTTGTGCCCGCCAACGATCAGCAAACGGTGATGGTGAAAAAAGTGGGCAACAAAATTTCAGCAGCTGTTACCAGCCACCTCAAATCCATCGGAAAAATAAAACGCGTATCCGGCTACCAGTGGGAATTTAACCTGGTGAAGGACGATAAAACCGTTAACGCCTGGTGTATGCCTGGCGGTAAAGTAGCCGTTTATACCGGGCTGCTGCCGGTTACCAAAGATGAAAACGGACTGGCCGTTGTAATGGGCCACGAAATTGCACACGCCATTGCACGCCACGGTAACGAGCGCATGAGCCAGAAAGCCGTACTCAATGCAGGCGGGCAGGTGGTAGGCGCTGTTGCAGGTGCAGCCGGACAAAACCAGGCCGCATTTGAAAAAATTTACGGCGTAGGCGCTGGCCTCGGTGCACTGGCGTATTCACGCAAACACGAAACCGAAGCCGACAAACTCGGACTCGTATTTATGGCCGTTGCCGGTTATGATCCCGCCACAGCCGTTTCCTTCTGGGAACGCATGGCCGCCAACGGCGGAGCAGGCGGACCGCAATTCCTGAGCACTCACCCCAGCGATAAAACCCGCATCGCCGACATCAAAAAGTTTCTGCCCACCGCACAGAAATACTACAAAAAGCCAACTACGCCGTAGAAGCTATAAAAGCAAAAAAGAAACAGGCTGCCCTCCCGATAGCTATCAGGAAGGCAGCCGTTTTTTTGTGCTGACCATTGGGACATGGTCGGCATGTCCCAATGGTCACAAAAGTCCCAGGAAAAGCAACTAAAAAAAGGCTAATTGCTGCAAAGCAGCAAAAGCCAGGTTCCGTAAAAGTGCAATATGCTGCGAAGCAGCATATGCCTGCAAAAAAAATCCCGGTGAAGTTTTCGTTCACCGGGATCTTATTTTTTTAATCACATCCGTCCTCCTGAGCGAGCCTGCTTTTCGCAGGCGCAGTCGAAGGGGGCGGGTGTAGCATACGATTATTCTTCCTTGCTCTTCTTCTTCGGTTTCGGTTTCGAAACCTGGATCAATACATCATCAGCGGCTTCATTCAAATCAATCTTCACTTCGTCGCCTTCGCTGATGCCGGCTTTTACAATTTCTTCGGCCAGCGGATCTTCGATGTATTTCTGGATTGCGCGTTTCAGCGGGCGGGCACCGTATTGTGCATCGTACCCTTTGTCCACAATAAAGTCTTTCGCTTTTTCGGTCAGTTCAATGTTGTAACCGAGCTGGCTGATGCGGCCATAAAGTTTGCTGAGTTCGATGTCGATGATCTTGTGAATTTCATCACGGCCAAGCGAGTTGAACATGATCACGTCATCAATACGGTTCAGGAACTCCGGTGCGAACGCTTTTTTCAATGCGTTTTCAAGTACGCCTTTCGAATGTTCATCGTTTACCGCAGCATCTTTTTTCGATGCAGTGGCAAAACCAACGCCTGTACCGAAATCTTTCAGCTGGCGGGTGCCAATGTTCGACGTCATGATCACAATCGTGTTTTTGAAATCCACTTTGCGGCCGAGACTGTCAGTAAGCTGTCCGTCGTCGAGCACCTGCAGCAGCAGGTTGAACACATCCGGGTGCGCTTTTTCAATTTCATCAAGCAACACCACGGCGTAGGGTTTGCGACGCACTTTTTCGGTCAGCTGTCCGCCTTCTTCGTATCCCACGTATCCGGGAGGCGCACCCACGAGGCGCGAAACCGCGAATTTCTCCATGTACTCACTCATGTCAATACGGATGAGTGAATCTTCGTTATCGAACAGGTATTTCGAAAGCACTTTGGCCAGCTGGGTTTTACCAACGCCGGTAGGACCGAGGAAGATGAACGTACCAATCGGTTTGTTCGGATCTTTCAGACCCGCGCGGTTACGCTGGATCGCTTTCACCACTTTTTTGATGGCTTCGTCCTGGCCGATTACTTTGCCTTTGAGCTCTTCGCCCATGTTTGCCAGTTTCGAACCTTCGTTCTGCGAAACGCGCTGTACCGGTATGCCGGTCATCATGGCAACCACTTCAGCAACGTTTTCTTCCGAAACGGTTTCGCGGTTGTTTTTGGTTTCTTCTTCCCAGGCTTTTTTGGCTGCTTCGAGTTGTTCCTGCAGCTGGCGTTCTTTGTCGCGCAGGCGTGCCGCTTCTTCATAACGCTGGCTGCGCACCACCTGGTTCTTTTCTTCTTTTACTTCCTCAATCTGTTTTTCAATTTCGAGGATATTTTTCGGAACCTTAATATTGGTGATGTGCACACGCGATCCCGATTCATCCAGCGCGTCAATGGCCTTGTCGGGCAAATGACGGTCAGTGATGTAACGCGAAGTAAGCGATACACAGGCCTTGAGGGCTTCGTCGGTATAATTTACGTTGTGGTGATCTTCGTACTTGCTCTTGATGTTGTAAAGAATCTGGAGCGTTTCTTCCGGCGTGGTCGGTTCCACAATTACTTTCTGGAAACGACGTTCGAGCGCACCGTCTTTTTCAATGTACTGACGGTACTCGTCGAGTGTGGTTGCACCGATGCACTGGATTTCGCCGCGGGCGAGGGCCGGTTTAAACATGTTGCTGGCATCCAGCGAGCCGCTTGCGCCACCCGCACCGATAATGGTGTGGATCTCGTCAATAAACAGGATCACGTCAGGCGATTTTTCCAGCTCGTTCATCACGGCTTTCATGCGTTCCTCAAACTGGCCGCGGTATTTGGTACCGGCCACCAGCGAAGCAAGATCGAGTGTAACCACGCGTTTGTTAAACAGCACGCGCGATACTTTTTTCTGCACAATGCGTAGTGCAAGGCCCTCGGCGATGGCCGATTTACCCACACCGGGTTCACCGATCAGGATCGGGTTGTTTTTCTTGCGGCGCGAAAGAATCTGCGACACGCGTTCAATTTCTTTTTCACGGCCTACAATCGGGTCGAGTTTGCCTTCTTCGGCAATTTTGGTCAGGTCGCGGCCGAAATTATCCAGCACCGGTGTTTTCGACTTCGTATTGTCGATGCGTTTCTGCGCACCGCCGAATGCACCTTCTTCTTCGTTTTCTTCATCCGGGGGACCGCCCTGGGGATTTTCTGCACGTGGTTCCATGCCGAGGTTACTTCCGTTCACTTCTATTTCGCGTTTTATGGTTTCGTAATCAATATTGAATTTGAGCATGGCTTTGGTGGCAACACTGTCTTCGTCTTTGAGGATCGAAAGCAGCAGGTGCTCAGTGCCGATCACATTGCTCTTGAAAATTTTGGCTTCAAGGTACGTGATCTTCAGTGCGCGTTCGGCCTGTTTCACAAGCGGAATGTTGCTCAGGTTGTTATTGCTTTTGCGGGAAGAAGCAGCAGTCATTGACTCTACTTCCTTGCGCAGATCGGGCAGTGAAATGCCGATGCTCCGCAGCAGTTTGATGGCGCTGCCTTCGCCTTCGCGTATGATACCCAGCAACAGGTGTTCGGTGCCGATATAATCATGTCCGAGCCGTAATGCTTCTTCACGACTGAAGGTAATTACATCTTTTACCCGGGGTGAGAATTTTGCTTCCATAAAATTGTGGTCCGTTTTGGTTCTTTTTTTTGGTTCGACCTTCCTGCCTAAAGTTTCGAATTTACGAAGAATTTAAGCCTTCTCAAAGGTATTCGGGATAATTCCATTCTATTGTTAACAGATTGCCTTTTTTGCACGAAAAAATGTTAATAACTATGAAGCAAAAAAATGCTCATTTACGTGTGGATAATGAGTAATTTCGGGCTCCTTAAGTAGAAATCATTTTCTAACATTAAGCAGGCAATATCAAATACCATACAATACGTAAAAGACTGACATTTTAACATGGCTGACGGAGAAAAAATTATTCCAATCAACATTGAAGATGAAATGAAAACCGCCTACATCGACTATTCGATGTCGGTAATTGTATCACGCGCACTGCCCGATGTACGCGACGGACTGAAACCGGTTCACCGCCGGGTGCTGTTCGGTATGCTCGAGCTGGGCGTTATGTCAAACCGTCCGTATAAGAAATCAGCCCGTATTGTGGGTGAGGTGCTGGGCAAGTACCACCCGCACGGCGACAGCTCGGTTTACGACACGATGGTGCGTATGGCCCAGCACTGGAGCCTGCGTTATCCGCTGGTAGACGGGCAGGGGAACTACGGTTCCATCGACGGCGATCCGCCGGCTGCCATGCGTTATACCGAAGCCCGCCTCCGCAAAATTGCCGAGGAAATACTGGCTGATATTGATAAAAACACAGTTGATTTCCGTCCCAACTTCGACGATTCGCTCGAAGAACCGACGGTAATGCCGACCCGCATTCCGAACCTGCTCATCAACGGCGCTTCGGGTATTGCCGTGGGTATGGCAACCAACATGCCGCCCCACAACCTTACCGAGGTTATCAATGCCATTATTGCTTACATAGACAACCGGGAGATTGATATTGAAGGGCTGATGAAGTACGTAAAAGCACCTGACTTTCCGACAGGTGCCACCATTTACGGCTACAGCGGCGTACGCGATGCTTACGAAACCGGCCGCGGCCGCGTAGTGATGCGCGCCAAAGCCACCATCGAAACGATGGAGAACAGCAACCGCGAACGGATTATCGTTACCGAAATTCCGTACCTGGTGAACAAGGCGCACATGATTGCCGCCACCGCTGCGCTCATCAACGAAAAGAAACTGGAAGGGATTTCGGATCTGCGCGATGAAAGCGACCGCGACGGTATGCGTATTGTGTATGAACTGAAAAAGGACGCCATTGCCAATGTGGTGCTCAACAACCTTTATAAATACACCGCACTGCAGAGCTCCTTCAGCATCAACAACATCGCCCTGGTGGGCGGCCGTCCGGTGATGCTGAACCTGAAAGGCATGATTACCAATTTCGTGGATTTCCGCCACGAAGTAGTGGTACGCCGCACGCAGTACGATCTTGACCAGGCCGAAAAGCGCGCCCACATCCTGCAGGGCTACCTGATCGCACTCGATCACCTCGATGAAGTGATCCGCATTATCCGCGAAAGCGCCACCCCGAATGATGCCAAAGAGGCACTCATGTCCAACTTCGGCCTTTCGGAACTGCAGTCGGCCGCCATCCTTGAACTGCGCCTGCGCGTACTCACCGGCATGGAACGCGACAAGATCCGCGCCGAGTTCGACGACCTGATGAAACTGATCAATTACCTGAAAGAGGTACTTGCCGACGAAAACCTGCGTATGGCTATTATAAAAGACGAGCTGAACGAAATCAGGGAGAAATACGGTGATGAACGCCGCTCGGAAATCGTTTACTCGGCTGATGACCAGCGTATTGAAGATCTCATTGCCGACGAAGATGTGGTAGTTACCATTTCGCACCTCGGCTACGTAAAACGCACGCTGCTTACCGAATACCGGACCCAGAACAGGGGAGGCCGCGGTTCACGCGGATCGGCTACCCGCGAAGAAGATTTTGTGGAACACCTGTTTGTGGCGAATACGCATGCGTACCTGCTGTTCTTTACCGAACAGGGCCGCTGTTTCTGGCTGCGTGCCTATGAAATTCCGGAAGGAAATAAAACCTCGAAAGGCCGCGCTATCCAGAACCTGATTAACCTGCCGCCCGACGATAAGGTAAAAGCATACATCATTGTTAAAAACCTGAGCGAAGCCGAGTACATCAACAACAATTACATTGTGATGGTGACGAAAAAAGGCATCGTGAAGAAAACCTCGCTGGAAGCCTATTCGCGTCCACGTGCAAACGGTATCAATGCGATTACTGTGCGCGACGGGGATACGCTGCTGGAAGCTGCACTGGTGAGCCAGGACGACCAGATTATGATTGCCTCGAAGTACGGGCGCGTGGTTCGTTTTGAACAGACCATTATGCGCGACGGCCAGCAGGTAGTGAAATTCCGCGCCATGGGCCGTAACGCCTCGGGTGTACGCGCCATCAAAATGGTGAACGAAGACGATGAAGTAATCGGCATGGTAGCCATTCCGCGCGACAACCGTCCGCAGGTGCTGGTGGTTTCGGAACGCGGCTATGGCAAACGCTCGGCCGTGGATGATGAAAACGGCGAAGCCATTTACCGCGTAACCAGCCGCGGCGGCAAAGGCGTTAAAACCATGAACATTACCGAGAAAACCGGTAAACTCATAGCCATTAAAGCCGTTTCGGATGAAAAAGACCTCATGATTATCACCGCAAACGGTATTACCATCCGCATGCTGGTTGCCGATCTGCGTGTAATGGGTCGGGCCACACAGGGGGTTCGCCTGATCAACCTGGGCGGAAACGACGAAATTGCGGCCATAACCGTAGTTGAAACCGATCCGGAAGAAGAACACGTGGCGGTTGACGGTGCCGTGGATACAACCGTTGTTGTGGATACTGCCGATGATGATGCCGATGAACCGGAAACCGACGACGAGGCCGAAACCGAGGATGGCACGGATGTTGAACCTACTGACGACGAAAAATAAAAAGGAGTTATAAAAACAGAAAGCACATGAATAAAATCGCTATCACCATAACGGCGCTTGTTGTTTCTGCAGGTGCCATATTTGCCCAGCCGACCGGCAACGCAGCCCGCATTACGGCATACAATGCTTTGATCAGCTACAAATCGTCGAAAGACATTGCCGATCTGAAAAAGGCCAAAGAAGCCAGCGACCGGAACATGCAGAACGACGAAATGAAAGGACAGGCCAAAACCTGGTTCTATCGGGGCAACATTTACCTGGAACTGTATAAGTATGACCTGAAACTGGAAATGGACAAGCTGACCGACATTTCGGATGCCCAGAAGAAACTGAGCACCGGCTGGTCGAAAGTGCAGCTGGCCAACCTGGCCGAAGCCACCAGCTCGTTTATTACCTGCCACAGCCAGGACAAGGACAAAAAGATTTACGTAGACAACTCTTCGGATGGCCTTTTTGGCTGGAAAAACGGTTTGTTCGACTGCAATTTTGCCCTTCAGAACATTGGTGTTCAGCATTTTAACCAGAAAGACTTTGCCGGCGGTATTCCCGCATTTGACAAAGCTATTGAACTGCAGCCGGCCATTACCACAAAAGCCGATACCAGCCTGTATGTAAATGCCGGCAATTGTGCCTTAAACGCCAAAGATTACCCGAAAGCCGCTCAACTGTATGAGAAGCTGGCCGAATTAAAGTATGGTAAAGGCGCCACATACAACACGCTGGCAAGTATTTACCGTGAAATGAAAGACGATGCCAAAGCCAAAGCAACCATCGACAAAGGACTGGCCCTGTATCCGCAGGATGCCGAACTGCTGGTGGGCGTAGTAAACGACCTGATTGCCCAGAAGAAAATGAGCGAGGCGGTGGACAAACTGAACACCATTATTGCAGCACGCCCGAACGATGCCGGACTGCGTTTAGTGGTTGGACAGGTTTACGCACTGCTGGCAAATCCCCAGGATGCCGAAGGTAAACTGCTTGACAAGCCGGCCAATTTTGACGACCTGACAGCTAAAGCAGAAGAACAACTGAACAAGGCTAACGAACTGAAGCCGAATGATTTCGACATCAACTATGAGCTTGGTCGTTTGTTCTATAACCAGGGGTATTATTACTTTAACCAGTCAAACGAAGCCATTAAAGACGCGGCCAAATTCGGAACCCTGTGGGAGCCGGCGCTGCGCAAAGGAATGGTTTTCCTGGAAAAGGCACTGGAGATTAACCCGAAAGACCGGAACACCATGCAGATGCTGAAAGTAACGTACGGCCGTGTCGGGGAGAACGAAAAATACAACCAGATTAAAGAGAAACTCAAAGGCGGATAAACCTTAGCAGTTAACCCAAATATAAAGAAACCGTTTCGGCCAAGCTGAGACGGTTTTCTTTTTGATTAACATTAGCTATTGGAGGTAAGTAGGCTGTATTTCAATATTATACTATTTAACATAATATTAATTATAGTTCATATTGAATCAAAGTAATGGAGCAGTGCGGCGGCTCAATTTCAGCTTCCATACCATTCATCCACATACTATGGTTACTCAGCCCGGTTCCTCCTTTTATGATTCCCGGCAGAATATATTTGATACAGCAATCTAAAAAAACAGATCCTATGGAAACAACCACACAACCTGCCGCAGCTACTGCGAGCACCGTCAAATCCGTAACTTTTGGAGCAACCGTTTTGCCAATGAACATTTACCCGGTAACCTCCTTTACCGGGAATAATGACACCACGTTCTGGTATGCGCAGATCACCGATTTCGTTTATGGGAATACCATCAGTTTCGGAACGAATACCGGCTCCCCCATGAATCCCATTTCAACGGGCGACAGCAAATCATATATAAATGAGGTTGAAATCTATACCTGTGAACCCGTCCAGGGCCAGGGCGAAGCGATCCAGTATGTCAAATTTGTTACCAGTGGCGGCCAAACGTCGGAAGGCGGAACAAAAA
The DNA here is from genome assembly GCA_943372645.1 of Chitinophaga pinensis. Classification (GTDB taxonomy): domain Bacteria; phylum Bacteroidota; class Bacteroidia; order Palsa-965; family Palsa-965; genus VBWE01. The sequence continues at coordinate 29,920 of CALRZN010000008.1, read as the reverse complement.
CCGGTACACTGAACTCGCTGAAAAACATCCGCGTGATACGGATGGGATTTGCACAGGGCAATCCGTATGGAAGCAGCGAACCCACTTCCATAACCGGTATCTACATCGAGTATGTGGAAAATTACACTACCGGCAGTGTTATTCAAACGCAGACCCATGTAATTGTTGGCTACCAGGTCGGTCCCGGTAATTACAATTTGTTTACCGGCAACGATGACCGGGCGCAACAGTCCATCGCTTTATTGTCGCAGGCTTGGGCCAATCAGGGTTTGAGCGGAAGCGCGCTGGGCGACTTTTACTGTCATGCCTGTTCGTATTGTTTTGAAGACATGCCCTACGGTCCCAACAGCCTTGGCGAAATCGCCCAGGCGCTGCTGACCACCATTGCTCCCGACGCACATCAGTTTCCGATCAAAGCGGACTACATTATGGTACAGTCCATTAATGTAAATGTCCACCAGAACGGCACCCATATCTGGTTTGAACCCAATGACAATGTGATGTCCGATGTTCTTAAAATAACGGATCCCGAAAATATTGGCCGCTACCAGGGATCATACGATCTGACCGGAACCCTTTACACGGTTATGACAGCACTTCAGCCATTCGAAACAACAGCATACGGTGTCACCTATTATTCAAACCCTTCCGGGAAATAGGAATTCAATTTTTTAAAAACAACAGAAAGCCTGCTTCCGTAACGGTTGCAGGCTTTTGCGTTTCCAGAAAACCAAGTTATGCCCCGGAATACTTTGCGCCGTATTGTTTTCCCGGTCATTTTTGCCTTAAATCTTCCCAGAAAATGAAAAAACGCATACTTTCTATCCTCCCGGCGCTCGTTTTTCAGCTTTCTGGCCTTTTCGGTCAGAATCCGGCTCCCTGCAAACAAGTTATCGGATATTATCCCGACTGGCAATGGTACGACCGCAGCCAGCTCGTTCGGCCCACAACCATCGATTATTCGAAATATACGATCATCAATTACTGTTTTTTCAACCCGCAGGCCAACGGCAGCATTGCACTTGGCGACAGCTGGGCGGAACAAAATCTGCTTCAGGGCCAGTTCGACTGGAATACAAACACCTATATTCCAAATACCTCGGTGGTTGACCTCGCGCACAATGCCAATGTGAAAGTGCTGGTTTCCATCGGTGGCTGGACCTGGTCAACCAACTTCCCGGCCATTGCTGCTGATCCGGTAAAACGGGCACAATTTGCACACGACTGCAACTATTATGTGTCGTATTACAACCTGGATGGCATTGACATTGACTGGGAATACCCGGCGCAGACCGATGCCGCCAACTTTACCACGTTTCTGCAGCAGATCCGCGATTCGCTGAATGCACTGGAAGTGCATAATAACGAACAGTACCTGCTTACGGCGGCGGTGAGTGCGGCCCCGGCCAACATGCTGAACGTGCAGTGGGGACCGGTTTCGGCCAACCTCGATCTGATCAACCTGATGTCGTATGATTTTTTCGGGGCCTGGGATGCTGTGGCCAACCACAACGGTCCGCTGTATGCCCCGGGCTGCGGCGATCCGGCGTTTAACATTCACAGTGCATTTAACACGCTGACCCAGGTTCACGGGGTTCCGGCGGCGAAAATTACCATCGGGGTAGCTTTTTATGGCCGTACCCAAACCGGTTTTACATCACTCTGCGGGGCTACTTCCGGCAATGCCGCCACCTCCGCTTTTCCGCCCGACGGCACACCGATGTATTATGATGTGGTGAACGCACTCAGCAATTACACCTACAACTGGGACAACGCCGCCCATGTGCCCTGGCTGAGCGGAAACGGCGTGTTTGTTTCGTATGACAATGAACAATCCATCGCCGAAAAGGCACAATACATTAATAACGTAGGAGCTGCCGGGGCCATTATCTGGGAAATTACCGGCGATTACCTGGAAACATCGCCGGGCTCGGGGGTAATTGCGGGTACGCCGCTGGCAGATACACTGAATGCAGTACTGTGCGGCAGTCCGCTGGCAGTTTCTGCAACTGAATCTGTTTCTGGTTTCCGGTTGTTCCCCAATCCTTCGGCGGGAACCGTTCAGTTCCGGTTCAATGGTAACGGAAATGACCAGCAGGTAAGCATTCTACTTACCGATTTGCGCAGCCGCCCGGTTGAAGCCGCTTCTGCGGATGTGCTTCGCGGCATGCAGCCTTCAATTACCCGTAACTACAGCCATCTGCCCGCCGGGCTTTACCTCTGTCATGTGCTGTTTCAGGACGGCCATCGCGTAACAGAAAAACTGCTTATCACACATCCTTAAAAAAAAACGATGAACGCAATTCGAGGAATGATTACTGCTGCCCTGCTTACGGGTGGCCTGGGGGCGGCTGCCCAAACCATTACCTGCAGCGTGTTGCCTACCGTGTATTATTTCGACACAGCCAGTTACCGGCCAGCCGGCGAACTGCTTGTGGGACAGGCCCGGCTCTACCCGGTGTGGAGCGTTACTACCGATGCCTATATTCCGCAAAACCGCATTACCTGGGCCATGGCTATGGCACATGCACACCAGCTTTTCCGGAATGCCACGGGTTCGGAAATGGTACCGCTGAACACCTATTTTGCAACCCCTTTAAAAGAATCGTTTTGCGGGTGTGATAGCTTTATACAACCCAATCCGCTAAGTGTTAACCCGCTCACCTATCAGGCGTCTTCGGTTTATGACGGCTGTTTTCAGATTGAAGGTCCGGGGTCGGCGTATGCTGAACTGCATAATCTTTATCCTCAGCGTTTTCCGGCCAACGGACATCCGCTATTTGTTGCCGGCAACCATTTTGAAACAGCTGCACTCAGTAAAGCATATTATGATCTTTATGCAGTCAGGTACCTCGATCTTTCCAGGAACTGGGATCCGATCGGTTTTGCGGCCCAGGCTACCGATACACTTGCGGGACTGAAAGCGCTGCTTGCTGCCTATAACCGTGGACTGTGGGATCCGCTCATCCAGGATATTTTTGACAGCAGCCGAACCCAGGCACTGGCGGCAACAAACCTGCTGAGCATGTTCCCGGCAAACTCGGTGGTGCTTGATTATGGCACCAATATCACCAACCATGTGCTTACACTCAGCAACCAGGTAAGTGCCCTGCCCGGCCCGCTGCAATCGATGAATACGTTTCACGCGTACTACGATGAACAGGTAACAGCAGCGGATATTCATCATTACCTCGATCTTATTTTCCCGCTTTATCCCGATGCAGATACGTCACAGGTGCGGTTGCTGGCCATTCACCGGTTTAACTGCATCAACGGCGGCGGCCCTATTTCGTTCCGCTATCAGTTTGGTGAAGTGCTGGATGTATTGCTGCTGAATCTGCCCGTTGACGATCCGGGAGAGAACATTGTGATCAGTTACGGCTGCAACGGCGTTTGGCCCGATACGAACTGGGTCCCCACCTACCTGCCCGGTAACAGTGCGCCCAATTATACCGACTGCCAGGCGCTGGCGGTTTCTGAAAATGAATCGCCTGATGACATCCGGGTTTATCCGAATCCGGCAGGAGGCAATGCGTTGATCCGCCTCGAATCGGGGAACGGCAATATTGAAGCGGCCAGCATTTTTGATACCAACGGCAGGTTATGTATGCATTCAACGTATGCTGATCAGCGGAAACAGCGGGATATCCAACTGCCGGCCCTTGCTCCCGGATCATATTTCATCCGGATAAAAACAAGTAACGGAAACGTCCATAAACTTTTTGTAATAACACCATAAACGCTACCCATGGAAAAGAAAATTTCGATTGCACGGTTTGTATTTTGGGTTCTGCTTTTTGCCGGTTTCTCGGGCGGGCATGCTGATGCACAAACAACAACTCCCTGTCCGAAACGAATCATCGCTTACTTTCCCTTCTGGGCCGACCGGCCCGACAAAGGCAACTATGGGGTGGATGATATTCCCTGGAATAAACTCACCCATATTAATTATGCTTTTGCAGGCGTAGGTAATGATTACAAAATCAGGTTGCTCGATTCTGCCATTAATATCGGCAATACCTACCCGGGGCAGAATATGCAATTGCCTTACCTCGGTCAATTTAACCTGCTGACCGTTTACAAAAATCAATATCCCGATGTAAACGTGCTCATTTCCATAGGCGGCTGGGCTGAATCGCATGGGTTCTGGGAAATGTGTGCCGATTCGCTCCGCCGCGAAACCTTTGCACAAAGTTGTGTGGACTTCCTGCGCGATTATGGATTTGACGGCATTGATATTGATTTTGAATACCCCACTGCGGCAGCTGGCGCTGTTCACCCGGTGGATGAATGTGTGTATGTACCAACGTATGGCAATTCCATCTACGATAATTATGTAAAACTGATACGTCGCCTGCGTTACAACCTGGACCAGGCCGGTGTGCAGGATAACAGGAAGTACCTGCTTTCTATTGCAGCATCTGCTTCGTCGTGGACACTCGGTGGCATGAAACTCGGGGAGTATGCCCGTTACCTCGATTATATGAACCTGATGACCTATGATTTGCACGGAGCATGGAATGCATATGTTGGTCCGCAGGCGGCACTTCACCCGACTTCAGCTGATCCGGAAACCAGCGTGCTCGATCAGCCTACATTAAACATTGAATGGGCGGCCAAATATTATTCCGGGGTAATGCATCCTTCGCTGATAAACATTGGTATTCCCTATTATTCACGGGGCTGGACACAGGTCAGTGGCGGCACAAATGGCTTATGGGGAAGCAGTCCATCGGTTAATTATAGTTACAGTTACACCTACAATAACCAGGTGTGCAACGGAACCCGGGTTATCGGTAAAGGCGCAGCCGGTATGGAAGGCATCTGGAACGATCCTTTACCGGAAGCAGACGCCGGGGCAAATCCACTGTGGCATGTACTGAACCTGCTGAGCAATCCGGGAACAGCAACGTATGATTATCTGCAGAGCACCGTACTCAGTGGTCCTCAGTCGGGACTTACCGGTTACACCAGGCATTATGATAACCCAACCGAATCCGTTTGGGCCTGGCATGGTGGTCATGGTACATTTCTGACTTATGAAGACACCGCAAGTTTGCATAAAAAGCTGGAGTACATCAACAACCTTGGCCTGGGCGGCATGATGTTCTGGGAACTCAGTGGCGATTACCATTTTGATCCTGTAAAAGGGTATTATACGGCCGGGCATGACATGACGGATTATGCCTATCAGTATTTTCAGACGCATTCCCCCGCCCCTGCCCAGGGCCGTGTTTTGCCCCCGGCTGTGAATACCTTCAGTTATTCATTTACAGGTTCCTACAGCCACCCCAACTACGCACCACAATTCACGATCAATAACCTGGGGACCACTACCCTCAACGGCGGCTGGACGGTAGAACTTGATCTCCCGAAATCAACCCGTTACAATTCTACCTGGGGCACTGGAACACTCGCACTGATTGATAACACCCACCCGTTCTGGAACCGTTGGCAGATTGTAAGTCCCTCCTGGGCTTCCATTGCACCGGGCGGCAGTTATACATTACAGGGAGACATGAAGTTGTGCTTTTCAGGGGGGCCGCTCAATGTGGTGCTTAATGGAAACAGTACCATTTTTGAAACACCCCTGCTTCCTGATACCACCTGTGGCGGTCCACTTGCCGTGGCTCAACTGCCTGAACCCGGTGTGCTGCGCGTTTATCCGAACCCCATAGCACAAGGTTCCATTTTGTATGCCGAACTGGGAGGAGAATCAGGCACACATTACTGGGAGATAACCGATCTATGTGGCCGCGCAGTTGCATCGGGTTCAGTATTACTGCAAAACAGCAGGTATGCAATGCAACTGCCAGTGCTTGCTGCCGGATGTTATTCATTGCAGATACATAACACGGAACGGAAATATTCCGCCAGGGTGGTTATCAGTAATTAATTCACTTCGGACCTATAAAGAAGTGTGATCATTTATTCGTGGTGTGCGCATATTGCCGGGGCCGGAACTGCGACCAATTTGCCAGATAATTCGTAAAGTTTCAGTTTCGTTACCCCGGCAATTAAGCACAAAAACACGGCGCTGTTCATCCGGGGCCGTGTATTTTTTTACCCCATCGGATGAATATGCGTATTTAAAATGACCGTTATTTCACTTGTACGGCGGACCAGCAATCCAGCCCACAATTGAAAACCGGTTGCCCCGGGTAACGGGTAAAACACGGTGCAATGCGAACGAAGGAAAGATAATTGCGGTGCCTTTATCACGCGGGGCGTTTATGATATTCTGATTAATCATAAACTGCAAGTCGCCGCCTTCATACGATTCAGGATCAGAAAGTTGTATACTAATACTCAGTTTGCGGTTGGAGATATCGCCGGCCCCGAAATCCATGTGCCAGTCGAAGAAATCGCCTTCGCCGTAGTTGGCCAGCTGCAGCTCGGTCTGGAATCCTTTGATGTCAAATTTGTACCGGTTCATGTTCACCTGCTGGCATGCCTGCCCGAGGCGGTCGTAAATCCAGTCGTTTGCCCCTGCTTTCAGGAACATGATTTTGGACTGGCGCAGATCTTCGCGCGCAATTTCTTTCCCGGCATTATTCACCTGGGCTTCGTCGGCCAGTTTGTCATCCCAGGCCGCCAGTATTTTATCCATCTCCGCCGGGGAAAAGAAATTTCGGAACCAGGTATAGTCCGCAAACTCATAATTCAGTTCACTGAATTTGATGGGCGGATGATGACGGAATGGTTTTATTACGGCCATGGTTCAAAGATAAAAAGTTTTTGGGCTACGTTGCTCCGCGATAGTCCGCAGCGCAGTGCAATCGCTTCTGAAAATATTTATGCTGATTTAGCGGTTTTCCAAAATGGTATTGAACAAAACAAAAGCGGGCAGTCAGTTCGAGTGCCGGGCGCGCAGGGCGGCGAAATGGAAGGTGTATCGAAAACGTGCGAGGGTATCCCGACCCACGTTCTCGATACATTTCTTGCTGATGAAAAATCAGCAAGAAACACTCGAACTGACTGCCCGAAAAGATTCCGGGTTCGTTTAAGTTTTGGGTTCACGTTGATCCGCGGTCCGAAAAGATTCTGGGTTCGTTTAAGTTTTTGGTTCCCGTTGATCCGCGATCCGAAAAGATTCTGGGTTCGTTTAAGTTTTGGTTCTGTTGATCCGCGATGCATCGCGGATCAACAGAACCAAAAACTATAAGGGTAACGAAATCCAAAGATCTTTTATTAAAAACGAACTTTCGCGGATCAACAGAACCAAAAACTATAAGGGTAATGAAATCCAGAGCTCTTTTATGGAAAACGATCTTTCGCGGATCAACAGGACCAAAAACTATAAGGGTAACGAAATCCAGAGCTCTTTTAATAAAAAGGATCTTTCGCGGATCAACGGGAACGAAAACCAAAATCCTTTACGGAATACGAACTCTTATCGGATTACGTACGTTACCGCCCAGGCCTCGTCCGGATACGGTACTTCCAGCTTCGCCGTAAGTCGTTTCATTACTGCTTCCGGCACTTTATAATCGCGGTTATGGTTTTGCGCGAGCAGTTCGCGGTACGGTACCTCGATATAAACGATCGTGGTTTTTGACTTATAGGTCGTAAACAGATCAATGAGCTGGCTGCGCATCTGCCGCGTGATGTTGGTGGCGTTCCAAACGAAAGGCTGTTTTTTCCGGAGGAAAACGCGCGCCTGTTCTTTGCAGGCCTGCACCACTTGCCCGTTTCCGTGCGCATCGTCGGGCGCAATTTTGCGGGCGCGGCGTTCATTGTCGAGGCTTACCACAGGCCAGTCTTTGTAATGCTTTTTGATGTATGCATCTTTCCCTGAACCTGGCAGGCCCGACATAAGCACAACTTCGCCGGCGTAATCGTCAAACGGTTCGTAATCGGGCGTGGCTTCGTCTTCTTTCATAAAGTAGAGAAAACGCCCGAGGTCTGAAGCGAAGGCCCGCGGTTTGCCGAAACAGTCCAGTTCGCGGCACTGCTCACGGAACAGGTCCACGCGCAGCAGCAGTTCGTCGCGGTCGGCACATTTTCGTCCGCGCGCATCGGCTTCGGCCAGCAGCGCAATCCATTCGGTATTCGTTTCCAGGCTGGCTTTGATCACGGCTTTCTGCGGATCGGTTTTGTACAGCGACCACAGTGGCAATCCGTGGTAACGCACCAGTTTGGCAACGTGTTCGCGGGTGGCAAACGGGGCCAGGCCGTTGCGGTAAAACAATTCGCGCACGGTGGCCTCCCCTTTCTTGGCATGTCCCGGCGAATGAATGCGGCCCGCTTCGTCAATAATGGTGGTCGAGCGTTTTTCAATATCGTGCATGAGTGCGGCAGCCCACAAAATCTCCTGCGCTTCCATATCCAGCTTTTTATAACCGTCGAGCTGCACGAGTTCGTTCAGCACCATTTGGGTATGCGTGGCCACATCGCCCTCGGCATGGTAAATGGCATCCTGCGGCACGCCGTTCATTTCGCGCACCCAGGAAAACTGCGCTTCGAGCGTATTCCATATCTTATCGTTTATTAAACTCCACATTGATTTTGTTTTATTTATAGTTCTGTTTTCTTCTCTTGTTTTTCAGGCATTTAGTCATCAGGCATTAGGCATTAGGTGTATGCTAATGCCTAATGACTGATGCCTAAATACCTGATTTAGTTTCCCACACCAGCGGCGCACGTTTCCAGTTGCGCGTCCAGTGTGCGTCGGTTTTTACATGGCCTTTGCGCACGTATTTGAATACGTTTTTCGCAAATGCCTCCACCGGGTAAGCGGCGGTGTTTCGGGTTACAATGCCTTCCATCGAACACGGTTTCCCGGTAAGGATGTCGTGTGATGCAAAGACGCTTTCGTTTTTCACAAGTTCGAGGAAGTTGGCTTCGAACGACAGTTTATCGGCCGGCGTTTTTTCAAACGCGATTTCAGGTACGGTCGGAAAATCGAGCATGCCCGCGTAAAACTTCGTTTCTTCCCACGAAAGCCACACCCCGTGCTGCCGCACCCCGAACACAAAGTAATGCTGCTCGAGTTTGTGGTACGCAATGGAATGGATGGCGTACAGGTTTTCGCCGAAGATTTCGAGATCGCCGAGGTCGTTTTTGATCAGCTCCCAGCGCTGGCGCAGCGCCGAGGTCCAGGGCGAAACAGTGGGCGCCACGTGCGAACGCGCAAACACGCCGTATTTACTCAGGCAGTTGTTTTCACCATCCAGTTTTTCGGTGTGTACAACTTCGCTGATTTGGGTAATATCATCCCAGTACGCCCAGTTCAGGCGATCGTCGCTGGTAGTACCCGGCGAAAACGGATAATGATACGTCCTTCCGTATTTGGTAGAAAGTGACATGACTTGTAAAGTTAAAATGAAACGGAACCGCTGATTAATCAGCAGTGTTTAATTGGGGAAAAAAGGCAAAGGAATAACCGGTCTTCCGAAGGAAAACGTTCAACCTAAGAATGTGGCGAAACGGTTACATGACATGGAGTTGTAATCTGGTTAATTTGAGTTACTGGTTCCGGTGCAAATGTAGTGTGTGATGTAATACAAGTCAAATTTATTTAATTACTGAAATTGTTCGCCTCCCCGCTTCTCTGTTTCCGTTACTGGAGAAAATCTGGAATGGGCAAGATTATAAAACGTTGATCCGCGACGCACCGCGGATCAACTAGAACCTAAACCTAAGAGAAAAGTAAACCGAAATCCTTTGAGTTAGTGGGTAAAGTTGATCCGCGAGGCATCGCGGATCAACTAAATCTTTAACCCAAGGAGAACAGAAAATCGAAATCCTTTTTCGAACCCCGATCTTTTTTTTCTAGCCTTTAACCGTAAAAATCGGTTCCACTTCCGCTACCTTGCGCACAATGCCGGCTTCGGTTTGCGTATCAATAACGGGTTTCACCGGTTTAAACGCAAAGGGCGCTTCTTTCTTCAGTTCATCGTGCCATTTGGTGATGATGTCCTGCCGGCCACGCAGCGCATGCGATTGCGGATCGATGGGTGTGATGATGTGAAAGTTTTTCAGAAAACGGTTGAACTCGTCTTCGTTCACTTTCAGTGCATCGCCCCGCGACATGCTGCGTCCTGCTCCGTGGCTGGCACTGCTGTTGCTTTCGGCATTGCCGCAACCGGCGAGGATAAACGACGTTGCACCCATCGAACCAGGCACCAGCGCAGGTTCGCCGGTCCAGGCAAAAGGTGTGTGTTGCATCTGCTCCGCCCCGCGCGCCGGGCAGGCGCCTTTGCGGTGCAGCCAGGTGGATTTACCGTTTTGCATTTCGTTCCACACCATGTTGTGGCCTGAATCGTACAGCAACTCAAAGTTGCATCCGCCCAGCACATCATCAAATACCAGCTGCATCATCATGCCGAGAAACATGCGGTTGGCAAACGCAAAGTTGGCGGCATTGTGCAGGCCGGTGAAAAAGTGTTTCGCTGCTGCTTCATACTTTTCCGAAAGCGGAAGCGGCAACATACCGTTTGCAGGCAGCTTCAGCGTTGGCGGATAAATTTTACGCAGCAGGCCCGCAATTTCCACCGCGGTGGGATAACCCACACTCACCGAGCCGGTGTGAATCATCACCACCACCGCATCTTTTTTCAGGTTCCAGGCATACGCGGTTGCACCGTCGAACACGTCGGCCACGCGCTGTACTTCCACAAAGTGATTGCCGCCGCCGATGGAGCCGAGCTGCGCATCGTACGAGGTGTAGTCAATCTTCGTGTAGTTTTCCAGTCCCGAAAAAATACCGCCCGCCTGCAGCGAACCCTGGTCAATTACGTGTTGCAGGTCTTTTTCCTGCTGCAATGCATCGTAATATTTCCAGAGGCCGGAGCCGTTGGTATCGCCATGCGTTTCGAGCAGTCCCTGCAAACCATATTGCAGCAGCGCTTTTTTCTGCACCGGCGAAAGCGGCAGTTGCCGGCCGCCTTCAAAGTACACGTGGCGGATGCGTTTGGTCAGCTCCGGTAGCTTGGCGCGGATTTTTTCTTCGGGCACATCGGTAACATACAGCCGCATGCCGCAGTTGATGTCTTTGCCGATGGCCTGCGGCAGTAAAAATCCGCTGGTGCGCAGCGTGGTGCCGATGGGTACGCCCGAACCTTTGTGAAAGTCAGGCGTAACGGCAACCTGCTCCACCCCTACTTCACACCCGAAAAAATCGGGATCAGTTTGTTGAATCCGTTCCAGCGTTTCCTGCAGATCGAGCAGGCGCCGCAGTTCTTCCACGGCCTGCTTTTCCACTTCCACTTCGGCGTTTGCGAAAATGGTTACCGGAATTGCATACGGATTGGACAATCCATTTTTAAAGGAATTTATTCGTTCCATTTTATTGTACTAAACTATTGAAAATAACCGGAAACCCTGGATGAGGGCAACGGTGCGCCGGGAATACCGGCCTTTTTGGAAAATACACGCTGTGCCTGGCACCCGTGTTTACAGCAGCCGCTTTTTGGAGAGCGACGGGGCAAATGTAATACATTGAACCGGTTCATGTCAAGTAAATTCGCAATTGTTTAATCAGTACTCCGGTCTGTTGTAAATGTTATCACCAACCCCTTGCAGGTGAACCGCCGTATTTTATATTTGCATAACTGCTGGCAAACGCAGCCATTCGTATTTATTTTTTTTAACCTTAAAAGGCATGAAACAGATGTACATACCCATGGTACGCCTTTGTGCGACATTGCTGCTGCTAAGTGCACCGGCATCCACTTATGCGCACGATCACGAAAAGGAAAATATCCGTGCGTTGCGCGAAACCATGGCCGCACTCAGTGGCTTTGAAGAAAACAAAGGGCAGTTTACCGACCAGGAAAATCAGCCCGTTCCGTTTGTACTTTATAAAGCCGGCGCAAAAGGCATTGATCTGTACCTGACGGATTACGGCATGACCTTCGTGCTGCTGAACAAGGAACATAAAGAAGTGAACGGCAAACATGCCGATACACCGATACGTTATGCGCGCATTGATATGAATCTGCCGGGCGCAAAAATCAGCCATGCAAATATCATTGCTGAAAATCCGTCGGCTGATTTCACTAATTACTTTTATGCGCATTGTCCGAAAGGCATTACCGGTGTGCGGAAGTATGGCAAAATAACGGTGAAGAATATTTACCCCGGTATTGACTGGGTATGGCATGCGAATGCAAACGGCGGAATGAAATATGATTTTGTGATTCATCCCGGTGCTGATCCGGAACTGTTGCGCATGAATTACGAATGGGCTGATATTTCAACCGATGCATCCAAAGAACACCTGCACCTGTTTACACCCGAAGGTGAACTGGTGGAAGGTGCGCTGCGCACGTTTTCGGGAACGGCCGAAGTGGCCTCTGCGTATGTAGTAAACGGCAAAACGGTTTCGTTTAAAATCGGGGCTTATGATAAAACCAAAGACCTGATTATTGATCCGCCATTAGCCAACCTCTGGGGAACGTACTTCGGCGGCAGCACCTGGGAAAAGAACACCGACATTAAACACGATATAGACGCGCAGGGGAATGTTTTTGCTACCTGCAACACCATTTCCTCCAATTTTCCCAGCGTAAACCCGGGCGGCGGCGCGTATTTCGATGGCACCTACGGGGGCGGTACGGCGACCATACAGGGCAAGGGCGGCGACCTGGCCATGCTCAAGTTCAGCAATACCGGTGTGCTGCTGTGGAGTACGTTTGTGGGCGGAAGCGACGACGATAACGGCGTAGCCATTGCATGTGATGCAAACAACGAGGTGTGGGTAACCGGAAGTTCCCTGTCAACCAACTTCCCCACCCTTGCCTGGGGCTCCGCTTATTATCAGCCTGCCTATAACGGCGGAACATCAACTACGTATGAAGGTGGTGATGTGGTGATGCTGAAGTTCGACAACAACGGTGTAATGCAGTGGTCCACCTACCTTGGCGGAATGTACAACGAATGTGCATTCAGCATGGATAACGATCCTTCCGGAAACATCTGGATCACCGGGCGCACAGCGTCAAACGATTTCCCGGTGCTGAATATCGGCGGAAGTGCTTATTACCAGGGCACATTTGGTGGTGTGGAAGATGCGTTTATTACAAAATTTTCGCCTCTTGGTGTAATGCAGCATTCCACATACTACGGTGGTTCCGATTACGATCATAGTGAATTTCTCATCTGTGATGATGCAGGTGATATTTATGTAACGGGATCAACGGCTTCAACCAACTTTCCGTTGCTGAATATGGGCAGCGGGGCGTTTTACCAGTCCGCACACGGCGGAACGGGCGGCACCGGCTGGAACGCGTTTTATTACCGCGGCGATTTCGGTGATGCTTACGTGCTGCGTTTTGCCAATACGTTTCAGCAGAAATGGGGAACATTTATCGGCGGGACAGATAACGATGCAGGACGTGGATTAACAATAAATCCTTCCGGAAATTTATATGTCATCGGTGACACCGAATCACCCAACTTCCCGGTTTTAAATGGCGGCGGATATTACCAGGCCAGCCTCAATACGAACGGATCAAACAGTGCGGAAGATGCATTTATTGCTGTTTTTTCCCCAACCGGTGTACAGCAACATACAACGTTTTTCGGAAGCACGGGCATGGATCGCGGCGGGGCGATTGTGGCTGATAACTGCGGCCATATTTATGCCACCGGCCACACCACTTCCACTACCCTGCCCACGGTTGATCCGGGTAACGGCGCATATTACATACCGGCATTGGTGCAGAGTGATGATGTGTGGTTTTTTCAATTAAACAATTCGAACAACATGACGTGGATGACCTACAACGGCTGTTCCGGATTCGATGAAAAAGGCACATCGCTGCGGCTCGATCCGCAGGGCAACCTGTTTGCTACGGGATACTGGTGTTTTTACAGCACCAGCAATGGCTGTTACAACCCCGGCGGCGGTGCGTATTACAAAACGAATATTGATGCCGATGATTTTTTTATCATGAAATTCCAGGCTGCGGCCGGCGGTGTTTTAACATCGAACCTGAACCCGGTAAACGCGACCTGTAACAATGCGTGCGACGGTTCGTTAACTGCCAGCGGAGCTGGTTCCTGTTTTCTGCCCTACTCGTACCTGTGGAGCACAGGCGATACCACGGCCACCATTTCAGGGCTTTGTCCCGGACAATACAGCGTAATTATTACCGATGCAAACGGCGATACGGTAATGGCTTCGGCAACAATTACACAGCCGCCGCCGGTTACTGCAACAGTTAACGGATCGCTGAATATCGTGGAAGGTGATTCCACCACATTAACTGCTGGCGGCGGTGTTACTTACCTGTGGAGCGACAGCAGTACCACACCTTCCATAACAGTCAATCCAACCGTTACCACCTCCTACAGCGTAATTGTGTTTGATGCCAATGGATGCAGCGATACGATAACGGTTACGGTAAATGTGGAACCCAACAACCCGATAAACATCTGGATACCCAATGTATTTACACCAAACGGCGACAACAACAACGATGACTTTTTTGTAACATCGGTTGGGTTCACCGAGCTGCACCTCTGGATTTACAACCGCTGGGGCCAGCTGGTTTGGGAAACCAACACGATGCCGCTGAAATGGAACGGCATTAACCTGCAAAATAAATTGGCATCAGACGGCACCTATTACTGGGTTGTCAAAGGCGTACAGATTGACAATAAGACCTACGAAAACACAGGTTTCCTGACATTGATTGATGGGAAACATTAAAACACGATTATGCAGTAAACAAAAATGGCTCCCATTTCCGGGAGCCATTTTGTTTTTGTTTTGAGCGGTGATTACCTGAACGGATCTGAATACCGCGGATCGTTAATAAATTCGGCATCAGTAAGCGCTTTCAGATACGATTCCAGTGCATGTTTTTCCTGTTCACTGAGGTTGAGGCGTTTGACAGGGAATGATGTATAATCATAGTTATCAAAGCCGGAAACCGGATTCCAGACAATGGTATCCCAGAATGTTGCAGGAACTTCACGCAGCGCAAAGTGCAGGTTTGTTTGTGGCTGTATGCCATGATCATAGTGGTCAATCACATTACGGAGCGTGTTAAACCGGCCGTCGTGCATATACGGTGCTGTTTTCCCGATGTTCATCAGCGTTGGTACTTTGTAACGCCCCTTGTCTTTTTGATTCCCGGTAATTTCTGAACGGCCGGGATCGCTGTAGTCCACATCGAGGCCAATACTTGCGAACGAAGCATCATACCCGTTAAGGTGTTGCCCGTTATGGCAATTGTAACAACCGGCTTTGCCGTTGAAAATATCCCTGCCCTGCATTTCCAGGAGGTTCATTCCCTGAGATAACTCCCACTCCGAATGCGGTTGCAGGTTTTTACAAAACAAGGCCAGGGCTTCTTTGATCCGTGGCAATGTAATTTGTTCATCACCGTAAGCATTTAAAAATAACTCCTGGTAATACCCCAGGCGGGCAAGTTTCTCCGGGAGTGCTTCAAAATTAAAGATGTGCATCTCCGAAGAATTTGCTATCGGCATAAATACGGCAGTATCTAAACTTGCCGCACGGCCATCCCAAAACTGGCTGCGCACAAAACCGACAAATGAACTGTTGCCAACAATACCCGGTGTGTTGCGGGTGGTAAATTGGTTATGCAGCCCGCGGCTGAACCGGCTCTTATCGGCAAATGCATGATCCTGCAGGTGGCATGAACCGCACGATGTTGAATTATTTAATGATAATGCACGGTCATAAAACAAAACACGGCCAATGGTAGCAATGTCGTCACTGCCCTCCAAATAATCATAAACATGCTCCGGCAATACCGGGTACGGAAGCGGAGTTGTCGTTACATCAGCCTCATTTTTTATACACGAAAAAAGAAGAACCGAACAGATGCCTGCAATAAGCGCTGTTTTTACAATTTGTTTTTTCATGAGTGCGGGTGTTGGTTTTTTGTTTTGTTCATTTTCCCGATCCGGTATGTCAGATACAACGTTACCGGTAATGAAACATTGGTTTGAATACCACGGGTTGTAGCGGTCTCAAATTCCGTATTTTCAGTTATCGTATAACTGCTGATACCGTTTACAATGCTGCGGGTATAGGTGTCTGTACGGTCTGTTTCCTGTGAATAAACAAAATAAACAGGAATTTCGGTGAACAGTCCGAGACGCTTGCTCAGGTTAACCTGGAATCCTAAAACGGGACCAAGTCCGGCCCTGTACGAATTAATGGCCGAGGTTACTCGGGTGTAATAATAGTCCCCGTTAAACGTATTCTGATTTGCCGTCTGCGACTGCGAAGCAAGACGGGAATAACCACCAACCAGGTCAACGCCTGCATACATCATTACACGACGTTCAGCTGCAAAACGCCACTCGTATCCGCCACGTAAATCAGTTGCCAGTGTCTGGTTGTACGTTTTTACATTGTCTTCCGGACGCGGTGTTGTTGAACCCAGCAGCGTACCAGACTGTTGTACGTTCTGGAGAACCACATCAAGACCACCTCCAATACGCAGGGCATTTCTGCCTTTGATACGCTTGTAGGTAATATCGTAAGGCAGCATGGGCAGTACAGTATTCGAAATATTAAATACCTGCTTGAGCAGCATGGTTGCATTAAAGCCAACCTCGTGATTTACGGGGCTTCCGGCAAAGGCGGCGCTATCAGCCTGTTGTGCTTTAAGCGGAACAACTGCAGCGGCCATTATAGCACAGAAAAATAAATTACGCATCAGGTTTATTTTTAATTGGGGGAGATAATTCAAAGATAAACGAATTTCCCAAAAAACAAAAGCGGTCATGCCAATGTGGCGTGACCGCTTCTGTACTAAAAAGTAAAAGGAAAAAACTATGCTTCGGTGTTTTCAGCAGCAGGAGCAGCATCGGTGTTCTCTGCTGTTGTTTCTGCAGTTGCTGTAGCAGCGGCAGCCAGTTCAGCGTTTTTAGCAGCAATTTTTGCGGCTTTCGCTTCTTTGGCAGCGGTTTCAGCATCCATGCGTTTCTTGTACGAATCGCGGGCGCTGTCAGAAAGTTTGCTCACTTTCGATGCTACTTTTGCTTCTTTTTCTTCCATCCACTTCGCGAGTTTGGCATCAGCCTGCTCCTGGGTGAGTGCGCCTTTGGTTACACCTTTCGAAAGGTGGTAACGGAAAAGAACGCCTTTGTATGAAAGAATGGCGCGACAGGTGTCGGTCGGCTGTGCCCCGTTCTGGAGCCAGTTGAACGCTTTGTCACCATCAATGTTGATGGTTGCCGGGTTGGTTGACGGATTGTAGGTGCCTAATTTCTCAATGAATTTGCCATCACGAGGTGCACGACCGTCCGCAACTACGATATGGAAAAAGGCTTCACCCTTTTTGCCATGACGCTGTAGTCTGATTTTTGCAGGCATTTTGTTGTTTTTAAGTTAGTTACGTTTATTATCCGCTTTTTGCGGACGGCAAATATCGGAATTTGTCCGGATATAACAAATTCCAACCCCATTATTTTCAGGAACTGCGCGCCTGCGGCACGCCCGATTGGTCGTTTTCAGGCCAGGCCGGGGGGCCGAACAAATAATCCGGCCGCATTAAACGGCAATTTCTACCTTTGCCCCCGTATGAAAAAAAGGCGCAATTTACCCCGGTTCGAAAAGGTGGAAATAACAACGGCAGCATCCGAAGGCAAGGCCATGGCCCGCATCGAAAACATGGTGCTGTTTGTTACCAATGCCATTCCCGGTGATGTGGTGGATATCCAGGTGAAAGTTAAAAAGCGCCGCTATATGGAAGGCATTGCCACCCATTTTCATGTGCTTTCCGACAAACGCGTGCAGCCGAAGTGCGCCCATTTCGGGGTATGCGGGGGCTGCAAATGGCAGCAGCTGGATTACGCCTGGCAGCTGAAATACAAACACCAGCAGGTAATTGATAACCTCGAACGCCTCGGCGGACTGACCCTCGAAGGCGTGCAGCCTATTCTCGGTTCGGCAAACGAATATTATTACCGCAACAAACTCGATTACAGTTTTTCGGATAAACGCTGGCTTACGCTGGAAGAAATCGGCAGCGAAAAAACCTGGGAGCCCGGCACCCGCAATGCGCTCGGGTTTCACATTCCCGGCACATTTGATAAAGTACTGAACATTGACCACTGCCACCTGCAGCCCGAGCCGAGCGACAGCATCCGCCTGTTTGTAAAATCGTATGCGGATGAGCACGGACTCGAATACTTTAATATTAAAGACAAAGGCGGTTTCCTGCGCAACCTCATGATCCGCACTGCTTCCACGGGCGAAGTAATGGTGCTGCTGCAGGTATATCACGACGACCGGCCGGCGCTGGAAGGATTGCTTACTTCGCTGCGCGATCATTTTCCCCAGATTACTTCGCTGATGTATGTGATCAACGGCAAAGCAAACGATACGTTCCATGACCTGGAAGTGCAGTTGTTTCACGGGCGCGATTACATTACTGAAGCCATGGAAGACCTGCGTTTTAAAGTCGGACCGAAATCGTTTTACCAGACCAACTCGGCGCAGGCTTATGAACTGTATAAAGTAACCCGCGAATTTGCCGGACTTACCGGAAACGAAACGGTTTACGACCTGTATACCGGCACAGGCACCATCGCGCAGTTTGTGGCCGCCAAGGCAGGAAAAGTGGTTGGCGTGGAATACGTAGCCGCCGCCATTGAAGATGCGCATGAAAATGCGGCGATGAATAAAATAAACAACTGTGTGTTTTTTGCGGCCGACATGAAAGATATTTTCACGCCCGCGTTTCTCGAACAGCATGGCCGCCCCGATGTAATCATTACCGATCCGCCCCGCGCCGGTATGCACGAAGATGTGGTGAAATGCCTCGCTGGTTGTGGTGCACAGCGCATCGTATATGTAAGCTGCAACCCCGCCTCCCAGGCCCGCGACCTGGCCCTGCTGCAGGAAAACTACCGCATAACAAAAGTGCAGCCGGTAGATATGTTCCCGCACACGCATCATGTGGAGAATGTGGTGCTGCTGGAGAAACGATAGATATTTTTAAAGACTAGGATAGTTGTTTTTATCGTTTTGAGATATATAAATATTATAGTATTCAGTCTCTTTAATTTTCTGATCTGTTCGAAACACGATTTTGCACATTGGTAATTTTCTTGCAAGTAGCTGAATATCGGTCATAGAAATAGGGTTGAATGAAATATCTAAGTGTGTTAATGATGTGAGATTCTCGATAAATTTAATATTTGAAATTTTATTAAAAGATAAGTCTAGATAAAACAGTTTCGGAGCACTCATGCTTTCGATTTTATTAATTAAATTGTTAGATAGAATTATTTTTTCGACATTATCTATATGCAATCTATTTATTGTATTTATATTTTGATTAGATATTTCAATTGATTTGACATTTTGCAACGCTTCAAGCAATGAAATATCAAATCTTTTTCGATCATATAGTGTAAGATACTGTTGACTCCATAGTGTTTTTTTCATTTCGACTAAATTATATGGATTTACTATAGATTTTACTTGATTCGTTCCCTCAATAGTAGTTCTCACTTCAATCCTATATTCGCGAGCTACACTTTCATGAAAATAAAGCGAGATATATTGATTAATATTATTGTTAAACATTAATTCATTGTAAAATTTCTTAGCTTGACTC
This sequence comes from Chitinophaga pinensis, assembly GCA_943372645.1. Classification (GTDB taxonomy): domain Bacteria; phylum Bacteroidota; class Bacteroidia; order Palsa-965; family Palsa-965; genus VBWE01. The sequence continues at coordinate 10,364 of CALRZN010000008.1, read as the reverse complement.
ATCCCATCAAATTGAAAACTCTTGTTAAAAGTATTATCAGTAAAAGCCTTTTTTGCAAGAAAGTATTCTAGAATTGACTTGTGTGAAAACTTGTAATATCCTTCGGAGTTTCTATTTAATAAAGAGCGACTTTTCATATCCATCTCCTCTAATAACACATCGTGTTCTTTTGCAAATTTAGCCATCGCTTCACCATTAATAATTAAGCCTTTTGAAATATCTCTGTTAATGTAAATATATGTAGCTATAGCATCCGAGAATTTATAAAGTTCTTTTGCATATTCGTTTCTCGCATCTGCCGGTTTAATATTTGCTTCTCGCTCTATCCATTTATTTATTAATGATTCATAAATCTCGTAAGTAAACTGATATTTATTATTGTCCTCAACCAATAAATCGATATAACTTAACAACATCGGTCGTACCATTAAACTGGGAGACTTTTCAATAATTTTATTTGCGCGAATGCGTTTTATGATGCTGAAAATTGAAAACCTTTTTCTTAAATATTTTTTAACTTCTCCACTATCAAAAGGAGATAAGTAAAACTTTTGAAATGTATGATATCCTTTTTCACCTCCATATTTCATTACACCCGTCTCTAATGGTTCTTGAATTTCATTTGGAAAAAACTGAGTTCTGCAGGTAAAAACAACACGTTTAAATTTCCTAGTTTTGTCAATTAATTCGGTCAATCGGCTTGAATAATTTGAGATTGCTTTCAAGTCTTCATCAAAAGCATCCAGCAGCAAAATTGTTCGACTTTTATCTATTTCTGGAATAGATTCTATGTCTTTATCAATATCAGGGTGAGCAAGAGGTAATAATTTTATTTTTAATGATTTGAATTTCTTGGCTTGATATCGTGTATATAAATTAAGCAGAAAGGTGGTTTTGCCCATCCCCGAATCTGCAAAAATTACATAATATCGACTTACTGAAGAGTTATTTGAGAATACTTTTTTAATAAAAAACTTAATTGCGTCTTGCCTTACAGCATTAGCTTCATTTTCAGAAGGTTCCGAATAATTTGAAGGAGGGACATTCTGACATTTCGTATTAATGAAATATCGAGTGGCTTTTTTTATCTCATCCAGTGTGTAGTAAGTGTCTAATTCTTTTTGTCTTTTCAATAACATTTGCCTTTTTAAAAGGAACGAAATTCCTTTAAATAGCCCTGTAACAACCGTAACAGAAGATGCCCCAATCTTCAGTAATTCATAATTATCTGGAGTTTCCATATTTCATTATTCGTTTTATTGAATATAAATATAGTATTAATTTAATACTTTTGTTATACTATATACTGATTTTGCGAATAAACCCAACATAATCAGGATTCGCCGATTCCTTTTCGAATAGTTTTGGGATATCGCAAACCAATTATCCTGTTTATTACTTTGACCAATCCGATGAAATTTTATTTGTCAAAATCTTTTTTTAGTTTTAATCTTAAAAGTTAAAACCCATTCACAGACTACGCTTATACTTGTTTTTGAATTTATTTTAGGGCTAAAAGGACTAAAAAAATCAATAACAAGCCTAAGATCAAATCCGTTTTATATCTTTACTTCATAACATCAAAACACACTTTTATGACAGTCAACGATCTGATCTTATACGGGGTGCTCGGTTTTCTCGGGCTGATCATCCTTATGGGCTGCTTTGCCACGGTGCAGCAGGGAACCATTGCCATCACCACCATTTTCGGAAAATACAGCCGGATGCTTACGCCGGGTCTGAATTTTAAAATTCCGTTGATTGAAAAAGTGTACAAGCGCATTTCCATTCAGAACCGTTCGGTGGAACTGGAATTCCAGGCCATCACCAACGACCAGGCGAATGTGTATTTTAAAGCCATGCTGCTGTATTCGGTAATTGACCAGAAGGAAGAAACCGTTAAAAACGTGGCCTTTAAATTTATGGACGAGCGCAGCTTTATGCAGGCGCTCATCCGCACCATCGAAGGCGTTATCCGCGGCTACGTGGCTACCCGCAAACAGGCGGAAGTGCTGAGCCTGCGCAAAGAAATTACCGAACACGTAAAAGACCAGCTCGATCACCTGCTCGAAGAATGGGGTTATCACCTGCTCGATCTGCAGATGAACGACATCACGTTCGACGATGCCATTATGAAATCGATGGCACAGGTAGTAGCTTCGTTCAACCTGAAAGCGGCTGCTGAAAACGAAGGCCAGGCCCTGCTGATCACCAAAACCAAGGCTGCAGAAGCAGAAGGTAACGCTATTAAAATTGCTGCCGAAGCCGAACGCGAAGCCGCACAACTCCGTGGTATGGGCGTGGCCCTGTTCCGCGAAGAGGTGGCCAAGGGTATGAGCAGTGCCGCAAAAGAAATGCAGCAGGCCAACCTCGATACCTCGGTGATCCTGTTCTCGATGTGGACCGAAGCCATCAAACATTTTTCGGAAAACTCACGTGGCAACGTTATTTTCCTGGACGGCTCTGCCGAAGGCATGGAAAAATCAATGCACCAGATGATGGCCATGAACAAACTGATGGATCCTGCCAACAAAAAAGCCTAATCTTAAGGGCGCCTCTAAAAATCTCAATCTCTTCGTTGGACTCATTTCGAAAATGCTCATCTCGGCTAAGCCGAGACTCCGCATTCGATCATCGTCCGCCTCAATCTTGAGTTTTTAGAGACACCCTTAATTGTTGCACTAACAAACCCGCTTCCGGAAAGGAGCGGGTTTTATTTTTTTAATCCTGATTTACTACACTATTTGTCCCGGATTTTTTAAATAATCCTTGTATTTTTAAGCCATGAAACGACTGCTCCCGTTTATTCTCCTCAGCCTGCTGGCTGTACGCGTTGCCGCACAGGATTTCCGTGCACAGCTGGGCATTACACCGGCCGATAACTTTTTCGAAATCTGCACGAAAGCAGATGCGTATTTTCAAACCGATTATGTAAGCGAAACCCGCCGTGCCGAACACTTTGGTGATGACGACTACCGCGCTTACCAGCGCTGGAAATGGTACTGGCATACACGTGTGGATGAAAACGGCAACTTTCCCGACCTGGCTGCGGCGCAGGAAGAAATAAACCAATTGTTTCCGGCTAACCGTTCGGTTGCGTCCACTACATGGACAAACATTTCGCAGGCCACTGCAGATGGCGGTTACAACGGCATGGGCCGTGCCACCTGTGTGGCTTTTGACCCGAACAACGCCAATACGTATTATGTGGGCGCACCCATCGGCGGATTGTGGAAAACGACCAATGCCGGTCAGACCTGGACGCCGCTTACCGATGCGCTTCCGTATGTGAGCGTGGGCAGCTGTGTAATTGATCCGACCAATACCAGCACGCTTTATATTTCCGTAGGCGATCACAGCGGCTGGTGGAATTACAGCATGGGGGTTTACAAAAGTACCGACGGTGGTGCAACCTGGGCGGCTACCGGCCTCTCCTGGTCGCTTTCGCAGGGTCGAGCCATTGCCGAACTGGCCATGGATCCGCTGAACGCTTCGGTAATTTATGCAGCCACTACCAACGGATTGTATAAAACCACCAACGGTGGCACTTCGTGGACAGTGGTACACACCGGTTATCACAGTGACATCTGTTTTGAGCCGGGCACATCGAACCTGTATGCGGCAACAAATGATTACTGGGGTTCGAGCGAAGTGTATCGCACAACCGATGGCGGAGGAACCTGGACGCAGCTGACCAGTTTCAATACGAACTACAATTCCATTAAACTGGCTGTAACGCCAGCCAATCCGGCCAAGCTGGCCATACTTAACCGCTCAAACGCCGAGCTGCTGGTTTCAACCAACTACGGTGCAAACCTGACACTCGCCGGTACCTGCCCCGAAGACGATGTGCTGCTGATTTCGCCGAACAACGCGAATATTATTTACTGCGGCGCTTTGTTTGTGCACAAATCAACTGACGGTGGTGCAAACTGGAACCAGCTGACATATTGGTATTACAATCCGCCTTACGATGAGGTGCATGCCGATCAGCGCAACAGTTTCTTTCATCCGCTGCAGCCGGACAAAATGTTTTTCTGCAACGATGGCGGTGTGTATATCTATTCCGAAAGCGGCAACAGCTGGTCTGATATTTCTGACGGACTGAAGATTACGCAGTTTTACAAAATGGCCATCTCGCCCACCAATGCACAGATTATTCTCGGCGGCACGCAGGACAACGGCGGACGCATGCGCGACAATACCGGTACCTGGCGCGCCACCAACGGCGGTGATGCCATGGAAGTGGCCATTGATCCCACCAACAACAACGTGATTTACACGACCTACATTTACGGCAAGTTATACCGTTCGCTGGACGGCTGGGTAAACGACACCTACAACGAAATCAGCGCCAACATTCCCGGCGGCACCCCGCCCGGCAGCTGGGTGAATCCGTACATGCTTGATCCCTCAGATCACAACACCCTGGTTGCCGGTTACGACGACGTATGGCGCAGCACCGACCGCGGGGATAACTGGACTGCACTGAGCAACAACATCACCGGCAACGGCAGCACACTCAACTGTCTTGCTGTTGCACCTTCCGATCCGAATACCATTTACGTTTCGTGGGGCAACAACATGCGCAAAACAACAGACATGGGTGCAACCTGGACAACGGTTACAGTTACCGGAACAGCGGAAATTACTTCGATCACTGTACATCCGAACAACCCGAATACATTGTGGATTACGCGCGGCGAATACACCGGCGGCATTAAAGTGTATCACTCCACAAACGGCGGCTCTTCGTGGACCAATTTATCAACCGGGCTTCCGAATGTGCCGGTAAACACGCTGCTGTATCAGAACGGCGGAAACGGCATCATTTACATCGGAACAGATGGTGGTGTGTTTTACCGTGATTCGATCACCAACACCTGGCAGCTTTACAGCAACGGGCTTCCGAAAACATCCATCACCGATCTCGAAATTTATTACCCGACCGGCAAACTGCGCGCAGCCACTTACGGCCGCGGCATCTGGGAAGTGGACCTGGCCACCCCGCTGGGCAGCAGCACACCGGCAACACCCTCACCTGCTCTTGTGGTGTTTCCCAATCCGAACAACGGTGTATTTGAAATCCGATGTGCGGCAGCAGGTACTGCACCGGCAACGATTTCGGTAACGGATCTGTTTGGTAAAATCGTTTATACACAAACTGCCGGCGGAAGCAAACCGTTACAGGAACGTATCGATCTTTCGGGCCTCGCTTCGGGAACCTATATCGTATCGGTACAGCAAAATGAAACTGTTTCGCGCACGCGAATAACCATCCGTTAACGCGTCGCTTCTCCATATCACCGTGATTTATTTGGCCGTTTCCCTGGAATTGCGTTAATTTTAGGAATGAAACACCTTTTCCTTTCCCTCCTGTTGCTGACCGGCAAACTCAGCGCGCAGGAACAAACCGGCGGTCCGGTTATTCCGCCCGGCGCAACGTATTACGAGGCCTGCGCAATTGCCGAAGCGTATTTTCAACGCAATCATGCAACCGAACAGCAATTCCATCCGGCATTTGCAGATGATGCCTACACGGAATACCAACGCTGGAAATGGTTTTATGCCGGGCGCGTAGATGCCGACGGCCGTGTGCCCGATCCTGCGGCGATGTATGCAGAACGTGATGCCCGCTTTCCGCAAAACCGCTCCATGGTTTCGCCGTGGATCAATATTTCGCAGGATACATCCGAGGGCGGCTACAGCAATATGGGAAGAACCTACTGCGTAGCCTTCGATCCGGTTGACAGCAATACGTTTTATACCGGTTCAAAACATGGCGGTTTATGGAAAACAACCGATAACGGTATGAGCTGGATACCGCTTACCGACCAGCTTCCTTACACCGGCGTTTCCCATTGTGTGGTGGATCCGGCTTCACCGAATACCATCTACATTATGCTCACCTACTGTTATGGCTGGTACACAATAGACAAGGGTGTTTATAAAAGTACAGACGGAGGCCAGACCTGGACAGCAACAAGCCTTGCATGGACACCCAATTACACTTATTCGCAGTTGCGGTATGCCGCAACGATGCTGATTGATCCGTTTAACCCGGCCACGCTGTATGTGCCAACAAACAAGGGGTTATACAAAACCACGGATGGCGGCACCAACTGGAATCTGCTCGACACACTTTATTACGCCGACCTTGAATTTGAACCGGGAACATCGAACCTCTTTTCATCTGTTTTTGACTGGGCCGGATCAAGTGAAATTTTCCGCTCAACGGATGGTGGTGCAACATGGTCGCAGGTTACCAATTTTAATATCCAGGGCAATGCACTGCAGATGGCCGTAACGCCAGCCAATCCGGCCATTATGGCGATAAGTGCATCGTTTAACAGCGGGCTTTATATTTCAACAAATTACGGTGCTAACCCCACGTTTGTATCCACATACCCCGAAAACTGGGTGGTACAAATTTCACCAACCAATGCCAATGTAATTTATTGCGGCGGGCTGAGTATTTATAAATCAACCGATACGGGTGCGACGTGGACACAAATCACACACTGGTATGATGACCTGATACACGATGTGGTTCATGCCGATCAGCGGGCTACAGCGTTTCATCCGTTGCAGCCTGACCGTATTTTTTTCTGCAATGATGGCGGACTTTATTCGTATTCGGAAAACAATGTTGCATGGAAAGACATGTCGGACCGGCTGCTCATTACGCAGTTCTACCGCATTGCACAATCGGCAACTGATCCGATTATTATTATTGGTGGTACACAGGACAACGGCGGCCGGTTGCGCGACAATACCGGCGGCTGGCGGCCCACCAACGGCGGCGATGCCATGGAAGTAGCCGTTGATCCGGTAAACGACAGCGTGATGTATTCCACTTACACATACGGCACACTGTACCGTTCTCTTGACCGGTGGACCGGTGGAAACGTTGTTCAAATCAGCTGGAATATTCCCGGACAGCCTTCGGGCAACTGGGTTACACCGTATGTAATCGATCCGTCAGACCACAACACCATCGTTGCCGGTTACAACGAAGTGTGGCGCAGCACCGACCGCGGCAATACGTGGATGCCGCTGAGTAATAATATTGCCACCGGCACCATCGAACACCTCATTGTTGCGCCTTCCGATCCGAACACGATCTGGATTTCGTTTGGCAATACACTGAAGATGACCGACAACATGGGGCTGGTGTGGAATACCATTACCTCGCCGGGAACGACGAACATTTCTTCCATTGTAATACATCCGTCCGATCCGAACCGTGTGTGGATAACCTGTAACGGATATGATGCCGGCAACAAAGTGTATTATTCCGCAAACGCCGGAAGCAGCTGGACCAACATCAGCGGTTCACTTCCGAACACGCCGGTGAACGTGGGTGTTTATGAAAACGGAAGCACAAACCTGATCTACATCGGAACCGATGCCGGGGTGTTTTACAGTGATTCGTTAAACTCCAACTGGCAGGTACTCGGTACCGGGCTGCCAAACGTTTTTGTAACCGATCTCGAACTGTTTTACCCCACGCGCAAGGTGCGTGCAGCCACTTATGGCCGCGGCATTTTTGAAACGGATATGTCGAGCCCGGTGGGTATTGCAACGCCTGCAGCTCCTGCGCATACCTCCACGCTGGTTGTGTTTCCCAATCCGAACAACGGTGAATTTGATATCCGTTTCCAGTCGCAAAACAATTCAGTGGTGCACTTGCGGGTGATTGATGTCTTCGGAAAAACGGTTTACGAAACACGCGCTACCGGCAGCATTATTCAGCGTAGCATTGCACTTACCGGCGTAGCAGCAGGAACGTATTTTGTGCTTGCAGAGCAGGATGGGAAGCTGAGCAAAGGCCGTATAACAATCCGTTAGGCTTTCAGCAGTTCGCGTGCATTTTCAACAGCGGCCGCACTTACTTTACCGGCGCTGAGCATTTTTGCAATTTCCTGGATGCGTTCTTCTTTGTTCAGTGCTTTGATGCGGGTTACGGTGCGTTTGCCTTCTTCCTGTTTGTACACAAACAAGTGTGAACTGCCTTTGCTGGCCACCTGCGGCAGATGCGTAATCACAATCACCTGCATGTGTTTGGCCATAGCCGCCATGATGTCGCCTGCTTTGGCGGCAATATCGCCGGAGATACCGGTATCAATTTCATCGAACAGGATGGTGGGCAATGCGGTGAGTTTGGTGATGAGCGCTTTGAGGCTGAGCATGAGGCGCGAAAGTTCTCCGCCCGAAGCGACTTTATCAAGCGGTTTCGGATCGCTGCCTTTGTTGGCACTGAAACGGAACAGGATGTTATCGAGTCCGGATTCACGCGGCTTGGCGGCCGGTGTAAGTTCCACATACAGCACAGCCGCACTCATGCCTAACTGGGCGAGCGTTTCGCGGATGGCTTTTTCAATTTTCGGAGCTGCTGCTTTGCGTTTTTCGCTGAGTGCTGCGCCGGTGGTTTGTATTTTCTTTTCGGCCGCATTGCGTTCGTTTTCCGTTTTCCGGATCTGCTCTTCGAGCGAACCCACGGCGTTTATTTTATCCGAAAGCGTGGCGTGAATTTCAATCAGTTCTTCCACGGTTTTTACGCCGTGTTTCTGCTGCAGGCGGTAAATGGCATCCAGTTTTTCCTGGAGCCATTCGATGCGGGCCGGGTCGTGGGTGATGGTATCATCCAGCGTTTCCAGTTCGCTGCTGATGTCTTTCAGTTCAATGTACGATGCGTTTACGCGTTCCGAAAGCTGCGCAATGTTCGGATTGAAACGCGCAAGTCCGTTTAAGGTGTTTTTTATTTCGTTCAGCGAAGTAAGCAGGTTCTGCTCTCCCCCGTCGAGCGCGTAAGCCGATTTCGACAGGCCGCTTTTAATGGTTTCGGCGTTTTCGAGTGTTTCGAGTTCGCTTTCGAAACCGGCCTGTTCACCGGCTTTGAGCCCGGCCTGTTCCAGTTCATCAAACTGGAACTGAAAATAATCGAGGTCTTTTTTCGCCTGCGTTTCCTGTGCTACCAGTTCATCCAGCTGCGCCTGCAGTTTTTTGAAATTTGAAAATTCGGTTTCGTATTGCTGCAGCAGCGTTGCATTGCCGGCGTACGCATCAATTACTTCGAGCTGGAATGCGGAATCGTTCAGCGTAAGCGTTTCGTGCTGCGAATGCACATCCACGAGGCGTACGCCCAGTTCTTTCAGCACCGCCAGCGTTACCGGTGTGTCGTTGATAAATGCGCGCGATTTTCCTTCGGGATTGATTTCGCGACGGATGGTGGTGGTATCGCTGTAGTCGAGGTCGTTGGTTTTGAAAAAGTTTTTGAGTTTATATCCGCGGATATCAAACTCCCCTTCCACCACACATTTTTTTGTTTTTTCCTGCAACGCCTGCGTATCGGCGCGCTGCCCGAGCAGCAGGCCCAGGGCGCCCAGCAGTATGGATTTGCCGGCACCGGTTTCACCGGTAATAATGCTCAGTCCTTCCGAAATATCAATGGAGAGCGTATCTATTAAAGCGTAATTGCTGATGGTTAAATGGCGTAACATATACGGCAAAGGTAAAGGTTCTCCGGGCGAAACCGGCTACCGAATTTTGAACAGGGGGAATAAGTTTTTAACGCACCGGTGTTTGCGGAAAACGCATAAGGCTGTTCGGCGGAAACGTCCACTCCGGGGTTTGCAGCTCCGCTCCTGCCGCAGGAACAGTGTACCAGGGCGATACCTGATCGCTTTCCGGATTTTTTAATACGTGCACCTGCTGGGCGGGCATGTAACTCTGGCAGAGCATAAACCGTTTTTCACCGGTGGCCGGATTTTCGGCCATATCAATAACGGTAACCGCATGGCCTGGAAAACCGCCGACGATAAACACATCGCCGATCATCATGTCGTTAACCTTCACCGGCTGCAGTTCTTTGCTGAGCGAACTGGATCCTGCAAACGTAAAAACGTTATCCATGTATTCGCGGAAGTTGACGTGGTCTGTTCCTTTTTTGTTGCCTGTTGTCCACACCACTTTGTTTCCGGCCACTTTCGGACGTTCGCCTTTGCTCCAGCGCATAAAATCAACCCGGTCGCCGCTCGTATATTTAAACCGGATGCTTTCCCAGTCCATCACCGAAAAAAGATATTCCGCCCGCAGGCGCATCACGGCATCGGCACATTGCTGCAGGTCGCGTTTGCCCACATCCATATTTACAACGGCAACATGTACATCCTGCGTGCCTTTCAGGCTGCCGTTGTAGAGTTTTACGGGAGTGCCTGCATCGAGCAAAGGCAGGTTACGGAGCCAGGAATAATACGAACCCGGTTTGGTTTTTACACGCACAAACCCTGCGGGAACAGCAATGCGTTTGGCCAGGGTGTTAATGGTGTCGGTATTATCGAGCCAGCTGTAGTGCAGCGACT
>CALRZN010000007.1:0-217561 GCA_943372645.1 Chitinophaga pinensis | reverse complement strand
CGTGTAATGGTACAGCCATTTGCATCCGTTGCTGTAACTGTATAGTTGCCCGTGCACAACGCAGTAGCTGTTGAGCCTGTACCACCCGCAGGTGCCCAGCTGTACGTGTAAGGCCCTGTACCGCCGGTAACAGTAACTGATGCAGAACCTGTACACTGCCCGTTACACAGCACGTTCGTCTGTCCGCCTGTTGTTGCTAATGCGGGAGGTTGTGTAATGGTGAATGTTCGTGTTGTGGTACAACCGTTTGCATCAGTTATTGTACAGGTAAATGTTCCGGCACACAGTGCAGATGCAGAAGCTCCTGTTCCGCCGCTTGGTGCCCAGCTGTATGTATATGGCCCTGTACCGCCCGAAGCCGTAACTGTTGCCGATCCCGTACACTGGCCGTTACACAATACGTTGGTTTGTGCCTGTGTTGCAGATACTGCACTTGGCGGTTGTGTAATAGTGAATGTACGTGTTGTAGTACATCCGCTCGCATCAGTTACTGTAACGGTATAAGTTCCTGCGCAAAGCCCTGTTGCTGTTCCGCCTGAACCGCCACTCGGTGCCCAGCTGTATGTATATGGTCCCGTTCCGCCCGATGGTGTTACGGTTGCTGACCCGGTGCACTGCCCGAAACAAAGCACATTGGTCTGTCCGCCGGTTGTTGCCAGCGCAGGTGGCTGTGTAATCGTATATGTACGGGTTGTTGTACATCCGTTGGCATCGGTTACTGTAACAGTATATGTGCCTGGACATAACCCCGTAGCTGATGGCCCTGTACCGCCCGCCGGTGCCCAGCTGTAACTGTAAGGTCCTGTGCCCCCTGAGGCTGTAACTGTTGCAGAGCCGGTACAAAGTCCGTTACATAAAACATTCGTTTGTCCGCCTGTAGTTGTAAGTGCCGGTGGTTGCGTAATCGTGTACGTTCGTGTTCCCGTACAACCGTTGGCGTCTGTAACGGTAACGGTGTATGTTCCTGCACAAAGTCCTGTTGCTGTTGAACCGGTACCGCCGCTTGGCGCCCAGCTGTAGGTAAATGGAGAAGTTCCACTTGTAGGTGTTACAGAAGCTGATCCGGTACATTGCCCGTTACACAAAATATTCGTTTGTCCGCCCGTTGTTGTAACACCGCCTCCGCTACTCGTTACGGTGACGACGGCTGTATTCGTAAAGCAGGAGTTGGAAACTGTAACGGTATAAGTTCCGGCACATAATCCAGTCGCAGTTGATCCTGTTCCGCCGCTTGGTGCCCAGCTGTATGTAAAGGGGCCTGTTCCGCCTGTAACGCTGGTTACCGTTGCCGTTCCGTTACAGTTGCTGCAGCTTGCAGGTGTTGATGTTGTATTGATAACAAGGCTGCTCGGCGTAGGGCAGGTGGTGCAGGTGTTCGTACGGTAATACAGACCAATCACACACAGGTTAAAGCAGTCACCTGATGATGATACCGTGTAGGCTGCCGTTGCCTGGCCGTTCGTTACGTTGGTATTTACCTGTACATAGTTCCACCAGTTCCAGCTGAGCGGAGCGGCTGTTCCATTTAAGGTCCATGAAGTCGGATTAAACTGGATATCGCCCACACACATAAATGCCTGGGCAAACGTCGAGTTGGCGCAGGCACCGATGCCCGTAATGTTTTGTGTGGTTGTACCACCGTTAATAACTACGGCGCCATCATGAATAACCATGGATCCACGGTAGTTTGCACTCGGGTCGCTGTAAATTACAACCAGGGTTGCACCGTCCATATCGTTGCCGGCTGTGGGCGGGTTCGTGAGCAGGCCGCTGATATTATATGTTCCGTTTCCTGAAATGATCGATGTAACAGATGCGCGGTAGGTGTAACTGCCACCGTAGCCCCAGCATTTATCGGGACCGGTTCCCACGATAGTCATCGGAAAATTTTGTGTAACACTGGCCGGGTTGGTAATGGTTGCTGTTTGTGCAGCACCGTTACCGGAACCTTCTGCCCAGAGGTACGCCTGTTCGATAACTGCGCATGCAGGAATGCCGGAAATCACAAACGGTGCGGGCTGGTTTACACCCTGCGGTGTAAAACGTTTCCCGATTCGCTGCGATGCTGAGGCAAAACCCAATCCACATTTTGAAAAGTTGTAAATCTGGCCGAGTGTACCGTTCCCGTTTTGCGGAGTCGGGTTCGGATTACTGGGTGAATGATTCTGCTGAGCAGGATAACCGCAGGCACCGGGAACTCCGGAGCAATTGCGTTGTGAACTCGTCTGCTGAATCTGTGCAGATAACTTATTTGCCAAAATAAGTAACAGCACAATTGAGAAAAGTAGCGTTCTCTTCATGTGATTCCCGATAAAATGTGTTTGCCTGTGTGTTTGGTACTGGTTAGCTAAAATACTAAAATTCAGGAGAAAAGCAAGGGGCAGGCCGGGAATTGTTAATAAAAAGAAAAGGCCATTCCCGTTTTGCGAAAATGGCCTAAATCGTTTTGAAAAAAGATGAATGCGTTGTTTTAAACGCCAAACTGCCTTAAATGATGGTCAAGGTGTTTGTAAAAAGATTTGCCCCATTGTTCCCCTGTAAATGCACCAAATGCAGGATGTTCAGGCCATGTGTGGGTTGCACCTTTTGTATGAACAGTATTAATGAGTGCAAGCAGGCGTTGTTTTTCAGTATCAAAACCAGCTGAAGGCGGATCAAGAAAACTTTTTGCTGTTGGCAGGTTTTTGCGGTACGGCGTGTCGTTATAAAGCGACTTTTTGAAAAGCAGGCGTATCAGGAAATTTCCTTCCTTTTTCATTTCGCGTTTACCGGTTGCACCTTCCAGCGGAATGGAGCAGTGGGATAACATCTGGTCCACTTTCATTTTACCCCATTCCGCGGGAGTTGATGCCGTCAGTTTTTCCATGCGCGCTAGCAGTTCGGCATGGCTGTCGTTTTCAAAAATACTTTTCATACCGGATTGTGTGCAGGTCGTTTATTTAACCACGTTTACGTGTCCGATAAACTTCCGCTTTTTGCCGGAGAACATTTCCCTGCAGGTAACAACATACACGTAGGTGTCAATCTGCACCACGTCTGCTTTACCCTGTACGCGGCCGTCCCAGCCTTTGTAAATGTCGTTCGATTTGAAAATCTGGTTGCCCCAGCGATCGAAGATCAGCATTTCAAATTCTTCGAGGTATTCGCCGTACACGTAGAAGATGTCGTTGGTACCGTTTCCGTTCGGTGTGAACGTGTTCGGGATGTAAATGGTGCTGAACGGTGAGATAATCACATCGCCCCAGATCGTATCACGGCATCCCCACTGGTTCACCACAATCTGCATCACATGATACGTACCGCTGTCAGCATACGTATGTGTTATGTCGCCGCAGTTCGGAACAGTTACCACATTGCCATCACCAAAATCCCAGATGCACGTGTCAGCTCCCGATGTGTTGTCTGTAAATGTTACGTTCGGATCTTCCAGGTTCACGTTGGTTTCTGCTGTAAATCCGGGGCCCGGATACGGATACACGGTGATGTAATTCGTCATCGTAAGTGTATTCGCACAACCGTTTACGTCCGTTACAATCAGTTTAATATCATATTGTCCCGGCAGCGTGAAGCAGTGGTTCGGGTTGCAGGTGGTTGATGTTGTGTTGTCATCAAAATCCCAGAAACAAACCGAACTCTGCGGTGATGTAGTTTCTGTAAAGTTTACACAAAGCGGTGTGCAGCCCGCAACCTGGTCGCCTGTAAATGCCACAGTGGGTGTGGGGTTTACGGTTATCATTACCGTATCGGTATCGCTCGGTGTGTTGCACGGATCGCTGATAACAACGGTGTAGGTTGTGGATGTTGTCGGAGTAACTGTTACACTCGTTCCTGTTCCCACACCATTCAGCCAGGTGTATGTATAGTTGCCTGCGCCGCCGCTTCCGTTTGCCGTAAGCGTTACGCTGGTGCCGGTGCAGATGGATGAACCGGTTGAGGCAGTTACCGATAACGGTACCAGTGGCGGTTCTGTAATGTTGAATACCTGTGTGGCGGTACATCCGAAGTTGTCCGTTATAGTCACCGAATAAGTACCTGCAGTAAGGTTGTTTGCCGAGCCGGTATTACTTACGTTGGGCGTCCACACGTATGTAAACGGACCCGTTCCGCCGGTAGGCGTTGCCTGCGCAAATCCATTGTTGCCCCCGTTACACGTGACATTCGTTGAAGTGGGCGAGATGCCTAAGTTGCCCTGGCCAAGCACATTTAAGGTGTCGGTTGACGAACAGCCTCCTGCATCCGTCACGGTTACAATGTATTGCCCCGGCCCTAAATTCGTTGCGGTCTGCGTGGTCTGAACCGGGTTCGTATTCCAGCTGTAGGTAAACGGACCGGTACCGTTGGTTGATGTTGTAGTCGCTGTTCCGTTGTTTGCTGAACAACTGCTGACAGTAGTTGATGAGTTCAGTATCAGCGGTGCCGTGCAGCAGGTGCTGCAGCTGGTGCGGTAATACAGTCCCATCATACACATATTAAAACAGTCGCCGGAAGAACTTACTTCATACGTGGCCGAGTTTTGCCCGAGTGTAACCGAAGTGGGCTGGTCAATGTAATTCCACCAGTCTTCGTTAATGGTAAACTGCGCGCTGCCGTTTACAATCAGGTTTGCGTTGAGCTGCTGCAGATCGGCCACACACATAAATGCACGTGCCGAAAGTGAGTTGGCGCAGGTATTGCTGAAACCGGTAATCTGTTTGTTTGAAACACCGCCGTTTACAACGAGTGCACCGTCCCAGATAATAATATCGCCCTGGAAGGCCTGCGTGTTGTCGCTCCATATTACCATCATGGTAGCACCGTCGGTATCTTCACCCGAAGTGGGCGGGTTGGTCGGAAGTCCGCTGAGTACATAGTTACCGTTACCGCTGATGGCCGCTGTGATGTCGGTGCGGTAGGTGTGTGTGCCTGCGTAGCCCCAGCATTTGTCCTGGTCGCTGCCCACCAGCGTTGCCGGATAAACAGCCGTTACACTGGCCGGGTTGGTAACGGTAATGTTAAACGGAATACCGCTGCCCGATGCATCACTCCAAACGTATGCTTTCAGAATGGTTGCCGATCCCGGTATGCCTGCAATGGGAAAGGTTGCGGGCTGGGCCACACTCGGTGCGTTTATCAGCGGAACACGCATACTCAGTTTCTGCGTCGAAGTGGTGTAATCAAGCCCGCACTGGCTGTCCTGGTAGGCTATGCCTAAGTTGTTGTTCCCGTTCTGCGGTGCAGGATTGGTTCCTGAATTACCGCGCTGCCGGGCAGGGGCGTAAGGGTTGGTGCCTGATGCGGGTGTGCTGCCGAGTTGTGCGTTTGCTGCTGTGTTTATGAGCAATAATACACCGGCAAAAATTGGTTTTATATATTTTTTCATCCGTGCTTTTTTAGCGGATTGTTTTTATCTAACGAACTACATTGACATGACCGCGGTACACGTGCCGCTTATTGTTGGAGTCGAGCACACGGATCAGGTAAACGTACGTGTCAATCTGTACGATGTCTGATTTGCCCTGCACACGACCATCCCAACCTTTATACAGGTCATTGGTTTTGTAAATCTGGTTGCCCCAGCGGTCAAAAATGATCATTTCAAAATCTTCCACGTACATGCCTTTCGGCAGGAAAATGTCGTTTTTGTTGTCACCGTTTGGCGTGAAGGTGTTCGGGATGTAGAACGAAAGTTCCGGATCAATCACCAGGCACTGAATGAGTGTGTCGGTGCAGAAACCGTTGCTTACAACAAGACGCGGGCAGTAAACGCCGGAGTCGCTGTAGGTGTGAATCGGGTTCTGTACAGTAGATGTGTTTGTAACCAGGTCATTCGGATCAGCAAAATCCCACTGCCATGTTTGTGTGTTGATCGAACTGTCGGTGAAGGTGATGATCGGCGAAGAAATGGTGGTCGGCTGCGGGCTCATGCTGAATGCTGCAACCGGGAACGGGAACACGTTGATCATCTGTACCACCGAGTCGGTGCTGGTGCAGCCGAATGCAGAAGTAGCTGTGAGCGTGATGGTAAATAATCCCGACTGGTTGAAACAATGAACCGGCGCAATGCTGTTGGCTGTTCCGCCGTCACCGAAGTTCCACTGCCACACGTTGATGGTGCTGTTTGTAACGGTGCTCTGATCGTTGAAGTTTACACAAAGCGGTCCGCAACCCTGCAGCGTATCAGCCGTAAACTGAATTACCGGGTTGCTGTGAACTGTAACTGTTTGTGTTACCGAATCGGTACAGCCGTATTGCGTGGTGATGCCCAGTGTTACGGTAAATGTGCCTGCGGTGAGGTACGTATGTGAAGGATTTGCGAGCAGCGAGTTGTTGTTCGGGCCGGAGGCCGGTTCGCCGAAATCCCACGCCCAGCCGGTAATGGAGCCGTCGGTGCTGGTGGAGTTGGCACTGCTGAAATTCATCGTTTGCCCGAGACAGACGTTGGTCGAAGTTATCGCAGCATTCGGTAATCCATGAACAAGAACCGTTTGCTGAATACTGTCTGTACACGCCGAATCGCTTGTAAGAATCAGCGTTACCGTGTATGTACCCGGTGCGCCGTAAACGTGTGTCGGGTTTTGTAAGGTGCTGCTCGTGTTATCACCAAAGTTCCAGTTCCAGCCGACAATGCTGCCGTAGGTAATCGTTGACTGATCGGTGAAGACCGTCGGATCGCCTACACAAACTGCAGGTGCGCTGAATGCGGGAACAATATCAATCAGGTTAAACGTAACCGAATCCACCTTGGTGGTGCTGTCCGGGTACGTTGCGGTTGCATAAATGGTGGTGTTGCCCGACATGCCTTGCGGATAACTTACGTTCGCGAAGAAGTTGTTCCCGTTGATAGTGGCAAGAATAGGCGAGTTGATGAACGCACCGCTGAGTACAACCTGCGTCGGAATCGTATCAAATGTTCCGGTTACAAGAAAGCCACAGGGCATGCTGTCGTTCTGCTGCGGCGAAGTGATATTCAGAATCGGACCGGCAGGCTGAACACAGGTGATGTTATCCAGCATCACGTTGATGTAATCAAAACCTGTACTCCCACAGGTGGTGATATAATATGGCGCGAATGAGAGGTAACACCAGTTGCCGGTTGGTGTAAAAGTTACGGTATAGGTTTGCCAGTTGGTATGGGTGAAGGAACCGGAAGTCCAGAGAATTTCGGTTTGTGCACAGGCCGTGGCACCGCCGTAAACGATAAACGAACTGTAACATCCGTTCGGGTCAGCGGTGTTGTACACGTTGGTATGCGCAAGATCAATGTTGAACGAATAGGTAACGCCCGCCACCATACAGGGGACGAGCAGCTGTGTCATGCCTTCGGTGTAACCGTTGGATGACCATCCGGATTGCAGAAAACTGACGTAGGAGTTTCCGTTGGAAGGAGCCTGTGTAATGCCCCACTGACCGGGTTGTGTGTCAGGAGATCCGTAACAGGCCTGCCACGGAGCGGGTACGACGTGCGGAGCCGATGGCCCCTCAATCGAAGGGTTTTGATAGCACGAGGTCTGCGCTTTGCTGCCAATGCTCAGCGTCAGAAAAATCGCACATCCTGCCCATTTGGTAAAGTGCATCATGTGAATGAAGGTTTTTTAAATTGTTTGCCACTGACAAAGTTAGCATAATTACCTTCACCTGCAAGTAATTCCGGATATTTTAAGATTCGGTTAACTTGTTGCCTTTCAGGGTGCTGACAGCGTACAGTTACCGGCAAAAGTGGAGTTTAGCGGGTCGCAGGGCAGGGAGCAGGAAAAATAACTGCGTTGAGTGGCTTCACAGGCGGGTATGCCCGGGCGGTTTCAGATGGTTTCGAGTGCTGATTTCTGCACCCATCCGCTGAGCTGGCGGCTGATGGTAATCTGAATCCAGTTGCCGTTTTCGGAACCGGTAAGTACTTTGGTGCCTTCCGGAAGTTTGGTGACGGGCGCCGTTTTTCCGCCGGGTGTAGCATAAAGGCCGGTGTTGTTTACCAGGATAATCGCCGATTCGCGGGCATTGTAATTTTTCAGTTGCCATCCGCCGGTAAATGCAAAAACACCGCCGCAGATGCACAGTACTGCAACCGCCAGTGCAACCCGTTTCAGCCGTTTTTTCCGCGACACGACAAAAAGCAGGAGACAGATCACCGCAAAAATTACCGCACCGAGCGTGGCATATCCCCAGAACGCTTCGCCTTTGTCCTGCAAAAAATCATACCACGCATTGCCGAGTGTTTCTGAAACATCATTGTTTTTTTCCTCCCCGCTGATGCGGGTGCGCGCGAGTTCCAGGTTGTAACGGATGTCTTCATCGCCCGGTGCAATTTTCAGTGCCTTTTCGAAGCAGAGTATGCTCTTCCCGTTTTTTTTGAGCTGGTACCAGGTGTTGCCCAGGTTGTATAATGCGGCCGCATCGCCGGGGTTTTCAGCAACCAGTTTTTCATACAGTGCGGCGGCTTTTTTGTATTGTTTTTTATCGTAAAAAACGTGGGCGCTGTCAGCCGCGGAATTGCTGCCAAAGGCCGTGGCAAAAAACGGGGAAAGCAGGAGCAGGAACGTCAGCAGGCGTTTCATTTGTTCTGCAATTCTTTTTCCAGTGCGTTGATGCAGTTTTCCGCTTCTTCGTACTGCTGCTGTAAACTTTCGCCTGCTGAAACAGGGGCATAACGTGCAAATTCGGCTGCACCGATGAGGCGTACGAGGCTGCTGATTGTGTTTTCAGAAACCTGTTTGCCGGTAAGAACAGTTTTAATTCCTTCCTGCGAAAATTCACTGTGCTGCAGCCCGGCTTTCCAGGCGAGGTAACCGTAAAGCGCTTTCGAAAGTTCTTCATAAAAACGCTGCGGTTCATTTTTGGACAGTGCATCACCGGCCTGTGCAAGGCGCTGCCGCGCAATTTTTCCGGCAAGACGGATGCGTGTGCCGGTTACATCAGCGTCGCGTTTTTGTTTGCGGCGGTAAACGATGAGGAAGAGCATGAATGCCAACGGAACAGCAATCAAAATGATGTAAAACGGCAACGAACCAAATACGCTGTGATCGGGCAAGGCCACAACCGGTGCGGTTTTCAGGGCGCGCAGCAGTTCGGGTGCGGCAGGAGTGCCCGTGCTGTTTTTTGCAGCAAAATTGGAAACCATTTCGGCCTGCTGCGTTGGGTCGGCGGGATCAACCGTAACCGGAAAACTGCCGGTGTTCAGCGATACGTATTTCTGCGCATTGTCATCAAAAAAAGTAAAATTAACTGCCGGAATCGTATCGGAGCAGGCATTGCGGGCTATGATGGTGTAATCGTAGGTTTTGCTTCCGTTTACACCGGCGGCATCTACTTCAATGTTTTCTTCGGAAGTGGGTTCATACACTTCAAAATTGTCTGATACTTCCAGTTTGGGCGGATCAATCAGTTTGAGATTTCCGCGGCCGTTTACTGTAACGCGCATGTTCAGCGCATCGTTCTCATTTACCCGGCTGCGGTTGATTTCCGACTTGAGTGTATATTCACCAACTGCGCCGTTAAATTCATTATTCGTTTGTGTTTCGGGCAGGGCCTCCACGTTTATCTTCAGGCGCTGGGTACTCAGTGTTACCGGTACTTCGCGGGCCAGACCGAAGTTCATGAAATCTTCCCAGCTGTTGCCGGTTTTTTCAATCGGCTTCAGGATGCGGCATTTCATGGTGGTGGGTTCAATGGTAATTTCGCCGGCTTTCTGCGGGAACAAAAAGTTTTCGAAAATAACGTACACACTGTAATTCACACCGTCAATATTTTCACGTACACTGCGCACGGTGGTGGTTTTCGGGGCATCGTATTTCCAGAAACCTTCAGTGGTCGGGAATAAAAATTCATCCGGACCGCGCGCTTCAAACCGCGTGTACAGTTTTACAGCGAGGTGAATCTGTTCACCGATAAATGCTTTTGTTTTATCAACGCTGTACGTGATGAAATAATCCCGCGTTGAATTGCCTGCCTGCGCAGTTTGTGTGGCGCCGTTGTTCAGCGGATTTACCTGGTTGCTGTTGTTTTGAGGCGTGTTATAATATTGCCTCGGCGAATTGCTGTAGGGTGAAACATTGCTGTTCTGCTGAACGGCCTGGAGTGGTTCGGTTACTTCAATAACCACCTCGGCTGATACTTCGGTTTTGTTGTTCACAACCGCTTTCACCGGTTTGATGGTAAAGCGGCCTTCTTTTTTCGGCCGGATGATGTAATAAATGGTGGTGGAGCGGCTCATCACCCCGTTAATGATGGTGGCACTCTGCGACTGGCTGGGGCCCTCATCCACCTGGAACGCTTTGAGATTCGGCGGTTCAAATTCGGTGGCGTTGCCCTGCATGATATACGAAAGCTGAATGAGTTCGCCGACCGCTGCCTTTGTTTTTGATACTTTAACGGTCAAAGCCTGCCCGTGCAGTGTTATGCTGAACACGGCTGCTGCAATAAACGTGAAAGTGGTTAAAAAACGGTACATGATTTCCAATTACAATTATACGGCCTACCAGTCCTTATCGGTTTCCGGGTAACTGCTGTTTTTGCTTTTTTTGTCTAATTTCTCGCGTGTTTTCTTCTCTTCGCTTTTTAAAGCTTCAAGAATACGCCGCGCTTCGTCTTTTTTAATCTCGCTTTCCGGTTTGGGCTCGGGTTGTCCCTGCATTTCGCGGAGCTGCTGGTTTATTTTTTCAAGTTCTTTTTCTATTTCATCCAGGCGCTGGTCAATTTTCTGGTTTTCTTTTTCCAGTTTCTGGCGTTCGGGCTCCGGGGTGGCCGGGTTGCGCTGCTTCTGTTTGTTTTCCTGCTTCTGCTGGTTTTTCTCCTTTTGTTCTTTTTCGAGTTCTTTTTTCTTTTTCTCGAGCTCGTCTTTTTTCTTCTGTTGTTCGTCCTGCTCCTTTTTATCCTTGTCTTTATCCTTGTTTTTTTCTTTCTGATCCTGCTGCTGTTGCTGTTGTTTCTGCTGTTGCTGTTTCAGCATTTTCTGGGCGTAGGCCAGGTTGTAACGGGCTTCTTCGTCGGCGGGGTTAAGGCGCAGTGCTTTTTTATACGCATCAATGGCCGGCTGGTATTGTTTCTGCTGCAGGTAACAGTTGCCGATGTTGTGATGCACCAGCGCAAGTGAATCGGCCGAAACAGGGCTTTGCGTAAGCATATCAAACTGTTGCCGTGCCTGGTCGTATTTGCCCTGCCGGTAAAGCGCATCGCCGAGGTTAAACGCCGAGGTAAAAACATCAGGTTCGTGTTTTCCGCCACGCACGTAGAGGCTTTCGGCCTCGGCATACTGTTTCCTTTTATACAGTTCATTGCCTTCGCGTGTGTAGGCGTAACGGTCTTTTTCTGTCGCCTGGTCGGTCTTTTTTTTATCCTGCGCAGCAGCAGAAAAGACAAAACAGAACAGCAGCACAGTTACGATGCTGAAATGCAGACCCAGGTTATTCCGGTTGTTTTTCATGGCTTACAGGTTTTACAGGTGCGGGTTTGTAACTGCGGCCGATCCAGCTGTATTTCCGGTCGCCGATGAGCGATTCAAAAAACAGGAACAGCAGCCCGGCCAGGGCAAACCACGGGTACAGGCTTTCGAACGAGGTGAACTGCACTTCCGACAGTTCCTGCTTTTTCAGGCGTCCGAGTTCACCCAGGATGGTGTTGATTCCCACATCGCCGTCAGTACCGTGTACATAAATGCCGTTGCCGGCGGCAGCTATCTGCTGCAGCATCTGTTCGTTGAGTTTGGTCATCACGGTATTGCCCTGCCGGTCGGTTTTAAAGCCGACATTAATGCCGTTTTTATAGATCGGGATGGGCGAACCTTTGGGTGAACCGAGGCCGATGGTGTTTACAATAATTCCATCTTCGGCGGCTTTGCGGGCGGCGGCTTCGGCATCGTCTTCGTGGTTTTCGCCGTCGGAAATAATAATGATGGCTTTGCCGCGGCCCTCCAGTTTTGAAAACACACCCGAAGCCCGGTCAATGGCCGCGCCTATGGCTGTTCCCTGGCGGGCAATGTCGTTTGTGCTGATGTCATCAATAAATACTTCGGCGGCATTGTAATCACTTGTAAGCGGCAGCTGTGTGAATGCGGTTCCGGCAAACACCACAATACCGATGCGGTTTTCGCCCATGCGGTTCATCAGCGCACGCAACGCATTTTTTGCAGCGCTGAGGCGGCTCGGTTTCAGGTCCTCGGCCAGCATGCTGTTCGAAATATCCAGCGCAATCACCACATCAATACCGGTAGTAGCTACTTTGCCTTTTTTCGTGCCGATCATCGGGTTGATGAGCGCCACAAGCAGCAGCAGGAACGCGATGGAAAATAACACAATGCGCACAACCGGTTTGGCTGACGAACGCGACGGCATCAGTTTATCGAGCAGGGCAGCGTTGCCGATGCGTTTCATCTGCCGGTTACGGCTGCGCCACATCAGCAGGAAAATACCCGCCGGGATAATTCCCAGCAGCAATGCCCACAACGCTATTTTATATTGCAGTTCCCACATCAGGCAATTCCTTTCAGCCAGGTATTCCGGCAAATAAAATCAACCAGCAATAACGCCAGTGCTACTATTATAAACGGCAGAAACTCTTCTTTTCGTTTGCCATGCTGCGACGAATCGAAAATTGTTTTTTCCATGCGGTCAATTTCCGCATAGATGTTTTCCAGGCTTTCTTTATCCACCGCACGGAAATATTTTCCGCCGGTAATGTCTGCAATCTGCTGCAGTGTGGGTTCGTCAATATCCACCTGCACGTAATCGTACGTGTAGCCGCCCGGACCATACGCCACGGGCATCAGCGCTTCGCCCTTGGTGCCAACGCCGATGGTATAAACGCGCACGCCGAACGCCTTGGCCACTTCGCCCGCATTAAGCGGAGCCAGTGCGCCTGCATTGTTCGAACCGTCGGTGAGCAGGATGATGATTTTGCTTTTGGCCTTGCTTTCGTAAATGCGTTCCACCGATTTCGCAAGGCCCATGCCGATTGCAGTTCCCTGGTCGAGTTCGCCGCAGTCGATGGCGCTGATCTGTGTCTGTAACGCTTCATGATCAATGGTGAGCGGGCAGAGTGTAAATGCTTCGCCGCTGAAAATGACGGTGCCGATCCGGTCGTTAAACCGTTCCTCGATGAAACGCGAAGCCATTTCTTTGGCCACTTCGAGGCGGTTCGGTTTAAAATCTTTGGCGAGCATACTCGGTGAAACGTCAATCGTCAGCATGATGTCAATGCCTTCGGAATTTACTTTCCGTTTTTCGTTGCGCGATTGCGGGCGGGCAATAACCATTACAATGAATACCATGCCGAGCAAACGCACTGCAAAAAACACATGGCGGAAATACCATGCCGCCGGTTTGGGCAGCCCGCGCAGGAACGGCGCCGTTGACAGCTGCATTTCGGTGCGGCTGAACAGTTCGAGCAGGATGTACCACACGAGCGCTGCCGCAGGCACCAGCATCAACCACCAGGCCCAGGTATTTGCAAACGTTATGTCGGTCCACCAGTTGCTCATGGTTGCATCCCGGGTTGAACCGGCGGCTGATTTGCTGCCGGCTGTTGTCCATATAAAATATACGCGGGTGTTGTGCCTTTCACAAAACCAAACGCGTTATTCATGCTCATTTCATTTTCAAATGCAGTAGGGGTTTCTTTTGCAAACTTCACCATGTCGGCCAGCAGCAGGATCTGTTTCAGGTAATAGCGGCTCTGATCGTCCACGGCCAGGCTGCGGAACGAGTGCATGATTTCATCCGAGGTCTGTTCCATGGCCGGCACGCGGAAACGTTCTTCAATGTATGCGCGGAGAATATCCGTAAGCGCAGTATAAAATTCTTTCAGCATGCCTTTTTCGGCGAGGCCCTGTGCTTTCAGTTGCTCCAGTTGTTCGAGCATGCGGATGTGCAGCGGAACCGGCGGGGGCGGGGGCGGCGGAATGTTTTTCTTTTTGCGCCATTTCAGGAACATCCAAAGCGCAAAACCCGAAACAATTAAAAAGGCGAGGATGCCGCCGGTCCACCACAGCCACGTATAATCAGGCGGGGGCGGGGGCACTTCGAGCGGGGCTTTGATGTCGCGGAAGGCCTGCGTGGTATCTACCGGCACGGTGTTCACTTCCAGCATCAGCGCTTCGGTTTCGAGCGTATCGCCGTTTACAATGAAACGGTACGGCGGAATGGCGTAGTAACCGGAATCGTACGACGTGATGCGGAAACTGCGTGTCATTTCATACACGAGTGAACTGCTGTCGCGCAGCGCCGTATCCATTTTTCCGGCTTCAATTATTTCGACGTGATTAACGATGGTATCTTCCGGAAACTGCGGCCACGTTATATTAATTGCTTTGTTTCCCTGCCGGTACGCCACGCCCACATGCAGGTACGTTTGCCCGCCGATAAGCAGCGATGCCGTATCGAGCCGTGCGACGGCGCGTGCGTTCTGCGCTTCCGTGAACAACGGAAACAGCACGCCCGCGGCCAGCATCACCGAAAGGGTGAAGCGCTGTATCAACCGGTATGTTGTTCCTTTTATCATCCCCGCAGTTCCCGTTTCCGGAACAGATTCATCAATGGTTTTATATAATTTTCGCCGGTTTCAATAAACGTATTGTCAATGCCGCTGCGTTTAAAAATATCGCGGATGTTTTTTTCGTGCAGGAGCGCGTTTTTGCGATACACATTGCGCACAGTAGCGCTCGAGGTGTTTACCCACTGCATCGTTCCGCTTTCGGGATCAACCAGGCGCACAAGGCCGGCGTCGGGCAGTTCCATTTCCATGCGGTCGTAAATGCGGATAGCCACCATGTCGTGTTTGCGCCCGGCCACTTTCAGCGCATCTTCAAAATTATCCGACAGGAAATCGGAAATGAGAAACGCGATGCTGCGTTTTTTTACCACGTTGGTGCAGTACCGCAGTGCCTGCCTTATATCGGTGCCGCGCCCCACCGGTTCAAACTCGATGAGTTCGCGGATGATGCGCAGGATGTGTGATTTGCCTTTTTTAGGCGGGATAAATTTTTCGATCCGGTCGCTGAAAAAAATCACGCCGGTTTTATCGTTGTTCTGTATCGCCGAAAAAGCCAGCACAGCGCACAGTTCGGTAATGAGGTCGCGTTTCTGCTGTTTGTTTGTTCCGAACGATTCGGAACGGCTTACATCCACAAGCAGCATTACGGTGAGTTCGCGTTCTTCCTCAAACACTTTTACATACGGGTGATTGAGGCGCGCGGTCACGTTCCAGTCAATGGTCCTTATATCGTCGCCGGGCTGATATTCGCGCACTTCGCTGAAGGTCATGCCGCGGCCTTTAAACGCGCTGTGATACTCGCCGGAAAAAAGCTGGTTACTCAGTCCCCGCGTTTTCAGCTCAATCTTCCTGACTTTTTTCAGCAATTCAGTTGTTTCCATAGCTGCTCCTGGCGTTGTTCCGCGGTTCAGGGAACTTCAACCACATTCAGTATTTCGCGGATGATCTGTTCGGTCGTAATGTTTTCGGCTTCGGCTTCATACGTGAGGCCGATGCGGTGGCGCAGCACATCCGGGCACACAGCGCGCACATCTTCGGGTATCACATACCCGCGGCGTTTGATGAATGCATACGCACGAGAAGCCATGGCCAGCGCAATACTTGCACGCGGCGATGCGCCGAAACTGATGAGCGGGGCATAACGTTGCATGCGGTACTCGGCCGGGAAACGGGTGGCGAACACAATGTCAACAATGTATTTCTCAATTTTCTCATCCATATACACATCGCGTACCGCCTGGCGGGCATGCAGAATGTGGTCGGTGTGCAGAATGCAGTTGGGTGTGGGCAGGCCGGTGGTGGTGTTCTGCCGGATAATGCGTTTTTCTTCTTCGCGGGTGGGATAAGTGATTACAACTTTCATCAGGAAACGATCCACCTGGGCTTCCGGAAGCGGGTAGGTGCCTTCCTGTTCCACGGGGTTCTGGGTGGCCAGCACCAGGAACGGCTCGGGCAGTTTAAACGTTTCGTCGCCAATGGTTACCTGCTTCTCCTGCATGGCTTCGAGCAGCGCGCTCTGCACTTTGGCAGGGGCGCGGTTGATCTCATCGGCCAGCACGAAGTTGGCAAACAGCGGTCCTTTACGAACGTGAAATTCTTCTTTTTTCTGGTTGTAAATCATGGTGCCGATGAGGTCGGCAGGCAGCAGGTCGGGCGTAAACTGGATGCGGCTGAACTGCGCGTCAATCGTAGATGCCAGCGATTTGATGGCCAGCGTTTTTGCAAGCCCGGGAACACCTTCGAGCAGGATGTGGCCGTTGGACAGCAGCCCGATGAGCAAGCGGTCAACCATATACTTCTGGCCCACAATAATTTTGTCCAATTCCTGGTGAATCAGATCCACAAATGCGCTTTCCTTATGAATGCGCTCACTTAATTCCCGTATGTCTGTCATAAAATCAAGGCTTTACAAGCGTATGCAAATGTACCTTTGCTTATTCGTAAGGGAGGTGAAGAGTTGCAAAAAAATGTTAATAACCCAATGTTAACTAAATTCCGGAGGCAACCGTTCTTTAAGTATTACGACTGTATTGCCCTGCTTTATTTGCGTATTTTTGCACCCTCTGAAAAAATGTACACCCGCTACTTCATACGGCTGAGCTACAACGGAAGCAATTATCACGGCTGGCAGTACCAGCCCAACGCCATGAGTGTGCAGGAAATGCTGCAGGACAAGGTGAGTGTGCTGCTGCGCGAAAAAACCGACATCATGGGCGCAGGCCGCACCGATACAGGCGTGCATGCCACCGAATATTATGCCCACTTTGATGCGCTGCGCGACGATCTGCATACCGATGCCGATTTCCTGTTCAAACTCAACTGCATGTTGCCGGATGATATTGCCATTCACGGGGTGTATGCCATGCCGGAAAATGCACATGCGCGTTTTGCCGCGGTGGCGCGCACGTACCATTATCACCTCGTGCGGAAAAAAGATGCGTTTGCCGTGGGCCGTGCGTGGGAAGTGCGGTGGCGCAACCTGGATGCGGAGAAGATGAATGAGGCGGCCGCGATTTTACTGAACTATAAAAACTTCGCGTCGTTTGAACGGACCGGTTCGGATAATAAAACGTCGATCTGCGATGTAACGGAATCGTACTGGGAAATAAACGGCGACAAAATGAAATATGTGATCACGGCGAACCGTTTTCTGCGGAACATGGTGCGTGCGGTGGTCGGAACGCTGGTAGATGTGGGCCGCGGCAAACTGCAGCCCGCCGACCTGCACACCATTATTGAAACACAGCAACGTTCGGAAGCAGGTTCTTCGGCACCGGCTCACGGACTTTACCTGGCACGGATCAAATACCCGGAACATTATAATTTAGACTGAACATGAGTAGCGGCGTAGCAGGAAAAACATTTGATTTTAAATTACTGAAACGGGTATTCAGTTACGTGCGGCCTTACCGTACGCTGTTTATCCTGGCCGTGTCGTTTACCATTACGCTGGCTGCTGTTTCCATTGTGCGCCCGATGATTATCCGGAACATGATGACGGATTACGTAGAAACCACGCCGGGCAGTGAAGCGGAAAAACTGACGTTTCTTTCGGCTATGTTGTATTTCACGATCATCCTGCTGGTAACGCTGGTGGTGGAAACGCTGATGCAGTATTTTAATACCATCATCACCAACCGCATCGGGCAGGGCATTGTGCGCGACATCCGCGTGGAGATTCACGAAAAAATTCTGCATTTCCGGCCAACCTATTTTGATACCACACCCATCGGGCAACTGGTAACGCGTTCTATTTCCGATCTTGAATCCATCAGCGATGTGTTTTCGCAGGGCTTTATCGTTATTCTCGGCGACCTGCTGATGATCCTGATTTTCCTGGTGGCGATGCTGGTGGTGAACTGGAAAATTACGCTCGTTGTACTTACCACCATCCCGGTGATGTTTATCGCTACCTGGATTTTCAAAAACGCGGTGAAGGCCGCATTCAACGATGTGCGCAATGCAGTTTCGCAGCTCAATACCTTTGTGCAGGAACATATCACGGGTATGAAAATCGTGCAGGTGTTCAGCCGCGAAAAAGCGGAGATGGAACGCTTCCGCAAGATCAACGAAAAACACCGCGATGCCAACATCAAATCGGTGTGGCACTATTCCGTGTTTTTCCCGGTGGTTGAAATTCTTGCGTCCATTTCGCTCGGGCTGCTCGTATGGTACGGCGGGCGCAACGTATTTGACCTGGAAATGAGCGTAGGCGACATTACGTTTTTTATCATGCTCATCAACATGTTTTTCCGACCGATTCGTATGCTTGCCGACCGTGTGAATACATTGCAGATGGGCATGGTGGCCAGCGAACGCGTTTTCAAAGTGCTGGATACCGATGAAATGATTGCCGATACCGGTAAAGCAGATGCAGCCCGTTTGCGCGGCGATCTTTCGTTCAGCGATGTGTGGTTTGCATACAAAGATGAAAGCTGGGTGCTGCGCGGCGTTTCGTTTGAGGTGAAAGCCGGCGAAACCATTGCCATTGTGGGCGCAACAGGTTCAGGAAAAACTACGGTGATTAATCTCATCAACCGTTTTTACGAATACAATAAAGGCAGCATCCGCATTGACGGCAAAGACATCCGTGAATATGAACTGCATTCGCTGCGCAGCAGCATCGGCGTGGTGCTGCAGGATGTGTTCCTGTTTTCGGGAAGCATTCTTGATAACATTACGCTGATGAACGAATCCATTTCCCGCGAATCGGTTATTGCCGCTTCGATGGCGGTGGGCGCGCATGAGTTTATTATGCAGCTGCCGGGCAATTACGATTACAAGGTGATGGAACGCGGCAGCATGCTGTCCGTAGGGCAGCGCCAGCTCATTGCGTTCATCCGCGCGTATGTGTATAATCCGCGCATCCTGGTGCTCGATGAAGCCACTTCATCCATTGATACCGAATCGGAAATCCGTATTCAGAAAGCAACGGAAACGCTGACGAAAGGACGCACCTCCATTGTTATAGCGCACCGCCTGGCCACCATTCAGAAAGCGAGCCGCATCCTGGTGATGGATCACGGCAATATTATTGAATCGGGCACACACCATGAGCTGCTGGCGAAGAACGGGCAGTATAAAAAACTGTTTGAGCTGCAGTTCAAACACGAGAAGGTTTACGAGTAACATTGCAGTTTTTATTTCAGGCCGCGTTTTTTACATTCATCAGGATTCTCAGTCATCAGGCAATAGGCAATAGGTTTGTTAAGTGCTATTGCCTAATGCCTGATGTCTTTTTAAACTCCTTTTCCTAACTTCGACAGATGCGAACCCTGCTGCGCAATATTCCCAACCTGCTTTCCGGTTACCGCTTGCTGGCTGTTCCGGTAATCGGCTGGACGCTTTATACAGAGCAGCGGCCGCTGTTTGTTTGGCTGATCTGTATCAGTCTGATCACTGATGTGCTGGATGGGTTGATTGCGCGCCTGTTTAAACTGCAGACCGCATTCGGGGCGAAGCTGGATTCACTCGCTGATCTCGGTACATATCTCATTGCCATTGCCGGATTTATTGTGCTGGAGCCTGCATTTGTGGAAACCATGCGTGTGCCGTTTTTCCTGCTGCCGGTTTTTTATGCGCTGCCGCTTGTTGCGGGATTGATACGTTTCGGTAAACTGACGAGCCTGCACCTGTATTCGGGTAAAATAACCGGCTACCTGCAGGGCATCTTTATTTTCACCTATTTTGCATACGGATATTCGCCGGTGTATTTTTGGATCATGTGGAGTTTCAGTGTACTCTCGTATGCCGAAGAACTCGTGATTGTATTGCGCACCGATGAACTGCGTTCAAATGTAAAAGGCATTTTCTGGATGGAAAAAGCGAAAGGAACCCGTACATGATTCCCAACGTAGCCATGCTGCTGGTGGTAGCCGTGCTGTTTATTCCCGGTGCGCTGCTCATCCATTTCCGTAAAAAGCCGGACCAGGCCACACGCTGGAAAAAATACATCGTTTATTTTTTGCTGGTTGCCGTAATCTTTTACCTCATTGCAATCAACAAACTGATTATTGCTGCAGTCATCATCGGTATCAAAGGGTTTGATGAATTGCGCGTGGCAGCTGCAAAGGGCGAACGCAAACTGAAATGGTATGTGCAGGCCATCAGTGTTATTTTTTATGGAATCATTGCTGCGGGCTTTTTGTTTTTTTCAGCGAAAACAGGCACACATGAACAATGGATTGTTTACGGCGCGGTAGTCGTGTTCGACGGCATTTCACAACTGGCGGGACAATGGTTCGGCAAAACGCATTTTGTGCCGGGCATCAGTCCGAATAAA
The DNA here is from genome assembly GCA_943372645.1 of Chitinophaga pinensis. Classification (GTDB taxonomy): domain Bacteria; phylum Bacteroidota; class Bacteroidia; order Palsa-965; family Palsa-965; genus VBWE01. The sequence goes on along the minus strand of CALRZN010000007.1, from coordinate 197,322 downwards.
ACGCTCGAAGGATTTTTAACCGGCTGGGTGTTTGCGCTGGGGGCCTGTTTCATCAGCGCCGGTTTTGATACGCCGCATTTGTGGATGTACATCAGCATCGGTCCCGTTGCGCTAGCGGGCGATCTGCTCGCCTCAAAATACAAGCGCCTTTGCGGCATTAAAGATTACGATACACTGCTGCCCGGGCACGGCGGGGTGCTCGACCGGTTTGACGGGCTGATGCTTGTGGGGGCGTGTTGGTATGTAACGGAGGTTTTGATGTTGGTTTTGTAAAATCGCACTGTCTTCCAATTACCACGCACCGGCATAACTCAAATCTTCCCCGGTATTTTCTTTCAGGTAATCAAACCGCAATTTTATAATCTGCCGGATGTGCAGGTAATCGTGGGCCAGCCAGTTGGATAAAAACATTTTAGCCGTCATTGCGCCGAACTTCGGGTGCTGATAGGCATTCAGCCATTGCGGGTTTTGCAGTTCACGCAGCCATTGCACAGACTGTTCGCGTTCGTGAAAGAATTCGTTCAGCTTTTGTTCAAACGCTTGCCCGGCATAACGGTGAGCGGTAACCCAGCCGGGCGGATCAATAGCGGGCATGGGCTCGCCGGGAGTTTCCAGCGTATGTTTTACACGTGCGCGGAAATCAAGTTGTTCTTCATCGCACAGGTGGCAGATGATTTCGAGTAAACTCCATTTGCCGGGTTCCTGTTTCCACCGGTACATCGCTTCGGGCGAGCCGTGCAGCAGGTTGCCGATCACGTTTTTGTTTTTCGCCAGCTGATCAATAACTGCAGTGTAATCCATCGGTGGGGGACTGTTTGGTTTAATCCACTTCTTTTTCGAGCCGTTTTACCGGCATAGGAATCGGTGCTTTTTCCATTGCGTCGAGTAAGCGGATATCAAGCCGTGTGTCGCCGTTTTCAAGGCGGCTGATCATGGGCAGGAATTTGGAACCCCACACAATTTCTTCGGCTTTGTAAGAGGAACGCGAATAAATGGTTTGTGAAAACGTATCGTCAAACGCCTTGATGAGGATGATGAACTCCAGGTCATGCGCAATCATGTCTTCGCGTGTCATGCCGTAAATGGGGCTTTCTTCGTCAAGCGAATGAACAAGCGTCCAGTTCATCGGGAAAAGGTTGATCTTGCGGCGTTCGAGTGGCAACTGCAGAAACGTGCGGATGTTTTGTCCGGGGCGCAACATGGATAATGTAACATCACATTCCACTTCAATGAGCTGGTTGCTGCGCTGGTTCACTACGCGGAACATGAGTCCGGCGATGTCTTTGTAAGGTGCCACCACGGCGTGTTCGCTGTATAATATTTTTGCCATCGGGCGCGAAAAACGACCATAGAGTAAACCGGTGGCCAATGCAAAACCGAGCAGGCCGATCATGCTTTCGATAGCGGCAACGGTGCTGGCCATGGCGCCTACGGGTGCAATGCGTCCGTAACCGAGCGTGGTGAGCGTTTGCGAACTGAAGAAAAACGCTTCCATAAACCGTTCGCCTTCGTTGGCTTTTTCGGCAATGCCCGAAAGCGATTCCATGCCGATGATGTAATAGATCGTGGCGAAAATAAGATTCACCAGCACATAATAAATGAGCACGCCGAGCATGAATTTGCCCCAGCTCATAGAAATTACCGTATGGTATAATTCATACGGTTTGAAATGTGGCACGCCTTCGCGTATCACGTTAAACGAACCGTCTTTGTTTACGCCGCGGCCATTCGTAACCTTGTTGCCAAGGCCGAGGTCGTTTGTTACTTCCTGGTTGCGCTGGTTTTGCCTTGCCATATTATTCGAACAATTTTACTTCGTCGCGTTCTTCTTCGTTTACTTCCTGCCATTCGCCGGTTTCATCGGCATAGCCTTTGGTAACATTTACAAACACAATGTAAATACCGTCGTCGCGTTTTTCAATGCTGGCCAATCCTTCGAGCGAAAACTCACCGGCCGATGGCAGATCGAGATAATCACACAGGTACTCGTCAAATGAAGCGGAAAGGTTTTCGTAAACCGGGTCGCTGTAATTGATTTCCTGTCCGTCAATGGACATATAAACCAATGCCTCATCGTGTCCACAATCCCAGCGGAACGTTATTTTTTTGCCGGCTGCGAGCAGTGCTTCGGTTTTGGCCTGGAGGGTGGTGGTATCCATCTGGTGTTATGTTTGCTTTAAAGATAAAAACAAATCTTCGAAACAGCAGCAGTTGCCGCAATCAGATTTTCCCTTTCAGATACTTCCCGGTGTACGATCGTTTTTCTTTCAGCAGTTGTTCCGGTGTTCCTTCAAACACGAGTTCACCGCCCGCGTCGCCGCCTTCGGGACCGAGGTCAATAATCCAGTCGCCGCATTTGATCACATCCATGTTATGTTCAATAATCAGCAGCGAATGGCCCTGCGCAATCAGTGCGTGAAACGCATCGAGCAGTTTGCGGATGTCGTGGAAGTGCAGGCCGGTTGTAGGTTCGTCAAAAATAAAAAGCGTAGGCGGCTGCGAAGTACCGAGACCGAGAAACGATGCGAGTTTAATACGCTGCGCTTCACCGCCGCTGAGTGTGCTGCTGCTCTGCCCGAGGTGTACATAGCCGAGACCGGTATCCTGCAGCGGTTTTAATTTATTAACGATTCGTTTATCGGTATTGCCCACACCCGCGCTGAAAAACGCGATGGCTTCGTCCACCGTCATGCCGAGAATATCGGAAATGGATTTTTCGCGGTACTGCACTTCAATCACTTCTTCCTTGAAACGTTTGCCGTTGCAGGCTTCGCACAGCAGGTGTACGTCGGCCATAAACTGCATTTCAACTGTTACTTCGCCTTCGCCTTCGCACACATCGCAGCGGCCGCCTTCCACGTTAAACGAAAAGTGCGAGGGTTTGTAACCGCGCATTTTCGAAAGCGGCTGATCGGCATACAGGGCGCGGATTTCATCGTACGCTTTCACATACGTTACCGGGTTCGAGCGCGATGATTTGCCGATCGGATTCTGATCCACAAACTCTACGTGCTGCAGGAATTTAAAATCGCCGTCCAGTTTATCAAACTGCCCCGTCTGGTCGCCGTAACCGCCTAAGTGTTTCTGGATGGCCGGGTAGAGGATGCGTTTCACAAGTGTACTTTTTCCTGAGCCGCTTACGCCGGTAATCACCGTCATAACGCCGAGCGGAAATTTGACAGAAATATTTTTCAGGTTGTTTTCACGCGCGCCTTTTACCTCGATGTAGTTTTTCCATTTGCGGCGTTTTTCCGGAACAGGAATTTCTTCCTTGCCGGTGAGGTAGCGTGCGGTGAGGCTGGTTTTTTCTTTCAGCAGGTCGTCGTGATCGCCGCGGAAAACCACTTCGCCGCCGAGTGTGCCGGCCATCGGACCCATATCCACCAGCAGGTCGCTGGCGCGCATAATTTCTTCGTCATGTTCCACCACAATTACACTGTTGCCGATGTTGCGCAGCGAAAGCAGTACGTTAATCAGGCGCAGTGTGTCGCGCGGATGGAGGCCGATGCTCGGTTCATCAAGGATATACATGGAACCCACGAGGCTGCTGCCCAATGACGTGGCCAGGTTGATGCGCTGCGATTCGCCACCGGATAACGTTGATGACAAACGGTTGAGCGAAAGGTAACCCAGTCCCACATCATCCAGGAACTGCAGGCGGCTGGTGATTTCTTTCAGCAGGCGTTTGGCTACCTGCGTATCGTATTCGTTCAGTTTCAGCGAACGGAAAAATGCCAGCGCGTCGGTAACCTGCATCAGCACAATTTCGCTGATGGAACGGCCGTCCACTTTTACGTAGTTTGCATCTTTGCGCAGGCGCGTGCCTTTGCATTCGGGGCAGGTGGTTTTTCCGCGGTAGCGCGAAAGCATTACGCGGTATTGTATTTTGTAACTCTGCTCCTCGATGAATTTAAAAAACGCATGCAGTCCTTTGAAATGTTTGTTGCCGGTCCACAGCAGTTCGCGCTGTTCGGCAATAAGATCGTGCACGGGCTTGTGAATCGGGAAATCGAATTTGTAGGCGTTCATCACCAGTTTCTCTTTCCATTCGCCCATTTTTTCGCCTTTCCAGCAGGCCACCGCATCTTCGTATATGGACAGGTTTTTATTCGGTATCACGAGGTCTTCGTCAATTCCGATTACGCTGCCGAACCCTTCGCAGTGTTTGCATGCACCTACGGGATTGTTGAAACTGAAGAAGTGTATGTTGGGTTCTTCGAACAGCATGCCGTCGGCTTCAAAGCGGTTGGAGAAATGCCGCCAGTTTGCCGGTACGCCGTTTTCAGCAGCCGCCGCGGCTTTGGTTTTTCCTTTCACTGCTTTTGCCGGTTTGACGGTGGCGTTTTCGTCAAGCACTTCGAGGTAGATGTCGCCTTCGCCTTCATAAAAACCGGTTTGTACCGAATCCGCGAGGCGGGCGGAGGCATCTTCATCGCTTTTATTTACTGCGATGCGGTCGATGACGATGTATGTAATTTCGCTGGCTGATAAATCGGAAACGTTTATTTCGTTCAGCTTCAGTACTTCGCCTTTGTAATGGATGCGTGTAAAACCCTGCTGCAGCAACAGTGCCAGCATTTCTTTTAATGTTTTGCCGGGTTTTATTTTCACCGGTGCCAGCATATACATGCGTGTGCCTTCGGGCATGCCGAGAATGGCATCCACCACATCGGTAACGCTGTGCCGTTTTACGGGTTTGCCGGTAACGGGTGAAATGGTGTGACCTACGCGTGCAAAAAGCAGTTTGAGGTAATCGTAAATTTCGGTGGACGTGCCAACGGTAGAGCGCGGGTTGCGGGTGTTTACTTTCTGTTCAATGGCTACCGCGGGCGAAATGCCCTTGATGTATTCCACGGCCGGTTTTTCAATTTTGCCGAGAAACTGGCGGGCGTATGACGAAAGGCTTTCCACATAACGGCGCTGGCCTTCGGCAAAAAGCGTATCGAATGCAAGTGATGATTTTCCGGAACCGGAAAGCCCGGTGATGACTACAAATTTATTCCGGGGAATAGCAAGGTCCACATTCTTCAGGTTGTGCATTTTTGCACCCTTGATGATGATGTGTGTTTTCGGATCGTAAGTATCGAGTATATCAGCCACGTTTATTGCACATTTTAAAAGAAGTGCAAAGGTACGTTTATTCGGCCGCTTTTTGCCGGAATTAAACCGGAATTACGATCCGCTTCCCGAGAAACTTCGGGGCGGTGTGAAACACGTACAGATCGGCCACCGCGCCCAGCCGGGCTACGTATTCGCGCAGGGTGGTGCGCCACGAGTAGCTGGCCGGCACATCCTGCGCATTAAAACCGATGGCGGTTATGCCGTAACGCTGCGCGATAAACAGTGCCCGTTCGTTGTGAAACTGCTGTGAAATAATCACCACCGCATTCTGCCCGAAAACGTATTTGCAGCGCACCACCGAATCGAGCGTACGGAAACCGGCAAAATCCATCGTAATGCACGAATCGGGCACACCGGCGGCCACCAGTGCGTCACGCATGTCGGTGGCTTCGTCGTAACCGGCTTTGTGGTTGTCGCCGCTCACGATGAGGTGTTTTACCTTGCCATTATGATACAGGCTGGCAGCGGCTTCGATGCGGTATTTAAAATAAAGGTTGGTGCGGCCTTTGATGGTTTTTGACGATCCGAGCACCAGGCCCACGCTGCAGGCTGGTACATCCGCCGCATTACTGTAAAGCAATCCCTGCGCATTGTTTTTTACCCAGCGGTTGGCCAGGTAAATTGCGCCGGTAAATACAAACAGGCCGCAAAACGTAAGCATTTTCCAGCGGGCGCGGTACCAGTTCCACATTTTATACGGAACGAGCAGGAAGAGGTAGAGTGAATAAAAAAAGCGGGCTTTCATGGGGTAAAGATGGGAAGCGGGATGGTGGGAAAAATGGGGTTCTGAAAAAGTGCAGCGAAATTACCGGCAAGTGTGGTGATTGGAAGGATGAGTGATTTGACACTGCCTGATTTAAATTATATTTTTTTTAATTTGATAAAGCCCAATTCACCATGAAGCAGATCATCGTAAATGTGCCGGATGAGAAATTGGATTTCTTCCTGGAGCTATTGAACTCGCTGGACTTTATGAAAACGAATGATGATCAGGCAATTCCGGAAGAACAGCAAGAACTGGTTCTTTCACGAATTAAAAATGCAGAAAAACAGACTACCTGAATTGGGATGATGTGAAGGATAAAATCTGACCCGGTAACTACAAACAAACCTCCGCCAGCACAAACAACGCAAACACCACGCTGGCAATACCATTGGTAGTAAAAAACGCAATGTTTACTTTGCTCAGGTCGTCTGGTTTTACCAGTGTGTGCTGATATACCAGCAGGCAGCAGAATGCGAGCGCGCCGAACCAATACCACAGCGTGTATTCCGCATAATAGCCGGCATAAATTACCAGTGCAGCCGCAATAAGATGCAGCAGGCGTGATACCCAAAGTGCGCCTTTTTTGCCAAGCGCAACCGGAATGGAATTCAGATTTTTCGAACGGTCGAAGCCTTCATCCTGCAATGCGTAAATAATATCAAACCCGCTTACCCAGCACAACACCGTAAACGAAAACAGCAACGGAAGCAGCGCAAATTCGCCGGTTACACTTAACCAGGCACCAATCGGCGCAAGCGATAACCCCACACCGAGTACGAGGTGGCACAGCGCCGTAAACCGTTTGGTGTAACTGTAACCGAGAATGACCAGCAGCGCTACCGGCGACAAATAAAAACAGATGCGGTTGATGAAAAACGTGGTGGCGATAAACAAAACACTGCTGGCAATGACAAAAAACAAAGCCGATTTCGGGCTCACCTGTCCCGATGGAATTTCGCGGACCACGGTGCGTGCGTTGGCGGCATCAATGTCGCGGTCGATGTAGCGGTTGAACGCCATGGCGGCACTGCGTGCGAACACCATACATAAAATCACCAATCCGAAAAGCGGCCAGGGAAAGGGTTTGTCGCTTTGCTGCACGGCCAGCACAAAACCGATGATGGCAAAGGGCATCGCAAAAATGGTGTGGCTGAATTTAACCAGCGACAGGAATTTACTGACGGTGTTTTTTTCTGCGGCAGTGTTCATTTTAACATTGGGCCAATAAGAAACATAATCAGCGGCGTGGAATTGAGCAGCAGGCCGATGTATGCCGGATTAACAACTTTGTGGGCCAGATTGTTGCGTGTTGCAATGGAAATGTACAGGCTCGACAGGATGAAACCGGCAATGGATGAAAAAAGCGCAAACGGCAGGAAATAAAATCCGGCGAATGTAAAAATTACAGTAAGCACACCAACTGCGATGCTGGCGATCCCGATATATTTAGCATACTTCAAATTAATCCTGCAGCACCAGTTTTTGTGTGGATGTTGTTGCCCCGTTTACAAAAAGGCTGCACAGGTAAACACCACGGCTCAGGCTGCTGCGCGGCAAAGTTAAGGTATTTTGGCCGGGAAGAATGGCCTGCGCGTAAACCGTTTCGCCGAGCAGGTTGCGGATGCGTATTTCGGCTTTGACAGCCTGCTGATTTTCGGGCGTGTAATGCACTGTTACCTGGTCCGTCGCCGGGTTCGGAAATAAACTGAACGATCCTGCACCACCATTTGTAGTTGAAAGCCCGGTAGGCGCACAACCGCTCACCGCGTTAAATGCATTGGCTTTGCCATGCCCCCAGGTGTTATCGGGCAGATTTGTTCCGGTAAACGCATCGGTCATGGAGCAATTAACGATGGCGTTTTTTACATCCCACACATCCGCGTTCGGATAACGTTGCAGGTACAGCGCGGCAATGCCCGCCACCACCGGCGATGATGCCGAGCTGCCGCCGAACACAACGTGGTAGCCGCCGGGCGCCACAATCTGAGGGGCGTTGGCAATAAAGTTGGGCATGTTGCTGATTACACCGCAGGTCATAATGTTTGCGCCTGCTGCTGTAATATCCGGACGGATGCGGCCATCGCGTGTTGGACCTACGCTGGAGTTCCACATAATATCGCCTGCGGTAACGGTCAGGTCTTCGGTGTACTGGTTGTTGTAATTCGGGTAAAAGCGGCGCGTTACAAAATTGCCAACCGTAATCACATGATCGGAACACTGGAAACTGCTCACCACGGTGTGCGTAGTGTCGGGCGTTTTGTAATCCGCAATGCGCGGGTAGGCCACAGTGTTCGGTAACGTATCACTGTAAACATCAAAACACCAGGCGTGGAAAAGTCCGCTGCCGGTTAACTCAAGCGTATAATAATAATTGGTTACCGAATCCGGCGTAATTAAGTACTCCATCGAATACGCCGATGCCTGGATGGTGGAGTGCCGTTCCACACGTGCAATGCGTTGCCCGTTGGTGTGCCACAACGTATCGGTTGACGTGGTGGGCAGGTTTTGTGTTATCGTTGTAAACGGTGTGCGGTCGCGGTCCACAAATGCCGGTGTGTGCTGGGTGGCGCTGATGGCCATTTTTGCATTCTGAAAATTGTTCGTGTCAGCCCACAACTGGATATACAACTGGCCCGATCCCGGCGGTACAAAAAACGTGAGGTTGGTATCGCTGCTGAGTGTGTAACTTAAATGGATAGGCAGGTTGCCTGCGTTGCCCACCGCACCCACCAGCGAACGGCCGTTTTGTGCGAGCAGCAGGTTTTCGATCATTTGTGTTTGCAGATCGAGCCCGTCGTGTGATCCGTAATAATCACCCACACTCGCATTGATTACACACGGCCGGCCGAGTGCCTGGGCCTGTGCGAAAATGTAGGCGGCCGCATCGGCCACCCCCACCGGGTTGTAAAAATCAAGAGCAACCACAATCATGTCTGCTGCAGGTGCTACGCCGCTGAAATCGCGGGCATTGGTGCTGCTGCCATCGCCGGCGGCAATGCCACACACGCCGGTTCCGTGACCGTAATACGCAAGATCGTTATGTGTGCACAGGCCGCTGTCAATTTTGGCTTTGGTCCATTCCACACCATACGTAAATGGAGCAGGGGAGGGCGGGCCAACCGATTCGCGCTGATCCCATAAATAAAGCACACGTGTTTTACCAGCCGTATCCTGCAGGTCGGGATGTGTAAAATCGACGCCGGAATCAATAATACCCACGATCACACCGTTGCCATCGTATCCCTGCGGAAGCGGCGACTGCCCGTTGCGCACCGGCATCACGGCGTGAATGGTTTTCATGGTATCGTTTAAAACCTGGTTGTGGCGTTTGCCGCCTTCCACGCGGTTGATGCGTTTGTCTGCGATAAAATTTTCGAACAGCGCGGCTTTTATTTCTACCGAACAAATCGTTCCGGAAGCATGCACCAGTTTTCCGCCCGCGTTTTTGGCGGCGTCGGCCACTTCGGCGGGATTGCCCTGCACCAGCAGGCGCAGCGTTCCCTGCTGTGCCTGCTGTTCTTTTACCTGCTGCTGCAGGCCGAGGGTTACTTTTTCCTGCTGTGCAAAAAGCGAAGCGGCACAAAAACAGGCAGTGAAAAGCGCGGATATTTTTTTCATGTATTAACGTTTTGCTCAGATGATGAACGTTAAATTTCGGGAAAAGTTTGCGAAATTTGATGAAATGCAAGCAATTAAGATTTTCGTCTGCTGGTTTTGCCTGTTTTTCCCCGCGCTGTTACCGGCGCAGCAGGATTCGGTTACGTACGGGACGAACTTCCGTTTTACCGATGGTGTGTACCTGCAGTTTACGGATTTCCGCAGCAACAAACCCATCCCGAAAAGCAGTATTGTAAGTGATTACGACCCCACGCGCCTCGATTTTATCCGGCAGGTACTGAGCAAAAACACGTTCATTTATAAAGATGCGAACGGAACCGAACAAACGGTTTCCACTTCCAAAATCTGGGGCTACGCCGAAAACGGTGCCGCGTATGTGTGGCTGAACAATGCCTTCAACCGCATTATGGTGGTGGGCAGTATCTGCCATTTTACGGCCTACGAAACCACGTATGTATATGCCGGTTCGCCGGTGGGTTATGGCAGCCAGTACGGAACCCCGCAGCAGCAAATGGTGCAGCTGGTGCTGGATACAAAAACCGGGGCGGTGATGCATTTCGACAGCGATGCGATGCTGAAGTTATTACTGCCCGATAAAAAACTGTTTGATGATTTTTCCGTCCTGCCCAAACGTAAACGGAAAGAGCAGCTGTTTATTTATTTGCGCAAGTTTAATGAGGCGCATGTGTTGAAGTTTCCACAATAAGCGTTTAATAATAGAGATGCTTTTCAAAAACTGCAACCGGCTTCGTTGCCTGGAAATAATTGGACTGTAGTTTTTCTGTTTCACCGAAGTGAATATTAAGCACGACTTTTTCCCAGTGCCAACCATATTCGTCAATATGCCGACGTATATACTTTATTTTAAACCAGCTTTCCGGACTTAATGCAACTAATCTTTTGGTATGCGTAGCGTGTGATTGATTCCAGTATATGTCCAGTTTGTTTATATGATTAATGCAATACAGATAATGCGGTTCAAAATAGAATGGAAATTCCGGTTTCGGGTTTAAAACCTCAAAGTGATGACTAAAATGAATATGATTTATTTCGTCGTAATTCCCTTGAACAGTGCGATCCCTGATATTAACGGGTAGAACCTCCGGATAACTGTTTCTTATCGTGGCTGCTTTTCCGCCACGTGCTTTTTTATCCCACGTTGTCACAATGCGTTGAATATGCAACATGATATAAAGTTACTGGATTAAGTGTTTTGTGAAAAGGAATATTTTCAATCCTGCTTTTTTCTGTTTTGTAGCTGGTATGAGCAGGAAATAAAATTGGTGCAGGGGTAGTTGTGGTAAATTTTATTTGTTGCTTTATGTATTGCTTCAACTTTCCGGTTTCAAATCCGGCCGCTTCCTGTAAATCAGTTCCAGCAATGCTTTCCGGTTTTCCACTTCTTCATGTAGTTCGATAAACCGCTGCCAGTCGCTTGTTTTCAGGTAGTAACTCGTTTTTATTTTTTCAATTTTCACGATATCCGTGTACGCAACGGTGAGTTCATCCCCGAGAAAATTCAGCGAAGTGATAAACAGGTCGTCGGCAGCTACCTGCATATTATCCAGACGCTGCGCTGATTTAAACGCTTTGTAAACGTAAAAAAGGAAGAAAAGCGCAGCCCCGGTAACCATCATAATTCCCGGTATCCAGCGTTTGGGGTTGCCGAAATGCAGGGACGGCCGCAGCACAAACCACCACGATACAAAAGCAAACACGGCAATGATGAGAAACAACGGGATGAACTGCCGCATCGTTTTCTTTTTTATGCGTGTTATGCCATCCGCAGAAACGCTAAAGGTTTGTTTCATCCGGTTATTCGATTACCACTTTTTTTGTTACACTGTTTCCTGCGGTTGTGTTGTACCTGATGGTGTATAAACCGGCCGGTAAACCAGGTAATGTTATTTCTGTTTTTGACTGTCGCACGTCAACCGTAAATACATCACGTCCCTGGATATCGGAAATGATGATTTGCCCTGCATATCCGGAAGTATAAACCGCCAGGTAATCGTGCGCCGGGTTAGGGAAAACGGCCAGGCCGGCGGGCTGTTCAAAGCGTTCAGTGCCGGTAGGCATAAGGCAACCCGACTGATTGGCCGGCCACACGGGTACACTTTGATTGTAGGCGCAGATCATATTGCCGAACGTGGAATCAACCGGCATCAGCGGCATCATTACCCCCTGCGAACCACCCAGCCCTTCGGTAATGGTAGCGTAGGCCGAATCATAGCCCAACTGGTTGCCGCCAAAAACAGTTACCCAATACCGTTTATGAAAGTCGGTTCCCACCTGCACCGAATCAATAGCCGAAACATAATTCATTCCGTTACCGATTTTGCCGCGCACGGTATCACCCACCAGCATGTTAAAGTCGTACATCAGGACCTCTGCCGAGTCCCCCGGATTCCAGATGTAAATATGACGGGCGGCCGAATCTTCGCGGATCAGCGCACAATCGAACTGATAAAAATACTGGTAACAGGGCGAGTAACTGTTCGGCGGACAGGTCACATTTCCCGAGTTGGTGCGTATCACATAACCGGATTCATAGAGTTCAAAATACCTCCGGTTATTGACGATTGTATCCCCATTGAGGTAATGCGAGTAGCTGAAAAAATTGGTACACACCGATGAACTGCAGCAACAATATCCGTCAGGAGTCTTTGTATATTCTTCAATCCATACAAAGCCGGAATCGGGAAAATGGTGATACACCGACGACTGTGCCCGTGCCGGAATAACCAGTACTAACAGGAAGAATACGATAAATAAATTTCGTGTCACGGTATTCGGGATAACTGGAAAACCTAAAACTATATAATTACCGCCTACGGAACTAATTTCCGGACAATTGTGAACTATTTAATGCCTTCCGGGCTATTCCCGGAATGGATGCATACCGCTTCTTCCTGGCGTGGGAAAAACAGGGGATTTGCATGTTCCGGTCATTTCCTTTTCATGGGTACCACTTACTTTTACCCGTTATGCGCAAAAGCATTGCAAGTTCTGCCCTTTTTTACGACATTTGCGGCCTTAAACACGATAAATAAACAGTTTTACCAGTTTAACTTTTCCCATGTCAGAAGGCAGAAATATTATTTTCTCGATGGTGAACGTGAGCAAGACCACGAACACCGGCAAACAGATATTGAAAGACATTTATCTTTCGTTTTATTACGGCGCAAAAATCGGTATCATCGGTTTGAACGGTTCCGGTAAGTCAACGCTCATGAAAATTATTGCAGGCGTTGAGAAAAACTTCCAGGGCGATCTGCATTTTTCACCTGGTTTCAGTGTGGGTTACCTCGAACAGGAACCGACGCTGGATGAAACCAAAACCGTAATGGACATTGTGAAAGAAGGCGCGCAGGAAGTGGTAGACGTGCTGAACGAATACGAAGCCGTGAATGCAAAATTCGGTGAAGAAATGACTGACGATGAGATGAACAAACTCATCGAACGCCAGGCCCGCCTTTCGGAACAGATTGAACAACTGGATGCCTGGAACCTCGAAAGCAAACTCGAACGTTCCATGGATGCGCTCAACTGTCCCGACGGAAATACACCCATCAGTGTATGCTCCGGTGGTGAACGCCGCCGCGTGGCCCTGTGCCGCCTGCTGCTGAAACAGCCCGACATCCTGCTGCTGGACGAACCGACCAACCACCTGGATGCAGAATCGGTGGACTGGCTCGAAAACTTTTTGCAGGAATATAAAGGAACCGTAATTGCTGTAACGCACGACCGTTACTTCCTCGATAACGTGGCTGGCTGGATTCTTGAACTGGACCGCGGTGAAGGTATTCCGTGGAAAGGCAACTACTCCGAGTGGCTCGATCAGAAATCGAAACGCCTGATGCAGGAGGAGAAAACCGAAAGCAAACGCCGCAAAAACTTAGAGCGTGAGCTCGAATGGGTGCGCCAGGGTGCGCGCGGCCGCCAGGCGAAACAAAAAGCACGTCTGCAGAACTACGAAAAACTGCTGAGTGAAGATACCAAACAGAAAGACGACAAACTCGAACTTTTCATCCCGAACGGCGCACGCCTTGGCAACGAGGTAATTGAAGCCACCGGCGTTTCAAAAGCATTCGGCGATAAACTGTTGTATGAAAACCTGAACTTTAAATTACCGCCGGCAGGTATCGTGGGTATCATCGGTCCGAACGGTGCCGGTAAAACCACGCTGTTCCGCCTCATTATGGGCGAAGAAAAACCGGACAGCGGCGAATTCAAAGTAGGCCCGACGGTAAAAGTTGCATACGTTGACCAGGCCCACGAAAATGTAAATCCGGAAGACACGGTGTTTGATGCCATCACCGGCGGAACCGAATACGTGGAGTTTGAAGGACACAAACTGAACTCACGCGCATTCGTTTCCAAATTTAACTTCAGCGGTCCTGACCAGGGCAAAAAAGTAAAAGTGCTTTCGGGTGGTGAACGTAACCGCCTGCACCTGGCGCTCACGCTGCGTGCGGGAGCCAACGTGCTGCTGCTGGACGAACCGACCAACGATATTGACGTGAACACCATGCGTGCGCTGGAAGAAGCGCTGGAAAGTTTTGCGGGCTGCGCGGTAATTATTTCGCACGACCGCTGGTTCCTCGATCGCGTGTGTACACACATTCTTGCATTTGAAGGCGACGCCTCGGTGTATTTCTTCGAAGGCAGCTATTCAGAATATGAAGAAAACAAAAAGAAACGCCTGGGTACTACCGAGCCGAAACGGTTCCGGTATAAGAAACTGGCGGTGTAATATTATTAAACAATAAAACTCAGCACCATGAAAAAACTCATCGTTTTACTTGCCTGCGCAGCATCGCTGCAACTCAGCGCCCAGGGCTGCGCTGAATACGAACAGATGAAAAAAGGCGTGGTTTATACCATGACCAGTTACAATGCCAAAGACAAAGTAACCAGCACGGCCACCACCACGGTTAATGATGTGAAGACTTCCGGAACCGCCACCACCGCCGATCTGACCCAGGTCGTGAAAGACGAAAAAGGAAAAGAAACCGGCACCATGAACACCACGGTGAGCTGCGACGGCGGTACATTCAGCATTGACATGAAAAACTTCACAAGTCCTGATCAGACACGTGCCTACAAAGACATGAACATGACCTTTGAAGGCAACACGCTGCAGTACCCGTCCAATCTTTCGGTTGGCAGCACACTGCCCGATGGCACGCTGAAAATGAAGGCGAGCGATAAAAAAAGCGGAGCACCGTTCGGCGAAACAACCATTACCATTACCGATCGCAAAGTGGTGGCAAAAGAAAGCATGACCACCTCTGCCGGAACGTTTGAGTGCTACAAAATTACCTACACGTTTAATTTTGAAAGTATGATGATTATGCCGGGCGGACAAACCATGAACATGCCCGGTCTGAAGCCGCGCCAGGTTACAGAATGGTACAGCACCAAAGTGGGAGCAGTTCGTTCGGAGACCTGGAAAGGGGATAAGATGGAGGGTTATACCGTGCTTACAGAGTTGAAAAAATAACAGTTATAGCCAATAAAAAAGGCTGCCGGATTCCGGCAGCCTTTTTTGTTGGATTTGAAAATGATTTATTCGATCATCAGTTTTTTCACCGCATGTTGTCCCGCTGTGTTGGTCAGTTTCACCGCATAAATTCCTTTCGGAATACCGTTCAGTTTTACCTCGGTGCTTTCGCCGGTGCAGCGTCCGCTGTAGATCAGTTTTCCCTGGACATCGGTAACGGTAATGGTTGCGCCTGCTTCGCCGCCGGTGATGCGCACATGGCCATTCGCCGGATTCGGTACGAGTGCAAAGTTTAACTCAACAGGCAGCAGTTCTTCTTTCCCGGTGGGAATGGTACAGCCGGGCTGGTTGGCGGGATATACCGGAACCAGGCTGTCGTAGGCACACACAATGGTACCGATGCGTTCAAATACGGGATAAATGTCATACAACATTCCCTGTGAACCGCCGAGGCCTTCAGTAATCCAGGCATAAGCCGAATCATAACCGGCCTGGTGGCCATTCCACGTGGTGAGCCAGAACCGTTTGTGGTACTGGTTACCAACCAGCATCGAATCAATGGCGGAAACGTAATTCATGATCGGGTTACCGATACGGCCCCGTGCACTGTCGCCCACCTGCATGGTGAAATCGTACATCAGCAGTTCCTGTCCGCCACTCCATTCATACACTTTTTTGGCAGCAGCATCGTGGCGGAGGAAGCCGTAAAGCTGGTGCGAATAATACGAGGTTGTACTGGTTACATTATTGCACGAGGGGGCGCAAGAGGGCGGTCCGACGATATAAGCAGTCATGGAACCGGTTTCATAAAATTTGGAATACACCTGGCTGTTTAACACGGTATCGCCATCAAAAAACAACTGGTAACTGTAATCGTTAATGCAGATACCGCCGCAGCAGCAACCGCCGCCGGGTATGCCGTTGGACGTTTCGACCCAGATAAAATTCGTATCCGGGAAGTTCTTGTACACGCTGCTTTGGGCGTTTGAAACAACAATAGAGCTGGTACCGATTAAAAAGAGTAGCAGTTTTTTCATGCTGAAAATTTGGTTTGAAGTGGTTTTTGCTTTGGGAGAGCCATTACAAATCTAAGTTATTTTCAATTAAGGAGAATCCCATTTCGCAGGAATAACCCCGGGCCACGCCTTTTTGCTACCTTTACGCCCGTTAAAAAAAGCAACTGTTATGGCTATTCAGAAGCCTTCCGTTCCCAAGGGAACACGTGATTTTTCACCATCCGAAATGGTGCGACGCAATTATATTTTTGATACCATACGCTCCGTTTATAAAATGTATGGCTACTTGCCGATTGAAACGCCGGCGATGGAGAACCTTGATTCACTTACCGGTAAATACGGCGAAGAAGGCGATCAGTTGCTTTTTAAAATCCTGAATTCCCGTCCGCATGAAGCAAAAGACGCTGAAAAAGAAAAAATGCGGAGTGAGTTTGAACGTACGTTACAACAAAGCCTGAACTCAAATATCCTGACTGAAAAGGCATTGCGTTATGACCTTACTGTGCCTTTTGCACGCTATGTTGTAATGCACCAGCATGAAATTACATTTCCGTTTAAACGTTACCAGATACAAAATGTTTGGCGAGGCGATCGTCCTGCGAAAGGCCGCTACCGCGAGTTTTACCAGTGCGATGCCGATGTAATCGGAAGCAATTCGCTCATCAACGAAGTAGAACTGGTGCAGATTATTGATGCTGTTTTTACAAATCTGAATGTTCCCACGCTGACCAAAATCAACAACCGGAAAATTTTATCCGGCATTGCAGAAATGATCGGCGAAAAAGAAAACATCGTAAAAATTACCGTTGCCATTGACAAGCTCGACAAAATCGGCGTGGATGGCGTAAACAAGGAACTACGCGAAAACGGATTGAGCGAAGTGGCCATTGAAAAACTGCAGCCGCTTATTTCCTTTACAGGTTCGTACACGGAGAAAATTGCACTGCTGAAAAACATGCTTGCGTCCTCTGAAACCGGCATGAAAGGCATTGCCGAAATCGAGTTTGTGTTTAACAAAGCAATAGAACTCGGCCTGAAATCAACCGAACTGGAACTTGATATTACGCTTGCGCGCGGACTGAACTATTACACCGGAGCCATTTTTGAAGTGAAAGCCAAAGCCGGTTCGCTTACCGTGAGCATTTGCGGGGGCGGGCGTTACGACGACCTCACCGGCATTTTCGGTTTGCCCGGACTTTCGGGCGTGGGCATTTCGTTTGGCGCTGATCGTATTTACGATGTGCTGCTCGATCTGAATTTATATCCCGAAGCAGTTGCGGCATCCACCAAACTGTTGTTTGTGGGGTTTGATGATAATGACTTGCTCTATTGCCTGCCGCTGCTTAAACAGGTGCGTGATGCAGGCATTGCAGCGGAACTGTATCCCGATGCAGCGAAGATTAAAAAACAAATGGGGTACGCCGATGCGAAATCCATTCCGTTTGTAGCCATCGTAGGCGAAAATGAACGTAAAGAAAACGTGGTGATGTTGAAGAACATGAAAACCGGCACCCAGGAAAAAATAACCGTTGACGCATTGATTGCGCAACTGCATCAGTAAACAAGAAGAAAAATATCCGCATGGCGCATACCATCGCAATCGGTCCGGAGCATCCGCTCACGTTTGAAACGCTTCAGCATTTGCTGCACAGCGGAACAACCATTGAACTTTCACCCGAAGCCCGCAAACGCATTCAGCTTTGCCGCGATTACCTCGATCAGAAAATTGCGGCGGGCACTGGTCCGGTGTATGGCATCAATACCGGATTCGGTTCGCTGTACAACATTTCCATCCCGGAAAATGACCTCGAACAGTTACAGACCAATCTCGTGATGTCGCACGCATGCGGCACCGGCGATGAAGTACCGGCTGAAATTGTACGGCTCATGCTTGTGCTTAAAATTCAGTCGCTGTCATACGGAAACTCTGCTGTGCAACTGGAAACTGTGGAGCGGCTTGCTGATTTTTTTAACCACAACATTTTGCCGGTGGTTTACCAGCAGGGTTCGCTGGGTGCTTCCGGCGACCTGGCCCCGCTGGCACATCTTTGTTTACCGCTGCTCGGCATGGGCGAAGTAACCGTAAATGGAGAAAAACAGTCGGCCGCCGAAGCATTAAAAGCAGCCGGACTTTCACCGGTACGTTTAAAATCGAAAGAAGGACTGGCGCTGCTTAACGGCACGCAGTTTATGAGTGCATACGGTTCGTGGTGCGTGCTGCAGGCGCAACGCCTCGCCGCCACCGCTGATGGGGTTGCCGCACTTTCACTCGAAAGTTATGATGGCCGCATCGATCCGTTTCACGAAAGTTTACACCGCATCCGTCCGCACGCGGGGCAGGTACAAACTGCCGCCAATATGCGCCGCATTTTAAACGGCAGCAAACTCATTGCGCAACCGAAAAAACATGTGCAGGATCCGTATTCGTTCCGTTGCATTCCGCAGGTACACGGCGCTTCGCGTGATGCGATTGCGTATTGTGCATCTGTAATTGCAACCGAAATCAATTCGGTAACAGATAATCCGACGGTGTTTCCGGAAGAAGATCTTTTATTATCCGGCGGCAATTTTCACGGGCAGCCGCTTGCACTTGCGCTCGATTTCCTGGCGCTTGCACTTTCCGAACTGGGAAGCATTTCGGAACGCCGCACGTACCTGCTCATTTCGGGGCAGCGCGACCTGCCGATGTTCCTGGTGGCGAAGCCGGGATTAAATTCCGGTTTTATGATTCCCCAATACACCGCCGCATCCATCGCCAGCCAGAACAAACAGCTGTGCATGCCGGCTTCTGCCGATTCCATTGTTTCATCAAACGGGCAGGAAGATCATGTAAGTATGGGCGCAAATGCCGCAACCAAATGCCGCCTCGTGGTAAATAACCTCGAACGCATACTTGCAATCGAATTGCTTACTGCTGCACAGGCGCTCGATTTCCGGAAGGCGGGAGAAACTTCGCAGGTAGTGCTTAAAATGCACACCGCATTCCGAAGCGAAGTGGCGTTTATGGATGTGGACCGGATTTTATATACCGAAATCAGCAAAAGCGTTTCCTTCCTGCAATCGTACAACTTCAGCGCATGAAAACAGGACTGACTGTTTTTTTATTTCTTGTGGCATTGCAGGCTCACGCCATCTGCGACTGCCTTATCGGCGGGAAACCGACGGTAAAAAATACGTCTACATACGACATTATCTTTATCGGCAAAGTTGATTCAGTAGCAGCGAAAGATGAAAAACCACGTGTGTGGTTAAGCGTAACTGCGGTTTACAAAGGTGTTGCGTTGAAACGGATGCCCCTGTTTTTCCAGTCGGTAGGCGAGTGCAGTATGAAATTCGAAAAAGGGCAGGAGTGGATTATTTATGCTGATTACGAGCGCTACGGTGAAGGGGCGGTTGATTACTGCAGCCGCAGCCGCCGGCGCATCGCGAATGAACACATGGATATGTACCTGGAAACATCCGGGGTAACGTTTGACGGGGAAATTGAATTCCTGGAAAAAAATTACAAACGCACCGCACCGGTTGAACCGAATGATGATAAACAACCCATTCCCGACCGGCACAACGAAATTCCGAAAGGCTGGACACCGGTGTGGCTCATCCTCGCATCCACTGCCGGGGCAATATTAATCTACTGGCTTTTCCGGAAATTTTCGAAATAAGAATCCGTTAGCTGTACATTTCCCGGCGCAGTTCTTTGATACCGGCATCGGAAATGTATTCATCGTAAGTCATCATCTTATCAATAATGCCTTTCGGTGTCAGTTCAATGATGCGGTTAGCAACGGTTTCCATAAACTCATGGTCATGCGAGGTAAACAGCACAATTCCTTTGTAATCTTTCAGCGAGTTGTTGAACGCTGTGATGGATTCAAGATCAAGGTGGTTGGTCGGTTCATCCAGGATGAGGCAGTTGGCATTCAGCAGCATCATACGCGAAAGCATGCAACGCACTTTTTCACCGCCCGAAAGTACACTTGATTTTTTCAGTGTCTCTTCGCCTGAAAACAACATTTTGCCGAGGAATCCACGGATAAACGTTTCGTCCTTGTCTTTCGAAAACTGGCGCAGCCAGTCAATCAGGTTGTTTTCATCGGTAAAATACGGTGCGTTTTCGTTTGGCAGGTAAGCCGTCTGAATGGTTTGTCCCCACTCAATAGTTCCTTTTTCAGCAGTATCTTCACCGGCAAGGCAATCGAAAAATTTGGTGATAGCCAGGTGATCGCGCGAAAGCACACCCACTTTGTCGCCGCGCTTGAGGCGGAAGCTCACATCTTTAAACAGCAATTGCCCGTCTGATGATTTCGCAAGTTTCTCCACATTCAGAATCTGGTCGCCGGGTTCGCGCTGCATCTGGAAAATGATGCCGGGATATTTCCGGTTACTGGCGGGCATTTCATCAATGTTCAGTTTTTCGAGTAGTTTTTTGCGCGAAGTGGCCTGCCGGCTTTTCGAAGCGTTCGCACTGAAACGCATGATGAACTCCTGGAGTTCTTTGCGTTTGTCTTCCACCTTTTTGTTCTGATCGCTTCGCTGGCGTGCAGAAAGCTGCGAAGCCTGGTACCAGAACGAATAGTTACCGGTGTACAGCGAAATTTTGCGGAAATCAACGTCGGCAATGTGTGTACACACGGTGTCCAGGAAGTGACGGTCGTGTGAAACAACGATCACTAAGTTTTTATAGTCGGCCAGGAAGTTTTCGAGCCACGAAATGGTTTCTACGTCCAGGTCGTTTGTCGGTTCGTCCATAATCAGGATGTCGGGATTACCGAACAGGGCCTGTGCAAGCAGCACGCGCACTTTTTCTTTCCCGCTGAGTTCGCCCATGAGGCGGTTGTGCAGTTCTTCGCGGATACCAAGATTGCTGAGGAGTTCGGCCGCTTCGTTTTCTGCATTCCAGCCATTCATCTCTGCAAATTCAGCTTCCAGTTCGGCAGCAATTTCGCCGTCTTTTTCGGTAAAATCAGCCTTGGCATAAATTGCATCCTTTTCCTGCATTACCTTCCAGAGTTTGCTGTGCCCCATGATTACGGTCTGCAGTGCGGGATACGCATCAAATGCAAAGTGGTTCTGGCTGAGAACGGCCATACGCTGCCCGGGCGGAATGCTTACCGAACCTTTGTTGGGTTCAATTTCGCCGGATAATATTTTAAGAAACGTTGATTTACCCGCACCGTTGGCACCAATAACGCCGTAACAGTTGCCGGGAATAAATTTCAGTTCTACTTCATCGAATAAAACACGCTTCCCATATTGCAGGGTAAGATTTGATACCGTAATCATAGCTGGTCTCCTTGAAAAACGCCGCGAAGATAGCTATTTCAACCGAAGTACGGTCACCGGGATGACTTCTTCCTTGCAGTCTTTTTCGCCGGGCGTGATGATTTCAAAACTTTTTTCTGATCGTTGGTCAGCCGTTTTTTTACAATGCGTATATCTTCTGCAGCGGGCAGGTTTTCGGGTTTTACCCCGCGTTTAATCAGTATGTTTCGTACTGCTGTATTATTTTGAATATGTTCTTTTGCGATGTTTTTCTCGCCCTGGAGGTCTTTCTCAACTACATTATGGCTGGTGAGCTCAGTTGCAAAGTCTTTTGCCTTAATGGTTAGTGTGGGCAAAAAATCGGCCAGTGGCTTGTCCTGTTTGATGCGGAGTTTGCGTTTCATATCACTGGTCGAATACCCGCCGAATAAGGCCTCGTCCCCTTTCGAACGGATGTATGCAAAACTTTTTTCATCAACTCCGCGCTCGTAAATAATGGCCGATAATTTTTTCTCGGATTTCGAGAGCTTTTCACGTGCAGTAACGCGGGCAACATCAAGCAATCTTTTTTCGATGATTTCCTGTTTGCGCGTTTGTACCGCAAAATACGTTTGTGCAAAAGCAACTTCTGTTTTTGCAGGATCACCGTTCTGGGCGATCAGGTAACAGGCATATCGCGTCAGGCCGATATCCTCAATTTCCCGTTGCGCACTGCTCCCCAGTCCGATCGTTGTTTTCAGAACAGCAAAGTGATCATCAATTATGCTGCCTGACTTCTCGCAACTGGCCTGAGCTTTTTCGATAACCCGGAAAAAGTTTTCCCATTTTGTATAACCAAGTATTTCCTGCAGATTCCGGGCACTCCAGTATTCGAGCCCCTTATGATAACGAATCGCTTTTTCAAATCGGTAAAATAGCTGCGCAATCTGTTCCTGTTTCATAATGATATAAGGTTTAAATATGTGGGTATTTTGCAATATTAGTAAAAAATAATTCTATGACATGTGCAATAATTAATTAAAATAATTCAAAAAATGTCCACCATTTTCCTGATATCAGGAAAATGGTGCGTATACACGCGTATACGCCAAAATGCAGGCATTTCGATGTCCCCGATACTTTGTGTTTTTTAAATAAGTTAAAAAAAAATAAATAAAAATATTATATAACTATAATTAGTGTAATAAATAAAAATATATGCAACAAAATAAATAAAAATAACCACCATTTTCCCGATATCAGGAAAATGGTCACATTTTCCGAAAGCCTTGCCCTGTCTTGCTTTTAAAGCGCATACCATACCATACGTCGCGAAAATTATTTTGTGTTCCGGCTCACCCAAAAAAACAGCCGCCACATTCCTGCGGCGGCTGCCCCCATATTCAACCTTCCATCTTCATTATGCTGCGTCAGCATCGAAGTCCTTAAAATATTTCCACTCGAAATAATGCAGTTGAGCGGCTTTGCGGGCAAACAGCATTTGCAGTTTTTCATGCCATTCGGGATGCTGCTGTTCTTTCTGACGGAACAGATCGAGCATTTTTTCCGTAGTTTCCAGTTGCAGCAGATTCATGCTCGATTCAATGGCCCTGCAAAGCCGCTCATAATATGTATTACTGTCGTAGTTCATTTTGCGTTGACGTTGTTGGTTAAACATATGCGAATCATGTGCCAAACTTGTATCTTGTTGTAGTTCAAATAATAAGGTTGTTTTTAAAATCACATCAGGAACCGGGCCGCAATCAAAAGTTTGTGTACATTAGAAACGGTGAAAAACACACTTCTCGTATATATTGCTGTGATTTTTTCGTTCCCGGCTGTTGCACAAAAAGGAGCATTTCGTACGTTATCAGCGCCTGAAAAACGCTGGGTGCTAATCCATCCGTTTATCGCACGCAAATGTTACCGCATTGCAAATAACGCACAGCACCTTACCGACTCGCTTGTGAAAACAGGACAGTTAGACACGCTGACAAACGGCAGCAACCAGGATGCGTTCCGCCATTGCTGCTGGATGGCGCTGCTGGTGCAGGAAATTCCTGCAGCACGTGCAAGACATCTCGGCGAAGTGCACGAAGCCGGTAACTATTGGACCTACCTGCACCGCAAAACGGAAGAAGGTGTTTTGCCCGACAGCATGGCTACTGTAATGGATCTAGCAAATAATGAAACCGGTATTGCCATCGGTATAACATTGCTTAAAAGCACGAACGGGAACGCCAATATACAGCAGGTTGTTGCAGCCGTATCCGAAGCGGTGTTCAGCGGTAAATGCGTACAACTGCGTCGTGATGGTACCGGAAATTTTATACGCTGCGACGGCGGAATTTTACAGGATGCTGCATGGAAAGGAAAGTGGAATATTCCGAAATGCCTGGAACCTTCGGCCGGATATAAACGCTGATTACTTATTCCGGTTCACCGAAAAAAGTCGCTGAAAAATATCCATGGAACGTTTCGGCTGCGAAAAATAGCCATGTTCCGAAGTCCGAACATCTTCGATGGAATAGAATGCAGACGGGCAGTGTTTTTCAATCAGCCCAATTACATCTTTTACGTGTTTGCGTTGTACCACGGTAAAAATCATTTTCACCGGCCCGAATGCGCCCTGTGCATCTACCGTGGTAATACCATGCCGTGCATTGCGCAGTGCCTCGGCCAGTTCCATGCTGTCCTGGTTGGTGATGATGCGTAACACCTGTGTACCCAGCGCCAGTTTTTCTTCGATGCGCATGCCCACCACCGTTCCCATCGCAAAACCGAAAGCCCAGGCGAAATACGAAAACCAGTTGTTCGCATAGGTCATAACCTGTTTCATCGCAATGAGCCAGATGAGCACTTCAAAAAATCCAATGAACGGAACAATTTTCCGGAAGCCTTTCGAGATGAAAATATTCCGCATGGTGGCTAGTGTTACATCGCTCATGCGTGCAACAAAGATCAGTGCGGGTATAATAACCCAGTCCATTATTTCGGGCGAAATGCTCATTTATGCCTTGCAAAAGTAAACTGCCCGGCCTCCTGTATGTGGAGCCGGGCAGTTTATTATGAAACATACATTGTTGAAATCAATGGCTGATGACCAGCAGTTTCGTACTCCGCCGCCCGTCTGCTGTAATGCTGCAGTAATAAGTTCCGGAAGGCAGATCGCCCGTTTCCATAGCGAATTCATTTTTGCCCGTAGCCACAGTTACCTGCCTGCTGCGCAAAAGGCGCCCGCGTTCGTCAAGCAGTTCGATTATGGCAGGCCCTGCGTTTTTCGCAACGAGCGAAAGCGTAAACCGGTCAGCAGCGGGGTTGGGGAATAGGCTGATGGTGGCTGTTTCAGCAGCCTGCGGTTTTACGGTTACAATGTCGTTTACGCTGGTAATGTGGGCGGAATACAACCCATTGGCGTGTGTGGCCAGCACCACGAGACCGTCGCTGGTGCGGACATCAATCATATCACATACCACTTTGCCGATACTGGTTTCACCCTGCTGCACCCACACGGTGTTGAGTCCGTTGAGTGTGTCAGTTGCATACAGGCCGGTACTTCCTGCAACAAGGTACACCATGCCATCGCTCACCGGCAGAAACGCCGCCCAGCGTAGCGAGGGACCCGTTCCGCCACCGGTACTGTTCTGTTCCAGGTTACCGGCTACTTTACTCCACGTTACACCGGCATCGTTGGAATACCAGAGGCTGTACACTGCATAGTTTGAAAACGTAACAAGCACTTCGTTTCCGTTGTTCGGATTCACGGCAATATTGCTCACATAACCGGTTGACGGAAACGATGCGCTGGTAATATCTGCCGGTGTGGGAGTGCCCACATTGGCATTGTCAACACGGTACACCTTTTTCTTGTCGGTGCCGTAATACACGCGGTTGGCCGGCGTTCTGCAGGCAGTAACGGCAGTGATTTTCGAGTTGGCCGTTGGCACCGAATCAGCCCACTGCACCCAGTTGGTGCTGATGCTGTCCCACTGGTTCGAAAGCGGGATACCCGAAAGGTCATCGTTGCGCCACAGGTATTTTGCACCGGCCAGGTACATGATGTTGTTGTTATTCGGATCGAGTGTGAACGGGTTGATGAACAGGTAATCGTTCTTATCAATCCCGATCGGATCAATGCGGCGTGCGGCGGTAATGTTGCCGTTTGCATCGAGCTGCGCCTTGGTCATTTTACCTTTCTGGATAGAGAGGTAATACATGCTCTGTGCATCTGCAACCGCGCAATACGAACCATCGCCGCCCAGTGAGTGCGTCCAGGGCGAAGTAAGTGTTGCATTGTTTGTAAACCACGAACCGTTGTCCTGCGCACCGGCCACAATAATATCATTGCCGGAAGTGGCGTGATCAATCGCACACGTATAAAACTGCGTTGTGAGATACCCGTTGTTAAGCGACTGCCACGTGATGGAACTGTCCATGCAGTTCATCGTTTTGAAAACACCGCCGTCATTCGCGCAGAAAAATACATCCGGGTTGCTCGGCAGGAATGCGAACGCGTGGTTGTCGGGATGGTGATTCGGATACGACTGGATGAACGGGAAATTCGTATTGATTTCATAACCGCCCATGTAGGTGGTGTTTTGTGTATCATCAAACCGGTTGGTGTTGCGGTACACGTTTGTGCCACCAATGATTACCGTATTCGGATCGTCGGGTTTTACAGCAACTACGAGGTCGTATGAACCCTGGGCGTTAAAGTCGCTGAACGGGCCCTGCAGTTCGCCGGTGGGCAGGTTCATCGAAAGGTCTTCCCACTGTCCGCCCGCACCGCTGCCGTTTCCGCTCAGGTACGTATAACGCCACAGCGCGTTGTATTCCACATCGCCCTGGAAATTGGTATCAGGCATGCCGATGCCCTCGGTGTTCGCGAGAAAATAAATTTCATTGCGGTTCGACGGGTTGATGCCCATCACCATGCGGTTGCAGAGTGAATCACCAAACAGCGGTGTAGAAATACGCGTCCAGGTACCTGCATTATCGGTGCTGCGCCAGATGCCGCGGCTGGTGGCCGGTCCGTCGGAACTGAGTGTGGCATACACCGTTCCGGTATCGTCCACCGCAACATCGGTAAAGTACGAATACGCACTGGTGTTTCCGCCACGCACGGCCGACCAGCTGGTTCCGCCATTTATGCTCCGATAAACACCACCGAGCAATGCCGCATAAAGAATGTTCTGCGAGGTATCGGCGTTATTAAGCGATACATTCCAGATCATGTCCCAGAAACTGTCGAATGCCTGGGGCGTGTTGGTAACAGTGGGTGTGAGGCCCTGCCAGGTTGCGCCGTTGTCGGTTGATTTAAGCATACCATTGCCGAGAAAGTAAGCACTGCCACCGCTCGCCGATTGCCCATACGGTTCACCGGAACCGGCGTACCAGGTTTGTTCGTGGCCCGGGCGTTTGTCTTGCTGTATACAGGTAATGCCGTGGTAATTGCCGGGCGGCGTTACTTTGGTCCAGGAGGCGCCGCCGTCGGTGCTGCTCCATATTCCGCCGCTTGTTGTTCCGGCGATCAAGTGGTTTTCATTTAGTTTATCAATTGCAAAAGCGCGTGTGCGTCCGCCCACATTCCACGGGCCGCGCGGGTTCCAGCTTGTCTGCGGCAAACGGCCGCGTTCGCGCATCAGCGATGCATCACCCGGGAGCGTGGCTGCAAAAGCAAGTTCTTTTTCACGGATATGATCGGGAATTTTACCATCCGGACCGGCCAGGCGTGCAAATTCGTAGGCCATGCGTTCTGCTGCGCTTTCTTCCATGGCTTCACCGTAACCGCGGTGGTCTGGCGTTGTGTTTTCCGGAAGCTGGGTGTAAATAAATCCGCCCAGTAAAAGGGCAGAAACAAGGTAAAGATTTCTCATGTAGCAGTTTTCTTTACACGAATATACAACATCCCGCGGCTTGCAGGAATTGCCGGTGCGGACGGTGATATCAGTCCGGATAAAAATGCAGCATCAGGGTTTCGGAAAAACCAGCTTTATGCGGGTTTCTTTGGCGCCAAGCGACTCGAGCAGCTTTTTAACTTCCAGTGCATTTTCGCCGCCCTTGTTTGCATGGTGCAGGGGCGTAAAGCCGTGCGGACCTACCATGTTCAACAACCCCGGCATGGCCGTAAGCAGGTTTTTTACAAGTTCTGTTTTTCCGAGCACACACAGCGTGAGGAAATTCAACTGTGCGCCGTTTTCGACTAAGTGATTCACAACAGCACTATTCCCGGTATGACTGGCTGCACCAAGCGCTGTTTCAAAATCGCCGCCGCCCCAGTCCCACGATGCATTCAGCAGGGTCGGATATTTTTTCAGCAGTTCTTTCACGGTTTCCGTTTCGGTATCCTTGTGTGCTTTCGCGACAAAATCCTTTACCAGTTCCGCGTCAAGCGGGGCCGGTTTCGGATCCTCTTTTGCCTGGAGGAGTTGCGGAAGCAATACAATGCCGGTGGTGCCGATGAGGCAATTGCGTAAAAATTCTTTTCGTGTGGACATGGTGCTGTTTTATTAAAACTACTCCATGCAGCAGAACCGTTTATGTAAAAATACAGGAGTGGTGTGCAGTACATGCAAACGGAAAAAAAACTGGTATTCGCATTCGTTTCATTAGCTTTGCAGTGAATCAGCACCACAGCAAATGCCTGTACGTTTTGAATCACAACCCCACCTTTCCGGCGAACGGATTATACTGCAACCGCTGCAGGAAACCGATTTCGAAAAACTGTATGCCGTGGCCAGCGATCCGCTTATCTGGGAGCAGCACCCGAACAAAGACCGGTATAAACGCGAGGTATTCCAAACCTTTTTCGAAGGCGCACTGCAATCAGGCGGTGCATACCTGGTGCTGAAAAAAGATACCGGTGAAGTCATCGGCAGCACCAGGTTTTATGATTTTAATCCGGATGATTCGTCCATTCTTATCGGTTATACCTTTCTCGCGCGCAGCTGTTGGGGCACCACCTATAACCGGGAACTGAAAACGCTGATGCTGAATTATGCCTTCCGGTTTATGGTTCGGGTTTATTTTCACATCGGTGCACTGAATATCCGTTCGCAGAAAGCCATCGAACGACTCGGTGCTGAAAAAGTGGGTGAGCAGGAAGTAACGTATTACGGCGAAACTCCGAAAACAAATTTTGTGTATTGCATCACCAAAGTGAACTGGGTGCAGCGTACGAATCAAAACCCGTAATTACGCCTTAGGCAGATAGACTGTTTTGAGGCGTTCGGTAATTTCAAAAACAGCCGGGCAGATGAGCGCGTTTTTCTCCGTGATGTCAATTACCTGGAACACTTTTTTGCGGTTGGTGTGCGGGTATTCGCGGCAGGCCGTGGGGCGGCTTTCGTAAATCATACAATAATTTTCGCTGTCGAGAAACGGGCAGGGCGCGCTGTGCAGCACAAAGTCGCCGTCTTCGTCCATGTACAAATATTTCTGTAGAAAATCCCCGGGTTTCATGCGCACGTGCTGGGCGGCGCGCTCAATGTCTTTCTGGTAAAAAATCGGACTCGTGGTTTTGCAGCAATTGGCGCACTTCAGGCAGTCAATGTGCTCAAACGCTTCGTCGTGAAACTGGTGCGCGTGTTTATCGAGGTCTTTCGGTTTGGTGCGCTTCAGCTTCGCAAACAGTTTTTTGTTTTCGGGTGCGGCCGCGTTGGCCTGCTGCTGAAATTCGTCCAGGTTCATGGCGCAAAGGTAAACAACAGGAACTGTTCAGCGCAGCATTTTTTCCGCTTCGGGCAGAATCAATGTTTCCCAGATAGCGTATTCCATCGCCGAAGGATGCAACCCATCTGCCGCCACCAGTTCGGGTTTGTTTTCCATATCCAGCGAAACAGGATACAGATCCACACAAGGCAGTTTGCGCTTTAATGCTTCCTTTACAATAATGCGGTTAAATGCCTGCAGCCCCTTTTTAATTTCGTCGGGCGAACCGAATTGTTTTCCGCCGGGCGTTACGCTGAAATCGGGAATGGTAAGCAGCAGCACCCGGGTTTTGATCTTCAGTTGCTGCTGCACATGATCGAGAATGGTTATGAGGTTTTTATGAAACGCCGCCGAATCGCTGCCCTGCACCCAATCGTTTACGCCAATGCATAACGTAACAAAGCCGGCATCCGACGCATCGAATACCGGCAGTTCTTTTTGTATGAGATTTCGGGTGGTGTAACCGGTCCGCGACGGATTTGCGACAAGCGTAACCGGTATTCCTTTTTCAGTTAAGTGGCGTGATAAAATAACCGGCCACGATTCATTTTCGGTTGCGCCCTGGCAAATGGTGTATGAATCGCCGAGGGCCACGTAACGGATGGATTTATCAGCGGCTGTTTTTCCCGACGAGCAGGCGAGGGGAAGCAGCGGGAGGATAACGAGAAGCGATTTCAGCAGTTGCATAATGCAACATACGAAACAGCGCGTTCAGCGGTTCTCAGATTTCGCTTTTCAGCGCAATTTTGAGGGTGTACGGTGTGTTGGTAAATACCGGCGTTTTCGAAATCGGCATGGCCTGCAGCTGGCGGATGATGTCTTCTTTCAGCAGCGTATTTTCACTGGTAATTTCGCGGATTTCAATCTGTCCGTTGTCGTTTACAACAAAGGTTACAATGGCTGTGGCGTTTTTCGCTTTTTTACGAACCTGCTGTGTGAAGTGCAGTTGTTTCTGGATGACCCGCACAAGGTCGTTGTTGTCGTTGCTGCGTTTTACATTGGCGGCAAAACCGCTGGCGGCTGCAGTAACAGTGAAAAACAGGGCGAGGATGAACGCTTTCATGGTAGTGTGTTTTGGAGATGTTTGGTTTAAATTCATGCATAAGACCGGGAAGCGTTACAGAAAGTTACACGGGGGGGTAATTTTTTTTCGGGATGCATTCCTGACTATCTTTATCCCGTGAAATTCACCGCTGCGTTTTTCCTTCTTATTTTTATCGCAACAGGATCCTGCCGTATGTCAAAACAAACCCTTGCACCTGCTGCAAAGCCGGTGGCCATTCACGGGCACCGTGGTTTCCGCGGGCTGCTGCCGGAAAACACGCTGGCCGCGTTTAAAGCTGCCGCCGATTCCGGGATCACCATTATTGAACTGGACGTAGTCATTTCCAACGACAGCCAGGTGGTGGTGTCGCACGAACCGTGGATGCACGACAACATCTGCAGCACGCCCGACGGCAAAGCCGTGAAAAACGGACGCACAAAATACAACCTGTACGAAATGAACTACGCCGAAATCGCCCGGTTCGATTGCGGCAAACGCGGC
Source organism: Chitinophaga pinensis (assembly GCA_943372645.1). Lineage (GTDB taxonomy): Bacteria > Bacteroidota > Bacteroidia > Palsa-965 > Palsa-965 > VBWE01. Next base: position 166,798 of record CALRZN010000007.1, on the reverse strand, counting down.
CATCCCGATTTCCCGAAACAGCAGAAGGTAGCAGCCATCAAACCATTACTGAAGGACGTATTCCGCGAAATGGACAACTACACGAAGAAAAACGGCCTGCCGCCGATGACTTATAACGTAGAGATCAAATGCCTGAAACCGGGCGATAAACGGTATCATCCGAAACCGGCTCCGTTTGCGCGCATGGTGTATGAAGTCATCAAATCGGCCAAAGTGGGTAAACGTGTTTTTGTGCAATCGTTTGATTTGCGGGTGCTGGAGGAAATGCACGAACTCGATTCCACATTGCGTTACGGTATTTTAACCATGGGACCGGCTTCGCTGAAAAGCAAGGTGAAAAAATTAGGCTTCACGCCGTTCATGTACAATCCGAATTACAAACAGGTAACAAAAAATCTGCTCGATGAAGCACATGCTGCAGGAATCGAAGTGCATCCATATACCGTAAACGATACCGCGGAAATGCGCCGCCTGGTGAAACTGGGCGTGGATGGTTTGATTACCGATTATCCCGACCGGGCGAAGAAACTGGTTAAATAATGTACATATAAAATAGACTGCAATCAAAATGTTGTTATTGCAAAATAACTCCTGTAAGGAGTTTGCAGTCGGCAGTCAGGCAGTTTGCAGTCTGCCCGTTGTTCAGAATAAAGAACTGGTTTTTACGTAAACACTCCCCACTGCGAACTACCTGTTAGTCCCTTTCGTCGCCCCCAAACCCCCATTCATTGCGGCTTCGGGGCTTCCGGCGGTTTGCTTTGGGCATTTCTGTATTATTTCGTACTTTCGCCCTGCCTTAAAAAAAAGGCGTTTTACCCGAAAACTGACGCAACATGAAGCTTGGAGTTCCGAAAGAGACGAAATTCAAAGAAAACCGCGTAGCACTTACGCCCGATGTGATCAAAAGCCTCATCAAAAAAGGCTTTGAAGTAGTGGTGGAAAGCGGTGCCGGCAACGGTGCCTTCTATTCCGACGAAACCTACACCGCCGCAGGCGCACAGGTGGGCGACACCAAAGCCGCTTTCGGCTGCGAGGTGGTGCTCAAAGTAAATCCGCCCACGGCCGAAGAAGCCGCGCTGATGAAAAGCGGTTCCATCCTCATTTCATTTATGTGGGCCGCCACCAACGCCGCACTCGTAGAAGCCTGCTGCAAAGCCGGTATCTCCGCGTTCTCCATGGATGCCGTGCCGCGTATTTCCCGCGCCCAGAAAATGGACGCGCTTTCGTCGCAGGCCAACCTGGCCGGTTACAAAGCCGTACTGCTGGCTGCTGATACCATCGGCAAAATCCTGCCCATGATGACCACCGCGGCCGGAACCATCCGCCCGTCAAAAGTGGTGATCTTCGGTGCCGGTGTGGCTGGTCTGCAGGCCATCGCTACCGCCAAACGCCTCGGCGCCGTGGTAGAAGTTACCGATATCCGCCCCGAAACCAAAGAACAGGTGGAATCACTCGGCGGCAAATTCATCGAAGTAAAAGGCGATGCCTCCATCAAAATTGAAGGCGGTTACGTAAAAGGCGTTTCCGACGAGTTCCTCAAAATGCAGCAGGAACTGGTGGCCAAACACGTTAAAGAAGCCGACATCGTTATCACCACCGCACTCATCCCGGGCCGCAAAGCACCGGTACTCGTTACTGCCGACATGGTAAAAAGCATGCGCAACGGTTCTGTAATCGTTGACATGGCCGTAGAACAGGGTGGAAACGTGGTGGGCAGCGAGCTCAACAAAACGGTAAACAGCAACGGCGTAACCATCATCGGCGAAGGCAATATTCCCGCCCTGTTACCCATGAACGCCAGCGACCTGTACGCCAAAAACGTGGAAGCATTCCTGCTTCACCTGGCCGATAAAGACAAATTCAAGTGGGAAATGGAGGAAGAAATTACCAAAGGTTCACTCATTGTTCACAATGGAACCGCCGTTCATCCTTCCGTTGCCAAACCTGTAAACGCTTAACCTGTTAAATAGACTATGGATCAGTTTTTAGAATTTTTCAGCGCACACCGGGAGATGATCTACTTCATTATCCTCTCCATTTTCGTAGGTGTGGAAGTTATCGGCGGCGTACCAACCGTACTGCACACGCCGCTCATGTCAGGTGCCAACGCTATTCACGGTGTGGTTATCGTAGGCGCCATTCACGTAATGATGAATGTGGATCCGGAAAACATCCTGGCACTCATTCTCGGTTTCCTGGCCGTGCTGCTCGGAACGCTGAACGTGGTGGGTGGTTTCGTGGTAACGGACCGCATGCTCGAAATGTTTAAAAAGAAAAAATAATTCACACCAATACCAGTTTCGTTTTTTATGAAACACCATTTATTAGAAATCTGTTACCTCATCGGTTCCGTTACTTTCATCATCGGACTGAAAATGATGGGGAATGCAAAAACAGCCCGCCGCGGTAACCTCATCGGTGCAGTCGGCATGACCATCGCTATCCTCGGCACCATTTTCCTGCTCGAACGCGGCGACGGCAAAGGCGTAAGCGGACTCATCTACGGACTCATCGTCGGCGCCATCGGCCTCGGAACGGTAATCGGCTGGATGACCGCCAAAAAAGTACAGATGACCAAAATGCCCGAACTGGTTTCCATGTTCAACGGCATGGGTGGTGCCTGCGCGGCGCTCATCTCGCTCATCGAACTTAATGCCATGAACAACCATCCCGATCCGAATCACCCGGCATCGGTGGGTACACTCATCGCCATCATCGCCGGACTGGTAATCGGCAGCATTTCGTTTTCAGGAAGTATTATCGCTTACCTGAAACTGAACGGCACCATGAACAAACCGATCCGCCTGCCGGCTTACAACATCATTAACACCATTGTAATGATTGCTGTAATCGGTTATGCCGGTTACATCGTGTACAGCGGCGGAAACATGATGCATGCCTACATCGCATTTGGTGCTGCACTTATTTACGGTGTAATGTTTACCGTACCGATTGGCGGTGCAGATATGCCGGTGGTAATATCCCTGCTCAACTCGTTTACCGGTTTGGCTGCGGCGTTCGGCGGCTTCCTGTATGATAACTATGTAATGCTTACAGGCGGTATCCTCGTAGGTTCGGCCGGTACGCTGCTTACCCTCGAAATGTGTAAAGCCATGAACCGCCCGCTGAGCAACGTAATTTTCGGCGCATTCGGTGGCGGCGGGGCTGCAACCGGCACTGCAGATGTTAACGGTTCCATCAAAGACATCCAGGTAAGCGACCTCGCGGTAATGATGAACTACTCGAAAAAAGTAGTAATCGTTCCGGGTTACGGCCTTGCCGTAGCACAGGCCCAGCACGTGATTCACGAACTGGAAATGATCCTTGAAGAACGCGGCGTGGAAGTAAAATACGCCATTCACCCGGTAGCAGGACGTATGCCCGGACACATGAACGTACTGCTGGCCGAATCGAACGTGGCTTACGAAAAACTCGTGGAGATGGACGACATCAACCCCGAGTTTGACCAGACCGACGTGGTACTTATTGTAGGTGCAAACGACGTGGTAAACCCGGCCGCGAAAAGCGATCCGTCATCGCCGATTTACGGCATGCCGATCCTGGAAGTAGACCGCGCCAAAAACATCATCGTAAACAAACGTTCGATGAACGCCGGTTACGCCGGTATTGATAACCTGCTGTTCTACGATCCAAAATGTTCGATGTTCTTTGGTGATGCGAAGAAGGCGCTTACGGAATTAGTAGCAGAGTTAAAGACGCTTTAGGAAGTAACGATTTGATTATAATTGGAACGTCCTCCTTTGCGGGAGGACGTTTTTTTATGGAATAGTTTTTTCGCCTCTTTCAATTTACTCACTTATTCTGCTTTCAATATCCATTCGTTCATGCAACACCCTGATTATTTCAATTGAAGTCTTTTTTGTGGAATGCATGTAAAAGATCAAATGTGATTTGACTTTTGAGCTTCTGTAGTTTTTCCGGATATAGCCAATGTCTTTGCCTGATGTTGGATTGACTGACAAGAATGTGATTTCATCGAAAATTAATTGGACGTATCGGTTTGCTTGCTCAAGTGACCAGTTCTCATAGGTGTAAAGCCAGATTTTTTCAATGTCATCTTTCGCCTTATGACTGATCTTAAAGCTCATCCTTCACATGCTTTACCTGAAGTTTCTTCAAAAAATCGGTCGAATCAAAATTTTCGATCATGCCAGACTTTTCACCGGCTTTCAACTCCTTGACCAGTTCTTTTTGTTTGTTTTCCTCCTGTTCATATAACCGAAGTGCTGCCCTGACAACTTCACTGGCAGAAGAAAAACGCCCGGACTGTACCTGGCTGTTAATGAATCTGTCGAAGTAATCTCCGAGCAGAATCGAGGTGTTTTTAGCCATAATTTCGTTCTTTCAACAAATATACCAATTCTTGGTATATTTTGCAAATGCTTTTGAGTAAGGGGCCATTGTGAACTTAGAACGCGGCTTGAATTAGCTGTGCCACCCGATCCAGCTCCTCCCGCGGCGGCCTGTTTGTATAACCTTCCGGAAAAACAAAACCAAAACCGTCTTTGCTGAAACGCGGGATGATATGCAGGTGCGCATGAAAAACGTCCTGCCCGGCAGCTTCGCCATCTGCAAGAAATAAATTGATGCCTTCTGATTTGATGTCAGATCGGCGTATGGCCTTGTTTATTTTGTTTGCAAGTACCATCATGCGGCCAAGCGTTTGCTCGTCTAGGGCGGTGATCAGTTCTTCGTGCTTTTTGGGAATAACCAGCACATGGCCTTTGTTCACCGGCTGAATGTCCATAAAGGCGAGCAGCGTATCGTCTTCGTAAATTTTACTTACGGGCGATTCGCCGGCGATGATTTGGCAGAAGATGCAGCTGGGCATAACGATAAAGTTATTTGGTAATCTGTTTATGACAAGATTATGGATTAATTACCGTAAAGGTATTATCGTCATTGCGTTCAAGTTCAGTTCCTTCCGGCAGACCAAGATAGGGGATGATAGCCCGGTCGTAATTGGCAATGGTGTTTGTATTGTAAATCGCCGAATTGTTTGGGTCGTCCATGTATTCCTCGTTTTCTGTGCCGGAGAAAAAACGCCATCCATTGTCAATTTCGTTAAACGGTTCTTCCCTGTACATATATCCAACAGGTAATCCTTCCACAGTTATTTTATCCGTAGCCATACAACCGCCGATATTGCCAATCAGGTCAATAATTTTATCTCCCGGTATTTTGAAGTTTTTGCTTGCGGGGGGGGCATAATGAACTGGTTTAAAACGATCTTAAAAATCTGTCATAAATAGGAGGGAGTTTACTGTAAGGAATTTGCAAATATTTTTGTATTGACACTCACAAAATGTGGGCATTTAACCCCAACTTCAAATTCATCAGTGATGGCTTTTACTAGTATGGTATCTAAGTCATCTATTTGTAAAGATGTGATAACCTGTTCATAACAAGATTTGCTATCCATAAAAAACAATTCTTGGTTCAATGATAATTCTGTACCATTATTTATTTTGGCCACAAATGCCCCATTTCTGGCAAAGCTCTCTGATACAAGACCGATGTATTTAACTTTTCCAGCCTTTTCCAGATGCTCCAACTTACTTTTTCTCAAGTATGAACCAACTGAAATTATTATTGCTCTAATCAATTCACAGCATCGGTTCAAACTGTCGCGTCCAATTATATTATCCATAGTTCCATGGGAAGCATCATTTCTCAATTGTACAAATTCATTTACTTCGGCTTCTAACAGTTGAAATACTTTTTTGTCCTCATCTGGATATAGTTTTTTGATTTCAGGATGGTGTGATAACCAACTTTGTAAATTGTTCAATTGAATTCTGTTAAAATTGCTAAGAAGAACTTGTATCCTGAAGTTTTGTTCATGCCTAGTAAGAGCATCCGTTACAAATTTATAGGGGTGAACACCCGAGTGTGCCTCATAATACCATTTTATGATATTCTCATGTGTTAGATGCCCGTATCTTTCTTGTTCTAATCTACTTAGAATAGTTGAAATTCCTAGTCGGTATTCGGTCTTAAATGCATGATTGAGGTCTGAAAATGAAACACATTCTGAGAGAGAATCTAGATAATCACAGATTGCTGTTGTTACAAAATTTTCGTAAATAGCATAGGCTCTTGTTATACAAGATGAGACAGAATAAATCTTGATCCTTTTCGAGACGTCTCCATTTGCGCTAACTAACGCTTCATGTGAATCTAATAGTAAAGATGTAACTGCCAAGTCGTCTAAACTCCTTGATTCAAGGGCTGAATACATATTATTATTGTTGAATAACTCCCTTAAATATTTGTCTGAAATATTCTATTCGATCTTTCAGATCTTTTTTAGTTGAAGCACGACCTGTCATTGCTGAAACCCCTTTTTCTCTAAATAAATTCTTGGTTTCTTCGATTATTTTATCTTTATTTTCGATTAAAATGGCAAACGTAGGATAAAATTCTGATAGCGAAACCATTACAGCATCATACATACCCTTTTTAGGTTTAGCATCGAAATTTTCCCCGTCATATATTGAAAATACATTTTTACCATAAATCGCAACCGCTGTCTTTATGGTGTTCATGAATAGTAATCGTAGGAACTCACAATCATCTTTTGTGAAATTTTTACTTCTTATAGTGTATAGGTCTAAAAAACCTTGAATGCCATACCTGAAGTTCTCCATGTGTCTTAATGCAAAGAATCTTAAAACAACCTCAATATCTTCCATTTGAGTATAGAAAGCAGAAGTATAGATTGGAAGTTTATGATTTACTAATTCTTCTTCGTGGTATTTTGGTAAACTCCATATTTCTCTAAATATATCCAATCTTGCCAGTTCGAATAACAAATCGTTAAAAAGGCCTGTGCCTAGGGAATTTCTTATTTCTTGCTTTTCTAGTTTAACACCTCCTGTATTTAATCGTTCAAATACAAGTTGTCGCAAAAATAGCGCATCATCATCATTTGGAGCCGATTCTTTTAATAAAACAATAGTTGAGATTGATCTTCTGTCTAAACCAGCTCTTATCTTATTGGGTAAATCCGAATATTTAAGCCCATTTAATTCTGGCCAGAGATCAAGGCCTTCTAGTGCGAACTTGTTTTCATAGAAATCACTTACAGCTGTTATTCTCTGTTGCCCATCCATAACTTCATAGCAATTAAAGGCTTTCTCATATAAAAAGACAGGCGGAACAGGAATGTTAATAATGAAAGACTCTATCAGTCTGGATTGTCTCTCAATATCCCATCTAGATCTTCTTTGGTAAAATGGCCTTATTTCCATGTAATTAGGACGTTTAAGAGCATCGACAAAATTTGGAAGTTTCTCTCGATTCATCTCTGTAACAATACGATTTTCCCCTTTTTCGTATTTCTCGTTTATTTCACCAATAGATATTTTTGCACCTCTTTCTCTTGGAGGGTTATTCCACATTACTTTTTCTAATGGTGAGTACATAATTTATAGTTTTTTAATTTACTATTTTTTGCAACGTATAGTTGTGTAAATTTTACCTAGTAATTTGTGAAGAAGTTCTGTTTTATTACTGCTAAAATAATGAATTTTTATCAACTGCTTGGTTAGTATGTGTCAAAATAGTTTTCAATAAACTTAAAAGCATGCAGTCATCTTGTTTAAAGACTTTTTATTTGAACGTGTATTTTATAGAATTCAAAAAAAAACAGGTGTTTTCAAAAATCATAATCATTGGTTTTTGAAAGCACCTGTCAATCAAGTATAAATATGAATCCCCTAACTCAATACTTCACCCCCAAATTCTCAAACACAAACGCCCAGATATCCGAATACTCTTCAATCTGCTGCATGGTTGGTTTGCCCGAGCCGTGGCCGCCGTTGGTGTCTATGCGGATGAGCACGGGGTTTTTGCCTTGCTGGTTGGCCTGCAGCGTGGCCGCGAATTTAAACGAGTGTGCGGGTACCACGCGGTCGTCGTGGTCGCCGGTTACGATGAGCGTTGCGGGGTATTCCACTTTTTTCACGTTGTGCAGGGGCGAGTAGGCGTAGAGGCATTTAAACTCGTCCTGGTTTTCGCTCAGGCCGTAGTCGGTGCTCCATGCGCGGCCGATGGTGAAGCGGTGGTAGCGCAGCATGTCAAGCACGCCCACCTGCGGAATACAAACTTTGCACAGGTCAGGGCGCTGTGTCATTACCGCACCGATGAGCAGGCCGCCGTTTGAACGGCCGTGTATGGCGAGTTTCTCTTTGTTCGTGTAATTTTCTTTTACTAAGTATTCGGCGGCGGCAATGTAATCGTCAAACACATTTTGTTTCTGGCATTTGGTGCCGGCCTTATGCCATTCTTCGCCGTACTCTCCGCCGCCGCGCATGTTGGCCACGGCATACACACCACCGGCTTCCAGGAATACCGCGCGGTCAATACGAAACTCCGGGGTGTACGAAATGTTGAACCCGCCGTACCCGAACAGGAAACACGGGTTGGTACCGTCCAGTTTAATTCCTTTTTTGTGCGTGATGAACATCGGTATTTTGGTGCCGTCTTTGCCCGGAACAAACACCTGCTTGGTTTCGTAATCGTCCGAGTTAAAATCAATGTTCGGTTTCTGGTACAGCGACGTGGTTTTGGTAAGCACGTTGTATTTGTAAATGCTGGCCGGCGCGGTGTACGAAACCACGTTGTAAAACAGCAGGCTGTCTTTTTTACTTCCGCTCAGGCTGTTGCAGTTTACAATGCCCGGCATCGGAATTTCGCCTTCGCGGTTGCCGTTGCGGTCGTAGATATACACTTTGGTTTTTACATCCACGAGGTACGTTACTACAATTTTATCGCCGGCGAGTACGGTTTCTTCCAGCAGTTCTTTTTGCTGCGGAATAATTTCTTTCCAGTTTTCAGGAGCGGGATTGTTGATGTCAATTTCAACGAGGCGGTAACGCGGCGCATCTTTGTTGGTGCGCACCAGCATTTTCGAACCCACCACATCCAGCACACCGTAATCGTTATCAAAATTGTCAACTATTACCTGCATCGGGCTGTTTGGTTTGGCCAGGTTCATCGCCATCAGCGCGTTGCCGCTGGTTGATTCGGTGGTGTAAACCAGCAGCCACTGCTGGTCGTCCGTAACATCAGCACCGAAGTTGCGGTTCGGGTGATCAGTGTCGTTGTAAATCAGTTTGTCTTCGTCCTGGCTGGTGCCCACTTTGTGGAAATACACTTTGTGATATTCGTTTTTCGCGCTCAGTTCGCTGCCTTTGGGTGCATCGTAACGGCTGTAATAAAAACCATCGCCCTGCCACGACACGCCGGAGAATTTCACCCACTTGATGTGATCCGTCAATTTTTTGCCGGTTTCCATTTCCAGTACATCGTATTCGACCCAGTCAGAGCCTGATTTGCTGGTGCCGTAAGCCATGTATTTACCGTCATGCGAAATGCTGGTGCCGCTCAGCGAAACCGTGCCGTCTGTTGAAAGTGTATTCGGATCGAGCAGCACTTTCGGTGTGCCGTTCAGCCCGTCGCGGTAATACATCAGCGCCTGGTTCTGTATGCCGTTATTCAGCGTGTAGATGTAGTACTTCCCTTTTTTGTAGGGCGTGCTCATCTTTTCAAAATTCCAGATTTTGGTCAACCGTTCCTTAATCTTGTTGCGCGAAGTTATCTGCTCCAGGTAACCGAACGTAACCTTGTTCTGCGCCTTCACCCAGTTTTTGGTTTCTTCCGAATTGTCGTCTTCCAGCCAGCGGAACGGATCGGCCACCTTCGTGCCGAAGTAATCGTCAACCGTATCGGTTTTACGGGTTTCCGGATAGGTAACAGCAGGAATTTTACTTCCGCCATCACCTGAACAGGAAGTCAGTACGAGCGCAGCAAGTGCAGGAACAAAAAGCAAAGATGTTTTCATCAGTTGGAAATGGTTTATCAGCCAAAAGTAAAATGAAAGCACCCAGAAACCAAATCAAATGTAATTGTGGTAAATACAGCGGATTAATGGTTTAAAAGAAAGCTGTTGCCGCGGCGTTTTATAGTAAGGTGCAGGAGGGACGCTTATGACCTTCTGGACATGTCCCACATGTCCCCAAAGTCACACCTGCCAGCAACTAAAAAAAACGGCCGCCCCTTCAGAGGCAGCCGTTTTCAGCTTACTAAAAAATCCTTTACTGAATAACTAACTTTTTATGCACCTGGCTGTTACCAAAATCAAAGGTTACCGTGTAAACACCTTTGGCAACGGTACTCAGATCGAGCGTGTAACGGTTGCGCCCGCTTACCTGGTTTTGTTTGCCGAGCTGTTCGCTGTACACCACCTGGCCGATGCTGTTGCGGAGCTGCATTACGCAGCCATCGCCTTTGGCCGGCATATCAATCTGCAGCAGGCCCTGCGTCGGGTTCGGGAATAAGCCAATCATGTTTGCATCTACATATTCCGGTGTGCCGATGAAAATCGCAGGCGGAATATCTTTCAGGTTCGATTCGGTGGTGTTGATGTTGCGTGTCGGGTTACAGGTTACCTGCCAGTTGCTGCGCAGTTTGTAACGGATGTTGGTTACACTCACACTCAGCGGCGGCGCAATATCAGTGAAGTTCTGGTTGGTTCCCGGCACCTGCCCGATCTGTTCCCACTGGCCGAGGCCGGTACTGTCGCGCATGATGTCGTAGTAATCAACCGTTGCACCTTCATAGAAGGTCCAGCCCAGCACAACCGTGTTTCCGACACCCGCACTGGCCTGCAGGAAGATGGTTCCGTGGTGGGCACTCATCACACTTTCGTTGCCGCAGGTATCCACCGCTGCAATTTTGTAACGGTAGTTGGTAACGTTCGGGTTGGCCAGCGGAATGTAAACGCTGTCCACAAACACACTCAGTGAATCGTAATCGGTTGCACCTACATACTGGTAGTTGTTGGATGTAATCTCGCGGTAAATGCGGAACGAATCCAGGTCCGCAATCTGCGGTTTTTCCCAGATGATCTGGTTGTAGTTTGAGTTGGTATCAACAGTAACCATACACACCGGCACCGGGGCCACACTGCCTACGTTTATGTTCATAAACGCGGTGTCGCCCGATCCGCAGGCGTTCTGCCCGATAACCCAGATCTGTCCCGGCGATGCAGATGTAACAAAGTCAACCGTAATTGTTCCTGTTCCTGCACCCGAAACAATGGTTGCACCCGAAGGCAGCGACCAGAGGTAGGTGGTGGCGTTGCTGATTATACCGGTGCTGTAAGTAGTGCCGGTAACAATCGGGCAGATGTCAATAAAGTTTGTACCGGTAATGGCTGAAGCTGCAGCCGGCAGCGGGTTAACAGTTACCGTGTAGGTCGGAGAAATTCCTCCTGTGCCGCAGCTGTTCGAACCGGTAACGGTTACCGTGCCCGAAACAGCAGTTGTTCCGAAATCAACGGTAATGCTGTTCGTGTTGTTGCCGCTCACAATGGTTGCACCCGAAGGAATCACCCAGTTGTACGAAGTTGCGTTGCTTATGGAAGGCACGCTGAATACCACGCCGTTCTGTCCCTGGCACACGGTTGCAGTTCCGGTAATGGTTCCTGCAATGCCCGGCAGCGGATTCACCGTTACATTCAGCACCGGTGATGCAGAGCCTGCACCGCAACTGTTGGTGGGCAGTACCTGCACCTGGCCCGAAGTGGACGAGTTGCTGAAGCTCACCGTAATGTTGTTTGTGCCTGAACCGCTGGTGATGGTGGCACCTGCAGGCAGACTCCAGATGTAACCGTTCGGGTTGGCATTCGGTACAGGGCTGATGCTGTACGTAACCGAAGTCTGTCCCTGGCACACGGTGGTAAGACCGGTAATGGTTCCTGCTGCTGTCGGATACGGATTAACCGTAATGATTTGCTGCAGGCTGCTGTTGCCGCCCACGTTGTCGTTGATGACGAGTGTTACGGTAAATGTTCCGGGTCCGACAAACTGCACGTTGCTCGGATTCTGCTGTGTTGACGACGAAGGTGTTGGTGTAATCGGTCCTGCAAACGTCCAGTTCCACGACGTGATGGTTGAACTCGGTGCAAACGATGCATCGGTAAAGTTGATGTTGTTCACCCCGAGCGGCGTTGCACACAGTGTTGACGGATTCCAGGTGAAACCGGATGAAAGCGGGCAGGTGCTGCGGCGTATGCCCATCAGGTCCTGCGACGGTGTACATGTTCCGCTGTTAATCGTCCAGCGCATAGTAACAGTATCGCCTGCGTTCAGGCCGTTCAGCGTGGTGTTCGGCGAGTTTACGTTTCCGATGTTGCCCGTGGTGATGGCCACGTTGCTGGTATAGGCAATAGACCATGTGCCTGTTCCTACCACCGGTGTGTTGGCCGCCAGTGTGGCCGTGCTGATACAGATCTGCTGATCCGGTCCGGCATTCGATGTGGTCGGTGCGGGTGTTACGGTAACTGTAAATGTTTGCGTGGTAGTATTGTTGTTTACACCGCCGTCGTTAACGGTTACGGTAATAACAGAAGTGCCCGACTGGCCGACTACCGGCGTGTATGCAAGTGAACCGGTGGTGTTCGGACTGGTGTAGGTTACAGTCGGGTTCGGAATAAGACCGGTGTTGCTTGATGTTGCTGTAACCGTTAACGTTTGCGTTTCATTCACCGAACCGGAACCGATACCGCTGAGCGAAACCGTTTGCTGACCGGAGTTCATACAGATTGCTGCCGGGTTGCTGATGGCGTTAATCACCGGCGGTGTGTTCAGTGTGGCTGTAACACCGGTTGCCGGTGAACCAAGCAGGTAGTTCGTGTTGCAGCTGGAGCCGTTAAACTCATACACTGCAAAATAGTAGTAGGTGTTCGACTGCAGACCGGTGATGTTGCAGGTGTTGCTGTTTCCGCTATACACCACGTATGTTCCGCCGCCCAGGTCGCTGCCGCTGCCGAAGGTGCTGTTGGCCGTGTAACCGGTTCCGTCAGCAGGAGTAGCCGTAATGCCGAGTCCCTGGCGCGCCAGCACAATGCGGTCGGAACCGCTGCCCGCTGTAAAGTTGAGTGTCATCGAAGTCTGTGCAACGTTCGAGAAGGTAAGGTTGGTGGCTGCCGTGGTGGGCTCCGAGGCCAGCGGGTTCAGTCCGTTCGTAAGAATGTTGAATGTTGAACTGCCGGTGGTTGAAACGATGTCGGAACGTCCGTCCATGTTCAGGTCGCCCACATACACATTGTACGACGAGGTGAGTGAGGTAGGCACATCCACACGCGGGGCAAAACCAAAGTTACCTGTGGCTTCAAACAGTGAAACGTTGTTGCTCGAAGCATAACCGGCAATAATATCCGGGTGCCCGTCTCCATCCAGGTCGTTTACAGCAACACTGTTCGTTGTTCCTGCAAACGTGGTCAGGTTGGTTGCATTGGTAAAGCTGATGTTGCCAACAGAGCTTGTGTTGTTGAATAAACGTACATAGTTATTGGAGCATGCAGCAACCATATCCGGCTTGCCGTCCGGGTTCGGATAGTTAAAATCGCCCGTGGCAAGATCAACAACGTTTCCACTGGTGGTGGTGAAGTTCTGCTGGGCGGCAAACGAAATGTTACCCGGCGTACTTGTGCTGCGCAGCACCGAGAAGTTGGATGCGTTGCCCTGTGCAAATGCAATGTCTGCTTTGCCGTCGCCGTCGAAGTCGCGCACCAGCACAGCTGCCGGAACTACGCTGCCCACGGTGATGTCCATACGGGCCGCAAGCTGAATGTTGCTGATGGAACTCGTGTTACGGTAAACAGAAATAACCGATCCGCTTGAATAACCAACTACAATGTCCGGTTTACCGTCACCATCAATGTCGCCTGATTTTACTTCGGCCGGTCCGGATGAAAGCGGGTAAGCCATTGCCGGTGATGAAATAGACGGATTGTACGCGCGCTGCACCGAAAGCTGGCCTGTGCCAAGTGCAGTGGAAATCACATCTAATTTGCCGTCCATGTCAATATCTACGAGTTCCAGTGAAAACGGGCTGCTCTGTGTGCTGTAACCGCCTGATGTATTAAAGGTGGGCGGATTCGCCCCGTTTATTGCAGTGCCCCAGAAACCATACAGGAAACTGCTGCCGTACCCCGCAGCCACAATGTCTGTTTTACCATTGTCCGGGTTGATGTCTTTCAGGTCGAGGCAGTAGTTGGTGGTGTAACACGACTGTGTGCTGTTTGTAAACGTACCCACATTGAGTGTACCTGCGCACTGCGAGGTAACGATGAACTCACGCGAATACGTGCCAAGCTGTCCGTTTACCTGCACACTTACCGGGGCAAAGTTGGCACCGAAAGGTACAGTAACATTGAGTGTGGTGGCAGTGGCTGCGTTTACGGTTGCACGCGTTGCACCAAACGAAACAATGTTGTTTGAAGCCGTGGTGCTGAAACCCGTTCCGGTAATGGTAACCGCTGTGCCTACCGGCCCGCTGATGGGCGAAACGTTGGTAATGGTTGGTACAGCTGCGGCAGTAGTCTGCACATCGCCCGTAAGCATGGGCAGGTGCATGTAGTTGTAATAATATCCGGAACTTTCATCGTACTCATATACGATCACATTGTAATATGTTCCGGGCGAAAGTCCTGTAACAGGAGCCGAAGTGGTGTTGCTGTTGTTTACCACCACGTAACCGGTACCCACTACACTGCTGCTCTGGTTATTGAAGTTGGAGGCCCAGTTATTATAGGTGCCCATATCAATCGGCGCGTTGCAAGGCGAGTTGGAATAGCCCCAGCCGCTGGTGGTTACAAATGACGATGCCGCGGTGGTGGTCATGTTATACATCGTACCATTTAATGTTCCTGCTGATGCAAGCACACCGTTTGTTACGGTTGAAGTGGTCGTTGTTCCGTCATTCAGTCGCCACAAACCTACAAGGTTGGCTTCGTTACCCACCAGCGAACGGCGGGAATAATAATCAATGGTGTAAGCCGATAATGATGTATTCCACAGGCGTACTTCATCAATGGCAGCGTTTGAATACGAGCCGCTTGGTGTTGTTCCTGTTCCGGCTTCGGCACCTATAAACAGGCTGTTGCTGTATGCGTAGGTGATCGGGTATGTTGCACCTGCATCATTGCGTGCATAACGTGCACCGTCAACAAGCAGGTAGGTGTAACGCCCGTCATACGTCAGCGCGAGATGGTGCCAGCCCGGTGTAAGATGAGCCACACTTGCCCCGGGTGAACCCCAGGTGCCGTTCCGGTAAACAAAACCGGTGAGGGTGGTTCCGCTTTGAATAAGTGCATAGCCACCAAGTTCGGAGTTACCTGCGTAACATTGGTACGGCGCACTGTTGGCCCAGTTGGCCCGGAATACCCACATGTCTAACGTCATTGCTGTGGTGGGCTGCAGCGTTGAACTGTATGGAATACCTACATAATCGTTTGTGCCGTCGAAGACCAGGGCTGTTTGCACACGTCCCGGTTTTACCTGCACAATCCGCTTTTGCCCGCCGCCTGCGGTCCAGTTGGCCGTAAAGGAGGTGGATGTTATTGAAGAAAACGTAAGGCCCGTTGAAGCCGCAGCAGGTGTGGTCGTATTCGTTGTGCGTGAAATATATCCGTATGAACCGGTATAATAGTTTGTTGTATTGTTGTATGTTCCTGTACTGCCATTAAATTCAAAAATGCGGACAAAGTATTGTGTTTCCATCTGCAGCCCGGTAACACGCAGTGCATTGCCGGTGCCGTTGTACACCACATAGCTGCCCCCGATGAGTGAACCTGATCCGTAAGTGGCGTTTGCCGTGTAAAGCGACATGTCAATCGGTACATCCAATGCCGAGTTGTCACTCACCAGCACCAGGTGATTGGTACCTCCACCTGTGGCTGCGTTTAACCAGCTCAGTGTAAAGGCATCATCGGTTATGTCTGTGATTGCAACATCCGATACAACACTCGTGGGCTGTGTGGCAAGTGTGGTGAAACCCGTAGTCGGGTAAGAAGAGGTGAGGTAATTTTGTGTGCCCGTGGTGGTACCGTTATATGCAAATGCAGCCACCCGGTAATCCGTTGCAGCAATAAGGGCGCTCGGCGAATACGTTGTGCCGTTCGATTCATACATCGCATACGAATACGGTGCAGATACACCCAGTGCATCGCCAAGCCCGAACGAGGTGCTGGTGTAATAGTTGGTGCCGTCAACCGGCAGGTTGGTGTTTGTAGTGGACTGGCGGATGGTAGAAAACGTATTTGTTCCGTTGCCTGCTGTCCAGTTTATGGTCGCACCGCTCGATCCGATACCGGTTACAGTTAACGCACTGGGTGCGATGGTGGGCTGCAGATCAAGGGTGTACGCGCCGCCTGAGCCATACGGGCTGAGCATAAAATCAGGACTGCTGGAAGTACCGCCGTATTCGTAAATACGAACATAATAATAGGTGCCTGATGCCAGGCCGGTTACGCTAACCGAAGTTGCACTGCCTTTCAGCACCACATAGTTTGCCGAACCCAGGTTACTCCCGTTTCCGAATACACTGTTGGCCGTGTAGTTGGTAAAATCTACCGGCAGAACCGCAGAACTGGAAGCCGCCCGCAGTACCACCATGCGTCCAACGCCGGTACCGTTGGTCCAGCTGATATTCATGGAGCTTGTCGTAATACTGGTGCATGTAATGCCCGATGCTGCCGTATACTGCGCCTTTGCCTGGATAAAAACAAAATACAGGAGCGAGCAGAGGAACAGCTTTTTTAACGTAGTTGTTACTTTCATGTTTTATCGGTGAATGTGATGGTATTTATAGATGAACCGCGGAAGTCTTACGACAAACGAGCCCGAAAGTTACATAAAAAAACGATTTGTCCTGTAAATTGAACGTCAGCTATTGTGTTGGTATTCAGTTTGTTGAAATTGTGGCTTGGTGCGGAATACAAATATAATCGCACGGTTCGGCAGAAATCATAAATTTGTTTCGTCAATATTCCGCTCCTGATGCGCCATTTTTTTGCTGTACTATGTTCCGTTTTGTTCCTCTTTTTTCCTTCCGGGAACAGTTACGGGCAACAGTATAATATCAAACTGTATGGTACCAAAGACGGGCTGGTGAATTCCATTGTCAAAACTATTTTTCTCGACAGCAAAGGCTACCTCTGGTTCGGAACACAGGGCGGCATCAGCCGGTTTGACGGCAAAAAGTTTGAAAACTTTACGGATAAAAACGGGCTGGTGGGCAACGACATCACCTGCATTACCGAAGACAAAAGCGGTAAAATCTGGATTGCGGCCTACGGATCGGGTATTTCATATTACGACAAAGGTGTATTCACCAATTTCAACGACAGCAACGGACTCAGCAGCAAAGACATTTACAGCTTAGCCTGTGATGATGCCGGCAATATGTGGATTGCAACGTACGGCGGCGGCATTCAGAAATACGACGGCAAAAAATTCGAAACATTTTCCACCAAAACCGGCCTCACCTGCGATCATTTTTTCAGGGCGACGAAAGGCAACGGCGGCAACATCTGGTTCGGTACACGGGGCAAAGGTGTTTACCGTTACGACGGCAAGAACTTTATAAATGTAACCGCATCTGACGGGCTGGTTGCATCATCGTATTACACGCTGTTCGGCGACAGCAAAAAACGCGTGTGGCTCGGTTCGGTATCGCGCGGCATCGACGTGGTGGAACCTGATTTCACCATTCACCACCTGCCGCTGCCGGAAGTGGAAGGCGATCTTGTTACCTCCATCATCGAAGACCGGCACAACAATGTATGGATTGCGGGCAAACGCGGCCTGCTGAAATACAACGGGCGCAGCAAAACCTTGTTTACCGAGGCGCACGGCCTTTCGTCCAATTCCATTTCGGCACTGTGTGAAGATTACGACGGCAACATCTGGGTGGGAACCGCTTCCGGCGTTTGCATGTTTAAAAACGAAGCCATTGTAATTTATACCGAGAAAGAAGGACTGCAGCGGAAAACGGTTGCGGCCATCTGCCGCGAAGACGATTCCACCACGTACATCGGTATTTCCGGCGGCGGCTTTGCGATTCTGCGCAACAACAAAATTTATCCGCAGACGCAGCTCAAAGAGCTCGCTGACCAGGTTGTAATCGCTATTCATAAAGATCCGAAAAACCGCATCTGGGTAGGATCGGACAGCAACGAAAACGGGCTGGTGATTCTTACGAACAAAAACGGACAGCTGGCTGCTGACGAAACCGGCCGCCGCCTGAGTAAAAAACTGCCACATACCATCACGCAGATTTTAACCGACCACACAGGCAATACCTGGCTCGCCAGTTTCGGGGGCGGAGTGTATCGCATTGACGATGCCGAAAACACTACTGCTTTTGATGAAAGCAACGGGCTGCCTACCAATAAAGTAATTGCCATGTACGAAGACAGCAAGGGCCGCATCTGGGTGGGCATGGTAAACGAAGGACTGGTTGTAATTGAAAACGGAAAAATCACACGCCGCATCACCGATAAAAACGGACTTGGTGATAATACCGTCTGGTCCATTACCGAAAACACCAAAGGCCAGCTCTTTTTCGGAACAGGCAACAACGGCGTTTCGTGTTATGCCGATGAAAAATTTACGGTTATAAATGCCGCAACCGGTTTATGTTCGAACCTCGTGTACGCACTCATCACCGACAGTGAAGACCGTTTGTGGGTCGGAACGGATAAAGGGGTGAACCGCCTTTCGCTCGGAACCGATTTTAAAATCAAAGCCATTAAATATTACGGCGAAAAAGAAGGCCTGCGCGGACTCGAGATTTCGAACCATGCATTTATGCTGGATAAAAACCGGCAGCTGTGGATGGGCACAAACGCCGGGCTGGTGCGTTACGATCCGCTGTACGATTACGTAAACGACAATCCGCCCCTGCTGCAGCTGAGCGACCTGCGTTTGTTTTACCAGCCGGTTGACTGGACAAAAATAGTGCAGCAGGTTGATCCCGATACGAAGCTGCCGGTGAACCCGGAACTGTCGTATAAAGACAACCACCTCTCGTTCGATTTCCAGGCGCTGACCACGGACAATGTGCGTTACCAGTTTATGCTCGAAGGGCTTGACGATGGCTGGTCGCCGCTTACACAAACCAATTCGGCGGTGTACACCAACATCCCGGCGGGTAAGTCGTACACGTTTATTGTAAAAGCGATCAACAGCGATGGTTTCGAAAGCAAAGAAACGTTGCGTTTTTCGTTTTCGGTTCGTCCCCCGTTCTGGCAGACCTGGTGGTTTTACAGCATCTGCGGCGTGGTTGCCATCGGACTGGTGATTACGTTTATCCGCTGGCGCACCTCGCGTCTTGAAAAAGAAAAACAGATACTTGCGCGTAAAGTGGATGAACGCACCCGTGAATTGCAGGTGGCCAACCTCCAGCTTTCGGTAGCTTATACCGATATAAAAGACAGTATTAACTACGCGAAACGCATCCAGGAAGCGATTCTGCCGCTCGGCAGCGATATGCAGAAACTGCTGAACAACAGTTTTATTTTCTTCCGCCCGCGCGATGTGGTGAGCGGCGATTTTTACTGGGTGTATCAGAAAAACGACCTCGTCTATTTTGCCGCAGTTGACTGTACCGGCCACGGTGTGCCGGGTGCATTTATGAGCCTCATCGGGTATTCGCTGCTGAATGAAATTCTGAATGAAACCGGACTCTCGCGCCCGGCCGATATCCTTTCGGAACTGCGTGAACGCCTCATCGTGGTACTCAAACAAAGTGCGGTAGACAGCGAAAGCAAAGACGGCATGGACATGGTGCTGTGCTGCCTGGATAAGGCTTCGCTGCAGCTGACCTTTGCCGGTGCCAACAACCCGCTGTACCATGTGCGCAGCCAGGTGCTTACCGAATACAAAGGCGACAAACAACCGATCGGTGTTCACGGTGCTGAGATGAAACCGTTTACACATCACGAGTTGCAGCTGCAGCCCGGCGATCATGTGTATATGTCAAGCGACGGTTATCCCGATCAGTTCGGCGGACCGAAAGGCAAGAAATTTATGTACACGCGTTTCAAAGAAATGGTGGCCGAAATAAGTGTGCTGCCCATGGAACAACAATACCGCGAAATGGAAAACCGTTTCGATACCTGGATGACCGGACAGGCGCAGGTAGATGATGTGCTGGTGATTGGTTTCCGCGTTTAAAAATACAACTGCTTTTGTATGAATGAAGAACAACTGAAAATCGCTTCAAAAAAAATCAGCTCGATGGTGGTGATGCGTTACCCCGATGTGCGGCCTGATGACCTGGAATCAACCGAACCGTTTAAACTGCGCGAAGTGCAGTACCATGCAAGCGGCTCCATTATTTCCAATATCGAGTTTGACCAGGACGGAAACGTGGCCGAAGAATACCGCAACACGCTGAACGAAAAAGGCGAAGTGGTGGAACACCTCGTGTTACTCGACGGCGAAGTGATTGAACGCATCGAGCTGAAGTATAACGCGGCCGGAAAAATTATTGAAGAAAGCCGGTTGTACGAAGAAGGTGATCCGTCGCCAACCATTTATACCTACGACAGCAACAACGAACTGCTCGAACGCCGCGTGGAATCGTCGCCCGGTGAAGTGGAGCAGGGCGACCGCTACGAATACCACCTGGAGTTTACAACCAAAGTAACGCGGCACGAAGAATATATGGCCGACGGCAAAGTGGTGCGCGTGGTAACGCATGAATACGAAAATGTTGGTGGGGAAGGAGCCGTTCTGGTGAAATCATTTTCCGAAAACAAAGAAACCGGTAAAAATTTCCGCACCGAACATTTCGATGCAAAGAAACACGAAGACAACGTAGCCGCGGTGATTTACGACAGCGACAACCGCGTATCGAATATTATCTACGAATTTTTCGACGAAGCATTCCGCCTCATCCGCACCGAAGAAAAATCACGCAACCCCAACGCCGATCCGAAAATTGAATACGGCTACGACGAAAAAGGGAACATGAACAAACAGGTGCAGTACGTAGGCGGCCGCCTGCATTCGCAGTGGGAAAAACAGTTTGCGGAGAACGGCCTGGAGGAATGGATTTACGGGCAGAGTGGTACTGGGATGTCGTACACGGATGTGTATGCGTACACTTTTTTTGAGTAAGGACGCTACGCACTCCTGACACAACTTTCATTTTGCAGGTTACACACCCGGAACCCGAACTGACGGCGCACAAAAAAAAAGTGGGCAGTCAGTTCGAGTGTTTTTATCCTGATTTTTCATCAGGATAAAAATGTATCGGGAACGTGTAGGGTTTGACGTTAACGTCATGAGGGAAAACAGGTGTCAATCTCCTTTAATCTTCGGGGCTGTTTCTGTAATACACAACACGATTGTGCCTGTGCAATAGCTCCTGTTTTTTATTTATTGAGAAACACGAATGATGTAACTCTTTTGAGAAGTTGTGTAAAGCCTGCAACACGAATGAGTAATACTTTTGAGGCATAAATATTCATCAGATCAATTCTCAGAAACAGATTTTAAACAGGCGCTAAATAAAAAGTAAAATGGACAAAACGGAAGATTTGAATAACAAAGAAGCCATTGACAAACTAAAAAGCCTGGTAAGTGATATAACGGTTTGTCTTTTTTGTACCGACTTAAAAACGGACGATGGCGCTACGTGCCGGCCGATGAGTGCAATAAAAGTTTGCGACCAGGGAAATATCTGGTTTTTCAGCGAAAAGAACAGCGATAAAAACAAAGCCATTGCAGCCGATAAAAAGGTGCAACTCTTTTTTTCGCACCCGGGCAAAAGCAGCTACCTGGTTGTAAACGGAGACGCTGAACTAATTTCAGACAAAGTGAAAATTGACGAACTCTGGACACCCATTGCTAAAATCTGGTTTAAGGAGGGAAAGGACGATCCGAACATTTCTATTATCAAAGTAACTCCCGGCGACGCTTATTATTGGGATACCGATGGCAACCGGATGATAAATATTTTGAAAATGGTTGCATCGGTTGCTACCGGAACAAATTTAGTTTCAGGCAACCACGGGGCTTTAAAACTATAATCTGAATTGACATGGCTTATATTAAATGAAATACGGACCCCTGTAGAATTCACAACCAATCCGGAATACGCTTCAAATAAAAAATAATCTGCAATAGTTTAAAAAAACAAAAAATGGAAAAAGAGAAAACAATTGAGGTGTTAAACACACTCATCACAATCAACAACGATAGAATTGAAGGTTACGAAACAGCTGCTAAAGAAACGGAAGAACAGGATATGAAAACCATGTTTGCACAGTTTGCTTCAACCAGCCAAAAGTGCAATACCGAATTGAAAAATGAAGTAAACAAATTAGGCGGTAAGCCTGCCGAAGGCACAATGGTTTCAGGGAAATTCTTCCGGGTGTGGATGGACGTAAAGGCAGCACTCACAGGCAAAGACCGCAAAGCAATTCTCAATTCGTGTGAGTATGGGGAAGACATCGCGAAAAGCACGTACAAAAAAGCATTGGAAAACGACCGGGAAAACTTAAACACCGAACAGCAATCCATGATTAAGGCGCAACATACGTTGCTTATTGCGGACCACGACAAAGTAAAGTCGATGCGGGACGTATTAACAGCATAAGAAAATAAATTATAGGCGCCTCCGCGAACCTCAGGATTGAGGTTTTTAGAGGCGCTTTTATTTAAAGTATAAACTTTTAGATTTTTTCTGATGCTGCAAATTTATCTGTTACTCAACTCGGCGCTGTATGTATTGCTCGCTTTATGGTGCTTAATAAAACCGACAGAAACAGCAAACTATTTAGGGTACAAATTTTTAAACGGTAGTGGTAAAATAGAATACTTAACTGTTTATGTTGGTCTCGAAATGGGTTTTGCTGTTTTCCTGGCAATCGCCGCTTTCATGCCAGAAATTAAGTTTTCGGGTTTAATGTTTTGTGTTTGTATTTACCTTGGGTCTATGCTGATCAGAACGGGCAGTGTGTTATTCTTTGGTAATGTTTCAAAAGTAACCTATATGGTAGGGGGATTGGAGTATTTGCTTGGCATTTGGGGGGTAGTTCTTTTGTATAAATATATTAGTATAAAGTAAAAAAAGGTGATAGGATTACTCTGGTTGAAAATTTACCGGCGGAAATCAACGAAGAGATTCGCCGGAATAAAACGATGTCATAAAATAAGCGGGCTGCGCCTCACCAAGAACAACTGAACCAATAAATGACATTGTTATAATTTAAAAAGATCGAGGCGGGCGAAAGGTTGAAAAGCGGAGTTTGCTCGTGTAAATGAGCATTTTCAACCTGAGCCCAACGATGAGATTTTTAAATTAGAACGATGTCATAAAATAAGCGGGCTGTGACTCCAGCGTAGTTTCCAGCTTCCGGAGCACAGCCCGCATTGCACCTGCCCGGAGATTCATTTCCGGTGGGAACACCCAGGCACGTATTCAACTGCACACCCCCTGCGTATAGCAGACAGGATTATCAATCACACACACCGTACCTGTTGCCCGTCCCGGTTAATGCCGGTTACAGTAACATAATACCGCATGCCTGTAAAAGTGACGAAGTGAAAAAGAAAAAATTCCGGTTGTTCAGAATAAAAACGGTGACTGGTTTACTAAAATTGTGAGCGGAAGGAAATATGCCATCTTTTTACAATAAACATCCCGGAATAAGTGGCAGTAGCAGGCAGTGGCAGTCAGCTTGTTTTTTCAGAAGATGAATCTGTTCTAATCGAAAATCCGACTGCCACTGCCTGCTGCTACTGCCAACTGGTACATGAAACTATTTTAAACCAGCAATATTTTGGAAAGCGATTCATTTTAAAAAATCAAATATCATAAACCGGCGTAAGCACTAACACCACCTGCGTTCCAGCAGCTGTGCCGTCATCCTGTTTCAGATCGGTGATGGTAACGGAGTTGGAAATATTATTCTCTGCATTGAGGTGCGCGAGGCGTTCTTCGGTAATTTTCAGCGCGGCCGATTCGTGGTCTTTGGTGAGGCGGTTCAGTTCGGCGGAGGCTGCGCGGCCGATGCCGTTGTCGGTAATGGTGCAAACAATTTGTCCGTGCTGTGCCGAGAAACGAACCGTAATCACTCCTCCGCTTTCGAGGTGGCGCACGCCGTGCAGGATGGCGTTTTCCACAAACGGCTGAATGAGCATTACCGGTATTAATGTTATATCGCCTTCGATGCCGTCGTCAATGCTTACTTCAAACCGGAAACGTTTGCCGTGGCACAATTGTTCCAGTTCGAGGTAGTTGTGCAGCAGCTCCGCTTCCTGGTTGATGCCGGTGAGTGCCTGCCGCGAGTTTTCGAGAATCATGCGCATCAGTTTCGCGAACTTGGCGAGGTAGCGTTTGGCTTCGCTTACATCGTTGCGCGTGATAAAACCCTGGATGGAATTGAGCGCATTAAAAATAAAATGCGGATTCATCTGCAGGCGCAATGCTTTCTGTTCGAGTTCGAGGAAACTTTTTTCGAGTTCGATTTTACTTTTTTCCAGTTCTAATTTTTCCAGCTGTTCTTTGTTGCGTTGTTTGAAACGGCGCACGCGCAGGCGGAACACAAACCAGATGATTCCCGTAAACGCCAGCAACGCCAGGATACGGAACCACCACGTTTCGTAAAACGGCGGAATGATGCGGAAAGGGTATGTTAAGGTTTTACTCCAGTCGCCGTCGGCGTTACGCGCCTTTACATAAAACGTATAACTGCCCGGCGGAATGTTGGAATACACGGCCTGCGTTTCATCACTTTCCGGCGACCAGCCCCGGTCGAAGTTTTCGAGTTTCCATGTATAACGCACACTCATCGGGTTGCGCAGCTGGATGCCGGCAAACTCAAAACGGAGGTGATTCTGGTCGTGCGGCAGTTCGGGTGAGGCGGGCAGGGGATGGTGCGCATCCACGCCTTTGCCGAAGGGCGTATTCGCAATCGGGTCGAAAAACAAACGCATGCCGGTGAAATGCAGGCGCGGTGCAATACCGTCACCGTTGTCTGCTTCCGGATCGTAACGCGTGGCGCCGTGTATCGTACCAAACCACACGTGGCCGAACTTGTCGTTACACACCGCGTTCTGACTTACTTCAATGCCGGTAAATCCTTCTTCCTTGCCGTAGTGACGGATGGCGGTGAGTTTGCCGTTTGCCGTGATGTTCAGCCGGTCAACACCTTTTTCTGTTCCGATCCACAGCTGGCCTTTGCGATCGCTGATCACCGAATAAATATTTTCCGAAGCAAGTCCCTGCGCGGTGCCGAGTACAAGAAATCGTTTACCATCATAACGCACGACACCGCCGCCGGCCATCCCGAAAAAAAGATTGCCGGATGCATCGCGCGAAATACAGCGCACGGTAGAACCGGAAAGGCCGTTGCCCGGACCGTAATGCCCCGTTACTGCAATTTTTCCGGAGGTGTCGCGGTGCAGTTTGTACGCACCATTGCCTACGCTGCCGGCCCACACATCGCCGTTTTTATCCACGCACAGCGAAAGAATTCGTTCCGCATTCAGTCCCTGTTTTTTTCCGACGGTGGTAAATTTTTCCGTTTCCTTATCCCACACCGAAATACCTCCGCCCGCGGTGCCCATCCACACGTGGCCTGACGGATCATCAACAATTGCGTTTACAAAATTGCTGCTCAATCCGTTTTTGCGTGTGTACTGTTTGAAACGTTCCCCGTCGTAAGACCATGCACCTTCGCTTACGGTACCGAACCAATACGTACCGGCTGCATCCTGGAAAATATTGCGCACCTTGGCGGCGGTGAAGCCCTGGTTTTCGCGGTAGTTAAAATAGTTTACGCCATCGTACCGCGTAACGCCGCCATTGGACGTGCCGAACCACAGGTCGCCCTGGTCGTCTTCAATTACGGCGTACACCCAGTTGCCCATGTCGCCGCTCTTTTCGTTGTAATGCAGGAAACGTGTACCATCGAGGCGACTGATGCCGCCACCGGAAGAACCGAACCACATATTGCCCCACGAATCTTCGAGCAGGCACATCACCACGTTGCTGCAAAGGCCTTCGTGTTCGGTAAATGCTTTTACTTCGTTTTTGTCAATGCGGCAAACCCCGAACGGCGACGCGGCCCAGATGCGGCCTTTTTTATCGGCGTACAGTGCGTGCAGCGTATTTGTGGTAAGTCCGTTCTGCACGTTATAATACGAACCCATTTTTGATCCGTCCCACGCCGCAATGCCGTTGCCGTAGGTGCCAAACCACACGCGCCCCCGCGCATCCACAGCAAGTGAACGCACATTGTTAGCGGGCAAACCACTGGCGCGTGTAAATGTTTTTTGAGCAGTAATTGTTTTTGCACCCAGCAGCAGGCGCACACAACCGTTGTCGGTGGCAATCCAGATGTTGTCGTTTTTATCCTGCACCACGCTGTTCACCGTGTTGTCGGGCAGGCCCTCGCCGGCATAAAAGTGTTGTGTAAATTTTCCGTTTTCATACACGTACACGCCGAGTTCATCGGTGCCCACCCACACACGCCCGTTTTTATCTTCAAAAATGGCATTGATGAGCACCGCTTTGTTTTCGGGAACCTGCAATGCTTTAAATGTGGTGCCGTCAAAAATGCAGAGGCCTTCGTCTGTTCCGATCCACAGGTTGCCGTTGCGTGTTTCGGTCATGCAGCGGATAAAATTATTCACCAGTCCGTTGCTTTCCGTGTAACTGCGGAACGTGTGCCCGTCGAATAAACTCAGTCCGCCCCCGCGTGTGCCCAGCCACAGGTAGCCGCGCTGGTCTTCGGTCATGGCGTACACCTGCGACTGTGCAAGGCCTTCGCCCACCGAAAAGTTCCGGAAGTTATATTGCTGCGCACGCAGCGGCAAACCGCAGCAGGCGACAAACAACAGTAAAAACAGGGGAAAACGCAGCATATCCGGTAACCTTGTGTAAATTTAGAAAGGTTTCTGCACCCTTTGGAAAAAAAGCAGGTTCCGTTGAACTTTTTTGGGAATGCCGTGTACAGCAATCCAGCAAACGTAGAATTACCTTTTCAAATGACCATGACGCGGTTCCTGTTGTTTATAATGTACCTGCTGCTGTTTCCGGCGGCTGTTTCCGCCCAGGCGGGACATATTGATTACCCGCCACGTGTTCCGGACCAGCCGCTGTTCCCGCAGCCCCGGCAGGTGCCCATGCTCAGCGACGAGCGTCTGGCTGCAGAAAAATATGCGGAGCAGGAACAGGCCTGGATGAAGGTTTTGAAGAACGATGGTTCCCAGCCCGAATACTGGCTGAATGTGTACCGCGCCGTCCGGTATGCGGATGCGTTGCAAACCGGCTCGCCGGTAACCGTGCTGCGTCGTGAACGCCTCGATTCGCTGGTGAATGCGATGCCGCAGGTTTGCCGTAATTCATTTGAATATTATTACCTCGCTTACCTCAACAGTACGAATGATCCCGCACTTTTTCCGCAACTGGAACGCGCGTATGAACTCGCGCCGGAGCGCCCCGAACTGAACCGCGAATTTATATTCCATTATGCAGTTACCGGCGAAAACGAAAAACTGAAACCGTGGCTTACGCGCTGGGAAAATCATTTCCGGAACGATTCCGCTGTGCAGCAGTACGGGCACAACATGCTGGCCGGGCTGGAAACGGGTGCCGTACTTTTTACAGGGAGTGAAACAGATGCATTTCCCGTGCTCGCCGAACAGCAGCTGCGCGGGTATCGAACGGATGTGCTGGTGGTTTGCCTCGCGGCGTTTCATACCGACGGGCAGTTGCAGCAGTTCCTGGTGAACCACGAACTGAATGAACCGGAACACAGTTATACCAAAAACACGCAGGCGGACTTCGTGCAGGAAATAATCCGCTGGAATCCGAAACGCCCGTTTTATTTCGCGGCGAGTGTAGAGAAAAAGATACTCACGGCATTACAACAAAATTTATTTGTCACCGGGCTGGCCATGCGTTACAGTGAACCGGGATTCAGTAACCTGCCGGAATTGTATAAAAACATCACGGCGGTGTATCGCTGGAATTCCGGTTCACCGCAGGCCGTTTACTGGGTGCGGCAGCTGGAAATGAATTATGTGTTGCCCCTGCTGCTGGTGGCTGCCGAAGAACGAAAAAAAGGAAATACAGCACAGGCGAAAGCCTGGGAAGACAAAGCACTTGCCATTGCCACAAAAGCGGGGCGTAAAAACGATGTAAAAAAATACCTCGCACGAGGCGGGTAAAATGGGTTTTTTCAGGAAAGACTATACCACCAGTTCCGATGAAACGCTGATGCGCCTTCTTGCCGAAGGCGACCAGCGGGCCTTTGCCGCGCTTTACGACCGGCACCGGCAGGCCCTGTTCCGGTATTTTCACCGCATGCTCTGGAAAGACCGCGAAAAAGCAGAAGACTGTGTGCAGGATTTTTTCATGAAAATCATCCGCCAGCCCGCAGCCTTCGATCCGAAACGCCGCTTTGTTACGTGGATGTACAGCGTGGCGCATAACATGTGCAAAAACGAATACCGCAGTAACGAAATCCGTAAACCGGTGACGATGGATGAGTTTACTGCAGATAACCTTGTGCAGCATGAACCCGGTGCCGACAAACAACTCGACCGGAAAAAATTTATGGAAGAACTGCTGGAGCAACTGGATGCATTTGATGAAAACCAGAAAACCACGTTCCTGCTGCGTTACGAAGAAAACCTGTCAATCAAAGAAATAAGCGAAGTGCTCAGCTGTTCGGAAGGAACGGTAAAATCGCGGCTGTTTTATACGCTGCGCAAACTGTCGGAACGCCTGAAACATTTTGCCCCCGAAACATTTAATATGGAAGAGCGATGAACAATACACCCGCATACCGCCCCGAAGACATGGAAGCGCTGCTGAAGCAGAAAGCGTTTCACGAACTGTACGCCGAAGAAAAAAAGTTTGTGCTCGAACACCTCGAATCGGAAGCGGAATACGAACGCCTGCGCGCATTGCTGCTCGGTATAAAATCAGGCGCGTTTTCATTTGGCGATCCCGGCAGCCCCGATGCATCGCAGCGGAACAGGTTGCTGGATGCCTTTGCCGCCGCGCAGCAGGACAAGCGCCGCCCGGTGTGGAATTTTACGCTACCGCAATTCTGGAAGTGGAACAATTCCGGGTTCCGGTATGCGATGGGAATTATGATTCTTTTTGTTGCCACATTTTTTACGTTGAAAACCATGCAGTCCGATAAATCGGAACTCGCGAAAGACAAAACAGACAGCACCGTGCCGCAGCAAATTGTAAAACAGCCGGTGCAGGACAGTAATAAATTGAACATAACGCCTGCGCCTGTGCCGCCCGTACCTGCGCCGCAACCCGCGCCGCAGCCCAAACGCATCGCGGTAAATAATACACCGGATGTAAATCAAACAGCGCCAAAAGCAGAAACGGTTTCAAAATCGCTTGCAGAAGATGCGGGTGCGATGGGATTGTTTTATACAGCGCTTTAATCGTTCCTGTAAAATAATTGCTGGTGCGCTATTGTTCCTGTAAAATGGTTTTTGTATCAGCGGCAGGGGCAGCATGCAGCGGCAGTCTTCCGTGCGTAAACGTATAATGAATTACTGCCGCTAATGCTGCTTATACCGATAGCAGTTGTTGCAAGGTGCGGTTCAATTTTATTTCGGGCTGTTTTGGGTGATTGGTATTGCACATATCCGAAACTTTTCTACCTTTCAACATCCTTCCCGGCAAACGAAGGATGAAAACACATTTTTAAGGAAACCTAAATTATTAAGATCATGAAAAAGCACATGTTCATCCTGTGCCTGTTGTTCGTATGCTGCGCTGCAGTTAACGGGCAAACGCAGGCTGTTTTTACCAAAAAATTCGGACTGAATGCAGAGTCTTCAGGAACCTGCACCATCCGCACTTCCGATGGTGGTTATATGCTGTGCGGCAACAGCGGCGGGGCAAACAGTTACGGGCTTGGCCGTATCCTGGTAATAAAAACGGATGCAGACTGCAATGTGCAGTGGACACGGAACTACGGCGGCAACCTCCCGGAATATGTTTCGGCCATTATTCAGAACCCGGATGGTTCGTACACAATGACCGGAACAACATATAGCTATAATTCACAACCGTACGGTGATGCATTCCTGATGAAGGTCAGCAGCACCGGTACTTTGATGTGGTGCAAAATTTACACAGGTTCCGACAGCGAATACGGTTACGACCTGGTGCGTCTGCCAAACGGTGATTATGTGTTCAGCGGTTTGACACGCACATCAACTTCAGGCGGATACGATTGTTATGCGGTACGAACCGATTCGGCCGGCACACCGGTGTGGATGACCAAATTCGGTGGTATCGGAAACGATGAAATTCAATCCATGGCCATTGCTGCTGACGGAAACATCATGCTGCTCGGTTCCGGTTACATCGGAACAGACGGTGGTATGCTGCTTGCCAAACTGAATGTTACAAACGGGGCGCTGCTGTGGACCAAGGTGTATGGCAACGGACCGGGAGGCAACGGGCGCGGCAGCGATCTTGTAAAAACAACATCCGGCAGCTATTACCTCGTAGGCTGGGAATATGGAGGCAATAATCAGAATGATATTTACGTCGTAAAAACCGATAACAATGGAACACCGCTGTGGTCGAAAAGCTACGGAACACCCTACGGCGACCTCGCTTATGATGGTGCGCTGACATCGGACGGCGGCCTGGTTATTACGGGCAGTGCAGACAGTATCGGCACGGGGCAGGATGTATTCCTGTTGCGTATTGATTCAGCGGGTGCGCTGCAATGGACCACCTCATTCGGCTCGCCCGGTTACCAGAACGGTGCGTATGTGCTGGAAGCGTATGATGGCGGTTTTCTCATCAGCGGATCGTCAACCGTTGCATTTTTCTCAGGCGTGGTTGACTGGTATGTAATAAAAACCGATGCGGCCGGAAACAGCGGCTGCCAGCAAAACCCGGCATCTTTTTCCGTTTTACCGGATTCGCTGGTGTGGGCAACGGTAAATCCGTTTACCGGTACACCGTTTGGTTCGTCCACTTCTGCGTTTAATACGAGCCTGGGTTTAACAGATACCACACTTTGTTCAACCGTTGGCATTGCCGAAGTTGTTTATTCCGGCCTGCCGTTTATGCTGTATCCCAATCCGAATGATGGTTCCGGTGTAACGCTGCAACTGCAGGGGCTGCAGCAGGATGCGGCGCAGGTACGCATCGTGAATATGGCCGGTCAAACCTGTTATGTACACGTGCTGAAAAACGAAACGGTGCTTGCAATTGAAACTGCTGCTTTTGCGCCGGGACTTTACATCGTGGAAGTACAAGATGGAAATGCGGTAAGCCGGCAGAAATTAATTATCCGCTGAGTTAAAAATCAACATTAGGTAATAAGTGGCAGCAGCTGGCAATGGCAGTTCGCTGTGGCGAAAGTATATTTAAGAAACAGTTTCTTTTTCTGAAATTCGGGCAGACTGCAAACTGCCTGACTGCCGACTGCCGACTGCCAACTCAGCATAGTATTTATTTTACAGCTACTGAAGTTGATAGATTGTCTATTTTAAACGATCAGCTCCAGATTTTCCGGAACGCGTCCCAGTATTTTTCTTTGGTCATTTCCGACCAGTGAATTACGTAGTACCGATACTGGTACGTTTGTACCTGGCAGAATGCGGTAAGCAGCACCAGGATTGCTGTATAGCCGTAAACCCACAGCCGGCTGCGGAATGCGCGGAATCCGAAAAGGAGGAGTATGCCGGGCAGTGCCATCCAGTCAACCATTACGCGTGTACCGAAACTGCCGCCGTAATACCACGACCACCACGAGGAACTGATGTAAACAAAAATGACGAGGAAGGCGAACAGGCTCGT
The DNA here is from genome assembly GCA_943372645.1 of Chitinophaga pinensis. Classification (GTDB taxonomy): domain Bacteria; phylum Bacteroidota; class Bacteroidia; order Palsa-965; family Palsa-965; genus VBWE01. The sequence continues at coordinate 135,106 of CALRZN010000007.1, read as the reverse complement.
GGCAACCATCCTGCTTTTGCGCCACAGTGCAATAAACCCGATGAGGCTGATGAAAGTGATCGGCAGGTAAACAAACAAGCCTTTTTTGTAACTGAACAGGAACGAGAAAAAATACGGATCAGCGAAGTTGAATGTTTCCCCGTCGTAGGTATCGGTTATAAAACGACCGGTTGCCATTTTATTGTAAATCAGTTGCAGCGATAACAATGCCGTTGCGGCCGCAATACCCGCAAGCAGGAGCAGGGGGCGTCGAACCGTGGCCGTAAAGGTGTTTTTCAGCTTTTCAAAATCGCCGGCCAGGAAAGGCAGCAGCAGCAACACCATGCCGTTTACCGGACGAATAAGTACGATGAGCGCCAGCAGCAAAGCGCAATACATAAAGTAGCGGAAATAATGCGAAATGATGTACATGCGTGCATACCACAGGAACATGGTAATGGCTGCAAACGAATACACATGCGACATGGAACTTTCAATCACTGCGTAATAAAAAATATTGGTACCGAAAACAAGCAGGGGCGGCAAAAACGCCAGTGAGGCATCGCCTGCCTGGTAACTGCGCAACAGTTTCCGGAAATAAATGAGCCCCAGCGCCACGTAAAAGATGGCGGCAAAATTGACCCCGAACGCATAAAACATGGAGTACCCGTCGGCCTCGCCGCCCGTTATTTTGGTAAGCAGGTGTGCTGTTCCGAAAAAGGGAAGCATGCATATTGCCGGACCGACAAATCCTTTCGGATGAAATTTGCCGTTGGTAAACCAGCGGTAATCGTTGCGGGTGTTTTCGTCGTAATACTTTTTTTCGATGGTGTCGTAGAAGCCGAGGTTGACGTCGTGGTAAATAAATGTAGCAGGGAGGTAGGAATAATAACTTTTGCCGTCGGATAAGATGATGCTTTTCCAGAAGTCTTTTCCGCTGTGCAGGTTCAGTGACACATAGAGCATGATGAACACGGTAAGCGGAATCGTAAGTCGCTGAACTAGACGCATGGAAGAGCTTGTTGCTGTAAAAATAACATAAAAATAAAAAGGACTGTCCGTTTCCGGGACAGTCCTCCTGCAATTGCGTTTTGGCTTAGTGTTTGGCCAGGTAATCGGCCACACCGGTATGTGTGTCTTTCAGGCCTTCTTCGCCTTTTACCCAGTTTGCCGGGCAAACTTCGCCGTTTTCTTCGTTAAACTGCAGGGCATCTACCATGCGGATGGCTTCATCCACATTGCGGCCGAGCGGCAGGTCGTTGATGAGCTGGTGACGCACGAGCCCGTTTTTGTCAATCAGGAACAGGCCGCGGTAAGCGATCAGTTCAGAGGTTGCGATCATCTGGCCTTCTTCGGTGATGTCGAAATCGCCGTTGAGCACGCCGTAGTTAAACGAAATGGTTTTGCTGGTATCGGCCACTACCGGGTAGGTAATGCCTTTGATGCCGCCGTGCATCTTGTCCATCTGCAGCCAGCCCCAGTGCGACTGCTCGGTATCGGTAGAGCAGGCAACAATGGCGGTATTGCGTTTTTCAAATTCGCCGAGTTTGGCCTGGAAGGCGTGTAATTCGGTCGGGCATACAAATGTGAAGTCTTTCGGATAGAAAAAGAAGATCACATATTTTTTACCGATATACTGATCAAGCGAGAAGTCATTGATAATTTCTCCGCCCGAAACCACCGCTTTGGCTTTGAAGTGCGGTGCTTTTTTTCCAACTAATACTTGCATGGTATGTGTTTTTTTGAGTTACTGATTAAAATGTGGTGCAAAGATACAAATTGCATACACCAATCAGAAGCGAAACATATACCCGATATAAGGCAAAAAGAACACATTATTCTGTGCCAGCTGGGGCGAACCCATCACCCCGAATTCCCAGGTGCGGTTAACGCCCATTACGCGCATGAGCAGGCTGTGTGCGGAATAGGTTTCATAACTGCGGATGCTGCCCGTAGGCGTGTACGTATAGTTTGGTACACGTGGTACAATCCAGTTTTCGGAAACGATTACCGCACGGCGGCCCACTTTCATCAGCCCGCTAATATTTACGACCGGCGATTCGGGCATTTCTGAAATTCCGGAGGCCAGGAACGCGCCGTATCCGATGCTCGCACTGATGTGTTTTTCAGGTGTGCCGCGCGTGTACGTGGCAAAACCGCCCACGCCACCGAAACCGAGACCGAAAAAACCGGCCGAAGCGATAACCCCGCCGCCGACATAATTGTTCGGGCTGATTTCCCAGCCGGCGTTGGCACGGATGTAGGGAATAATAAAACTTACTACACCGCCGCCGATGGTGACGTGATCGTTCACCCCGTAACCGATAGAGTTGATGAAAATTTCCATGTTGCGGTAGTAAAATTCATCGCGGTTGAGCGGGATGGCGGAGGGCAGGGTGTGATAAAGCACAAATTCGGCCTGTGCCGTTTCGGGCAGATCGGCCTGGCGGGTGATGCCGCTTTTGCCGATGCGTTCCACACTTCGGATGGTTTCATACGGAATGGCCACCTTGCCTGAAACGCTGGTTTCAAGCATCAGTCCGTTGGCGTTTGCCGATGTCAGTTTGCCGATATAATTGCTGCCGCTTTTGGTGGTAATGCGGTAAACAATTCCGCTTTCTGCGTGCATCTCCCAGCGCACATCGGTTTTGCGGAAAAGGGTTTCACCAATTGTTTTGTCCTGGAAACGGATGGAGTTACTGGTACGTTCTTTGATCTTACCTACGAGTATGGAACCATCGGAAAGCGCAACGATGTCGTTCCCTTCAAAACTCGGAATCGAATCGGTGGTTTGTGCAAAAAGCGGTGACAATGACAGCAGGAAAAACAGGAGCAAACCGTAGCGGGTGTTCATGATTTTATGAATTGTTTCAATCAAATTTAGTTAAATTCTTTATCTTGTGTCTCGAATTATGACAAACCGACTTCTCCTGTTTTTGTTTCTGCAGCTTGCTGCTCTGAATATGCGTGCGGATGCATTTCCCGGCAGCTGCGGCGATTGCTGTTCCGGATGCCTGCCCCGCATTGATGCGCGGCCCGCGTACTTTTATGTAACGGGTACGGCTCAGTTTCCCGACTACGATTTTTATTACGGGTACGGCGCAGGCAAAACCATCCTGATCGATTCGGTGCTGCTGCGTGCAGCCGGCGGGCGCGACCTGCAGATCTGGGCAGAGCACCGGAAAAACGGCATGATTACGCCAAGAATTATTCTCGATAAACACAGTTCCAATTACCACATCACCATCCGCGATGTGATTGTGGCACCGAACGGCAACAGTGCCTATCTCGATATCAGCAAGGAATATTTTGATCTGAAAACCTACCGCGCCGGCGGACGGAAAAAAGCGGGCATTTTTACTCTTTCGCTTACTTCTGCGTTTTCATTTTTCATTTTTCTCTGGCTCTGGAAACGCCGGAAACAACAAACAACCGCCTGATTTTTTATTCCACTTCCGTTATCCGCGTTTTCCGTTTCATGAACCAGAACAGGAGCATGAGCACGGCCAGCGTTCCGCAGATCCAGTAAAACAAGGGCGCTTCGGGAAACTGGTAGGGAAATGCGCCCAGCACCACCGCAAGTCCGAGTACCACCGCATTGCTCATGCCCGGCTGGTTGCCCAGCATGCGGTTGAACAAAACGAGGCAGGCCGGCAAGGTAGATTGCAGCAGCGCAATACCGCCCAGCAGCAATGCGGGATGTTTATCACTGAACTGTAAAAGCGCGATGGAACCGAGCAAGGAACCGCCAAGGTAATTCGCTTTGTTGAAACGTTCCGCCATAAAACCGCCGAACATTTTTCCGGCTCCTGCAGCCAATGCAATCCAGAGCATCCACATCGGATCGTTGTAATATACGAGCTGAAAAATATCCCACACCGCCGAACGCAGCGCAATGATGAGCAGCAGCAGCAGCATGAGTGCATCGTGCGCATCAAAACCAACCGCTTTCGACGCCTGTCCTGTTTTTTCCGGCAGGCTTGTTTTCCCGAAACGGAAAACCAGCGCACCGAACAGCAGCAGCACCGGCAGCAGCGTGTATAACGAAAACGCAAAACGGCTCACAAGAAATCCGCCGAGCGCCAGGCCGATTACACCCGGTGCAGAAAAAAATCCCGCCCCGATGCTTTGTTTTTTCGGAACAGCCAGCGAAAGCGCGCCGCCCGCCACGTGATAAATAGCCGACGCGATTCCGGAAACAAGAATGGCCGCCGTGTTGTTCCAGCCGGATAAACAAACCGCAAGTATCATCAGCACAAATCCCGAAAGCGCCCAGGTGCGGTAATCGCCTTTGCGTTCAATAAAAAAAGCAAAAGGCACCTGTCCGCCAAAGGCAATGATGCTGTACAATGTAAAAATGGAAAGGTCGCCGAAAAGCGAAGCGGAATTTCCCGCATGGGCAAGTAAAAAACCGGCAATAAAATCATTCAGTCCGTGGCCGAGTGCCAGCACGGGAAGCAAAACAGCAACCTGGTTTTTTATCGGCTGATCCATGCACTGAAAATTTCACTGAGCGGTGAACCCACAAAATAACTGAATGCATTAATGAGTAAAGCAATGCCGGCAGCTTTCCAAAGCGGGAACTTCCAGTAAAAATAAATAAAAGCCGATTCAATAACCCAAACAATGATTTCGGTGAGCAACAGGTTCCAGTCAAGAAACTGGTACAGCACACAGGCGAGGGGCCAGGAGGTGGTGTTTAGCAGCAAAACAAACAGCGCGGTTTTACGCAGCGGCTGGCGGGCAAGCAGTGAAAACAAAGGCCATTCGAGCAGCAGCGTAAGCAGAAACGCAAGCAGGAGCGGAATAAATTCCATTTAATTTAACATCGTTTAAAGTATAGATACTGGAGTAAGTGGCAGCAGCAGCAGGCAGTGGCAGTCGTGTTTTCGTAAGGAACAGATTCATCCCTTGAACGAGTTGCCTCCTGCCACTGCTGCCTGCCACTGCCGCTAATTGTAAAATGTCTGCTATAAATGATCCTTTTTCTTTTGCTGCTTTTCACGCTTCATGCGCCGGTAAATAAACCAGCCGAGTAACCCAAGTCCGGCCAGGCTTACCCCGCCAAGAATCCAGAATACGTAGTAGTTGTCGCGCACCTGTTCCATAAAAGTCGGGTCAGGCTGTACATCGCAGAGAAAAAGGAGCATGTGCTTTTTTTCAAAAGTAGGGAAAATGTGTTTCAGAAAAAAAAACGAAACGCGTTAATGTTGAATCACGAACCTGCTTCGCAAAACCGTGCCGTCATTAATCACAACAACCGTGTACATCCCGTTTTCCCATTGTGCCGTTTGCAGGTTTACATCAGTTGCCATTGCCGCGGCGGAATAAACTTCCTGCCCGGTTGCATTGTACACCACGATGTTTGATTGCTGTTGCATTGCAGGTAATACCAGGTGAAGCAGGTTGCCTGCCGGGTTGGGATACAGCTGCAGGGCATCATTGTGTGACGCTGCCACCGGTGCAATACCCACCGCATTGGGCGAAACCACGAACTGCCCCATCATGCCATCGTCTTCGTGCATGAGGATGTGACAGTGAAACATATACGGAATCATCGTATCTGCGAAGTCCGTAAACTTGGTGATAAACCGCACCGAATCGCCGGGCGGAACAAGGATCACATCTTTGCGGCCGCTTTCCGCAGTTCCGGGCGGAAGCGTATTGCGGTCGAGCACATAAAACTGCATGTCGTGCAGGTGAAACGGATGAGCCACCATGGTTTCGTTCACCAGTTTCCATACTTCAATGCTGTTGAGCGGAATCACATAATCAATCCGCATCATGTTAAATGTACTGTCGTTAAAATAAAACGGACCGTCCATCACCATCAGGCTGTCGGCTGTAAAACGAATGGTGCGGTGTGTATTGGCCTGTGTTTCCAGGTACGGCGTTACGGTTGTCAATGCAGTTGGAACTGTTGTTACCGGGTTTGCAGTAGCTGCACCAACATTAATCTGCATGATATTAAAATCAACACCGTTCAGCGGACTGTCCATCGGCGGTGCCCACGGCGGCATGGGCATCGTAGGACCGCCCTGTGTACCCATCGGAATTTCGGACGCGTAACTCACCAGGTAAAACGATTGCCCGGTAAGGCCGTTCAGCTCCAGCAAAATTTCAGCACGCTCACCGGGAGCCAGTGCAATGCGCGTGGTCTGAAACGGGGCTGCGAGCAGGCCGCCGTCGGATGCAATCATTTTAAACGGCATGTTGTTCGTAAAGCCGAAGTTGAATGCACGTTCGCCCGAAGCATTGAGCAGCCGCAGGCGAACCACCTGTGCAGGCAGATCGAGGAACGGATTGATGGTGCCGTTAACCAGCAACGTGCTGTCTTCCATGCCCCGCGGCATCTGCTGGTTCAGCGAATCGAACTGCTGGCACTGCACAATTACCGGGAAGTCATCAATACCATACCGGCGCGGCAGTGTAAGGGCGGCTTCCACATTGTCGCGGACAATAATCAATCCTGCAGCGCCTTTAATGGCCTGCTCCGCGGTTTCCATGTGCATGTGCGGATGATACCAGTAGGTTGCCGCATCATCCATTACCGTAAACTGCGGGTTCCACGTTGCATTCGGAAGGATAACCGTGTGCGGACCGCCATCCCACATGGAAGGTACATGCAGCCCGTGCCAGTGCACCGTGGTGGTATCACCAATCTGGTTGTTTACGGTGATGTTTACGTTGCTGCCTTTGTTCAGCAGCAGGGTCGGACCGAGGTACCTGTTGCTGTTAAACGCATACGTATGTGTAAAATTTCCGGGAAGAAACTGCACACTGTCTGTATGCATGGTCAGCGCATAATTCGGACCGGCAAGCGTATCGGGAATAAATAATGCGTTTTGTGCACCGGCATGCGCCAGGTTTATGAGCAATGTTATTCCGGCAAGCAGTCGCATAGCGCTATGGTATAAATTTAATCAGCTACAATGGTTTGCACCGCAGTGCCTTCTTCCGCCACCACGCGCAGCATATAGGTGCCGCGGGCGAGCGCAGAAAGATCGAGTGTGCGTGTGTTTTCACCGGCCTGCAGTGTTGCATCTTCGCTTTGTACAATACGGCCCTGCAGATCGCAGATGGCAATACGCACCTGTTGTGTTTTGGCCAGGTTCATTTTTACATGCATGGTGTTTCCTGCCGGATTCGGGAAAACAGCAACCTGTTGCAGCAGCGATTGTTCTGCACCGGTTCCGACAACGCTTCCTGAAAAAGCGAGGTTATCCACCCACAGGTAATCGCTGTTGGTCGGGTTTGCACCGCTTGCTTTTAAAACAATGATACAGGTGTCGGGATAGCCGCCATCGGTATATGAAAAGTTGATGCTGAAATTGGCCCAGCTCATGGCCATGCCCGAAAGCGTTTGTGTGGCTACTGCAACCGGTACACGCATGTTTGTGTTGCTGTCCCAGCGTGTAAGTGTTGCCGTAACCGATCCCTGGCTGCTGCCAAAAATCATGTGCTGCCATTTGCCGGTAAAACTGGCCGGGCGCTGGTTAAATGCAAAGCCCGACTTTGGCTGCATGGTCATCGAATCGAGTTTGCCGCTTACCGCAATGCCACCAACAACACCCGGTCCCACCGTTTTTGAGGTGATCTTCATGTAATATGATCCCGGATTTCCCGGTGTGCCTTTGGTTACGGTATAAATACTGGCCAAAGCGGTCGTGTTGTTCATCGTTCCCCAGCCATCGGGATTGTCGTAACTACCCATGCTGGTCCAGTTTTCAAAACTGTAGTTTGGAACCTGTGCGTTCATTACAACAGGAAGGAGCAGGGTTGCAAGTGCGATTGTAAAATATTTTTTCATGCGTAGTTTTTATGAATGTGCGATTGTAGTTGTATTGTTCAATTTTACGCCAATACATTCAAAGATAAACACAATAAACAATTGTATATAGGGAATAAGGTCAAAGCTGATAACACTCAGGCTCCGCCAGGGTATGCTGATAAAAATAGCAGCGCAAATGTTTAATCCGGTTTATTAAAAAAAACGGGTGTTTTGTAAAATAATCATCCGGTAACTGCGTTTTTGGGTGGTCTCGTTTAACCAACAAAAAACACCATGATAAACCGTTTTATGCTGGCAGCAGCCATGCTATATGCATGGGCTGTTCCGGCCCAGGATACGCTGTTTTATAAAAACGGTACAAAGGAAACCGTGCTGGTAAAAGAAATCAGCGAAAAACAGATTCGTTATAAAAGCCTGGATAACCCCGACGGGCCGGATTATGTAATCCGGAAAAATCAAATCTGGCGGATTAATTATACCAATGGTACCAGCCAGACGTTTGGAAAACAGGCATCGCGCGATTCCGTAACCGATTTTAAAGTTATTCCGGCACCGGCAAAACGTTCCAATTACATCGGTATGAATGTGGCTGATCTTGTTTTCGGGCAACTGTCGTTTTCGTACGAACGCCAGTTCCGGAAACCACAATTCACCGGTGAAGCAACGATTTCGTCGTGTGTGTATTCCTGGCGTTTCAGTAACCGGAGTATGGATACGTATACGGCTGCAAAATATTATTCCCCCACCAAACCGATCGGTGTTACTTTCACCGGCTTTTATTACAGGAAGAAACTACAGCAGGTAGCCAATCTTGGTTTCGGCGCAGAACTGGGGGGCGGAATGTGTTATTATAAACGGTACCTGGCTGAAGCTGTGAATACAATGAATCCCCCGGCGTACCAGCTGAAAACCGGGAGCTATTACACCACATCGTTTGTGCTTAATTATAAAATTATTCCGGCTGATAATTTGTTTATCAATTTTACCGGGGTAGTGGGCGCACAATATTATTATTCGCAAGGTTTTACGCCTGACATTGAATCGCTTTGGGTTACTTCCTATGCCCGCGCAGGACTTACGTTAGGCTATCGTTTTTAAAGCCGGAGGTCAGAGGCTGCACAGTTACACATTCAACCCGCACAGCTGATTATTCCCATAACCGCATTCCAACCCCCGGGGCTACCTTTGCGTTATTACCTGTAAACAGGTAAAAAAAACAAGGGATATACAATAAACATAACAGAACTGCGTTGTGCTTTTGTCTCCCCCCACTTTCTTAAACCTCCATTATGCTCCGACAAATACTGTTTGCAGCAGTGTTGTTTTGTTCGCTGTCCGCATCGGGACAGGACACTATTTTTTACAAAGACGGAACCCTGCGTTTTGCGCGTGTTATCGAAATCAACGGACAGCAGATCCGGTTTAAAAACCACAATAACCCCGATGGTCCTGATTATGTGATTAACGCCCGCGATATAAACCGTATCGGTTATAAAAACGGTACCAGTGAAACATTTGGAATGACCGGCAACACGGGAACTGCTTCCGGGCGCAAGGAACTTCCCGCTGTTACACTCCGCAGGAACTACCTCAGTTTAAATGCCATTGACCTGATGCCCGGCCTGGTTACTATTTCGTATGAGCATGTGTTTAAAGATCCCCGTTTTGCATTTGATGCAGCCCTTTCATCCGGAATACGTTCCTGGAGTTTCAGGGGACGGTATGAAAACAGTGTGGGGATGAAATATTTTGCAGCAAACAAACCGCTGGGGTTAACATCGTCACTGCTTTTTTATCCGAAAGGACTTTCGCGAGCAGCCAATTTCGGGGTTGGCCCTGAACTGGGCGCGGGGCTTTATTACAGAAGAATTTACGACTGGTATATCCTGCCGTATCCCTATCCGTACCCGTCTGAATTAAAAGGAGCGCAATATTATACGTTTGCGCTTTCGTTCAACTGCAAAGTTATTCCGGCCGATAAGTTGTTCATTCATTTCACAGGTGCAATAGGTACACAGTTCAGTGCGTCTGACTCGTATTATCCAACCAATGAAGTGCGTATCAGTCCGTATGCCCGCCTGGGGGTGAATGTGGGGGTGCGGTTTTGATCACTTTTGAATATATGTAAAGGATGAAAATAGGCCTGTTTTTATTTTTTGTGGTGTTTGCCGTGGTGTTTACCGCAGCAGGGCAATCTGCATCTGGTACAGGTGATACACTCGGATCGAAAAAAATGCGATATGTTGCGTTTAAACAAAAAATGCTGCAACTGTATCACTTCCGGCGCGACATTCCTGACGGGCGTTACAAAAATTTTGCAGGTGTAGATGTCATTGACTGGCGTTTCGGGTTGCTGAACCTTACCTACGAACGTTACTTCCCGGAACCGAAAGCAGCAATCCGCCTGGCCGGAAACAGACACCTGTTTTTTGAAACGGATCCGATGAATTCTTTTTTTGATACCCTGACCAATGTGTATTATTCCAATCTGAAAGATGCAGGTATTACACTGAGTGCATACCGTTATTTCCGGCTGTTACCGGGACTGAAAATTCGTCTTGGTCCCGAGCTGGGCTATGGTTCGATGTATAATTACAAATTTAAGGAGTACTCGCGTTACAGTCCCGGCGGTACACTTATGACCTGGTACGGGCTGGTTCCAAACGGTAAAATGCCATACGGATCAATCGGTGTTGAACTTGGGGCGCGGGTGCATATTACGAAACGCATCGTTGTCGATTTTTACGGGGTAAGAGGAACGCAGCTCCGCCGGGAGTACAGTTATTATTTTCAGAATAATAAATTACGGACACGATATACCGACAAATTCAGGCCCTACAGGCATGCCGGGATAATGCTCGGGTTTTTATTCTGAATTTAATACGTATCGGCCAGCGAACGCACTTTCACAGCATCTTTTGAGTTCGGATAATTAAAACCGGAAGTGATGTGCAGAATCCGTGTTTCACCCGGTAGCATGTCAAAAAAATTATCGTCCAAATTCAGCGGAATACTATTGACATAAATACATACATCTTTCGCCACCCCTTTTTTGCAGCTTACGAGAACTACTGTGCCCCGGCCCTTATCTTCAAAAACTTTCAACGTAAGTTTCGGTTTTGCCAGGCGCAGGTCTTTCGGCGGAACAAGTTGATACGAACATACCGGTATCCGTTGCGGTTGTTTGCTCTTAATGGTAAAATGCAGTTTGTCTGCACCATATTTTTTAATAAACGGTTGCAGCGGCAAACGGAATACACGCTGCGATATTAAATTGTCTTCAACAATAATTTCTTTCGTGTAAAGCAGTTTTCCTTTCAGCGTATAAACGCAGAGTTCGAGGCGCCGCACCACGCTGTCTTTTCCGGTACAATGCGCATACACATCCAATGTATCATTTGCATGGTGCATGGAAACGGCTTTCGGATGATACAATCGTTCAACGGTGTATTGCAGCGCTTTTTTGTTCCGGTTCACATCCATCCCCGACCACGATGTAACCGGCCAGCAATCGTTAAACTGCCAGTACAGTGTGCCCATGCAATACGGTGCTTGCTGTAAATGCGCATCAATGGCCGTGCGCATGCCCCGCGCCTGCAGCAGCTGTGACACATACACGTACGATTCGAAATCTTTGGGTTTGCGGTAGTACATGTCCATGTACGTTTGTATGGTCTGGTAGCCGGTCGGATGTTTCTGGTGGTGTTTCACCGCCGGCGATTCGAGCGATAGCGTTTCATTGGGCGGTACAAAACTGCGGATGGTGCTGAGTGGCGGCATGCCCTGGAAACCATACTCACTCATAAAGCGCCCGGTTTTTTCGCGGTAAATTTCAAACGGCTGCATGCCCCACCACACGCCCCAGTAATGCGCATCGCCCTGTTTTAAACTTTCAGGGCGTCCCCAGCCGATGGATGGAGAGGATGGCCAGTAAGGCAGTTTGCTTTGTGATTTTACGATGGAGGCCAGCCGGACTTCAAACAGGGTTTTGTAATCATCATAAATGGAAGCTGAGTCAGCAGCACTGTATTTGTATTGTTTCTGCCAGCCCCAGTTTTTCCAGCCTTCGTCTATTTCGTTGTTCCCGCACCACAGCGCCATGCAAGGATGTTTATCTAACCGTTTCACTTGTTGTCTTGCTTCTGCCATTACATTTTCAATAAACACATCATCGCCGGGATACATGGCGCAGGCAAACATAAAATCCTGCCACACCATAATGCCTAAGGAGTCGCACGCATTATAAAACGCATCATCGGCATACACACCGCCGCCCCACACGCGCAGCATGTTCATGTTCGCTTTGGCGGCATCGGCAACCAGCAATTCGTAATCATATTTTTTTACGGATGGCAGGAAATTGGAAGGCGGAATATAATTCGCACCTTTCACAAAAACCGGTTTGCCGTTCAGCTTAAAATAAAACGAAGCGCCGGCCGTGTCTTTTTCCTGCACGAGTTCAATGGTGCGGAAACCCACCCTGTGTTTTTCGCTTCCCGCCAGTTTTCCGTTGATATATAAATCCAGTCGCAGCGGGTATTGGTAAGGCTCGCCCTGGCCATTACACCACCACAGGCGGGCATTTTTGATGGTAAAATCAAGATCAAGTGTAGTTTGATTATATACTGCAGCAGCAGCTATCGATCCATATATATCGTCTGTTTCTGCATTGTGTAAGATAACTTTAAATGTATCCCCCGGATTTGAATCAAAATGAGCAATAAACTGCCCCCGGACATCACTTTCTTCAATAGTATATGTGCTTAAACCACCGGCAAAAATAAAAGTATCAGGGCGAAAAAAAAGAAGCTTCACCGGTTTCCATATTCCGCAGGTGACAAAACGCGGACCCCAGTCCCAGCCATACTGGTACTGCGCCTTGCGTGTAAATATTTTTTCATCGCCGGGAAGTGTATAACGTAATTTTTTGGCTTCTGCTTTTCCGCGTTTTACCGCCGATGAAAAAATGATTGCCAGCTGGTTGTTTCCGGAATGCAGTTTTTCTTTCACTCCATATGCCCACGAACGAAACATGTTGTTCGTGCTGTCTAACTTTTCACCGTTCAGCCAGATTTCGGCATAGGTATCCAGTCCTCCAAATTCCAGTACCGCTTCGCCTTCCGATTTTACATCAGCAATGGAAACAAAAAAATCGCAGATGTATTCCCAGTCTTCGTTTTCAATCCACTGCAGGTTTGTTTCGTTCGTCCCGAAATACGGTTGCGCAATTTTTCCATTCGCCAGCAGGTCGGTGTGCACGGTTCCCGGAACAGTTGCGGGCATCCACAGGCTGTCGCCCTTTTTGCGGAATTTCCAGTTGCTGTGCAGCAGTTGCACTTTTTCCTGCGCCGCAAGTGAACAGGCAGAACCGGCCAGCAGCACCATTACAATCACGCATACGAACAGTTTACGCGCCATGCAGCAACAGGTGTTTTACTTTTTTTACACGCTCGGCATCGGTTTCGTCCCACGTGCGTTCATTGCTGCCCGCTGCGCCCATGTTTACATTTCCGGCATCGTTCTGCATCGCGCTGTGTACCGGGCTTCGCAGCGACGCATGAAATTCCTTTGCGCCGGTTTCGGTTTTCAGTTTTAAAATGTTCGTTTCGCTGATGCCGCCGCCGGGCATAATAACGAGCTGGTCTTTGGCTTCACGCACCAGTGTGCTGAGCATATCTGTTGCTTCGGCTGCGGATGGTTTCATGCCCGAGGTGAGCAGGCGCGTGTAGCCGCAACTGAGAATGCGTTGCAGGTTTTTTAATCCATCACTGCCCACATCAAATGCGCGGTGAAACGTGCAGGGCAGGGGATAGGCGGCTTCCACAAAACGGCTGCTGCGCACTTCATCCACATCGCCGTTGGCCAGCAATGCGCCTGTTACAAATCCATCGGCACCGGCTGCTTTCAGTGTTTGAATATCATGCAGCATCGCTTCGTATTCGGCTTCGGTGTATAAAAAGTCACCGGTGCGCGGACGTATCAACACAAAAATAGGAATGGATAAATTTTTCCGCACCACGGCAAATGTTCCGGCCGAAGGCGTGGTGCCGCCGCCCGCCAGGTTTTCACACAGCTCAATGCGGTCGGCCCCGCCCTGCTGTGCGGCAAGGGCAGAGGTGATGCTGCCGGCGCATATTTCGAGTAGGTACATTATTCAATGAATATTTCATCCACAAACAGCCACGCCGGATTGCCTTCACCGGGTTTTCCTGCGGGAATGGTGCCTGCTGTTTCAACGATTACTTTTACGTAACGTCCGAAATTCATCCCGGTATTCACCATTACCATGCGCACGTATTTCTGTATTTCTTCGCTGCCGATTTTTTTCACGGAGGTAAACGTAATGCCATCGTTCGACGTAAGCACCTCGATGCTTTTCGGTTGATAAATCCAGCTGCCTTCGTCTTTCAGCACATCCACGCGCACGCGGTTGAAGCTCGATGTTTTGCCGAGATCAATCACCGCTTCGAGGTTGTTGTCTTTGTAACCGAGCCATTCCGCGCCGTTCCAGGGCAGGCGGCCCACCACGCCGTTTACGAGGGTGAAACCGCCGCCGTTGTTGTATTTCGCATCGGGCGGTGTAGCCAGTGTTACCGGTTTGCCGGTGGAATAGGTCATCTGGAAACTCTGGCGGTAAATCGGACTGCGGCGCATCTGCCCTTCGTACGCCGCCGCGCTCAGGCTTACGGGGCGCATGATGTTCAGCGTGTCTTCCAGCGGCGGACTGTTTTCATTAAACACATCCGTTACCGAATAACGAATGATGGCACCTTTCGAACGCGTGTTGAGTAAAAGGCGCACACCCGGTTTGCCCGGCTGGGGCGGCAGTATCTGCGGTTCGATGTAAAAAATCGCTTTGGAATAATTGGTTCCCATGCGGTCGTGTATGAGCAGATGCGTGGTTAGACGCGCTACAAAGCGTTCGTAGTTACGCGCCTGCTGCTGCGACCACGCCACCTCGGCCAGCGCGGCCATGCGGGGCAGGGCCATGTATTCCACTTTCCGGAAATCGCCGATGTATTCCGTCCACAGGTTGGCCTGCACACCCATAATGTATTGCTGCTCTTCCGGTTTCAGCGCGGCGGGCAGCGGGTTGTAGCCGTATACTTTTTCAAGCGGCAGGTAGCCACCGATGGCTAACGGTTCTTCGTGCGACTCGGACTGGTAATAATCGAAATAAAAATTAGAAGTAGGTGACATTACCACGTTGTGTTTTTCGCGCGCCGCTGCAATGCCGCCTTCATCGCCCCGCCACGACATTACCGCCGCGCCGGGTGCGAGTCCGCCTTCGAGTATTTCGTCCCAGCCGATGATCTGTTTGTTGTTGGCCGCCACAATTTTTTCTACGCGGCGGATGAACCAGCTCTGCAGTTCGTGTTCATCTTTTAAGTTCTCGCGTTTTTTTATTTCCTGGCACAGCGCTGATTCTTTCCAGCGATCTTTCGGACATTCATCGCCGCCGATGTGGATGTACTGGCCGGGAAACAGGGCGCACACTTCTTTAAATACATCCTCGAGAAATTTAAACGTTTCTTCTTTCGGGCAAAGCACATCGTTAAACACGCCCCATGTTTTTGCAGCTTCGAACGGACCGGGCGTGCAGCCAAGTTCCGGGTAGGCGCTGAGCGTGGCGAGGGAATGGCCGGGCAGCTCAATTTCAGGAACTACCGTGATGTGGCGTTGCTGTGCGTAAGCAATAATTTCGCGTACCTCATCTTGTGTATAAAAACCGCCGTAACGTGTGGTGTCATATTTTTGCGGCGAAGCCGTATAATGCCCGATGAGTGTGCCGCTGCGCCACGCTGCTTTTTCAGTCAGTTTCGGACGGCTTTTTATTTCGATGCGCCAGCCCTGGTCGTCGGTGAGGTGCCAGTGAAACACATTCAGTTTATACATCGCCAGAAAGTCAATGTATTTTTTCACTTCTTCTTTTTTGAAAAAATGACGGCTCACATCCAGGTGCATGCCGCGCCAGGCGAAGCGGGGATAATCGCTGATGCTTACGCAGGGAATGTTATATTCATTTACAATACCTGCCGGTATGAGCTGGATGAGCGTCTGCAGTCCGTAAAACACGCCGCTGCCTTTGCCGGTAATTTTTATTTCGGTGGCGCTTACTTTCAGTTCGTAATAATCGGCCGGTTTGGTTTTATCTTCTTCCAGGTCGTAACTGATGCGGATGGCACCGGCGCCGTTGTGTTTGTTTACTAATTTGAGGTGAATGCCATAAAACGATTCCACGAACGCAATAAAAAGCACGGCATCGCTGCTCTTCACCCCGGGCGGCGCCACCACGGGCATGTTGTCGCGGAGCGGAAAAGTACCCGCCATGCGTTTCACATTAACCGGTTGCGGAACCAATGGAAGCAGCGTATCAGCCTGCTGCGCGTTAACCGAAACGCCGAGCAGTATTAGAACGGATAAAAGTAGTTTGTGCATAGGTGTATGAAGGTACAGTTTTTTCTTTTTATTTTTTGGAGTGGCGGGCATCGTTAACCAGGGCAATCGCGTCTGAAAAATGCCATCTGCTACATCCCCATATTCAGGACTTTCGGGCAGACCTCTTACTTTTGATATTGTTAGCGGGCAGTCAGTTCGAGTGTTTCTTGCTGATTTTTCATCAGCAAGAAATGTATCGGGGTTGTAATCCATTTAAATTATTTGCGGGTCGTCAGTTCGAGTGTTTCTTACTGATTTTTCATCAGTAAGAAATGTATCGAGAACGTGGGCCGGGATCCCCTCGCACGTTCTCGATACACCTTCCATTTCGCCGCCCTGCGCGCCCGGCACTCGAACTGACGGCCCGCTTTTGTTTTGATTCAATACTATTTTGGAAAACCGCTAAATCAGTATAAAGATTTTCAGACGCGATTGCCCTGCATCGTTAACCTCTTCCCGACTGACGTACACAACTGCATTGAAATGACGGCAACAAACGATGGTTTAATTTCAACAGTTTTCGGAACTATGTTCCTTTTTCCGTAACCACAATGGCTACCCGCCTTCCGGCACACCCACAAAGGTTTGCACAATGCACACGATGAAAAATCAGCATTTCTTTGTGCAGATCTTTGTGTGTGGGATAGCATGAGTGATGGGCTTCGTGGTTAGCGAAGCGATAGTAAAGTTCCAAAATCTTCTGGTGCAGAATGGTTGATCGGATTGCTATACCGTTTTCCTGACTTTTGCGAAAAATCACGGCTCAAAATCTCCCCGCGATTTGTAACTTTGTAATGAACCAAAAATCAGTACCCCATTCATGCGTTATGTTTCTCCGTTTGCGTTGCTTGGTATTGACGGCACTTCACAGGCCGTTGACCGCACCGTGCTGCAGCAAACCCGGAAACGGCTGCTGGCGGAATTTGAGCTGGCGGGCAACGCGGCCACGGTAAATATCAACGGCAAGGAATTTACCAAAAGTGAACTGCTGGCATTGCTCGATGGCCTGCAGGATGCAGAGATTCTTGGTTTTCATCAAACCATTCACGGCAATACCGCGTTACTTAAATTTTTGTTGCACGACCAGTTGCCGCAGGGGGGAAGCCTGGGTGCTTCGCCGGGTCATGGAGATAAAAAATTCATTTCGTTTTTGTCGCCGTATTTTCAGTTCAGTTACGAACAGGTGCTGGATGTGGCCTTCCGCAAGCGCGATGTGCGCCAGCTGCGCAACCTGAACAACATGCCGCTGCTGGTGGAAACCAGTGCCGAAGAAAGTTGTTTCCGCCCCGTGCGCCGCGAGCTGCAGAAAATAATGAGCGATATCGATACCGCTGTGCAGGGCCGCTGGCCTTACCGGTTCGAGCCGCGCGAGGTGGAACTGATGGCCAACACCACGCTGGTGCAGTGCATCGACGAACTGCCCGCCCGCATGCAGGCCCTGCGCGATGAATACGCATCGCACCTGCTCGATCTCGCGTTGTATGTGTGGAACAACTGCGGCCACGATCCGGTGGCTGTGCGTTTGCTCGGGCAGGTTGAAAACATGAAAGCCGGTCTAGAAATAAAAAACCGGGCCAGCCTGTTGCGTGTTAAAATGCGTCCGCAACCGCAAACCCCGCCGCCGTCGTTTAATTATACCCCGCCAAAATCGGAAGGCAGCGGCATGAGCACCGGGCGCGCCATTTTTATTGTTGTAAAAATCATCATCCTTCTTGCCATCGTATCACGCGCCTGCAACAGGGGCAGCAGCCACACCGAGATGCCCAAGATACCCAACCTGGAATGGATGAAAAACATGCCCGATTATTCGAAAACGCTCGAAACGCTTGAGCGTATGAACGGCACACAAATCGAACGCAATGTGGCTTTTGTGCTCGGCAGTTATATTAAAACAGAACTGTTTAACCAGGTTGACAGCAACCATGTGGCTAAGAAATCAGCACGAAAAAAGAAAAGGAACCGAAGCCTTGAAACCGGAACAATGGTGTATGAAAATTGTTTTCGTGGCAAACCGCTTCGTCTCATGGAGAAACTTGTGCTAATGAATAATTCAACAAAAGATGCCGTGTTCCTGGTTGGTACCGATGAAAAAACGGGATTTGCTGTTTATGTAAAGGCGGGTGAAACATTCCGCGACTCCGCTTATATCCATAAAGGCGTAATAATGGTGTACGCCGGTGAAGACTGGGACGATACGCTTTCGATGGGAACACATTATTTTAATACGGAACTGCCCGCAGCCGAAATCATCGGCGGTTTTACCCGGCCGGTTAGCAACAGTTATTCCCTGCTGAATGATTTGATTAAAATTGATTTACTCGGTGAATCGGGTCTGACATCTGGCAGCTACACGCGTTATGATGGTATCAGTGGCATTGTTTGCCGGTTAACGGAATCGGAAGATGGTTTGCTCGATCTGAAACGGGTTGGTATAAAACGTAAAACGAATGAGCGTTCATCCGGCTCCGAAGAAAACCCTGCACCCGTTGATCCGGATGATACCACAAATGCGCCCGCAGCAATTGTTCCCGAAGTTTCCAACCAGTGAACGCGGTTCCCTACATAGCACCGTTTGCGTTATTCGACCTGGATGCTGCTGCTTTTTCAGAAGCGGAATGGAAAGCCTGCCGCAAAAAAATACTCGCCGAATTTGAACTCAGCGGAAATGCGGCCATTACCTGGAAAGACCGGTCGTTTGATAAGTCCACATTGCTTCAGCTACTGGATGAAGTGCATGAACCCGAAGCGCGTGCGTTTCACCTCGCCGTGCAGAATGATCCGTTGCTTTTTCGTTTGCTGACCACGTATGATCCGCTGGTGCTTGCTGATAAAACTACGGAACACGATCCGCACCTGCTGAAAAAATGCCTGCCGTATCTTGCGTATGCCTGCGGACAGGCCATTTGTATCGCCTTTCAGCGGGCAAACCGTGCGGCGCTTATGGCCGTGTATCATCCGCACCCGCTGTTTCCTGCGCCGGTGCTGCAGCACATCTGGAACCCGCTGCACGTTTATCTTTTACGCACCGGTGAACAGCTGCTGCGGGAAACAGCAAAACAAAACGACCGCAAAACCGTGCGGCCCCTTTATGAAAAATACATGTTGCCGGTGAGTAACGGTTGCATGCAGTTGCTGCCGGCGTATCTGAAATCCGATTGTGAAATGTACATCCGCGCCATGATGCAGTTATCGTGGCAGCTGCCGCACAACCCGCAGCAGGCGGCGCAGGTGTGTAAACTGATCAACGGCATGCACGACATCCTGCCGCGCGAATCAGCTGCGCTGCGCAATGAAATACCTGCATTGTACAACCGCCTCAGCGCAGCGGAACTTTTGCCGCGCACACGCTCACGCATCCTGCTGGTGGCTTCGTTTCTGCCCATCCTTTTGTTGCTGTTAACCTCCATCATTTTTGTAAACGGGGGCGGCAATACCGATACGGTGACACCGCAGATTTTCCAGGTGTTCCGCACCGGGACCATCCTTATTACGATGCTTTCGGTTGGATTTCTCGTTGCCGCATTCCGTTACACCTGGCGCAACCGCAACACCATAAGCGGCTGGTGGTTTTTCGGCCTGCTGCTGCTCAACCTGTTGGTGTTTCCGCTCTTCTGGCTCTTTTTCATCCGCCACCCGAAAGACCGTGCAGGGAATATACTCAGCATCGTGCTGATCGGAATTACGCTGGTGCTGGTGTTTGTGCGCGGGGCGATGAAGGGGTGAAAACGGATTTTTGATTTTCGATTGCCGATTTTTGATTGCATATTAAATCGGCAATCGAAAATCGAAAATCAAAAATCAGCAACCGCTGTTTAGTACCCAAAAACTTCCTTCAGCGTCAGAAACTTCACCGTTCCATACTGCTCCAGCGTTTTCAGATCGAGTTCTGATTTTTTGCCGAGCACCATTACGGTGTAACTGCGGTTCGAAAGGTATTCGGTCTGGAACGAGCGCAGGTCGGCGAGTGTAAGATTCGGTACCTGTTCGAAAACGGTTTTCCGGTTATCGTAATCCAGCCCGAGTTTGCGTGCGCGTTCGTAGCTGAACAGGATGGCCGATTTGGTAATGCGTTCGCTGCGCATGCCCTGTAAAATAGAGGCTTTGGCGGCATCAAACAACACGTCGGTTTCCGGCATTTTGTTCAGCAGGTCGCTCATGCCTTTCATCGCTTCGGGCAGTTTGTCGGCCTGTGTGCCGATGTACGATGTGATATAATACGGATCATCTTTTTTGGCCGGTGCGCGGAAACCGGCGTTGGTGGAGTAGGCGAGGGCCTTCGATTCACGCAGCTCCTGGAACACCACCGAACTCATATTGCCGCCGAAGTATTCGTTAAACAGCTGCACTTTCGGAGCGAGGGCCGGGTTGTAATTCACGCTTTTCGAAATCATCATGATCTCGGCCTGTTTCATGTCGTAGTCAACCGCATACACCTGTTTGCCGGTTTCCATGCGGGTAAACTGTTTGTTGGCCGGTACCGGTTTCAGCTGCGCATCTACTTTGTGATAACTGTTCAGCGAAAGAACGCCCACTTTCTGCGCCAGCGAACCATACATAAAAATGCGGTGCTGGTAACCGTTCAGACTTTTGATAATCGAAGTCAGTTCTTCCGGTTTTACCGCGCGCATTTCTTTTTCGGTGAGCTGGTAGTTAAACGGATTCTCCGGTCCGTACGTGCTGTACGAACGCAGGCCCTGCAGAATCGTGTTTTTGTTCAGCTTCGCATCTTTGCGGTATTTCAGGTTGTCGTCCACTAAATTTTTCAGGGCCGTTTTATTCGGCTGCGGATCGTGCAGCAGCTGGTCAAACAATTCCACGGCTGCAATAAAGTTGTCGCTCAGTCCGCTGAGGCTTACCCACACCTGTTCTTCCGACGAAAACACGTTGTACGAACAGCCGAGTTTGTAAAATTCTTCCTGCAACTGTTTCGGTGAATACTTCGAGGTGCCAAGGTACGGCAGGTAATCAATGGCCATCCCGAGTTTTTTATTGCTCATCGTACCCATATCAAAAATGTAGTACAGGTCAAACGTTGCGTTCTCGGTATTCTCGGTATAAAGCAGGGGCAGCGTGTTGGGCAGCGTAAATGTTTTGATGTCTTTGCTGTAATCCAGGAACACGGGCTGAATTTCACCGGCAGGCATGTTGGCCAGTTCCGACAAGAACGGCGAACGGTCATCGCGGTTTGTTTCTACCGGCGTGATGGCGGGTTTTACCACCTTCTGCACGTTTTTGTCTTCGCCGGTGTGTTTGTACACAATCACGTAATTGGTGTTGTAATACTGGCGCGCAAACTGCATCACATCAGCCTTGGTGTATTCCGCAAGGCGCTGCTGGCGCAGCGTGTATTCGCTCCACGGAATACCGAGGATAAATGCATTTACAAAACTGTTCGCGCGGCTTTCGTTGCTTTCGTACGATTTGGTGTTCTGGTATTTCAGGTCAGTAATTACTGCGCCCAGCAGCCAGTCGGGGAAATTTCCCTTTTTCACATTTTCAATTTCGCCCAGCAACAGGTCGCGCGCCTGTTCTAATTTCTGTCCCTCTTTCACATCGGCGCCCATGTAATGCACACCGTAGTCGGCCATTTCCATGGTAAAGGTGTATGCGCTCAATACTTTCTGCGCCTGGTTCAGGTTCAGGTCAAACAAACCGGCGCGGCTGTTAAACAGCAGTTTGTCTGTAATCAGCATCAGGTCGGCTTCGCGGGTGCCGGCTTTCGGCATGCGAAAACCCATGCCCATGCTGGCGGCTTCCGGTCCGTACACGTGTTTCTCAATCGGCGCAAGAATGGGAGCTTCCTGTGCTACTGTAAAAGCCGGTACGTCTTTGCGTTTGAAACCGCCGAACTGTTTGTCAATGGCGCGGATGGTCTGGTCCGGATCAAGATCGCCCGAAAGACAGATCGCCATGTTGTTCGGCACATAATATTTTTCGTAATATTTTTTGATCTCGGTAAGCGACGGATTTTTCAGATGTTCAATCGTGCCGATCGTGGTTTGTGTACCATACTGGTGTTTCTGAAACAGGCCGCCCATCATCGCTTCAAACGCCTTGTTGCCGTCGTTGTCTAAGCTGATATTTTTTTCTTCATACACCGCTTCCAGTTCGGTGTGGAAAATACGCATCACCGGATGGCGGAAACGTTCCGCTTCCAGTATCAGCCATTTGTTTAGCTGGTTTGATGGAATGTTGTTTTCATAAACCGTTTCTTCTACCCAGGTGTGTGCGTTTGTTCCTTTTGCACCCAGTGCGGCGGTAATTTTATCGTATTCGTTGGCAATGGCAAACTGTGCGGCCACACCCGAAACGCTGTCAATCTGGTGATACAGTTTTTTACGCGTTGCTTCGTCGGTGGTGCGGCGGTAGGTTTCGTACAGCTGTTCAATTTCATCCAGCAGGGGCGCTTCTTTCGCGTAGTCTTTGGTGCCGTACCTGTCTGTTCCTTTAAACAGCATGTGTTCTAAGTAATGCGCAAGCCCCGTTGCATCGGCCGGATCGTTTTTGCTGCCTGCACGCACCGCGATGTAGGTTTGAATGCGCGGCGCATTTTTGTAAACACTCAGGTACACTTTCAGCCCGTTGTCCAGCGTATAGATGCGCGCCTTCAGCGGATCGCCGGGAACCGTATCATACGTATAGGTTTTTACAATTTCCTGCGTTGGCGGAACCGAAAATGCGTTGGGATCGCTTATGGTAACATCCTGTGTTGCTTTTTTGGTTTTGCAGGCAAACGTAACAGCAGCCGCGAGGGTGAAAAGAATAAGGACTTTTTTCATCGGATAGGTTATGTGTTGAAAGGAACGGATTGTTAATCGAGTGTAAGGTCAAACGCTTTCCGGAGTTTTTCAATTTCCGGGTTCAGCTCGGCCATGCGTTTGTATTTTTCCTGGTCGGTAAACATTTTGCGGCCGGCTTCGGCTTTGTTTACCATAATGGTGAGCATGATGGCCTTGTTGTTGAGCCGCGTGCGCAGAAACGCGAGCAGATCGGGTTTGATGCTGTTCAGCTGTTCTTCAGCCGCGGCATTGGCCACGAGAAACTGCACCGCATAATTTTCCTGCAGTTCCGGTTTGTTCATGCGCAGCACCGAGGCCAGGCCCTGGTTTTTTAATTCATCTGTAAATCCGGTCCAGCATTGCTGCAACGCTTCCGCGGTAAACGGCTGCTGCGGCTGATTGAGGTCGGTAATGCTGATGGTTTCGCCGGCGGCCTGTTCTTTTTCTTTGGCGGCATTGCCCTGTTTAAACGCATTAATGCTGCCCATGCTGGTGAGCTTGCGTGTGCCCACGGGTGCGGTATTGGCTACCGGCTGCTGCACGGGTTGCTGCACCGGGTTTACCGGTTGCTGTACTGTGGTTTTGTTTTCGGGCTGTGCAGTAAGCGGGGCGGCCTCCTGTTGCTGTGTTTCGTCACCGGATTTTTTCCGGCGCGGGATTATAGTGTCATTTTTTTTTTCAGCGTCCCCGCTGTTACTGTTCAATGAACACAATTGCATGAGCATAAACTCCACCTGCAGCCTCGGGTTTCGCGCCGATTTGTAGGCCACATCGCAGCGGTTTACCAGGCCCAGGGCGCGCATCAGCAGCGGAAGGGCTGCGCGTTCGCTCTGGCTTTTGTATTTCTCGCGTATGTTCTGCCCGGCTTCCAGCAATTGCAATGTTGCAGGATCTTTACAAACCAGCAGGTTGCGCAGGTGCTCCGCCAGCCCGGCCACAAAAACGTGACCATCGAAACCGTTGTTCAGCACTTCGTTATAAATGAGCAGCGCATTCGGAATATCTTCTTTCAGCACATTGTCCATCATGCTGAAATAATAATCGTAATCGAGAATGTTCAGGTTTTCGATCACCGATTTGTAGGACACATTATTGCCTGCAAACGTAACCACCTGGTCGAAAATAGAGCAGGCATCGCGCAGCGCACCGTCGGCTTTCTGCGCAATAACGTGCAGTGCATCGGGCTCGGCAGTTACATTTTCGCTTTTCGCGATAAACGCAAGGTGCCCGGCAATATCATCTACCTGGATGCGGTTGAAATTAAAAATCTGGCATCGCGATAAAATGGTGGGCAGAATTTTGTGGCGCTCGGTAGTGGCAAGAATAAAAATAGCGTGGCGTGGCGGTTCTTCCAGCGTTTTCAGAAACGCGTTAAACGCCGCCTGCGAGAGCATGTGCACCTCATCAATAATATACACCTTGTACTGCCCGAGCTGCGGCGCAAAGCGCACCTGGTCAACAAGGCTGCGGATATCGTCCACCGAGTTATTGGAAGCCGCATCCAGTTCATACACGTTCAGCGACTGCCCGTTTTTAAACGAAACACACGAATCGCATTGATCACAGGCTTCCGTTTCGGCGGTCAGGTTGGTGCAGTTGATGGTTTTAGCCAAAATACGTGCACAGGTTGTTTTGCCCACCCCGCGCGGCCCGCAAAACAAAAAGGCCTGGGCCAGGTGATTGTTGCGGATAGCGTTTTTAAGCGTGGTGGTAATAGACGACTGCCCCACAACCGTATCAAAGGTGGCAGGGCGGTACTTCCGGGCAGAAACAACAAAATTTTCCATTGCAGCGAACAAAAATAAGGGTTTTGTATGCTTTTGGGGAATGTACTTATTAACAATGTGGGGGAGGGGTGTGGAAAAGAATTTTTTGTGATGAAGAGAAATGGTTGAATCGTTGATTTTTGATTTGCGATTTTGGATTTGTTTTTATCACACGCCGTCTTCGACTATCGCTCAGACTGACGGTGATCGTTAATTTTCAAATCCAAAATCGCCAATCAAAAATCAAAAATCCATTTTATGAACAGACACTTGCACCAACGATCATAATTCATTTATCTTCCCCAAATGAAACTGCTGCGCATCCCGCTCAACATTCCGAACGTGCTTTCGCTGTACCGGCTCATTACCTTTCCGCTGGTGCTGTGGCTGGCGCTCAGCGGGCGTGAACCGGCCTTTGCGGTGATGCTGTGTGTGAACCTGGTTACCGATATCCTCGACGGGTTCATTGCGCGGCGGTTTAACATGATGACGGAAATCGGGGCGCGGCTCGATTCCATTGCCGATATCGGCACGTATATCCTGGCCGTTACCGGCATTTTCTGTTTCAAAGCCGCCGATTTTGAACCACACCTGCCTTCGTTTTTGGTCTATCTCGGTTTGTTTGTGGCCTGCAACCTGCTGGCGCTTGTTAAATTCCGCCGCTTCCCGAGCCTGCACCTCTATTCCTGGAAAATAGGCGGGTACATGCAGGGCATTTTTTTCTTCGTGCTGTTTGTCTCGGGTTTTTACACCGTGTTTTATTACATCATGATTACGTGGGGCATTCTTGCATTTACCGAACACCTCGTGGTGCAGTTGCTGCTGAAAGAAATGCGTTCGAATGCGAAGGGACTTTACTGGGTGTTAAAAGAACGTGGGTGAAATTTCTGTTTACTGAACCTCAAACCTGACCGGCCTTTCAAAATTCAGGTGCAAAACAAGGCGTGCGGCTGCTAAAGGCCGGTGGTGTTTGAGCCCCCGGTTATAATCACATACCAAAAACTTCCCGGGGGTGAGTTCAGCGGCCTGCGTGGAATGCCGTAGCTTTTGCCCTGCATTTTGAAAAGCCTTGAATTTTTCTTTGCCTACTTTCTTTTGTTTCAAGACAAAAGAAAGTAGGGTTACAAAAACTAATATTTACACCTTCGCAAATAGTCAACTCTTCATTTTGTGTACGATCCGTTAGCTCTTGCCATAATAGAAGCCTTCTTATTTCGTAACTATTTTTTCAGGTCAAACCTCCGTTTGTACAATCGCTGCAAACTTCTCCGGCTCCTCAAACATCGGCATGTGCGCCGACTGCTCAAACCAGTGCCAGGTTTTTGCAGGCGCTTTCAACTGATCAAAATAAACGAGCGCAGTTTCTGCGGGCACCTGGTAATCGTGCCGCCCGGAAATGAAACACACCGGAACCGGCACTTCGGGCGCCTGCTGCAACAGGTCAACCGTAAGGCACTCGTCCCACAACTGTTTCAACGATTTTTTCATGGCGAGTCCGGCTTTCATCAGTTCATATAATGAATACGAATCCGATTTCATGTACAGCGGGAAAAAGTCGCAGTAATTGGTTTTGCCGTACAGCGTGCCGCCCGCTTTGAGCAGGCACTGGCGCTGAAAAATGAGGTGCGTGATGCTGCGGTAGGGCGGGGGACCGATGGATTCCAGTTTTTGTAACCGTGCCTGCTGCCCGCTTTTCTGCGTGGCCGCCAGGGTGTAGGCGTATGAAATATGTTCCCCTTCGAGCCAGTTGCCCACCTGTCCCACGCCGATGTATTTACTGATGAACTGCGGCAAACGGCGGCAGAGGTGAATGCCCGGCACGGTGCCCGAAGAGTGTGCAATAATTGCAAGCTGCGCTTTGCGGAACCGTTTGCACAGCCACTGCACCAGTTCCTCCCCGTCGGTAATCAGCTGCTCCAGTGTTAGGCGGATGTGCTGCCCGCCCGCGTACGATTTGCCGCTGCCGCGCTGGTCCCAGTGCACCACGAGGTAATTTTCATAAAGCGGTTTGCAGTAATGCCGCAGCAGGGGCGAAACCACCCAGCCAGGACCGCCATGCAAAAACAGGAGCAGGGGTTTGCTGCCGGCATCCGCATTGTAGCTGATCCATTGCCGCACACCACCCAGCATAACGTATTCGCCCTGTAAGTTCATGTTTGTTAAATGTAGTTTATTTTCCGGCAACAGAAGCCCCAAATACAGCCCGGAATGGTTTTGTTTTTTTCGCTTTGTGAAACCTTCGTGCCTTGGTGTCTTTGTGGCATAGTTCATTTTTGCCACTAAGACTCAAAGTCACGAAGAAACACAAAATTTACACGGTCAGAAATACCCCTGTTTGATGCTTCATACTGCCTTATACGTAACCCGCGGAGATTCGTTCATAAGTTAACCCCCTGAAACTGAAATACTGCCACCCGTTTAAAACCCCGGAACCGGCCGGTATGGAACTCCCGTTTTTTTTATTATATATTTGATAATGATAATGAAACAATTACCTAATAATTAAAACCGATTCGTCTATGAGTAACACCGGAACAGTTAACCGGCCTTTCTTTTCACGTGTATGGATTTACTTCAGGGAGATGTTCCCGATCCATGTCTACCTGCCGTATGTGGTTGCGCTTTATTTCTGCCTCAACCTGGCCACGCAGGCGCTGTGCAAAACACCCATTGTGATTGACGGCTATGGCATTGTCGGCATCGTTTCGGCTTTGGCCATGATGATGCTGATGCGCACATTCGATGATTTGAAAGATGTAGAAATAGACAAGGACCTGTTCCCCGACCGCGCCATTCCGCGGGGCGATGTAAAGGTGATGGACATCAAAACACTTTCTGTTACCAGCTTCATCATCCTGCTCATTGCCAATCTTGGTTTTGGCCATAAAACGCTGCTGTATTTCGGCATCATGATCGTGTATGCGCTGCTCACGTTCAAATGGTTTTTTGCCGAAGAAATTCACCGCAAAAACCTTACGCTCACCATGATCACGCACCAGCCCGTGCCGCTGTTCATCAACTTTTTCCTCATCCAGACCGCGCTGCATTCCGGCGGCATGGATTATCCGTTTACATGGAGCCACCTCGTGCTGCTGCTGATGTTTACGCTGCCGGTAACGGCGTGGGAAACCGGGCGCAAAACACGTTCGGCCGATATGGAAACGGATTACGTTACGTTTTCGCGCATTTTCGGTGCGCGGGGTTCGTCGTCTATTTCACTGGTGTGCCTGCTGCTCAGCGGCGCGTTCTGTCTTTATACGGGTATGCAGATTGAATTGCCGATGAGTTTTATGATTATCTGCGGGGTGCTTTTTGCAGCCGTGATTTTCTTTTTCGGGCGATTCATTCTTTATCCGACAAAGAAAAACAACGTGCTGAAAAACGTAACGCTTGGTTTTACCACGGTGCTGTTTTTCAACATGCTCATTCACATGCTGCTGAAGTTTACTATCCACTTTAACCTGTAATGCGCATTCTTTTACCGGAACATATCGCGTCGCAGGGAATTGCACACAGCAGTCTTGGCGGAAAAGCCCTTAACCTGCACAAAATGCAGCAGCAGGGATTTCCCGTACCCGGCTTCGTGGTGCTGCCTGCCGAAACGATTGATGCGTTGCTGCAACCGGTAAAAAAAACAATGGAAGCCATCTGCGCAAAAGGCGCAGGTGCTTCTGATACGGAACTGCGCACCTACGCGGAGGAACTGCGTAAACTGCTTACGGGCATTACGATTCCCGGAAATGAACTTGCCGAACTGCATGCGTTATGCACCAGCCGCTTCGGCGAACACTACCGCGTGGCCGTGCGTTCTTCTGCCATTGCGGAAGACGGCAGCAACGCTTCGTTTGCAGGGCAGCATGATACGTTGCTTTTTATCGGGCAGCAGGAAATGCATAGCGCCATTGTGCGTGTGCTGGCCTCGGGCTGGTCGCTGCCCGCGCTGAAATACCGGCTCATTCACAACATTCCGCTTAATGATATCCGTTTTGCAATTGTAATTCAGCAGATGGTGGATGCCGCCATTTCCGGTATCGGCTTTTCCATGAACCTGAAAGGCAACCTGGCCGACATGGTGCTGGTGGCCGGTTACGGCTTGGGCGAAGGCGTGGTATCAGACCAGGTGGAAACGGATACGTACACGGTAAGCCGCACGCAACGCACCATTGAAGAAGAAACGGCGGTAAAACAAAACGCACTCGTGTTCAGTCCCGAAATGGGAATCGTAATTGAACCCGTAACCGGCGATAAACAGCAGCAGCCCGTGCTCACGCACGAACAGGTTTTTGAAGTGTGCGATTTTATGGCGCGCGCCGAAAAAGCATTGCATGCGCCTGCCGATATTGAATTTTCGTTTGACAAAAACGGCAAACTCTTCCTGCTGCAGATGCGCCCGGTAACCACGCTGCACCGCGACCGGCTGAAAATTGCAGACAACACAAATATTGTAGAAAGTTATCCCGGCATTACGTTGCCGCTTACCTACAGTTTTGTGTTGCAGGCCTACGCCAACGTGTTTACGGGCAGTTCCGATGCGTTTATGATTTCGGCAGCGACCATCAAAAAATACGAAGCGGTGTTTGATAACTTGCTGATACATGTTTACGGCCGCATTTATTACCGCCTCGATAACTGGTACCGCATGTTGGCGCTGGTGCACAATTCCCGCAAGTCCATGGAAGCGTGGGAAAACGCGGTGGGACTAACTGCAAGCGAAAGCGATAAAGTGAATTTTTCGTTTCGTGGCAAAGTGCGCACCATAGCAGCTTCGCTTAAACTCATCAGCAATTATAAACGCGGCAACCGGCAGTTTTTTGCGCAGTTTAAAATCAACTATGCGCTGCTGCGGGATTATGCGGCGCACCGCAACAACCCCGCGGCGCTGTGGGCGCATTATGAAAAAACAACGGCGCTGCTTTTTCGACCGTGGCACCTGACGATTGTAAATGATTTTCTTGCATTCAAAGCGTTCGGCTGGTTGCAGGGGTTATTGCGGCGATACAAAATCGGGGCAGGCGAAGAACTGGCGAACGACCTGCTGTGCGGCATTGGCGGGGTGGAATCGGAAGAAGCCATTCTGCATGTGCTGGAACTGAAAGAAGAAGTAAATACAACACCGGCACTGAAAACGTTGTTTGAAAAACCGGTGGACGATATTGTAAACGAACTGCGCAGTGAAACATACGCGGCGTTTGCAAAAAAAGTAAATGCATATCTCGAAAAATTCGGTGACCGCACACTGGCGGAACTGAAACTGGAAACGCGTTCGCTGCGCCGCCATCCCGAAATTTTTATCGGCATGCTGCGCAACCAGCTTCGTTCAGAAACTACGGCTGCTGATTTCCGTAGCAAACAGGAAAGCATACGCACCCGCGCCGAAAGCCAGGTGAATACGGCCCTGCGCTGGTACAATCCGCGCCGGTTTGTTTTTATGCGCGTACTGAAACTGGCCCGCTACGGTTTACAGAGCCGCGAAAACATGCGTTTCTGCCGTACCCGCGCTTACAGTGCGGTGAAGGATATTTTTCTCGAAATCGGCCGCATGATGCGCGAACAGCAGCTGATTGAAACCGACGACGATGTGTTTTACCTTTCGATGAACGACCTGCAGGATTTTTGCACGGGAAAAAACACATCCGACCGTCGCGCCGAAATTGCTGCGCTGAAAACAACCTATAAAAACTATGCGGCGGTATCGCTGCCCGACCGCGTTATTTTTATGGATGATGATTTGCCGGTATTTGACAAACCCGCGAAGCAGGGCAAACAGGAGGGAAATACGTTCCGCGGCATTGCAGTTTCGAAAGGCGTGATTGAATCGGAAGCGGTTGTAATTACCGAACCGGAATTGGATACGGATGTGCGCGGCAAAATTCTTGTTTCGCGGATGACCGATCCCGGCTGGATTTTTCTGATGGCACAGGCCGCAGGATTAGTAAGTGAAAAAGGATCGCTGCTTTCGCACACGGCCATTGTGGGCCGCGAGCTGGGTATTCCCGTGGTTGTGGGTGTGCCCGGCGCAACAACCATATTTAAAACCGGCGACCAGTTGCGCCTCAACGGCAACGCGGGCACGGTAGAACTGCTGATAACCACCACCTCATAACCAGGAAAGCATGGAAGATTATCCGATTGTACCCGGACGGGGACTGAATACAAGGGATGCCACCGAAATGCGGCACCGTTACCTCGAACAAATCGGGATCAGTGTAAAAGCGCTTGCGGAAACCAAACTCGATTACGAACTCATCCGTAATAAAATCGAATCGTTTATCGGTTCGGTTGAAATTCCCGTGGGCATTGTGGGGCCGCTGCTGTTCCGCAACGGTGACAAAGAAGAACTGGTTTACACCGCCGCCGCCGCGCTCGAAGGCGCACTCATTGCCAGCATGAACCGCGGCGCCAAAGCCATCAGCCTCAGCGGCGGTTTTTCGGCCGCATTCATTCACCAGAAAATGATCCGCAGTCCGCTGTTTATTTTCAGCAACCTGCAGGAAAGTATCGTTTTCAAAAACTGGGTGGAAACGCAGTTCGAACAGATTAAACATAAAGTAGAGCATTATTCCAACCACGCCAAACTGCAAAGCATCGCCACGTTTGTAACCGGCAAAGGCGTGCACCTGAAATTTACATACACCACTGGCGATGCTTCCGGGCAGAACATGACCACAACCTGTACGTGGCACGGCCTGCTGTGGATCAGCAAAGCGTTTGAAGAAGCCACCGGCATTGCGCCCGAACATTTTGTGATTGAAGGCAACGGCGCATCGGATAAAAAAGTGTCTTCGTTTTCCATGATGCACGGCCGCGGGGTACACGTGGTGGCTGAATGTGAGCTGGACGAAGACGTGATTGCCAAAGTGTTGCGCACCACCTCCACCGATTTTATCCGCAACTACAGCCAGTCGCGCGTGCTCAGCCAGCTCGACGGCATGGTGGGTTACAACATTAACGTGGCGAATGCGGTGGCGGCCATTTTTGCAGCAACCGGCCAGGACCTCGCGTGCATCCACGAATCGGCTACAGGCATTTTAAATATTGAAAAAACGGAACGTGGCCTGTACTGCAGTCTCAACCTGCCCACGTTGGTTATCGGTACCATCGGCGGGGGCACGCACCTTTCGAAACAACAGGAAGCACTTAAAATTATGCAGTGCGACGGCGCGGGCAAACTGAAACGGTTTGCAGAACTGCTTGCGGGTTTTGCGCTGGCACTCGAAATATCCACCTTTGCGGCCATTGTAGGCGGGCACTTTGCCAAAGCGCATGAAAAACTGGGGCGCAACAAACCGGTGAACTGGCTCACGAAATCGGATCTTACCGCGGCGTTTGTAAGCAAATGCCTCAACGGTACACTCGAAAATCACGAACTGGTAACGGTGGGTTTCCCGGAAGAGAAACTGATTGAAAACGGCATCATCATCAGCCTCACCAGCCGCATCAACCGCAAGATCACGGGGTTTGTGCCGCTTGAACTGGAACTGAAAAACAAAACCGGCGCGCACGAAATCACGCACAAACGCATGCTGCTGAAAAGCAAACCGCTCGACACTGAAGTGATCAAGGGCCTGCACCTCATGGCCGCCTCCATTGATCCGCAGCTGGCCGACCTGCTTTCGGAATACCAGCAGGTGACGGAATACACGGGCTGCCACCGCAAAGAAATTCTGCTGTATGATCAGCTGCGCAAAACAGCGCCGCAATATATTCCCGCGTTTTACGGAACCATGACGGATGAAATCCGTGAAGTATATCTGCTGCTGATTGAGCGCCTGGATTACGGACAGCTTCAACTCATCAATTCCGAAAACGAGCCGGAAAAATGGACGGAGAACCACATCCAAAATGCGATCCGCGCAATTTCCGAAATTCATGCGCAGTTTACCAATGCGTTACCGGAAGCATTTGCCGCCGATGTAAAACCGTTTGAACCGTGGAACGCAAAACCGCTGTACCACAAGTTTGCGCAGATTATTGACAAGGAATACGAAGATTACGAATGGCACGCGCTCACCAAACGCATGTACACGCTGATTGAAGAACTGGAGCAAGACCACGCACAACTGCGCGTTCCGAAAACGGTGGTGCATAACGATTTTAATCCGCGCAATGTATGTGTGCGCAGCACCGGCGAAATCTGCATCTACGACTGGGAACTGGCCGTGCAGGATGTACCGCACCGCGATGTGGCCGAGTTTTTATGTTTCGCCCTGCCCGATGATTTTGATAAAACCGTTTGTGAAAACTACCTGCGCTACCACCACAGCCTGCAGCAAAATAAAATAGCCTGGAACGACTGGAAAGCCGCGTACGTGTATGCACTCAAAACATTCCTGGTAACCCGCGTTTCGTTTTACCTCACCGGCCGCATTTTAATGGATTACAAATTTGCGGTGCGCATTTTCCGGAATGCGTTCCGGATGATGGAGATTCTGGAATAAGATGATCGCGCCTGAATACTAATTTGGATTCGCATAAACAGGGAAATCGTATTGTTTAGCAGATCGTAAGCTGATGCCGCCCTGTCTGGGCTCAATTGTTTTTTATGCTTTTTTTTTCTGACTGATGCCGCCCTGTCTGGGCTACATCCCGGAAAACCAACAACCCGATATGTTTTAGTATCCGGACCAGGGTGTAGTCCTGAAAGGACGGCATCTGTCAGCCAATAACATTCAATTTATTTTTCGAGCCCCAGCGGGGCGGCATCAGCGGTACGATCATTTAGGGTAAAAAAGCTACCAGCTTAAAAAAGCAGCAGCCGTATCAGGATAATATTTTCCCGTGCGTATTTCAGAAACGATTTTCACTGGAGATTGCGGAGAAGACCTGAAATTTTTAAAACACAAACGGAAAAAGTTTCCACGAACGCGTTGAATACGTTTTGTATTCCTCGCCGAAGTGTTTGTTCAGCACTTCTTCTTCCTGGCGGATGCGGACGAGTACCACGATGATGGGTGCAATCAGCAGCAATGCAAGGCCAATCCAGTTTTCCATGAGCAGGCCCAGGCCGGCGTAGTAGAGCAGGAGGCCGGTGTAGCTCGGGTGGCGGATGCGTTTGTAAATGCCGCTGGTGTTGAGGCGCTGGTCTTTGAGAATCGTAACTTTTACCGTAAACGAATTGCCGAGACTCCACACCGCGTACCAGCGCACCAGCAGCCCGAGCGGGGCCAGCACACAGCCGGCGTAAAACAACGGCAGGGGCTGTTCAAATTGCCCGATATGCAGAAAATAAAACGCCGCACTTATATAAAGCGCCAGCGGAACCACGAGGCGGAACACGAGCAAGGTTTTGCCATCCTGTTCGTATTTGATTTCGCCGGTGCTGCCTTTTTTTACAAGGTTGATTATTACTCCCGAAAGGGAAATAATAAGCACTAGCGCAAGTATGGTGATGTCCTGTAAAGTCATAATTAAAACAATTCGTTAATGTACGATAATTGTCTTTAATTACAAGCTCAAATTTTACCGTCAGTTCGAGCGATAGTCGAGAACAGGTTTTAAACGATCCTATATCACTGTTCTCGACTGCCGCTCGAACTGACGTATGTGCGTTTTATTTCAACAGATTCCGGAACTGTTTTATTTACAATTAACCACGAGATTCTGTGTTACCATCCAAGTAAAAAGAGAAAAATAATTACCTTAGCATTATTCAGGGCGGATTTGATCCAGCTCCGTAGGGGTGGCAAGCAATTGCTGCCCCGATTCTTTTTTACCGTATTCCTTAACAAAAGGAGTATTCCTCTTCCAGAGTGTATAAATCAACACCAGTAGCTTCCTTTGCACGGACACTGCCGCCTTCATCTTAACCCCATGTTTTGCTACTAATTTGGCATAGTGCGAATTCATATCCGTATTAAACCGAACGGAAGAAAAAGCAGGAAAGTATAATGCTTTTCTCAGGTGGCGATTCCCTTTTTTAGATATGCGCGGTCTGCTCTTGACAGAAGTTCCGGATTCTTTCTCAATTACATCTAGTCCCGCATAGCTGACCAGTTGTTTTTTGTTACGGATAAGCTCAAAACCGTTTGTTTCTCCTAGCACAGTAGCCACGGAAAGTACATTTACGCCTGGTATAGTGCATACATTTTCTATCCCGGTCTTGAGTGCAGATTCTTTATTAATAAATGTTGACAGCTCCGCTTCAATTTCTTTAATCTGCTTGTTGATAAACTGGATATGGGCATCCATTCGTTTGATGCTTGACGGACTAGCCCATGCACTGTGCTTCTCCGCATGTAACTGATTGGAAACAACTGTGCGATCTGCGATTAATTGTGCCCGCTCTCGGGTAAGCTGTTTGAGCCGGAGAAAACTGCGATTCGGCTTTTGCCAGGTATCCAGCTTCTTTTCCAGAGCAAATTGGGCTATAATCTGCGCAGCTATTTTATCAGTAATGGTTTTTGTAGCTGTGGTACGCATAAAGTTACTGATTCGGTTAGGAAGCACCACACTGACCGCGCAGTTCTGATCAGCCAGGAAACTGGCCAGTTGCTCATGATAAACACCGGTGGCTTCCATAACAAACATGACCGGAAGATCATCAACTAAGCGTTTATTGGCCCAATCCAGTAGCTTGTTAAAGCCTACAATGGTATTGGCAAATACAACGGGGGCGTGCAAATCCATTGTAAAATCACTTCCAAGCTGCCCATAGCAACAGTCCAGTTTGTCTTTGCTGCAGTCAATGCCAATGGCCTGACGGAGAATTGTTTTCATAGTATCTGTTTTAGAAAATGGATAAAAACAGGTAACTCCCCTTCGCCTGGTCTCGTGTTGGTTATTGATGCTAATGCGTTATTCTGCATGCCTTACATTCTGTTGTGGCCCTAAGGAGAATAAAGAATGAGGCCATTTCTTCGTGTGTACATGCCTTAAAGGCTGTTTGGTCACGATACAGCTATCATTCTTTTCCTGCAATAAGCAAATTTATTTAACGGGGACAAACATACGAGGCCACTAAGGCAAGCACAAAGAACACGAAGGGTTTCATTGTGCCCTTTGTGCTCACGCCTTTTAGCGTGATTGTGTGCGGGCCGGATTGCGGGAAGGACATTGTGGTTAATGAAACGATAACCCTGTTTCTTTATCAAACACGCAACACCCCCGGATCAAAAACCTGCACGGTACACGGCCGGTTGTAGATGCGTTCCAGTATCATTTTTATTTCTTCCAGCGGAACGTCTTCACTGGCGGCTTCAAATGACAACAGTTTCGTATGATCCTCAAAAATAACCACGCGCTCTGGTTTTAAACCGGTATCGCCGGGCAATGCAATTTCGTCGCCGGTGCGTACGGTGTTGTTTGCGTTGTAAAACGGTTCCAGTTCCGGCAACTGCACAAACTGCATTAACTGATTATTCACCACCTGGCGTTCGCTGTTTAAAATAAGTCCGTCCTGCACGGCCTGTTCCACCAGCTTTGCGGTATCACCTGCTGTGCGCAGGCGACGCAGCAGTGTTTTCAGCAGCACCTGCCGGTCGTTCTGTTTTTCGTGTTCGGCCCAGCTGCTGCCGCTGCCCGCGCGTATGCTGATGTGTTCGGTCCAGTTGAAATTACCAAACACGTCGGGAACAATGGTTGCTTTTACCGCACCGTTTTTCGGCACATGCAGTTCGGGATTTCCGCTTTCATAAACGGGTGAAGAAGTAAATGTAAAACCCGTATCGCGGAAAAAATGATGATACAGATCGTTCATCTTGTTCAGCGACGAAGTTGAATTGCCCGGCCCGGTTAAAATGTACAACCGTTCCACCGCGCGGGTTTGCGCCACGTACACCAGGTTGAGGTTATCGAGCAGGGCGCGGCTGCGTTCGTCGGAATAATACGACGCATATTCCGTATGCAGCAAACTGCTGTTGGTAGAAACAAGCGCCGTGGGCAGATCGGGCAGCAGTTCATCATCGAGCGGAATCCACAGCTGGTCTTTGCCGCGCTGCAGGCCCCAGTTACAGAACGGCAGCACCACCGCCGGAAATTCAAGTCCTTTTGATTTGTGTATGGTCATTACGCGCACCGCATCGGTTCCTTCCGGAACTGAAACCGAAGCCTTGTCGCGGCGGCCTTCCCACCAGTTTAAAAAATCGGCAGGCAGGTGGTTGCGTGCGGAGGAATATTCGAGCACTTCATCCAGGAAATACAATACATACGGATCGGGTGCATCGGCCATGCCAAACAAACGCAGCAGTTCCTGGCAACGCTGGTAGAGTGGAAACTTGGCGAGCACATACGCATTAAACGTAAAGCCATATTTCCCCAGCAGGTTGCGCATGGCCGACGATTCAAACGCCTTGAGTTCGGTAATACGTTCGTGCAGCGGTCCGGGAATTTTATGGGTATCCACTAAAAAACGCAATACGGTGGCGCGTGCAATATCGTCGGCACTTTCAATCAGCCGCAACATGGCCGTCAGGAAGTTCACCGAAGCCGCATTTTTCAGCAGCAGCGATTCCGACGAAAGCACCGGAATGCCTGCGCCGATAAGTGCCTGGGCAGCCAGCGCGCCTTCGCGGTTGGTGCGGGTGAGTACCGCAATTTCATTGTACCGGAATCCTTCGCGGAGCAGGTCTTCCACATACGCCACAGTACGCTGCGCATGTTCTTCCTTTTCCATTTTGGTTTCGGTATTAATAACTTCGATGCGAACGAGTCCGCCCGTGTTTTTCGGATCGTATTCCTGTTCCAGCTTAATGTAAATGGGCTGATGCGTTTCGGTAAGCAAACCCGAAAGCGAACGGAAAAACAAATTGTTGAACTGGATAATTTCCGCCTTGCTTCTGAAATTCTGCATCAGCTGCATCTCGCGGTAATTGCGCTTGAGGCTGGCGGCGCGTTCGGCTATGAGTTCGTTTGTTTCTTCGCCGGCCACGTGCGGCAGCCGCGCAAACTGTTCCACTTCGCCGCCGCGCCAGCGGTAAATGGCCTGTTTGCCATCGCCCACCACCATGGTAAACCGGTTTTCGGAAAGCGCGTTGTCAAGCAGCGGCAGGAGGTTTTTCCATTGCAGCGACGAGGTATCCTGGAACTCATCAATGAGGTAATGCTGGTATTTTTCACCGAGGCGTTCGTATATAAACGGCACCGGTTCGTTTTCTACAATGTCGGCAATGCGGCGGTTAAACTCCGAAATGTGCAGCACATTGTTGTCGTTTTTATACGTGATGAGTTCGCGCTCAATTTCGTTGAGCACCGCAATGGCATAAATATTCCGCAGCAGCAGTTGATACAATACATAATGCCCGAACTGTGTGGTGCGCAGTGTTTCCAGTGCGTTCCATGCTTCTTCCAGGCGCGGCCAGATGCGATCAATGGCGTCTTTCTGCGACTGGGAGGCTTTGGATGCGTAGCGTTTATCCAGTTCAAACGCCTGGCGCGTAGTTGATCCGGCAACAAAATCTTTTACGAGGTTTTCGGCTTCCGCTATTTTCGCAAACCACGAAACAAATCCACGCGAGCCGTTGTTAAACGAAGCCGTTTCTGCACCCGATTGCTGAATGGCATCAGCCGCCTGTTTTGCTTCGTGCTGCACTGCTATTTCAAAAGCTGCAATTTCTTTTTCCAGCGTATCGCGGAATGCAGCAAACCGGCTCAGATCGAGTTTGCTCAGTAATTCCGCCGGATTGGAGCCGTCATCACTCAGCAGGTATTTCGCCTGCAGCTGCAGGTCTTTTTCAATCTGCCAGTGTTTGTCATCGTCGGCTTTGCTTTCTGCAAAACGCACAAGGAACTCCGTAAGCTGCGGGTTGCTGCCGATGCGTTCGATGAGTGCATCCACCGCTTCGCGCAGCATTTTATCCACGTCCATTTCAATCTCGAAATTCACCGGCAGATCAAGATCGAAGGCAAACGTGCGTACAATGCGGTGTACAAAACTGTCGATGGTGCCCACCGCAAAATCGCCGTAATTGTGCAGGATGGTTTGCAGCAAACGGGTTGAACGTTGCTGCAGTTCGTCCGCATCCAGCCCGGTGGTTTGCTGCAGCAGCCCGGCCATTACCGACGACGTGTTGCCTTTCGAAAGCTGGTCGAGCGTTTCGAGGATACGCGTTTTCATTTCCGAAGCGGCTTTGTTTGTAAACGTAACGGCAAGAATATGCCGCCACCCGCGCGGAGGCTGCTCCGCATCGGCTAAGGCCAGCGTAAGGTATTCCTTAACGAGCGTAAAGGTTTTGCCCGATCCGGCAGACGATTTATAAACAGTAAAACTCATGCAGCAGGCATAAAAGTACCCGGATTTAAGCATTGAAAGTACGTCTGTACTTTCTTTTCTCCCCGAAATTTGCTAACATTGTTAACTAAATCTGTCCGCATGAAGTTTCATTTACTCGCCCTTGCATTTGTTGCCGGTATTGCCGCCCAGGCCCAGCCGGCTGGTTATACCTGCCGTATTCCGATGAATAAAGTCCGCTCGGAAATGGCCCCGGCACTCATCTGTAAACAGCAGGGTGCTGTCCCGGCAAATCAGCTGTTACACGCTGAGGCGGTTGACCGCAACATGCAGGCAGGCGGACACGTGCCGCACCAGTTACTCGTGCAGCTGAACTACAACGAGGATATGACCTACGTGGCGAAAAAACTCAGCGACATGGGTTTTTCGCTTAATACATACAAAAACATTTCGCCCAGTTTTAAAATATGGGAACTCACCTTTGCTTCCAATGTAAATGAAGCCGACGCCCTCGGAAAAGCAAAACAAATCGCCGGCGTAGCAAAAGCGCAATACAACCACTACCTGCAGGAACGCGTTACCATACCGAACGACGCACAGTTCGGCGTGATGTGGGACATGGACAATACCGGGCAGAGCGGCGGAACGGTGGATGCCGATATTGATGCCACCGATGCGTGGGACATCACCACCGGCGGTGTTACTTCAACCGGCGATACCATTGTGGTAGCCGTGATTGATGGCGGTTTCTTTATCGCGCATCAGGACCTGAATTTCTGGAAAAACAACCTGGAAATTGCGGCTAATGGCATTGATGATGATAACAACGGCTATATCGATGATGTTAACGGCTGGAATGCTTATAATAACAACGGCACCATCACCAGTTCGAGCCACGGCACACACGTTTCGGGAACCGTAGGCGCACGCGGTAACAATACCGTTGGCGTAACCGGTGTAAACTGGGGCGTAAAAGTTATGGCCGTGCAAGGCTCTTCCGGAACGGAATCAACGGTAGTTGCAGCTTATACATACGTGTTTGATAACCGCAAACTGTACAACCAGACCGGCGGACAAAAAGGCGCGTTTGTGGTTTCCACCAACTCGTCGTTTGGTGTTGACCTGGGTAACCCGGCCAATTACCCGATCTGGTGCGCCATGTACGATTCACTCGGTGCAGTGGGTATTTTGAGTGCTGCCGCTACTGCCAACCAAAATTACAACATTGATACGCAGGGCGATATTCCAACCGCCTGCGCCAGCAATTACATGATTGCAGTAACCAATACCACGCGTTTTGATGTGAAAACCACGAACGCCGGTTACGGCTTAACCACCATTGATCTCGGTTCGCCGGGAACAACCATTATGTCAACCTATCCGAACAACGCGTACCAGGCTATTTCAGGCACCTCCATGGCCACACCGCACGTGGCCGGAGCGGTGGCACTGATGTATGCCGCCGCCTGCCCGGAGCTGATTAATTATTACAAAAACAATCCGGGAACGATCGCGTTGCAGATGAAAGATTACATGCTCGACAGTGTGGATGTGCTTACTGCATTGCAG
Organism: Chitinophaga pinensis; assembly: GCA_943372645.1. Lineage (GTDB taxonomy): Bacteria > Bacteroidota > Bacteroidia > Palsa-965 > Palsa-965 > VBWE01. Next base: position 94,618 of record CALRZN010000007.1, on the reverse strand, counting down.
GGACTTACCGTTACCGGCGGCCGCCTCAATGCACACAAAGCGCTGCTGGCGGTGCAAACGTATAACTGTGCTGCGCTGGGTGAAAACCCGGTTGCGGTTGAATCCGTTACCATGCAGATCCAGGGCGTATATCCGAACCCGGCCGGCGAACGCACCGAAATTGTGTACACTGCTCCTGGTTTAACCGAAGTTACCCTCAGCATCCACAACCTGCTCGGGCAGGAAGTCATGCGCATCCGCAAATCGGCCAACGGCGGCCTCAACAAACAGCAGCTCGATCTTTCCGGATTGGGCAACGGCATTTACACCGTGCGTGTGGAAGCGGGGAATGTGTTTTCGAATGCGGTAAGGGTGGTGGTGGCGCGGTAGGGGGCAATTGTTGTCTGCGAAAATAAAATTTTCAATTTTCAACAATCAATTTGCAATTTTCAACTTTTCTTTGGATACCTCGCATTGGTTGCGCTCCGATGAGCATTGAAAATTGTTTGTTGCGCATTGCGCATTCCCTGCTCAATGCGCAACGATATACCTACTTCATATTCAACTTCCGCATACACACTTCACACAACTCCACGCGTTCCTCATCAACCGTTTTAATAGTGCCTTCCGCATCCTGCATGAGGCAGGAATAACCGGATGTGCAATGCTCCAGCCCGTAATTGTGGCCGATTTCATGCAATGCCACTTTCAGTGTGCGCTGGTAAAAATGTTCTTCGTTTTTAATGCCTTTTTTCAGCCGGTACGTGGAAATCACACAGCCTTTTCCGGGCATAAAACCGAGTCCGAAAATGCCGTAATCCGGATTATCACCCTTGGTGGTGGAAATGTCTTTATTGGTTAACCCCACCAGTGTTTTCATGTTAAACGACGAACGGGCCTGCAGGTAATCAATAATGCTGTCGGCTTTATAACGCTGCCGCGGTTCGTACCAGGCATTGCGGGGCAGGGGTTCGGCGGGTTGCCAGATCACATTGGTATGATAAAACGTGGCGATGGCATTGCGCAGGCGGGCGGTATCTATTTCATTGAAGTTTCCGAAAGGCAGCAGGGCGATACACGGTTGTGAAACCTGTATCCGCGTTTTGGCCGTTAATGTTTCGGTAACCGTATCGGTTTTTACCGGCAGCGGATCAGGGGGTGAACAGCCGGGCAGCAGAAACAGCAGCATACCGGAAACATATACCTGTACTAGTAGTGTTAATTTATGGCTGTATCCTTGCATTCCGGCTATAAAACTAACTGAATTATCCGTAACATTGTCTTGTATTTTCCATGAAACAGATTACAATTGCCATTGACGGCTATTCGTCCTGCGGAAAAAGCACCATTGCCAAAGCACTGGCTGCCAGGCTGGGATACAGTTACGTTGACACCGGTGCCATGTACCGCGCAGTAACCCTGTATTGCATCCGCACCGGCATTATCAAAGATGCCCGTTTTGAAACACCGGCGGTTATCAAATGCCTCGACCAGGTGAACCTGACATTTGTCTATAACAAATCGGCGCTCGCATCCGATACCTATCTCAATGGCGAAAACGTGGAGAAAGAAATCCGCACACTCGAAGTTTCCAGCCTCGTAAGCCACATCAGCCTCATCCGCGAAGTGCGCCAGAAAATGGTGGCCATCCAGCGCGAAATGGGCAAAAACAAAGGTGTGGTAATGGACGGCCGCGATATCGGGACGAACGTGTTTCCCGATGCGGAACTGAAAATATTTATGACCGCCGATACCGATGTACGCACGCAGCGCCGCCTCGATGAAATGCGCGCCAAAGGCTACAAGGTGACCGCCGAAGAAGTGAAAAAAAACCTGCTCGAACGCGATTACGAAGATTCGCACCGCAAAGAAAATCCACTGATACGCGCAGCCGATGCAGTGGAATTAGATAACACCGAACTCACCCGCGAAGAACAGCTCGAATTTGTTTTGAATCTTGTCCGCGAACGGCAACCCACATTAACCGATTAACAGCGACTGCTGCAAGTTGCTGGTGTACCGCAATCAGAAACGTATGAAGAAAATTTTCAGCTCCCTGTTATTCGTAGTACTGGCAGCCCCGCTGTTTAGTCAGCAGGCTCCCGCCAAAGCGCCGCAAACACCGAAACTTGTTGTAGGGCTGGTGGTTGACCAGATGCGTTACGATTACATTTACCGTTTCTGGAATAAATACGGTAACGACGGTTTCAAACGCCTGCTGGGCGAAGGGTATTTCTGCCGCAACGTAAACTACAATTACGTGCCCACCTACACCGGGCCGGGCCACGCGTCCATTTACACCGGCACCACGCCGGCCGTGCATGGCATCATATCAAACGAATGGTATGAACGTGCCACCGGCAAAGATGTGTATTGTGTGGATGATCCGCAGGTGAAAGGTGTGGGCAGCAATGAACCCGAAGGCAAACGTTCGCCCGAAAATCTGCTCACTTCCACCATTACCGATCAGCTGCGCCTGTCAACCAACATGCAGTCGAAAGTAATCGGCGTGGCGTTGAAAGACCGCAGTTCCATTCTTCCCGCCGGGCATACCGGGCAGGCGTACTGGTACGAAGGCAAAACCGGCAACTTTATCACCAGCAGTTATTACCGCAATGAACTGCCTGCGTGGGCGGTTGATTTCAACAAACAGCAGAACGCACAGAAGTACCTGAAACAGGACTGGAATACGTTACTGCCGGTGGAACAATACACCGAAAGCCTGGCCGATGACAATGCCTTTGAAGGCCGTTTCCGCGGCGAAGACCGCCCGGTGTTTCCGCATCACCTGGCGCAACTCATGGAAGCCAACGGGCAGCTCGGGCTCATCCGCTCCACGCCGTTCGGAACAACATTTACGTTTGATTTTGCCATGGCCGCCATCAAGGGCGAAAACTTAGGCAAAGGAAGTGTTACCGATTTTGCAGCCATCAGTTTATCGTCGCCCGATTATGTGGGACACATGTACGGACCGCAGAGTATTGAAATGGAAGACACGTACCTGCGTCTTGATCGCGACCTCGCCGCGTTCCTCAAATTCCTGGATGGCTGGATCGGGAAAAATAACGTGCTCGTTTTTCTCACTGCTGATCACGGTGTGGTGGAAGTGCCCGAATACCTGAAAAGCATTCGTATCCCGGCCGGTTATTTTAAAGAAGAACCGGTTTCCGATTCGCTGAAAAAAATGCTCAAAGCAAAATATGGCGACACGCTGGTGCTTTCGTATTCCAACGACCAGGTGTTTCTGAATAACCCGCTCATCCGTCAGAAAGGATGGAACAAAACGGAGATTGAAAATGTTGTTGCGGATTATTTTCTCGGTTTCAAAGGCGTGAGCGATGTGGTTACTTCTACCGCGCTGCGCAACGGGCAATTTACCAGCGGTGCACGCCGCAATGTGCAGAACGGCTGGCATACGCGCATGTCAGGCGATGTATGTGTAATACTTTCGCCGGGCTGGTTTGCCGACATGGGCCGCAAAACCGGCACCACGCACGGCGCGCCCTGGAGTTACGACACGCACGTGCCCCTGCTGTGGTACGGCTGGAATGTGAACAAAGGCAGCTCCGATGCGTCGTACGATATTGCAGACATTGCGCCTACGCTGGCCATGATGCTAAACATCCAGTTTCCGAACGGCTGCACGGGCAAACCCATGACGGGAATTACAAAGTAAACAAGGATGATGCACCGGCTGAAGTGTATTTTTATTTCCTGTTCAGTTTTCGTTGCGTTAACAAAACTGAACGCACAGCAACCCTGTAACGCCGCCGCCGAACTGAATGCGGTGCTTGCCAAATACCATTACCTCGATATCGGGCAAGGTTCGGAAGTATCGTACGATGTGTTCGAACTGTTCATGAAAGCGCTGGATGCGGATGGTATTTACCTGCTGAAAAGTGAAAAAGACAAACTGGCGAAATACAAAACAACACTTTATAATGACGGCGTGGCCTGCCGGTTTACCGCGGACGCATTGGCGGTGTATCAGCAGGCGTTGCTGCGCGCAGATTCATTGCTTGCGGTAATTGCAAAAGAGCCTGCTGATTTCAAAATAAAAGACACGGCCCGCTACAGTAAAAATGATAACCCGGTGTATTCCGAAAATGCGGCTGCACAGCAAAAACGCTGGAGCCGCCGCCTGCGTTATTACATGCTTTATACGCAGTTTACTTCCGGGGAAATGCCGGCTGCTGCCGAAACATTCCGCAAAGACCTTACGAAACAAGAGCAGCAACTGCGCGAACGTTTGATTGCCCGCGAACGCAAAAAAATAAAACGGATGCTCGAACCCCGCGGCGGGTTGCAGCGCGAAATTGACCTGAAACTGCTGAATGCATTTGTAACCCGCTACGATCCGCACACCGAGGTGTTTTCTACCGACGCATTGCTCCAGTTTAAAAGTGCGCTTTCGCCGGAACAACTCACGTACGGCGTTGCCTTTGAAGAGCAGGAGGAAGGCGCGCTGGTGATTTCCGGATTGCTGCCCGGAAGTCCGGCATGGAAAAGCGGACTGATGCATAAAGGCGATAAAATTACCGGGCTGAAAGCCAAAAGCGGGCAGGAAATTGATCTGACCGATTTCGACGAGGCAGCGCTCAACGACTGGCTTATTGCCGAAGCACTCACCGAACGCCCGGTTACATTAACGCTGCTGCAAACCAACCAGCAAACCGTAACGCTGACCCTGCAACCCGAAAAAGTAAAACAGGACAATACGGTTAACAGCTACATCCTGAACGGGGAGAAAAAAGTTGGTTACATCAACCTGCCCAGTTTTTATACTGACGATGAAAACCCCGGCGCGCTGGGTTGTGCAAACGATGTGGCCCGCGAAATCACCAAGCTGCAGGAAGAAAATATAGACGGACTGATACTTGATCTGCGTTACAACGGCGGCGGCTCGGTGTATGAAGCGCTCGGACTTGCGGGTATTTTTATTGATGAAGGTCCGCTGTGCATCAGCCGCGAGCGGAACGGGAAACCGGGTTTGCTGAAAGACCTGAACCGCGGACGCATTTACGGCGGCCCGCTGCTCATTCTTGTAAACGGGCTGAGTGCTTCGGCATCGGAAATTCTTTCGGGTGCGCTGCGCGAATACAACCGGGCGCTGATTGTGGGCGGAACCACCTACGGCAAAGGCAGCGGGCAACTGATTGTGCCGCTCGACAGCAGCGTTGCACCGAAAATGGCCGGTATGGCCGCCGGAAACCGGGTGCCCGATTATTACATCAAACTCACGACCGAAGAATTTTATCACCTCGATAACCGTACGCACCAGCTGAAAGGCATTGTGCCGGATGTGAAATTAGAGGAACCGTATTTTATGGACGATTACCGCGAAGCGAATTACGAATTTGTGTTGCCCTGCGACAGCGTGGTGAAAAAAGTAACGTTTGTGCCGCAGCCCGCTTTGCCGGTTTCAAACCTGCGCGCAAAAAGCAGCGCCCGCACTGCCGATGGCTCTGCATTTGCACAGCTCAAATTGCTCAACGATTCCATCCGCACGTTGCGCGCCGCACCCCTGCCGCTGAACCCGGAAGGTTTTTATGCCTACATGAAACAGTATCAGCAGCAAATCGTGCGCCTCGGCCAGCTGCTGGATGGTGCGAAACCGGGCTACAAAGCAGATAACAACGCCTACGATAAAAAACTGCCCGAAATTGACAGCAACTGGAGCGATCTGAACCAGCAATTTTTGCATGATCTGGAAAAAGATATTTATATTGATGAAGGATTCCGCATCATGCTAAACCTGATTACCAATTAAACACCATACACCAAACATGCTTAACCGGAAAAACACCCTCGTCCTCCTGCTCACGCTCGTGCTGCTTGCTGCAGGCAAACCCAACGCATCTGCGCAGAATGCCGCAGAATACATGGAAAAATTAACCACCCAGCTGAATAATTTTTCAACCGACCTGTTTGCATATATGTCGTCGGTTGCGCACGACCGCAATGCCCGTAAAATTGAAAACAAACGGAAAGAGCTCATCAAAACCTGTCAGACCGGGCAAAAGAATGCCGAGAAAATGCAGCCGTTTGAAGGCGATGCGGGGCTGCGCGATTCGGTGGCGTCGTTTTTCAACATCACGTACATCGTGCTGAACGAAGATTTCTCGAAAATTGTGGACATGGAAGAAGTGGCCGAACAATCGTACGACCTGATGGAAGCCTACCTGCTGGCGCAGCACAAAGCAAGTGAGCGCCTGAAACAGGTAAGTGCAATGACCGTGCTCGAACAGGAACGGTTTGCCGAACGCCACAACATCAAACTGATTTCGAAGCCGGACGAAAAAGCGCGTAAGCTGGAAAAAGCGGAAACGGTGTTTGCGAATTACAACCAGTATTTCCTCATCTTCTTCAAACCGTTTAAACAGGAAGTTTACCTGATTGATGCGCTCAACCGCGCCGACCTGAATGCGCTCCGCCAGAACATGGACGCACTTTCGGCCGCAGCCGACCAGGGCCTGGCGAAATTAGATACCACGAAAGCATTTCAGAATGACCAGTCCGTGGCACAGGCCTGCCGCGAAATGATGAAGTTTTACAAGGAAGAAGCAACCGACAAAGGAAAATCAATGATCACCTTCCTCGTGCAGCAGGATAATTTCAAAAAAGCAAAAGAAACGTTTGATGCCATTCCCGAAAGCAAACGGAAACAGGCCGATGTGGACAAATACAACGCCGCGGGAACGGAGTACAACAAGGCGCTGGCAGAGTTCAATAAAACCAATGAGTACCTGAATAAAAAACGCACCCAGCTACTCGAACGCTGGAACAAAGCGGGTCCGGATTTCCTGAACCGGCATGTGCCGAAGGATAAGTAAAATCAGTTTACAATTTGCAGTTTGGCAGTTTGCAGTTTTGTCTGAGTAAAGAAAAGCGATTTTTTAAGCAAGTTCGTTTTAGGAACTGTTCTGAAGCCTGTTTAACCGCGAAGTCGCGCCAGGTTTTGCGCAAAGTAACGCCAAGTACATTGCGTTACTTTGCGGGTTACTTTGCGTTGAGCGTGGCAAGTGTGTCAGGACTTTGCGGTTAGCGAAGAGGCAGTACAGTTCCTGGGTCTGTATAAATTAAATGATCCTGTTTTTTGGAAAAGGAACAGAATTGCAAACTGCAAACTGCAAACTTGGACCGGTATCTATTTTATAAAAAACCAGGTTTGGTAGTACGATCTGTTTTACGGGATCGAAATTAAGCCGGAATTTCCTTCATCTTCTCCACCAGCATATCCAGGAACTTCTTCAGCGGGCCGTTCACCATGGCACCCATAAACGGGTTGATGTCGGCTTTCATCACCAGTTGTGATTTGCAGTTGCCTGCATCAACCGAGGTGATCATTGATTCGAGGGTGAAGCCGAACGGATTTTTTCCGTCGGAGCCGATTTTAATATGGCTGTGCGGTGTTTTTTCCACAATGCGCATCCCGATATCAGCCATGCCGGTGATGGAAAACGAACACGAGTCGGTGTCTGATTTCCAGTTGGTAACCTGCGGGGGCATCAGCGATTTAAAGTTGTTGAAATCGCTGAGGAAGTTATAAATCGTTTCGGCCGGGCGGTTGATGTCGGCCACACTGCTTTCGATGGTTGTCATAGCTGGTGTTTGTAGATGAGCTTATTTTCCCCAGCTTTCAGGCGCTTCGCGCCAGGCTTCGAGGGCAAGTATATCACTTTCGTTAATGTAATCGGATTTGAGTGCCTGCTGGATGAGCGAAGGATAATCGCACAGCGTAACGAGTTTGCAGCCCGCTTTTGCAAAATTGTCTTCTGCATTCTGAAAACGGTAGGTGAAAATAGCACCCATGCCTTTTACATCGCATCCCGCTTCGCGCAGGGCGTCAACTGCTTTCAGGCTGCTGCCGCCGGTAGAAATGAGGTCTTCAATCACCACCACCGATTGCCCGGCCTGTATTTCGCCTTCAATGAGGTTGCCCAGTCCGTGTTTTTTCGGTTCGGGGCGCACATACACAAACGGCAGTCCGAGCACTTCGGCCACCAGCACACCGTGCGCAATGGCACCTGTGGCCACACCGGCAATCACATCGGGTTTCGGAAAATGATCCTGCACCAGTTTTTCGAACTGCTGGCGGATGTAGGTACGTACTTTCGGATGCGAAAGCGTTTTGCGGTTATCACAGTAAATCGGCGACTTCCATCCCGAGGCCCAGGTAAAGGGCTGCTGGGGCTGTAAACGCACGGCTTTGATCTGTAACAAAAATTCAGCTACTTTCGAAGCTGTTTCCAGGTTTGAAATCATATCGCAAATGTATAAAGTTTTCATCAACGATTTACCGCTCTGTATCGCAACGCCCGCAGAAGCGCAGCAGCTTTCGCAGGAGTTTCTGCAACTCGTTTACAGCGACGTGCATACGTTCCGCACCGCCATTGCCCTGCTCGAAGAAAACAGCGGAAAAATAAACGGCCTCTGCATCACCGGCAAATTCCCGAAAAAAATGTTTGCGGAATTTTCTTCCCTGTTCAAAATCCAGGAAGCCGCCGGCGGACGTGTACACAATGCGCGCAGCCAGGTGCTGCTCATTTTCCGCCGCAACCGCTGGGACCTGCCCAAAGGCAAAATAGACAAAGGCGAAACACCCCGCAAAGCCGCCGTACGCGAAGTGGAAGAAGAATGCGGCGTTTCACAGCTGCGCATCACCCGCACGCTGCCGTTAACGTATCACGTGTTCACCCAAAAGAACCAGCGCATCCTCAAAATAACACACTGGTTCGAAATGGAATGTGCCGATACACGCAAATTAGTTCCGCAAACCGAAGAAGACATTGAAATTGCCGTGTGGGCCAGTCCGCGCAAACAGAAAGAAATTTTACCGCTCTTTTACCGTTCGCTGCTGCCGGTGCTTTATGCATAATGTTCAAGGGGGGAGATTTTTATATCAGACATCTTACATTAAGTGGCAGTGGCAGTAGGCAGTGGCAGTCGTGTTTTCGTAAGGAACAGATTCAACTTCTGAAATAACGGCCAACTGCCACTGCTGCCTGCCACTGCCACTTATTCCCATATCTATTTTGCAGGAACTTTTTAACCGGGAATCTATTTTAATCGATCAACTGATTCATGGTTGATTTAAAACGCAGCTGCACCGGTAACGCAACCGATCAGGGCGTTTTTTTATTCGGATACATGATTTTGTAAAGATCATATTCCAAACGACCCGAAGGCACATCGGCCGGTGAAGCCCAGAAACGCCCCTGCGGATCGATGATAAAAAAGGCGGGGTAGGCCAGCAGTTCATAATCGGTTTTCAGTTGCTCGTTTTTGCCGTAATGCAACATTGTCCAGTTCATTTTCGGATTCTCTTTCAGAAACTTGCGGTGCGCGGCAGTGTCATTATCCAGCGATACACTCACAAAACTGATTTTCTTCCCGTATTTTTTGTTGAGTTCGGTTAGCACTTTCATTTCCGAAACGGCATTCAGGTTCCAGCTGGTGTAAAAACTGAGCAGCACGTATTTGCCTTTGAAGTTTTCAAGTGTAACCGGGTTGCCCTTGCGGTCGAAGGCGGTAAAGCCCGGAGCCATTTTGCCCACCTGCAGCTGCGTATAAAACGAAACAATGTTGCGTGCAATGGCGCGGTGTTCGGCAATCTTACTCGTTTGCGAAACCTGTTCGGCAATAGAAAGCATATTGCCTTTTTCAAACATGGGCTGGTTAAACGATTCGAAAATACCTTTCAGCATCACCAGCTCGCGCAGCGTATCATCACTCAGCCATTTCAGGTCGGCCATGGCGGCCATCAGCGCTTCGGCACTGCTTTTCATGTTAATCGCCGTGGAAATATCGGAACCTTCTTTTTTAAACGTGTTTTTGTACAGGTACTTCTCAAAAAAACTGTTGAAGAAATTCATGTACTCCACGTTGCCGTAATGCACCGGTTTTTTATCGAGGTACGTATTGTACATTTTTTTGTCCGGGTGAAACGTCGCGTCTTCCAGCGCAGCCAGTGAATAATCCATCCACGGCATAAAATAGGGATTCGGCACATCTTTGTAGCGGTTTCGCATGGCCACGTGAAACGAATCGAGCACGTGTGTATTGGCTTTGTAGAGGAAAAACTGGTAATTCCGTTTCCAGAACATATCGAACTGTTTGTTGTAATCAATCGCCAGCATATTCATCTCCGTGCTGTCTTTCGAATAAATTTTCAGTTCAATATCGTACATCACTTCATCGCTCACCTGGCGCAGCGAATCGCGCACCGGGAACTCCACGCGGTGGGTGTGGCCGGGTTCAACAAACAGAAAGCCGCGCATCTTCCCGAAATGCAGAAATACTTCCTGCGTGGCGTTCGCTTCCACTTCAATTGAAAAATTGCCCTTGTCGGAAAGTGTGGCCGTACCCACCGGTGTTTCGGTACGCGTAATGTAATCGCTGATGATGAACGCGCTCACTTCGCTGCCCGCCGCACCCGGCGCAATGCCTTCGATAATGGCGGTTTTCGGTGCAGTAACCTGCGCGTGTGCCGCTACAGTTAATACACAAAGCGTAAAAAGGACAGCGATTCGTTTCATGGTCACAGGTTCAGGTCAACCGCTGCGGGAACATAAGCGGAAGCATCGCCCCCGTGGCGTACTATATCACGTAAAATCGTCGAACTTATTGCACTGAGTTCCGGCAAAGGCACCAGGAAAATAGTTTCGATGCCGCCAAGCCCTTTGTTCATCTGGGCAATCGGCGTTTCAAATTCAAAATCGCCGCCCGAGCGGATGCCGCGTAAAATAAAACCCGCGTTGTTTTGTTTGCAGAACTCCACCGTAAGTCCGCTGAAGGTTTCCACGCGCACATTCGGACAATCGGCAAATGTCTGTTCAATCCACGCTTTCCGTTTTTCGAGCGGGTAAAAATAATTTTTGGTGGAATTGACACCGATGGCCACAATCAGTTCATCGAACAGGGGCAGCGCCCTGCGCACCAGCGACTCGTGTCCGCGGGTGATGGGATCGAATGATCCGGGAAAAACGGCGATTCTTTTCATGCTTCAGGTGTTTTCGATGTTACCGAATATACTGAAATTGATATTCCCATACGTACGCAGTTCCAAAAACTGTTCCGAACGTGGAAGCCCCGGTTTGGCGGGGTGTTCAACCACCAGGCGGCCACCCGGCCGGAGCCATTGCTGCGCAAAAACCAGTTTCGGTATATCGCCCGTGTTGTTCATCTCAAACGGCGGATCGGCAATAATAAGATCGTAGCCGGTGCCTGCCGGTCCTTTCAGAAACGAAAACGCATTGGCTTTCACCACGCGGATCACATCACCAAAACCGAGTTCATTTTTGGTCTGGTTGATGAATTTCGTGCAGTAGATATTGTTATCCACCGCCGTAATATCAGTACATCCGCGCGAAGCCAGTTCGTACGAAATCGCACCGGTGCCGCTGAACAGGTCAAGCACACGCAGTTCGGTAAAGTCGTAATGATTGCCCAGGATGTTGAACAGGCTTTCTTTGGCGTAATCGGTTGTGGGACGAACAGGAAGCTGTTTCGGTGCAAGAATGCGCCGGCCTTTGTGCGTACCGCTGATGATGCGGATCATGGTCAGGAGAAATAATGTAAACAGAAGAGGTTGTAGTGCTGCCACGCCGGCAGCACATCAAAGGCCGGTCCGAAAGCCGCCTGCACCGGGCGTTCACCGAACTTCACGTGGCGGATGTACTTGCGCGCAATGCCCGCCACCGCCGAATCGTCCGTGAGTTCACCGAGCAGCACCAGCTCAAAGGTTTCCGGGTTCAGTTTTAATTGTTCGCAGGCAAAGAGCAGGAAAAAAATAAAATCGTCGCTGCTTTTAAATGCATACGTATTGTAAAGGTGAAGGCGGTTGCCTTCGGGAATAATAAGTTCAAAACGTTCGTATTGCAGGTGTGCATATACTTTTTTCTGCTGCTCGTTTTTACTCGCCACCAGCAGGCTTTCAATAAGCGGGGTGGAGTAGTGGCAGAGGCGCGCGCCGGGGAAAATCTTTTTCAGCAGCAGTTCCAGGTCATGCGGAATGAGCCACAGGTTACGTGCGTCTAAGTTGCGCAACTGGTCGTTGCGTATTTCTTCCGATTCCTGGCGGGGATGGTTGAACTGCAGGTACTGCGCCTGCTGCTCGGCATCAAACAACGCATTCGGCACGAGGGTGGAACGTTCATTCACCACCATCACGTCGGTGCGTTTAAAACGGTTGTTCAGCCACTCGTGGTTGTCCGCAAACTTCTGCAGGCGCGGCAGCAGCGCCCCGAAATCGTTGCAGTTCGGAAACGCGTGGTTTTCAACGGCCAGGTAACGGCTGTTCAGGTTGTCGAACACCGCCAGTTTGATGCCGTTAAAACTCACCTGCACCGAAAGGCAATAATCGGCACAACGCGCAGCCGAAAAGGCAGCATCGTAAATGCGGTCGAAATTTTTCGGAAGGGCGGGAGTCTGCTCGGCCATATTACGGCAAAGTTAGGAAGGAAATTGGATTTTCAGACAGGTTTGTAATGCAGGACCAGGGCATCGGAGGCCTCCGTAATTTTTTGCCACGAAGGCACCAAAACACAAAGAATTACGAAGGCTTCTTTAAAATTTGCAGCTGCTGTGCTTCCCCGTCATTTCGTGTGTTTGAGCCTTAGCGGCCCTGGGTTTTATCATAGCTGTTTTTTACCAGCGAAATAACCGCCACCAGCGCCCACACACCTTCCAGTACCACAAACGGCCATGCTTTGATCATAAACGAACCGTATGCTGCAAGCCCTGCGCCCACAGCATTCATCAGCAGGTAAGCCGTGTTGGAGGCACTCACCCGTTTCAGCTGCAGCAGCAGGAAGGCGAGGAGGATGAGGCTTACACCGATGGTGTTTATGATGTCGGGTGTAGTCATGGCCGGAGAAATAAGTTCAGGAGATAAGTTTAAAATTCAGATTGTATTTATCCGAAAGATCCTGAATCTTTCGCAAACTGACAGATGCTTTCTGATTGTCTGATGCTTTCCACATGGATTCCAGTGCGTCGGGACTGACAATTACACCAAGTATATGATCATCGCTGCCGTCTTTTTTCTGTATAATGATTGAAACCGAAAGACCGTGTTCAAGTGTAAGTACCTGTGGTGTTACATAAAACACAAACCCGTCGCTGAAATCGTGGATAAAGTGATACAGGTAAAGGTTTTTCAGCATATTCTTTATGCGTGAAAAGCATTGCTCTGCCTGAAGCTCGAATTGAATTTTTTTCATTAAAAATAAGGCAATGACTACCCAAGTGGGACAAAACTAATCTAAAAATTTCACAGGCTTGCAGCCCTTCCGGGGCTTGCGGCTATTTATAATAACTGAAATGGTAACTAACTTAGAATTATTGGAAATAATGCGCGAATTGCGCTATTTGAATATGACCACTACGTTTGCTATAAGTGCAACGGAATTAAAGGAGCATTTAGATAGTCGGGAAAGCGTCTATTCTTTAGAACAAATAGAGTACGCGCTCGAAATATTTGTGGATGGTCAAATTTCATCTAAAGGAATAGTACAAAATAACAAAACGAAAACACCGAAATACTTTTTAGCTAAAAGCGTATTTCAGTTTTAGTTTGTCAGCATATTCTAGGTGAAATACCACGTATATCAAAACGGCATCATTATTATTTCTAAGTTCTGGATAATCGTTTTTGTATTCGTTTAAATCAATCGTATGGCTACCGGATTTTATTTCATAATGAGCCACGGCAACCGCTTGAATACGATGCCACGTATTAGCACCCGTTTCGGGGTCGGGGTATTGAAAGGTAAGTTCAACATTTAAATGATAACGCTGATTTTGATCTTCTGGAATTTCTGTAAAATGTAGTATTAGTTTAGAAACATCTGAATCATAGTTTTCGATTCTATATCCAGCTTCTTCTTTTGGGTAGTAACTACTACCTTTAATTTTGATTTCTTCCATGAGTTTTTGTGACAATGTTATAACAAAAAACAATTAGAAAAAAATTACAAATAAATGGCATTTTTATTGCCCAGAAACGAAACAAAGACGCGGCTTTTACGTTTAATATGTATAGATTTTCACGATACGTTTTAGACAAAAAGCTACGGTATGAACCTGATTCAATTCTCCCTCAAATTCAACAACGAAGAAGCCTGTAAAAAACACCTTGAAGAAATGCGCTGGCCAAACGGTGTTGTTTGTCCGTTCTGTAATTCAACACACATTTACGTAACAAATCGCGGCTACAAATGCGGTAACAAAGAGTGTTACAAAAAGTTCAGCGTAACTGTTGGGACATTCTTTGAGGCAACAAAGATTCCGTTGGTTAAATGGTTTCTTGCAATGTACATTTCAACCGCACACAAAAAAGGTATCAGCAGCCACCAGTTAGGCCGCGATATTGGAGTAAGTCAGAAATGCGCGTGGTTTATGTTACAGCGCATCCGTGGCATCGTAACTGAAAAGAACCCCGCAAAACTTAAAGGCGTTATTCAGGCAGATGAAACTTTTGTCGGCGGTAAAGAGCGCAACAAGCACGCACACAAACGCACACCGCACACACAAGGCCGTAGCAGTGAAAAGAAAACCGTTGTTTTGGGTATGCGGGACTTCAAGGGGCAAGTACGGGCGTTCCCGATACTGGACAGCAGCGCAAAGTCAATAGCCCCGGAAATCCGTAAAAACGTGGCCGCTGGTTCGGTTCTGCTCACCGATACATGGAAAGCATATAACGGCATGGCAAAGCATTTTACACACTTTACAATCAATCACGGTTCAGGTGAGTATGTACGCGGCTTTGTTACTACAAACGGTATTGAAAACTTTTGGAGCCATTTTAAACGCGGAATAAACGGTATTTACCACCAGGTAAGCCCGAAGCATCTGCACCGGTATGTGAATGAATATGCGTTCCGTTACAACACCCGCAAGCTGGCAGATTCGCTCCGTGCTGATTTTTCGCTGGCACAGTGCAACGGGCGTTTAAAGTTCAAGGAATTGACAGCAAATTCATAACTTGCGGCATGGGAAAGAAGAAAGCGAAAACGACCAAAAAGAAGGCGAAGAAAAAGCCTTCTAAGTATCACGAAAAGGTGGTGATAAATGGGACGTTTGGGGAGCTAATAAAATTGGCTGTAAGTACCCCACCGAAAGGCAAATAAACCGTAGTTTCCACTACCGCAGTTTTTCTTTCAACCATTCTATTCTTGGGAAAGTTCCAAACTGCTTAATAATCATTCTGTGATATATCCCTTTTATTGAATCGGTAATAAAAGTGTTTTCTTTTATACCCATTGATATGAAGTCTTCGGTTCCTTCTTTAATCAAAATACCTTTATTTTTTCCATAATGTTCCTTATCGGAGTAACATTCAGCAACTACATATCGTGTTTCAGGGTTCTTCTTGATTACTCTTAATATCACGACAGGTCTTTTTTTTGTTCCTGTGCCATCTTCAAATGGCACATGCGCAAAAACAACATCGCCTTCAACAAAATCCATTTAAACTTTTGTTGATGGGTTAAAATGTCAAGTCTGTCAGTTCATTCAACTCCCTCAGTTCGTCATACGTTAGCGTAATTTCATTCCTGTCCGGATAAAGTTCAATGCGTAACTTCATCTCCATTTTTTTTGCAAGATTGATAAATTCACAAATATTCTCATGCAAGTGCTGAATGTTATCAGGAAGGTTGCTTTTATTAACAGAGGGGAAATCGTTAGTTTTTTTTAAAAACTTTACGATCTCTTCATGGGTTTTTTCAAGCCGTTTTCTGTCCGTATCGGTTTCGTTTTTAAGTACGCCAGTTTCTATTTTGGAAGCGAATTCGGCGTTAATTTTTTGAATCTTTTTATTAAGATGTCTAATAGAAAAAAACGCGATGATTTTATCAATAAAACTTTCTCCGATATCATTTTGAGATGAATCGGTTTCGAGCCAATGAGAGCCTTGAGTAGAATAGTTAAATCCTCTTCTTACTCCAAAATCAGGATCGATAGAAGCTATCATCTTAGTAATTAATGTAAGTGTTAAACGACTTCAGGTAAAATAAAGTTTCCTTTTATTTTTCCAAGTCCTTGACTTTTTGGGAAAAATAACAGTATTGGACGACAGCGCAAAGTACGCAACAAATTCTATACCGTGCAACTCCTAAACTGTTAGTAAATCGTAAAAACCAAAGAATTAGGGTTATTTTAATTGCAAAAATTGCAAAAATTCGTTTTTGAAGTAAAAGTATAGCTATAATTAATAGGGTTAAGCTATTCTCAAATATATAAAAAAATCGGCCGAAAGTCAAGTTTTTAAGGCCGAAAGATGTTAACAGCCCTTAAAAATCCGCTCCGGCTTCACCCCAAAAGCAGCAGCCAGTTTCCGAACGGTTAAAGCGGTGATATTTGAACGGCCTTTCTCAATCCTGTTTATCGTAGTTTTCTCCCATCCGCACAGGTCGGCTACTTCGGTTTGCGTCATTTTCTTGCGCTTACGAAGGTCGTATATGTTCTTACCGATCTGCTGTAAATATTCCTTGTCCGTCATTTCAATACCAATGTTCGGCAAAGAATAATGAACAGAAGTAAACATATATGTCTACTTTTTATATCTTAGCCTCGTCGCACAGAACATTCAATGGATATTCTCAAAGCAAACCGCACCGATCAGCGCGTTCCCGAATGGCTACGGGAGCAGATGAACAACTGGAATATTAAGACCGTGGCCGACCTATTGCAAACGGATTACGTTGCCTTGCGGTTTCTTGAAATAGTTACAAAGGAGAAATTACCGGAGTTCGTTACGTTTCTGCAACAGCATGGAATTTACGACTACCTAAGAGTATAAAGGCTGTTACTTGCAAGTACGATAACCAACCGAAGTCTAACCAAAACAATTCATCTATGAAGTAAGACAGAAAAAGGTATCAGCCAAACCGGAAAAGGGGGTTACGTATTCGCCCCCTTTTCTTATTTTTGGCTTGTCCCATTTAGGTAGTCATTGCCAAAAATAAATTTATTAATCCTCACGGATTGTCAATGCCGTGAACGTAATCGGAAAGCGGAACACCTGCGTCTGCATGTGTTCAAATGTATCTGTAATGTCTGTTTTGCTTTCACGGGATGCACCAAACAAGGGGTGATGCGATTCGCCACCAAAAATAATCACCTGCAGTTGTTGTTCCTCCCGGCCCGAAACAGTTTTGGCAATTATTGTTACTGCAGTGTATTGGGTAAACCAACGGTTCCTGTCAGCCACGCACACGTATCCATCCCCGAGGGTATAAATCTTACCTTCCGGGTAAAAATCGGCAAGAAACGTTTTGAACGTTTCAAGGCAATTGCTTCCTGTAACTTCAAATAAACCGCGGTACATAACTTTTTAAAACAAAAAGACCGACACAAGGTTCGGTCTTTTTGTGTTTGAATTGGTTATCGTTTACGCCTGCACTGCTTCCAAACGCGGAGCGGCATCAAGAATATCTTTGGTAACACCCGAAGCATACTGTTCAAAGTTCTTCACGAACTGACCAGCCAGTTTCGAAGCGGTTTCGCTGAATGCGTCTTTGTCTTTCCAGGTGTTGCGCGGCTCCAGGATTTCGGCCGGAACGCCCGGGCACGATTTCGGGAAACGCAGTTTGAAGAACGGTGTTTCACCATACTCCACACCGTTCAGGTTGCCTTCGAGCGCTGCAGTGATGAGGGCGCGTGTGTACGCGAGTTTGATGCGGCTGCCTACACCGTACGAACCACCGGTCCAGCCGGTGTTCACCAGCCATACGTTGATGTCCGGATTCGCTTTCAGTTTTTTGCCGAGCAGCTCCGCGTATTTACCCGGGTGCAGGGGCAGGAATGCTTTTCCGAAACAGGCCGAGAACGTGGTCTGCGGTTCGGTGATGCCCATTTCAGTGCCGGCCACTTTTGCAGTGTAACCCGAAATAAAGTGGTACATGGCCTGCTCCGTAGTCAGTTTCGAAATCGGGGGCAGTACGCCGAATGCATCAGCTGTTAAAAAGAAAATATTTTTCGGTGCGCTTGCAATCGAAGGCTCCACCGCATTGTGAATGTGGTTAATCGGGTACGCCACACGCGTGTTCTCGGTTTTCGAGGTGCTGCTGTAATCAACCGTGCGTGTACCTTCTTTAAAGTCGATGTTTTCAACCAGTGAACCGAACTTAATCGCATTCCAGATCTCCGGTTCTTTTTCCGCCGTCAGGTCAATGCATTTTGCGTAGCAGCCGCCTTCGAAGTTGAAAACGCTGTCATCCGCCCAGCCGTGCTCGTCGTCACCAATCAGCCCGCGGTTCGGATCAGCCGAAAGCGTGGTTTTGCCGGTTCCCGAAAGTCCGAAGAAAATGGCCGTGTCGTTGTTTTTACCCACGTTGGCCGAGCAGTGCATGCTCAGCACGCCTTTTTCCTGGGGCAGGATGTAATTGAGTAAGGTGAAAATGCCTTTTTTGATTTCGCCGGTGTAACCGGTTCCGCCGATCAGGATCACTTTGCGGGTGAGGTTGAGGATGGCGAAGTTATGCTGGCGCGTTCCGTCAATGGCCGGGTTGGCGCGGAATCCCGGGGCGCATACAATGTGCCAGTCCGGGGCAAAGTTCATGATTTCGTCGGTGGTCGGACGCAGGAACAGGTTGTTCGCAAACAGGTTGCTCCACGGAAACTCGGTAACCACACGGATGTTGAGGCGGTAACGCGGATCGGCGCAGGCGTAGGCATCACGCACATACACATCTTTGCCGGCCAGGTAAGCCGTTACACGGTCATACAGTTTATCAAATTTATCGGCTTCAAACGGAATGTTTACATCGCCCCACCATACCGTGTCTTTGGTAATGGCGTCTTTTACTAAAAATTTATCTTTCGGTGAACGACCGGTAAACTCACCGGTTTCAATTGCCAGAGCACCATTGTCAGTCAGCATGCCTTCTCCGCGGAGTAATGTCTCTTCAACCAGGTCAGCCGGTGTAAGGTTCCAGTACGCATCGGCTACATTCCCCAATCCGATCGAATCAAGAGTAGCGCCGTTGGCTTTTATGCCATATTCGTTCATTGCTTTGTGTTTTGGTTAAGTTTTAGCCCTTGCCTGAGATTTAGTATCTCAAAACAGGCCACAAAGTTACAGAAAAGTGGCTAAAGCCGCGCCGTTTCGGGCATACTAACCGGTTTTGCACAGGTTGTAAACAGGTTGAACGATTTATTAAAATGCTGTTTTCCAGGTAAATAAAAAGCAGATCGGGGCTGTGTTTCCTGTTTTTTGTTGAAAACTCATGAAACGGGGAAGCGCCAGCCAGCGGCGGAAGCCTGCCGTTTTCGGGGTATTAACATGCTTTGGCAAAAAAAACGGTGGTACCGTGAACGATTATCCCCCGCCGGGGTATATTTTCGAAAACACATCTGATCAATGAAAATCAAAACACTGTTTCTTGCGGTCCTGTCATGTACAATGACCCTGCACGCACAACCGGCCAAACCGGTAAAAATTTACCCGATTACCCGCGAAATGCACGACCTGGCATGGTACAAAACCCAGGCGGGATTATGGGAAAACGAAACCAAAACCAATCCGAAAAATGCGGATGCATGGTTCAACTACTACCGCGCCAGCCGTTACACCTTCATTTTCGGCGACCGCACCGGCATGAGGGAAAAACAGCAGGAAATTATCTCCGCCGCCGGCAAAGTTGTTCCCGATACGTGGCAGTATAACCTGATGGAGTGGTATCTCGGCGGACTCAATTTCGAACGCCGCAATTTCCTGGAAAAAGCCTACCAGCTGAACCCGGATGCGTACGATGTGAATGTGGAAATGACCACCGTGGCCGAAGTGGAAGGCCGCCCCGCCGACCGTAAAAAACATACGGAGAAATGGCTCAACGGCGAGGGCATGTCGGACGCACTGCTCGCATACAATTATAATGTGCTGATGTCGCTCGAACCGAATGCCGTGCTGTTCACCTGCGGCGATAACGATACCTATCCGCTGTGGCTGCTGCAGGATGTGCGCGGGGTGCGTACCGATGTAACCGTGCTCAACATCAGCCTGCTCACAATCGACAATTACCGCAACGCACAGTTTAAAAAGCTGGGTGCAACCACCCCGGGCGCTAAAGCCGAATCGTGGCCGCTTGACGGGGCAGGGCAGATGCAGATTGACAAACTCTGCGTGAAAGCAGTCATCGAAGGATCGCACAAACGCCCGGTTTATTTTGCCATCTCCTGCGGCGAAGACATCCTGAAACCGTATGAAAACAACCTGTACCTCACCGGCCTGGCCAATAAATACAGCGAAAACAAAATGGACAACATGGCGGTGCTGCGCAAAAATTTCGAACAGCTGTTCCTGCTCGATCACCTGCGCCAGCCCCTGGCCAACGACCGCAGCGAAGGCGTTATGGCGCTGATGAATCAGAACTACCTGGTGCCGCTGCTTACGCTTTACAGCCATTACGAAACCAGCGGCGAAATGACCCGCAAAGCCGAAACGGAAGCACTGGTGCGCAGCATTGCAAAACAGTCGGGCCGCGAAAGTGAAATTCTCCAGTACCTCGGCAAATAAACCGGTATGTTCAAACTTTTTCAGAAACCCGGTTACACCATGCGCTCCGACGAGGAGCTTATGGTGCTTATAAAAGACCGGGACGAAAAAGCGTTTGATGTGCTGTACGATCGTTACAGCCGGCGGGTGTATTATTTCCTGCTGCGCCTGAACGGCAACGATACCGAAGCCGCCAACGACCTGCTGCAGGAAACATTTCTCCGCGTGTTTGAAAAAAGCAGCCTGTACAACCCGGAGAAAAAATGCGCCACGTGGATTTTTACCATCGCCGCCAACCTGCAGAAAAATGCACACCGTTCAGCCACACGCGCTTCGGCCGTGGTGGTGCCTATGCTTGAGCTGAAAAACACCACGCAGGTGTTGCAGCAGCCCGATTTCATTGATCAGAAATTATTCCGGCTGCGGCTCGACAAAGCACTGAACGAACTGGACGATATACACCGCATGGTGTTTATGCTCCGCTTTACCGAAGAACTGACCGTTCCTGAAATTGCCGTTATACTTGACATCCCGGAGGGAACGGTCAAATCACGCATCCATCATACCGTGCGCCGTTTGAGTGAACGCCTGCACGATTTTTCACCACATTTTAATCCGCACGTACACCATGAACAAGGATGATTTTGAAAACGCCGGTGATGAGCAACTGCTGAAACGCATCCGCGAAGCCGAGCAGGATTTTATCCAAACGCTGGAACCCAATCCGGCTGTAAAAGCAAACCTACGCCGCCAGTTCGCCGCACCTGTTCCGCTGTGGAAAAAGCCCGTGCCGGCCTGGGCCGCCGCTGCTGCGGTGCTGCTTTTTCTTGTGCCTGCGTTGCTGCTGTGGATGAACAAAACCACCGCAACGGAAGTGCTGGTGAAAACAAAAACGGATACGGTGCACCTCCGCGACACGCTGCACATTGTAGAATTCCGCGAAAAAGAACCGGATACTGCAGCCGGAAATGCGCTGCCGCAAAAACAGGTACCGCAAAACAATGCAATCGCTGCTGTAAAAAAGGAACGTCCGCAAAACGGTTCAACGCATTCGGATACGGACTATGCCCTGAAGGCAGCCCTGCTCGGTGTGAAAACGCTTCCCGCATCACTTCCCGTAAAAGGATTTACACTTGCCGATGATACCGTTTACAAAAATTTTATTGTAACGATGTGATCCGTTTTTTAATAACGGAATTTTTTACATCCGCCGGGAAAGATTACTTTTCCGGACGTGAATGCCCGCCTGATTTTGCTGCTGCTGCTGTTGTGCCGGATTTTTCCGCTGCACGCACAGCTTCCCATGGATTCCATCCTGTTGCTGCTGAATCACCCGCAAAAGCCCACCGACCGCCTGGTGGCGTATGGTTACCTGAGCGAGCATTATTATTTTGCATCAAAACCCGACAGTGCGCTTTATTTCAGCAAGGCGGGCCTTGAACTGGCCGCGAAAACCGATTCGGCGCACCGCGACTCCATGTACTTTGAAGCGTACCTGCCCCTGCTCAACAATGCGGCATTCATCAGCCAGAAGCAGGGCAAAATTTATGAAGCGATCCAGTTGTACACACGCAGCATTGACGAAATAAAGTATGCCCGTCCCAACCAGCGCGACGGTATAACCCAACTGAACCTCGGCATACTTTACCGCGAACTGGGTGAAAATGAACTGGCCGAAAAATACCTGCGCAAGGCGGCAGAAGAGGCTTCCGGAAAAAACAAAACGGTGATGGCCAATGCGCAGATGGCCATCGGTAAAATTTACCTGGGCGAAGGGCGCACAGCAGAAACCATAAAAATCTGCAGCGAGGCACTTAAAACCTATGCAGAGATGGGAAACAACATCGGCTGCGGACGAACCTACTACCTTTTCGGACTGGCCTACCTGCGGAAAAATAATCCGGATGAAGCAATGCGCCAGTTCCGCCTTGCGCTGGGGCATATTAAAAAAGAAAACTACCTGTCTGATATGTCCGACGTGTACACCGAAATGGCCCGGGTGATGCAAACGCGGGGCAACGACTCGGCGCTTTATTTTGCACGTGCGGCGTATGCGGCCGGCAGGGCGGTGGGGTTTCCGCTTGCGCTGCGGAATGCGGCGGAACTGCTGAGTAACCAGTTTGCGAAAAACAACCAGTTCGACAGTGCTTGGCAGTATCAGCAGGTATTCCGGCAGATGAGCGATTCACTGCGCTCGGGCGATGTTACCCGCCTGGTGGTGCGTGAACAACTCCGCGCCGACATGGAAGCGAAACTGAATGCGGATAAAGCAGAACGTGAAAAAGAGGATGCCATCACGCAGGAGAAACTGAAACGCAGTTCCATCATCACGTATGCTTCGCTCGGCGGGGTGCTGCTGTTGCTGGCCCTGCTGTACATTGCATTCCGCAGTTACAACACCAAAAAGAAAGCGAACCACGTCATCAGCGCGCAGAAAAAAATTGTGGAAGAGAAAAACCGCGAAGTACTCGATTCCATCCAGTATGCCCGGCGCATCCAGCAGGCGCTTTTACCGGCCACAGAAAAAATCCGCGAAAAATTCACAGAATCGTTTATCCTTTTCCTGCCCCGCGATATTGTGAGCGGCGATTTTTTCTGGACGTCTTCTTCCGCACAAAACGGGAATTACCTGGCCGTATGCGACTCCACCGGTCACGGCGTACCGGGTGCTTTTGTGAGCCTGCTCAACATCAGTTACCTCAACGAAGCCATCAATGAAAAAAACATTTCGGCACCCGGCGACGTGTTTAATTATGTGCGCGAAAAACTGATCAGCCAGTTGGGTGAATACGAGTCGCAGGACGGTATGGACGGCATCCTGTTCCGCGTGCATCCGCAGCGCCCGTATGAACTGGAGTATGCGGCCGCAAATAATGTCCCGGTAATTATCCGCGACGGGCAACTCATTGAACTCGAAAAAGACCGCATGCCCATCGGCAAATCACATTACCACGATGAGTCATTCACCACATTCCGTTACACGCTGCGCCCGGGTGATGTGGTGATTGCCTATACCGACGGATACGCCGATCAGTTTGGCGGAGCAAACGGCAAAAAGTTCCGCTACAAAGCATTGAATGAACTGTTGCTCCGCAACGCCGCACTTCCGCCGGCCGATTTATGCAAAACACTGGAGCACGAATTCCGCGCCTGGAAAGGCAACCTGGAACAGGTGGATGATGTGCTGGTGATTGGGTTTAAGGTGGTGTGATTCAGAAAAAAAGCCCGGATGATCAATCACCCGGGCTTTCTGTATTATGCAGGAAACTTATTTTTTATCCTTCTCCCCGTTATTCTTCAGCTGATCCGGAACTTTAATCTGTTCCACCACATCTTTCAGTTGTCCATCCACACTCAGGATGGTAAACTCAAAGCGGCGGTTGAGCGCCATGCCTTGTTTGTTGGCTTTGCCGTCGGGGTTGTAGTTCACCGCAATCGGTTTGCTTTCGCCAAAGCCGATGGTGCGCAGGCGTGTTTTTTCAATGCCGCTTGTTACCAGGTACGCTGCAACGGCTTCGGCGCGTTTCTGCGAAAGGCGCTGGTTCAGTTCATCGCTGCCGCTGGCGTCGGTGTGGCCGGAGATTTCTACAATCAGGCCGGGGAATTGTTTCATCAGCTGCGTCAGTTTATCCAGCTCTTTTTTCGATTCGGGCTGCAGCTCTGATTTGCCGCTGGCGAAGAAGATGTTGCGCACGGTCAGTTTCTGGCCCACTTTCAGCGGCTCCAGTTGCACCGGGCGGTTGATCACCATGTATGCTGTAGTGTCGGCCACGTTCATGTTGTCTGACTGGTACAGGTAGTTGGTCGCTTCGTAGGTAAGGCTGTAGTTGCGGCCCGACTGCAGTACGATCACGTATTTACCGGTTTCGGTGTTCGGTTTGTAGGTGCCGATTACTTCGCCGGTTTCCACATCGGTAACGGTAATAAATGCGTCTTCCGGAACACCGCCGTAAATGCTGGTGATTTCACCGGTGTAAACGGTAAGCGGCGTTTCCGAACGGTCGGGGAAGGTCAGGCGGTAAATGTCTTTTTCGCCCATGCCGCCTTCGTTTTTAAACGACGAATAATACGCGTGTTTGTTATCAGCCGTAGGCACATAATAGGTATCGTCATCGGTGGTGTTTACCGGGTAACCCACGTTAATGGGTTTGGTCCAGCCGAATTCTTCTACAAACGTGCTGAAGAAAATGTCATATCCGCCAATGGTGTTGTGTCCTTTCGACGAGAAATAAAGTGTAACTCCGTCGGCCTGGATGGAAGGCGCATCGTCATCATACGGCGTATTGATGGTCGGTCCGAGGTTGGTCGGTTTGCTCCATTCGCCGTTCGGCAGTTTTACACTGCGGTAAATATCGTGGCCGCCGAGTCCGCCTTCACGTTCACTTGAGAAATAAAGCGTGTTGCCGTCAGGGCTGATGCTTGCGCTGGCTTCGTGTTTTTTGCTGTTTACAAAATCGGTGAGTTTGCGCGGCACCGACCATTCTTTACCGTTCAGTTTGCTCACATAAATGTTACCGTCGCCGGCATCGTCTTTATAGATGAACAGTTCCTGGCCATCCACGCTCAGGCCGATGGATGCTTCGTGTCCGTTGCTGTTGATGGATGTACCGATGCTCTGCGCCGCACTCCAGCTGTCGCCGTTGCGGTAGCTGATGTATACGTCTTCAAAGTATTTGCCGTCATTCGGATCGGTTTTACCGCCGGTGGTGTTCGGGCGGCGCGAGGTGAAAACCATTACAGATTCGTCAGCAGAAACCACCGGCGAGTGGTCGGAGTAGGGCGAGTTAATGCCGCTGCCGAGGTGTTCTATTTTAATGTTTACCGGGCTTGCTGTTAATTCCTTGCCGTTGTTGCATACTGCAATGTAGTGGTTGAGGTCGCGAACCATGATGGAATCGCCTTCGCCGAGAAATGCACGGAAGGTTTCAAACGCCTGTATGGCCTGGTCGAACTTGTAGTTGAAGTGATAGGCCTGCCCGAGCAGGTACCACGTCTGCAACGGGGCGCGTTTTTCTTTCAGCGAGGTTTCGCGGTATTTCGGGGTCGTGTTTTTCGAAGCGGCTTCGAGAAACGATTCGGCTTTGGTTTTTTCAACCGACGAATTGAGGTAACACATCCCGATTTTATAACGCACGTTGTCGTTTGCCGGATCAGCTGCAATCACTTCCAGGTACAGCGGAAGCGCCTTGTCGTAATTATCCAGTACAAAGGCTTCGTCAGCCTGTGCGAGTTTCTTTTTGGTTTCGTTTCCTTTGGCAGTTGCGGTACCGCCCGACAGTATGCCGAGCAGGAGCAGGAACAGGAATGTATTTTTCATTCGGATAGGTAACTTTAAATTACATGCAAATATAAGAAAGTGAACCGCGCGGGCCCTAAAAAAAGAACGTCCGGATGCATTTGCACCCGGACGCTGGCTGTTTAAAGGCAAATCAATTAACGGAGCCTCTAAAAACCTCAAGATTGAGGCGGACGAAACTTTCGAAAAGCGGAGTTTACTTGCGTAAATGAGCATTTTCGAAATGAGTCCAACGAAGAGATTGAGATTTTTAGAGGTTCCGTTAAATCTCCCGGTTAATGTCCCACTGCTCGAGGTAATCTGCTACACGGCGCACAAACTGCCCGCCCAGCGAACCATCCACCACGCGGTGATCGTACGAATGCGAGAGGAACATCATGTGGCGGATGCCGATGGTATCGCCATAAGGAGTTTCAATTACTGCCGGTTTTTTACGGATTGCACCTACCGCAAGAATTGCTACCTGCGGCTGGTTGATGATGGGTGTTCCCATTACGTTTCCGAACGTACCCACGTTTGAAATGGTGTAGGTGCCGCCCTGTATTTCATCCGGCGTAAGTTTATTGGTGCGGGCGCGGCTGGCCAGGTCGTTCACGGCTTTCGTGAGCCCGAACATATTCATGCGGTCCGCGTTTTTGATTACCGGCACAATCAGGTTGCCCGAAGGCAGCGCCGCAGCCATACCGATGTTGATGTTTTTACGCACCACGAGGTTGTTGCCGTCAACCGAAATGTTGATCATCGGGAAATCCTTGATGGCACGCACCACCGCATCAATAAAGATCGGCGTAAATGTGAGTTTTTCTTTTTCGCGTTTCTCGAATGCGTTTTTGTTTTTGTCGCGCCACATTACGATGTTGGTTACATCGGCTTCCACAAACGAAGTAACGTGCGGCGAAACATGTTTGCTCATCACCATGTGTTCGGCAATGAGTTTACGCATACGGTCCATTTCCACAATTTCGTCGCCGGCCATCATGGTAACTGTCGGCGCTTTGTGCTGCACAGCCGGTGCGGCGGTGCCGTTTGACGAAACAGCAGCCGTTTTTACTTCAGCGGGAGCAGTAACAACCTGTTCCTGCACGGTGGTTTTGCCTTTGTTCGGCAGGTAAGCGAGAATGTCGTTTTTGGTAACACGGCCCTGCGAACCGGTGCCCTGGATGGTTTCCAGTTCGGCCACGGTAACACCTTCCTGTTTGGCAATGTTGCGCACCAGCGGCGAATAGAATTTACCGCCTGCCGATGTTTTCGGAATATCCGTTGTAACAGCAGCAGCAGTTGAAACGGTAGTTGCAGCCGTAACGGTTTTGGTTTCAGCAGCAGGAGCCGTGGTTTGCGGGGTAGAAGTACCTGTAGCAACGGCTTCGGTAGAAATAAGCGCGATGGCTTTGCCTACCTGCACCACGTCGCCTTCGTTAAACAGGCGCTTGGCCAGGAATCCTTCAAAAGGCGAAGGAATTTCCGAATCCACTTTGTCCGTAGCAATTTCGAGAACCGGCTCGTCCAGGGCAATTTTATCCCCTTCGTTTTTCAGCCATTTGATGATGGTGGCTTCATTAACGCTTTCGCCCATTTTCGGCATAATCAGTTCGACCTGTGCCATACTGTATATCTTTAAGCAGTTTGTACTATGCGATTTATCCGGGCACAAAAATAGGAATAGGATTCGGATTTTTTACGATTATTTTTCGCCCGGAATCCAGCCGTATTTTTTATTGAGGAAAACAATTACAGCCGCCTGTTTTTCGCCCGGTGTGCCGGTGAATAACTGGAAATCAATGCCTTTGTTTGCAAGGTGGTTTTTCAGCAGCGCATTCATCTCCTGCCGGTCGCGGTCTTCGAGGCGGGTGCCGTCCTGTACAAACGGGATGTCGGCCTCCAGTAAAATGTAGGTGTCAAATGTATTGGCCGCCATAACGGTTTCGTCAAATTCAGGCATGCGGCCGAACAGGTACTGCCCGAACACCTGCGTGGTGTACATTTCCGTATCCACAAATAAAAAACGGCTGGCCTGCGGAATGGCATTGCAGATATCGGCCGCGTGTGTGGAAGCCACCGTAAACAGGTCGTCCCACGTACACGATGCCGTGGTAAGTACAATGCGGCGCGCGGCTTCGGTTACAAAAACAGTGTGGTAATGCGCCGCCAGGTTTTCCGCCAGCGTGGTTTTGCCGGTTGATTCAGCCCCGACGATTGCAATTTTACGAACGAAATACGGTTGTGCGGCAGGCGCGATGTAGTTCCAGTATTTTACCGGGTTTTCGCGGATGAGTGTGGCCGCAACAGGAACGGTTTTGCGCTCCGCATCAAACAGTGCGTAGTGCAGTCCGGCATATTCCGCCACAAATGCAACGTATTGTTCCGAACCAAAAATGTGTGTGAGTTGCGGAAAACGGTTTTTCAGATATTCCGCCCACACTGCTGAAACATCGCGCGATGAATACGGCGCATCGGGCAGTTCATCGTCGCAGTAAATGGCTTTCGCATTCGGAATTTCGTGAAGCGATTGCTCCATCCATTGCATCCGCACATCACCGGGAATAGGTTCTGCAGCATTCGCACACACGAGCACCAGCAACTCGTCCACCTGCGCCGCTGCAAAACGGATGAGCGCGAGGTGGCCGGTATGCACGGGCATAAATTTGCCTAAGACGAGACCGGTTGTGCGGCTTTGTTCCATTTGTAAAATCCGTAAGAAGCGAGTCCGAGAAATAAAACGTATTCGCCCGAAAGTACGTACGCACCTTTCAGGGCATACACCACGATGGCGAGTACATCAATGGCAATCCACAGCAACCACGATTCTGTTTTTTTGCGCGCCATCAGCAGCTGCGCGGCCACACTCATCATGGCAATGGCGCCGTCGGCAAACGGAAACGCGGCTGGTTCAGTAAATAGTACCGGAAACCAGGTGTGCAGCTGCATCATGCACCAGCCGAAAAGCACAGTGGCCGCTGCAAGTCCGGCAAGCCACAGCAACTGGGTTTTGCGTTTCATCCAGGTGATTACACGGTCGTCGTTCTGCTGCGAATTATCTTTCCATTTCCACCAGCCATAAGCGCACACGGTGAAAAAATACATCTGCAGAAACATATCCGCATACAGGTTGAGCTGGAAGAAAAATACGAACAGGAACACCGCGTTAATCATGCCGGTGGGCCAGGTGAGCAGGTGCGTGCGTGCGGCGTACCACACCGAAATGATGCCTGTACCTGTTGCAAGCAGTTCGATGAAACTTACGCCATACGAACCGATGTGAAAAAGATAAACACTTGCATCAAACAGGTCGCGCAACATCACAAACGGATTTTGGCACTGAGAAAAAAGTTCAGCGGCGCCTGGATGAAGTAGGCGGGAAGCCCCGTGGCCGGACTGAGTGCCCCGCTGCCGTAGTATTTTGCATTCGTCAGGTTCATGCCGCGCAGCGAAAGTTCGAGTACGCGGTGCTGCCAGGTGATGGACGCATCGGCGGTAAAAAACGCAGGCAGCGTGTAGGTATTCGCGTAGTCAATAAAACATTCCGACTGGTAACGCATTTGGGCTGCAAATAAAAGCACATCGCCTTTCGGATATTTAAACGAAGTCATTGCGCCCAGGTTGAGCAACAGGTCCGGCGTAAGCACCGGCTGCAGCGTGGTGTTATCCTGTGTAATGCGGTTAAACGAATACGATCCGGAATGCGTTATTGTAAGGCGGTCATGCAGTATCCAGTTCAATTCCGATTCAACACCGCTGCGGAAACTGCGCGCCGCGTTGAATGTGAGTGGTAACGCATTGGGACCAAGCTGTCCGTTTAACACGAGTTCGTTTTTGAACTGCATATAAAACAGGTTGAGTTTTACCTGCACCGCTTTGCGGTTAACACGCCAGCCGAGTTCCTGGTCAATTACCTGCTCAAAGTTAAAATCCTGCAGCATCAGCGGATTACCGGCCGAATCGGCCAGCAGTTCATCCGATCCGAAAAACAAATCGGTGCGTGTCGGTTCGCGCTGCGAAGCCCCGATGCTGTAATAAAATGTTTGTATCAGTTGCGTCATCGGCGAATAACTGATGCCCGCTTTCGGGTTTAACAGGAACCATTGCAGGGGCTGCGTTTCCGTCCAGCCTTTGTACACAAAATCGGTGTAACGCACCTGGATATCCGCGGACGGAATAAGCAGTCCTTTTTTCAGTTGTCCGTAATATTCATATTTCGCAAAAGCCGATGCTTCGTTTTTAAAACCGGTGTTGGTGTACAATTGCCCCAGCGATTTTTCGGCACCGGTATGTTTGCGCTGATACATGTTTGCATGCAGGCCCGCCTGGAAATGATGGTTTTCTTTTACCAGATTCAGCTTGTTCAGGTAACCTGCGAAATGCGACTGAAACGCATAGTTGTACAATTCAGCAGTGGGCGCAAATCCAAGAAAATTATTAAAGTCAAAATCGTAATTGCCCTGCAGGTAATTGTAAAAAACAGCCTGCGTAAAACTGTTATTGTTTTTTAATCGAACGCTGTGGTGCAGTTGGGTGTGCGCCTGCGTGAAATGATCGTCTTCCTGTTCGCTGTTGGCATTGTACGTGGGGTTTGTTTTCAGCGAGTCTTTTGGTGTGCCGAGCCAGGCCATGCCGTTGCGCTGGTCGCCTGCAAATGCGGTGAAACGGAACGTGTTCTTTTTGCCGAAGTATCCAGTACTCAGGTATGCGGAATGCGAGGTATTTCCCGAATGGTCTTTGTACCCGTCTGAATGCAGGCTCGACGCACGCACATACAACCCGGTTCTGTTTTTTACACCGGTATTTATTTCACCAAACAGGCGGTACGAATTAAACGAGCCGTATCCACCGCCAAAGGTTTTTGCAGCAGAATCGGTGAGCATCGGCCCGCTCATTTGTATGCTGCCGCCGTAACTTGCAGTACCGTTTGTGGAAACGCCCACGCCGCGCTGCACCTGCAGCTGTGAAACGGATTCGAGCAGGTCGGGATAATTGGAAAAATACACGCCCTGGTCTTCCGGTTCATTCATCGGCACACCGTTCAGCGTTACGTTGATGCGCGTCTGGTCAATGCCGCGGATGCGGAAATACGAATAGCCGAGTGCGTTGCCTGCATCGGACGTATTGGTAACCGAAGGCAGGTTGCGGAAAATATAGGATGCTTCCTGCCCGTGCTGGTTTTGCAGCGTGGCCACATCAATATTGCTGAAACTGTTCGGCGAGTAGCTGTTTGAAAAGCGGTTGGCCTGGACTGCAACTTCAGAAAGTTGATAAACGGTTTTGATAGTATCGCTGTACTGTCCTCTAAATATAAAGGGTTGTGTCAACAGGGTTACGCTGTCCTGCTGGGCAAAAAGTACAGCGCTGTGAAGGGTCAGCAGCGCGCAAATAAAAGTTCTCATTACAGGTTATTTTATGCAAAGCTAAAAGGATTTTAAAATGTGCGCCGGGTTTTGCAGGGCAATCGCATCTAAAATAAACCAGCCCGAAATCGTATAAAAATGATGTTAGCGCGGATTTTGTGTGTAGTTCACTGCGGATGCTAATCCGTGCTGAACTACAGGCTTAAGCGCGTGGAATCGTGAACAGGCGGGTTATTACACACGCGCAAATCGTATGCTGTTACGGATTACCCCGCTTACCTGCAACCAACAAAATCCGCGACAACATCAAAAAAGGGAATAATGAAACGGATTGCTTTTCTTTTTCAGATGTAATTGCCTTGCTTTTTTTGAATACAGAATCCCGTTTCTCATCCTATCTTTACACCATGAGCCTGCTGAAAAAATACTGGGGAACCCTGCGCCGCATGCGCCTGCTGCATGTGCTGTACAACATGGGGCATTACAGCCAGCTGAAACGGAATAAAAACCTGTATAAAAAATTCGGCGCTGCCAAAAGTGTGGTGTCATCCATTACACACAAGGATTTTAAAAACCACAGCACCGAACATCCCTGGCTCGATATGCCGGGCGGACTAGCAAAAGCCAAAGCCGATGCCCGTTTCGCGGCCTTCCCGCAGGCGATGCAGGAACAAATCAGCAGCTGGCCCGATAACGGTTACATGATTCTTGATGGTTTTGTCGCACCCGAAACCTGCGACCGCATTTCAAACGAGTTGCAGGAACTGATTGATTCCAAAACCGTTGATTTTGATTACACCAACTCGCGCGTGATGAATGCGTGGAAACACAACGCCACCATCCGTTCCGTGATCAGCGACAAACGCCTGCTCGATCTGCTCAGTTTCACACTCAACCGCGAAACGTTGCCGTTTCAGACCATCAGTTTTTTAAAAGGCAGCCGGCAGAAAACGCATTCCGATTTTATTCACATGACCACCGAACCGGAAGGGTACCTCATCGCCATCTGGGTTGCGCTGGAGGATATTTCACCCGATTCGGGCCCGCTGCATTATTATCCCGGCAGCCACAAACTGCCTTACATTCTCGGTGAAGATTTTGATCACAGCAGCAGCGCGCTGTTTGTGGGCGATGATTTGTACGGCAACTACGAAAAGAAAATCGCGGCGCTCGTTGCTGAAAAACAACTGCAGAAAAAAGTATTCACGCCCCGCAAAGGTGACCTGCTCATCTGGCACGCCAACCTGCTGCACGGTGGCGAGCCGGTTGTAAATGATCAGCTTTCGCGCAAGAGCCTCGTGGCGCATTATTTCTGCAAAGGTGATGTGGTGTGTTACCATGAAATTACACAACGCCCCGCCATCCTGCCCAACATCTGAACCGTATGAACTTACCTGAATACACCGGCGGCAATCCCTGGAAAACGCTTACCAGCGAAGAAGTGTATGAATCGCCGTGGATTAAAGTTACCAAACACGATGTGCTGAATCCGAACGGCAATCCCGGAACCTATTCCGTGGTGCATTTTAAAAACATCGCTATCGGGGTAATCGTGCTTGATGCGGAACAAAACACGTGGCTGGTGGGGCAGTACCGTTACCCGATTGAAGAATACACCTGGGAAATTCCTGAAGGCGGCGGCAAAATCGGTGTTGATCCGCTCGTTTCCGCCCAACGCGAACTGCTGGAAGAAACCGGCATCACGGCCGCAAAATGGACGGTGATCCAGGACATGCACCTGAGCAATTCGGCAACCGATGAATATTGCATCCTGTACCTTGCAGAAGAACTCACCTTCGGCGAAGCCCAGCCCGAAGACACCGAAGACCTGCGTGTAATGAAAGTTCCGTTTGAGCAGGCCTACCAGTGGGTGCGCGAAGGAAAAATACGCGACAGCCTCAGTGTTACCGGCATCCTGAAGGTGAAGTTGCTGCTGGCAGGGATTTGAACGTACGTTCTGTATTTCAACGGAGTAAACACATTAATCATTTTATAAAACCCTTCGAGCCTTTGTGGCAAAATAGTGTAATGCCACAAAAGTCGCAAAATCAAGATGAGTCAATAAGTACAAACAGGAATATTTACCTGTTGAACAGCGTACCATTTTTTGCGGATTACGTTTTTTTGCTGAAATTAGAACTGAATAACACGAATATAAAATTTACCCAAAACTGATTTTTCAGAAAACCAATGACTAATCCTTCCCACGATAAACCGAAGAAAGACAGCACGCAGCGTGACGATGTTGTTTCATTGTCAGAGCCGCAAAAGCAGTTACTGGAATTGAGTGAAGATGATATTCTGAATAACCGGGTGGTAAGCCAGGAACAACTTGACAAGGATGATAAGGAGTGGCTGCAAAACAATTGAGGATTACTTAACGCATTAATCATTCCAGAAACCCTTCGTGCCTTTGCGTCTTCGTGGCTAAATAATATAATGCCACAAAAGTCGCAAAAACACGAACGAAACAAGAATACAGCCCGGAAAACAAACACCACAGGAGCTTATACCATTTTTTTGAATCACACACCCATTCCATCTCAAATAGTAAATCCCGCCAATCATTAAATTCTCGTAAATTTGAAGCATGAATCTCCTTCCGGCTTTTATCTTCGAATTTGAGCGCATGAAAAAACAGTGCGATGGCGCCATCGCCCAGGTTACGGACGAACAACTTTTTCTATCGCCGGGCACGGAATCCAACAGCATCGCCATCATCATGCAGCACCTTGCCGGAAATATGATTTCGCGCTGGACCGATTTCCTGACCAGCGACGGTGAAAAGGCATGGCGCAACCGCGATGCGGAATTTGAAGCCACCATTACTGACAAAGCTGCACTGCTGGCATACTGGGAGCAGGGCTGGAATGTGTTTCTCACCACGCTGCGCAGCCTTACCGAAGAAGACCTTGCAAAAACGGTTACCATCCGCAACGAACCGCTTACCGCGCTCCAGGCCATTTTCCGCCAGGTGGCACATTACAGTTACCACACCGGTCAGCTGGTATTTGTAGCGCGCCTGCATTGCGGTGCAAACTGGAAATCGCTTTCGATTCCGAAAGGACAATCAGCCGGCCATCAGACCGGTACATATCTTAAACCCTGATCGCGATGGAAGGACTGAAATTATATATCATCACCATCGGGATTATAATAATGACTTCGCTGTTGTCGTATCAAACCATGTTTGATATGAACGCCAAACGCAAGTTTATGTTCAATGCCTACGCCATCCGTCACCGCGGCGAGTGGTGGCGCTTTTTCACGAATGGTGTTTTACATGCCGACTGGATTCACCTGCTGTTTAATATGCTTACAATGTACTCCGTGGGCCGGTTTGTGGAAGTCTACATGGTGATGGAGTTTCAGCCTTTCGGGCACATCATTTTCCTGGTGTTTTACCTTACCGCTATTGCTGCTTCGTCGCTCTGGGATTTTTTCGAACACAAAGACAATTCGCTTTTTAATTCCCTCGGTGCTTCGGGTGCCATTTCGGCCGTTATGTTTGCCGCCATACTGATTGCCCCGACTGCAAAAGTTTTTTACGGGTTGCCGCTCTGGATTTTTGGAATCGTTTACCTGGTTTATTCCACGGTTATGGCCCGTTCGGGCCGCGATAACATCGGCCACAGTGCACATTTCTGGGGCGCGATATACGGGCTTGTGTTTACAGGAGCCATTTCGTTTGAACTGGTGAGCACCTTCATTCTCCGCATAAAAAGCGGCATGTGATGGAAAAAAACAAAGCTGTTTTCCTCGACCGCGATGGGGTAATAAACCGCGATAAAGGATTTGTATGCCGCACGGCCGATTTCGAACTGCTTCCCGATGTTGTTGAAATGCTGCGCCTCTTCCGTGAACGTGGTTACCTGCTAATACTTATTACCAACCAGACCGGCATCGGCAAAGGTTTTTACACCCGCCAGGATGTGGAGGATGTGCATGCGTTTATGAATACACAGCTGCACCGCGAAGGTGTGTTTTTCGATGCCATTTATTACTGCGTGCACCATCCCGATACCGGGAAGTGCCTCTGCCGGAAACCCGCTTCGTTGTTGGTGGAAAAGGCCATCGCCCGTTTCGGGGTTGATCCTGCAAAATCATTTTTTATCGGCGACAAGGAGCAGGACGTGCAGGCGGGTGCGGGGGCAGGGGTGAGGGGTTTCCGCATTGCAGTCAATTCATCCCTGCGACCCTTCGGTTCACTGATTCTCTGACTTTTTCTTCTTATTATTGTACTGGTGTCGTTAGGATCAATAAACATAAATGGGTTTCTGCAGCCGGCCGATGCGCCGTTTGTTTCGGTAGCGAACCGTGCGTTCCGCTATGGCGATGCCGTTTTCGAAAGCATCCGTTTTGCAAAAGGCCGCGTCTGTTTCCTGGAAAAACACATCAGCCGACTGCTCGGCACCATGAAACTGATGCGGATGGAAATCCCCGACACCTTCAACGCACCGTATTTCGAAGAACAGATCCAGACGCTGCTGCTTGCCAACGGCATTGCTACCAGCGCACGCATCCGCCTAACGGTTTACCGAAACGACGGCGGACTGTATATGCCGGCCGTGAACACCGTAAGCTGGGTGCTGGAAGCCGTTCACATGCCCGATGAAGATTACGCGTTTTCGACCAAAGGACTTACAGTAGATATATACCAGGATTTCCGCAAACCGCTGCATAAACTCTCCAACATCAAATCGGCCAGCGCGCTGTTTTATGTGCTTGCCGCCGAACATGCACGCAAAGAAAACATGGATGATTGTGTAATCATCAATCAAACCATGAACGTGGTGGAAACCACTTCGTCCAACCTGTTTGCCGTAAAAAACGGGGTGCTGTACACCTGCCCCGTAAGCGAAGGCTGTGTGGAAGGCATCATGCGCAGCGTGGTGATTGAACTGGCCGCCGAAAACCGCGTAGCCGTTTATGAAGTGCCCATGCCCATGAGTGTGATGTTTAACTCGGATGAGGTGTTTTTAACCAACGCCATCAAAGGCGTGCAGTGGGTAGGCGCTTACAAGGGGAAACGGTACTTCAACACAACGGCCAAAAAATTCCAGGACTGGCTGAATGAGCGGATTATGAAGGGATGATATCCGTTTTACCGGATCGGCCGCTTGTTCTTAAACAGCGCGCTGTTCAGGTTCGAATACCGCAGACAGATTTCAAAACCACCGTTCATGCGGGTTGCATCTTTGTACGATGACACATTCAGGTCGTACCCGAGGCCGATAAACATATCACCCAGGTCGTAATACAGCTGCGGTATAATGGCATCTCCCACACGGTAATGCACACCGGCGGCCACACCCGATTCCATGAGCAGGCTGGTTACTTTGGTTCCGTTTTTCAGTTTGTAACGCAGCATGGTGCCAACGGTAATTTCCTGGGCGGGTCCCTGCATCATATACACAGCCGAAGGTTGCAGCGCCCATTTGGTTCCCGGAAAATCATAATGCGCTTTCACATGACCAACAATGCGCGCATTCAGTTTTTCGCTGCCGCTGTAAAATTTCATCGTCGGGCGGTTGGCGTGCATGTAGGCAGCGCCGATATCAATCTTCCAGTATTCGCGGCTCTGGATGTTTTCAGCAACGCTTTTGTAATGATAGGCCAGTCCGGCAGAAAAATCAGGATAGATAAACGACGTAAGCAGGTTGGCTTCATTCGCCGGTAAAGTAGGATCGTACGCACCGTTCTGGTACTGGCTTTCCCATTGCAGATCAGCAATGGTGGCCGAACGCTGCCCGATGCCGCCCTGCAGCCCGGCCGAAAACGTTGCGTTGCTGCTCACCGGCACCAA
Organism: Chitinophaga pinensis; assembly: GCA_943372645.1. Taxonomy (GTDB): domain Bacteria; phylum Bacteroidota; class Bacteroidia; order Palsa-965; family Palsa-965; genus VBWE01. Next base: position 57,698 of record CALRZN010000007.1, on the reverse strand, counting down.
GGCCGAAGCGGACAGCAATCCCTGGAACGTTCCGAATTTGGAATCACCGGCTTTATCCTGGTACAGGAAAGCACCCACACCCAGCTGCCCGAATCCCACGGGAATTGGCATGTCAAACGATGCGGCCATGGTGGTGTACGGATGCCCCATTGATTTCCACTGGTTGCGGTAGTTGGCCGAAACGCGGTAAACCCCGTTGAACAAACCGGTATAAGCCGGGTTTAGGTGCATGGGCGTTTCACTGAACATCGAAAAATGAATGTCCTGCGCCTGCATGGAAATGCCTGCTGCAAATAACAACCACGTAAAAATCCGTATCCGCTTTTTCATCCCGCTGATTTTTTGCGCTTAGCGCATGATGGTGATATTGCCGGTTTTCATCGACTCCAGTCCGTCAGGAGCCACTACAGTCAGTTTGTAGGCATACACACCTGCATCTAATTTCTGTCCGTTCATGGTACCGTCCCACTGGAAGTTGTATTCATTACTGGTAAATACACGCTGCCCCCAGCGGTTGTAAACAACAAAGTCAATGCTTTTCACATTTTCGAGGCCGTGTATGGTCAGGTACTCGTTGTTACCATCACCGTTTGGTGAAAATGCCGTTGGCATAAATGTATTCAGCAGCACATCATTTGTTTTGAAGTGCGCAATAATGTTGTCGTTGGAGGTCAGGTTTACGGTTATGCTGTCGTCATTCGCTGACGGAACTGGAGTGTTAACCATTTCCCAGTAATCAAACGTAAACGTATTGTTGGCTGGTGTTGCTTTCAGAATGATGTCAATACCGCCGTAGTATGTTCCTGACCACGGATAGGTATCCAGTGTAATGGAGTTTACATCCACAGTTCCTGCACCTGCCGGGGCCACATCAATGGTAATGTCGTACGGGCCGGTGAGGTTGTAACAGTCAATCATCCCTTGCTCAAGGGCCACGCAACGTGCCTGGATAAAATTGCGCAGGATGGTAACGTTGTTCTGCCAGGTGCTGTAGGTTCCGCTCCAGCGTGTGCACTGCCCGGTCATTTCCGGATCAATTTCACCGATCATACTGTTCAGCAATGCAATGGCCGAATCGCATTTCAGGGTGGTGTTCATCAGGTCTGCGTAACGGTTGATGTAATACTGTTTGAAACCGGGATTATCCATCAGTTTGTTCAGGATGGTGGTGTGTCCCTGTCCGCCCGGATCGGGCAGCGATTCCGGATCGCAGGGATCTGCGTTCGGTGAAGTATCCGGAATACCGGTGTAGTTGATGTAATGTCCGAAACAGGCATCGTTGTCCCACAGGATGTAACGCCACTTGTTTGCTTTTCCTGCCGGATCAAGTCCGCGCCACCAGCCGGTGTTCCAGTTCAGCCAGTCAGACGTAACCGCCCACGAGTTGATGATGAAATAATCAGCAAGACTTTTCACATTCAGAATGCTGTCCACGTGATCGTAATTGGCCTGCACCGCCATGTTGTTGGCGTTGATATACGCCAGCAGTGTATTCCAGTCTGCCGAAGCCTGCGGCCCGCCGTATTCATTCCATGTGCCGCCCCAGGTTTTGATAAACTGCAGCTGGTTGTTCACATCGGGCTGATCGTAGTAGTAATCGGTGTAGTCGGCATCGTCCACTTTTTCACGCGCATCGTAAACGCCCCAGTACTGGCCGTTCACATACAGCACGCACGATTCCCAGCTGCGCTCGTCCAGGTGCAGATCACCGCGGTCCGACATGTGGTGTACATACGAATCGCGGATGTGCGCGCCGCTGCCCGGTGCAAACGGGTAGTTGTCGTTTGCGGCCGCTTTTAAAATGATGCGCTGAAACTTCTGGCGGCTCTTCGTGCGGAACAGTTTGTATTTGATCGCATCGTTGTACCCCATCTGATCGCGCGAAACAAAATCGAAACCACGCTGATCATACGCCCACGAGTCGTTGCCGTGTTCGTTTGCATCACCGGTTACTTCGGCCTTGATGGCACCTGTTTTGTCAAACCACTCGAACCCGGTGCGCGGATTGGAAGTGGCCCAGCCTCCGTTCAGCAGGTCGTCGGTTTCATCACCGAAAACAGAAAGTGTGGCGGTTGTATGTGTTACGCCGATGAAATATGTATTGCTCTGGATAAAGCTCGCTGGCACACTGGTGTTGGAACTGAATGCACGGGCACGCAGTACTTTCACTGCTGCAATGTTGACAGGCGAACTGTAAACCGTTGAAGTAGTCGTCGGTTCCGAACCGTCAAGCGTGTAATAAATTGTAACACCCGGATCAGGTGAAGTGATGGTAACGTTCTGTGCGCCGGAATAAAAACCTTCGCCCACGCTGCATACCGGTGTAGAAGCATAAGGCAGCATAGCGGTGCCGGTGCTGTTGAGTGCGGCAGGTGTCGGCGAAGTGTAAACCGACCAGCTGCCGGTGCCGTCGGGGTTGCGTCCCCACGAGTGCGACTCCTGGTTGCGGCGCAGTTGCACCGAATCAATCATATTTCCCGAGCTGTTCGAGAGTACGATTTCTTCGGGTTTACATTGCGTGAGTTTAAAATTGGTGTGTACGTTGCTTCCGAAAACAATATTGCGTGACGAACACCAGATGCGTACCACACCACCGGCCGGAACAGACGGAGCGGTTGACGGAAACTGGTATTTCGTCGGATCGCCTGCATCATCGCTGAGGTAAAAACCACTCAGCGGAACTGCGGATGAACCCGGATTAAAAACTTCTACCCAGTCTTCAAATTCACCAAAGTTATCTGCAACAGAACTGAGGTTGGCGCAGGAATACTCGTTTATTTTTAACTGCGCCATACCCCATTCAGCAGAAAGTAACAGGCTGGCGGCAAGTAATATTTTTTTCATGTTATACTGAATTACGCTGATCGGGAGAGTTTACAGCTTTTCGAATGGGAAAGTTACACATTCAGCAATACAAAAACAAGAGTATCAATGGGTTAGTATTACGTCAAGGTGTTAACAATGCGATAATCTTCTGATAATCAGTGTGTTTTAATGCTAAAAAAGCACCCCGAAGGGTGCTTTCCAGAATTTTTGTTTTATTGTATTTCTGTTAATCGCTACGGCTGGCTTTTCGCCTTCAGGTAGGCGTCCATTTCGAGCAGCGCAGCCACCGCTACCTGCGAGTAATTCTGCGATGCTTTGCCGAACTGCCCGGCTTTGGTATGCCACAGCGTTTTAATGATTTCGATGTTGCCTTCGCAAGGTTCAAACGAAGCCAGTGCTTTTTCAACGTTGCCGGCCCCTGCGTGATATACGTGCATCACGAGCAGGCGGTACCACAGATCAGTCGGTTTGTATGCAATGCCGCGTTTATCCAGCATCGCGTTGGTGTACGGAATACACACGGTGTTCAGCAGTCTGGCGGCCGCTTTTGCCGATTTATCAAAGTCGGCGCGTTCATCAACGGTTTTGGTAACTTTCAGTCCCATTTTGCGCGCCACAGCAGGCATCAGCTGAAACGAACCGTAGGCGCCTACATGCGATTTGCGCACTTTTCCGGGACTTTCAATCAGCAGTATGGCCTGTGCATAAAAGGGATCAACACCTTCGTTGGCAAAGGCACGTACGCCCCTGTCAATTTCAGGAACAGAGAGCGGAATATTAAAAAAATCATTCTTACCGGTTGCAAAGAAAATGCTCGTTGAATCGGTTAAGCCGTGTTGTTTCCGAACACTGTCGCGATATACTTCTTTTTCCGGATCGGTTTTTTTGTCCCAGTCTTTGCAGGCCATGGTAGCCAGCATCTGCCGGTTCGAACCGATGCTGAGTACACCGCTGTCAGGCGGCAGCGTAATCACTTTGCGCCAGTACACCATGTGCGGCAGCGTATCCAGGCCCTCGGCATAAATCTGCCAGGTGCTCACAATGGTTGAAGTATCCAGTTTACCCGGCATTTTTAAAATGCCCCAGTCCTGGCGCACCGTTTCCTGGGAAAATGCGGTAAACGCAGTGAGGCAGAGGCCCGTAATACAAGCAAGAATCCGGTTCATAAGCAACAGCACAATTGAGTTGATTTTCGAAAGATACTGCAATATACCCGCCATAAACGGTATCAGCAAATATGCGTTATTAACTGCTGAAAGTTAATTAGCGGTATTCTATTATAAACGGATAAGTGTAAGCGGAAGTTGCATTACCCGTGGGAAAAGGGCTGCAGGTTATTCGTCGGGATTGCGTTTGACGAGCATGTAGAAATTATTCGCCAGTTCTAAAAACCCCATATCATACACAAAATGGTAATGATCGCCCTTGCGCGTGGTGTAAATATGGGTGTGGTAATTGAAGTTAAACCCTTTGGCGACCAGTTTGTCGCGGTGCAGCGTTATTTTGCCTTCGGGATTCAGTTCGGCAAGGATACGCCGGTTTTTGCGCAGCGCGTGATTGATGTTGCGCATCAGGTTACTGCTGTCGCTGTTGTTTTTATTGTTGAAACTGTTCCGGCACTGATCCGAACAGAACCGTTTGTCAATGCGGCCCGTAACGGTTTCACCGCATTCTGTGCATCGCCGTTCCATAGGTTTTTCCAAAAGCATATATTCAAAAATACACGTATATAATTAAAAAGCAAATTATATAAATATATTGTAATATCAAAAAGAATACCTGAAAACAAGTATTTATTTGAAAACGAACCCGATGCGCAGTTATGAATTGGGGTAAAAAAAAACGCCCGTCCCGGCTTCCCGATAGCTATCGGGACCGGAACGGGGCGTTTAACTAAAAACCATGGCGTAGTTTTTAGAACGCTGCGTTTCCGCAGCGGTATCAGTAGCGGATTAGTCTTTCGACTTCTCGGATTTTTCCATCTCCGATTTCAGATCCGAAAGGGCCGAAATATCACCCAGGGTAGTTTTCTCCAGGTTGTCTTTTACCTTTTTAACGGCGTCTTTGGTTTCTTTGTTTCCGCTGTTTTTCTCTTTTTTGGCTCCACCACGCGGTTCTTTCTCCTCAATTGCGATTGATTCGTCTGTATTGCGGTGTGAAACAATGATCTTTTTCGCTTCTTTATTGAATTCGATCACTTTGAAGTCGATGTTATCATCAACAGCTCCGTCGCCGCCTTCCGACTTCAGCAGGTGTTTTTTCGGGCAGAAGCCTTCAACACCGTACGGGAGGGAAATCACAGCACCTTTGTCGTTCACGCTGATGATGGTACCGCGGTGAACCGAACCGAGTGTGAACACGGTTTCGAATACATCCCACGGGTTTTCTTCAAGCTGTTTGTGACCGAGGCTTACGCGGCGGTTTTCAACGTCCACATCAAGTACAACAACGTCAATCTGTTCGCCGATTTTGGTGAACTCTGACGGATGTTTGATCTTTTTCGACCAGCTGAGGTCAGAAATGTGGATGAGGCCGTCAATACCTTCTTCGAGTTCAACGAAGATACCGTAGTTGGTAAAGTTACGTACGGTAGCAGTATGACGTGAGTTCTGCGGATATTTATCCAGGATGTTTGCCCACGGATCAGGAGTGAGTTGTTTCACACCCAGCGACATTTTCTTCTCGTCGCGGTCGAGTGTAAGAACTACTGCTTCCACATCGTCGCCCACTTTCAGGAAGTCCTGTGCGCTGCGCAGGTGCTGCGACCACGACATTTCCGAAACGTGAATGAGGCCTTCAACGCCTGCAGCAACTTCAACAAACGCACCGTAGTCGGCAATAACCACTACGCGGCCTTTGATTTTGTCGCCCACCTTGATTTCGCTGCTGAGCGATTCCCACGGGTGCGAGGTAAGCTGTTTGAGACCGAGTGCAATGCGTTTTTTCTGATCGTCGAAATCAAGAATAACCACGTTGAGTTTCTGATCCAGTTTAACGATTTCTTCCGGGTGCGAAATGCGGCCCCAGCTGAGATCGGTGATGTGGATAAGACCGTCAACACCGCCGAGGTCGATGAATACACCGTACGACGTGATGTTTTTAACGGTACCTTCCAGTACCTGGCCTTTTTCAAGTTTGCCGATGATTTCGCGTTTCTGTGCTTCGAGTTCTTCCTCGATAAGCGCTTTGTGCGATACCACCACGTTTTTGAATTCGTTGTTGATTTTTACTACTTTGAATTCCATGGTCTTGCCCACGTAAACATCGTAGTCGCGGATCGGCTTAACGTCGATCTGTGAACCCGGAAGGAATGCTTCGATTCCGAATACGTCAACGATAAGACCGCCTTTGGTGCGGCATTTTACGTAACCTTTGATCACTTCATCGCTGGTAAGCGCGCTGTTCACACGCTCCCACGACTTCATGGCGCGGGCTTTTTTGTGCGAAAGTACAAGCTGCCCGGTTTTGTCTTCCTGGCTTTCAATGTACACTTCTACTTTTTCGCCGACACGCAGATCGGGATTGTAACGGAATTCGGACAGGGGCACTACGCCGTCTGATTTGAAACCGATATTTACTACTACTTCTTTGTTGTTTTTTGCAACAACGGTCCCTTCAACTACTTCGTGATCAGTTACCGAGCGCAGTGTCTGCTCGTAAAGGGATTCGAGGCGCGCAATTTCGTCTTTCGAATATACGTCCTGCTTTTTACCGATAGAATTCCAGTCGAAATTGTCAACCGGTACTGTTTGTGTATCAGCCATGAGTGGCAAAATTAAAATGATGCATTACGACCGGATTCGTTATGCGGGTGAAACATCGCTGCAACCGGACAGCGTTTCCTTCTCCTTCGGAAGGGCGACAAAGGTACGGCATTTCTGCTTTTCGGGAGCCGTCCGGGTAAAATTTTCAGCTTTTTTCTGCCCAAGTGCCTGATTTCCAAATCCGATTTTTTTGAACCGCTTTTTCTGATTTTTATTTTTAAGTAGCTGAAAATCAGTGCTTTGGTTCTAAATCGCAAAGGCTGATAGGTGTCCGTATTAGATTTTGCACCCCTTTATCTGGGTTTGCACCTGAAACGCCCCATAAAATGAGCCGATTGAAAAACAATCAAATACGCGCAAAATACCAGTCTATATATCCGAATTCTAAAGCAGGTTGCGCAGATGTTAAATTTCCTTTGTTATATTTGCCAGTACGAAGCATGCCTGAAGTCTAACTAACTATTTATCCTTTAACAAATGAAAAAATCAATACTGTCAATCGCTTTAATTGGCTCAGTATCTGTTTTTGCACAGCAGCCTACCATGCTGATGAAAACAAACCTGAACGCAAAAGCACCCAAACCGGCAACCAATGTTGATATGTCGTTTTATGACATGGCCGTTGCTGCCACCAGCCAACCCGCCCGTTCACAGGGCAACCCGGTTTCAACTGCAGCTGTAACAGAAACAGTGATTGCAAATACACTGTACCCGCTGCAGACCAACCGCGCCACAATGAACCGTTGTATCTATAACGCAGACGGAACCGTACTGGCAGGTCTCACCATTTCACAGGGATCGTGGAATGCCTGGGCTGACCGCGGAACCGGCTATAACTATTTCGACGGAACCGCCTGGACCGGTGGTGTTGCCATGAACCGCGTAGAAACCGACCGTACCGGATTCGGTGATCTTGCTGTACTCGGTAACAACAGCGAAATGATCGTTGCACACAACACCAACCAGGGCAACGCCATGCACTTCAGCACCCGTGCTGTAAAAGGCACCGGCACCTGGACCGAAAACTTCAACCTGCAGCCTGCTATGGGTTATGGTTACGCTTCGGGCCGCCTCTGGTCGCGTATCGCAGTTAGCGGTACCAACGGTAACGTTGTACACCAGATTGCACTTACCACCCCGACCAACGCCAGCCCTCCCGGTGCTGTTTACCGCGGCCAGGATGGTGCACTCGTTTATTCCCGTTCAACCGACGGCGGTGCAACCTGGAGCGTTCCGGATGTAATTGCACTGATTGACTCATCGCAGTACGTTGCTTTCAGCGCTGACGAATATGCTATTGATGCAAAAGGTTCTACTGTTGCTATCGTAGTGGGTGATCTTATTACAGACGTTGTACTGCTGAAATCTACCGACGACGGTGCTACCTGGACCAAAACCCGCGTGAACCAGTTCCCGATTCCGCTGTATTCAAGCGGAATCACAGACGTGAACAACGATAACGTTGCAGACACCATTGACACCAACGACGAAACCGTTGATGTACTTATCGATAATGCTGGCCAGGCACACGTATGGTATGGTTATATGCGTACCATCAATACCAACGGTTCTGCTGACTCGGTAAGCTATTTCCCGGGAGTAGCTGCGCTGATGTACTGGAACGAAGGCATGGGTAATGCGGCTCCGGTTGAGATTGCCGGCGCAATGGATTACAATGCAAACCAGGCACTGGATGTTACAGACTGGGGTACTTACGGTACCGGCCTGCTTTCGCAGCCTTCTGCCGGTATTGATGCAAACGGTAACATCTATGTTGCCTATTCGTGTATCCTCGAATCAACCGACAACGGAAGCGGCAAATCATACCGTACCATTTACGTTGTAGGCTCAGCTGACGGTGGTCAGACCTGGACTGCTCCGTACCTGCTCGGACCTGATCCGAACAACTTCGATTACTTCGAGCGTTGCTACCCTTCGCTTTCACGTAACGTAGGTGGTGGTATCATCCGCCTCATCTACCAGCGTGATGCACAGCCGGGACACGGTGTAGGTACCAACAACCCGGATGCGGGCGACAACTCGGGCGGACTCAACGAAATCGTTTACGTTGAAATCCCGGTTGCTACCATCATCGGCGTACAGGAGCAGACTGCAAACATCAACAACGTAAACCTGTTCCCGAACCCGACTGCTGACGACGTAGTAATGACTGTAACGCTTGAAAAAGCTGCAGCATATAACGTAACTGTAAGCAACCTGGTTGGCCAGACACTCATCAACTTCCAGCAGCAGATGAACAGCGGTGCAAACCGTGTTGATCTGAACACTGCAGCACTTGCTTCGGGTATCTACTTCGTAACAGTAGGTTCGGGCGATGCCAAAGTAACTACCAAACTGGTAAAAGAATAACATTCCGATTACTGAACACGGAAAGGCCGCCACGCATTGCGCGTGGCGGCCTTTTTTTTGGCGTATATTACCGACAAAACGGCGTATTGTTTTGAACGGAAATGACAGAATAACCGGTTTTTGAAAGCATTATGCCGATGGAATGGCATTTGAGGCCATACCTGCGTTGCGTGATGGAGATCACGTTTTAGTTATGCTAACTTTTATTTATTTTTAGAACGTATGAACCTGAACAATTTTACAATCAAATCGCAGGAAGTAATTCAGCAGGCACAACAGATTGCCATGATGAAAAGCCACCAGGCCGTTGAAACCGGTCACATCCTGAAAGCGATTCTTGAAGTGGACGAGAATGTGGCTCCGTTCCTGCTTAAGAAACTGAACGTGAATACCAGCCTGCTGGAAACAGCAACGGAAAAAATTATTGACAGCTACCCGAAGGTAAGCGGTGCAGGCGGGCAGTACCTCGGCAATACCGCAAACCAGGCCATTGCAAAGGCAATGAATGCCGTGAAAGGAACCGGTGACGAATACCTTTCGGTGGAACACCTGCTGTTCGGACTGGTGGAAGTGGGCGACCAGGTTTCGCAGCTGATGAAAGACAGCGGTGTAATTACCAAAGACCTGCGTGCAGCCATTAAAGAACTGCGCAAAGGCCAGAAAGTAACCAGCCAGTCGCAGGAAGAAACATACAACGCACTCAATAAATTTGCGATTAACCTGAATGCGCAGGCGCGCAGCGGCAAGCTCGACCCGGTAATCGGGCGCGATGATGAAATTCGCCGCGTGCTGCAGATTCTTACGCGCCGCACCAAAAACAACCCGATCCTTGTGGGTGAACCCGGTGTGGGTAAAACCGCCATCGCCGAAGGACTGGCTCACCGCATTATTGCCGGTGATGTGCCGGAGAACCTGAAAACCAAACAGATTTATTCCCTCGACATGGGCGCGCTCATTGCCGGTGCAAAATACAAGGGCGAATTTGAAGAACGGTTGAAATCGGTGGTGAAGGAAGTAATTTCTGCCGATGGCGAAATCATTCTCTTCATTGATGAAATTCATACACTCGTTGGTGCAGGCGGTGGCGAAGGCGCAATGGATGCCGCCAACATCCTGAAACCGGCCCTGGCCCGCGGTGAACTGCGCGCAGTGGGTGCAACAACGCTGAACGAGTACCAGAAGTATTTTGAAAAAGACAAAGCACTTGAACGCCGCTTTCAGAAAGTGATGGTGGATGAACCGTCGGCCGAAGACGCCATTTCCATCCTGCGCGGCATCAAGGAAAAATACGAAACGCATCACAAGGTGCGTATCAAAGACGATGCAATCATCGCAGCTGTTGAACTTTCGCAGCGCTACATTACCGAACGTTTCCTGCCGGATAAGGCAATTGACCTGATTGACGAAGCGGCTTCGAAGCTGCGCATGGAAATAAACAGCATGCCGGCCGAGCTCGATGAACTGGAACGGAAAATACGCCAGCTCGAAATCGAACGCGAAGCCATTAAACGTGAAAACGATACCGAAAAAGTAGAAGAGCTTTCGAAAGAAATTGCCGAACTGAGCGATAAACGAAACGAAATACGCGCACGCTGGCAGGCCGAAAAAGCGCAGGCCGAAGGTATACAGAAAGAAAAAGAGCTGATTGAAAACCTGAAACACGAAGCCGATCAGGCCGAACGTGCAGGCGATTACGGCAAAGTAGCTGAAATACGTTACGGCCGCATAAAAGAAGCCGAAGACCGCCTGGAAAAAGCAATGGCGGAACTGAACGCAACGCACAGCAAAGGCAGCGCACTTATTAAAGAAGAAGTGGACAGCGACGATATCGCGGCCGTGGTAAGCAGCTGGACCGGCATACCGGTTTCGCGCATGCTGCAGAGCGAACGCGAAAAGCTGCTGCACCTGGAAGAAGAACTGCACAAACGCGTGGTGGGCCAGGAAGAAGCAATAATTGCCATTGCTGATGCTGTGCGCCGCAGCCGCGCCGGGTTGCAGGATGCGAAACGACCCATCGGTTCGTTTATCTTTCTCGGTACAACCGGCGTGGGTAAAACCGAACTCGCCAAAGCACTTGCGGAATTCCTGTTCAGCAATGATAATGCAATGACGCGCATTGACATGAGCGAGTACCAGGAACAGCACAGCGTGTCGCGCCTGGTGGGTGCGCCTCCCGGGTACGTGGGCTACGAAGAAGGCGGACAACTTACTGAAGCCGTGCGCCGCAAACCTTACAGTGTAATCCTGCTCGATGAAATTGAAAAAGCACACCCGGATGTGTTTAACATCCTGCTGCAGGTGCTCGACGATGGCCGACTGACCGATAACAAAGGACGCGTGGTGAATTTTAAAAACACCATTGTAATCATGACCTCCAACATCGGTTCGCCGGTGATCCAGGAGAATTTTGACAAGATGGACGACAACAACCGCGAACAGCTGATTGCGAAAACAAAGAACCAGGTGTTTGAGTTGCTGAAAGCAACCATCCGCCCCGAGTTCCTGAACCGCATTGATGAAATCATCATGTTCAGCCCGCTCACGCGCAACGATATTCTTGCCGTGGTACGCATGCAGTTTAAGCAGCTCGTGGATAAACTGGCCGAAAACGATGTTACACTGCGCGCCACCGACGATGCCATTGAATGGCTGGCTGAACTGGGTTACGATCCGCAGTTTGGTGCACGCCCGGTGAAACGCGTGATCCAGAAAAAAATACTGAACGAGTTATCGAAACAGATTCTCGCCGGTAAAGTTTCCAAAGACGAACCGATTATGCTCGATATGTTTGAGAAAGAACTGGTGTTCCGGAAGCTGCTGGAGGAAGAGGTGGTTTAATCGTCTTCTTCGACTCCGCCTGCCTGCCAACGCACATTTCATGCGCCACGGCATACAGGCGGGGGCAGAAGGACGGCGTTTATTTTACATTGGGGATCGGCACACGGGCTGCATATGTCCGGCAGGGCAATCGCGTCTGAAAATTTTTATACTGATTTAGCGGTTTTCCAAAATAGTATTGAATCAAAACAAAAGCGGGCAGTCAGTTCGAGTGCCGGGCGCGCAGGGCGGCGAAATGGAAGGTGTATCGAGAACGTGCGAGGGGATCCCGACCCACGTTCCCGATACATTTCTTGCTGATGAAAAATCAGCAAGAAACACTCGAACTGACTGCCCGCTAACACTATCAAAAGTAAGAGGTCTGCCCGAAAGTCCTGATTATGGGGATATAGCAGATGGCATTTTTCAGACGCGATTGCCCTGATATGTTCGGGTGTTAATCCCTTTTTTTTCTGGAATTTTTGTAAATTGAACAATTATCAAAATCCGGGCATAAAATGAAAACGACTGGAATTGTTCTTAAAAGTGTAATGTTCGTTGGGGCATTAGCGATATTGTTTGCATTTGATCTGCCGGCCGGTTGGTTCAAAGCAGGAAACAAGCCCGGGAGTTATGACATGGGCATTGCACCTGGTGCCGGGCAGGACGGCAATAACGCGGCCACGATCAAATCAATTGAAAATCAGAACTCCGGATTCGGAACGCTGATGCAGCAATGCAAACCGGGGAAGTATCTCGGCAAACGCGTAAAAATGTCGGCCTTTGTAAAATCAGAAAATGTTGCAGCGTGGGCCGCGCTCTGGATGCGTGTTGACCAGGCGGAATCAAAACAATCGCTGGCTTTTGACAACATGCACAACCGGCCGATTAAAGGCACTACCGGCTGGACCAAATATGAAATCGAATTGGATGTTCCGCCCAATGCATCGCTCATCGCGTACGGTGCAATGCTGAGTGGTACCGGGCAAATCTGGTTTGATAAAGTAACCTTTGAAATAACCGGCGAATATAAACCCCAAACGGACGGTGCCGAAAAAAAACGCGCTACACAGGAAGAGCCGACCAATCTTGATTTTGAGAAATGAAGGTTGTCTGAATAAGCGTTCATAAAACTGCTGGAGGAAGAGCCGGTGGAAACTATTCATAATTCCCCGCAACAAAAGCGGAGTGTTGTTGTTCCAGCATATACGTGACAACAATCGAGGCGGGCGAAAACAGGTGTTAACAACAGCAATGTGAAAAACGTAATCGTTACCGGTGCTAACAGCGGACTTGGTTTATGGACAGCCAAATTCCTGCTTGATAAGGATTACCGGGTAATTATGGCCTGCCGCGATATTGAAAAAACACAAAAAGCCATTGATGCATTTCCGGATTTTGATACGGCCAAACCGTATATCATAAAAAAATTAGACCTCGCTGATTTTGCCAGCATCCGGAAGTTTGTTGATGATATCAGCGATTTCAAATCCATTTATGCGCTCGACTGCAATGCAGGCATGTCGTACGAAGGCGAATTCCGTTACACCAAAAACGGTATTGAAGAAACGTTCGGGACAAATTACCTGGGGCATTTTTTACTGACGAATTTATTGCTTGAAAAGTACAACCTCGAACGCATTGTAATGGTTTCGAGCGAGCTTCATAACCCCAAAAACAAATCGCCATTTGCAAAAGCGGAATTCAAACCGGTTGATGAACTTGCGCACCCGGCGGTAGATAAAAATTCGACGTTAAAAAAGCAGGGGCAATCTTTTTATGCAACGTCAAAGCTGTGTATGCTGCTGTTTGCCTACGAACTCGACCGCCGGCTGAAAGCGAACAACCATACGCCGCAGACGCTGGTGAACGGCATTAATCCCGGGCTGATGTTATTAACCAACCTGGGCCGGACTTATAAACCCGGCGAAAAGTTGTACCGGAAACTGTTGGATTTGTTTTTCAAACTGATCGGGCTGTCCGATAATCCGGAACGATCGGCTAAAGCGGTTGTGCGGTTAATTGATGAGGTTACCACAACGGGACTGTATTACGATAAAACAAAAGTGATCCGGTCGTCGGTCGACAGTTATGACGAAGCGAAAGCAAAGGCGCTCTGGCAGGGAAGCGAATTACTCACTGGTGCAAAATTTCTATAGCATGAATAATTTATTTTCGCGGCAATCGCTGATAAAGCCTTTGCTGCCCATGTTTTTTTTAACACTTTTCGTTTTTATGACAGCAGCCGGCAATCATCCGCAAAAATTAGAAACCGTTCCCGAAGTTGACCTGAAAAAATATGCCGGCAAATGGTATGAAATCGCTTCATTTCCGCAATCGTTCCAGAAAGGCTGCCACTGCACCACGGCCGAATATACATTAAGCGATAAAGGCTATGTGATTGTGGAAAACCGCTGTAATCGCGACAGTGTAAACGGCAAACAATCGTACATCAAAGGAAAAGCCTTTGTTGAAAAAGGTTCGGGCAATGCAAAACTGAAGGTGCAGTTTTTCTGGCCGTTTAAAGCGAAATACTGGATTATTGACCTGGCCGCCGATTACAGTTATGCCGTAGTGAGCCACCCCGGTAAAAAATATTTGTGGATACTTAGCCGCACCCCGAAAATGGATGATGCCGTTTATCAGCAAATCATTGCCCGCCTGCAGGCCAAGGGGTTTGATTTAGCGAAATTGCAGAAGACGGTGCAGTTGTAGGGTTTTATTTCCCCAGCAACCGAAACGCTTTCCGGATAATCGTCAGATCATTCTCAATCTTATAATCCTTCGCATAAATCATATCCAGGCGCGAAACGGTAAGTTCCGTTTGCTGTGCGGCGGGCAGTGTGTCTGACGGGCATACCACGCCTTTGCGGATGCGGGGCAGGTGACTGTCGGTGCTGTCGGAATAACCGATCCACGAGCGGAGGCCGAACAGCACTTTGAAAATATTGCCGACAAAACCGAACGGACTTTTGGTAAACCACATCAGTATCGGGAAAAGCGCGAGGAATACCAACGCCACGCCCACATCCAGCACGCGTTTGTTGCGGCGGTTCACCGGTTTGCTGATGGAATTGATGTCAATCACATACAGATCGCCGGCCGTGTCAATGCTGTTGCTGCCGATGATGGAAAGGCTTTCGGGCGGCGCAATTTTATATTCCAGGTTCGGGTTACCGAGCTGCGCCATGCGATCAATAATCACCTGGGCAGAAAGATCGCGGGCGCAGAAGATGAGTTCGTCAATCGTATAAATCTGCACGATTTCGCCGAGCTGCGCGAAGCTGCCGATGTGGGTGGGCGTGTGTGCAACGTGTTCATCGGTGTTTACATAGCCTACGAAACCGGTATTCACCAGGGTCTGGCGCAGCAGTCCGTGCACGCGCACACATTCGTCGGTTTTGCCTACGATGGCCACGCGCTTGGCTTTGCCGCTGTCAATACGCAGGTTTCCGAAACGCACAAAGTGAAATAAACTGCGCGAAAGCAGCAGGCTGATGAGTGCCCACCCCGAACCGAACAGGATAAGAATGCGCGAGAAACGGTACATCTCCGGCAGCAGCGCATACCCGATGAGGATGATGGCTGTTCCCGCCACCACGCCGCGCACAATTTTGATGAGGCGCACCGGCCGGTCGTAACCCCCGCTGAAAAACACCGCGAGCAGCCAGATGATGGTATAAACCGGCAGCGCCACATTCACCAGCGATTCGGTGAACGAGCCGCCATCAACGAAACGGAAATTCTGTTCGTAATAATATTTGATGAAATAATAACCGCCCAGCAGCAGCGACGCATCAAAAAGCGGCAATATTGATTTTTTGAGAAACCGCGCAGCCACCGCCGCACCCGCGCGCAGCCAGATGGCGAGGTTGATGAGGAACGAAAACAGTTGTGCGTTTTTTTGCGAAAAATGTTTCTTCGCAAAAATGACCATCGCGTTGTAAAACACGAACACGTAATTGACGCTGCTTTTTTTCGTGCTCTCGCCTTTGTAATGAATGATGCGCGTTTCGGGGAAATAATAGTTTTTAAACCCGCCGAGCTGTATGCGGTACGACAAATCAATGTCTTCGCCGTACATAAAAAACGCTTCATCCAGCAGGCCCACTTTGTCGAGCGCGGTTTTGCGCATGAGCATGAAGGCGCCGGAGAGGATGTCTATTTCGTGTGTTTCGTTTTTGTCGAGAAAGCCGAGGTGGTAGCGCCCGAACCGTTTCGAACGCGGAAATAATTTCGAAAGGCCGAATATTTTGTAAAACGCCACAGCCGGTGTAGGCAGCCCGCGTTTCGATTCAGGGAGAAAATTGCCTTTGCCGTCAAGCATCATCACACCCAGTCCGCCCGCATCGGGGTGCGCATCCATAAAAGCGACTACTTTTTCAAAGGTTGATTCTTCAACAAGCGTATCCGGGTTCAGCAGCAGCACATATTCGCCGGTGGCAATGTGCATGGCCTGGTTGTTGGCTTTGGAGAACCCAAGGTTTTCGGTATTGGCGATGAGTTTTACTTCCGGAAATTTCTCCCGCACCATTTCCACCGAACCGTCAACGGAGTTGTTGTCCACCACAAATGTTTCCACGGCCAGCGCCTTCGATGCGTGGCGCACCGAATACAGGCACTGCTCAAGGAAGTGCTGCACATTGTAGTTAACGATAATAACGGAGAGCTTCACGTCGTTTCGGGAATGCGGCACAAAGTTAGCGGAATTGATGAGTTACGGTAACACAATATTTTCGGGCTTTGGGCGTTAGAGCCGGTTGGGCTTTTCTTTTTGATGTTGTCGCGGATTTTGTGCGGCGGGGAATGAAGGCGGGTAATCCGTGACTTTATACAATTTGCGGATTACTACGATCCCTGTTTGTGTAAAATTCTCCGCTTAAGGGCGTGGTCCAGCACGGATTAGCAACCGCGCTACAACGCACAAAATCCGCGCTAACGTCTTATCAAAAATATATTTAAATACTCACCGAAAACCGCACCTGGAACGTGCGCGGCGATTCGATCTTCAGCGGGCGCAGCGAATATTCCAGATTCAGCAGGTTGTTTACGATAAACGCCGCTTTGTATTTTCCTTTGATGGTGGCCGCAATGCGCGCATCCATCACATGTATGCCGGTGCTGTGCTTTTCGCGGTATTTGCTGATGCCGGAGCCGGGCAGGTTGGGCGCATCGAGAATGTAAAACGCTTTGTCAATGTTTTGCATGTGGCTGTAATACCGCCAGCTTGCCCCGAACGCCAGCCAGGTGCGGCTGATTTCGAGATCGCATTTGGCGAGGTGCTGAAACCGGTATTTTAAAATGTAATCGGTTGTGTCGGTGCTGGTGGTGGAATACGAAAGCTGGTTGGGTGTAATACCAACGGCGGGATTGTCTTGGGCAAACACCAGCTGCGGATTCATGGCCTGGGGCAGCGTGTACGTGTAACCGCCGAGCAGCGTGGCTTTCCATTTTTTGTAAAGAAATCCTTCGCCCATCACCGAAAATTCCACACCGCGCACGCGGGTATCGCCGGTGTTCACGAATTTAAAACCAACGGTATCGGGTTTCCACACCGCATAAATGTATTCGATGGTGTTCGTGTATTCCTGCCAGAACACAGCGGCATCAGCAAAGCCCATGAACTTGCCGATTTTGAAACCTTGTTTCAGTCCGGCTTCGGTGTTCCAGCTCGTTTCGGGCTGAATGCCGGGATTCGGGAAAATGGTGATGCCGCCCGCGTTTGTAAAAATAAATTTCTCGGCGATGGTCGGATAACGGTAACCCTGTCCATACGAATAACGCAGAAACGTGGCCTGCCCCAGTTTCAGGTTGAGCCCCGAACGCACGATGGGACGGAGCACACTTTCGCTGCCGTTGATGGTAAAATATTCGCCGCGGAAACCGAGCGAGAAGTTGAGTACCTTCCAGAATTTTTTATCGAGCTGCGTGTAACCCGACCAGTTCTGCAGGCGATTATCAGGCGAGCCGCCAGCCATAAACAGCGTGGCGTTGCTGTGCGTGAGGTTCATGACTACTCCTCCCGTGAGGTTCAGGTTTTCAATTACGTTCAGTGTTTTTGCAAACTGGTATTCGGCGTAATAAATGCGGCTGCTGTTCGACTGGTTGTTGCTGTTTTCGTTTACCGTAGAAAAAAAGCGCGAACGCAGTGCATGCCGGAAACCGCCGCGGGTGTAGTAGTTGATGAACGGATCAATAAAATAAATCACCTGGTCCTGTATCGTCATCGTGCCGGGATAGGCGCGGTAAATGCCGCTGCTGTCGTTGCCCCACACGAGCGTAAAATTATTGTGCGCCTGCATAAAACTGCCGTTCATGCCGAGGTTGAGGCGGTCGTTTTTTTTCGGACGCCAGCGGAACTGGTAACTGAAACGCGCCGCGCGGTTTTCCACATCCTGTTCGTTGATGGTATCGGTGGTAGGGAAGAACGCAATTTTTACCGGTGGCCCGATGTAGTTGTGATCGTAAATACCTGCCACGGTGGCCACCACATCGCAGCGCCCGATCTGCCGTGAGTGCAGCGCGGTAAGTCCGTACTGCATGGCGTTGCCGGTCCACCATTTGGCCGAATCGTTTTGCGGCGGACTGTACACGCCGGAATAAACAGCCACTTTGGTTTGTGGTTTTTCACGCGGATAAGCGGTGCGGATGTTGATGACGCCGCTGAGCGCAGACGAGCCGTAGAGCACGGATGACGCGCCTTTGATGACTTCCACCTGTTCGGCGTTTTCAATCGGGATGAACTGCCACTCGGTGCGGCCCACATCGCCCTGCATCACGGGAATACCATCAATGAGTGTGGACACGCGGCTGCCTACACCAAAGCCGAACCCGCTGCCGCCGCGTATCTGCGGTTCGTTATCGAGAATGGTTAAACCGGGCACCTGTTCCAGCGCCTTGTCAATGGAAATGTTGTTGCGCGATTCGATGAGTGCGGGTTTTAGCACCTCCATCGAAACGGTGATGTCTTCCAGTTTCTGTTCGTATTTGCCTGCAGAAACAACCACTACATTATAGGTGTTGACTAATTCGTGCAGCAGGATGGTGTAATTGTTTACCGCACCGGAATCAATAAACACGGTAAACGTATCCGGCCGCATGCCCACCATGGTGCAGATGAGGCGCTGTCTTCCCGCAGGCAAACGCAGGCTGTATTGTCCGTTGATGTTTGCCGATGTGCCCCGAGATTTTTCCTGTTCCAAAAAAATAACTGCACCAATCACCGGTTCACGGCTGGCGGAATCGAGCACCATGCCTTTCAGCTCACCGGTGCCGGGTTTGGGCTGCGCACGAAGCGCAACAGAAAAGAAACAGGAACTCCAGCAGAGCAGGAGCAGGGCGCGCAGCAGATTCATTGCGAAACTCAGCGCTGGATGAGCAGTTTGCCGTTTACGAGCAGCTCGCGGTTTTCGCCGAGTACGCTGTATACATAACTGCCCTGCGCGATGGCGCTGATGTCAATTTTCTGCGAAGCGCCTTCGAGTGTGTAGGTGCCGCAGGTTTGTCCAAGTGTGTTGTACAACACCAGCGTTGCTTTGCGCTGATCGCGGTTGGTGATGAGCAGTTCGTTTGCTGCCGGCACGGGACCAACTTTAATTCCGGATTGTTTTCCGGCTTCGGTTATGCTGTTCGGCATATACGTGAGGTCAAGGTCATCTACCCAGATGGTGGCGTTGATCTGCTGGTTGGTGCTGCCTGCGCTGGATGAACAGATCCACTGCGACGTTACCGGCGTTTGTGCATTGTAATACGTGATGGCAACCGCAAAACGGGTAAATGTTGTGGTAGGTGTGGTGGGTGCAAAAAACTTGGCGTAACCGATGGTGTCGCTGTTGGCATCGAGCAGCATGAACTGCACAAAGCCGGCATCGTTACTTACCGGTGAACATTTGTACCAGCCAACTATGCTGTCAGGCCGTGCGGTGAAGGCGATGCCGCCGGTGATGGTTTGGTTTGATGTGTTGATGGTGCCGGTGGTGGCTACACCGTTTGCGGTTTGTATCACCGCGTTTTTGGTAATCAGTTTCAGTGCGGCCGCGCCGTTGTGAAATTCTCCGCCGGCGGTGGCTTTGTAGCAGGTGATTACACCGAAGGGAGCCGTGGTGCTGTTGAGCGTGCTCCAGTTGTCCGGATTATCATACGCTGTGAAACCGGAAACATGCGTCCAGGCTTCGAAACCGGCATTGGGTGTGGCTGCGTTTTGTGCAACAAGTAAATTGCTGCTGCCAAGCAGCGCGAGGAGAACGTAGATTTTTTTCATGGTGTGGATGTGTGTTCTAAAACAAAAATAGAAAAATCGGGGAGAAATCGAACAACGATTCACTTTGCGTGAGGGATTGGAGTGGAAAGCCCGGACGAGCGGATGCGAAGGAGGACTTGCAGCGGAAAGCCCGGTCTCGGTTCAGCCGAGACACGCCCCAAGAAAAAAAGTTAAAATCAATTGCCTGCTACTTCGCTGATGGCGTTTTGAATAACCGCACAGGCCTGTTCAAGTTCGTACATGCGGATGTTGAGCGGCGGGGCAATGCGCAGGGCGTTGTCGCAGAAGAGGAACCAGTCGGTGACTACCCCTTTTTCCACACAGCGTTTGATTACTTCGCGCGCAAATGCGGCATCGGGCAGGAGCACGGCGAGCAGCAGTCCGCGTCCGCGGATGGCGCTGATGGCAGGATGCGTGAGTTGGGTGCGTATGAGTTGTTCGCGCTCTGCAACACCAGTTATAAGTTGTTCAGTAAGTAACACATCGAGGCAGGCGAGGGCCGCCGCACAGTTTACGGGATGACCGCCGAATGTGGTGATGTGACCCAGCACCGGGTTTTCCATGAGGCTTGCCATAATGTTTCGCGGCGCAGCAAACGCACCGATGGGCATGCCGCCACCCATGCCTTTGGCCACCACAATAATATCAGGAACCACGTTGTCGTGTTCGCACGCGAAAAAGGTGCCTGTGCGTCCGAAACCGGTTTGTATTTCATCAAAAATGAGCAGCGTATCCGTAGCGTTGCATCGTTTGCGCAGTGCTTTTAAAAAACCTTCGTTGGGAACAACGGCACCGGCTTCGCCCTGAACCGGTTCAATAATAACGGCTGCGGTGCGTTCAGTAATTTCTTTGAGCGCAGCAGTGTCGTTATAATTAAGGTGGCGGATGTCGGGCAGGAGCGGGCGGAAGGCCTGTTTGAAAAACTCATCGCCCATGAGGCTGAGTGCGCCGTGTGTGCTGCCATGATAGGCGTTGCGGAAAGATACCAGTTCGGTGCGGCCGGTGTGGCGTTTGGCGAGTTTCATGGCGCCTTCGATGGCTTCGGCACCGGAATTTACAAAGTAGGTGCAATCAATAGATGCCGGGAAAACATCGGCCAGGCGGCGTGCGAGCATCACCTGCGGACTCTGCACATATTCGCCATACACCATGAGGTGCATGTATTCATCCACCTGTTTTTTAACGGCTTCGACCACGGCCGGATGGCGGTGCCCGATGTTGCTTACACCGATTCCGGAAATAAGATCAATGTAGGTTTTGCCGTTCACATCGGTCATGGTTGAACCTTCGGCTTTTACAATCTCAAGTGCAAGCGGGCTGTCGCTGGTTTGCGCGAGGTGCTGGAGGAAGATATGGCGAGGTGTGATCATGGGGGTAAAGTTCGTATAAAATTCGTTCCGAATAATCCGCGGAACAGTTTGCAGTTTTTCAGTTTGCAGTTTTGATTGTTGACCAGGAAGAACGATGTATCATCAATTATTCCTTTCGTGTTATTTCCATGTGTCCCGGATTTGCAGCGAACTGCAAACTGAAAAACTGCAAACTAATTGCTATGTTTGCTATTCACGATGTTATACTACACCCTCAAATTCCTGCTCCGCATTACGCTGCGTGTGTTTTTTAATAAAGTACACCTGCGCAATTTTGACAAGATTCCGGCAAAAGGCCCGCTGCTGATCTGCGCCAACCATCCGAGTGCGTTTATGGATCCGATTGTGATAGCGGCGCTGACCAGGCGGCCGATTTATTTTCTCGCGAAAGCGGCGGTGTTTAAATCGAAGCTGTCGCAATGGCTGCTGCCGAAACTGAACATGATTCCGATTTACCGGAAGCAGGACGATCCGGCGCAGATGCACAAAAACGAGCAGACATTTGAGAAGTGTTACGATCACCTGGCGAAAGGCGGCGTGCTCATTATTTTTCCGGAAGGCACCAGCATTACCGAACGCAAACTGCGCGACATTAAATCGGGTGCAGCGCGCATTGTGCTGGGCGCAGAAAAAAAATACGGTTACAAACTGAACATTAAAGTGGTCACCATCGGGCTCAATTATTCCGATCCGCACCGGTTCCGCCAGGAAGTATTTGCCAATGCCGATGAACCGATTGCGGTTTCGGATTATTACACCACCTACCAGGCCGACGAATTAAAAGCCGTGGAGCAACTCACCGGCCGCATCCGCGATCAGCTGGCGGGCCAGATTGTGGCGCTGCGCGATGATGATTCGGATGAACTGCTGGCGCGTATTGAAACACTTTATAAAGACAAACAGGTGCGCGAACAGGGTCTGCCCGAAGAAGATGCGTACGAAGATTTGCAGCTCACCCGGCGCATGGCCGAGGCGTTGTATTATTTCCAGGACCGTGAGCCCGACCGGGTGGAAGCGATACGCAACCAGATTAATACGTATTTCGGTTTGCTCGAACGCCTGCGCCTGAACGACAAACTGCTGAACCAGGAACAGCCGCGCCAGTCGATGTTCGGTTCCAATGCGCTTGATTTTTTATTCCTGCTGCTCGGGCTGCCGCTTTTTATTTTCGGATTCATCGGAAATATCCTGCCGTTTTTTCTCATCGACCGGTTTGTGCGCAGCCAGGTAAAACAATACGAGTTCCGCGGCGCGGTGGCCATGGCCGGCGGCATGGTGCTTTACCTGATCTGGTATATTGCAATCGGTATTTTATGCTGGCATTACCTGTTTCCGAACTGGAAAGCAATTGCACTTACGCTGAGCCTGCTCCCGGCGGGTATGTGGGCATACTATTATTACATCCGCGCACGCCGCCTCGGCAAACGCTGGTTTTACATCGCACTGTTTTATAAACGTGCCGATTTGGTGGCCGATCTGATTAAGAAACGGGAGGCGCTGGTGGAGGAGTTTGATAAGGCGTTGGTGGAATACAGGTCCTGGCAGGCTGCAAATCCGCGTTAGCGGTGGTGATACGGTTCTCCTTTTATAATCGTAAAAGCGCGGTAGAGTTGTTCGGCGATAATTACGCGGATCATCTGGTGTGAAAATGTCATTTCCGAAAGCGAAATGAGACCGTTTGCGCGGGCATACAGTTCTTCTGAAAATCCGAACGGGCCGCCGGTGGCAATAACGAGTTGTTTGATGCCGCTGTTCATCTGTTGCTGGATAAAACCGGCAAAGGCTTCAGACGAATATGATTTTCCGCGTTCATCGAGCAGCAGCAGTTTATCGCCGGGTGCAAGTTGTTTCAGCAGCAATTCGCCTTCCTGTTTTTTCTGCAGGGCTTCAGTAAGTTTGCCGGCCTGTTTAAGTGCGGGCAGTTCCACCCATTCGAGCGGGGCATAATGTTTGAGCCGTTTCAGGTACACCGCAGTGCCTTCGCGTATCCACGAATCATCGGTTTTTGCAATAAATAAGCACTTGATTTTCATGGTTTTAGCATTACGGACAAATGTGTACTTTTGTACAAAGGAACTGAAGTTCAAAATTACCGGATATTTTGGCTCGATTGTTGCAAAATTGACTGAAAAATAACTGAGCAATGAAAACGATGGTGGTGCTTTTACTGGTGAGTGCGCAATGCCTGTTTCTCGACCTGTCGGATGATATCGCTGTTGCGATCCGCAGCGGGAACGCCAATTCCGTGTCGGCTTATTTTGCCGACAAGGTGGACATGAAGGTGCTTGACCAGGAGAATATTTACAGCAAGGCACAGGCGGAGTCCATTCTCAAAGATTTTTTCGCAAAGCATCCGGTAAAGGCGTTTACCGTAGTGCATAAAAGTGCCGAGCGGAATGATTCGCAGTTTGCGATCGGAAAGCTGACCACTGCCAACGGGACCTACCGGGTTCATTTTCTGATGAAGAAGACCGGTAACAGCGCCAGTGTGCACCAGTTCCGTATCGAAACGAGCGATGAATAAAACAGCATACGAGGCATTATCCCCCGATCATACGATTATAAGTGCTTTTATCGCCGCTTCGCTGCATGAAGATGTAGGGAGCGGCGATCATACGTCACGCGCAACCATACCGGCTGATGTGCAGAACACCGCGCGCCTGCTGGTAAAAGATACGGGTGTGCTGGCCGGTGTGGAACTGGCCGGTTTCATTTTTGAGCAGGTTGATCCGGAACTGGAAATGACCGTTTTTCTTACTGACGGTACATTTGTAAAACCCGGCGATGTGGCCTTTGAAGTGAAAGGCCCCGCCCGTTCCATACTTACTGCGGAGCGGCTGGTGCTTAACTGTATGCAACGCATGAGCGGCATTGCAACCGCAACACAGCATCTTGTTCAGCTGCTCGACGGTTTGCATACCCGCGTGCTCGACACACGCAAAACCACGCCCGGCTTCCGTTACTTCGAAAAGTGGGCGGTGCGTATCGGCGGTGGTACCAATCACCGGTTTGGATTGTACGACATGGTGATGATCAAAGACAATCACGTGGACTACGCCGGCGGAATAAAAGCCGCGCTGGAGCGCACACACGCGTACCTTGAAAAAAACAAACTGCAGCTGCCCGTTGAACTGGAAGTGCGCAACCTGGACGAGCTGGAGCAGGCGCTGGATGCGGGCGGCATGCAACGCATTATGCTTGATAATTTTACACCGGAGTTGCTGAAGACTGCCGTAACGCGCATCGGTGGTCGTTTTGAAACGGAAGCATCCGGAGGCATAAATGAAAATACGATCCGTGCATTTGCCGAAACGGGTGTTGATTTTATTTCGGTGGGTGCCATTACGCATCATTTCCGCAGTCTTGATCTCAGTTTAAAAGCCGTTCGCAGCTGATGGGAATTATACAACGTCTTCGTGCAAGCCGCCCGGCCCGCAAACTCAGCGGGTTTCTGCGGAACCATTCGTTGCCTGCTTTTCATGGCCTTTCGATGTATGAAGTGGGCGCGTTTTTTTTCAGGGGCGTGCAGAAAGGCGCGATACAGAACCGGGCTTCGTCGATGTCGTTCAGTTTTTTTCTTGCGATTTTTCCGGGCATCCTGTTCCTGTTTACGCTTATTCCGTACATCCCGATTGATCATTTCCAGGACCGGTTGATGGAACTGCTGCAGGAAATGATGCCGGCCAACGCATTTGCCACTGCCGAAGACACGCTGGATGAAATTATCCGCAGGCACAACAGCAAACTGTTGTCGGTGGGTTTTCTTGCCACCATTTATTTTTCAACGAGCGGTTTTAATGCCATGTTCGGTGCGTTTAACCGGAGCATTCACGTGGTGGAAACACGTTCGTTCTGGAAACAGCGGCTCGTTGCAGTAGTGATGGGTTTTATACTGGCCGTGCTTGTAATTGCAGGCATTGCACTCATCGGCTGGACCACCACGCTGATGAATACGATGATTGATAAAAGCGGTGCACTTGGTTTTATGCTTGAAATCGGCCGCTGGCTGTTGCTGGCGCTGCTGTGCCTGATTGTTATTTCCTGTTTTTATTACCTCGGTCCGGCTAAACGGATGCACGGTAATTTCATCAGCCCCGGGGCCATACTGGCAACCTCGCTGATTATTGTTACCTCCATTTTATTTGCGTGGTACGTCAATAATTTCGGCAACTACAACAAGCTGTATGGCTCTATCGGTACGCTGATCGTAATCCTGCTTTGGATTTATTACAATTCCCTGATGCTGCTCATCGGCTTCGAACTGAATGCCGGAATTTATGCTGCGCGTATCAAAAAAATGTCGCTGCTGGAACATGCCGAAACGGAAACAGCGGACGAGGATGGTGAAGAGGATGGTGAAGAGGATGCAGAATCGCCGGCAGCCGGTTAATTTTAAGTACCGGTGCATCTGTTCAGGTGCGGATGCTTACTTTTGGGAAACGTAGCCATGGTTAAAACCGAATACTTTGGTAATATTTCGATACAGCCCTGGGAATGGTTGCTGGCTGTGTTTTACATTTTACTGATTCTTGTAGTTGGCTACGCGGTGAAAGCCCGCAAAATAGAAGACCAGCCGATTTACAAATACTATGTTCGGGCGCTGGTGCTGAAAATAGGGGGAGGCATTGCACTCTGC
The DNA here is from genome assembly GCA_943372645.1 of Chitinophaga pinensis. Lineage (GTDB taxonomy): Bacteria > Bacteroidota > Bacteroidia > Palsa-965 > Palsa-965 > VBWE01. Next base: position 31,655 of record CALRZN010000007.1, on the reverse strand, counting down.
GCCATCTATATGTATTATTACCACGGCGGCGATACCACCAGTTATTACGAAACCAGTCTTGCCATTTCCAACCTGTTTTCAAAAGATATGGTGGCAGCCGTGCGCATCCTGTTCGGTGAAAACAACGAATCGAATTTTGTGCTCTTCAACCAGTCCACCGGTTACCCGCTGCGTTATATTTATTTTGATGACCAGGCGTATGCCGTGGTTCGGCTTACCACGCCGCTGCTGCTGCTCTCGCTGAAGAGTTACCTGATTGAAAATATTCTCGTGGCGTGGATTTCGTTTTTTGGTTTGTGGCGTTTGTACCAGTTGTTCTGTCATTATTATCCTTCGCTTTACAAACCACTGGCCTGGGGCATTTTGTTTTTTCCTTCGGTTATTTTCTGGGGATCGGGTTTGCTGAAAGATACGATTACACTTTCGGCGGCGTGCTGGTACATGTATGCGGTGTTCCGGCTGTTTATTGTTCCGAAACGGCGGCTCACGTATGCATTTGTTCTTGTAGTTACCGCGCTGATTATTCTTGAAATCAAACCGTATATTTTCCTCACGTTGTTTCCGGGTTCGCTCATCTGGGTGTTTTATTACCGCATTCTGCGTATACGCAACCGCTTTCTGCGACGGATTACGGTACCGGTTATTCTTGTTGCCTGCATCCTGGCCTGTTACGGGGTGATCACGCTTTTTTCATCGAGCATGTCCAAGTTTTCGGTAGACAAAGTGCTGCAGACCGCAGCGGTTACACAGCAGGATTTATCGAACACGGCGGCTTACGGTTCCAATTCCTTCAACATCGGTACATTTGAACCTACGCTTGCGGGCATACTCAGCAAAGCGCCGCTGGCCATTGAAGCCGGGCTGTTCAGGCCATACCTGTGGGAATGCAACAACATTGTGATGTACCTCTCGGGCATCGAAAACTTTTTTATCCTGCTGCTTTCGCTGGTGATACTTATACTGATCAGGCCGCTGCGGTTGTACCGGATTATTTCCACGAACCCGCTGCTGCTGTTCTGTTTTATTTTTGTGCTCCTGTTTTCGTTTTCGGTTGGCTTAACTACGGCAAACTTCGGTGCGCTGGTGCGTTTTAAAATTCCGTTCCAGCCGTTTTATACGAGTTTCCTCATCATTCTCGGTTACTTCATCATCCAGGGCGGAAAAGGAACCACGCTGGAAATGCCGGCACCACAACCTAAAACGCCGCGATGAAAAAGACGCTGTATTTTGAAAACCTCGACGGGTTGCGGTTCCTGTCGTTTCTTTCGGTGTTTTTCTATCACAGCTTTTACACCGCTTCCGAAACGATCAAAACAAACCCGGCGTATCATTTTGTAAAAAACGATGTGTTCGGCAACGGCAACCTCGGCGTAAATTTCTTTTTTGTGCTCAGCGGTTTTCTCATCACGTACCTGCTGCTGGAAGAAAAAAAAGCAAACGGACAAATCAGCCTGGGTAAATTCTGGATGCGGCGCATTTTGCGTATCTGGCCCTTGTTTTACCTCATGGTGCTGTTTGGTTTTGTGGCGTTTCCGCTGATCAAACAGGCTTTCGGACAAACACCGGCAGAAACAGCCCACCTGTTATCGTACCTCACTTTTACCAACAACTTTGATTTTATCGCAAACGGTCCGCCCGATTCATCGGTACTCGGTGTGCTGTGGAGCGTGGCCATTGAAGAACAGTTTTACCTCGTGTGGCCGCTCGTTATCTTTTTTGTCCCGGTGAAAAAACTTTGGATTCCGTTTTCAATCATCATCACCGGAAGTCTTGTTTTCCGCGCGCTGTCCGATACACCGGTAATGCACGAATTCCATACGCTGTCGTGCATCGGCGACATGACCGTGGGCGCATTTGCGGCGTGGTTCATTCAAACGGTTCCTGCATTCCGCGCACGCGTCGCCGCCACACCGAAGTACCTTATCGCCACGGCCTGGCTGCTTTTTGTACTCATTTTCTTTTTCCGCGACGAAGTGTTATTCGCAAACGCCGGCATCCGCATATTCGAACGCCTGTTTATCGCCATACTCATCGCATTCCTCATCCTCGAGCAATGTTACGCGCAGCACTCGCTGTTTAAAACCGGTAGTTTTAAAATCATTTCAAAACTAGGACTCATTACTTACGGGTTGTACTGTACGCATTTCATTGGAATTCTCATTGCCACTACGCTAACGCGTAAGCTGGGTATCAACACCGAACTGTGGCAGGTGCTGCTGGTGGATACCTTGCTGGCGCTGGGGATTACGGTTGTTATCAGCAAACTGAGTTACCGGTATTTTGAGGGGTGGTTTTTAGGGTGGAAGGGGAGGTTTGCTTTTACCGGGGTAAAAAAATAGCGGCTGCCTTTTTGGGGCAACCGCTGGTTAGCATAAGATTAATACTAGTTTTTTACGATTTGATGTGTTTCCAGGAAGCCTGCATCGTTTGAAATTCGCAAAAGATAAACTCCCTGATTTAATGACGTAATATTTAATTCTGTATCTTTTAATATTTCCTGATTGACAAAAAAAACTCGTTTCCCAAGCATATCAAATATCTCAATATTTGCTTTCCGGACAATACTTTGAGATTTTAACTTGATAGTTGTGCTACTCGGATTTGGGCTGATACTGAATAGCGGGGTTGTTTTTTCTTGCTTAATTTCACTTGATTCATCACCCGCTTCAGCCTTTCTGCCGTAAACCAATTCATCACAATTGTTTATCGTTGCTGTAAAGTCACAACCCAGTTTTGCTTCAAAATTTACAATCTTGATTTCGTTTATTGCGCCGACTTTCAATACCTGGTTTGAATTGACTTCCCAGGCGGGACTTGTTGCGGAAAAATCAATAGTTCCTGCCTGCACAATAGCATCATTTGCATCATAAAATGTAATTGGGTCATAATCATATTTTAAGGTTCGGGGCTGATTGTTGCAGCCTCTTTTCCACACCCTTACATAGTCAACAAGAAAATCATTTGGTGCGATAGGGGAACCACAAATATTTTGCCCTGAACCATTGATGTATAACATATTCTCATCAGTCCAAACAATACTTCCAATTTTAATTTCCATTCCTATTTTGGGTGAAGGAAAGGTTAACTCTTTGTAAGTATAATTACCTGGAGAATAATAAGACATCCTAGTCCTTTCGAAAACTAAATTCCCATCCATAAACCATTGCATGTAGTTTTCATCCCAAACTAATGTGAATGTATGCCATCCATTACTGAAAGGCTCGCTATTGATATAACACATTTGAGGAGTACAGGGTTCAGCGAGAAGAAGCGGATTTGAATGAGTAGTCATCATCATGCGTTTGCCTGCTTGACTTACAGTTGTGTATTCTGGGTTAGTACAATTTGGATCAATTGAGCAATTTGCATGCATTGCATCCTGTTTGATTTCGAACACATCAATTTCTTGTCCAGTATGCACTCCCCCGTCATTTTCATATAACCAAAATGCGGGCCATTGACCAGATATCTGTGGTACTTTGCAATGAATTTCAAATTTCCCCGGACCATATATTGCTTTGGTGTTAAGTTGAGGCAATGTGTAATCTCTTGTGGTTTGATGAACGATTGGTTGTAAATTCGCATCAAATTCGACCCAATCACAAACAGAACCGGGCTCATATTTTGTTTTTAGATTAACCCAGGTTTCAGTATTTGTCCCAATAACAGAGCTGCCAAATTCTAGATTATTCCGTCTGATGCAACTGTATAAATAAGCATCATCATAATTATTGTATGCTGTTGGCTCTTGAGTCATATTATATGGAGAATCCCATTCAACATCGAAATGAAGGTCAGGATCGTCAAACTCCTCTTCATATATTAGTTCCCAGGGTGCATTGGAGTTAACCGGTATAAACTGACCAGGTATTTGAATCGTATTACAGTATGCGGTTGAACCTGCATAAGTTCCGGTTCCGGCGCAGCTATTGCATTGTACTGTTACCTGTGCATAGGTCGTTGAAAATAGAATCATCAACAAACAGATAGTAAGTGATGATCGGAAAATAAATGAAACGGTCCTCATTGCTGGTTGGTTTTTAAGTTTTTCTCAAGAGCATCAATTTTTTTCTGCTGCTCAATCAAATAAAGGGTCAGCTCTTCAATTTTTTCGAGCAGAATCTGATCGGTATTAGCAACATTATTTCCGTCAGACTTCATTTCAGCAGTAGAAGGAACATTAGGCAGATGTTTATTGATACTGATGTATTTTTCCAGTTCAGGGAGACTCAGCATTTTATAATCTTTTTCGAAAACATAATCCGCCCAATTCTGTTGAGTAACATAAATTTCAGTTGCAAGAATTTTTCCATCAACACTTAATTTGAAATCAGTATGGGCACCACTTGTAATGCTCTTTTCTCCGATCATTACCTGGCCTTTATGGGTACCGGTAAGATTGTCGTTCCAGCGCATCTTCATTGTTGTATTCGCACTTACTGCTGCGTCAGTAGTTGTTCCGTTAGATGAACCATTAACTGAAGACATTGGAGAAAAACAAAGCCATCCGCCAATCGTTCCCCAGATTACGCTACTGCCATTATTTGCCCCATCCGTATATTTTGTCCAGTTTCCATTGGCGGGATCCCTTGTTGTGTTAAAACCAAGATACGAAGTGCCATACGGTAATCCGTTAGCCGGGCCTGTACTCGTACTGGTAGATCCACCAGCGCCATTGAAATGAATTACACCATCATTTTTAATTGTAAGCCTATCTGTTGTATTGTTTGACGAAAAAATAGTAGTTCCATCCTGTTTCATCGTGAGTATCTTATTGCTGTTTCTGAATATGTAAAAGTTGTCACCAACTTCATTGTCCATACCCATTAGCCATTTGTATGTGTTGCCGCTTTCAAATGAAATAAAGTTTTCAAAATTTGTATTTGCCCGATTAAAATGAAACCGGGCCTTTCCATCTCCCTGGTAAAACGGGGCAGTAGGAACATCAAACAATACACCACCATATCCGGTTGTGTTGCCGCTATATACATAAAGTTTGGGAGTGTATGATAATCCCGCAGGCAATGTAGTTGCTCCGATAACAGTGCTTCCGGCATTATTATTTCGGATATGTGTGGTAGATGGAATATCCACCCACTGCTGTGCGCTCAGGCTTGTTATACCAAATAGACCTAGCGTAATTGTCAATGCCTTTTTTTTGTACGTTTTCATGTTAAAAGAGTTTGAGTTAGTGTTTTCAAAATTAGATTTGCTTATATGTATTCTTATTACCGTTTACTACGAAAAATGTACACACTCATTGGATCCATTTTTCAAATTCATTTCACCTTCTGTTATTGACCACACAGACAACGATGTGTTCATTAACGGCCAGGTTAATAATAAAAAACTGACATTAATCAGTATCTAGGAGAGCAGCATGACGGGATTCATACCTGCTTGATAGTTGTTGCAATCTGTACAGCAAATCTACGTGCACATTAACCGGATATACTTACCGTTCACTACGAAAAATGTACATGCTGCTTTTGCCGCCCGAAAATGTCCTTATATTTGGTTTGGTGATCCTATGCGACTTTTTTCCAGCCTCCAGGCAATTATTTGTTTACTGATTTTGTTACCGGTAAAACTCACCGGACAGCATCTCCTTTTTGAAAGTATGGAATCGCGCCTGGAGTTGCCTACAGACGAATGTTATCACATGCTTCAGGACAAAAACGGATATATCTGGATCGCGACAGAACGTGGAATCAGCCGTTACAATGGCAGGGAGACCGTTTCCTACGGTAAGCATAACGGGCTTAATGATATTTCAGTTTATGACCTGGCAGAAACCCGTGACGGGAAATTACTGGCACTCACATCGGCTTCCCGTATTATGCAGCTTCAGAATGACAGTTTTATTCAGTTACCCTGCAGCAAAGCATTTACTGATGCGAAAAAAAATGTCTATGAAATTTACTATGCACTTGATTTTTTAGGTGACACAGCGCTGTTACTTACCGGTAATATCAATACAAAGGTGATTAACTTAAAAACCGGTTCACATAAACGTTATGGCGCTGCCGAGTCGGATTCGGTATATTACTACCTGCAATGGGAAAACGACCGGTTTATTCATTATAAGTCGTCAGAAAACAGGGCTTCGGTTTCCCGAAAGTTCCCTTCTCAGAAGGGTTATTTTCTGGTAAATGTCATGAAAGGAAACAGGAAGATAACCATACGCATTCCTTTTACAGATAAGTTTGCAGCCGACTGGCGTTTTGTTACTGCAAACGATAATATCGGAAACACCTATTTTGCCGCCAATAATTATGTTGTCCAGGTAGCATCTGATCTTTCCTATCGTTTATACCCGATCGGGAACAGGGTGTTGTCGCTGTTTTGCGATAAAGACAATGGCTTATGGGTAAGCACATACAAGAGCGGACTTTATTACTATCCCAGCCCGGATAAACCGGATGAAGTCGTCTGGTCGTTACGCGACCAGGCTGTCGGAGGTGTACTGGAGGATCATGAAAACGGGATATGGTGTTTTACACTTAATAATTCGGTGGCTTATTCGAAAAGCAAATACATCGTATCGTATGCAGATATTCACGACCTGGAAAAGGGCGCAGCTATGCTTACCAATGAAGGGAGTACTGTTTTTGCTGGAAATCAAAAAAATCAATTGTTTGTAATAAAAAACGGGAAACCTCGTGAGGTCACAATAGCGGCACCGCCCGTATTTGATTTTAAAACTATCATGAAATATGATAATGGATGGATACTGGGTGGTGTGGGAGGCAGTGTATTTACTGATTCGGCGTTTAAACTTCAGAATACCATTTACGATGAGAAAAACAGTAATATCCCTGCAACACTAATTGCAACTGCAACTGCAGGTAACGGTTCGTTATGGGCAATACAGTATGACCTACTCATGCGTTTCAATACGAACAATGTCGAAGAAAAACTGGAACCTAAATCAAACCGCGCTTTGGCAATTATTGCAGATACCGGGAACTGGCTGATTTACGGGGGCAGAAAAGGACTTGCCCGGTACAACGTTTTGACTGGAGTGCATCGGGCCATTACCTGTCCTGAAAATCCTGCTATTTCAGATATCTGCAGATTAAAAAACGGGCAGGTACTTATTGCGTGTTCTGAACTGGGATTGTACCGGATTGCAGCCGATGGAATGCACCTCGAACCTTTTTCCGATTTTGATTTTGGCGGATCGGCCGTAGATATTACTGAAGATAAAAATTCCAATATCTGGGTATGCAATTATAATACGATCTTTAAAATAACCCGGTCTGCAAAAGGCTACTCGTATAAAGTATTTCATATCGAAGATGGTTTTCCGCGCGGAGATATGACCGATCTCGTTTGTGATGAAAATTACCTGTATTGTAATTCATCAGGTGGACTTTACCGGTTCAACCGGAATATTGATTTTACATCAAACACCAACCCGCTGCTGAAAGTTGTTCAGGTTTCAGGAAATGGCCTGAGCGTTTCGCAAACGAAATCATCCTATGTTTTTGAATCAGGTACGCGAACGATCAGTTTCGATTGCGATGTCCTGAGTTACCGGGGAAAAAATCCGGCGCAGCTGGAATACCAGCTTATGGGTGAAGACCAGCTTTCCGGCAAAAGCCCGGATGGAAAATTAATGTTTTACAATTTGCCCCCGGGGAGTTACGAACTGCTTGTATGGCCCCAGGCAGGTGGCCGTTCATTCAGGGAGCGTTCCATACGGTTTGTTTTTGAAATCAGGCCGGCTTTCTGGCAGTCATCGTGGTTCTATTTTCTTTCCGGGTTTTTACTTGCCTGCATTATCTACCTGCTGTTTCGTTATTTTTTAATTCGCATCCGCCGGAAAGAAACAGAAAAAGCACGCATCAATACCATGATTGCAGAATACCGGCTTTCGGCTCTGCAAACGCAGATCAACCCGCATTTTATTTTTAATGTCATCAACTCCATACAGGTGTATATTCTTGAAAACGATACCCTGGTGGCGTATGATTACCTGGCCCGTTTTTCCAAACTGATGCGCATTGTGCTGAACATGGCGCGGCAGAAAACACATACACTCGAAAGCGAACTGGAACTGCTTACCATGTACATTGACCTGGAACAACTTCGTTTTGAAAAACGGTTTATATGTGAAATAGATGTTGATCCCGAATTGAATACGCATGATTTCCGCGTGCTGCCCATGCTGTTTCAGCCGTTCGTGGAAAATGCCATCTGGCATGGACTGTTGCCGCTCAAAAACATCCGTCCGGGTAAACTGAAAATCGCGTTCCGGAAAAACGGTACTGATTCGGTTTTCGTAATCATTGAAGATAACGGCATCGGGCGCGAAGCGGCAGGACGGATTTCACGTCACAAGTCACACCACTCCGTTGCCGTAAGCCTCAACCAGGAACGCCTGCAGATTCTTTCGCAGGTTCCCGGTTTCGATTCATCCGGCATCCATATTATTGACCTAAAAGATGCTGCAGGAAACGCCTGCGGCACTCGTGTTGAAATTACATTAACTGCTTTAACCGATTCGTATGATTGAAACATTGAACGCCATTATTGTTGATGATGAAGAAAAAAGTATCCGGGTGTTGCAGAACCTGGTTGAAAAAATCTGCCCGCAGCTGAAAATTGTTGCTACAGCGGAAGATATTAACAATGCATTTACACTGATTAATACCCATCATCCGGATCTCGTATTCCTGGATATCCAGATGCCCGACGGCAATGCGTTTGACCTGCTGCGGCGGTTTGAAAACATTCCGTTTGATATTATTTTTGTTACCAGCTACGATCATTATGCCATTAATGCCATCCGTTTCAGTGCAGTTGATTACCTGCTGAAACCGGTTGATCTGAATGAACTGCGGAACGCCGTCAGCCGCGCACTGCAGAAAGCGCGCGACCGGGTAAGCAACGATAAACATATCGTAAACCTGCTGCATAACCTGGATTCAGATGCCGTGGAACAGAAAATTTCAGTACACCATAACGAAACCGTGGTGTTCATCAGCCTGGCGCAGATTACCTGCATTGAAGCGTTCGACCGGTATTCGTATGTGCATACAGTTGACAATGCAAAATACATGGTATCGCGCACGCTGAAAGAGTTTGAACTGTTCCTGCAGGATATTGAACTGTTTATGCGGATCAGCAAAAACACCATACTCAACATCAATCACATTAAAGAATATTCCAAAGGCGATCCGTCCATTGTAACACTCAAAACAGGGCAATCTTACGAAATAGCCCGCCGCAAAAAGCAGGAAATACTGAACCGCCTGAAAATGAAATTCTGAAACATAAAAAAAGCAGCCATGGGCTGCCTTTTTTATCGGTGGTTAAAAATTTACAGCAGCAGTGTTCGTGCGGCACTGTAAAGTAAAACCGGTGGTGTTTTTACCTGCAGTTTTGGGGGCAGGTAAGAAACCGGGCAGCTTACGGGGCTGCCTTTAGCCGGCTGATAATTTTATTTCTGGTTATTCCGTATTACTTCCGGAATAACTACGGTGCGATTACCTTCTGCAGGCGTATCGGCAATAATCGGTTTTTCTTCTGCACCATTTTCGGAACCACGCAGTACCGGCTGTTCAATCTGATCAGTCATCGGAACAGCGCTGCGGTTACCGCCGTCAGTTGGTGTGTCGGCAACTATCGGATCAATAATATCGTCTGTTTCGAACTTACGGCAACTGCTTGTCATAAGCACCGCTCCGAAAACAAGTAACAAGAGGGTACTAAGGAGTTTCGTTTTCATTGTATTTCGTTTTTCACGTTTCAGCTTCTTCGATTGTTGAATCGGAATTGTACTTTTTTCCGATTACCTAAAATTAGATGCTTTTGGAATATCCCGGCTTACCACAGGCTACAAAAAAAGCACATTATTGTAATTTATTGATATTCAATATTTTAATTGTGTTAAATGGGCTTTTTTTGTTTTCAGAGGCAGTTCCGCAGCTTAATTCAGGCGGGGCTGTGGAACGGAAGCGATGGAATTGCCTTTTATCATGAGTTTAATCTGTCCCGAATTAAAAACATCGTCCTGGTAAATAAATGTGCGGTCGGCTGGTTCAGATGCCGGTGAATTTTCGCGGAAACCGAGCACCAGCAGGTTGCCTTCGGAGGCACCGTAATTGCGTTCGAAATAACTGAGTTCGCAGGGCAGTGTGTCGCCGTTTTCTACCAGGCAGATATTCTTTTTGATATTTGATGTGAAATATTCTACCTGTGAATTCGATTTCTGATCATCGGGATCACCACCTTCAAGCAACGTTTCACCGGTGGTACTGCTCACCGAAAAATCATAATACTGCAGACCCGCAAGTTGCTGAAGTTCGTTCTGCACATCGGGAATGTGGCCCTGGTGTTGTTTCAGCAAAATATACAAGTGCGGTTTATACTGCAGCCGGAACGTGATGCCGTTAACCGTATGCTTCAGGTGCAGCCCGTTACTTTCCGATTCAACCCAGCGGGTGTAAGCATCCGGGGCGAGCTGCTGCGGGTTACAGCCGAATGAACTGATCACCATACCAAGCAGGCCTGCTGCCACACAGTAAATAAACATCCGGTTGAGGAGAAGCCCTTTGAAAAAAGAACGTATCGTTTTGGATTGTTTTGCTGAAGCCGGCGGATAAACAGTTGTTGTTGCGTTGTCCGCATCGCTGAACAAAGTAATCGTATGGTCTGTTTGTTCCGGTGTGAGAAAGAAAATGGTATTGATCCAGTTTTTGTAGCGCGCTTTGCGGGCAGCACGCGATGTTTTGTTTTTTGCGCGTACAGTTGTTGTTTCCGCTTTGCCGGCCGGGCTTTTCCAGTTGCCGTGCCAGGTCATCGCATCTCCCGGCGGATGCGTAACTGTACTGGTATAGTTCCAGTCCAGGTACATTTGTTTAACCTTCAGATGAATATTCATGGGGTAATGTTTTTAACGGGTCCGGGAATGCCTGCTACACGCATTTTGCATGTACATTTGCTGCAACACGAAATAAATCCGGGGAGAAGATTATTCGGCGATGCTATGAAAACCGGTGTAGCACAGTTCATAGTTCCAGGCAGTATTTAAATGTTCCAGTTCGGTTTGCGATAAAGGTATAATCGCTTTAACAAAGCTATTTTGAATTGCAGGATTCATTATTACCACTGGTTACATTTTTTGCACATTGCGTTTATAGTGCTGCATATTTTCGGGGTAAATGGAAATGCAGGCCGTTCACGTAACTATTTATAAGGTGTGTAACGTTAAACCGTTCGCACAGTATCATTTTTAATCAACATGCCCGGTGCTGTATTCATTTTGCTTCGTTTATTGCTTCGATTTTATTTTTGATAATCGTGTAACGGATGAAATACTTAAAATAAAATGTTTCCGGTGCGAATTGAAAAATCCCCTTATTTTTGTTTCATCTGCTTATGCTGAAAATTAACCGTAACCCGATTTTCCTGTTTTTGTTTTTACTGGTTACGGTAAACCGGTTAACAGCGCAGCAACTCTTTTTTGAAAATATCGGTAACAGTATTCCGTTTCCCTCGATGGAGTGTTATAACGCTATCCAGGATCAGCAGGGGTACATGTGGATCAGTACCGAAAGCGGACTCTGCCGCTACAACGGTGCTTCGCTGAAAGTATACAGCAGGCAGAACGGACTTCCGGAAAAAGGATGTTATGTAATTACGAGGGACAATAAAAACCGCATCTGGCTTGTTACTACGGATAACCGCATCCTGACCATTAAAGGTGACTCACTTGTTGAAACGGTATTCAGCAAACCGTTTGTGGAAATGCAACGTGCAAAAATTGACCTGACTTACGGACTTGAATTTCTTGGTGATTCCGCCTTGCTGCTGCACGGCAATAAACGCATCACGCGTGTGCAGAGCAATGGCACCTGCGATACACTCACGGGGCCTTCCGACGGGCAAACGATGTATTATTTTGAACGCACCGGCAGTGAATACCGGCACCTGAAAACCGTGCTTTACAATTCGGCTCCGGGCAAAGCACTTATCCAAAGCACCGGCCATATCGGTGTGCGCATACGCAACGGCAAAAAAGACCTGCAGATCAGCCTGCCGTACATGGAAAATGCAACACCCGACTGGCGCGTGCTTTCGGCTTCCGATGCAAACGGCACCACGTACCTGAGTGTACACAATTACATCATCTGTTTAAAAGCAGATATGCAATACACCATCATGAAAATGCCGCAGGTAACACTTGCACTGCGCGTAGATGCTGCAAACAGCCTGTGGGTGGGCAGTTATAAAAGCGGTTTGTATTATTATCCCGATCCGGCAGATACATCCTATTGTATTCATTCTCTTGCCGGATATTCCGTTGCCGGCATTTGTGAAGACCACGAAGGCGGGCTGTGGTGCACCACGCTCGAAAACGGTGTTTTTTATTCCCAGTCAAAATACATTGTTGGGTATGCAAACCAGCCCGGGCTTGGCAAAGTGGCTGACCTTGTAAAAGTGGTAAACGGGAAACTGTATGTTTCATCGCACCCGAACGAAATCTGCCGCATCGGGCGCAACGGGATAACCCGCAAAACATTTGCACTGAAACGTCCGTATGTGTTCAGCGACCTCCTGGTGAGCGGAAGTAACTGGTATATCGGCGGCCGCGATGCAGTGCTCCGTACCGATTCCACATTTTCAGAAATACATTTCCTGGAGTATGCCGACAAGCAGCGCGATCTGCCCGGCGCTTCATGTTTTGCTCCTGCAGCTGACGGCACCACCTGGGCTGCGCAATTTGGAGCGGTAAATAAAATTGACGGCAACACGGTTTCCGGTTTTGCGGAGAACCTGCCGAATACAGGCAGTTTTATTTACCCGTTTTCGCCGGATATGTTGCTTTATAGTGGCCGCAAAGGATTACTGAAAATTAATACCGGTACCGGGGCCTGGTCGTGGATGCCCGGAATCCGCAGTGGAACCGGTAAAATTGTACGTACATCTTCGGGCCGCATACTTATCGCATCCAAACTGGAAGGCCTGCTCGAACTGAAAGGCGACAGTGTGGAGCACCTGTACGATCCGTCTGCACTCGGTACCGATGAAGTGCTGGATATACTCGAAGATAACATGCACAACATCTGGCTCAGCACACAAAACGGGCTGATCCGCATTACCGAACCCGACGGGCGTACACCGTTTGCAACTTACACTACAAGTAACGGGCTGCCGGCTAATAAAATAACTCAACTGCAAAGCGACGGGGAGTTTATTTACGGCAACTCCACGGAAGGACTTTTCCGTTTCCCGGTGGGTTATGAACTGCGCAATGAAACACCGGTGCGATTTTACCTGCGCCAGGCCAACAGCGGTGATAAAATTTTACCGCTCCGTGCCGGAAGCCCGATTGAGCTGGATTATTCCGATAACCACCTCAGCCTGCAGTTTGACCTGCTCACATTCAAAGACCGGAAAAATGTGTGGCTGAAATACAAACTGATTGGTGAAGACAGCTTAGTGCGCAGGCAGCTTTCGGATGTGATTGAACTGAACAACCTGGCTCCCGGTAATTACGAACTGGAAGTTACTGTGCAGCACGGTGACCGCATGAGCAAAGGTGTGCCGCTTGTGTTTTCGTTTACCATTCACAAGCCATTCTGGAAACGGGAGTGGTTTCTTGTGTTGCTTTCTGTGGCCGTAACGCTTCTGATTTTCTTCGGTTTCCGCATCGTACTGCGCAGGGTGCGGCGGAAAGAAAAAGAACAGACCCGCATCAATGCCATGATTGCCGAATACCGCCTTTCGGCCCTGCAGGCGCAGATGAACCCGCATTTTATTTTTAATGTGATCAACTCCATACAGACCTACATTCTCGAACAGGAAACGCAGATTGCGTATGATTACCTCGCCAAGTTTTCGAAGCTGATGCGTCTTGTACTCAATCACGCCCGGGAAAAAACACACACGCTGGAAAGTGAACTCGAAATGCTGCGCATGTACCTCGACCTGGAGCAGCTGCGGTTTGACAAACGGTTTACGTATGAAATCAATATTGATCCCGGTCTGAAAATGAACGAGGTGCGTGTATTGCCCATGCTGTTTCAGCCGTATGTTGAAAATGCAATATGGCATGGCCTGCTGCCGCTGAAAAATGAACGCAGCGGGAAACTGAAAATTGAGGTGAAACGTTCCGCCGATAACATCATTGCCGTAATTGAAGATAACGGTATCGGGCGAACCCGTTCGGCTGCAATACGTATAGAAGGTGTACGCCACCAGCCTGTAGCCATGAGCCTGAATAAAGAACGCCTGCAGATTCTGAACCTGATTCCAGATGCCGATCATGCGGAAATCCTGATTACCGATCTGCTCGATGATGCGGGTAATGTGTGCGGTACACGGGTGCAGATAACATTTAATTTTGATACGCTGTTTTATGACGAACACTAAGCTGAATGTAATTCTTGTAGATGATGAGGAGCGCAGCCTGAAACTGCTCCGTACGTTACTTGAAAAATTCTGCCCGGAAGTAAACGTAGTGGCTATGGGTGACGGCATTGACAGCGCAGAAAAACTCATCCGCGAACACCAGCCCGACCTCGTGTTCCTCGATATCCAGATGCCCGAGGGAACAGCCTTTGACCTGTTGCGCCGCTTCGGAACGAAACTGCCGTTCCAGATTGTTTTTGTAACCAGTTACAGCCATTATGCACTTACCGCCATCAAATTCAGTGCGCTTGATTACCTGCTGAAACCGGTAGAAGTGGCCGACCTGCAGCGCGCAGTACAGCGGGCCGTGGAAAACCTGGAAGCTACCGGCACCGCGGGAAAACAGATCATCAACCTGCTGCAGAATCTTGATTCAAACGCCATTGAAAAAAGCATTACGGTACACGAAAACGAGCAGGTGGTTTTTGTACGTATGTCAACGGTTACACACATTGAAGCCGCCGACCGCTATTCGTACCTCTATACCGAAAGCGGTGAAAAGCACCTGCTTACGAAAACGTTGCGTGAATTTGAAGAGTTCCTGGCCGACAACGAGGCGTTTATCCGCATCAGCAAAACCATAATCCTGAACCTGAATTTTGTAAAAGAATATTCGAAAGGAGAACCGTGTTTTGTTTCGCTCAAATCAGGACAGGCATTCGAAATTCCGCGGCGGAAAAAACACGAAGTGCTGGCGAAACTGAAAATAAAGTTTTAGAGATTCCCTTTAGTTTAATGAGAAGCTGCCTGTTCATCGTGCAGGTGCTGTTCCCATTTCCACGCGCTGCGCATCATTTCACCGATACCATGTTTTGGCTTCCAGTGCAGCAATGTTTCTGCTTTGCGGCTGTCGGCATAAATGGCGGCCACATCACCGGTACGGCGCGGCACGACATTGTAATTCAGCTTTTGCCCGTTTTCATTTTCAAAAGCGCGTATGGCTTCAAAAACGGTTACACCGGTTCCTGTTCCCAGGTTGATGATGTCGAAATAGTTTTCATTTTTACGCGCAGCCAGGTATTGCAATGCAGCCACATGCGCATCAGCAATGTCGCACACATGCACATAGTCGCGGATACACGAACCATCGCGGGTATCGTAATCATCGCCGTAAACAGCCAGCTCCGGAAATTTTCCGATGGCCACCTGCGTGATAAACGGAACCAGGTTATTCGGCCGGTTGCGGGGCAGTTCGCCGTTGAAACCGGTCGGATGCGCACCCACCGGGTTGAAATAACGCAACGCAATGGTTTTCAGTCCGGGCGTTTGCACGGCAAAATACTGAAGCAGGTTTTCACCGATCAGTTTCGATTCGGCATACGGCGATTGTAATTCGCCCAGCGGCGTTTCTTCCGAAACCGGAAGTATACCGATGTTACCATACACCGAGCAGGAGGAGGAAAAAATAAATTCACGCACCCCGGCTTTGGTACTTACTTCAAGCAGTGTTGCAAGTGAAAGAATATTATTGCGGTAATACAGCAGCGGTTTGTCCACCGATTCGGGAACCGATTTGTACGCGGCAAAATGAATGATGCCACCGATGCGGTGCTCCCGGAACAGTTTTTCAAGCGTTGCTTTATCGCAGCAGTCGCCTTCCACGGCAGTAAGTGTTTTGCCGGTGATGGTTGTAATACGGCGGTAGGTTTCAGGAACGGAGTTGGAGTAATTATCAAGCGATACTACTTCATAACCCTGGTTCAGTAAACTGATGATGGTATGCGAACCGATGTAGCCCGCGCCGCCTGTAACCAGAATTTTTGTTCCCTCCTGCATACGTGGGCAAAGATATTAATTCCCGTAAATAGCCCGATATATCGCGTCTGCAATTGCCATGTCACGATAGTCAGTAGCCTGTTGTTTCACGCGTAATTTCAGTTGCTGCCGGTCGCCGGCCAGTAACTGCTGCATCTGCTGCATGGCTTTGCGGCAACCTTCCGGCGAAAAATCGCGCCATATTACGCCTGTGTTATTTTTTTCAATGATCCCGGAATCGTCGGAAATTTCCGGTGTGATAATTACAGGCAGACCTGCCACCCAATATTCCCCGTTTTTGATAGACGTGCAGCAACGTTTGCTGGGAACCGGTTTGACAGGGGTAATAGCAAAATCGGCAACGGCAAGATAACTGTAGATTTCGGTTTGCGGAACAAATTTGAGGATCAGCTGCGATTCCGGAAAACCGCTTGCAGCAGCAAGTTTCAGCCATTGTTCATGATCGGAAGGGCTCAGAATCAGCGCGCGGAATGCCGGGCCGAATGTTGCTGTTCCGGCAACAAGCAGGTCGGTAATTTCTTTTTCAAGATAAATACCGCCGGCTTTGCCTGCATACACACAGGTAATTGCACCAGTGAGCCCGAGGTCTGCTTTTAAAGCAGCAACGGTTTCCGGGGTGGGATGCTGCATGTTTTTTATGTCAATCAAAGCAGGTTTGATATAAAATGTTTCCGGCTGTGCCTGGTATTTTTCACGGCAATAGTCGCGCATTTTTTCTGCAAGTGCAATGGCTGTTTTTGCCCTGCGTGCCTGTTTCTTTTCAAAATAAAACAAAATGCGGAACGCCAGGCTGCGATGTGTCCAGGTTCCGTTTTCCACCATGGATTCAGCGTGCGGTTCAAAACTGTCAATAATCAGCGGTTTCCCGGTGAGGCGAGAAAGCATGTAACCGAGCGCGCCGGCGGGTGTACACCAGGTGTGTATGGCCCCGATTTTTTCGCGGCGGATAAGGCGGCGCAGTTTTATGATCATCAGCAATGCCTGGAAAATGGCCGCCATACCGAACCGGTTATAAGTAAAGAAAACCGGTATTATTTTTTTGGCTGCATATTCCCGGGTAATTGCTTCGCGCTCTGCTGCTGATGTTCCGCGCGGTAACTGTTCAAGTGTTACAATCCATACATTGCTGTTGCTGTAGCGCTGAATCAGTTCCACATACGGCAGCGTGTACGTCTGGATGAGCGCATCTTTCCAGCTCCAGTAAGTAATCACGAGCACCGGTCCGTTGTGTTTCATCGCCGCATCAGTTTTTGAAATACAACAGGCCACGCGCCGCGCCAGGTGAACAGGGCGAGCAATGTAAACCGGATGGCACGCCCGGTATTGTTTCCGTTCACGCGCCAGCTTCCGGCAAGTGTGAGGTACAGGCGCCCGAAACATTCGCGGCGAAAAGCGGCACTGCGGAACAGCCCGGCCTGCACGGCTTTGCGGTAAACCCGCAAATGGTCTTTTTCCATCACCGCAATATTCCGGCTCATGCTGCCCGGAAGCACACGGTATAACGTAGAACGCACAGCAAGGTGTTTACCGGAGTATTTGTTTGCAATATGAAACGAAAAATCCTGGTCGGCAGCCGTTGA
Organism: Chitinophaga pinensis; assembly: GCA_943372645.1. Classification (GTDB taxonomy): domain Bacteria; phylum Bacteroidota; class Bacteroidia; order Palsa-965; family Palsa-965; genus VBWE01. Next base: position 13,875 of record CALRZN010000007.1, on the reverse strand, counting down.
CAGTTCCGTATCAAAGCGGAAACCCGCATCGAATATTTTTCGCCGCGCAAGTACGTTGCCGCACGAAAGAGGCAGGGGCGTGGCTTTCCAGCGCAGCAGTTCATCCAGCAGTTGCTTATCGCTCCCGGTTAAAATGCTTGTGGAAGGTTGCAGTGCTGCATCGCAGTAAATCACATCACCAAATACAAAATCTGTTTTTGGGTCGGCTTCGAGCACCTTTATTTTTTCGGCAATACTTTCCGGAAGCAGTGCATCATCGGCATCGAGGAAACCGATGTAGGCTCCCTTTGCCGCGGCAATACCGGTGTTGCGTGCCGCACTTACGCCGCTGTTGGTTTGCTTTGTGTAACGGATACGTTCATCCGCAAGAAATGGTTTTACAATATCAGCTGTATCATCGGTTGAACCGTCATCGGTAAGCAGTAACTCCCAGTCCGTAAACGTTTGCTGTTGCACTGAACGGATGGCATCGCCGATGTACGGTGCTGCATTGCAGGCAGGAATAATAATACTGACTAAAGGCGTGTTCAACATAACTGCTTCACCAGGTCGGGCAGATTGGAATAGGGAAGGTAGCGTTTTTCAGGTGGTTTTGCTGAAAAAAGATAGTTCCTGCAATCCGGATTATAAATGAGGTGATCTACCTGTACAAGTGCGGTATTGTTGATGAGGTAAAACGTATAACCGTATTTTTTCAGCAGCGATTCAATTTCCCGGTAGTTACTGAACTTGCCGGTATCGCCTACTTCTTCCGATTCCGGGAATAAAATTTCCACCAGCAGCACCGGTTTGTCATTTTCCAGGATGTTGGTCATGCCGCGCAGCACAGCATCTTCGAGTAATTCACAATCTATTTTTACAAGATCTGTTTTGCCGGTAGTATTCGTCCTGCACCAGGTGTCGAGGGTGGTGGCTTTTACCCGGGAAGCAGTCGTGTTACTCAGCCAGCCTTCTTTGGCCGAAACGGCAAGAGCCACGCCCGGTGCAGCCACGGGGGTGTAGAGCGTAAGTTCACCATCGGTTTCACCGACGGCCATCGTTTGAATGTGGATGTTTTGCAGGTTGTTGAGCTGCCTGTTTTTTTCGAAGCGTTCCACGATATCGGGCATGGGTTCAAATGCAAAAACGGATGCATCCGGATTGGCCTTTGCGGCGATGAGTGAAAAGTAACCGATGTTTGCACCGGCATCAATAATGCAGTGGCTGTGTTTTGCGAGCTGGTAAAACAACCATACGGATGTGTCTTCGTATCCTTTAAAACCTTTCCAGTAGGCCTGCGTGGTGATATAGTCATCGCCTTTCGACCAGAGCAGCAGCTTTTCATTACCCGGAAGCAGCACGTGCACGGTTCCTGAAACCGGCCAGTGTTTGTGAAACGTGCGCCGTATTTTATCCGAAAAGCGCAGAAAACCCCGCACAGCCGCTCCTGCAGGGCGGCCGACGATGTATTGTTTTCGCAGGTATTTAAGCAGTTTCTTCACGTCAGAAGTTCTTCATACGGTGGTAAAGGGCAATTTGTTCCGCCCACATCCGTTCAAAACTGTTTTCGTGTAATGCGCTTTTTTTTCCGGCTTCCCCGATGCGTTTTGCGCGTTCCGGATCGCTGCAGAAATAATCAATTGCAGAACCAATTGCAGCGCTGTCATTTTCAGGAAGAATTATACCGCTTTGGTAATTCACCAGCAGGTCGGTAGCACCGGTCAGCGTGGAAGCGGTAGGCACCCCGTTCATCAGCGCTTCGGTAATTGCAAAGCCATACGGTTCTTCAATGGCCGGGTGCAGGTACATATCCATACAGCGGTAAAACGAAGGAATGTCTTTCCGTTCAATCCAGCCCGTAAAGCATACGTTGTTTTCCAGTCCTTTCGCTTTGATGGCGGCTTCGAGCCCTGCTTTAAATTCCGGTGTTCCGCGGCCGGCCCAAACAAACAACAGCTGCGGATATTTTTTTACGGCTTCAGCTGCAGCTTCAATCAGCAGGTGATGGCCTTTCCAGCGGATGAGCCGCGCCACGGTACCAGCCACAATGCGGCCTTCCATACCGTATTGTTTTTTCAGCCGTGCAATGGCTTCATCCGTTGCAGCAGTCATTATTTCGGGCGGTGAACCGTGGCGGATGAGGTGCACTTTTGCTGCAGGCGCTTTTTCTTTTTCAATTATAAATTCGCGGTTGCGCGTGGCAATGGCCTGGATGTGCGTGGCGTTGCGGTTATTCATCCGGTCGAAACGCACATACGCCGGGGCATAATACCAATGATAGGTGGTATCCTGTTTGGTTATCACACGCCCCTTTACACCGGCCAGGCGCGCAGCCAGCAGGCCGGGCAGCGAATCGTCAAAAAGGTGTGTGTGTACAATGTCCGGTTTCAGTTTGCGGAACAGCTTGTATAATGCAAACAACGCCCGAACCATCGAACGTTTGCGTTTGGATGCATCAAACGGAATCCAGTAACAATCGAATCCCTTTTCGCGCATCTCGTCAATCATCTTCGGGCGTTCGTGATACAGCGCAACAAATGTAAATGTTACCGCACCGGTTTCGCGTGCTTTTGCAGCAAACCAGTTGAAGTACGGAACAGAAGGCTCGTTGGCGATTACCCAAACTACGTGCATCGTATCAGTGTTGTAAAATGTGTTCGATCTTTTTCAGTATAGCAGCAAAACTATACTGCTGTGCATGTGCAATGCGTTCATCCGCCAGCGATGCCGGTTCGTTTTCCTGCAGCACGGTACGCATACGACCGATCAGCCGGTCAATATCATCCTCGGGATGAAGCAGGTGTTCTTCGTTTTTCCATTCTTCAAAATGCGGCCCGAACACCGGTTTGCCCTGTGCAAGGTACTGCATCATTTTCTGGCTCGATATCAGGTTGCCCGGTTCCGGTTTCGGGAATAAAAATCCGAAGCCGGCTTCAGCAATGTAATTGCGCAGCGCATTATACGGTACTGCGGGTGTAACGTACACGTTGCTGTATTTTTTTTCAGTGAACAGGCGGTTTGCCGCTGCATCGCCCGAAAGGTCGTGCAGGTTGCCCATAAGCACAAAATCGCGTTCGGGAAGCGCAGTTACCATTTTTTCCAGGCGATCGTAGTCGAGGCGTTTGTTGATGTTGCCGAAAAAAAGACCGTACCCTTTGCGCACCGGCAACGCGTTTCGGAAGCTTTCATCGCGGCCGAATGCGCGTGACGGAATAGCGTGCGGAAGCACATGCACGGAACGGTGAAACGGGCGGAAATAATCGGCAAGGCGTTCGCCCACACAAATTATATGTGCACAATTTAATGCGAGTGTTTTTTCGCCCATCGCTTTAAACGCATAATTGTCCATGCACTGGTAAATGGCCTGTTTTGCCCCCAGCGCGGCCGGTTTATGCAGGCGGTACGGATCGAAACTCCAGAAAAGCATGTTGCCAAAACCATTTCCTGAAAAATAGTTTTTCAGCGCGGCAGAAACCCATCGGTTGTTCAGGTTGAACAGCAGCTTTGAACGGATTGGCAACCGGTTGTTGTAACGGATTACGTCCAGGTTTTCGGCAACCGTTTCGCTTGTGATGCGGCTGCGGAACAAGTCTCGGAATGACCAGCCGCTTACCGGATCAATAAAAAGCACGCGGTTGTTACGCGATAATTCAAACGCATAATTGTGTTTGGAATACCACGTGGTGCCCCAGGCTTCGTTTGAAATGATGACGATATGTTGTCCGCGCAGTTCCACCTCAGCTGTTGTTTTTATCCCTGATCATGCGGAAGGTACTGTACAGTTTTTGACCGATGGCTTCCGGCGCAAATTTTTCTGCAGCACCTGCTGCAACCTGTGCAGGTGAAAAACGGGCGCGGTTGTTATAAATGGTCTCCATGGCGTTTGCCCAGTTGGCCGGATCGTCGTCGTTCACCAGTATGCCTTGTTCATCACCGATGAGTGCATGCAGTGCGCCCACCTTTGAAGCAATTACCGGCGTGCCGCAGCAAAGTGCTTCTGCACAGATTACCGAAAATGTTTCGTACCGCGATGCATGCAGCAGGGCGGTGGCTGCGGCCAGTTCTGCTGCAACCGCTGTTTTTGATAACGCGCCGAGCAATACCACATTGCCGCCGATACCGTGTGCCGCGATGCAGGCTTTCATTTCGTCCATCAGCGGACCATCGCCGCCGATACGTAAAATTGCATCCGGGTGTTTTTTCAGAAATACGGCAAACGCATTGATGGCAACCAGCGGTTTCTTCAGCGCGTGCCACACATTGAGCATAAAGAAAACCGGTTTATCCGGTATGCTGCTGCGCATGCGAAACAGTTCCGGGGAAACCACATTCGGTACCACGGTGTAATGGAGTTTAGGCAGTTCGGCAAATTCGCGGATGTCTTCGGCCAGTGCTTCGGAAACGGTAATGACATGCGCCCCTTTGTGAAACATATTTTTTACCCGGCGCAGGTTGTGTCGTATCTTATCCTGGCCAAGCCAGAAATTATATGCCGTCCATTGTTCGGTTATCGTAAACGGTTTGCCCGAGAAAAAACGGAGCGTGCGTAAACCTGTTGCAAACGGGTAGGCAATGTACAGGTTAACCACATCATACTTTTTGGCCTTGCCTTTGCGGATGAGTTCGCGGAACAGCAGGCGCAAAGCCAGCAGCTCAAATGTAAGCCAGTGACGCGCGCTGGTGTTGCAGGTCCATTGTTCTTCCGAAGCAGAAAGTTGCGTGTGTTTTTCTTCCCAGAAATTTTTACCGTCGCGTCTGATGTCTACATGAATCACATCATTGATGCAAAACCGGTTGAGTGCATCTACATGTTCCTTGATGAAGATACCGCTGTGCGGACTGTCAGGATGCGGATACCATGCGGCAATGTGCAGCACATGCAGCGGACCGGCAGCGTTTACCGGTGTTTTGCGGCCCACTATTTTTTTGATGATGCGGGTGAAACGCGAAAACCGCTGCTGGTAAACGTAATTGCTGGTGAGGTACGAGGGATAATCGGTATGTTTTTTCGGCGGCAGTTGCATCACCGCTTCAAAGGTTTCGGGCGTGAACCCTAATTTTTTTATAACGTAGGCCTTGTCATCGGCCAGCTGCTGCGGATCAATGATCGGTTTTTCCATTTCGCGCAGCGCTTCTTCCCGCGACAGTTGTCCGGAGCAGATGAGTGTTGAAAGGTGTGCTTTACGTTTGTCAATGCCGAACTTCTGCGGCAGGTAATACGACTGGTAAAACCGGGTGAAGATGGATTCGTAATGTTTGCCGCCGTAATCGCGCCAGCCCAGTTCGCTGATGATGCGCGCTTTTGCTTCGTCTTTGTTGTACGAAACATAATCAAGCAGCGAAACCGAACGGATTTTGGCACCGCTGTCGTAATACCAGCGTTTCCAGAAACCGAGCATGGGGTAGGTTTTCAGTGGCACCTTCCCAAACTGTTTGTGTATCGAAGTAATGTTTTTGAGATCCACTTTAAAATGGTACCAGTGTTCGGGCAGGATGCCTTCGGTGGCCACGTTTGTACCAAGCAGGATAAATTTTACACCGTGCTGCCGCGCCAGTTTGTAAAGCATGGCCATGATGGCCTGTTCCGTAAGCATTTCAATATCGAGTACCGATGCTTTGAAAAACGAAAGCTGCAGGTCGCGGAATTCTTCCCAGTTGTTGACATGTGTGTGCAGGTCGAAACCGAGTTTGTGAATGATGTTCTCAATATTTTTTACCGCCAGTTCCGAATTCCAGCCATTGTCAAAATGCACCACGAGCGGATGCAGGCCGAGTTCTTTGGCTTTCAGGGCAAGAAAGGTGCTGTCAACACCACCGCTCACACCCATCACCGAATCGTATTTTTTACCCTGCCCGCCCGCTTTGATTTGTGCCACTAACTGGTCAAGCTGTTTTTTCAATGCTTCGGGATCAGGATTGATGCGTTGCAGCTGCAGCCGGTCGAACGACAGGCAATGATTGCATACGCCGTTTTCATCGAAACGGATAGCGGGATCATCATTTGTATCCAGGATACAACGCCTGCAACACTGGTATGCAACTGCCATCAGGTAATTCTGCTCTTAGGAGGTGTAAAAATAGGTAGTTTTTTCGGTCTTTCCGGTCTGTATGCAGATCGGTTGCTGCTGAACAGCAATGCACATTATTTCATCGCCTTGCGAGTTGCATCACCCGTTTCAGCACATCACGCATTTCCGGAAAAGAAAGCAGCAGGTAGTTGGCGCGCGGAAGACCCGATGCGGTGCGTGCAAAATAAAATGTGCCGGCCATCAGCAGGAAATAGGTAAGTACCGAAGCCAGCGCAGCACCCGCAATGCCCATGCGCGGAATCATAAAAAAGTCGAGCGGGATAATAAACAGCAGCGCGGCAAGCGAAGCATACAGGTTTTCGCGCAGGCGGTTGCGCGAAATGTTGAACGTACCGAAAATGCGCGCCATGCCCACAAACAGCACCGCGGGAAGCATAATCATAAACGGAACTACTGACGCTGAAAAATCAGCACCGTACACCCACGGAAAAACAAACGGCGCCAGCGCAATGCCGATAAGCGAAAGCAAACACACCAATGTAAAATGCAGGCGCGAATAAAAAGCAGTGAGCGCTTCCCGGTCGTTGTGGTTCGGATCGGCAAGGTAGGGATTGAGAATGGCCGTGATCGTGTTCGGAATCATAAGCAGCAGCTGCGCCACACCCACCGCACGGGCGTAATAGCCCACATCGGTTTTCGGCAGGTAATAATCCACAATCCACATATCGGCGCGATAAATGATGATGTTCACCACCTGGCCAAGATGCCCGTTCAGGAGGAAGAGAAAAAACGGGCGCACGTCTGCAACAAAATCAAACTGAAAGCTGGGGCGTACGCGGACATGTTTCAGATACATGATGAGCCATAGTATTGCCATACAACACATGCTGCCGATGTATATCAGGAACATGTGGATTACTGTTACCGAAATTATCCCCGCATAATGCAGGTAAAACGCAATGCCGTAACTGCTGAAGTTTGCAACTGCAAGCAGGATCTGCAGTTGGTTCACAATGCGGAATAATTTGCGCCCCTGGAACAGCCCGATCATGGTGGCGTGAAAAACATTGAGTGCAAAACCCGCCGTTAGGAAGAAAAAATAAAACAGGCCGTTTGTTTTTTCAGGAAATAAAAACGGGTGATCGGTAAACAGGTAAAGCGAAAGCAGGAACACCATGAGCAGCACAAATCCGGCCGAAAGCAACATGGTGCCCATACCGATGAGGCGCGCTTCCGGAATTTTGCGGTTGGCCGAATACACCACCAGCGCCGTGTTGAGGTTAAAGCCGAGCAGGAACGTAAACACTTCAATTGCAGTCATCCCCAGCGAATAAACGCCCTGTCCGCCCGCGCCAATGGTTCGTGTAATAAAAATGCTGCAGCCGATGCCCGAAAGCAGCAGGGGAATCTGGGTCAGTAAGGTGTAAAACACACTGCGGTTAACCGACACGGGCAGGCAACTGTTGGATGGATAAATTCACTTCCGGCAAACTTAATTAATTAGGTTTGTACCATGAAACTTTTGTTTGCAACCAACAACCGGCACAAAATAGAAGAAGTGCAGGCGCTTACCGGCAGCAGCTTTCAGCTCACCGGCCTGGCCGAAGCCGGCATAACCGAAGAACTGCCCGAAACCGGCAACACCATGCAGGCCAACGCACTGCAGAAAGCCCGGTATGCGTTTGAAAAATGCGGGCTGCCGTGTTTTGCCGACGACAGCGGCCTTGAAGTGGAAGCGCTGGACATGGCGCCGGGCGTGTATTCTGCACGGTATGCCGGACCGCAGAAAAGTGATTCCGATAACATGGATAAACTGCTGCGCGAACTGGAAAACAAAACCAGCCGCCGCGCACAGTTCCGCACTGTAATTGCGTTTACAGATGGCAAACAGTATCTGTTTTTCGAAGGCATTGTTAAAGGCTCCATCATCAGCGAACGCCGAGGCAGCAACGGGTTCGGTTACGATCCGCTGTTTGTGCCTGATGGTTTTGAAAAAACATTTGCCGAAATGCAGCCTTCCGAAAAAAACGCACTGAGCCACCGCGCACGGGCCATGGAAGGGTTCCTGGTTTTTCTGATGAAACGTTGAATGATCTTGTAAAATAAAAATCCCGGAATAAGTGGCAGCAGCAGCAGGCAGTGGCAGTCGTGTTATTGTAAGGAACAGTTTCTTCTTCTGAAATACAACCCGACTGCCACTGCCGACTGTTGACTGCTACTCGGAACCGTATTTACTTTACAGATGCCTGGCCTTTTTGGTCGGCTGTTTTATACGATCCTACTCCTCTTCATCCTCATCCGAAATAATTTCGAAATCGGTCAGCAGCACGGCCACGTTGCCGTCTTCATCCAGTCCCCAGTACGATGCGTAAAAACCATCGCCCCAGCCGGAGGTGAAGAAAAATACATTGTGCGGTTGATCGGCGTAGGGCTGAAAATCGAGAAAATCCATCTCGTCGTTTTCCTGCATGGCCGGATCAATGAGGTCGTCGTACAGGTTGGGTGAACCTTCTTTTCCGGCAGCTTTCCATTCGTCGTTCAGGTCCAGTTCGCGCTGGCGGTAGAGGCGGGCGGCGGCTTCGTCCATAAAACAACCCATGCCGGCATCAACCGGGTAACCGTAAATATAACCGGGCTGCAGTTGCGAAAGATCCTGCCCGGGTGTGGTAGCCATTACCCACTGCACCGGGTCTTTTTCGCTGAAGCGGATAAAAGCCAGGGCGGGACGGTCGTCGGAAAAAACAAGATGTACCGGGAAATCACCCAGCGGAACAGCGCGTTCAAAACCTTCGGTGCGCGGATCGGCAAGCGGATCGCAGGCTACAATTTTGCCTGAGGAAACATGCAACGTACCAAACGCATCTGCGCCGGCGATGTAGGCATTAAAGTTTTTGTTCGACATGACTGTTTTTTTTAGTTCGGTAATTCCACACCGGTTAACCGGCGATATAAAGATACGGCATAACTGTCAGTCATACCCGCCACAAATTCACAAACAAGCAGCAGGCGCGTGTACAGGTCGCTTCCGGGGGCTGCAATAAATTGTTTGGGCAGCAGTTTTACGATTTTGTCGCTGAGCGGGCGTTCCTTTTTCAGATTATCCCCGAACTCGTTTTTGTGATTCACCGCGGTAATAAACAGGTGCAGCAGTTCTGCCACCACATGAAAACCGGCTGTTTCAATTTCAAGTACGTTGCGGCTGCGATATACGTTGCTGATCGAAACATCGAGAATGGCTTTCAGTTCATCCTGGCGGGGCGCAAGATCAATCAGCGACTGGTCGAAATCGCCGCTGAGCAGTTGCGGTTCGTGTTCACGAAAAATGGTACTGGCCTGTTCAATAAGCATACTGATGGCCACGCCGCGCAGGTAACTCACTTTTTCGTCGCGATCGTCCATGGCCTTGTAACGCGCCTCGTTGAACAAACCGTCTTCCCCTTTCACAAGGTTGATCAGCAGTTCTTCGCCTTCGCGGAAGGGGATGAGCCCGATGCGGATGCCGTCTTCAAAATCAATGATGCGGTAACAGATATCGTCGGCAGCCTCCACCAGGAACACAAGCGGGTGGCGGCACCAGGAGTAATCGTTCAGTTTACGGATCTGCAGGTGATCGAAAATGGTTTTGCAGATTTCTTTTTCACTCTGGAAGTAGCCGAACTTTTTCTGGCTCACCCGTCCGGGCAGCTTTTCTGTTTTCAGCGACTGCGTGGGGTATTTCATAAAAGCCGCCAGCGTGGTGTAGGTCAGTTTCACCGGGCTTTCCTTGCCGTGATAATTGGTAAGGATGCGGAACCCGTTGGCATTGCCTTCGAAATTGCAGAGGTCGGCCCACTGCAGTTCGTTGTTCAGCTCTTTTTCGAGCGATTTTCCTTTGCCATTGCGGAAATAATTGCTGATGGAGGTTTCGCCCGAGTGCCCGAAAGGCGGGTTGCCGATGTCGTGCGCAAGCGCCGCACTGGCCACCACCGCACCGAAATCGGAAACGGAAAGCTGTTCTTTCAGGTGCGGATATTGTTCAAGAATATGCCCGCCCGCCAGCCTTCCCAGCGAACGGCCCACGCACGAAACTTCGAGGCTGTGCGTGAGGCGTGTGTGTACAAAATCGTTTTCAGGCAACGGAATAACCTGCGTTTTATCCTGTAAACGGCGGAATGCCGCTGAAAATACAACCCGGTCGAAATCGCGTTCAAAACTGCTGCGGTCAATGCCTGGCTGGCGCGGTTCTTTCTTCGCGTCGAGGCGTGCCGAAAATAAATGATCCCAATTCATAAGTTAAAGTAGTTGGTCAAAGATAGGGAACTGCGGGAGACAACAGGTGTCTGTAAAAATACGGTGTATTCAAACCATACTTTATCCGTTTTCATACGGATATTCAGCATCTGTTGAAAAAAAACTGCTGGTTTTCAAAATCCCGGAAGAGCTTCATCGACGTATATCCCCGAAAAACAAAAACAACATGATACTCTCGCTGAAATTAGTTTCTATTGACTACACCGGTGGAATAGGCGGTGAATGGGATTTTGTGGTTACTGCAGGCGAATTTAGTTCCAACTTTGGTGTAAATCCCCTGAAAAAGGGAAAGAACATGTTAAACCGAACCTTGGTGAAAAGTTATTTTAATGTAATGAGTAGCCCGCTAAAGGTTACCGGCTTTGCCCGTGAAATTGACAAGTATGAAGACACCGGCGAGGGTTACAACAATGTAACAATTGATCCGCAGATACTTGATCAGCCCCAGCCGTTCGATTTTGATATTAATGTAAAGGAATACAAAGGACCGAATATCAAATCAAACAAAACAGCTACACTCACGCTGAATTTCGAAGCGGTTCTGACGGACGATTCAAAATGCAATTCGGTGGCGTCTGTAGTTCCACAAATTTCTGCTGTGCGCAATCTTCCCCCACAGCTCTTAAAGCCAACCGAAGAAGGACTCACAAGAATTTTGGAAGGCAATTACAAAATTTTCGGCTGTGTTTATTCCGATGGCAATTACTGGAAGATTCGTGTTACCGAAGCATACGGGATTATTTCATGGAATGTGAACTGCAATCAATTCAAGGATGTTTACCTGCCCGGCGACAGCCAAAGTTCATCCTGCTCAAACGCACAGGAAATTAACTCCTGTACGCTCACCAAACAGGTAATAAGTGATTTGCAGGATTATATTAATATGATTACCAAAAAAATTAATAATCAGCCAAACAGTGGATTGCCGAGCGGCAAGTATCGCAGTTCATCCATACCTGCCGCGCACGAAAATGCACATATTGCCGATCTGAAAAATGTAAGTCCGGTTGCATTTAAAGCAATAAAAAGCAGGCTGGAAAGCTCTACCTGCGGGCCGGTTTCATCTACAAGCCGGCAGGAAGCCGAAGCGGTGAAAGATGAAGCTATGATACTTGCAGCAAATAATTGGGCCCGTGTCTGTTTAGGCTTGGCCGAAAAGAATGAGAAATCGTTTAACGAGGTCGGTGTGGCAGCTGCAAAGGCATTTATGGCCCGCGTTATGGCCTACAAAACACAAACGAACTGCAAGTAAAAAGGTGAAAAGGAAATAGAATTCCGTTTACGCCGCCAGGTAATGGCGCAGTTCATCCGGCGAACCGGGCAAACCGTAATGCGTGAAGATATCCCAGAAATGATCGGCCGGCTGTGCGGCTTCGGGACACATCTTTTTGTTTACGGCAACACTTTCGAGGATGCGGCGCTGCACCGGGTGCAGGGCTTCTTTCGGAACGGGACGCGGTAAACCGGGATCGCTGAAGAAGAAACGCAGCAATACACCCGCCACTTCAATGCCGGTAAACACATTTGTATGTTCCAGTTGTGTGCACAGCGGCTCCAGCATTACCGGGCCGGCCTGCTGCCCGAGCAGGTGGAAACTGCTGGTAACATAACCTACCACGTCGCCATCGTGCCACGGGAAAATATGATCAAGGTATTGCCCGTCGTAATGTTCGAGCGCATCTACCAGTGTGTTTACTGTTTTTTCATCTGCATCGGCCTGCAGCAGGCGTGTGAGTGCAATGGCGGCCGAGGTGCGCACCAGCATTTCCGGATGGTGCAGGTGGTTGCGCAGCAGGGCTTCGTTCACTTTTGTGTTTTCATAACCATCAAGCAGCCCGAGTGTAACCAGCAGGTTTGCTTTAACAAAGTCAGACGTTTCTGTGGCAACACATTCTACAATGGTGTTACGTGTCTGCCGTCCTTTTGCAGGGAACCAGCCCAGCAGGAATGCTGCATGCAGGCGAACAGATTCGTCTTCATGTTTCAGCAGCTGCATAAAAATATCGGTACCGCGGCCAACCGCATTATAAGACTGTACGGCGGCACTGTAACTGTATTGCGGTTCGGGACGCCACTGGAAACCAAGCGGCAGGTACGACTCCTGGTAAGCCACTGCAAGATGACGGAGCAACTGCATGAGCAGCACTTTGCCCTGTACTTCGGGTGTTTGCAGCATATAAAGGATAAACGGAATCGCCTCCGAAGAAGCATTGTACCGCATGCCCTGGTAATATATGGTGTTGTAGCACTGGCCAAGGGCAAGCACACGTTTCTCGGCATCGTCCGACATCAGGTCGGTCAGCATGCCACTCACGTCTGACGCTTCGCCCTGTGCATGCGTTAAGCCTGCCCAGTTTACCTTGCGGATCAGATCGGATATTTGTTGCCTGTTGTCCATGTTTTTGAATTCGGTCACCAAATTATACAGGACTGACGCGGCTTTTCCGGTCGGGGTTAAAATAGTATTAACCGTCCATTGTTAAATTCTTTGCTTTTTTGAACACCCGGAAGCCCGCGATGTCACACCAGTCACGGGTTTGGTGACAAAAACTCGTGTTACCTTTGCGGCATGTACGCTCCGGAATATTTTGAACAATTAACAGCGCTTTACCGGCGGGTGGATGAATTATCGGCAAAACAGTATGCCCTCCACGGTCCGCGCCTGAAATGCAGCAAAGGGTGTTCGGCCTGTTGTGTGGATGGTATTGAAGTGCTCGGCATTGAAGCCGAAAACATCCGCCGCCATTACCCGGAGTTGCTGCAAAGCGGAAAAACAAATCCGCCCGATGGCTGTGCGTTCCTGGATGAAGCGGGTGCATGCCGCATTTATGAACACCGCCCGCTCATCTGTAGATTGTATGGTCCGCCACTCAGCCGTTTTGTACTTTACAAAAAGAAAAAAACAGAAGTGCGCGACATCTGCCCGCTCAATGCCGAAGGAACTCCCATTGACGATTTGCATGCCAGCCGCGTAATGGATGCCGAAACACCCGAAAACGAAATTGTGCGCCTGCAACTGCTGGCCGATAACGGTGAACGGCACCGCATGATGTTGCGCAGGCTGTTTGCGGCCGGAAACGGGGACGAATGAAAACGCCCGGCGCTGGTTCTGCAAACAGGCAACAGATGTAATATAAAATTGATGGTATAATCGGCCTTATTTGCCACAAAATCAACCCTGTTTTTCACAATTGGAAATCAACTGGATGCCTTTAACAGCAAGCATTTAAGGGTTCACCGGGTGCATCCGGAAAACATACGGAAGAGCAGGCGGAATTGTGTGATGTGGTTAACTATTATGTGTTATATGTGGTAATAAAATAAACAAACATTAATAGTTAAACGATTAAATACGCTAAAACACTTGACAAAAATCCTATAAGTTGTATATTTGCTACAGATACGCGCGTATCGGAGCTCCAGTACCATTAAACCTTAATCCTTTTAATCAGTTAACCTTTAAACCCTAAAACTATGTATTCGTATGATGTTGATGGCGTGAGCGCCATGCTTACCGAGTTACGTAATCTTCCCGTTGAACAGTTTGAACAGGAAGTATCGCTTATCGAAAACGACC